>NZ_BAAADQ010000021.1:0-559 GCF_039522565.1 Halorubrum ejinorense | reverse complement strand
CTAACGCGACATTGCTGAAACTATTCGCAAACGATGATGTTCGGCGTTCTATTTCCCAAAAGACACGTTCGATGACATTCCGATTTCCATGTTGAATGACTTGAAATCGATAGCCGTCTTCAGCGAGAACTGATCCGAGATAGTCTGCGTCATCGACGAGAAATTCCACGCTATCGAGCTGATAGCGCCGGTGGAGCTCGGTGAGAAACCATCGCGTCGTCTGTTTATTTGCGGTCGGATAGAGACTCACGTGAAGGATCGCGTTCGTCTGCGGATCAACCGCGCCGTACAGCCAGAACTGCTGGCCGTGGAGGCGGATCATCTTTTCGTCAACCGCGAGTTGATCCTCGGAGACGGTCGAGATCGGCTGTAGTTCGGCCTTATGAACCCAGTTATGGATCGCGACGTGACTCCGCTTGATCCCAAACAGTTCAAGATGCTTACTTACCTCTCGCAGTGACATACCGGCCAAGTGACAGCGGATCCCTACTTCAATCGCCCATCGCGGCGTTCGATCTCGCTCCACAAACGACAAGTCTATCCACGCGATACGTTCGCT
>NZ_BAAADQ010000020.1:0-14350 GCF_039522565.1 Halorubrum ejinorense | reverse complement strand
TACGCCGTGGAATCGGTCGAAGCTGTTCCTCACGAACCCGCCCCCGAAATCGGGTTCAATACGTCACCGATCGCGGCCCCTTCTCGTCGGTCGATCGACCCGACCAACGTCGGGGTGATCTCCGGATGATGGATCTCCGGGTCGAGCCGGACGCGTCCGGAGTCTGCTTGGAGTGCGGGTCGCACCTCCCGCCGCGGTTCGGTCGGGTTCACGGCGACGACGACGATCGCGCGCACCGCTGTCCCGAGTGCGACTCGTGGGTGCGGATCTGCGAAGGAAGCGCGGCCGGGAAAGACGTCGACACGCCGGACCCGCAGACGAGCCCCGCTCGCAACGCGGGCGAGCCGTGGAACGGAGGGGTGTCGGGATGAGCCCGTTTGTCCGCGCGAGTCAGCTGTACGACCCGGCAGAGGGTCCACAGGCTCACATCCGTGACGCCGCCCGGCTCCGCTGGCAGCGCGACGCCGAACGGGGGCGATCGGCGTGAGTCCTGACCGCTCCCGAGCGGGGGAGACTGTGGCGATCTTCACGTCGCACGGGGTGCTCGACGCAGCGACGACGGTCCTTGCGTCCCGAGCTATTGGTGTTGAGGCGGAAGCGAACCCGATCGTCCGCGAGCTGCTCGCGATGGGCGAGCTGCCCGCGGCGGTCGCGATGCTCGCGGCCGTCGGCTTGTGTTGCGGTGCGTGGCCGGTCGCGGCTGACGCCCTGAAGACGCCGGAGTGGGTCGGGCTCGGAGTCGCGACGATCGGCGCCGCCGTCGCCGCGGTGAACCTGGTGGTGGTGTTCGCATGAGGCGCGCCTGCGAGACGTGCGGGTGCGAGCGCCCGTCGGTCCGTGTCCGAATCGACGGCCGGACGGAGTGCGCCGGCTGCTACCTCAACCGCGCTGGGTACTCGCGATGAAGGCCGTCGAGACGGCCCCGCACGAGTACATGGCGAACTACGTGTACTCGGGGCTCGGGGCGTGGTTCGGAGCCGCGCGGCTCGTCGACGCGACCGGGAGCCGGCGCGGGAGCTTCACGCTCGACGGCGAGAAGTGGCGGGTGACGCTCTCCTATCAGGAGTCCGGGCTCGCGCCGCCGGACGGCGGTGAGACGCCGGACGGGACGCGCGTCGACTTCGACACGCTCCGGGAGTTCCGGCTGAACGCGGTCGTCGACGACGAGGTCGGCGAGCGGAAGGTGAAGGCCCTCATTCAGCCACGGTGGCACGGGCTCGAATCCACCGAGGGGAAATCGGTCGCCCGGCCGATGTGGGATCTCGGCGACGCGGTGAACGTCCGGGTGAACGCGTCGAACGTCGAGTTCGACCAGGTGGAGTCGGTCATCCAGCGAGCCGCGGGCGCGGTGACGCTCGACCCGATGTACTTCGAGAGCCGCAACGACGAGTACAGCGTCGTGATCGACGCGGCGCGGTACGTCCGGCTCGATCGGGACGTGTCTGGATCCGTCCACGCTCGTGAGGGACCGCTCGCTCGGATGGGCCACCTGCTCGAAAGCGATCGCTCGGGGTACCGGAAGCTCGTTCAAGACGACACCGAGCGCGCCGGCTACTACCACACGGTGACGCTCGGGCCGAAGCGGATCCGCGAGGCGTTTCCTGACCACCGGATCCCGAAGGAGTTCAAGCACTACTACGCGCGAAACGCCGAATCGCTCCCCGACGAACACCCGCTCGCGCACCCGAAGCTCGAAGCGTCGTATCAGTCGAGTCGGTGGAACGAGACCCTGCGGCCGGTCGACCACGCGGAGATCGTCGACGAGCTCGAAGAGGCGATCCTCGCGACGCTGAACGAGTCGGGGCTTCCGACGCAACCGCTCGACGACGACGGCCCGAGCGGCGGTCGCACGTTCGTCGAAGATACGTACTTCGAGGCGGAGACTGTCGACCGCTCGCGCGTGCTCCCGCTGAACTTAGAGCGCGTCGAGAGCGATCAGCGGAACGTGGTCGTCCGGCAGCTCGCCGACGGGCTCTCGCCGGTCGAGTGGGACTCGCTGAAGACGCTCGTCGCGGACGGGGGCGACGTGTCGCCGGCGGAGATCGCGGACGAACACGACTGGCATCCCGATAGCGTCCGCCGGGGACTCCGACGGATCGAGGACATGGTCGTTCGCGAGAAGGGAACCGTCGCGTTGCGGTCGCACCACGTCGCGGAGCAGGTCGTTGAGGCTCTCGACGCGGCGCGTGAGGGCGTCCGGAACGCGATGGGGGCCGCGGCGAACGCGGTTCAAAACGCCGAGCGTGCGTCTCTCGACGAGCGTACGGACGAACTGATCGCGTTCTGCCAAGCGAACGGGATTCACATCGACGAGCGCGAGGCGCACCTCCGGGTACGGATGGGGAACCTCGCGGGCGAGTCGTGGTCGGAGCTGGTGACGCGGCTCAAACGGTACTGGGTCGGTGCGGGTCGCGATCCGGAGCGACTGAAAGAAGCGGTCTCGCACTACCGCGACGCATCTGGTCCGAAAATCCGGCCGGTGCGGAGTGCGTGGGGGAAGGGTCAGACGCTCCGGTAGCGCGGCCCCTCGTGAGTGGCAACACTACCCTGACCCTCTTTTTGCGGCCGTTTTCGCCTCGATCGACCCCTCCGACTGGTGAGTTCGCGACGATCTCGACCGCAACCCAAGCGAGGATCCGAGCTCGACGAGCTGCTCGTCGACGCTGAACCGACACCGGGGGGTCGGTTGGCGGTTAGGGGTGTGGCTAAGGCCACAGATTCTAAGGTACCACACTCCCTCTGCGAAGCCAAA
This sequence comes from Halorubrum ejinorense, assembly GCF_039522565.1. Classification (GTDB taxonomy): domain Archaea; phylum Halobacteriota; class Halobacteria; order Halobacteriales; family Haloferacaceae; genus Halorubrum; species Halorubrum ejinorense. The sequence goes on along the minus strand of NZ_BAAADQ010000020.1, from coordinate 11,598 downwards.
CGCAGATCGCGGTAGGACCGCTCAAAAAATTCATATCGACCTGGCTTGATTTTGATCCATGGTTGACATCATCTCTAATTTGGTGGCATATGGTGCTGGTGTAGTATCCGTGTTTATATTTAGAGATGTCTTACCATTTGAATACAAAAGATGGAGAAGAAATCAGATTGAGAAAGAAAATGATCGTCAGAAATGGTTCCAACAAGTGAATAATGCTGCTAGTGATATCGAATCTACATGGGACCATGAGTTTAGCCAAGTAGTTGAGAAGGACAACCCACAGCCCGATCATTCTAAGATTCAGAGAGAACTTGGCCGCCAAGCAGGGGTTCTCATTAAACTTGAGGGACGAATAGAAGCGGGTGATAATGTTGATGAAGAGCTACAGGCAGCCATGACCGACCTCATCTCTGCCTGCCAAGAAATTGAAAATCTTCCCTTACACATGAATTCACAGTCGGACTTCAAAGAACGAGAGGAAGAGATACTTAATCTGTCCCAGAAGGTGAGGAAACTGAGCAAAAAAGAAATTTGAATTGTGTCATATTCTTCAATCGTCTTGTGGTATAATTTGTACGTTGGAACTGTTTATGAGCCTATCAATTAGGCCTCTCTCATGATGTCCGCCGACGATCGCGCAGGCATTTCCCGAGTGTGTTTGTGCGTGTTGTTCGATGTCGAGTGCCATCTGTGCGTCCCGTCCATACAGCGTAGCAGCTAGGTACGACAGGAATGCCACCGCGGTAACGTAGATGAAAGCAATTAGAGTAAATATTGGATTTCCAAACGCTGCCTGCGTTACAAATACGATGAATAAGAGGGCAAAGTTCGATAGAAACCAAAAATACGGTGAGGAATTAATTGTTGGGTGAAAACTCCCATCAACTTCTATTATCTCCACGTCATATTCATTAGCAATCTGTTGTTTCAACTGCTCGTCTCCTTTTCCTATCGCGTTCGCAATGGACTCTGCGGCTAAGACTAATATCGCACCCAGAACGATAAGAGGCGCTATAACACTGGTTTTTGCTTTTGTATATGCTGATTCATCATCAGTGACACATTCGATGAAAACAAAATCTACCGTGTCAAACTTTTGTTTAGTTAATTCGAACCGGTCGCTTGAATCTCCGATATGTGATCCACCCAAAAGAAGCAGGGATAACTGTTTGTCTGACATATCGGCATAGTGGTCCGTGAAGTAATTAATTCATTCTCTACTACCGTCCAAGGAATATTTCTATGATGACCCTCCTCTCATCCAGTGTTTTGTAATGATCCACGCGGGATATGTTCATTGAAGATTTTTCATTAGCCTGACTGCTGATAGCTGAGCCTCCTTCGAATGACTCCGGTAGTGTGTCTCGCCTGGATTCGTCCAGTTCGTGATCTCTAGGTCCCGAGCGCGGACCGTCCGCGACGATACGACTGTTACCTCTCTCCCTTCCGCTCGGTACCACACAAGCGCGTACCCGCCGTCAGCGCCCGCGAGCGTCTCGTGCTGGTCCTCCCAGAACTTGAACGTCGGTCGCACGCCGTTGATCATCGACCCCTTCACGTCCCACGGACGGCCGTCCTCGTCGGTCGCGTCGAATTTGAGTCCGTCCACGACCGGATAGTCGAGCGTGAGCGGGTAGCGGTCCGTCGCCCACAGCTCGACGAGCTTCCCGTACCGACCGACGATCGCCGGGTCGTAGCTCACGACGATCCTCGTTTGGGTTGCGGTTGGTCGCCGCGCCGATCGCCGTCGACGAACGAATTTCGACCGAACCCCGGCCGCGCGGCCCCCCGCGGATTCGGACTCCCCGCCGCGATCGCACGCGTATAAACAGAGGTATGCGCCGGGGCGGGCGGCTGAATGAACGCATGAATCCCCACCGCGTCTATCGATTCACGCGACCGCATCGTTCACTACCTCGCCGTGGTCGCCGTTCCTGTATTCAGCCATCCTGTCGGAGACCCACGCCGCGGAGTAGCCGACGAGGTCGCCCGCCTCGGCGTACGTCATGCCGTGATTCTCGACCGCGCGGATCGCCTTGCTCACCGCTTCCTCGCGCCGGACCGAGTCGGCGTCGACGCCCTCGCTCTCGTCGTCCTCGTCGACGAGCTCGATCGCGAACTCGCTCGGCTCGTGTTCCGGGTAGTTCGCGGCCGTGTCGGTCAGTCCCTTGTAGTCGCTCCCCTCTTCCCAGTCGTCTTTACCGCCCTCGCTCTCCAAGAGGCGAGCGCGACCCGGGTCGGACCGCGAGGGCTTCTCGATCGCGAGCGACGCGACCCGGCGGATCGACTTCGCGGTTTTCGTGCGCGTGTGCCCGACGAGCAGGACGCTCCCGCGCTTCGGGTGCGGCCCGTGTTTGGACTCCTTCTTGCGGATGAAGAGCAGCGAGTCCGAGAACTGCTCGGCCGCCTTGTTCCCCGACCCGAACCCAGAGAGTTCCTGCGCGATCTCGTCGAGGACCGCCAGCACCGGGCCCTCGATCTCCGCCATCGCTTCGAGCATCTCCCGGTCGGAGCGCACCACGCGGTCGAAGCCGTCCCACGACGTGTTTCCGATGAGTGCGCCGCCGGTCCGGATCCGCCACGCCATCGCCACGTCCAGCGTCGTCGCGGTCTTGCCCGAGCCGGGGGCGCCGAAGACGAGTCCGATCGCGCCCTCGTGCGCGAGCTCGCCGGCAGCGTCGCGATACAGGTCGCCGCCCTCGCGTTCCTGTCCGGTAAGCCCGGTCGCGCTCTTCATCTGCGAGACCGATCCGTGTCGCACCGCCTCGTCGATCGTCTCGGTCGCGGCGTTGGAAATGATGAGCTGACCGATCCGCGTCTCTTCGATCGGCTCGTCGAGCAGCCCGTCATAGTAGTTGAGGACCGCGAGCGTGCGGCGGTCGTCGACGAGCCCGGCGTACCCGCGGACGTGCTTGCCGGGATCCTCGCCCCGGAGCGCGCTCGCGAGTTCGGCCGCCGCGTACGCGCCGGTCTTATCGCTCATCGTCCACCTCCAGCGCCTCGGTTTCGTCGAGCAGCTCGAAGCCGATTGTGTCTCCGTGTCCGTTCCGCTCGGTGTCGATGTCGTCTCCCTTCATGCTCTGTGGTTTCAGATCGTCCGGTAGTTCCTCGTCGAGAATCGCCGAGACGGTCGCGCCCTCGTCGTCGAACGACGGGGTGAGCGTCGGGTCTAGGATCGCCTCCTGGTCCTTGAGCCGACGCTTGTCGAGCGTCCGCGCGATCGACCGGAGCCGACGCTTGAGGCGCCGCGCCTCTTGGGCGTCGGGCTCGAACTCCTCGCGGAGTTCCGCGACCGCTTCGAGCGCGTCGACGACCTGGACGTTGCCCGCGAGCTCCGACCCGGCGACTGACTCCCGCCAGTTGGCGACGGCGACGTTGTCTTCGGGGCGGTACTCGCGCACCTCGTAGACGCGCTTCGCGACGGGCCACTCGAAGAGGCTGCCCGCGTGAACGTCCATGTCCGCGAACTGGTCTTCGCTGAGCTCGTAGACGGCGCCGCCGGTGTCGTCGTTCGCCTCGAACGCGACGAGATAGATCCCCTCCTCCTCGGGGAGCAGGTCGACGACGTAGCCGCCGGCGACGTACCCGCCGATCGCTATCGCGACCGCGGCGGTCGCGACGACGCCGGCACCGTCGATCTCCCACGGGTACGGATACCGCCCGCTCTCGGCGCCGGCGATGAACAGCAACACAAGCCCGCCGGCGAGGATCGGTCGCTCGCGGGCCGCGGCGACCGGATTCATAGTACCCTCTCGACGGATTTCTCTTCGTCTTCGCGGCGGTTCTTGACGACGCGGAACGTGAGCCCGGCGCCGCCGATCCCCGATAGGAGGATGAGGATCTGGGCCCGCTCATAGCTGATCGGTGGCCGGTCCGGCGTCGTCTGTCCCGTCGAGACGTACGCGAACCGGTTGTTCGCGATGCTGCCCGGCGTGGTCATAGTGACGGCCGCCTGCCCGGCGCGGAGCGGCACTGAGACGAACAACTCTGTCTGCCCCTGCGGGAGCCGATGCTGGTAGATTCGGCCGGAGCCGGACCCCTCACCGAACTGGACCGCCTCGGTGAGCGTGATACTCGTCGACTCGTCGGTCTCGAAGAGCAGCCTGAACCCTCCGCGCTCGCGGTCGTATTCCCACTCGACGAGTCGGGTATCGGCGTCGATTTCCTGGGCGTACGTCTCGGGCTCGCCGACGTCGACGGACGCGTTCGTTTCGAGACCCGGTCCGCTCCCGTCGCTCTGCCCGGCGACGCCGCCAACCGCAACACAAGCTGCGATGCTCACCGCAACACAAAAAATCAGGATACGGCGCACGGCTAGATCCCCGGGATGAACGACCGGATGGTCGTCTCTATCCAGTTCACGGTGAGCCCGACCGGGTCGTAGCCGAGGGCGATCATCACGATCCCGATCGCGACGAGAGCGAAGCCGAGCTTTAGAATCGGCTCGACGGCGAAACTGATGATCGACAGGTACGGCGCAAGTGGGTTGACCATGCTACGACCCGCCTCCTGTCGCGAGTGCGTACACCACGCCGACCGCGCCGACGACCGCGGCGATCGCTCCCACGTTCAGCGACTCACCGCCGAAGAAGCCGGCGCCTGCCCCTCCGCTCGGTGGCTGTGTCGTTTCCAGCAGCCGCTGCTGTTCCTCTCTGATGCTGGCTAACTCCTCTTCGATTGATGATATATCTGCCGTCTGAGCCGTCCGGCTCGTCGGCGTTACTTCCTCTACGTCATTACCTTCGGAGTCGGTCGCCTCTAGAACCGTGAACGGATTGACGATCTGCGTGAAGTCCGTGGATCGCTCTCCTGTATCCGGGTCGATATACTCATATGAGACGTATATCGGTGCCTCGAAGTTGCTGGGATCATAGGTTTGTCCGACTGCGAACCCGGCCGGATTTCCATCGCTGTCGTTCGGTTGGGCGTTCGTATAGATTTCGCCGTCTACCTCATACGTCTCGCCCGAGTCATCCTGTAGCTCCAGCCGAAGTGCGAACCCCGCCGACGTGGGTATTCCCATCATCCCCGCGGCCGCGGCCTGCGACGAGAGCCCGGTATTCTGCCCCAGTTCGGTCGCTGCGGTTATCGGATCTAGGATATCCTCTGTCGGAATATCTCCCTGTTCATACTGCGCGTAGATATCCGACACCAGACCCGTGAGATTGGCGTTAACCTCGTCTCTGGACGCGATTATATCGCTCCAAATCGTCTCCAGTTGCTTGTATCCGTAATCAACAGATCCCCCATCAGGGGAGGCAAAACGCCACTTTTCGACTTGGATCGTGTTCCCATCGCCGTCCGTCGTGGTCGGGGTCGGCGGGTTCGGGGGTGCGATGCTGAAGTTGTTAGAGGTTGTTTGTCCGCTTCCGGTGTCAAAGGCGTACCCGGGCTTCGACAATTCAGCAGTCGACCCGTCTAAGAGATTCACCGACTCTACCCCCTGCTCATACACGTTTTTGAGGGACTGATATGACCCACTGAGGTAGAGTTGTATCGTGTCTACGTTCGCGTCTATTTTGCTCTGTACTGACTGCCCCGCCGAGATTATTTTGTCAATCTGTGCGTCGAAGTGGGTGATCAGGTTTTCTTGAATTGTAGAATAATACGAGTTAACCGCCTCTGTCGACGCCGTAGCCGCCTCCGACTCAGTGCCCCCATTATTCATCACCGTCAGTGCCGCCGCTTTGCCTTTCGCCAGTGCGACATTCTCCGAGTTTTTGACGTTGTTGGAGATCGACGTAAGCACCCTCTCGTTTGCCGAGACTGTCGATAAAGCGTCCTCGTAAATTCCACGCTTTAGTGCCTCGCTACCTGTGAAATTCGAGTAATCTTGTTCTTGACCAGTCTCTTTCTCGGCGTTCCGGTACATCAAGTAGCCGAGCCCAATCGCCCCCGCGTACCCGGCCGCTACAAGCGGTGCGATAGCGGACGCGGATCCGACCGGTGACAGTCCGACCTTTGATGCGCCGCCGATCGTCGCCACCGAGCCGACGCCCACGGCGGTCGTTTTCAGTACCCCCCGCCGCGTGAGTGTCCGCTCTTTGTCTGGTTGTGTTGCGGTCATGCTAGTCCTCGCGCCCGAAGTAGATCGCCCCGACGACGACGATCACTGCCACGATCACCCCAGTCGAGGTACCTGCCCCACCGAGTCCGCCGCTGCCACCACCGGAGACGCGCTTAATCGTCCCCCAGTCGACCGACTCGATGAGCGACCCGTCGCCCGAGCTCGTCACCGAGATATGAACCCGAGTGTAGCTACCCCGCTCTGTGTCGTTGAGTGCGTACTCGAAGGATTCGACGGACCCACTCGATAGCGTACGGGTTTCGTTCAGCAGCTCGGTTCCGTTCCCGACATCGGTCCCGTTGGGCACCCCTTCGACGACGACCGTCACATTCGGCGCGGGGGCACCGCTGTAGAGCGTGACTGCCGACACGTCGGCGTACGCGCTTTCCGTGTCGTTCGTCACTTCTACCGTGCCGTTGTCGACTGCCGTATCGGCTGCGACGCCGCCGGCCGCGATCCCGGCGAGCAACACGACGACCGCGAGAACGAGCCCGGAGGCAGCGATTGTGTTGCGGTTCATGAATCGTCCCCGCGAATCGAGTCGACGACATCCGTCACATCGTAGACGCCCAGGTGGTCGGCGAGCGTGATCACGCCAGCGACGGCGACGGCGCCGTAGACGGCGGTCGCGACGGCCGGCGACGAGAGCGCCGAGCTGAGCTTGGCGACCGCGTTATACTGGAAGAACTCGACGAGCCCCCAGTTCAGGGAGCCGATCGAGGTGAGTATCCAGATGATCCCCGCGATCGTGTCCTCCCCGTCCCAGATGGAGCTCATAGCATCCACCCCAGAGCGAACTGCCCAGCTGTAACACCGACGACGTACAGGAGACCCCAGAGATCAGAGCTCTGGAAGAAGCTACCAATCGTGTTGGGGAGCGCGACGAACGCGATCGGGAGCACGAGCGTCCCCACGGCCGCGGCCATATACCAGCCCTGTAGTCCCTTGATGTCCTCCGAGAGAGACTGAAACTCGGTGTTGTCGTTCGTGAGGATTGTCAGGACGATCGACCCGTAGCCGAGGACCCACGCCGTCGAGAGCCCGATCCCCGCGACGGTGAACTGGGTCGCGCCGAATTGGACATCGAAGAGTTGGAACGATGCGATACCGACGAGCATGAACGCCGAAGCGAGGCCCGTCACTACGAGGGCGGCGTCGACGGCGTCGAATTCCATTTTCGCCATGCGAGCGGCCGGGCTACGGTGGCCCCCATATACTCCCGCATTCAGTATGGTCTACGGCCGTCACGTGTCACCTTGAGGTATCTTTAAGTGAACCACCGTGCCCGCGAGGGTCGATGGGATTCAAAAGTCTCGTCGACCGCGACGGTAGCGGAACCGTAACGATCGACAAACAGCACCTCGAACTCGACGGATTAGTCGCAGAGGACGGCTCGATCAAGGAAGCCGACGCTCACACGCAGCGCGTCGGCGAGCGCGCGTACCTAGTGCGCTTCCCCGAGGACGGTGAAGTACCGACGCTGCTAGAACTCGTGGGGCGAGCGTGAAACCCCGTGGAAGGGGGTTCTCGACGCGACCCCGTGGGTCTAGAAGTAGATGTATTCACGATCCGCGATCTATGCACCTCGGTCAGCGCGATCAGCGTACAAGGTACATAGAAATCAGTCGTGTTGCGAGTGGGGACCACCGAAATTTCGGCCGATCCGGCGGACCCACTTCAACAGAGTACGGTCAGTCACTCCAAAACGACGGAAACGCGACCCCCGTACATACGATGTGGTATAAATGAGCCGTCGAACCAGTCTCAAGCTCACCGACAAGCGTGAACGTCAGTTCGAAAAAGCAAGTAAGATCGTTGCGAGTGGTCCCAACGATGATCCACCGATGAGCGTGGTGATCGACGCTGCGCTTGCGCACCTCATTCAGTCTGAGGCAAACATTCGCGACGCACGCGACGAGCTAGATCCGGCGACAATCCAGAAGTTCAACACTGATGTGCTTGGACTGAGGTATCGGACAGAGGTCCAAAGTCGGTGGCGATAAAATAATCTCAGATTGCTCCTGCCAATAGCATCAACCCGATTTGATCAGTTCCGCAACAATGCGTTCTGGTATTCATCAAGCAGTGTTAATAGAGAAATTCAAATGTAGCATTGAGGATCGGTAAAAAGAATCAGCCGTTCGGGCTGAGCGTTGGTTTACGAGTTTGCGACGGTGAACGAACGGACAACTGAAGCTTCTCCGTTCGGTCCGATCGCGACCACATTGTACCTCGTGCTACTACTAATCGAACTATTGTCGAGTGTGACGCTCTGTCCTGTGGAGTTCAGGGTCCGAACCGGCGAACCACTGGTTGAGTTCCTGACTTCCACAGTCTCAGCGGTTCCAGTGTTAGTGAGAGTCACAGTAACTTCTGTCGTATTGTCCCCGTCAATTGTAACACCGGCAGTGGCAGACCCACCAATCTGATCGCCGAGTCCGAGTACGAACGTCCCGATGACGGCGGCCAGAATGACAGTGATCGCGACCATCAGTATGACCCCGATTACGGGACTCACACCACGATCGTCCTCGTTGAATAGTTTACCTAGTTTCATAGTTGAACCCAGCAGGGTCCGACGAGCGTGATCCGGCTCAGTCGCGGGTCACGTCTCTCGGGTCGCTGGCTACTGAAAAGTAAGTAGATCCTGTATATATACTTGATGGACCACCTCTCAATCGTGAAAATTAGTCCGGCACGTTCAAGCCGTAAGTGTCCATTACTCAAGGTATGAGCCCCACGGCCCAAGCCCTCGCCCGGACCTACAGTGACCGGGAATATCTAGACCCGTGGGAGAAAGTCCTCGACTACCGACGTGTTCAGGAATACACAGCCGAACACCCGAACCACGGCCGCACGCGCGTTGGCAAAGCTCTCGATCTTCCCCCGGGTCGTGTGCGCGGATGGATTAGCGATGGAATGCCCGACTCGGTCCGCGGAATCCAAACCGCGATCGATCATGGATGGCTCAATCCTGACCCCGGAGGTGAGATCGCGGCTGCGCTCGTCGAGCTGCTCGCACACGTCCTCGCCGGCGGTAGTATCAAAGCGCAGACCTACGTTCCGTCTGTGACTGTCGGTCGGCGGGTCGAAGCGGATGATCTCCGAGAAGCCTTCGACCGAGTCGGCGTCGAGACCGTCGTCCGTCGGGCCAACGAGGACGGACGCGCAACTGAGGTACTACCCGAGTCTGACGGATCGGTCCTCGGTCGGTGTCTCGTCACAATGGGTGCCCCTGCGGGCGAAAAGGTGGATCTCGATGCCTTCCCATCGGTCGCGTGGGACGTACCGGAGTCAACTCGGGCGTCTTTCGCGCGGATCTATATCGATCACCGAGCAACAGAGTTCGCAGACAAACGAACGATGGTGATCCAAGAGAATCGACCGTCGGCGTATCTGGAGGGGCTTCGGGACTTCTTTGCGGCCGTCACTGGTGGCTCAGTGACAGTCGGTGACAGAAAAGTGATCATCTCAGCGGACGCGGCTCGGGAGTTCTGTCCCGCGTAGCTATTCGAGTTCGTCGGCGTCGATCTCCCCCGAGAGATACGCGCGACCGCGCTCCGTGATCCGGTAGTACCCTGAGTCCACCGGCTCGACGAGGGAGGCGTCTTCGAGCTTACTGATTCGTCGAGAGACCCAGTTGCGGGTGTATTCGAGGTTCTTCCCGATCACGGCAGGTGTCAAGATGAGGTCGGACTCAGCGAGGAGTTCGAGGATCCGATCGTCCGTCTGATTCATCCACTCCACCCGGGGGCGCATACCATCGCCTCATACGGATTCATATAACAGATATCGGTTCGGTTCTGTACAAATATCTATCCGTGTTGGTTACTACACGATTTGATGGGTTAAAGTTAAGTTGTCAGTGTTCTTCGGAGCGTCTAACGGAAGCGCTCTCGCGGACCCGTCGCTCCCGATGGGTCCTATCGTTCGCAAAAGCGGACCCCGCTGCTGGAGACAGCGGGTCCGCGTGGGCTTCCGTATCTGAGGTACGAAAGCCATGCCAGACCACTACGCGCCGGGGTTTGAAATCCCCGGTCGACCGCGGTACCGCAACACAAGCACCCCACGCGACTACTTTCAGTTTCACTGCCCGCGTCTGGATCTTCTCTTTTTAACCCCGTCCCTTCGGTCGGAATCGATGCCTCCGAAAGAAGTTGTGCGGATCGAAGACCGGCAGGATAGGTGGCGGTACGTGTGTCCCCGCGGCCACCGTTCGTGGGAACCAACGAATCACCACTTTTGGTGCCAGAAATGCGCCGCGAGCGACGACCACGACGGCGTGTTTCAGACCCTCCGCGACCGCAAGACTGGCGCGGAGTTGGCCCGCGACCGCGTGCGGCTAGTGACGCCGGTCGGTCCCTACGACCGAGATCTCGACGGAAAGGAGGGGTCCGCGTGAGCGACGAGAGCGGACACGCCAGCCGGATCGCCGACCAGCTCGCGATGTACGACGACGGAGACGACGAGGACGAAGCGGAGGATTCCGATGAGTGACGACTTGGAACCGATTCCACCGGAGCGCGCGGTAGAGATGCACCTCGACCGGATGAAAGAGGATCGCGCGGAGTGGACTCGAACGACCCACCAGAGCGAGCTTCGGCCATTCGTCGAGTGGTGCCGCGAAGAGGGCTCGATCGACAATCTGAACGAGCTTTCCGGCCGGGACCTGTACGAATACCGGATCTGGCGTCGCGAAGGCGGGTACAGCAACAGCAAGGTCGACGAGCTCGCGAAGAAGACGCTTCACTCGAACCTCTCGACGTTGCGGTCGTTCCTCAAGTTCTGCGGGGAGATCGAAGCTGTCCCGTCGGACCTGTTCGAGAAGGTGCCGCTGGTGAAGCTCACCCGCGACGACGAGGTGAGCGACTCGTACCTTCGACCGGAGCGGGCGGCCGACATCGTTGAATACCTCTCCCGATACGAGTACGCGAGCCGCGACCACGTCGTCTGGGCGCTGATTTGGCACACCGGCGCACGTCTCGGTGCGGTTCGGGCGCTGGACCTCCGAGACCTCGACTTGGAAGGAAACAAGCCCTCGGTCGAGTTCGTTCACCGCCCGGAGACGGGAACCCCGCTCAAGAATGATACCGGAAGCGAGCGGGTAAACCGTGTCAGCCGCCGAGTCGCGCAGATCCTCCGGGACTATGTCGAGGGTCCGCGGACGGATTCCGTCGACGACCACGGCCGAACCCCGCTCGTCACCACCGACGCGGGCCGGATCGCGGCCGGGACCATCCGGAAAGCGTTCTACCGGTGGACTCGCCCGTGTTTCGTCGGCAAAGAGTGCCCGCACGACGAGGATCCGGAGTCGTGTAAGTTCGCGACGTTCCGGCACGTGAGCGGGTGTCCGTCCGCTCGGTCACCGCACGACGCCCGAAAGGCACGGGTGACGAAATACCGGAACGACGGCGTCCCGCGCGGTGTCGTCTCGGATCAACTCAACGCGAGCGAGGACGTTCTCGATAAGCACTATGACCGCGCTTCAGAGCGCGAGAAAGCAGACCGCCGCTGGCAAATTATACAACAAT
>NZ_BAAADQ010000019.1:0-552 GCF_039522565.1 Halorubrum ejinorense | reverse complement strand
CTCTCGATTTTCTCGGTGTTACGAAGGGCGACTCGACGGCCAGTTTGTGTGTCGTGAGGCCAGTGTGCCGAGCAGTGAAGATCGAGAATGGCACACGAGTCCGTATCGACGAGTGCCGTCGTTTTAAGCGTGCGTATGTGGCGATCCGAGCGGTGTTGGTAGTGTCTCGATGCCGTTTCGCGGTCGAAGAATGTGGCATCGATGGCACCGTGCGAGCCCGGATCGCAGATGTTCGCGGACTCACGAAGGAACTCACGCCATATCGACATTGGCACCCTCTCAAACGACCGGTACAGCGTTGAGGGTGCGGGAAATGCCGTCCGCGCCAGCTGTAACAGACCACGAACGCGATCCATCTCACTCGCCCAATCCACAATTTCGCGGTACGTCGCATCCATGTGAACCCGCAAAAAGTGGAGCGTGACATGCTTCCAGCCGGGAAATCCGTGGCCAGTCGGATCACTCACCGCCGTTGGACTGGCAGCACAGCGCTTTTGAGCCAGCGACGCGGCTTGTTTAACGAAGCGGAAGAGTAGTTTGGACACATTCGGC
>NZ_BAAADQ010000018.1:0-1788 GCF_039522565.1 Halorubrum ejinorense | reverse complement strand
TCGTGGGCTTAACACCTCGTTGCCTTGGTGCGTACACCCCGAGTCTATCGAACTCGTCTTCTACGAGTGACCTCTGTGGTACCTCTTTTCCATGTGGGTTTCGAGCTTAGATGCGTTCAGCTCTTACCCCGTGTCGCGTGGCTACTCGGCATCTGCCCTCTCGGACAACCGATACACCAGTGGCGACCAAACGTAGTTCCTCTCGTACTATACGTTCGTTCACGTCAGGTACCTCACACCCCCAATAGATAGCAGCCGACCTGTCTCACGACGGTCTAAACCCAGCTCACGACCTCCTTTAATAGGCGAACAACCTCACCCTTGCCCGCTTCTGCACGGGCAGGATGGAGGGAACCGACATCGAGGTAGCAAGCCACTCGGTCGATATGTGCTCTTGCGAGTGACGACTCTGTTATCCCTAAGGTAGCTTTTCTGTCATCTACGGGTCCCATTCCGGAACCTCGTAGGTTCGCTAGACCACGCTTTCGCGTCAGCGTTCCTCGTTGGGAAGAACACTGTCAGACCATCTTGTGCTCTTGCGCTCTTCGCCGGGTTCCCGACCCGGCTGAGATGATCTTCGGGCGCGCTCGATATCTTTTCGAGCGCGTACCGCCCCAGTCAAACTGCCCGGCTACCGGTGTACTCCTCCCGGAGTGAGAGTCGCAGTCACCGACGGGTAGTATTTCAATGTTGTCTCGGTGGCGTGCTAGCGCACGTACCTGTGTAACGACTCCTACCTATGCTGCACATCGGCGACCACGTCTCAGCGACAGCCTGCAGTAAAGCTCTATAGGGTCTTCGCTTCCCCTTGGGGGTCTCCAGACTCCGCACTGGAACGTACAGTTCACCGGGTCCAACGTTGGGACAGTGGCGCTCTCGTTTATCCATTCATGCAAGCCGCTACTGAAGCGGCAAGGTACTACGCTACCTTAAGAGGGTCATAGTTACCCCCGCCGTTGACGGGTCCTTCGTCCTCTTGTACGAGGTGTTCAGATACCCGCACTGGGCAGGATTCAGTGACCGTACGAGTCCTTGCGGATTTGCGGTCACCTGTGTTGTTACTAGACAGTCGGAGCGCCCGAGTCACTGCGACCTGCTCCGTAGAGAGCAGGCATCCCTTCTTCCGAAGGTACGGGACTAACTTGCCGAATTCCCTAACGTCGGTTCTCCCGACAGGCCTTGCCTTGCGCTGGCAGAGCACCTGTGTCGGATCTCGGTACGGACATCATGCTTGCCTTTTCACGGGCCCTATGTACGGCTGACTTTCGCTATCTCGCGTTTCGCTCGCTTCGTGCCGTGACGGCTTCCACGAGTTTCCACGATTCGACCGGGCGAAGGCCCGGCTCAGCGTTCCACACGGCGTCGGCGTTTACTGCACGATGGCGCTGGAATATTAACCAGCTTCCCGTTGATGTAGTCAAGTTGTGGTACATCTTAGGACCGGCTAACCCTCGGCTGAACGGCAGTGCCGAGGAACCCTTGCTCTTCAGGCCGTCGAGGTTCTCACCCGACTATCGCTGCTACTGTGACCAGGATTGTCGTTACTGGACGGTCCACGCGAGCTCTCGCCCGAGCTTCCGTCCGACCAGTACGCCAACCTACGCGGTTGCCCCTGTCAAGGGCACGGCCAGGTCTCGGTGGTAGATTTGAGCCCCGATCATTTTGGGCGCCTCAAACCTCGGCCGGTAAGCTGTTACGCTTTTCTTAGCGGGTAGCTGCTTCTAAGCTCACCTCCCGGCTGTTTAGGGCTTGAGACCACCTTCGAATCGCACTTAATCTACACTTTGG
>NZ_BAAADQ010000017.1:0-1849 GCF_039522565.1 Halorubrum ejinorense | reverse complement strand
ACGAACTCGGATGAGTTCAGTGGACGTCTGGATCGCACGTATACACGGTTGTCATTGAATCGCCACCGGGTGTGACGGGGCGTTCGTCGAACCCTTCCCATCCGCGGTTTCCCGGGATGGTGCATCGGTCGTCGTGTTCTGTCCGAGTCGCGTCTCCCATATAAGGGGACGGATTCGGACCGAACGGACATGGACTCACTGGGATTCGAACCCAGGGCATCCTCCTTGCAAGGGAGGCACTCTACCGCTGAGCTATGAGCCCACCTTCCCGTTTGGGAAGGTTTGGTGTCTCGCGTGTGTGTGTGAACCGTGGTCGTTCTAAGGTGTCCAAGCCGGCGGGTGGGCGGACGGTACACAGGCCAATGCGAATGAGTAGTGACCGTCTGTGGAGACGGTCGTAAGGTGAGCTCCCGCGGAGCGGGAGTCTCGGGTCGGTGGAGGTGATCCAGCCGCAGATTCCCCTACGGCTACCTTGTTACGACTTAAGCCCCCTTGCGAAGCCCAGATTCGACGCGTGTGACGCGCCTCATCCGGACCTCACTCGGGTGCTTTGACGGGCGGTGTGTGCAAGGAGCAGGGACGTATTCACCGCGCGCTTGTGACACGCGATTACTACCGAATCCAGCTTCATGTGGGCGAGTTGCAGCCCACAATCCGAACTACGATCGAGTTTCTGAGATTACCGTCTCCTTTCGGAGTTGGAACCCTTTGTCTCGACCATTGTAGCCCGCGTGTTGCCCAGCACATTCGGGGCATACTGACCTACCGTTGCCCGTTCCTTCCTCCGTGTTAGCCACGGCGGTCTCCCTACTGTCCCCAGCTACCTCGCGGTACTGCTGGCAAGTAAGGATGCGGGTCTCGCTCGTTGCCTGACTTAACAGGACGCCTCACGGTACGAGCTGACGGCGGCCATGCACCTCCTCTCTGAAACTCGGATAAGGTCATCAACCTGATCGTCATTATTACAGTCGATGCTGGTGAGATGTCCGGCGTTGAGTCCAATTAAACCGCAGGCTCCTCCGGTTGTAGTGCTCCCCCGCCAATTCCTTTAAGTTTCATCCTTGCGGACGTACTTCCCAGGCGGTCTGCTTAGCGGCTTCCCTACGGCACAGCACCCACTCGTAGTGGGAGCCACACCTAGCAGACATTGTTTACGGCTAGGACTACCCGGGTATCTAATCCGGTTCGAGACCCTAGCTTTCGTCCCTCACTGTCGGATCCGTTCTCGCGACGTGCTTTCGCCATCGGCGGTCCGTCCAGGATTACGGGATTTCACTCCTACCCCGGACGTACCCGTCGCGCCTTCCGGTCCCAAGCCACGCAGTTTCTACCGGGCGCCCACCTGTTGAGCAGGTGGATTTCCCGATGGACTTGCGCGGCCAGCTACGGACGCTTTAGGCCCAATAAGATCGGCCATCACTTGGGCTGCCGGTATTACCGCGGCGGCTGGCACCGGTCTTGCCCAGCCCTTATTCTGGTACCGCCTTAGGGTACCGAAAAGCACAGGCGCTATGCCTGTGCACTTGGGATCCCCCTATCGCACTGTCGTGCAGTGTAAAGGTTTCGCGCCTGCTGCGCCCCGTAGGGCCCGGAATCTTGTCTCAGATTCCGTCTCTGGGTTCTCACTCTCATGACCCATACCGATTATTGGCACGGTGGGCCGTTACCCCACCGTCTACCTAATCGGCCGCAGCCACATCCTTCGGCGCCGGAGCGTTTGACACACTACTCATTCCAGTGGTGGTGTGGTATGCTCTATTAGCCTCAGTTTCCCGAGGGTATGGAGCTCCGAAGGGTAGTTTGGCCACGTGTTACTGAGCTATTCGCCACGAGTATGAACTCGTACGAC
>NZ_BAAADQ010000016.1:0-301121 GCF_039522565.1 Halorubrum ejinorense | reverse complement strand
AGGCGGTTGGATTCGGACATAGAGCATTCGAAATACCAACCGCCTCGTTCTTAACTTAACATCGCCATCCGTCCGCGATGGCAAGGTTAAGGGACGCCACGCACCAATCGACGGCAATGAGTACCGAGGTGACCCGTCGGCGGGCGTGGGTGATCGCCGCTCGTCCCCAGACGCTCCCCGCCGCGGCCGCGCCGGTGATCGTCGGGGTCGGACTCGCGATCGACGCCGGCGTGTTCGCCCCGCTGCCCGCGCTGGCGGCGCTCGTCGGCGCGGCGCTGATCCAGGTCGGCACGAACTTCGCGAACGACTACTACGACGCCATTCAGGGGGCCGACACGGACGACCGGCAGGGGTTCACCCGGGTCGTCGCCAGCGGCCTCATCGAACCGGCCGAGGTGAAGCGGGCGATGTGGCTCACCTTCGCGGCCGCGATCGGGGTCGGCACCTATCTCGTCGCGGTCGGCGGCGTCCCGATACTCGTGATCGGGCTCGCCTCCGTCGCGGCCGGGATCGCGTACACCGGCGGCCCCTATCCCCTCGGCTACCACGGGCTCGGCGACGTCTTCGTCTTCGTCTTCTTCGGCGTGATCGCCGTGACCGGGACCTACTACGTTCAGGCCGCGGCGCTCCTCTCCGGCTGGTTCCCGGTGGGCGTCCCGGCGGGGACCGTCACGATCGCGGCGGCGGTCGCCAGCCTCCCGATCGCCGCGCTCTCGACGAACATCCTCGTCGTCAACAACCTCCGCGACCGCGAGGAGGACGCCTCGACCGGAAAGCGCACGCTGGCCGTCCGCTTCGGATACCGGTTCGCCCGCGCCGAGTACCTCGCGATGCTCGCGGTCGCGTACCTCGCCCCGCTGTGGTTCGTCGCGCGCGGCGGCGGCCTCGCGACGCTCCTCCCGCTCGTCACCCTGCCGCTGGCGGCGGCCGTCGCGCGAACGGTGCTGACCGAGACGTCCGGCGAGGCGCTCAACCCCGCGCTCGAATCGACCGGGAAACTGCTCGCGGCGTACGCCGTCGCGTTCGCAGTCGGACTCGCGGTGTGAGCGGAGACCGACGCACAGGAGAGACCTCTCACGCCATGCGACACCGCTCGTTCGCGCTCGACCTGACTCGCCCGCTCGGCACCGCCAACGGCGAGATCCGTCGCCGGGAGGGGTTCGTGATCACCGTCGGCTCAGAGCGAGACGACTCGACCGCGGTCGGCCTCGGCGAGGCGACGCCGCTCCCCGGGTGGACCGAGTCGTACGAGGCCTGCGAGACGGCCTTGGACGGCCTCGACGAACTCGACGAAGGCGGCGGTCGCGACGAGGGACACTCGCGCGAGTCGCTCACGGCCGGCCTCGACGCCGAGTCGACCCCGGCGGCCCGCCACGGCGTCGCGCTCGCGGTCGCCGACGCCGCGGCTCGCGACGCGGACCGGTCGCTCGCGTCGCACGTCGCCGAGGAAGCCGGAATCGACGCGGACCCCGCCGCCGCGGTCCCGGTCAACGCGACGATCGGCGACGGAACTCCGAGCGAGGCCGCCGCGGAGGCCGAACGCGCCGTCGCCGCGGGGTTCGACTGTCTCAAGCTGAAGGTCGGCGCCCGCGAGGTCAACGAAGACGTCGAGCGCGTCCGCGCCGTCCGCGAGGCGGTCGGTGAGGGGGTCGCGCTCCGGGCCGACGCGAACGGCGCGTGGGACCGGGAGACCGCGCGTCGCGCGCTCGACGCGTTGGCGCCGTTCGACCTCGCGTACGTCGAGCAGCCGCTTCCGGCGGACGACGTCGACGGGTTGGCGGCGCTCCGCGCCGACGGGCGCGATCCGGGCGTCCCGGTCGCGGCCGACGAGTCGGTCGGTCGTCACGGGATCGAGGCGGTGGTGGACGCGGACGCCGCCGACGCGGTGATTCTCAAGCCGATGGCGCTCGGGGGGCCCGACCGGGCGCTGGCGGCCGCCCTGCGGGCGTGGTCGGCCGGCGTCGACCCGGTCGTCACGACCACCATCGACGCGGTCGTCGCGCGGACCGCCGCCGTCCACGTCGCGGCCGCGGTCCCGGACGTGTCGCCCTGCGGGCTCGCCACCGGGTCGCTGCTCGACGAGGACTTGGCCCCCGATCCGTGCCCGGTCACGGACGGGGCCGTCCGCGTTCCGACGGGGCCGGGGCTCGCCGGCGGCGCGTTCGACGAACTGCGGCGACCGTGAGGCCGCGGGGGTAGTGCCGGGGGTCAGTCGTCGCCGGAGACGACCTCGACGCTGCCTCGCATTCCGCGGGTCTGGTGGGGCGTACAGACGTATTCGACCGTTCTCGGTCTCTCGAAGGTGTGCTCGAAGGTGTGGCCCTCGGCGGCGACGAGCTCCGAGACGAACGACTCGTCGGCGGCGTACACGTTATGGCCGCCGCCCTTTCCGGTCCACTCCCACACGACGGTCGTTCCGGCGTCGATCCGGACGTGTGCCGGCGCGAACGAGAACCCGCCGTCCGCGCCGACGGCGACCGAGACGGTCGCCTCGCCGGTCCGGTCGGCGCGCTCGTCCTCGCTCGTCGCCGCCTCGCCTCCGCCGCCGGGAAGCACCGCGCCGGCGCAGCCAGCGAGCGCGGCGACGGTCGCGGAGCCCGCGGCGAGGAGGGCGCGGCGGCTGCTGTCGGTCATGGTCGGATAGAGGCGCTCCGTCGTCTAAACCCCTCCGTGTCGCGCTCCGCTGAGCCGGTCGCGAGCGGGCGGTCACCGCGGGGGGACGGACTTTTCACTGCGACCGTCGAACGGGAGCGCATGAGCGAGTGGACCGACGCCATCGTCGGCGAGCGAATGACCGTCGACAACCAGTTCAACGAGCGCGTCGCGGCGTCGCGCTTCTCCAGCCAGGAGTGGGGACTGATCATGACGGCGACCGAGTTCGAGATCGAGAACGCCGACGACCCCGAGGCCGCTCGCGTGGTGGCGGACACGTCGAGCCTCCCGGCGATCATGCCCGAACTGGAGAACCTCCGGTCGCAGATGGGTGCGATGGGCGGCGCCCCCGGCGGCGGCGGGAACGAGGGCTCCGGCGACGGGCTCGTCGACTCGATCAAGGGCGCGCTCGGACTCGGGGGCGGTAGCGACGGTCCCTCGGACGAGGAGATGGAGGCGGCGGAGCGGCTCGTTCAGGAGTACGCCGACGAGCTACAGGCCCACCTCGAAGAGGTCGGCAAGTGGGACCAGGTCCGCGTCGCGTATCAAGAGTAGCGAAGCGGTCCCGCGGGCGACGGCCGGGTTACTCCAAGTCGCCGCCGCGGAACAGCGTCAGCTCCTCGGCCTCGTAGATGTTGATGAGTTCGGTCACGATCGCGTCGTACTCCTCGTCGTCGACCCGGAGCGCGTCGAGCCGTTCGACCGTCTCCTCGTCGAGGTGGATCTGCGGCATGCGTGGCGGTTCGTGGTCGGGAGGTAAAAACGTCGGCGGGTGCGGTGACGGAGTTCGACTCGACGGCACCGGTCCAGACTCACTGTCAGAATCGAGATTCGTCGCCGGATTCCGACACCGCCCCTTCGGAG
The DNA here is from genome assembly GCF_039522565.1 of Halorubrum ejinorense. GTDB lineage: Archaea > Halobacteriota > Halobacteria > Halobacteriales > Haloferacaceae > Halorubrum > Halorubrum ejinorense. The sequence goes on along the minus strand of NZ_BAAADQ010000016.1, from coordinate 297,605 downwards.
AGGGACCGTTCGGCGAACTTCGCCACGTCTTCGTCGGTGAGGTCGTCGCTCCAGAAGACGAGGTCGTCGGAGAACCGTAGAACTGGGGCCTTCTCGTCGTGAATAGCGCGAATCCCGGAACTGTCAACCTGCCCCACTTCGCGTTCCGGAGCGCCCACGAGAGATTTTTTCGAGTCGAGAGGGTCAATAATAAGACCGATCTCTCTCCCCAGACGGAATTCGGTCGTAAGATACGACCTGAGCAGGACTCGAAACGAGTCAGAGCCGGCGACACGAAACGAGTACAGTTGAGGCACGTTCCCTCGATCGGTCGCGATGCCCGTGGCCGGATCACCGACGAAGCGGGCGTCTACGTCGTCCTCGCCGAAGGCCAAACTCACCGCGAGAGCGATCGGAGAACCTTTCGCCAGCAACGCGACGAACTCCGCGATCGAGGTCGAGCGGGGGGCACCACCGAGAGCGACGCTGCTCGTGCTACCCCGATCGACGGCGGAGAGGGAGGCCGAGAGGTTTCGGTCGTTCTCGAAGACGGACAGGGTAGGTCCGCTCGGGCCGCTCTCGGCGGAGATCCTTGCGGTGTCGACCGATCCGTCGGTTGTATCGATGCGTCCCTCCGTCACAGGCAGCCCACAGAAGACGATGTCGAGAGTGCTGTCCGACAGCACTTCCGTGACCGCCTCGCGGTCCGGTCTCTGATGTACCGACCACGACTCGACCCCGGCTGGCGCCGCAGAGTCCGGCAGCGACTCTCGGACGGAGCGAGCTCGCTCCGCGTCCGCAAGGAGGAACGCCACCGTGACCTCGCCGTGTTCTGCCACCTCCCCGTCCAGTCGATTCTCGTACGCCGCGGGAGTCATGAGCGACGTCCCGGAGGAGACGGATGCCGCGTCGCGGGGTGGAACCACATCACCGGGCGAACCGAACTTCGACGGGCCGATGGGCACCTGCGGGGACGTCGCGAGCGCAACGGGAGCGTCAGGTGCGAGCGGATCTGACTCCCCACGGACTCGGACGGGTGCGAGGACGTGCGCGAGATGCGGGAGCAACTCTGCCGCTTCGGGAGCAGGCCGCAGAACGGCTTCGGTCGCCCAGACCGGGGCATACGGCGCGACGGTTTCCGCGCCGACTTCGAGATACTCCATCAGTCGCTCACTCATCGACTTTTCCGCGAGGTTCGGTGGATAAAACGGGAGCTTGCCGCCGATCTGGTCGTATTCGTACCGGTCCGACGGGACGTATCCCTCTGTCCGTGCGAGCGTGTCGAGGAAGAACCACGTCCGGAGCAGCTCCTCGACTCGTCGTTCGAGCGCCGGCCCCTCGGTCGGGAGTCGCTCCTCGTACCCGTTCTCCAAGCGGATCGCGGGCGCGTCTCCCACGGTCATCCGTGCGCCGAGGTAGTACGACAGCGTCGAGAGGCGGTACACGTCGGCGTACGTCGGTCGCACGACGACCTCGACGCCGGTATCGGGAACGGTCAGGGGGCTCGGGACGTCAAGCGAATCGCCACGCTCGATCCGTGGCGGATACCCGCGAAGGGTCGGCCACGACCGTTCGGGGGAGAACTCCTTGATCGACGACCCCAACACCGACACCGCTTCCGTCAGTGCTGCCGGATCGTCGGGGACCGTTATCGTCGCCTCGGGCCGCGTGTGGAACGACCGACCGCCGACCGTCACCGTCGTCGTGCGATCGAGGGCGAGTTCGACGGGGTCTGACCCGACGGCCCCGGTAGCCGATATGCTCACGTCGGCCACTCGGACGAGCGTCTTGACACTACCGTTGATCTCGATATAGTACGAACCGCGCGGGAACTCTGCGGCTTCGTCTAGCCGCGAAAGAAAGTCGCCGTCAGCGTCTCGAACGAAAACCGAGGCGTACTCCGGAACGGCGATACTCTCGGCCTCGAAGCTGACCGCGTCGTCCACCGGGAACGGAAACAGCTCCGGGAGCGCCGGCGAGAGCGTCGGCTCGCGGTCCGCGGTCATGCGGAGCCGCTGGCCCTCGATGACGTCGTGGACGGTGAGGGTCTCGCCTTCGACTTCGAAGGCGACACGTCCGTCAGGTGACTCGTCTTCCACTGGACTACTCCTGATCCGCCGACGCACATGAGGATGTCGATTTCGGCCGATTTCTTCGTTTCTGGCGCCTGTAACTCACATTTAGGTGAACGCTTCGAGCGGCACTGACAACAATCTTAACATGACTCGGTCCGGACAAAATAACATGGACGGCGCCGACTCGGGGGTGATTGAGCGGGCCCTCTCCGAAGCCTTCCCGGACCGGGAACCGAGGCGGTTGACGGAGGTCGGCCCCTCGTGGAACGGCGCCAACGAGACGGTCGGCGTCGTCTTCGCCGACGGCGGCCGGGCGTTCCTCAAGGTCGCGCTGGCCGACGAGAGCCGTCGGATCGCTCGGGAGTGTGCCGTGCTCCTGTACCTCCGAGCGAACGGGCCGCTGTCGGTCCCGACGGTGTTGGCGGCCGACCCCGACGGCGACCCCCCCTACCTCGCGACGGCGCCGGCGCCCGGCCGCGGACTGCTCGACGTGTACGAGGCGGCGGGCGACCCGGAGCGCGAGCGCCTGCTCGGCCGCGTCGGCGCCGCGCTCGCCGCGCTCCACGCCGACCGGTTCTGGAGCCACGGCGAGATCGTTGGGGCGGGAGGCGAGAGGGGAACGTCCGCGGACGGTGACGCGGACGACCGCGGATCGCAGTCGGTCGGGCTCGCGGTCGAGCCCGCGTCGTGGACGGACGTCCTCCTCGCGACGATCGAGCGGACCCGCGAGATCGGAACGACGGAGCGGCTCGCGGACCACTACGACATCGTCGTCGACTGCGTTCGGGAGAACCGCGCCGCGCTCGACGGCGCGCCGGCCGCGTTGGTTCACGGCGACGTCACCAAGCCGAACCTCTTCGTGACGAGCGAGCGGGAGGCGGCCGGTGCGGCCGAAACGCGGGGTCCGGTCGGGGCTCGCGACACGGGCGTCGCGCCCATCGACTGGGAGCTGTCCCACGTCGGCGATCCGGCGCGAGACCTCGTGCGAGCCGAGGACCAACTGCTCAACGGCTTCGACTCGACGGGAGATGAGCGGTTCGCCGCGGCCCTCCGCGAGGGCTACCGCGAGCGGGCCGGGTCGCTTCCGACCGGCTTCGAACGGCGCCGCCCGGTGTACGAGGTCGTCAGGATGCTCGGCCGGTCGGGCTTCATCGACCAGTGGGCGACGTATCTCGACGAGCCCGTCGACGCCCTAGCCGAGCGCGCGGGCGCGGAACTCCGGCGGCGTCTCGACGCGGTCTGAGGTTGAGTCGGAGGCGGCCGCGACGACCCGGGGCGACTCGGTGATCCGATTCCGCGCGGCCGGCTCAGCGGTTCCAGGCCGCGTCGTCGGGGTCGATCTGACGGTCGCCGGGCTCGAGCGCGTCGAGCGCGTCGAGGTCCGACGCCGGCAGATCGAGGTCGATCGCACGAAGGTTCTCCCGCACGTGGTCGCCTCGCGCCTTCGGGATGGGAACGATCCCGCGGTCGAGCGCCCACGCGAGCGCGACGACCGCGGGCGAGGCGTCGTTGCGCTCGGCGATCGCCGCGACCTCCGGGTCGTCGAGGATTTCGCCGCGGCCGAGCGGCGAGTAACCGACGAGGCGGTGGTCGAACGAATCGGCGAGTTCGCGCAGTTCCGACTGCCGGAACCGCGGGTGACACTCGACCTGATGGGCCGCGATCGGCGCCTCGAGGATCTCGCGCGCCTCGCGCAGCAGGTCGGGGGTAAAATTCGAGACGCCGACGTGGTCCGTGAGGCCGGCGTCGCGGAGTTCGTCGAAGACGGGCAGGGTCCGTTCCGCGTCGTACGCTCGGATCGGCCAGTGGACGTACAGGAGGTCGACGCGGTCGAGCCCGAGCCGGTCTAAGCTCGCCCGCGCCGTCTCGCGGACGTCCTCGGGCGCGAGGTTCTCGGGGTGGACCTTCGTGGCGACGACGACCTCGTCGCGGTCGACGTCGCTCTCGGCGAGACCCGCGCCGACGGCCGCCTCGTTGTCGTACATCTGTGCGGTGTCGACGTGGCGGTAGCCGGCCTCCAGCGCCGCGACGACGGTTTCGGTACACGTCTCGGGGTCGTCGAGCCCGGAGGTTCCGAGTCCGATCGAGAGGTCGAGTGGTGGCACGCTCAGGGGTTCCGAGCGCGGCGGCAAAAAGGCGCGCGAGCCGGAAAGCCGTCCCGCACACTTACCCCGTCGCGCTCGTAGGATCGCCCGATGCCGACCGGCCCCGCTTTCCCCCTGCTCCCGGAGCCGCTCCCGCTTGAGCAGTTCTCCGGCCCCCTGTTGGTCGACCCGGGGCCGCGACTGCTCGGAGCCGTCGTCGAGGCGTACCGCGAGGCCGCGCCGACGCTCGTGGCCCCGACCGTGTCGGACCTCGCGAGCGGCGACGGCGAGGCCGCGCCGTCCCCGGACCTCCCGACGCTCTCGGTATTCGCCGGTGAGAGCGCGATCGACGCCGCGACCGAGGGATTCCGGTCCGCGGCGCGGCTCGCGGCGCTGCTCGACGCCGGCGTCGTGGACCTCCGAGTTATCGACGCGCCACAGCCGAACCCGGTGCTGGCGGGAGTCCGGACCGGGTTCGCACTGGTCGAAGGAAAAGTGAACGACAAGGCCGGGACGGCCGGGTGGTACCGCGTCGGCGACGACGGATCGCTCCGCGAGCGGTACGCATCGCGGTTCGCGGACGCCGAGCCGTACCGCCTCCGAACGCCGAGTCGCCGGCGGGTGTACGAGGGGTTCGCGACGCGCTGTGACGAGTCGGTCGCCGCGGCGGTGGTGCGGACGCTCGACGCGCCGGCGGCCGCGGCGTCCGGAGGCGACGACGCGGCGCATTCGACGGGGGGCGGCGACGGTCCCGGGCCCGAGAGCACCCGCATCCGCGCCTACGCGGCCGGGGCCCGCGAGGGCGTCCTCGACCGGACGCTCCGGCGGGCCTGCGAGGACGCGGGACTGGGGAGTCCGTCCACGTTCACGCGGGTGAAACGGCTCCTGCGCGAGGCGGAGCTGATCGAGACGGTGTCGGAGTCACAGCCCGTGGGGCGGCCGCGGGACCGGCTCGCGGCCCGCGGGGCGCTCGCGGCCGCAGAGACGCCGGCGGAGACCGTCGCGGCCGTTCGCGGTGTCGGAGACTGAAAGGGAGAAAACCGGAGGGGGAACCGAAGCGACAGAAGCGCTCGGCCGTCGGCTCGGTGCGAGCGAGCGCCTCAGTCGTCCGTCGTCTTGATGTCCGCGGAGAGGCCCTGCGCCATCTCGATATCCTTGGAGTTGTTCAGCGTCCACGCGGTGCGGTCGGTGACCGCCTCGATCGCTTCCCGGGCCGAGGGGTAGCCGTTGCCGGACTTCTTCACGCCGCCGAAGGGCAACTGAACCTCGGCGCCGATACACGGGAGGTTCCCGTACGCGAGCCCCAACTCGGCGCGGTCGCGGTAGTAGTTTATCTGCCGGTAGTCCTCCGAGATCACCGCGCCGGCGAGCCCGTAGTCCACGTCGTTCTGGATCTCCACGGCGCGCTCGATGCCGCCCTCGTACTCCAGGAGGGCGACGTGCGGACCGAACACTTCCTCGTGGGTACACCGCAGGTCGGCGTCGGGGTCCGCCTCGTAGACGAACGGTCCGATCCAGTGACCGCCCTCGTGGCCGTCGGGGATCTCCTCGGGGGCGAGTTCGGTCCGGTCGACGAGGACGTTCACGTCCTCCTCGCGGGCCAGTTCGTTGTACTCGGTCACCTTCTCGAGGTGCTCGTCCTCGATGAGCGGCCCCATGAACGTGTCCTCGTCGAGCGGGTCGCCGACCGCGACCGACTCCGCGACCTCGACGAACCGCTCTTTGAACTCGTCGTACACGTCGGTGTGGACGATCAGGCGCTCGGCGGAGACGCAGCGCTGGCCCGTCGTCTTGAACGAGGACATCACCGCGGAGTGGACCGCGACGTCGAGGTCGGCCTCCTCGGTGACCACGACGGCGTTCTTCCCGCCCATCTCGCAGGCGGCGCGCTTGCCGGCGACGCCGCCGAGTTTGTCCTGAATGAGGTGGCCGACCTCGGCCGACCCGGTGAAGATGACCGTCTCGACGTCGTCGTTTTCGACGATCGCGTTCCCGGTGTCGCCGAACCCTTGGACCATGTTGAACACGCCGTCCGGGATGCCCGCGTCGTCGAACATCTCCGCGACGATCTGCGCGCACCACGGGGTCTGTTCCGCGGGCTTGAACACGACGGTGTTGCCCTCGACCAGCGCGATGGCCATGTGCCAGTAGGGGATGGCGACCGGGAAGTTCCACGGCGTGATACAGCCGGTGACGCCGCGTGGCTTCCGTCGCATGTACGCGTCCTTCGAGGGGATCTCCGAGGGGACGATGTCGCCTTTCGGGTGGCGGGCGTCGCCCGCGGCCCACTCGACCATGTGCGCGGCCTCGACGACGTCGGCTTTGCCCTCAGAGATCTCCTTGCCGCACTCCTTGCTGACGATCTCGCCGAGCTCGTCGGTGCGCTCGCGGAGCTCGTGGTACACGTCCCAGAGATACTCCGCGCGCTGGATCCGCGAGAGCTCGCGCCACTCTTCGAACGCCTCGTCCGCGGCGTCGACCGCGCGGTCGACGTCGCCGGGGGTCCCCTGCTGAAACTCGCCAAGCGTCTCTCCCGTGGCGGGATTCTCGCTTTCGAAGGTCTCCGAGCCCTCGCCCGAGACCCACTCGCCGTCGATGTAGTGGTTGTAGGCGTCTGCCATAATCGTCGTTTCCGTGCGGACGGCCAAATAACCCACCCGACCATGGTCGGAAGTGTTTTTGTGGCACGGTACCAAATGTGAAGTCTCATGGCGATCTCAGACGCGAATTCGGAGGGGGAGTGGTCGGGCACTCGGCTGACGCTGGACCTGTGGCATCCGAACTGCTGGGCGATAGAGGCGACCGAGCGCACGAGCGGGGGCGTGTTGGCTCACGCGATCTACAACACCCCGAAGACGGACGGCGACGCGCCGAACTCGGTCAACGGGCTGTTCACCGCGTTCGCGGACACGAACGAGGAAGTCGAGGCGCTGCTGGACGCGATCCGCGAGTCGGACCGCGCGGGCGAGCTGTTGGAGCTGAAAGAGCGGTTCGGCCGCGCCCGGGACACGCCCGGCAACGTCGTCCGCGAGTTCTTCTTGGAGTACGACCCGGCTGACATGGTGTGCCCGACGCTGTTAGAACACGGCTTCGTCCACAGCGCGCCGGTCAAGATCGAGGACGGTCGCGAGGAGTGGCAGGTGTGTTTCGTCGGCGAACGGACGGAGATCCGCGACTCGCTCGACGCGGTCCAGGCCGACGCCGGCGCCGAGGTCTCCGTCGAGTCCATGTCCTCGACCGGGTACGCCGGACGGACCGCCCGCGGCCAGCGGCTCGACACGCTGACGCCGACCCAACGCGACGTGTACGAACACGCCCGGGAGGCGGGCTACTACGAGTGGCCCCGTGAGGCGTCGACGCGCGAGCTCGCCGAGGCGATGGACGTCTCGAAGACCACGCTGCTCGAACACCTCCGGAAGGCCGAATCGAAGCTGCTGGACCCGTGACCGCCAGGAGCGGCCCGCTCACGCTCGCGAGCGAACGCCGGCTCAGTTGCCGATGATGGCTCGCAGCGCGAACAGCGCGTTCGACTTGCGCTCCCGGATCCGGCGGTAGAAGTAGGAGAACCACTTGGAGCCGTACGGGATGTACTGGTAGACTTCCACGTCGTCTTCGGCGGCGAGGTCGAACTGCGCCGACTCGCGGACGCCGGTCAGCATCTGGACCTCGTAGGGCGTCCCGTGTTCCGCGTGGAGCTCCGCGGCGTAGTCGATCATCGCCGGGTCGTGGCTCCCGACGCCGATCCCGCCGTCGAACGCCTCGAACATGTACGCGAGGCAGTCGCGGTACGACTCGTCGACGCGGGCCTTCTCCTTGTACGACAGCTCGGCCGGCTCGTCGTACGCGCCCTTGACCAGCCGGACCTTCCCCGGAAGTTCGGCGAGCCGCTCGAGGTCGTCGCGCGTCCGCTTGAGGTTCGCCTGGACGCAGACGCCGACGTTGCCGTCGGTCTCGACGGTGTGACGCTCGAACGCGTCGAGCGTGACGTCCGTGGTCTCGTGGTCTTCCATGTCGATCCAGACGAACGTGTCCGCGTCGTCGGGCGCGCCCTCCGCGGTCCCGTTCGCCGCCGCGACGATCCGCGCGAGGTTCTCCTCGAAGACGGCGTCGCCGATGTCGAGGCCGATCTGGCTCGACTTCACCGAGACGCAGGCGTCGACGTCGCGCTCGGCTATCTGCTCGACGAGGTCGACGTACGCGTCGGCGTCGGCGTCGGCGGGCGGTCGTTCCTCGTAGTGTTCGCCCAAGAGGTTCAGGATGCCGGCCACGCCGCGGTCGTTGAGCGTCTCGACGTGAGCGAGCGCCGCCTCAGGCGTCTCCCCGGCGACGAAGTTGCTCGCGATCGGCGGTATCACGATCCCACTGCGGGCCGGAACGGATATATATGGGCACCCGACCAATTAGTTTGAGCTACTCTCTTTGAAATAAACACGCCGGTGAAATATTGCCGCGTTCGCCCCGGATCGACCCGGAATCCGACCATGGACGGGTCGGGATTGAGATACTCTGATAGGCTGGACTCTACCGAACGCATATGTCACGAGATACCATGGACGACGCGGACCGGAGAAGGCTGCTGAAACTGACCGGCGGAGCGGGCGTGATCGCCCTCTCAGGCTGCCTCAGTACGACTGACGACGGCGGAGACGGAGGCGATGGAAGCGACGGAAGCGACGGAAGCGACGGGAGCGACGGAGACGACGGCAGCGACGGCGGCGACGGGGGAGACTCGTCCGGCCCGTACGAGATCGGGATGGTCGACTCCCAGACCGGGTCGCTGTCGGCGTTCGGCGAGCGGAACCAGCGCGGCGTCAACCTCGCGCTGAGCCGCGTCAACGAGGTCGGGATCGGCGGCCGGGAACTCGACATCGTCGTAGAGGACTCCGAAAGCGAGAACCAGGGCGGGATCGCCGCCGCACAGAAGCTGGTCAATCAGGACGGCGTGCCGTTCCTCATCGGCGCGGTCGGCTCCGGCGTCTCGCTCGCGATCTACGAGAGCGTCGTCGAGGGGACCGACGTCGTCCAGCTGAGCCAGAACTCCACCGGACTCAACCTCACGAACTTCCCCGGACTGCTCCGGATGTCGCCGTCCGGGCGCAGCCAGTCGCTCGCGCTGTCGAACATCATCACCGACGACGGCTACGACGAGGTCGCGATCACCTACGTCAACAACGACTACGGGCAGAGCCTCACCGACGCGTTCGTGAACGCGTACGACGGTGAAGTTGTCTACAACAGCCCGCACGACCAGGAACAGCAGTCGTACTCCGGCGTCATCTCGGAGATGAACAGCTCCGGCGCGGAGGCGTGGCTGTTCATCACCTACCAGGCGGAGTTCGCGACGATGGTCAACGAGGTGTTCTCGTCGGGTTACGAGGCGCAGTTCTACGGCGCCGACTCCGTCTCCGGCGACAACGTCCTCGAGAACACCCCCGAGGGGAGCATGGACGGGATGAAGATCGTCACCCCCTCCGCGCCGGTCGAGGAGGAGAACTACCAGTCGTTCGCCGAGGACTTTGAGGCCGAGTACGGCCAGCAGCCGACCTCGTGGGCGGCGTACGCGTACGACTGCGTGATCAACGCCGCGCTCGCGATTCAGGCCGCGGACGAGTTCACCGGCGCGGCGCTCCAGGACACCGTCCGGCGCGTCTCCGGCCCCGACGGCGAGGCGGTGACCTCCTTCGAGGCCGCAAGCCAGATCCTCGCGGACGGGGGCGGCCCGGACGACGTCGACTACCAGGGAGTCAGCGGTCCCATCGACTTCAACGAGGACGGCGACCCGGTCGGGTTCCTTCAGGTCTTAGAGGTTCAAGACCACGCGTACGAAGGCATCGACTTCATCGAAGGCTAATCACCTCCGATGACCGTTCTCGGATACCTGGCTGACGGGCTGGTCTTCAGCAGTATCATCGTCCTCGGGAGCATCGGGCTGTCGCTCGTGTACAGCATCGCGGACTTCGCGAACTTCGCCCACGGCGACACGATGACCATCGGCGCGTACTCCGCGCTCGTGACCTTCGGGGCCGTCGGCGGACTGGGCGGCGCGGTGTTGGGGCTCCCGTACGGCTTCTTCGTCGCGCTCGTCGTCGGGATCGCCGTCGCGGCGGTCGTCGCGGTCGGGACCGAGAAGCTCATCTACGAGCCGCTCGACATCGACTCGATCGGCCTGCTGATCACGTCTATCGGGATCGCCTTCATCTACCGGTCGGTGATCCAGATCCGGTTCGGCTCCGACTTCACCCGGTTCGACATCCAGCCGCTGCGACCGATCGAGGCGCTGCTCCCGTACGGGATCCGGGTGACGCTCCACGACGTCGCGATCGTCGCCTCGGCGGCCGTCCTCGTCGTCGGCCTCCACGTCCTCCTCCAGTACACCGACCTCGGTCGAAAGATGCGGGCGATGGCCGACAACCCGGACCTCGCTCGCATCAGCGGCATCCGAACCCGGCGGGTCACGCTGTGGACGTGGGTCATCGGCGCCGGCCTCGCCGGAGCGGGCGGCGTGTTCCTCGGCCTGTTCAACCAGCTCTCGCCGCGGATGGGCTTTAACCTCCTCCTCGTGATCTTCGCGGCGGTGATCCTCGGCGGGATCGGCTCCGTCTACGGCGCGATGGCGGGCGGCTTCCTCATCGGCATGATAAACCAACTGACGCCGTTCTTCTCGAACGTGGTCGAAGCGATCCCGATCTGGCCCGGGTGGCTCGCGGCGGTCATTCGCGGCCTGATCAGCATCGAGTACGCGAACGCCATCGCGTTCCTGATCATGGTCGTCGTGCTGCTGGTCCGGCCTAACGGGATCGCCGGGGAGAGTGCGTCATGAGCCTGCTCGACGCACCGAAGGAGGCAGTCTCCGAGCTGACCCGGCCCGAGGGGTGGGTCCTCGGCGTCAGCGTCGCGTTCATGCTGTTCCTGTTCGTCGCGCTGCTCACCGGCGCGCTCGGCCCGTCGTACTTCCTGTTCCTCGTCGGGCTTGCCGGGATGTACGCGCTGCTGTCGTTCGGCCTCAACGCCCAGTGGGGGTACACCGGGCTGATCAACTTCAGCGTCGCCGCGTTCTTCGGCATCGGCGCGTACGGCTCGGCGCTGATCACCGCGAGCGGCTCGCCGGTCGGCGACCTGCTCGACGGCGTCCCCCTCGTCGACTCGGTGCTCGGTCTCCCGATCGTCGGGCTCGTCGTCGGGCTCGCCGTCGCCTTCGTGTTGGCGGTCCTGATCGGGATCCCGACGCTCCGGCTCCGGGCCGACTACCTCGCTATCGCCTCGCTCGGACTAGCGGAGGTCGTCCGCCTGGTCGTGCTCAACGAGCGCTGGCTGACGAACGGCAGCGCCGGCGTCCGCGGGATCCCCGGCTTCTTCCAGGGATGGCCCGTGCTGTCGACCTTTCCGGAAGCGATGCCGGGACTGCGGCTGGTGGTGATCCCCGGCTCGCCGATACTCCTCGAGACGGCGTTCTGGCAGGCGTTGTTGAACGTCCTGTTGGTCCTCGGGTTCGTGGGGGCGTCGTACTTCGTCCTCCGGCGCGCCCACCGCTCCCCGTGGGGGAGGGTGCTGCGGACGATCCGGTCCGACGAGGACCTCGCGCGGGCGCTGGGGAAGAACACCTACTCGTTCAAGATGCAGTCGTTCGTCCTCGGCAGCCTGATCATGGCGCTCGCGGGCGTGTTCTACACGCACCTCAACCTCTACGTCGGGCCGGGCGATCTGGACCCCATCACGACGTTCTACGCGTGGGTCGCCGTGATCTTAGGCGGCAGCGGCTCCAACCGCGGGGCGCTGTTCGGCGGCATCGTCATCGTCACGATCCGCGAGGGGACGCGCTTCCTCAACGACGTGGCGCTCCCGATCGACCCCGCGCCGCTGCGCCTGCTGTTGATCGGCGTCGTGATCGTCGCCGTCATGCGCTACCGGCCGCAGGGAGTGCTCCCGCCGCAGCGGGAGCTCATCTGGCCGAGCGCGGTCGACGGGGGCGGCGCGCCGGAGACGCCGGACAGCGGCGTCCGCGAGCGGAAGGGGGGTGGCGGCGATGAGTGACGCCGCCGCCGAGAACGTCGTCCTCAGCGTCGACGACCTCCAGAAGTCGTTCGGCGGGCTCACCGCGACCGACCACGCGACCTTCGACGTCGAGCGCGGGACGATCACCGGCCTCATCGGGCCGAACGGGGCCGGCAAGTCGACCATCTTCAACCTCATCTCCGGCTTCTACGAGCCGGACGGCGGGACCGTCGAGGTGAACGGGACCGACGTGACCGGCATGGAGCCGTACGAGGTCGCCGAGCGCGGGCTCGTCAGGACGTTCCAGACCCCCCGGAAGCTGGAGGGGATGACGGTGCGCGAGGCGATGTTGGTGGGGCCGCGGAACCAGCCCGGCGAGTCGTTCGTCCGCCTGTTCACCTCGCCGGGGACGGTCGCCGAGAGCGAGTCGAGAAACCTCGCCGACGCGGAGCGGATACTGGAGGACTTCGAGATCGACCACCTCGCGGAACAGCCCGCGACGGACATCTCCGGCGGGCAGATGAAGCTCGTCGAGCTCGCGCGAGCGATGCTCGCCGAGCCCGAAGTGCTCCTCTTAGACGAGCCGGTCGCGGGGGTGAACCCGACGCTCGCGAAGAAACTCAAGTCCCAGATTCGGCGGCTCAACGACCGCGGAACGACGTTCCTGCTCATCGAACACGACATGGAGTTCGTGATGGACCTGGCGGACCCGATCGTCGTCTTAGATCAGGGGAGCGTCCTGACCGAGGGGACGCCGCACTCGGTCCGCAACGACCAGCGCGTCATCGACGCGTACCTCGGAGGCGGCGCATGAGCGACGGTATGACAGACGACGCAACCGGGGCCGCGGACGGGCCTCACGGCGGAACCGATCCCGTGCTCTCGCTGTCGGGCGTCGACAGCGGCTACGGGGAGGTACAGGTGCTCGACGACTGCTCGGTCCGGCTCGACCCCGGCGAGATCGTCTGCCTGGTCGGCCCGAACGGCGCCGGCAAGTCGACGGTCCTCAAGACCGCGTTCGGCATGCTGTCGCCGTGGACGGGGACCGTCGAGTACCACGGCCGCGACATCGGCGGGATGGCGCCCGAAGAGATCGTCCGCGAGGGGATCGGCTACGTCCCCCAGACCGACAACGTGTTCGGCTCGCTGACGATAGAGGAGAACCTCCGGATGGGCGGCGTCGCCCGCGAGGGCGGGCTCGACGAGGTGATCGCCGAGCTGTACGACCGCTTCCCGATCGTCGACGAGAAGCGGAACGCGAAGGCGCGAACGCTCTCGGGCGGACAGCGTCAGGTGTTGGCGTTCGCGCGGGCCCTCGTGATGGAGCCGGACGTGCTGCTCATCGACGAGCCGTCCGCGGGGCTCGCGCCGAACACCGCTGACGACGTGTTCGAGGACGTTCAGGCCGTCAACGACATGGACACGGCGATCCTGATGGTCGAGCAGAACGTGACGAAGGGGCTCGGCATCTCCGACCGAGGGTACGTGCTCGACCAAGGCACGGTCCGATTCGAGGGGGCGCCCGAGGAACTCCTCGCGGACGACGAGGTCTCGCAGCTGTACCTCGGGGGATGACCCCGTCGCCGTCGCGGGCCCTCCAGCCCGAATGACGGCCGGAGTCGGGCGGTACGCGTTCGCCGCCGCTCCCCTCGCGGCCGCCGCGTTGTGGGGCGGGATGTACGTCGTCAGCAAGTGGGGATTCGCGATGATCCCGCCGGTGACACTCGGGTTCCTCCGCGTCGGACTCGGCGCGGGGACGCTCGCGCTCGTCGTCACCTCCCGCGGGGAGTCGCCGCCGTCGCGCGGGGAGTGGCCGACGTTCGTCGGGCTGGGCGGGTGGGTGACGCTGACCGTCGCGGCGCAGTTTCTCGGGACCGAACTGACGAACGCGAGCCAAGGCTCGCTGCTGACGGTGTCGACGCCCGTGTTCACGGTGATCCTCGGCGCGGCGGTCCTCGGCGAGCGCGTCACGGCGAGGAAGGCGAGCGGGATGGCCCTCGCCGGCGTCGGAACGGCGGTCGTCCTCGCCGGGCGACACGACCCCGCGTCGGTCGCCGCGGACAACCTCCTCGGCGTGGGCCTCCTCCTCGTCGCGAGCGCGGCGTGGGCCGGCTACACCGTCTGGGGGCTGGGCGCCGTCAGGCGCCACGGCGCGCTCCGCGCGGCGACGTACTCCTCGCTCGCGGCCACGCCGCTTTTGGGGCTGCTCGCGGCGGGCGAGCTGTGGTATCTCGGCCGCTCGCCCGCGACGCTCCCGGTGACGGCGGAGTCGACGCTCGCGGTGCTGTACCTCGGAGTGGCGTCGACCGCGGCCGCCTGGTACCTCTGGTACAAGGGGCTGGAGTACGTCTCGGCGGGGACCGTCGCCGTCTTCTTCTTCGCTCAGCCGGTCGTCGGGGTGACCCTCGGCGCGGCCGTTCTCGGCGAGTCGCTGGGGCCGGGGTTCCTCGCCGGGGGTGGGTTGATGGCCGCCGGCATCTGGGTCGTGAGCCGAGAACGGGCCGAGCCGGGAGGCGAGCCCTCTGGGGATCGGACCGATTGAACCGGACGAAACCCGACCGCTACGTCCCTTCCCCGTCGTCTATCTCCGCTTTCAGCGCCGGCCGGTCGAACCCGTGGTCCGGCCGGGCGGCGACGAAGTCGAGGAACCGTTCGGCGGACGCCACGTCGTCGAGCTCGTAGCTCGACAGCGCCGCGTCGACGGCGGTCGCCGCGCCGACGAGGGGCTCCAACGCGGCGAGCGCGCTCGCGAGGTCGTACACCCGCGCCTCCTCGCGGCCGTCCTCGCTCACGCGGGTCGCGTCGATGACGTAGAGCTCCCCCTCGTGGACCAAGACGTTCTCGGCGCGGAGGTCGCCGTGCGCGAGGCCGGCGTCGTGGATCGTTCGGAGCGTCGCGAACAGGTCCGGGGCGAGTTCGGCGACGCGAGCGGCGTCGAGTTCCCCGAGCGTTCGGAACTCGGGGAGGTACTCCAACACGAGGACGCCGAACCCGTCGACCTCGAAGGCCTCGACGGGCTCCGGGGCGTTGACGCCGAGTTCGCGGACCCGCCGCGTGGCCTCGAACTCGTGGCGCGCCATCTCGTAAGGGGTCTCGTGGCGCTCGAAGAACCTCGCGGTGCCGGCCGAGACGGCCCCGATGTTCCGACCGGTGGTGAAAAGCGCGTGGACGAGCGTGTTCTGGCGGGTGATCACCTTCACGAAGAGGTCGTCGTCGACGACCATCGGGGTCGACAGCCAGTTGTCCGCGTCGAGGAACCGGACCCGCATCCCGTCGCGGTCGTACCGGTCCGCGAGCTCGCGCGCGACCCGTTCGAGGTCGGGCCAGTCGACGCGGCCGCGGACGAGCTCCCGGAACTCCATACCGGCGGAACGCGGCGGTGCGTGATAAGTCGTCGGCTCGGCACCGCACCCGATCGGAACGCGACGCGGTCTATCACGGTCGTTCGCATCGTTTATGTCCGCGGGTCGCAATTCTTGCCCATGGACTTCGAGGTACCTGCCGAACACCGGATGATACGCGATACCGTCCGGGAGTTCTGCGAGGAGGAGATCGCGCCCATCGCCCAGGAGATCGAGGACGAACACCGCTTCCCCGACGAGGTGTTCGAGGCCCTCGCGGACCTCGACATGATGGGGGTTCCGGTCTCCGAGGAGTACGGCGGGCTCGGCGGCGACCAGCTCATGTACGCGCTGGTCACGGAGGAGTTGGGGCGCGTCTCCGGGGGCATCGGGCTCTCGTACGCCGCGCACACGTCGCTGGGCGCGAAGCCGATCGACCTGTTCGGCACCGACGCACAGAAGGAGGAGTGGCTCCGCCCGCTCGCCGAGGGCGAGGGGATCGGCGCGTGGGCGCTCACTGAGCCCGGAAGCGGTTCGGACGCCTCCGACATGGACACGACCGCCGAGTACGACGCCGACGCCGACGAGTACGTCTTGAACGGGACGAAGCAGTTCATCACGAACGCCAGCGTCGCGAACTCGGTGCTGGTGAAAGCTGTCACCGACCCCGGCGCGGGCTACGACGGCATCTCGACGTTCATCGTCGACCCGGAGCGCGACGACGGGTTCGAGGTCACGACCGTCTGGGACAAGATGGGACTCAACTGCTCGCCGACCTGCGAGATCACCTTCGACGACGTGCGCCTCCCGGCCGACCGACTGCTCGGCGAGGAGGGCGAGGGGTGGACGCAGACGATGAAGACGCTTGACGGCGGACGGATCTCCATCGCCGCGCTCTCGGTGGGGCTCGCGCAGGGCGCCTACGAGGCCGCCAAGGACTACTCGGGCGAGCGCGAGCAGTTCGGGAAGCCGATCTCGAAGTTCGACGCGGTCCGCGACAAGGTGGTCCACATGCACCGCCAGACCGAGCGCGCGCGCCTGCTGACGCACAAGGCGGCCGCGAGGTACGACGCGGGCGAGTCCGTCACCCGCGAGTCGGCGCTCGCGAAGCTCGACGCCAGCGAGGCGGCCCGCGAGGTCGCCGAGGAGGCCGTCCAGACGCTCGGCGGGTACGGCTACACCACCGACTTCGCCCCGCAGCGCTTCTACCGCGACGCGAAGCTGATGGAGATCGGCGAGGGGACGAGCGAGATCCAACACGTCGTGATCGGCCGCGAACTGGGCCTGTAACCGGCTCGAACTGGCCCTGTAAGCGGTTTCGTTTCGCCGCCCGAGCGACGGATCGTCGCGGCCGCGACGCCCGACGCTACTCGAACTCCATGAGGTCGTCGTCGACGGCACGGAGACTCTCGGCGAGCCGCGAGTCCGTCGGGACCGCCCGCCGGAACGGCTCCGAGCCGAACCGCGCGTCACCGTTCACGGACACCATGCCGAGGTCGGCGGGGTCGCCGTCGAGCCCGGTCAGGAAGGCGACGGTCCGGACGGCGGGAACGTCGCCCGCCTGCGAGCGCGGGTCGACGGTGCCGTACAGGGTGCGGTTGACCGCGACGTGGTGGACGCAGGTCGGCGTCGGCGCGAAACACAGCAGGTAGCGGGCGCCCGGCTCCGTGCGGCCGAGTTTGGGACGGAGCGCGTGGCTCTCGTCGGCGTGGAAGTACCGCTCCATCCGGCGGTACTGGCGGAGTATCTCGTTGGCACCGGTGGCCCGGCGGACCGCGGCGTCAGACTTGAGTTCGATCACGCGGTCGACGGGGGCCGGCGTCCGCGTCCGGACGAAGAGGTCCACGACCCCCCGCCGCCCGTCGGCGTCGTACGGCTCTTCGAGCCGGATCGCCGGCGCGTCGCTCGTCGCCTCGTAGTGGTCGACGAGTCGGGTCGCCAGCGCGTCTTCGCGCATGCCTCTCGCGAGGCGACGGAGGGCGATAAACCCCGCTCTCGGCGTCCGCGGGGAGAACGGGCACGCGCCGACCGCCGGAGTCGGAATTCGGTACCGAAGGTTCTCACGAACCGGAAGCCATCACGGGGTTTGTAAGGCTTCGACCCCTACGTGTGATGATGTCTGATAAACTGTCCAGACGGCGGTATCTCGCCGGGACCGGAGCCGCGTTGACCATCGGAACGCTCGCCGGCTGTTCCGGCGGCGGCGACGGCGGTGACGGGTCCGACGGGAGCGACGGGTCCGACGGTGGGAGCGGTTCCACCATCGAGGACGTTCCGAGCGCGATCGACGACTACCTCTCGGACGCGAGCCTGTACGAGGGGACGATGGTCGACGCGACGGGACAAGACGAGGTGACCATCGAGGTCGGCGCCGGCGACATCGGGTACGCCTTCTCGCCGCCGGCGGTCCGCATCGACTCCAGCACGACCGTCGTCTGGGAGTGGACCGGCGCGGGCGGCGGGCACAACGTGGCCTCGGTCGAGGGCTCCGAATCCGACTTTGACAACGGGGAGACGGTCACCGAGGAGGGGTACACCTTCGAGCAGTCGTTCGACAACACCGGAGTCCAGCTGTACGAGTGCACCCCGCACTCGGCTAACGGGATGCTCGGCGCGATCGAAGTCGTCGAAGCCTGATTCGCCCTTCGCGGGTCGGTCACGCGCGGAAACCGTTTTTTGCGACCGAGACGGACCTCAGGAGAGGAACGACCAGCGGACGTCGACGATCCGGTCGTCCTCCGTGGTGACCGTCGGTCGCGCGAGGTGGTCGTTGGCGTTGACGCCCGCGTCCGCCAGCCGGGTCAGCGCCGCTTCGAGCGAGCGGTCCGAGCGGTCCACCGCCGAGTCGCGTTCGTACGGGGCGTCGATGGGATTCGCACGAGAGTTCGAGACCGCGATCGCGTCGGTGAGATCGCTCCCGATCGCGTGCGGCGGCTGGTGGAAGTGCCAGTCACCGATCGTGAGAAAGAGCCACACGTCGCCGTTGATGGCGTGGTACTCGCCCGTGACGCGGTTGGCGTCGTAGGCGACGATCCGCGCGAGCACGTCGGTCTTGAGCCGATAGAGCGCGTCCTTTCGCGCCGACCGGACGTTGCTCTCGGTGACGTCGCCGCGCTCGTAGGCGGCGGTCGCCTCGTCGGCGAACTGCTTTGCGACCTTGTTGACGACGTACAGCGATTCGAGCAGGTCGTCCGTCGGTTCGAGGGGAGTCACGGCGAATGTCGGTCGGGGCTGCGACCAGCGGCAGGTCCGGCCGTCGCGCTCATAGGCGTTTCGGGCTCCCGACGCCGACGCGCCCGAGACCGGCACCGGCCGCGCTCCCGACTACGGCCCGGCGAGCGACCCCCGATGGTTAATTCTTTAAGCGCAGGGACGAAGTGGAGTGTAAGATGGCGCACGACTCCGTGAAACTGTATTCGGCGATATACGTCGCCCTCCTCGTCGCGGCGACGCTGAACTTCGCGCTCTTCGAGACGTCGTTCATCGAGTTCACGTACGTCCAGGCGATCGTCGGGACGCTGGTGATCGCGTCCGTCAAGACGCTGCTCATCGTCGCGTACTTCATGCACCTCCGGTGGGAGAACCGCTCGCTAACCTACGTGATGGGACTCGCGCTCGCGCTCACCATGCTGCTCATGGCGGCGGCGACGTACTCCATCTCGTAAACCGCCTCGGGCGCCCCGCCCGCCGCAGACCGTCGGGCCGCGACGCGCGTGAACCGCCGCAGACCGTCGACGGCCTCGGCGCTCCGTTCCTACGTTCTCGCCGAAATCGACGCGATCGCTGACAGTCGAGTGTCTCGACTCTACGTTTGTATCACTAAGTAGTATTAGTTAGTTATATCACGGTCGCACTCCGACTCTCGCGGAGATGGCGTTCAGTGACAGACTGCTCGACGCGGGCGCGGACGTCTGGGAGGCGCAGAAGGAACACCCGTTCGTCGTCGAACTCGCTGACGGCACGTTGGACCGCGAGGCGTTCCGCCACTGGGTGAAACAGGACTACCGCTACCTGCTCGACTACGCGCGAGTCTTCGCGCTCGCGGGTGCGAAGGCGGACGACGAGGCGACGACGCGGCGGCTGGCGGCGACCGCTCACGCCACCCTCGACGACGAGATGGACCTTCACCGGTCGTTCGCGTCCGAGTACGGTCTCTCCGCGGCGGAGCTCGAAGCCGTCGAGAAGGCCCCGACGTGTGCCGCCTACACGGACTTCCTCGTCCGGACGGCTCACGAGGGGTCGATCGCGGAGATCAGCGCCGCCGTCTACCCGTGCGGACAGGGCTATCTCGACGTCGCCGACCACATGGCGGCACTCGCGACCGAGGAGCACCGGTACACCCCCTTTATTGAGAAGTACACGAGCGACGCGTTCCGCGAGACCGTCGCGTGGATGCGCGACCTCGTGGACCGGTACGCCGAGGAGCGCCCCGGCGAGCGGGACGCGATGCGGGCGGCGTTCCTCCGGAGCGCCCGGCTCGAACACGCCTTCTGGGAGATGGCGTACTCTCGAGAACGGTGGCCCGTGTAGCGGGTCACCGTCGAACCTGCGTCACGGCGTGAGATCGCGACCGAGTTTTTTGTAGCCACGGAGCGATCCGACCGTATGGACCTACGCGAAGCAACCGCCGAAGACATCGACGCGGTCCGGTCGGTCGCCCGCGAATCGCTCGTGGCGTCGTACGGACACGCCGTCGACGAGGGGCTGTTAGACGAAGCCGTCGAAGAGTGGTACGACGCCGGCGACCTCGGTGACGACGTCAGCGACGACGACGCGGTGTTCCCCGTCGCCGTCGAGGACGGGGTCGTCGTCGGCTTCGCGGAGAGCTACGTCGTCGGACGGCGCGAGCGCGTCGGCGAGATCGACTGGCTCCACGTCCACCCCGACCACCGGGAGTCCGGCATCGGCTCCGCGCTCTTGGAGCGGGTCGAGTCCGCCCTCCGCTCGGCCGAGGTGGACCGGATCGAGGCGCGCGTCCTCGCGGACAACGAGGCGGGCACGGAGTTCTACGAGCGAGAGGGGTACGAGGTCGTCGGCGAGCGCGACATCAACATCGGCGGCGAGACGTTCGCGGAGCGGGAGTACCGGAAGCAGGTGGGTCGCCTCACGGGCATTTCCGACGCGACCTACGAGACGGACGACGGCGAGACGGTCCACGTCGCCTTCGACGAGAGCGAGCGCGGGTCGCGAGCCCCGTTCTACGTCGCGTACGCCGATCCGGGCCACGAAAGTCGGTACGGCTACCTCTGTGGCAACTGCGAGGGCACCGACATCGCGATCGACACGATGGACCGCGTGGAGTGTCTCGACTGCGGGAACCGCCGGAAGCCGACGCGGTGGGACGCGGCCTACTGACGCCGTCGCTCGCCGGTTTCGCTGCCGCCAGTCGTTCAGTTCTCAGCACCGACCGAGAGCGGCGAGATCTCGACCCCCTTTTCAGAGCGTATCCTTGACGCCGAGGACTCGCTCCTCCGCGTCGCGGCCGGGGTCCCACTCGCTCCCGTCGCGGTCCGACTCGCGGTGTTCGCGCACGGTCCGCTCCATCGCCTCGTCGACGGGCGTCGACTCCCAGCCGAGGTCGGCGAGCGCGCAGGTGTCAAGCAGGTGCGGATACTCCCGGTAGAGGACGAAGTCGTCGGGTTCGAGGCCCCCGGCCGCGAGCGCGTCGTCGCTCGCGGCGACGATTTCGCAGTCGACCTCCGCGGCGTCGGCGACCGTCTCGAGGGTCTCACGCAGCGTGAGCGCGCGTCGGTCCCCGACGTTGTACGCCGCGCCGGGCTCCCCGCGCTCTGCGACGATCCGGAGCGCGCTCGCCACGTCCTCGACGTACGCCCGGTGCCAGAGGTTCTGTCCGTCGCCGGGGATCACCACGCGGTCGTGCGTGAGCACGCGGTCGATCCAGTAGTCGAGCCGCTCAGTGTAGTCGTGCGGCCCGTAGACGATACACGGACGAACCGCGGTCGCGGCGACGCCCTCCTCGGCGGCCGCGAACACCGCGCGGTCTCCCTCGGCCTTGCGGTTGCCGTACGTCTCGTGGTCGTCGTCGGTCGCCTGTTCGGGCGAACACGGCTCCAGCGGGGTCTCGCCCTCTCGTTTCGGAATCTCCTCGGCCGCGTAGCTGGACCCCGACGAGATGTACACGTATCCGTCGACGTCGGCGAATATCTCGGTGGCGGTCTCAACGTCGGCCGGGTGGTAGGCGACGCAGTCGATCACGATGTCCGGCTCGACCGACAGCTTCGCCGCGCGGAGGGCGGTGTCGTCCTTCCGGTCGCCCTCGACGCGGGTCACGCGGTCGTCGTCAGCGAAGGGATCCTCGTGGTTGCCGCGGTTGAATATCGCGACCTCGTAGTCGTGTGCCAGCAGCTCCCCGACCGTGTGTCGGCCGATGAAACGCGTCCCACCGATAACGAGCGCGGTGTCTGTCATACCGTAGCTCGAACGAGTAGGGTGAAAAACGTGCCCGAATCGGCAGCGCGTACTGACGGCGGGAAGGCGAACAGCGTCGCCGTCCGCTCGTCTCGCCGGCGTCTACTCCTCGTCGCCGCCGGGCGGACCGTCGCCGCGCCACCGGCGGTACAGGAGGTACGCGACGCCGAGTCCGATTCCCCAGGTCGCGACGCCGAACACCGCGAACGCGGCCCCGTAGAGGAACTCACCGAGCGGCACACCGAACATACCGGAGTTCGGCGCGTCCGGCACATAAACGCTCCGAGAGAGGGATAGGTTCTCGGGCACCAAGCTCGTACGGGCGGCCATGTCGGACCGCACGCTGCGTCGACCCTGGCTCGCTGCCCTGCTCGCGCTCGTCGTCTCCGGACTCGGCCACGCGTACCTCCGCCGGTGGGCTCGCGCGTTCGGCTGGTACGTGGCCGTCACCGCGGCCGTCTTCCTGTTCGTCCCCGAGTCCGCCATCGACGGCGTCCTCGCCGGCGATCCGCCGCCGGTCCGCGATGTCGCGCCCGCCGCGGCGGTCGTCGCCGCGAGCGTGATCGACGCGTACGTCGTGGCGCACCGGAACAACCGAGAGTACGAGCGAGAACGCGACGCGAGCCGGACGAGCGCCGGCGCGACGGCCGCAGACGGAACGACTGACGACGCCGACGCGCCGTCCGCGGAAACGGTCCGCTGTCCGGAGTGCGGTCGCGAGAGCGACGCGACGGTCGACTTCTGTCAGTGGTGCGCGGAGCCCCTCGAGCGGGACGCTCCCTGACAGCGAAACCGAGAAGGAAAACCGCGGGCCGCGAACCGCCTCAGAAGAGGTAGAACAGCGGGAAGATGAACACCCAGACGATGTCCACGAAGTGCCAGTAGAGGCCGAAGTACTCGATCGGCCGTTCGTCGTCGAGGTAGTGACCCTGGTACACCCTGACGAACAGGAAGATGGCGACCACGAGGCCGAGCAGCACGTGGATGCCGTGGAGTCCGGTCGTGACGTAGTAGATCGACGCCTGGATCGGGTCACCGTGGGCGTTCGCCGAGATGGTGACGCCGCGGTCGAAGATCTCGTGGTTCCACTCCCACAGCTTGATGCTCATGAACGTGAACCCGAGCAGGATCGTCGTCCCCAGCATCGCGAGGAGCCCCTGCCGGCTCTTCCGGCGTGCCGCGACCAGTGCCAAGATCACGGTGAACGAGGACGTGATCAGCACGAAGGTGTTGATGAGCCCCGGTAGCGACTCGGTCAACGGCTCCCACGTCATCCAGCCCGCGTTGTAGCGGACGAAGATCGCCGCGGAGAGGAACGCGCCGAAGACGATCACGTCGGAAGCCAGGAAGAACCACATCCCGAGCTTCACCTTCTCGACGCCCCCGAACGGCCAGCGTTCGGCGAACTCGGTCGGCGGCGCGTAGAAGTCCTCCAAGCCCCACTTCACGCCCGTGTAGAGGAGCCCGAGCATCCCGGCCACGATGGCGGTCGGATACATCGCGTTCGAGATTACGATGTCGCTCTGCATGGCGGTCTCGCCCAGCTGGACGGTGACCGAGTCCGCGAACCCGGAGAAGCCGAAGAGCGTGACGCCGAGCGCGAGCGCGAGCGCGAACGGCCAGATGCTGGCGTGGCTGGCGTGCCGATCCCAGTAGGGGTACTCGGAGATGTGTGCCGAGTGGCTGTCACCGCCGTCCGTGGCGACGTCACCGTTGTCGTCGGTCTTCATCGCGGGACCGCCGTCCGGCACGAAGTCTTTCACGAACTCCAGTTTCCCGGAGGCGTACGACGGCCGGTTCGGCCAGTTCTCCAGCGGCGGGGGCGAGGAGACCGCCCACTCCGCGGTCCGCGAGTAGTCCCACGGGTTGTCGCCGGCCGGTTCGCCGGAGACGTAGGACTTCGCGAAGTTGTAGAACATGATGAAGAAGGACAACCCGAGCACGAACGCTCCGATGGTCCCGAACTGGTGGTAGATCTGGAACTCAGGGTTGTACTCGAACACGCGGCGGGGGGTCTCCCAGCCGAGGAACATCGAGAAGTAGACGGCGTTGAACCCGATGAAGAACGCCACGAAGTGGACCTTCCCGAGGAACTCGTCGTACATCTTCCCCGTTATTTTCGGGAACCAGTAGTAGGCCCCGCCGAACAGCGCCGTCGCCCCGCCGAACATCACGTAGTGGAAGTGCGCGACCACCCAGTAGGTGCCGCGGAACTCGTAGTCGAGCACGATGGCGCCGAGGAACACCCCCGTGATGCCACCGAGGATGAACAGCAGCAGCGCGCCGAACGCGAACAGGAACGGCGTCGTGAACTGGATCCGCCCCTTGATCAGCGTGTAGATCAGCGAGAACACGACCAGGTCGAAGGGGAGTGAGATCCCGATGGTCGTGGCCATCATCAGCGTCTTGATCTCCAGGTTGATCGTCGTCAGGAACATGTGGTGCATCCACACGAGGAACGACTGGACGGAGATCAGACAGATGGAGATGATCACCCACTTCCGTCCGACGAGCCGGCGGCCGGAGAACGTCTGGAACAGCTCCAGCATGACGCCGAGCGCCGGGAAGAAGACGATGTACACCTCGGGGTGGCCGAAGAACCAGAACAGGTGTCCCCACAGCAGGGAGCCGCCTTCGGTCGCCGAGAAGTAGACGCTCCCGAGGACCCGGTCCGCCGCCAGGATGAGTCCGACCGCGAGCAGCGCGGCGAACGCGAACAGCATCATCCACACGGTCGCGAGCATCGACCAGGTGAACATCGGCATGTCCATGATGCCCATCCCTTCCGCGCGGGAGTGATGGATGGACGTGAGGAAGTTCACCGTCGACGTCGTGGTGCCGGTGACGAACATCGCGAGCGCGAGCACCGCGCCGGTCGACCCGATGCTCGGCGTGTACATCGGCACGTTGAGCGGGGCGTATATCGTCCACCCCGCGGAGAGCGTGCCGCCCTGGAAGAAGCTGATCGCGAGCAGGACGCCCGAGAACAGGTACAGCCAGTAGGACACCGCGTTGAGCCGCGGGAACGCGAGGTCGTCAGCGCCGATCTGAAGCGGCACGAAGTAGTTCGCGAAGCCGAACGCGAACGGCGAGAGGAACCAGAACACCATGATCAACCCGTGCGCGGTGACGGCCTCGTTGTACGCGAGTCCGGAGAGGATCTGGCTCGTCGGGTCCCACAGTTGGAGGCGGATGAGAAGCGCCATCACGCCGCCGAACAGCAGGAAGAACAGCGCGGTGATCGTGTAGAGGATACCGATGTCCTTGTGGTTGGTCGTGACGAGCCACCGCTTGACGGAGGTCGTCGGCGGGAGTTCGCTCATGCGCTCACCCCGCTCGGCGTCGCGAGTCCGACCCGAGAGCTATCGATGCTCGCGCTCTCGGAGCTGTTCCCGGTCGACGCGTACCACTCTTCCCACTCGTCTTGCGGCATGACCGTGACCTGTCCCTTCATCGCCGAGTGACCCGGACCACACAGCTCGAAGCACTGGACGTCGAAGGTCGCCTCGCCGCCCTGGGCCTGGACGTCCTCGGAGCTCACTTTGAACCAGATCTCGTTGTAGTCACCGGGGATGGCGTCGGTTTTGATTCGTAAGTCTGGTGACCCGAAATTGTGCCAAACGTCCCTCGAAGTGACGTTGAGATCGATCCGCTGGTCCGCGGGCACAATGAGCTCGTCACGCTCCGTGTGACCGTTGGGATACTCGTACGCCCAGCCGTACTGATAGCCTTCGACCATGATCTCGATGTCGCCCTCGCCGCCGGCGTCCGGTCCCTCCTCCACGTAGAGGAGCAGCCCGTACGCGTACACGACGAGACTGATCACGACGATCGCGCTCAACCCGAACGAGAGGAAGAGCTTCTTCGCTTTCGGACCGCCCTGTCCCGTCGGGAGCTCGCCGACGACCGGTGCGTCGAAGTCCTCGTCCGACCGGTCGCCGTCGTCGCGGTACTTGTACACGTTCCACAGCGTGTACGCGACGACGATGGTGCCGACGAGGGTACCGAGCGCGAGGAAGACGAAGAAGATCTCGTCGAAGACCTCCGCCTGTGCGCGCCAGTCGCTCCCCTGTTGTAGGATAACTGGATCTATCATGTTCGTCTGTCTGCTCTTGTATCACCCTTGGCGATGGTACACTTATCTCTTGTGTAGCAGGGCGGGGGGACGGGGGTTCGAGGCCCGGTTTCCCTCCTCGACTCGCCCGTAACACCTCGACCGTCCTACGGGAACGGCGCTCGCGAAGGTCGAGTGAGCGCCCGGAGCGGACCCGCGCACCGGGGCGGAACGAACGCGTCGAAGGGTATTTGTACGCGCGAACGGAGGCCCTAATAACGGATATCCATGACATCACTCAGCCTCTTGAGCACGGGTCTGATGGGCCTACTCGTCGTCGCCACGTTCGTCGCAATCGCCGAGATCGGCGGAAAGCGGACCGCTCCCGGCCGCGACGAGACGGGCGGTCAGTACGAGGCCATCGTGGCGTCGCTCAGCGAGGTCGTCCGGACGCCCGTCGTGTGGGCGATCTCGTTCGTCGGCATCACCGCCCTCATCGGCGGGAGCATCCTCCTCGGCGTCGGCAGCTTCGGTATCTCCGAGGGGCTGGCCGGTACGCTGGTGACCGTGGCGTACCTCCTCGTCGGACTCCTCCTCGTCGGCTTCGTCTTCCTCGGCGCGTACTTCGCGACCCGGAGCCGCGGACTCGGGAACGCACACGGCGTCGCCGCCGGGACGCTGGCGACGGGCGCCGCGTTCCTCGTCTTGGTCACCGTCCAACTGGTCGTCGGCGTTCTCGGTTGATTCGGTCCGAAGTCGTCGCGTTTCTCGTCTCAGTGTGTGAAAACGCGCTCGTCAGTCGCTACTCCTGACGCCCGAGTCTCTGAGTCCGTCGTCGAGGCCGAGACCGACTCGATCCCCGTACCGCGCCCACACGACGACGAGCGACGGGACGAGTAGGATCGAACAGAGGTACGCGTAGAACACGCCCAGCGCGAGCAGCACGCCGAAGTCGCGCAACAGCGGGATCACCGCGAGCCACAGCACGCCGAGCCCGGAGACGGTCGTGAGCATGCTGCCGGTGAGCGCGCCGCCCGTCCCGGCGATGGTGACGTCGAGGGCCTCGTCGATCGGGAGCCCGGCCTGGTACTCGTCGACGAACCGGTGGACGAAGTGGACGGTGTAGTCGACCCCGAGCCCGATGGAGACGGAGAGGATCGGCGCGTTGATCGGCGTCAGCGGAATCGAAAACAGCCGCATCGACCCGACGAGCAGCCCGACAGTGACGAGGACCGGAACGAGGTTCAACAGGCCGTAGACGGCCTTCCCCTCGAGGTAGGCGTACGAGAGGGCCAGGAACAACGCCGTGAGGCCGAAAGCGGTGAAGAGGCTCCGGATCGCCGACTCCGTCAGCAGGTCGATCACCGCCTCGTTGACGACGAGGTCTCCGGTCGGGACGGCTTCGAGCGGCGTCCGCTCGGCCAGCTGGCGCACGTCCGCGACCGCCTCCGAGTTGTCGACGCCCGGTCGGATCGTGTAGTCGATCCGTGCGCTCCCGCGGTCGGCCGCCACGTAGCCGCGCGCGCGCTGCTCCGCGGGCGAGTCGAGGAGCGCGTCGTACACCTCGTCGACGTTCCGGTCCGGCACGCCGTTGCCGAGGCGGTCGTTCCGCTCGACCAGCGCCGCGAACTGGGGGTCGCGTTCCGCGTGGTCGTCGATCACCGTGACGATGCTCGTCGAGGCGGCCCGCCGCTGGTCGGTCGTCGCGAAGGTGTCCGGCGGGTTCCGGGTGGTCCGGTCGATCAGCTCCAAGGCGTCGTCGTCTCTCACCGACTGGTCGATGTACAGCGTCACCGACCCGACGAAGTCCTGTTCGAACTCCTCTTCGAAGATGTTCAACACGTCGAGGAACGTGTACTCCGTCGGCGCGAACGGCTCCGGAAGCTCCGAGTACGTTTCCAGCCGGTCCTGATCTGGGAAGAAGGCCTCCTCGGAGAACTCCGTGTTCACGCCGGTCCCGTAGGCGCCGCCGGCGGCGCCGCCGACGAGGAGAACGGCGACGACGGCGATCGGTGCGATCCGAGAGAGGTCGACGCCGACGTGGAGGACCCGCGCGAGCCGCGAGCCGCCGGCACCCAGGGCGGACGTCCCGAACGTCGGGATCGGGAGCCGCTCGCGCCACCGGTCGGCGAACACCTTCGCCGCGGGGAGGAAGACGCCGAAGACGATCAGCGTGAACGTGATCCCGGCGCCCGCGACGAGGCCGAAGTCGCGGTTCGGGTCGAACGGGCTCACCAGGTTCGAGGCGAGCCCGAACACCGTCGTGATAGTCACGAGCAGGAATGCGATGAGCAGTTGGTCGGTCGTCGTCCGCATCGACGTCTCGATCCCCGCGCCGGTGGCCCGCTCCTCGCGGTAGCGGTTGACGATGTGTATCCCGAAGTCGATCCCGACCGCGAGCAGGAGCGGGAAGACCGTCACCAGCGAGTCCGAGAAGGGGATTCCGGCGTATCCCATGAAGCCGAACGTCCACAGTAGCGACATCAACAGCGCGGTGATCCCGATCGCCATGTCGATCGGGTCGCGGTATGAGAAGATCAGGAACCCGACGATCAGGATCAGCGCGGCGGGGAACACGATGATCGCGGTGTCGGTCAACAGGGCGGTGATCTCCGACTGGAGGACGCCGTCGCCGAAGAGGATGACGTTCTCGCCGGCCTCGTTGCCCGGGACCGAGTCGACGACCTCGACGCTGCGAGTCTGGAGCTCCGTCACCCGCGCGGTCGTGGCCGCCTCCGGGAGGTCGTAGCTGATGCCCACGATGGCGGTTCCGGCCGCCTGTGCGGTCGGGTTGTAGTCGACGGACACCTGCGGGGCGACGACGCCCGCCGCGTCGGCGTCGGCGATGGCCCGGCGCAGTTCGGCCGGCGTCGCCTCGGCGACCGCGTCGCGTCGCTCGGCCGCGTTCGCCGCGTCGGGGTCCAGCTGTCGGGCGATCGCGTCCGCGTGGCTCGACGTCGAGGCGACCCGGAGCGTCGACCGCGACTCCAACCGGTGTTGGGTCTCTAACGTCCTGACCAGCGCGTCCCGAGAGAGCACGTTGTCGTCGGAGACGATCACCTGCGCCGACGTCGCGGAGCCGCCGATCGAGGTCTCGAACTCCTCGTTGATGTCGTCGAGCGCGCGCTGTGCGGGGATGTCCTGCGTGAACTGGCCGGCGCCCGCGCTGGTCTCGATGCCGGTCACGCCGCCGCCGAAGGCGACGGTGACGAGCAGGAACACCGCGATGACCGCCAGCGGGCGCTCGGTGACGACGCGGTCTATCTCCTCGATCAGCCGGTCGACTGCGGTCACCGGTGCCCCGCTGGCCGCCGGTCGGGATCCAGCGGGGGCGATCCGTCGCGTCGCGGGGGTCCTCTCTCGGGGGATGCGTATCCAGTCATCCGATCACCGCCGACGGTACCAGACGGCGCCGCCGACCGCGGCGACGACGAGCAGGACGCCGACGGCGATCAGGCCGACGGGCGTGCCGCCGTCGTCGGTGGCGGGGGTCACCGTCACCGGGACCTGCGTGATGTCCGAGATGCGGTCGTTGCCCCGCTCGTCGTCGTAGCGGAAGTCGAGTTCGATCGGGTGTTCCTCGACGCTCGCGCTCTGCGCGGCGGAGACCTCGAACCAGATGTTCGCGGACTCGCCCGGTTCGAGCTCCTCGACGAACGCTTCGTCGTTGACCGCCGTCAGCGGGCTGTCAGCGTAGAGGCCGGCGTTGATAGACGACAGGGTCTCCGGCCGCCGGTTGGTGATCTCGACGTCGATCCGCCGGGTCTCGCCGGCGGAGACCGTCGCGTTCTCGACCGCGAGGTCGAACTCGGGCTGCCTGGGCGCCACCTCGACGCGGCGCGTCTTCTCGACGGTGAGCGTCGCCTCGCCGCTGTCGTACTCGGTGGTGAACCTGAACTGTCGCGGCCCGGGGTCCGCGCTCCCGCTCACGTCGGCGTCGAACGAGAAGTCGGCGGACTCGCCGGCCGGGATCGTCGGGAGCGCGTATCGGCTCTCACCGAGGCTCACGCGGTTGCTCCCGGAGTCGGCCACGAGGACCGCGTTCTCCACGTCGACCGGTCCCTCGTTGGTGAGCGTGCCGGAGACCGTTCCGGAGTAACCCACTTCGAGCGTCCCGGAGACGTTACTGAGCGAGAACGACTGTTCCGGGACCGGGACGACGCCGGCGCGAGCGGGCGCCGCGGTCTCTTCGATCCCGTTCGAGTCGCGGTAGTCGACCGTCGAGGAGAGCGCGTACGCGCCGCCGCCGAACGAGGTGCCGACACTCGAGTCGAACGTCACCGTTCGGTTCTCGCCGGGCGCCCAGTCGCCGACGAAGGACTGACCGCCGCCCTCGCCGAGGCGGACGCCGGGCGCCGTCGTGGTTCCGGAGACGACCGCGTCGCGGGCGATCTCCTCGCCGACGTTCGCCAGCGTGACGGTCACGTCGCCGCTGCCGCCGACCTGCGCGTCGGTGTCCGTCTCGAGCACGGCGAACCGCGCGCCGTCGTCGACGACGATCGTGAGATCGAAGTCCTCGATCCCGCGGCGGTCCTTGTGGTCGTTGAACTCGGGGATGATCTCGAAGGTGTACCGGTAGCGGGCGGTCGCCTCCACCTCGTACCTGCCGTCCGGCACGTCGTCGGGCACGGTCACGTCGAGCGGGACGGAGACCGGGCTGGCGGCGGTCCTGACGTCGCCGACCGGGATCGGTCCGTCCTCGACGTCGATCGGCACGTCGCCGTCGTCGATCTCCAGCGTGAGTCCGCGGGCGGTGGTAACATCCGGATCGAGCTGGTTGCCGATCTCCATCTCCCCGGTGTTGACGATGTCGACCGTGACGGTTGACTCGGCGCCGGCCGGCACCGAGGCTTGCGACACGAAGAGGTCGAGCACGGGCGATCCCCGAACCTGTCTCGGAGTCGGGTCCGTCTGGGCGACGGCGCCGTCCGCGGTCGAGAGCGCGGCGTAACCGCTCCCGGACGCCCCTCCGATCGCGGGCGCCGCGGCCCCGCTGAGCGAGACGGCGACGAGCAGCGCGCTCACCGCGACGACGGCGAGCGCGGCCGTCGCGAACCGCGCCGACCGACTCATATGTTCCCTCCGGCGATTCTCTGGGCGAGTCTGGTCGCCCGCGGCGACCGGTCGGACCGCGGCGCGTCGGAACGGGTCATACGGTTCGGTTGGGCGCTTGACGCATAAGCGTGCTGAATGAACGTTCAATCAGGGGCCATATATACCGCATCCGCGTAGCGGTCCCATGGATCACCCGTTCGCGGAGCCGTCAGACACCCGACAGGCTATCTTGGGGGCGGCGTTCCGCGCGCTCTGTGAACACGGGTACGCGAACGTCACGATCAAGCGGATCGGCGACGAGTTCGACAAGAGTCCGTCGCTCGTCTATCACCACTACGACGGGAAAGACGAGCTGTTGATCGACCTTCTCGAGTTCCTCTTAGCGGAGTTCGAGGCGTCGATCGCAGGCGAGCGGCGATCGGAAGCGGGAGAGGCCGGCTCCGCGGTGGACCCGTCCGATGCCTTCAACCGGTCCGCTCGCGAGCAGCTCGACGCCTACCTGACCGCGACGACCGACCCGTCGGCGCTCGACGACGAGTACGCGCCGGGCGCGCGGTTCTTCACGGTGATGACCGAACTCAGGTCACAGGCCGCGAACAACGAGGCCTACCGCGACCACTTCGACCGCAGCGACCGCGTGTTCAGCGAGTACCTCGAAGGGATCGTCCGCGAGGCGGCGGCCGAGGTCGCCGCCGAGGACGCGGCCGACGGATCGACGGGTCCCGACCCGGAGGCCGAGACGGTCGACCCCGCGGAGGTCGCCGCGACGCTCCAGACGTTCGCGACCGGGAGCACGTTCCGGCTGACGACGACCGCGGAGGCGGAGTGGGTCGACGGCGCTCGGGCGGGGATCGACCGGTATCTCGAATCGGTGTTACCGCTCGTCGACCCGGACGCCGGACTGGAGAACGAGACGTGATGCCGGACTGCCGGAACTGCCGTCGCGGCGCGGTCAGCGGTCCGTGACGCCCTCGGAGTCCATCCGAGAGACCTCCTCTTCGAGCCACTCGCGGAGCCACTTCACGCGCTTGATGCGCTGGTGCGCGATGCTCTCCGCGCTGTCGGAGACGACGCGGTCGGTGTGATCGTGGGCCCGCTGGAGCACGCGGTCGACCATCTTCGCGGCGTCCATGTGGGTCCGCGACTCGTAGCCCATCCGTAACAGCATGAGAACGGCGCCGTTGGCGCCGACCTTATCGAGGACGTCGGCCTCGATCAGACAGCGGCTCTCTAAGGGCACGTCCGCCAGATCGCCGGTGTACGAGTGGTCGACGACCGCCCCGCACACCTCCTCGATGAACGACTCTGGGTAGTTGCCGCGGCTCTGGAGGTACTCGCGGGCCACCCGCGCGCCGGCTTCGGCGTGAACGTCCTGTTCGGCCTCCAGCTTGGCGACGTCGTGGAAGACGGCCGCCACCCGAACCACGTCGACGTCCGCGCCCTCCGCGTCGGCGATCTCGGTCGCGAGGTCGACGACGTTGAGGATGTGGTTGAACCGGTACGACGACGAGTGCCACGGGTACCAGCGCATCCGTCCGCCGTCGTCCTCGCTCTCGACGCTGGCCGCGAGGTAATCGCGGACGAACCGCTTCATCTCTTCGAAATCCTCGTCGCTCACCTCCGTTTCCTTAATTTCGACGCCCACCGGGACCACCTCGGGCGAAAAGATCGTGATTCATTACCGTCACCGAGGAGCGTTTCGGTCTTAGGCGTTACGACGGAGTCTTCGGCCGGAGACGGCGGCGACCGAGCGGGTGCCCCGACCCGGATCGAACGGCCGCCGCGACGCGAGACGCTTAACAGGGTCGCGGTCGCATCGGCGTTCATGTTGCGCCCCTGGGGGAACGACGACCGCGCCCGGTTCCAGCGGGCGGCGGCGGTCAACGTCGTCGGCAACGCGGTGAAGATCGCGGTCGTCGGGTCGACGGGGCTCGTGTTCGGCAGTGTCGCGCTCTTAGCCGACGCCGCCCACTCGGTGGCCGACCTCGTCGCCAGTGCGGTGGTGTTCGTCTGGGGGGGTTCGCGGTACGAGAGCGCGGACGAGACGCACCCGCACGGCCACCAACGGATCGAACCCCTGACGGCGCTGTTCGTCGGCGCGACGGTGGCGATCCTCGGACTGCTCCTGTTGCGCGAGTCGGTGCTCGGATTCGTCGGGCCGGTCGAGGTGCGGGCGAGCCCGCTCCTCGTCGGGGCGCTGCTGTTCGCGATGGCGGACATGTACCTGCTGTACCGGTACACGGAGCTGGTGAACGCCGACCTCGGGTCGACGGCGCTCGACGCCCTCGCGGTCGACTGCCTCAACGACATCTACACCACGATCGCCGCCTTGGTGGGCGTCTTCGGCGTGTTTCTGGACTTCCCGATCCTCGATCCGATCGCCGGGGCGTTCGTCAGCGCCCTCGTCGTGTATCAGGGGGTCGAGATCGGCCGCGAGAACGTTACCTACCTCGTCGGCGCGGCGCCACCGGCGGGCGACCGCGAACGCGTCGTCGCCGCGCTCCGCGACCACGGCGCCGTCGAGGGGGTCCACGACCTCACCGTGTTCTACGACGGAACGGACTTGGAGGTCGAGGTCCACGTCGAGGTCGACGGGACGATGACGCTCCGAGAGGCCCACGACGTCGAGACGGAACTCGTCAGGGGCCTCCGCGCGCTGGAGGACGTCGGCGACGTCCACGTCCACCTCGACCCGTCCGGCCTCGGCGAGTGGAAGGAGGCGCCGGAAACGACCGGCCCGTCCGAGGAGTGACCGCGGAACGACGCTAAACCGCCGGCGGCGTGCGGGTTATGTCGACCGAACCCCTACGTCCGATATGCCCGGTCGCCGCTGGTTGGAGATGACGTGGCGCGACGGACTGTTCGCCCACTGGCCCGTCGACCCGGAGACCGTCGCCGCGACGCTGCCCGACGACCTCTCGGTAGCGACTCACGACGGCGACGCCTACCTCGGCGTCGTCCCGTTCGTCATGGACGACATCCGTCCGCGAGGGCTGCCGGTCGGGCTGTCGTTCCCCGAACTCAACCTCCGGACCTACGTCGAGGGGCCGAACGGCCCCGGCGTCTACTTCCACAGCCTCGACGCCGACGACCGCCTCGGCGTCGCGGTCGCCCGCGGGCTGTTCCGACTCCCGTACTACCGCGCCGAGACCGACGTCCGTCGGCGCGGCGGGGACGCGAACAACGCCGGCGGCGACGACCGCTCCGTGCGGTTCAGCAGTCGCCGCGTCCACCGGGGAGTCCCGCACGCCCGCTTCGACGCGACGTACGCGCCGGCGGGCGAGGCGTTCACGCCCGACCCGGGGTCGCTGCCGGCGTTCCTCCTAGAGAACTACCGCTTCTACACCGCCGGCGAGAGCGGGCGACTGTACGTCGGCGAGATAGACCACGAGCCGTGGACGCTGCGTCCGGCGACGGCCGAGATCCGGGCGAACACGCTGTTCGCGGCGAACGGCTTTACGGCGCCGGACGGCGACCCGATACTCCACTACGGCGAGCCGCTCGCGGTCACGGCGGACCGGCTCCGGCGGGTCTAACGGCGACGGATCGGGACGGGGGGCGACCGTCGACTCACGGGAACAGCCCGCGGTACTCGTGGGCCTTCGCGGTGCGTTCCAGCGCGAGCGTGTACGCGGCGGTCCGCAGGTCGGGGAGGTCTTTCGTGTCGTACTGCTCGATGGTCTCGTCGAACGCGCCGCCGATGCGGCGCTCCAGCTCGGCGTTGACCGTCTCCAGCGGCCAGGAGAACTCTTGGGCGTTCTGGACCCATTCCAGGTAGGAGACGATGACGCCGCCGGCGTTCGCGAGGATGTCCGGCACGACCTGAACGTCGCGCTCGGTGAGGACCTCGTCGGCGGCGACCGTCGTCGGCCCGTTGGCGGCCTCGACGATCGCGGACGCGCGGAGGTCGTGGACGTTTTCGGCGGTAATCACGCCCTCGACGGCGGCCGGGATGAGCACGTCGACGTCGAGGGTCAGGAGCTGCTCGTTGGTGATCGCCCCCGGGTCGTCCCAGCGGGAGTCGCCGGACGCGGCGGCCCCGCGGAGGTCGCCCTCGACGTACTCGGAGATCAGCCCGCCGGCGTCGACGTGGGCGCCGAGCGCCGACACGTCGAGCCCGTCGGGGTCGTACGCCGCGCCCGACACGTCCGATGTCGCGACCACGTTGGCGCCGGCCTCGTCGAGGAGTCGGGCCGCGTTCGACCCGACGTTTCCGAATCCCTGGATCGCGACGGAGGCGTCGGAGAGGTCGCGGTCGAGGTACTCGAAGAGCCGCTCGGTCACGAGCGAGACGCCGCGGCCGGTCGCCTCCACGCGGCCCGGCGTCCCGCCGATCTCCAGCGGCTTGCCCGTGACGACCTGCGGTATCGAGTGGCCCTCGTACATCGAGTAGGTGTCCATCATCCACGCCATCGTCTGCGGGTTCGTGTTCATGTCCGGCGCGGGCACGTCGGTCTCGGGGCCGATCATCCGGCGGATCCCCTCGGTGTACCGCCGGGTGAGCCGCTCGAGGTCCTGCTCGGTGAGGTCCTTCGGCTCGCAGATCACGCCGCCCTTCGCGCCGCCGTAGGGGAGGTCAACGAGCGCCGTCTTCCAGGTCATCCACCCGGCGAGCGCCTCGACCTCGCGCTGGGTGACCGAGGGGTGGAACCGGACGCCGCCCTTGAACGGGCCGCGGGCGCTGTCGAACTGGCAGCGGTACCCCTCGAACACCTCGACCTCCCCGGACTCCAGCCTGACCGGGAGCGTCACCTTCAGCGTGCGTTCCGGGTGTTTGAGGCGCTCGAACACCCCGTGGTCTACGTCTGCGTACTCTTCGGCGCGGTCCATCTGGGCGAGCATGTTCTCGAACGGGTCGTCGGCCATGGCCGGCACGACTCGATCGCACGTGATATCGGTTTCGGCAAGTATCTCCTTCGTAAGTGAATCTCTCGCATGTATTTTCGCGGGAGGTCCGGTCGGGCGCTTCCGACCGGACTTATACGTCGGGGCACTCAAGCGGCGACCATGACACACGGACACGCGACGGGGGAACGCCGATGACGACACAGACGCTTCACCCCCGAATCCAGATCGTGTGGGTCCTCCGTGCGGTGCTGCTGTCGGCGCTCGTCACCGCCCCGTTCGTCGGCGGCGTGTACTTCGAGTACCTCCCGCAGTGGGTGCCGGTGGCCGTCGGCGCGGCCGTCCTGACGCTTTCCGTCACACACGCGCTACTGCGCTACCGGCGCTGGAGCTACGAGATCCGCGAGGACGCGCTCTACCTCGACCGCGGCGTGGTCACGCAGGTGCGAACGACGGTCCCGCTGGTGCGGATTCAACACGTCGACTCCCGGCGCGGCCCGGTCGAGCGGACGGTCGGCCTCGCCTCCTGCGTGGTGTACACCGCCGGATCGCGCGGTGCGGACGTTCGGATCCCCGGTCTGACGCCGGACGGCGCGAGCGACCTCCGCGAGGAGCTGAAGCGGCTGGCGATCCGCGCCGACGGGGAGGACGCGGTGTGAAACTGGCGCCGCAGTCGGTCCCGTACCGCGCGCTCCAGAAGGCGCTTGGGACCGTCGTCGCGCTGTTCGTCATCGTGAACGGAGGCGGGTTCGGACTCCCGGCGGCGATCGCCGGCGGCGCCGCGATCCTCGTCGTGGCGTTCGCCTACGAGATCGCGTACTACCGACGCTTCGAGTACGTGCTCACCGGAGACACGCTCGACATCTCTTCCGGCGTCATCTCCCGTCGCGAGCGGGAGATCCCGTACCGGCGGATCCAGAACGTCGACGTGAGCCGCAGCGTGATCCAGCGAGCGATCGGCGTCGCCGCGGTCGACCTGGAGACGGCCGGCGGCTCCAGCACGGAGGGGTCGATCCGGTTCGTCACTCCCGAGGAGGCGACCAGACTCCAGCGGGAGGTCCAGCGTCGGAAATCCCGAACGTCCGATTCCGGCGCCCGTCAGA
Source organism: Halorubrum ejinorense (assembly GCF_039522565.1). Classification (GTDB taxonomy): domain Archaea; phylum Halobacteriota; class Halobacteria; order Halobacteriales; family Haloferacaceae; genus Halorubrum; species Halorubrum ejinorense. Next base: position 260,648 of record NZ_BAAADQ010000016.1, on the reverse strand, counting down.
CGGGAGAGGCGACCGAGGCCGACGCGGTCGAGCGCGGGCGCGACGACGCGTTCGCCCCGGACGAAGAGGAGCTGTTCGCCATCTCGCCCGGCGAGCTCGCGCTGGTCGGCGCGCTCTCGTTCGACGGGCGCCTGATCGGCCTGCTGGCGTTCCTGAGCTCCGGGTCGTTCCCGGTGCTGTCGAGTTTCCTGCCGCAAACGTCGGCCGCGGCGGTCACCGCGACCGCGATCGTCGGGATCGCGGCGCTGTTTTTCGCGTCGTGGATCATCGGCGCCGGCCTCGCCTTCTCGAACTACTACGGGTTCCGGCTCTCGCGCGCCGGCGACGAACTGCGCTACGAGCGCGGGCTGTTCCGCCGGTACAGCGGTTCGATCCCCACGGAGAAGATACAGACGCTACGGATCACGGACAACCCGGCCAAGCGCGCGCTCGGCTACGCCAGCCTCTCTATCGAGACCGCGGGCTACGCGCCGGGGCAGGGGTCCGAATCGGGAAACCAGTCCGCCGTCCCGATAGCCACGACCGACCGCGTCTACCGGCTCGCACACGAGATCGAGTCGTTCGGCACGCCCGAGTTCAACCGGCCGCCGAAGCGGATCCGGTGGCGGTACGCCTTCCGGTACGTGGTCGTCGTCGGGGTCCTGACGGGGATCGGGTACGGCGTGAACTGGTACTTCCCGCGGTCGCTCCCGTGGTACGGCGTCGCCGCGCTGCTCGCCGTCGTGCCGCCGGCGGCGCACCTGAAGTGGAAACACCGCGGCTACTGGATGGGCGAGGACCACCTCCTCACGCGCAACGGGTTCTGGAGCCGGACGGTCGCCGTCGTGCCGTACTACCGGATCCAGAACGTGATCGACAGCCGGACCGTGTTCCAGCGCCGGTGGGGTGTCGCGACGATAGTCGCCGACACGGCCGGGAGCGGGTCGCTGACCGGGAGCGACGCGGCCGCGGTCGACTTCGAGACCGACGAGGCGGAGGCGCTGAGGGAGTCGCTCACGGAGCGTCTCGCGACCGCCGTCGCGGAGCGACGGAGCGATTCGGCCCCGTTCGAGTGGGTCGAGGGCGACGACGGTGACGAGAGCCAAACGGGAGCGGAGACCGGCGAGAACGCCGAGACCGCCGACACGGATCGGGACGGCTCGCGACCGAGGACCGCCGCCGAACAGACCGAAGTCGGAGACGAGTCCGACGACGAGACCGGTCGGGACGCGCCGGCTGACGAGGACGATCCCGTCACTGAGATCCCCACGGTCGAGGGGTCGAGCGACGACGCCGCCGGGGACGACGCGACTGCCGAGCAGTCGAGTGACGACGGCTCCGACGACGGCTTCGACATCCCCGACGACGGGGTCGTCCGCCCGGACTTCTCGCCGAGCGACCGGGACTACTCGGAGCCGGCGGAGCGGATCGACACTGGCGGGTACGCGGTCGACCGCAACCCGTCGGACGCGGACGTCGCGCACGGCCCCGGCGTCGAGGGGGAGAGCAACTCGGACGGAACGGACGGAGGAGTCGACGACGGCGAGACGAGCGACGAACCGAGTGGTGACGGGCGAGACAGCGATCAGCTGGATGGCGTCGAAACCGGAGCGGAAAACGGTACGGACAACAGCGGTAGTCCGGGCGAAGACGGCGACGAAACGGACGAAGACGGCGACGAAACGGACGAAGACGCGTCTCGGCCCTGACCGTCGCCGGCGAGTCTACTCGTCGAGCAGCTGCTGTGCGATCGTGTTCCGAAGCACCTCGCTGGTGCCCTCGTAGATCTCCGAGAGCTTCGCGTCGCGGTAGAAGCGCTCCGCGGGGAAGTCCTTCGTGTACCCGTAGCCGCCGTGGATCTGGATCCCCTCGTTGGCGACCTCGCGGGCGATCTCGGAGGCGTACAGCTTCGCCTGCGCGGCCTCCTTGATGTAGTCCTCGTCGCGCATCTTCAGGTCGGCGGCCTCGTGCATCAGCAGCTCGGCCGACCGCGCCTTCGTGTCCATGTCCGCCAGCTTGTGTTGGATCGCCTGGAAGTCCGCGATGGGGCGGTCGAACTGCTCGCGCTGCTGTGCGTACGACAGCGCCTCGTCGAGCGCGGCCCGGGCGATCCCGACCGACCGCGCGGCGATCGTGATGCGCCCGCCGTTCAGCGTCTTCAGCGCGTGGACGAACCCTTCGCCCTCCTCGCCGAGCCGGCGCTCTTCGGGAATCCACATGTCGTCGAAGCGGAGTTCGGCGGTCGGGCAGCCCTTGTCACCGAGTTTGTCCTCCGTGCCCTCGACGATGAACCCGTCGTCCTCCTCCGGGCGAACAACGAACGAGGTGATTCCCTTCCGGCCCGCGTCGGGGTCGGTCTTCGCGAACAGGGTGACCGTGTCCGCGACGGAGCCGTTCGAGATCCAGAGCTTCCCGCCGTTCACCAGGTAGCCGTCGCCGTCGCGCTCCGCGGTGGTCGACATGGCGGGCACGTCGGAGCCGGCCTCGGCCTCCGAGAGCGCGAAGGCGCCGATGTCCTCGCCGGTGTTCAAGGCGGTGAGGTACTCCCGTTTCTGTTCCTCGTCGCCGAACTCGTAGAGCATGTTCCCGGCCAGCGACGTGTGGGCGGCGACCACGGTGCCGAGTCCGCCGGAGCCGCGGGAGATCTCTTCGAGCCCGATCGCGTAGCTGTGGTAGTCGAGCCCGGCGCCCTCGTACTCGACCGGGAAGGGCATTCCCATGAGCCCGAGGTCCGCCATCTCGTCGATCAGGTCGGCGGGGAACTCGTCGGTCTCGTCGATCTCGGCCGCCCGCGGGACGACCTCCTCGTCGACGAACTTCGCGACCGTGTCGCGGATCTGGCGCTGCTCTTCGGTGAGCGTGAACTCCATAGTCGCCTCTTCGGCCGGGCGGACTTAGCCGTTTCCACACGGTTGTACACGGGCGTCCCGTTCGTCGAGTCGAGCGGAGACGCAGTCGTGCGGTTCCGGCGTCCGGACAGACGCAGGAGACCCGGCCGCCGTTCCACGAGACTTTTTATGCGTTGTGCCGTAAACACAGCTAACTGAATGAGCGGACGAGAACACGGCTCCGACGAGGCCGACCTCGCGTGGTGTCACGAGGCGGTCCAAGGGGTCTCGCGGACTTTCGCGCTGACCGTCGACGTGTTAGAGGAGCCGATGGCCTCGCAGATCTGTGTCGGGTACCTCCTCTGTCGCGTCGCCGACACGGTCGAGGACGCCGGCCACATCCCCCCGGACGCCCAGAGCGACGTGCTACGGACGTACCGGCGAGCGATCGACCCCGACGACGAGACCGACATCGCGGCGTTCCGCGAGGCGGTCGACGAGTGGCTGCCCGAGGAGCGCGACGAGGACTGGACCGTCGTCGCCGAGGCGCCGACGATCGCGGCGACGTTCTCGGAGCTCGACCCGGAGGCACAGGACGCCATCGTCCCCCCGGTGTTGGAGATGGTCGACGGGATGGCGATGTTCGTCGACCGCCACGCGACCAGAGGCGGACTCCGAATCGACGACCGCGACGAGTTAGAGCAGTACTGCTACTACGCGGCCGGGACGGTCGGCAACCTCATCACGAACCTCCTCACCCGAGGCGACATCTCCGAGGAGCGCGCGAATCGGCTGCGGGAGACGGCCGAGGAGTTCGGTCTCCTCCTCCAGCTGGTGAACGTCTCGAAGGACGTGTACGACGACTACACAGAGGAGAACAACGTCTACCTTCCCGCGGAGTGGCTCGAAGCGGAGGGCGTCGACCAAGAGCGCGTCGTCGACCCCGAGAACCGCGAGTCGTCCGCGCGGGTCGTCGGCCGCACCGCCGAGTACGCCCGGTCGTTCCTCGACGACGCGCAGGCGTACCTGGAGACGATGCCGCTCTCGAACGGGAACACGATGGAGGCGTGGACCGTTCCGTACCTGCTCGCCGTCGGCACCCTCCGCGAGCTGGGCGCCCGCCCCGAGGACGCGCTCACCGAGACCGGCGTGAAGGTGTCCAGACAAGAGGTGTTCGCGGTGATGTCCGCCGCCAGCGACGTCGGCCGCGACTCGCTCGCCGAGCTCCGGCAGACGATCGCGCGGACCCCCTTCCACCGTGCGGTCGGGTCGGCCGACTGACCGCCGTTTTTCGGAAGCCGATCGTCGACTGCTCTCGGCGCCTCACAGCCGCGACCGCGCCCGCGACACCGCCGGGACGCGCACACCCGTCGTCTCGCCGAGCGCCTCGGCCGCGCTCAACAGCCACTCCGCGCGCTCGACGCGGGAGTCGAGGTCACCGGGGCCGATCCGGTAGCGCTCGACGAGCTCCTCGACGGTCGCGCCGCCGATCCACTCGTTCAGGATGCGCGCCGTCTTCACCGACTCCAGCCACCCCTCGAAGTCGTCCGGCTCGGTCATGTCCGTGGTCAGGTGGGCAGCGTTGTTCCGGGCGAACCGGTAGATGTCGGCGCGTTCGGCGTTCCCGAGGTAGGTGTCTTGCATGTCCGGCGTGTCGCAGATCACCTCGAAGGCGGTGAGCGTCGTCGCGTCCGGCAGGTCGGCCGCGGCCCGGAGTCCGGCGACGATCCGCTCGCCTGTCTCGGGGCGGACGTACTGCTTGGAGGTCGTCGCACCGACGGGCGTCGCGACGAGCCGGTAGGACTCGACGCCGCCCGTCTCCCGCTCGACCATCCCGGCCGCGACCAGGTCGTCGACCGCGACCGCGACCGCGTCGGCGAGTCCGCCGGCGCCCGTCTCTCGCGCGTAGAACGTCCCCTCGAAGACGTCTAAGATCTCGCTTTCGGTCGCCGCAAACCCCGTCGCGACCGCCGCGAGGACGTGCGTCCGGAGCGCGCCGGGATCGGCGAGCTGCGACTCGACGGCCTCGGGCTCGCCCTCGACGTACCGCTCGTGCACCTCGGCTCGCGTGTCGGCGTCGGCCACGAGAACGGCCTCGCCGTGCGGATCGAGTCCGGGGCGACCGGCGCGGCCGCACATCTGGTGGACTTCGAGGGTCGGGATCCACGACATGCCGCCCTCCGAGTACCGGCGCTGATCGCGGACGACGACGCGGCGCGCGGGGACGTTGACGCCGGCCGCCAGCGTGGGCGTGGCGCAGATACAGGCGACGTTCCGCTCGCGGAACGCCGACTCGACGACCGCTCGGTGGCCCGACCGGAGCCCGGCGTGGTGGAACGCGACGCCGGCCCGCAGGCAGTCCGCGAGCTGCTGGCCCGGGAGCGTTCCGTCCACGTCGGTGGCGTCGTCCGCCGCCGCAGCGGCCGCGTCCTCGATGCCGAGCGCGTCGGCGAGCCCGGCGTCCGCGAGCCGTTCGGCGAGGTCGACCGCCTCGCGACGGGAGCGGACGAAGGCGAGACACTGACCGCCGTCCGCGACCGCGTCGGCCACCAGCGCGGCCGTGACGTCCGTCGAGTCGGGACCCGACTCGTCTCCCGCTCCGCCGTCGCCCACCTCGCCGTCGCTCACCTCGCCGTCGCCCACCTCGCCGTCGGAGTCGGTCACGGCGGCGACGTCAACCGCGTGTGTCGTGCCGTCGTCGAAGGAGACCTCGCCGCCGACCGCGACGCCGGTCCGGAGGTCGACCGGTCGCCACTCGGACTCGACGAGGGCGGCGTCGAGCCAGTCCGCGATAGCCTCGGGGTTGTCCACGGTTGCGGACAGCGCCACCGTCTGGAGGTCGGGGTTCCGGCGCCGGAGCGTCGCGAGCGTCACTTCGAGGGTCGGCCCGCGCCGCTTCGCGCCGAGGAGGTGGACCTCGTCGACGACGACGCAGGCGAGTTCGTCGACCCACGAGGCGCCGTTTCGGATCGCCGAGTCGACCTTCTCGCTCGTGGCGACGACGACGTCGTTGCCCGCGAGCGCCTCACCGGTCGCGTCGAAGTCGCCCGTGGAAATGCCAACGTCGACGCCGGGCAGCGCCGCGAACGTCTCGTACTTCTCGCGCGCGAGCGCGCGGAGCGGACAGACGTACAGCCCGGGGCCGTCCGCGGTCAGCAGCGCGAGCTGCGCGACGAGCGTCTTCCCCGACGCGGTCGGCACCGCCGCGACGACGTCGGCCCCGTCGCAGACGCCCGCGTCGACCGCCGCGCGCTGTGGCGGGTACAGCTCGCGCACGCCGCGCTCGGCGAAGTGGTCGACGACGGACTGGGAGAGCGGTAGGTCCCGGACGCGCATGTGACTTCACTTCGGCCGGATCGGGCATAAAGAGTCGGCGGCGATCCCCCGCACCCAGCGGACGACGGTCGTCGGGTTGGTCGTGTGGTCCAGACCGCACGAGCGACGCGGCTACTCCTCGGTGTCGAAGTCCTGAAAGAGCTTCTCGTAGTCTTCCTCGTCGTCTGCGACCGCGTCGCGCGACTCGTCCGCCTGCTCGCGGAGGGTCTCGATCCGGTCGGTGAGTCGCTGATACTCCTCGTTGTCTGCGAGGTCGGTGGCGCTTTTCTCCGACTCCAGCATCGCCTTCTTCGAGGTCAGCGAGAACAGGTCTTGAACCTCCGAGTCGTACTCACTGCGCCGCAACAGCCCCTCCACGGTCTCTCTGAGGGTGTCGCTGGTGACCGGTTTGACGAGATAGTCGTCGAACCCCATCTCGAGGATGTCGAAGTCGGGCTCGACGGCCGTTACCATCGCGACCCGGCAGTCGATCCCGCGGTCGCGTACGGCGGTGAGGACCTCGTCGCCGGAGAGGCCGGGCATCCGTCGGTCAAGCAGGATCGCGTCGACTTCGTCGTCGACCTCGTCGAGCTGATCGAGGGCCTCGTGGCCGCCGTACGCGGTTCGAACGCGGTACTCGTCGCCGAGCCAAGCGGCGTACAGATCGGCCAGGTCGGGTTCGTCCTCGACCACGAGGACCAGCGGCGGTTGCTCACTCATGGATGACGGGAGCGAGGGGGTGTTCGCTCACACGTTTCGTCTCTCCGCTGGCTATATTAAAATACCTCTTCGACGCGCCGCCCGGACGGCCCGTCCGTCGCCGCGTTCGGGCGACACTCGGACGGCCTCACTCGTTCGGGCTGTAGTTGGGCGCCTCGTCCGTGATCATCACGTCGTGCGGGTGGCTCTCGCTCTGGCCCGCGGTGGAGACGCGGACGAACTCCGCGCGCTCGTGGATATCGGGGACCGTCTCCGCGCCCACGTAGCCCATCCCAGAGCGCATCCCGCCCGTGAGCTGGTGGAGCTCGGAGGCGAGGCTCCCCTTGTAGGGGGTCGCAGCCTCGACGCCCTCGGGGACGAACTCCTCGTCTTCGCTCTCCTCTTTGAGGTAGCGGTCGCCGCCGCCGGACTTCATCGCGCCGACCGAGCCCATCCCGCGGTACTGCTTGTACTTTTTCCCCTGCATCGTGATGACGCGGCCCGGCGCCTCGTCGGTCCCGGCGAAGTACGAGCCGAGCATCACGGCGTCGGCGCCCGCCGCGAGCGCCTTGATGGCGTCGCCGGAGTAGCGGATGCCGCCGTCGGCGATGACGGGCACGTCGTGCTCGGCGGCGACGTCCGCGACCTCCGCGACCGCGGTCATCTGAGGCATCCCGGCGCCGCTGACGACGCGCGTGGTACAGATCGAGCCCGGCCCGATGCCGACCTTCAGCCCGTCGGCGAAGTCGACCGCGGCCTCGGCCGCCTCCCGGGTCCCGACGTTGCCGACGACGACGTCGGCGTCGACGGTCGCTTTGATCGCCTCCGCGGAGTCCAAGACGTTGAGATTGTGCGCGTGTGCGCAGTCGATGAAAATGACGTCGACGCCGGCCTCGTCGGCCGCGACCGCGCGTTCCTCCTCGAAGGGGCCGACGGCGACCCCGGCCAGCAGGCGCCCGTCCTCGTCGCGGGCGGCCTCCTCGTGTTCGCGACGCTGCAGGACGCCCTGCATGGTGACGAGCCCGACGAGGCGGTCGTCGTCGACGATGGGGACTCGCTCTATCTTGTGGTCGTACATCAGTTCGAGCGCCTCGCGCGCGTCGACCTCCTCCGGGGCCGTGATGACCTCGTCGGTCATCGCCTCGCGGACCGCGTCGTCCTCGCCGACCTCCAGGTACGGACGGATGTCGGTACCGGAGATGATTCCCAGGACGGTGTCGTCGTCGGCCACGACCGGCGCGCCGGAGACGCCCTCGCGCTCCATCAGCGCGTCGGCCTCACGGACGGTGTCGTCCGGCGAGACGGTGACGACGTTCTCGCGGCGGATGACGAGTTCGTGCGCGCGCTTGACGCGCTCGACCTCTGCGGCCGTCTCCTCGACGGTCATGTTGCGGTGGAGGACGCCGAGGCCGCCCTCGCGGGACATCGCGATGGCGAGGTCGCTCTCGGTGACGGTGTCCATCGCGGCCGACAACACGGGGACGGTGAGTTCGACGTTCTTCGACACGCGGGTGCTCAGGTCGGCGTCGTCGGGCTCGACCCGACTCTCCTTCGGACGGAGCAACACGTCGTCGAACGTCAGCGCTTCCGGAACCTCGAGTTTCTCTGAGAATCGGCCAGAATCTGTCGCCATATAAGTCGTCATGAACGCCCGATAAAAAGCGTTGCGAGACGGCACAGACGTGGAGTTTGATTACAATCGAATCGTCGTTGTGTACACGATAGTGGGCATTTATCGGGGCGAAACGCGATCGGGACGGAAGCGGTCGGTCGGGGACCGGCGGGGGCGGCCGGCCGACCGAGACGAGGGGGGACGCCGAGAGATGATCGAAGAAGAGCGGAGCGAGTTGACGTATCGTCGTTCGAACGTCCGTTTTTCCGTTGATCCTTCGTGTCGTGCGGACACGTCTCACACAACCTTTAACGCGACCGAAACACGTATATCTGGTATGGACTCCGACAGTCCCGTGAACGCGGGTATCGCCGGCCAGTCGAACGCCGACCTCGGCGTCCGCTTTACAGCCGGCAATTCGCGCAAACGCTTTACATGGGCTCGTCGGACCCGCGGCGTGGACTCCGCGTGCTGGTCCCTCAGTCATCGCGAGTCGCACGCGTCCCACCGTCTCCCCGCTGGTCAGGGCTATCGCCCCTAAATGAGCGTTTCACGCCATCCGGTTGCCCTCCGATTAGAAGAGCAGGTCGGGAGCGCGACGAAGCTGCTCGCGACCGTCATGGTGCTGCCGCTCGTCGACGGCATCTTCCCCGCGTTAGTCGTGGCCGGCGTACTCGGATCGGCGTCGGGGGTCGTCGAGACCGGGATCCTGATCTTCGGCGGGTCGGCGACCGCCGCGGTGATCCTCGCGGAGATGGACGGCTCGCGCCGGGAGATGGTCGCCTCCGTGTTGATCATCGGCGCGGTCATCATCCCCCTCGCCGCCGTCGAGGCCGCGCTCGCGCCCACGCTGGAAAGCGTCCTCGATCTGCCCGTCTTCGAGCGGTTCGCCGGACTGGTCATCCTGACTATCGCCGCCAAGACCGCCAGCTCGGAGATCGGCGAGCACCTGCCGAGTCCGGGCGTGATCATCGGGCTCGGGTTCGTCGCGAGCTTCAAGCCGTCCGGTTTCATGCTGGAGACGTCGACGGAGTACGTGGTCAACGGCACCGCGGCCGCCGCGGTCGGCGTGGCGTTCGCGCTGTCGATCGCGCTGCTCTCGCCGCACCTCCGCGGCCGCGTCGACATCGATCGGTTCCGGTTCGGCTCGGCGGTCGCCCTGGGCGTGCTGGCGCTGCCGATCCTGCTCGGCCCGTTCAACCTCATGCAGACCGAGGCGCCGATCGCGCTCGCGGTCCTCGCGGTGACGACCCTGTTCGCGTACGACCCGAACGCGGGCGGGACGGAGTCGGCAGGCGAAGACGACGCGCCGGACGACGGCGACGACGACGAGCCGGCGGCCGAATCTGGCGATTCGGCCGGCGGAGCGTCGGACGGCAGCGACGACGGTTCCGTCGAGGAGTCGCCGAGCGATCCCCCGCTCGACGCTCCGCCCGAGGGACCGACTCCCATCGTCGACGACGACGTGGCCGTCTTGGCCAACGGCGGCGAGGAACGCGGGACCGACGACGAGGGGTCGGATCCCTTCACGGACGACGACTCCCGGGCGCCGTGGCTGTGAGCTGGGGCCGTGAGCGGTAGGTCGGTCCTCGTGTACAGTTCCGACCCCTCGTCGGTCGCGGTGCGTCTCGTCCGTCTCGTTTCGCCGGCCGCGCGTGTCGCCGGGGTTTAGGTACTCGACGCCGAACGACGTGTATGTCGAACCGCGTCGTTCAGGGGCGGATGGTGACGCCCGAGAAGCTCGCAGAGCTGGTCGAGGGCGACTCCGTGCTCGAGGCCGAATCGATCGCCGACGCCGACCGCGACTGCCCGGAGTGCGGCGGCGACGTCATCTCCGTCGGCTACATGCCGAGCGTGACGGAGTTCGTCACCGGTTACAAGTGTCAAGAGTGCGATTGGAGCGCCGACGACCGGGAGTGATCACGTCGTCGGCGTCTCGATGAGGGGCAGAGGCGCTCGCTTTCGGCGTCACGGGGAGCGTGCCGCCGTCTCCCGATCGCGTTCGATCGAAACCCCTTTATCCGCGTTTCGGCAACCGTTGAATGCGAGATCACGCGGGGCTGTGGCCAAGCCAGGCATGGCGACTGACTCCAGAGGCCACGCCCGGGACGACACTCCAGACTGATATACCGAGCGGCCGACTGATCATCGGTCGTGTTGACGACCCTCTGGAGTTCCGAGGCGTACCGGAGATATCAGTCGATCGGGGGTTCAAATCCCTCCGGCCCCATTTTCTGCCACGGCGAACGACACCTAGAGCGGCGGCGTCGCGTCGAGAATTGACTCGGATCAGAGCGCGTTATCGACGCGAGACGATCCGTGCGGCCAGAACGCCGACGGCGGCGATCATCCCCGCCATGGCGAGGTACAGCGCGAGTCCGATCGTCTCGCCGTTGGCGGCGTTAAGCCCTGCTAAGTACAGGAACACCACGGCGACGGCGGTGTGGAGCGCGAACACGGCGGACGGGGCGTTCGCCCCGAGGTCGAATCCGATGTTCATGTAGGTGGCTTCGGCCACGATCGGAAAAAGTGGTCCGGTCGGACCGCAAGAGGGCGCCAGCGGTCGACCCGGTCGCCACACTAAAGCGACCGGCCGCGAGGCGAGTGGAAAAGCGTCCGGGCTGCTCGCACGCTTACGGAGAATCGAGGAGAAAGCCTCGCGCTTTAGCGCGGGGATGAATCCGACACTACCCTTCACAGTCCACCGTTCGATGGCACGGCTGGATATTCCACGCTGAGCAAATACACAGCTTCAAGTAAGTTAGTCTACATAGATTACGTATGGCGAAACAGGTCGTTACCCGCACCTATACTGCTTCCATACGGGACCAGTCTCGGGTGCAAGACGACCTTGATTCGCTCGGGTTCGCAGCCAGTAAGCTCTGGAACGTCGGACGGTGGACGTGTAGTCGGATCTGGGATAAAATCGATCACATCCCGAACCACAACGAACTCACCACGTACCTCAAAACCCACGAACGCTATGATGACCTGCATTCGCAGTCAAGTCAGCGAGTCCTTCAAGAACTCGCTGAGGCGTTCAACGGCTGGTACGGCAAACGACGTAACGGAGACACGAGAGCGAACCCGCCCGGCTACCGTAAACGCGGCGACGAACACCCGCGTTCCACAGTCACGTTCAAAGCCGCTGGCTTCAAACTCGACACCCAGTACAACCGCGTCCGACTCTCAAAAGGATCGAACTTGAAAGAGTACTGGTCGGATTTTGTCCTGTGTAAGTACCGGACTCGCCCCGACGTTGACCTCTCCGCCGTGGAGAACGTCCAACAAGCCAAGATTGTCTGGACAGGCAACGAGTGGGAACTACATTTCGTCTGTAAGGTCAAGATCGACGTGGGTGATGGCCCCGGTGAGAAGACGGTGGGTGTTGATCTCGGTATTAACAACTTTGCCGCGCTCGCGTATGAAGACGGTCACAGCGAGCTGTACCCGCTGAACTGCTTGAAACAGGACGACTACTACTTCAGCAAGCGAATCGCTCGGTGCGACGACTCGAATTCCGAGCAGGCCACCCGGCTGAACCAGAAGAAGTCGGCTCGCCGTACCCACTACTTCCACACACTCTCGAAACATATCGTCCAGCGGTGTGTTGACGAGGAGGTTGGAACTATCGTGGTGGGAGATCTCTCCGGCATCCGTGAGGATGAGGAGAACGACAGGTCGAAGGACTGGGGCAAGCACGGAAATCTTGATCTACACTCGTGGGCGTTCGACCGTTTCACAGACCTTCTCGAATACAAAGCCGAAATGGAAGGTATCACGGTTGAACAAGTGTCTGAGCAGGATACCTCGAAGTCGTGTTCGTGCTGTGGTCGGAAGCGTGAAGCCAACCGTGTTGAACGCGGACTGTATGTCTGCGATGAGTGCGGGACAGTAGCGAACGCAGATGTGAACGGGGCTGAGAACATTCGGCAGAAAGTATCTCCAAGTCCCGCCACGGATGGCGGTGATAGGAGTAACGGCTGGTTGGCACAGCCATCGACGTTCTTGTTTGACAAGGAAACTGGTGCGTTCGCACCTCAAGAACAGATCACGTCGTAAACCACAATATCCCAACCCAGCGGTGCGGTGCCGTGGGAATCCTCGCGCTTCAGCGCGGGGAGGGTGTCAAAGCACGTCGCCGATCCGGACCGGCTCGCCGTCCAACTCCGGGTCCTCGGCGACGATGGTCAGGACTTCGTGGTCGGTGACGTCGCGGTACGACTTCCCGGTCGCCTCCTCTATCAGCGTCTTCTCTAGTTCGAACTCGGTTCCCCGATAAACGACGTCGACGCCGCGGTCGGTGAACGTCAGGTCGGTGCTCATGGTTCCGAGTAGTTTACACGAGGTGATAAGGAACACGCACTGTCGGGGGCGGCCGCCGGGTGTCGGACTCCGGTGCCGGCCCTGTCCCGCGCGCCGAGGGCCTCAGGTCGCGTCGCAGGCGGCGTCGTAGCCGGACTCGCAGAGTCGTTCGAGCATCTCGCAGGCCTGTCCGTTCCCGCTCGCGCAGAGCCGGCGCGCGAGCGCGACCGTCGCGGCGGAGGCGTCCTCGCCGCGGTCGTCTGCCGCGGCGTCATCGGTTCTGTCGAATCGACCACCGGGGCGTCCGCGGCTCCGACGACGGGAGCGCGTTCGACGGCCGGATCGAGGGGTTCGGTTGCGTTTCCGTGCCATACAGTATCAAAGCGGGTGGCGGAAAATAAATCCGAACCGAGTGTGCGACCGATACGCACACCCACGGTCAGTTAGCGTTGTCCGTGTTCCGGCTTTTTGAGCGCGTTAGCGGCCGCAAGCGGACGTTTCAGTCGTCGTCGCCGTCGCGCATCTCGGAGAGGCGGCCGACGAGGTCGTCGGTGTCGGCGTCGCCCTCGATCGACACCTCGCCGTCGTGGTCGTTCTCGTGGACGTTCACCGCGTCGTCCTCGTCGGTGTCGACGTCTTGGTCTTTCTGTTCGCTCTCGTCGTACGATCCAAATCCCATACGCGTCTCTTCGGGGGCGCACTGAAAAGCGCAGCGGCATCCGGGGCGTGCGGGAGTCGTTGACGACCGAACCCGGACGCGTCCGACGCTCGTCCGACGCCCCGTACCGTTTATACCCGCGGGGCGACTGCTCCCCGGTGTGTCGCTGCGAGGAGACGGACCGATAGACGAGCTCGCGATCCCTTCGGGGACGACCGTCGAGGAGCACGACCTCGTCGTCGACGGCGACGTGCTCGTGGGCGGGCAGTCGACGGTCGAGCTCGGCGTTCGCGGCCGCAACGTCGCGATCGGCGAGCGCGTGAGCGTCGCCAACGACATCGAGGCCGAGGGCGACTGCCGGCTCGACACTTGGTGTTCCGTCGACGGGAACGTGTTGGTCGGCGAGGACGCCTACCTCGGCGAACGCGTCACCGTCACCGGTCGTCTGATGGTCTCTGGCGACTTGGACATCGGCGACGACGTGACGATCGAGGAGGGGTTCGAGGCCAACGGCTGGATCGTCATCCGGAACCCCGTACCGACCATCGTCTTCTACTTCATCGTCCTCTCGCAGCTGCTGCGCGTCGGCGAGACCGACGCCGCCGGCGAACTGGCGGAGGCGCTCGCGGACGGCGACGACGTCCGCGACCCACTGTTGGTCCCGCGGAGCGCCGAGATATCCGACGACGCCTGGCGCGTGTCGACCCCGGCGACGGTCGGCGACGACTGCCGGCTCCACGGCAACCTCCGCGCGGAGTCGATCCGCGTCGGCGAGCGCAACGAGGTGTTCGGTTCGCTGCGCGCCCGTGACGACGTTACCGTCGGCGCGGGCACCGTGATCCACGGCGACGTGACCACCCGCGGCGGGACCGTGACCGTCGAGGCCGGCGCGCGCGTACTCGGCGACGTGTCCGCCGGCGACCTCGTGGTGTACGACGGCGCGGAGATTCAGGGTACCCTCCGGGCGCGCGGGGAAATGAAACTAGTCCAGGAGACGGCCGACGAGGACGACCAGTCGGGCGACGCCGAGGCCGAGGACGCGGACGACACCGAGAGTGCCGAGTCAGGGAGCTCCGAGGCCAACGAGGCGGCCGATACCGAGGCAGACGACGTCGAATCCGTAGATTCCGACGACGGTGAGGCGGGCGACGAGACCGCGGACGCGTCGGCGGACGAGACCGCGACGGTGAAGCCCGACGCCGGAGCGGACGCGGCCGGGACCGCCGCGGACGAGTCCTGACCCGGACGGACGGCGAGGCCGGGTACGTCGTCGGCAGCGGCGGCGTCGTTCAGGAGCTGACGCCCGACGAACGGTTCGTCCTCGAAACGCCGACCGGCGAGAACCTCAACGCGGTCGACGGAGACGCCGCCGTCGTCGGGTCCAGCGGAATCGTTCGAAGCCGGTAGCGACGCTCCGCCGCGCGGTCCGTCGCCGCCTCAGCTTTCGGGTCCATCGGGGCCGGCGACGAACACCTCGTCGTCGAGCGCCTCGCAGACGGCGTCCGCGAGCGCTCGGAGGTTGACCGCGTCCTCGCGGTTGTACGAGACGAGCGTCGACAGGGCGTCCTCGTCGCCGCGCTCGTACTCCCGCCAGAGCCGGACCGCGTCGCGCCCGGAGATGTCGGGACGGTCGCGGTCGATGCCGAGCTCCTTCTCGATCGGTTTCAGTCCGCCCGAGAGGCCGACTCGCTTCGCGGGGTACATCAGGTCGAGGTGCGGCGTGTCGACGTCGAGGTCGAAGGAGGTCTCCAGGAACGGCACGTCGAAGCGCGCGCCGTTGAACGTCGCGAGCAGACTGGCGTCCGCGAACTGCTCGCGGAGCCGCCGCGCGGTGAGGTCGTCGCCCGCGACGAGCGTCGTCGTCTCGCCGCCCTGATGAAAGCTCACCGTGGTGACCCGGTCGCGCCGCTCGTCGAGGCCGGTCGTCTCGATGTCGAAGAAGCAGGTCTCCTCGCGGAAGTTCTCGTAGAGCCGCCAGCGCTCCCCCGAGGGGAACTCTCGGTCGAAGTAAGCGGCGTCGCCGTCGTCGAGGCGCGCGAGCGCCTCCGCGATGAACGACTCGATCCGGTCCGCGGTCGTCGAGCCGAGTCCGGGCACGTCGACGCCGGAGTCGAACGCGTCCCACGTCGTGACCCCTCGCTCCCAGAGGCGTCGTTCGGTCGTCTCGCCCACCCCCTCGACGGGGATGAAGCTGTTCTCGATGCGCATGTCCGTTCCGGAGCGACGCGCGGTGAAAAAGTCGACGGGAGCGTCGGCGCGGTCACCGACGGGAAAGGCTAACACGGTCCAAGCCCGAGACGAAGCGTGACCGATGGGGACCGAGAGATGAGCGAGGACGTGACCGACGGGGACCGAGGGATGAGCGAGGACGACCGGACGGGGCGCGGCGCGGACGGCGTGGCGCTGATCGGCCACCGCGGCTGCGCCGCCCAGTACCCGGAGAACACGGTGGCGGCGATAGCGCGCGCGTCGCCGCACGTCGACGCCGTCGAGGTCGACGTCCGGCGCTGCGGGAGCGGCGAACTCGTCGTCTGCCACGACGCCGAACTCGACCGGCTGACCGGGGTCACCGGTCGCGTCGCCGACACCGACTGGGACGAACTCCGCGAGCTGACGGTCCTCGACTCGGACGAACCGATCCCGCGGCTCGGCGAGGCGCTGGCCGCCGTGCCGGACGGGACCGCGGTCAACGTCGAACTCAAGGAGGCGGCGGTCGCCGCCGACGCGCTCGAAGTCGCTCGCGGCGCGGACGCGGCGGTGTGGTTCTCGTCGTTTCTCTCGGGGGCACTGGAGTCGCTTCGGGAGCGCGCTCCGGAGACCGACCGGGCGCTGCTCGTCGCCGACAGCGGTCCGGAGCGCGCGGTCGGTCGCGCGGTCGACCTCGGCTGCGTCGCGGTTCACCCCGCCATCGACCTCGCGACCGAGCCGGGCTACGTCGAGGCGGCACACGAGGCCGGACTGGCGGTGAACGCGTGGACCGCGGTCGACGGCGCGGACGCGGCGCGGCTCCTCCGGGCCGGCGTCGACGGGGTTATCGCCGACCGGTGGGACGTGTTCGGGGACCGAGACTGAGGCGGCCGGCGGTCGGTCGCCCCGTCAGAGGGGCAGGTGAGTCGCCTGCGAGGCGACCACGAGCCACGTCACGAGCAGGGCGTTGAGGACGGCCCCCACCCACGCGCGGCCGGTCCGGTGGAAACTGTACGTCGAGACCGCGCCCACGCCGACCAGCACGCCGACGAACTGGAAGGCGATGATGGTCTGGAGCGCGGTGAGCGGCACCGGGAGGGCGCCGGTCGCGAACAGGTACCCGTACTGGACGCCGAGGAAGGCGACGAAGGGACCGGCGAGTAGCGCGACGTTCTCGGCGAGCGCCCGCCGGAGCGACTCGGTCGTCGCCGCGGTCCGGAGTCGGCCGTGGAGCAGGACCTCCAGCGCCACGAAAAAGGCGAGGAACGCCGGGAAGTAGCCGAGACCGACTCGCAGGTGGAGCGCGCTCGGGAGCTTCAACGCGAGGAGCCACGCCCGGAAGTCGAGCCGGAAGACCGCGTCGAACGCGAAAAGCAGCGCGAGCAGCGCGAGCGCGACGCCGCCGGCGATCGCGGCCGACCTGGCCAGCGTCCCGACGCCGTCGCCGGTGTCGAGCCCGTATCGGGCTCGCGCGTCGGCGAGCGTCCGGTCGCTACGGAGGTGCCAGACGCCGACGAGGGCGGCGATGATCGCCGCGTTCCCCAGCATCCACACGGCGATCCCGTTCGTCTCGTTTTGCGGCGTCAGCGCGGTCACCGGGAGCCCCTGTCTCCCGAGGAGCATCAGCGGGTAGTAGGTCACCACCGGGAGGAGCGCGGTCAGGGCGACCGAGAGCCCCCAGCCGCGATCACGCTCCGCGACCGGTTCCGGGAGGGGCCGCGTCGCCGACGCGAGGGGCCCCGTTCCGGACAGCGTCCCGATCACCGGGAAGAGGAACAGGAAGCCGCCGAAGAGCGAGACGGCGGTGCCGAGTTCCTTCCAGTGCCATATCTGGTCGTCCGGGTCGAGCGTCGTGTCACCGCCCGTGGTCCGCTGGATCCACTCCACGACGTGGGCGACGGCGGTGGGCGAGTGGTGCGTTCCGGGGTGGGTCGTCGAGGGCTGGTAGAGGGCCCTGGCGGTCCCCGCCTCGAAGTCGCCGTAGATCCGGCCGGTCTCGATCCGCTCGTCCGTGCCGAAGACGTTCTGAAGCTTCTCGCTTCCCGGCGTGGCCGGCGCGGACTCGGTTCCCCACATCAGTCGGTGGAACTCGTCGTACTCGGCGTACACCACGCCGAGGTTCCGCGGGAAGGTCGCGTTACCGGTCGGCGCGCCGGACGACCCGGTAGCGGACCCGGCGAGAACCATCGACTCGTACGAGTCCGGATGCGCGGCGGCCGCCGCGACCGACGCCCACCCGCCCATCGAGTGGCCTTCGATCGCGATCCGGTCGGGGTCGACGAGTTCGTGTTCCGAGAGGTACTCGAGCGCGGGCGGACCGCCCCAGCCCTGCGAGAACGCCGGCGGGTCGGAGTAGCCGTGCCCCGTCTGGTCGATGGCCAACACGACGTGACCTCGTCTGGCCAGTTCGATCGCGAACGGGGCCTGCGTCTCCTTGCTGTTGATGTACCCGTGGATCGCGAGCACTCCCGGGGCCAGGTCGTCCGCCGCGGCCTCGGGCGGGACGTAGAGGTACCCGTCGATCGTTCCCTGTTCCGTCTCGATCTGTGTCTCTTGGATCGTCACGTCGCCGCCGGCGGTGTGACCCCACCACCCCACGACGCCGCCGACGAGAACCAACCCGATCGCTGCGCCAAACAGTACGAGCGTTCTCTTGTTCATCTTTATCGACAACCGTAGGTTAATCATGAATATTAATTATATAAAAAGGTGGGCGAAACGGACGCTCCCCGGATTAACCGACCCGAGAGGGCCGCCGTACCGCGACAGAGGCAATGAAGGCGAAGGGCCTCGGTCCCGACTCACTCCGGCTCACTGAGAGGCCGAGTCACACGCGGCAGAACGGGCGACCCGCCTGGCGGTGACCGGCCGCGAAAGCGTCGTGCCGCGTCACGAATTTAACTGTCCGCCGCCCTACCGTCGTCTCATGTGTGGCCGCTACACCCTCTTCACCCCCGCCGCCGACCTCGCGGCGCGGTTCGACGCCGACTTCGGCGCCCGCGAGCCGAGCTACAACTGCGCGCCGGGACAGTCGCTTCCCGTGATCACCGACGAGGACCCGGACGAGGCGTCGCGGATGACGTGGGGGCTGACCCCGTCGTGGGCCGACGAGTCGTTCGACCTCATCAACGCCCGCGCCGAGACGGTCCGCGAGAAGCGGAGCTTCGCCGACGCCTTCGAGCGGCGGCGCTGTCTCGTCCCGGCCGACGGGTTCTACGAGTGGGTCGGCGGGGACCGCGGCTCGGGAAAGACGCCCTACCGCGTCGCCTTCGACGACGACCGGCCGTTCGCGATGGCCGGTCTCTACGAGCGGTGGGAGCCGCCGACGCCGGAGACGACCCAGACCGGACTCGACGCCTTCGGCGGCGGGAGCGAGGGCGACGAGGACACCGACGACCCGGAGGTCGTCGAGTCGTTCGCGATCGTGACCACCGAGCCGAACGACCTCGTCGCCGACCTCCATCACCGCATGGCGGTGATCCTCGATCCCGACGCGGGCGAGGAGGCGGCGTGGCTCCGAGGTGACGCGGACGAAGCGGCCGCCCTCCTCGACCCGTACCCGAGCGACGACCTCACGGCGCACCCGGTGTCGACGCGAGTGAACTCGCCGAGCGTCGACGGGCCCGAGCTGATCGAACAGCCCTGAGAACGCGGCGGTGTCGGTCACGGCCGCCTCGTGGACGCGGTGGCCGAGTCCGGCGCGGTCGGTTTGAAAGGGGCTCAGGCGGCCAGCGAGATGTCCAGGTACAGCATGATGATGACGCCTGCCATGAGCCCGAGCGTCGACGTGCGCTCGAACCCGCTCCTGTGCGTCTCGGGGATGATTTCGTCCGAGATCACGAACAACATCGCCCCCGCGGCGAACCCCATTGCGTACGGGAGCAGCGGTTCGATCGTCGCGACGGCGACGGCCCCGAGGACCGCTAACGGTATCTCGACGACGCCCGCCCGAATCCCGGCGACGGCGGCGTACAGCCGACGGTCGAGGCCGGCGTTTATCGCGGCCACGGAGACGGCCAACCCCTCGGGGACGTTCTGGAAGCCGATCGCGAGCATCAACGACAGCGCGCTCCCGAGCTGCGCCGGATCCCCCGCGGCCGCGCCGAACCCGACGCCGACGGCTAACCCCTCGGGCATGTTGTGTAGCGTGATAGCCAAGATGAACAGGACCACTCCGGCCACCCGCTGGTCGGAGACCGGAAGCGTCTCGCTCGGCTTCGCCGCGTCCGTTCGACGGGCCCCGGTCAACAGATAGTGTGCGTGGGGGACGAGTGCGTCCGCCCGGTCGAGAAACAGCGCGCCGATGCCCACGCCGACAAGCGTTGGAATGGGGTTTCCGCCGGAGTACTCCTCGATACCGGGGATTATGAGGCTGGTGAAGGCCGCCGCGAGCATCACGCCGGCCGCGAACCCGAGCAACCCGTTGAGGGCCCGTTCGGACGGGTCCCGCCAGACGAGGATAAGCGACGCGCCGAAGAGGTTCAAGAAAGCGATGACGATACCGCCGGCGAGCGCCTGCACCACTGGTGATGTCCCGACGACACGGACGAACGTCTCGGTGAGTCCAAACGCCATTACACGCCGTTTATCCATGAGGTGCTTATACCTATGCGCGTCGTTCGGACGAGGTTGGCACCGACGCTGACGGTGCGAACAGATCTAGCATCGCGGTGGGCGCCGAGAACGTCACGTTATTCGGCAATTCGGGGCGGTGAAGCTGTGAGAGACGCGTTCCGCAACCGAGCGCCGCGGCCGGTTCAGGACGCGACCAGATCGACGACCGTCTCGTCGTCGACGACGACGTTGTACGCGCCCTCGTCCTCGTTCCAGAGGACGAGCCCGTTCTCGACGAAGACGACCGCGCCGTAGCCGGCCTCCCGTAGGTCGCGGTTCAGCGCGGTCTCCCGCGTACAGACGAGGTAGTGGTCGGTCGCCTGCGAGCCGTCGCCGACGCGGTAGAGCGCGTTGTCGCCCTCGCTCAGGTCGTGACTCAGCTTCACCGCGAGCAGGTTCACCCGGTCGGTGACGTGGCGCTCCGACTCGGCCATGCGCGCGCATCGCTCCGCGCTCGCCTCGATGTCCACCCGACGTTTCCCGTCGGGGCGGAGGATCGAGTAGGCGAACTGGACGTCGACGTTGACGAACTCACCCGGCTCGTCGGTCGTGCCGCGGGCAGCGGCCTCGTCGAGCCGCCGCTGGAACGGCGGGACCGCGAGGTCTGGCGCGATGTCGAACGACCAGCCCGGGTCGCTCGGTATCGCGTCCGGCCACAGCCGCAAGGTCGGGGAGTAGATCTCGGCGTCGCGTCCCGGATCGCCGCCGGAGGCGACGACTTCGCGCTCGATCTGACGGAGCCCGATGGCGGTGTTGCGGTCGGCGGGCGCGAAGGCGACGAGACTCCCGTCGGACGCGAGCGCGTCGAGCGCCGCGTCCGCGACCGCGACCGCGTCGTCGAGCTCGGAGAGCACGTTCCCGAAGAACACGAGATCGAAGGGCTCCTCCGTCGCGGAGTCGGCCGCGTCGCCCTTCTCCGTCCCGAGGAACGCCTCGGCGGTCGTCTCGTGGACCGTCGCGCGGAAGTTGGGGCCAGTCTCCTCCAGCAGTCGGTCGAGGACGCCCGTCGCGTCGCTCGGCTCGACGGCGTGGTACTCGACGGCGGCGTCGTCCGGGAGGTAGTCGTGGAGGCCGAGGGCGGGGCCGCCGACGCCCGCGCCGACGTCGAGGACGCGGAGCGTCCGGTCGAGCAGCCCGTTCTCGGCGAGGTCGTCGAGGACGTATCCGACGGTCGCGTAGTAGGCCGGGAGGTGGTAGATGGCGTAGCCGAGCGCCGCGACCCGGTCGTACTCCACGTCGTTCTCGTAGAGGTAGTCGGCCTTCAGCTGGCGGACGCGCTCGCGGAGCGCCTCGCCGGAGTCCCCGCGGTGCCAGTTGGCGCCGTACTCCGCGACGAGGAGGTCCTCGAGCGCGAACGAATACCGCTCCGGGAGCGCTTCGGGCTCCCAGTTCGGCGGGTCGATCGGCCCCGCTTCGATCGGGACGAACCGCCCGTCCTCGCGCTCGCGGAGCCGGAGGTCGAACGCCTCCTCGCGGAGGGTCTCGCGGACGACCGCCGGGTGCGGCGTCCCCTCGATGTACTCGGCGATCTCCTCGGGGTCGATCGGTCTGACGTTTCGCAGGTAGTTCGCGTTGTTCCGGACCGCTGTTCTGTCGATCATGGGTTACTCGTGTCGGTCTCGCGCGTCGCCGTCGCCGCGGGCGCGCTCGTAGAGGGCGGTGAACGCCGCCTCGTCCGCCGCGGCGATCTCGGCCGCGGCGTCGGCCAGCTCGTCGGCGCCGTCGAAGGCGCGCTGTATCTCGGCGTACACCGCGGGCGACCCCTCGGTGACGGTGTCGGCGACGTCGTCGAGCGCGGCCGACACGGGCGTGTGGAACTCCTCGCGGACCTCGCTCCCGGCGAGTCGCCACGCCAGCACCGCGGCGTGTGCCCCCGCCTGAACCGTCTCCATCGCCTCGTCGTGTTCGGTCGCGGTCGTCTCGAAGACCTCGTTGCCGCCGGCCTCGATCGACTCGGTGATCGCCTCGACCGCGGGGCCGCCGGCGTCGACGACGACCGCGACGTTCCCCGGAACGCGCGGCGGCGCGAACAGCGGGTGGTAGCTCGCGCGTTCGAGCCCGGGGGCGTGTGCTCCCATCGCGTCGATCGCGTCGGTCATCTCGCCGGAGACGTCGACGATCGCCCGCTCCGCGCGGGGCGCGTACGCCTCGACCGCGGCCGGGACCGCCGACATCGGCACCGCGAGACAGACGACGTCGTGGACGGTGTCCCCGTCGGCGGCAACCGTTCGCGCGTCGCGTCCGTCGGCGGCGTCGGCCGCGACGGCCGTGTCGCGGTCGGCGAACGCGACGCTCACGTCGGCGGGCGCGGCGTCGGCCGAGACGGTGTCGGCGACCCAGCGCCCGATCTCACCGGCGCCGACGACGAGGAGGTCCATCGGTTACGCGAACGCAGGTGACGCGCCCGGTAAAAGGACTCGCCTCGGCGCGGACGGGAACGGCGACGGGATCGCACGCGCGGCGCGCTCAGCTCTCCGCGCCGAGTCGGCCGAGGACGCCGGGGCCGGGAGAGAGAGACCGGACCGCCGGGAGCAGCGCGAGCGCGATCCCGAACTCCAGCCCCCCGACGGCGAGGAACGCCGGCGTGTAGCCGAACGCGTCGGTCGCGCTCCCGCCGATGAGGAAACCGGTCAGGAAGCCGAGCGAGCCGAACACGTTGAACAGGCCCATCGCCGCGCCCCGGACCTCGGGGGCGACGAGGTCGGTGACGAGCGCCATCGTGGCCGGGGCCATCAGCGCGCCGCAGACCCCGACGAGCACCATCAGCCCCGCGGCGATCGGATAGACGGGCGCCACACCGACGCCGACGGTGACGACGCCGTACGCGAGCGACCCGGCCACCACGGGGAGGAAGCGCCCGATCCGGTCCGAGAGCGCGCCGAACGGCGACTGAAGCAGCGCGAAGGGGACGAAAAAGAGCGCGAGCGTCGCGCCCGCGCCGGCCGCCGACAGGCCGAACGTCGCCGGGTCCTGGAAGTAGTACACGCCGACCAAGGCGAAGAAGCCGGCCGTGAGGCGGTCGACGAAGCCGAACGCGAGCGGAACGAGGAGGCCGGGGGTCGTCCGCACGCGGGCGAGCACGTCGCGGAAGCCTGCCGTCTCCGCGGCGCCGCTGGCGCTCGTCGCGTCGGCCGACGCGGGCCGCCGGTCGTCGACGGTCGCGGCGAGCAGCCCCGCCGCGGCCAGCACGACCGCGCCGGCGTACACCGGGTACAGCGGACCCAGATCGGCGAGAAACCCGCCGACGACCGACCCGACCGCCGCGCCGAGCCCGATCGCGAGCCCGGCGGCGCCCATGTTCCGGCCGTTGCCGCCGCGCAGGTCCATCAGCAGCGTGATCGACAGCGAGAACGCGGCGATGGTGAGCGCGCCGCCGACCGCTCGGACGAGGAGCGCGGCCTCGAAGCCGAGCCCGAGCCCGGGCAGCGAGGCGAGCGCGACGTACGAGGCCGCGCCGCCGAACGCGCCCACGACGATCAGGGGGACCCGCTCTCCGAGCGCGTCCGAGAGCGCGCCCCAGACGACGGCGAACGTCACGAACGCGCCGAACTCGGCGACGAGAAACCACATCCCGGCGTCGATGCCGGCGGGCGCGCCGAGCGCGACGACGAGGTCCGGCACGCCCGGGTAGAGGAGGACCTGCGAGATCAGCACCGCGAGGACGACCGCGCCGAGTCGCCGGCGGTCCGCGGCGTCGGCCGCGGCTCCGTCGGCGGACGGGTCGGCGTGCCGGTCGTCGCTCATCGGCTTATAAAAGGCGGCGAACGGGCAAAAGATCGACGCTCCGAGGCGTGCGTTTCCGACGCCGACTCGGACGCACTCGAAAGCCGGCCCGCGTTCAGAGCTCGGACTCGATCGCTTCCGCGATCGTCTCGGACCCGTACCCCCCCTGGACCACGTTCCCGTTCACGAAGACGGCCGGAGTTCCCGAGACCCCCATCGACCTGCCCTCGGAGCGGTCGCTCTGGGTGGCCTCCTCGTACGTCGCGAACTTCGCGTCGGTCATCGCCGCGCAGGGGTCGACGCCCGCCGCTTCGGCCGCCGCGCCGAGCGCCTCGCCGCTGTAGTTCCCCTGCGACTCGTAGGCCGCGCCGGCGAACTCGAAGAAGGCCTCGTCGCCGTTTCGAGCGCCCACGCCGCGGGCCGCGCTGGCCACCGGGACCGCCCACGTCTCGTTGACCGGGATCGGGAAGTCCCAGTGCTGGTAGTGGACATCGCCGGTGTCGACGTACTCCTCGCGGATCGTCGGGAAGTGGTTGAGGGTGTAGCTCGCGCAGTGGCCGCAGGTGAAGTCCTCGAACACCTGTACGGTCACGTCGGCGTCGGGATCCCCGAGCGTCGGCCGGTAGTCGAGGTCGGGATCGGCCGGATCGGAGAGTGAACAGTCGTACGATCCCGTATCGAGGCTGAGATCGGTTTCGGCGTCACCGCCGTCGCCGCCGTCGCTACCACCGTCAACGCCGCCACCACCGTCACCGCCGTCACCACCGCCGAGACAGCCGGCGGCGCCGACGACGCCGATCGTCGCACCAGCCGCGAGCAGTGACCGCCGCGTGCGTTCCATAGTCTCGATCGGTCGGGAACGCACTTAACCACACCGTGACTGCCGCGCGGGCACCCGTCGAGGGCAGCGATATCCTCGCACGGCGGTCGCCCGGCTCCCGAACGCTTTTGCCGTCGCCTGTCGACCCCCACGTATGAGCGACTGGGACCTCGACCTGCGGGACGCCGAGGGCCGGATGGACGAGGCGTTCGCTGGCGCCGGCGACGTCGTCCTCGGCGTCTTGGACGGCACGACCGACCCGGAGGAGTGGGTCCGTAGCGTCGACTACGGCAACACGCTCGTCTTGTCGATCGACGGCGACCTCAACGAGCTCGCCGCGGGCTTCGCGCGCGACGTGAAGGACATGGACGGCGACCTGATGCACTTCCGCGGCTTCCTCGTCGTGACGCCGCCCGGCGTGAACATCGACACCGATCGGCTGAGCGGCTCTCGCGGTGACGCGAACGGTCCCGGCGGAGACGGGGGAGACGCCGGCGAGACCGACGGTGAGGAGACCGACGGTGAGGAGGCCGACGGCAACGGCGTCGAAAACGGTGAATCAGGGGGCGACGAGACGGCGAACGACGGGGACGACAGCGCGGACACCGGCGAGAACTGAGCGGCCGCCTCGGCGGCTCGATACGGCTCACCGCGCGGTCGGCTCCGGTTACCCCTCGCCGACCATCCGGTCTTCCTCCTCCCACTCGCGTTCTCGCAGTTCGTACTTCTGGATCTTGCCGGTCGCGGTCGTCGGCAGCTCCTCGACGAACTCCACCTCGCCGGGGGTCTTGTAGTCGGCGACGCGGTCGCGGACGAACGACCTGAGATCCTCGGGCGTCGCGCCCGCGTCGTCGGGGTCGCCGCTCTCCGGGACGACGAACGCCTTCGGGGTCTCGCCCCACCGCTCGTCGGGCGCGGGGATGACGGCGACGTCGGAGACCACGTCGTGTTCGAAGAGGGTGTCCTCCAGTTCGATCGAGGAGATGTTCTCCCCGCCGGAGATGATGATGTCCTTCTTGCGGTCCTGGATCGAGACGAAGCCGTTCTCGTCGACGACGGCCAGATCGCCCATGTGGTAGTACCCCTCCAGCCGCTCCGAGAAGGCGGCCTCGGTGGCCTCGGGCTTGTTCCAGTAGCGGTCCATCACCTGGTTGCCGCGGACGACGATCTCGCCGATCGTCTCGCCGTCGCGGGCCACGTCCTCGCCGTTCTCGTCGACGACGCGCACGTTGGTGCCGAGGTAGCCGATCCCCTGCGTCTTCTTGACCGAGAACCGGTCGGCGGCGTCGTCCTCGTAGTAGCGCTTCGCGTCAGAGGTCGTCACGAGCGGCCCCGTCTCGGTCGCGCCGTACACGTGTTTGAGGTCCCAGCCGAACTCCTCCTCGACGGTCCGGATCGTCGCTTCCGGCGGGGCGGCGCCCGCGGTGGCGACCCGCACGTCGTTGGCGCCGGTCGTCGCGCCGCCGCGGTCGGCGTAGTGGTCGCCGAGCATGTTGAGCACGGTCGGCGCCGCACAGAAGTACGAGACGTCCTCGGTCCGGACCCGGTCGAAGACGCTCTCGACGTCGACGCCGCGGGTACAGACGTGGCGGGCGCCCATGCCCGTGATCGCGTAGATGTGTCCCCAGCCGTTGACGTGGAACATCGGGAGCGTCCAGAGGTACACGTCGTCGTCGGTGATCTCCTGATGGATCGCGATGAGGTACGCGTGGAGCGTCTCGGCGCGGTGCGTGCGACAGACGCCTTTCGGGTCGCCCGTCGTCCCAGAGGTGTAGTTGATCGTTATCACCTCGTCTTCGTCCATCTCCGGACGCTCGTACGCGTCCGGGTCGGCGTCGTCGAGCGCCGCGTCGAACGACTCCCAGTCGCCGTCGACGGCGTCGGCGTCGTTCGTGAGGAACGTCTCGGTCGGCACCTCGTCGCGGACCGCCTCGACGTTCGCGGCGTACTCGGCGTCGGCGTAAATGGCGTCGACGCCGGCGTCCGAGAGCATGTACGCGAAGTCGTCCGGCGTGAGCCGGTAGTTCAGCGGCGTGTGGATCGCCCCGACCTGCATGGCGCCGTAGGCGGCCTCCAAGTGGTAGTGGGTGTTCGGGTCCAACACCGCGACGCGGTCGCCCTTCTCGATACCGCGTTCCTGGAGCGCGGCCGAGAATCGATCGGCGCGTTCGCCGAGTTCCGCGTAGGTGTATCGCGTCCCGTCGACCGCGAGGACGGCTTCCTCGTCGCCGTAGTGTCGACGCGCCCGGTCCAAGAAGTCCGTCGTCAGCAGCGGCTTGTGCATCGTCTATCACTATCGATGATGTGTGAAATCGTTTGCGGCCGGCGCAAGGGACCGGGCAGGCGCGGGACCCTTTTACCGTCGCCCGTCGATCGTGAGAGGATGAGCGACGAGTCCGGCGGGTCGGCGGTCACCGAGGGGTACGTGGTCCCGATCGCGGGACTCGTGGCGTTCATGTTCGCGCTGATGGCGGGGTTGACCGCGGGGCGCGCGCTCTCGGGAGACCCGGCCGACGTCGCCGTCCCCGTGGGCTTCGGCGCCATCTCCCTCCTCGCGCTGCGGATCCGTACCAAGGCCGTGGCGGCGCGGGAAGCGAACGGGTCCGACGACGCGGGCGAGGAGTGACCGGCTGACGCGCTCGGGAACGCGGACGCTCGTGAACGAAGCGGCCGTGAAGCGGAGGTCCGGAGGATTCGTGCCCCGGCGCGGGTGGCCGACCGTCGCGAACGCGTGGACGAATCGCATACCGGCGTCGGGATCAGAACCCTTAACAGTCGCACGCAATTGTGCTACGATAGCGGGATGGGATAGCCAGGAGATTCCGCCGGGCTCATAACCCGGAGATCGGTAGTTCAAATCTACCTCCCGCTACTTCTCTCCGACACCGCCGTCGTCGTCGGCCGCGATGTACTCTCGGCTTAAAGAGTCAGTCCGAGACGACGAGCACGGCGAAAGCGATCCGGAGCCGGGCGGTATGGCCCGGACGGGGTTTCAGGACCCCGCCCGACAGGTGACCGAGATCGTTCGATTCCCCGTGCCGCCGAAGACGACCGCCTCGACGTCGTTCCCCCGGACCTCGACCGTCACGGACAACTGCTCGGCCTCGAAGGCGTCCTCGCACCCGGCTTCTGCCACGATCGCTTCGGATCTCGATTCGCCCGGTGAGATGCCCGACGGTAAGGTCCGGACGGTGACGTTGAGACCGTCTGGCTTCCGATCGATCTCGATACCGGTGACGTCGATGTCGACGCCGAACCGATTCGTCAAGGTGACGAGCGTCACGGTCTCGCTCTCGTTTGCTACGCTTCCGTTAGTCGCGTCGCCGCCGGCGTCGATCACGATCTCGTCGGGCGAGTCGTAGCCGACGTACGCGCGCTCGTCGGGAGCGGTCGCGACCGTCAGTTCGCGGTCCGTCGTCGCCGAGGAGAACCCGGCGGTGCCGGCGAGGGCGAGCACTAGCCCGCCCGCGAGCAGCCCGGTAGCGAGCGCTCGGAGAACGCCGGTCATGACGTCGAACGGCGGCTGCTCGGCCGCCGGCTCATCGTTCGACCTCCAAGTCCGATCCCAGCTCGTTCCGCTTCGTGTGAACCGTGTGGACCACGGCCGAGATGCCGAACGCCGAGACGAGGACCGTCCCGAATCCGACGGTCGTCAGGTCACTGAACGGGTACACGCCGAACCACACGAGGCCGACGACGCCCCCCAGAACGGCCGCCAGTCCGAGGTAGTGATAACACCACGGGATGTCGTTCGCCGGGACGTACTCCAAGTGCATCTGGACCTCTCTGACTCCCTCGGCGAGCCCGATCGTGCCTCGGTCTCGGTCGTACTCGATCAGTCCGCAGTCGCTCAGCTTCGGGAGGTGCGTCTGGCGCAGCGAGGAGTACACCCGCTTCCGCTGCTTGTAGTCCACCTGCCCGACTGTGGTGTCGTTCTCGCGGGCGGCGATGTAGTCCACGAGGTCGGAGAGCTCGATCGTCTCCCCCTCGTCGTGGCCTTTGAGATACTCGATCGCGTATCGCCGCCGCCCGTTGCTCAGTACGTCGAAGATATCGTCGCGGTCGAGTTCGGTTCCCTGCGCTGTTCCACTCGTCGTGTCCCGATCAGGTGTCGTATCGGGGTCGTCCGGTTGTTGGCTCCGTCTCTCCTGACTCACGTCGTCTCCCCCTCCCCTCCGTCACTGATCCAGATCGCTGTTTCGACCGGTAGGATTCGTCGGCGACAAACCGTCTCGTCGTCGCATCGATTGTACCGAGTCGTCCTATTCAGGAGGGTGTCTATACTGGGTGTATATTGTTATGTCACCCGTTTAATTAATAAGCTGAAATTTGTTTGAGATAGCTTTAGCTTATATCTTGACAACTTGGGCTTGCGGGATAAGGCCGCAACAGGTTATTCCGGATATTAGAACATATGTGGTATTACTCGCCGGAATAAACATCTGATGTGTTCAAGCCAAATTATACGAACACTCATATATATGAGGCCGCCTGCGCCGGTGGTGTTCAGATAAGAATTGAAAGGTGAGGCGGTGCGTTTTCAAAGTGGTTCATGCCCAAAAACGACCGCCTCAGCGGCTGTTTAGACGAGATCAACTTAGAGTTTGTGGAGCGAGAAGCAACACCGAAGCTGTTGATGAAGCTCAGTATTCAGCTTCATCTTGCTGGATTATCGCTTTCGAATACTGTTTCGTTTCTTGAGATATTCGGTGTTGATCGGGTTCGATCTACCGTTCATAACTGGGGTGATAAAGCCGATTTACAGCCAGAAACAGTCGGAGCCCTAATCACGTTGCGGTTGATGAGATTGTGATTCAGCTTGACGGTGAACAGTATTGGCTGTACGCTGCCGTCGATCCAAAGTCGAACGATCTACTACACACAAAGCTTGAATCCACGAGAAATAATGCTTTTGCAGATCTATCTTTTGCTGAACTCTGTGAAAAACACGACGTAGATGACGCAGTTTTTCTCGTTGATGGCGCATCTTCACTTCAGCGAGCTTGTCGCAAACACGATCTGGATTTCAGATACGAACGACATGGAAATCGGAATAGTGTCGAACGTGTCTTTCGTGAGGTAAAGCGTAGAACTATCTGTTTCTCAAATTGTTTCAGCAACGCTCAAGCAGAAACTGCTGACGAGTGGCTGAGATCGTTCGCTTTCGCATGGAATCAGCTTATCTGAACACGAGGGTCAGGACTGCCCGTCGCACGTGGCCGAAATAGATGTATTCGTTTCGTCTCCGGCGATAAGGGCAAACTCTTTATCTTCCGGTGGTACATGCGCCTCGTCGAGGCGGTTCTCGACACGTGACCCCTCAAGGGGTTTCCTTCGGCTATCCCGACGACAACTGTGAGAAGGAGGTTGCCATCGACGACCTCGTACCGGTAGGTATCTGATAATAACCGGTCGATCATGCGGGAGAACGAGCTGATTCTCTGCGACAATCTATTGCCCGAGACGGGACCGATGGAGAACATCACGTTGTCGGAGATATTGGATTCCGTATGGGTTCGGATGAGGCTGCCGACTGCGGAGTACAAGTCCGAAATTGAGGTGTAATCCCGCTGAAGATGGTCAGAATTAGTCACTCTTAATTGTGGATCCAAGTACACGGCTCGTGCATTATTGGCCGGGATAGAAGGCAAACCACCACACCAGCTTGAATCGATGCTTAGTGATATTTCACAGGACTCGGCGGCCGACTGGATCAGCGTAATATATTACTAATACGATAGAAATAAATATAATAACACATGAATTATTCAATCTTCCTATAGATCTAATTGAGCAGTGTCGAAATTCTGGCAAAGAGGCGTGAGAGATTGGTAATCATAATCCGATTGGAATATATCAGATTGTGCTTTACGACTGCCACAGAGTTATCAACATATTTAATTATCAGATTTGGTTTTAAATGAACATTCTGAATAGGAATTTCTCGGTTAGAAAATATAGTCAAATACCGATAAATTGTAAATCGGAGTATTAGTACTTATGTGGTTTCATCTCGACTAGAACCGGGTTGAACAGCAACAATAGGCATCTGAGCAGAGAAATTACCCAACTGATTATTAGTGATAAATGTAAAGTCAACGTATATACCTTCACCTGGGCTCAGACGAATTGCATCAAAGACATTCCCTCGTGATTTAAGAATTGGTCTTCCTCCAGAGTCAATATTAATGACACCAGTTCCTCCACCAGACGCTGAAAGTCCCGACCCTCCGGTTCCGGGCCCGGTTTCTGGTTCATTATAAATATACGCGGTGTCGATCCCGTTTATATCAGCAATTAGATTTGGAGCGCTACTTGGATCTTCATACGCAGAATCTGATTTGACAATACCAATAACAACATCATCATCACCCTGATTTTCTATAGAGAAAACATTCAAGAATGCCGTCCTTGCATTAGGATTTAATCCGGAAGATCCATTATTTGAACTTGAAAAATCAAGTTCTAATTCTCCATTGCTAGCCTGAGAGGCACGTGTGTCCTGCGATTCCAAGCTAAGATATGCTTGTGCGTCTCCCGTAACAGTAACTGCGACACTACGCGAAGCAGTAACGCTGCTAAACGCACCACTTCCTAGTGCAGCCGCCCCACCGGCGGCGAGCGATCCAAGTCCGGCCAATATCTTGCGTCGTTGCATAGTGTTGTCACCTGTCTGGTGCGCGGGGGCGACACGCGGATCGATATCCGAACCGTCGATCCACCGCGTCGGCCCCGAGCACTCACGAAACACGAGGGAAGGGACCGTTACTAGTCTGAGCAGCCTGTTGCGCCACCAGTCCGAGGCTGTTTCTCGTCCGGGTCAGCGTACGAAACGGTAAGCGAGGATTCCGACCCCAGAAACGCCAGACGGATTTCCCGTAAGCCGATCGTAATCGTCCGTCCGACAGGACGGCCGACATACTCGCTCTCGTTCGAGGACAGAGTGCGAAACGAGCCGTTCGAGACAAACGCGTAAGAGTCGGTAATACCGGCTTAGGCCGACGTACATCCGAATATAACTAAGCGTCGCGGGCGGGACTACATGATCGTGATCGACGAAAACACGGACGACGACGCGAGTCACACCTCCGCGAGTCGTCCGGTCCCGCTCGGCTCACTCGCGAGGCGCGTTCCCGGGGCGGCCGCGAACGCTCCCAAGCGGAACGTCCTCGTCGCCCTCGCGTACCTCTTCGCCTGTTTCTTCGCCGCAGGACTGCTCTGGGCGGCCCTGTGAGCGCGGGCGACGAGGGCGGACGAAGCCGCTCTCCGAAACCCGGAAGCGATTTCCGTCGGCCTGTCGTTCCTCCTCGTATGGATTACGAATCGAGCCTCGACCGCGCGATGGAGGAGGTACCGGATCTGGGCGGTTCCGACGAGCGACTGTCAGTGCCCGACCCCGAATGGCAGAAGGACGGGGCGTTCACCCGCCTGACGAACCTCTCCGGGATCGCCGACGCGTTGAGCCGCGACCCCGAACACGTCCACTCGAAGATCCAACAGGAGCTCGGCACGGCCGGACAGTACGAGGACGGGCGCGCCCGCTACAGCGGGAACTTCCGCGAGCGCGACTTCCAGGCCGCGATCGACTCGTACATCGAGTCGTTCGTCACCTGTTCGGAGTGTGGCCTCCCCGACACCCGACTGGAGACCGAAAACCGGACCCCGATGCTCCGCTGTGAGGCCTGCGGCGCGTTCCGGCCGGTCGCGAAACAGAACACCTCCAACACTCAGCGACAGGAGGACGCCGTCGAGTCCGGGAACACGTACGAACTCGAGATCGTCGGCACCGGCCGCAAGGGCGACGGCGTCGCCGAGCGCGGCGAGTACACCATCTTCGTCCCCGGCGCACAGGAGGGCGAGACCGTGACCGCCTACATCAAGAACGTCTCCGGCAACCTCGCGTTCGCCCGCCGAGAGAACTGAGCGGACGCCGCCGTCGCGCCGTTCGTTTCGCGACGACGACCGCCGGGCCCCGGTGACCGGCGTTCCGCTACCCGACCGTTTATGCGGCCGTTCGCGTATCGTCATCCATGGCCACGCGACTCCCCGAGTCGGCCTTCGAGGACCGGCTCGCCGCGGTCCGAGACCGGCTCGCCGAGACGGACGCCGACGCCGCGACGTGGGTCGGCGCGACGGCGATCGAGTACCTCACCGGCTTCCATCACATCCAGACGGAGCGCCCGGTCGTCCTCGCGGTCACCGACGACCGGGTGGAGATAACCGTCCCGCGGCTGGAGGTCGAGCGCGTCTCGCCGAACCCGCGGATCGACGCCGTCCACGACTACTTCGACTACCCCGGCGGCGCCCCCGTCGAGGTCGCCGTCGAGATGCTGAACGGCCTCGGCGTCGACGCCGTCGCCGCCGACGCGGACGGACCGCTGGGCGTGATGGGGTACGAAGGGCCCGCGTTCTCCGACTCGGTCGACGTCGAGTCGCAGTCGTGGGTCGACCGGATGCGCTGGGCGAAGTCCGACGGCGAGGTCGACCTGATCCGCGAGTCGGCGAAGTGGGCGAACCTCGGGCACCGCTACCTCGCCGACTACTCCGAGCCGGGCGCGCACCCCGCGACCGTCTCGCAGCGCGCGTCGACCGACGCGTCCCGCGCCATGCTCGACACGCTCGGTGACGACTACAGCGTCCGCGTCCGCGGCGACGGCCCGGTCCACGCCGGCTACATCTCGGGAGAGGAGACCGCGCTCCCGCACGGTCACACCCCGAACGAGCGGCTCTCCGAGGGCGACGTGCTCGTCACGGGCGCGACCGCGAACGTCGACGGCTACCGCTCGGAGCTCGAACGGACGATGTTCGTCGGCGACTACTCCGACGAACAGGAACACTACTTCGAACTCATGCTGGAGGCGCAGACGCTCGCCATCGACGCGCTCGGCCCGGGCGTCCCCGTGGCCGAAGTCGACCAAGTCGTGTGGGACTACTTCGACGAGCAGGGCGTGACGAGGCTGGCGCAACACCACGTCGGCCACAACATCGGGCTTGGCGGCCACGAGCCGCCGTACATCGACCGCGGCTGGGACGACCGGTACGACGGCGACGACGCCGTGATGCGACCCGGGCACGTGTACACCATCGAGCCCGGACTCTACACCGACGAGTACGGCTACCGCCACTCCGACACGGTGGCGATCACCGAATCGGGAACGGAGCAGCTCACCAACTTCCCGCGGGACATCGATTCGAACGTCGTCTGAAGCGCGGCCGCCGCTGCCCGCCCGCTACGCGACCCGGCTGGTGACTACCTTATGACCGGTTTCAACGGCGTGGTCGCGTCTGAGCGCGTCCGCGTCGCTGGCGGCGTCCAGCAGGCATTCGAAGGCGCACTCACGACAGACGAGGTGGTGTAGCTCGCTCGGGGCGGATGTGCTCATACCTCATTCACCGCTTTCGATGGCATAGTTACGAGCCACCTACGGACGGGTAATCAAGCCGTACCGGCGGTCGAGTCCGCTCGTCACTCGCTCGCGCCCGGGAGCCGCGATTCGAACCGGTCGAGCGCGACCTCCACCATGTCCGGACTCACCGGCTGGAACTCCTCGCGCTCGTGGTCAGGGAGGTACTCTCGGACCCCGTTCCACGAGTCGCGAGCGTACCGGGCGTCGAGCAGCACGCGGACGCCGCGCTCGTCGGGGCCGCGGATGACGCGCCCGACCGCCTGTCGGGCCTTCCGGACGGCGGGAACGGTGAGCGCCGTCTCGAAGCCGGACTCGAACCGGCGGTCGTAGGCGGCGATCACCGCCCGCGTCCGCGGTTGGGCGGTGTTGATTATCGGGACGCCGCAGACGACGGCGGCGGCGAGCCGGTCACCGCGGTAGTCGACACCCTCGGTGAGCGTCCCGCGGAGACTCGTCACCAGCACCTTGCCCTCGCCGGCGAAGAAGTCGTCCTTCAGCGACTCCGTCTCGCGGTCGCCGGAGGACTCGTCTAAGAGGACCGGCTTCTCGAGCCGGTCGGCGAGCGCCTCGGCCATCCACGTCGCCTCCGCGTAGTTCGGGGTGCCGACCAGCACGTTCCCCCCGCGGCGCGCGACGGCGGCCGTCGCGTCGACGTGCGCGAGCCGGGTCGGGTTCTCCTCGCCGGGGGCGCCTCGGTTCTGGTGGGTGAACTTCGGCGCGTCGACCGCGAGGCTCGTACGGTTCTCTTCGGGGAAGGAGAGCCCGTAGGTCCGCTCGACGACCGGGCGGCCGCGCTCCTCCAAGTGGTCGAGCCCGGTGACCTCGCGGAACAGGTCCATCGGCTCCAGCGTCGCGCTCATGAGGACGCCGCCGCCGAACGACGCCAGCCGGTCGCCGATCGGCTCGCTCGGCAGGCAGTTGTGGAGCGCGAGCCGCGCGTTGTACGCGCGTCGCCACGAGTCCGGCGGCTCGGCCTCGTCGAACGTGCGTTCGAGTTCGATCGCGCGGAAGAAGTCGGTGTGGCCCTCGCGGTACCACGCGTTGAGGGTGCGACCGACGCCGGGCGCGGCCCGCTGTTTGTCCTCGTCTTCGAGCGAGTCGAGGACGCGCTTGACGACCGCACCCACCTGCTCTGCGCGCGCCCAGACGCGCTCGTCGTGTCCCCCGCGGTCCGCCCACGCCGTGATCTCGTCTTCGCCCGGTTCCTCGGGGTCGCGGAGCGGTATCTCGCCGTCGTCGAGGTCGCGCATCGACGCCCGCCAGTCCGGCCGCTCGCGGTCGAGGTACGCGGTCACGCGCCGGTCGAGTTCGCCGCGGAGGTCCGCGTAGAACGCCCGGACGGCCTCTATCTCCTCGACGGTCACGTCGGCGTCGTCCAGCTCGCCGCGGACGAGTGCGGCGTCGTCCGACTCCGCGCCCGCGCTCTCGAACGACAGCGGCTGGACGACGCGAGTGAGCTCGTTCTCCGCGTCGCGCAGGCTCGCGTCCGCGACCGCGTCGCTCACGAGGTCGCGCACGCGCGGCTCCAGCATGTGCGCCTCGTCGCAGACGACGAACGTCGAGTCGTCGAGGAGCGCGCCGGTGAACGTCCCGGTCGTCACCGGGTCGAAGGCGTGATAGTAGTTGCCGATGACGACCTCGACCTCGGGCACGAGCGCGCCCATGACCGAGTGGGGACACGAACCGTGACCGGCCGCGAGCCGGACGAGTTCGTCGGCGTCGACGTGGCCGAGTTCGGTCACGTCGAACGGGACCGCCTCGGCCGGGTCGCCGTCGTCGGGGAGGTCATCGAGGAACCCGGCGTAAAAGGGGCAGAACTCGGTCCCGTCGTACTCCTCGGTGTCGGGGCGGTACGGCGTCGGCTCGCCGTCGACGGAGAGGTAGTCCGCGTCGGGCGCACCGCTCCCGTCGGACGCTTCGCTCGGACCGGACGCTTCGCTCGGACCGGACGCGCCGCTCGCGGCGGAGCCGGAGTCCAGCAGGCCGACCTGCCGGCTCCGCGCCTCGCTCACGAGGTTCGACGTCGTCGTCGCGCCGCCGTCGCCGACGAGGTTCCGGGTGCGCTCGCGGAGCCCCTCGCAGCGCTCGTACACGTTCTCGCGGTCGATGCCGCCGCGGTTCTCCCGGGCGTACGGACAGACGTCCGCCTTGCCGACCAGCGTGAGTCCCGAGACGGGGTCGTAGTCGCTCGGGAGGTTCTCGTTTATCGTCCGGAGATCCGTCTCGAACTGGCGCAGTTGCTGTTTGACGCTCGTGAGGACGAAAATGCGCTCGAAGTCGGAGCCGGGGTCGCGGACGCGGTCGAGCCCGGCGGTGAGCGCGAGCATCGTCTTCCCCGTCCCGCAGGCGCCCTCCAGCGCGAGGAAGCCGCCGTCCGCGGCGGCGTCGACGGCGGCGTCGATGCCGTCCGCCTGTTCAGGGTAGGGTTCGGGGTGGCCGAAGAAGTCGGCCCACGGGGGCGAATCGGTCACGGACGCGAGTTACGCGCCATCCGATTTAAACGCTTCATCGGCGGGCGACAGACGCGTCTGCGAGGTCGCGCGGCTCCGCGACCGCGGCTGCGCCACGCGGACCGCCCCGCCCCGGTCACTCCACGATGTCGTGGAGGTCGGCCAGGTCGTCGATCTCCCAGGTCGGCCAGACGTTCAGCTCCCAGTCTCGGCGGTGGGGGCGGCGGATGAACGCCGAGTCGATGCCGGCGTTCTCGGCCGCGCGAACGTCGGACTCGTTGTCCCCGACGAACAGGGCGTTGCCCGCGTCGAGGTCGCCGAGCGCCTGCTCGATGTAGTGCGGGTTCGGCTTGCGTAGCTGAAGCGAGTGGATCGTCGGCTCGCGGCCGTACGCGGCGCCCATCCGCTCGAAGCCGTCGAAGTGATCGACGAGGAAGTCGACGGTCGCCTGCTGGTTCGACGAGACGATCCCCATCTCGACGTCGAGGTCCTGTAGCTCGTCGAGGTCGTCGTACGGGGTCTTGCGCCCCTCGCGGGCCTCCTGTTGTTGGGCCCGCGACACCACGTCGTCACGCGTGCGCCAGAACGACCCCGGATCGAGGTCGTACGTCTGACAGACGGTGCCGACGCTGCCGGGGGTGGCGCCGATGGTCATTCGCTCTACGTCGTCCGGATCGGGCTCCTCGACGCCGCACTCCTCGAACGCGTTCCGGGTCGCATCCCGGAGCACGTCGAAGCGCGTGCGGCCCACGAGGACACCGTCGTTGTCGAACACGACGGTATCGTACGTCATAGCCCCCATTCACGGCCGGCAGGGATAAGCGTTTCAGTGGCCTTCTCGGCGACGAGAATCGCCGCGAACCCGCGCTGGCGCCGATGAGGGGGCCAGCAGTCGCCTTTACCACCCGGCGGGGCGTGGTCGGCTCATGCGAGTGAGTGTCATCGGCGGGAGTTCGATCGGTCCGGAGACGGCGCGGGTCGCCGAAGCGCTCGGCGGGCGGCTCGCGGAGCGCGGACACGTCGTCGTCTGCGGTGGTCTCGGCGGCGTCATGGAGGCGGTCTGTCGCGGCGCTCGCGACGCGGGCGGCGAGACGATCGGCATCCTCCCGACCGACCGGCTCGCGGACGCGAACCCGCACGTCACGACGCCGATCGCGACCGGGCTGGGTCACGCGCGCAACGCGCTCGTCGTGATGAACGGCGACGCCGCGGTCGCCGTCGACGGGGGCAGCGGGACGCTCTCTGAGATCGGGCTCGCGCTGGCGCAGGGACGCGCGGTGGCGGGACTCGACACGCACGAGGTCGACGGCGTCGAGGCCGTCGACACGCCCGCGGCGGCGGTCGAGTTCGTCGAGAACGCGGTCGCGAACGGATCATAAAGTGATTCGGTCGCTCGCGCCGACACCGCGTCCGTCGACGCCGTCTTCTAGCACCCGCGGGACGGGGCGCGACGGCGACCTCGGACGGGACGCGAAACGGACCGGTGAAAACGAGTACTCCGTCTCCTTCGCGGCGGACTACCAGGTGTCGTGGAAGGTGTCGAACTCGATCGAGTCGAGCGGTTTCTCGCCGATGGCGGCCTCGTACTCGCCCGGCGTCAGCATGGGCTTGTGGAAGCGCGGCCCGTCGTCGGTCGTGATCCGCGGGCAGCCCGTGTTGACGAACGCGTCCATGTCGAAGTTCCGCAGGCGGTCGGGCGTCACCTCGTCCATCGTGATCAGGTAGGCGTTCTCGTTGTTGTCGACGATCTCTTGGGCCTTCTCCCAGCGCCCCTGTCCGATCTTCGTACAGAAGATGACGCCCCACTTCTCGGCGTCCATCGCCTTGTGGACCGAGGCGTAGCGCTGCTTGAGGAACTGGTCGTGTTCGGCGACGGACACCGCGTTGTTGACCGGGTCGGCGATGACGACGCGCTTCTCGGGGTGCTCCATCGCGAGCCCGACCGGGTGGAACTTCCCGCCGCCGACGTACAGGACCTGGTCGGCGGGGATGTCCGCCGAGGCGTAGTTACAGCCGAGCACCTGCCCCTCCTTGGTGAGCCGGTCGTCGCCCCGCCGGGTGTGGACCTCGTAGCCGCGCTCCTCGAGCCAGTCGGTCATCTCCTCGAAGCGGTTCATGTGCTGGGCCGTCGTGACGAGCCCCACGTCGGGGTCCTCCTCCGGCGGCGTCAGCTCCTCCGCCAGCGCGTCCTCCATGATCGGGAACGGGTCGACGTTCGAGAACAGGGGGACGTAGACGATGCTGTCGGACTCCTTCATCGGCGTGTGGCCGAAGTGGACGAACACGTCCGTCCGCCGCATCAGGTACGTGTCGAGGTCGCAGGCGCCGTAACACGGCTGCCCCGACAGCATGAACGTGACGTCGTCGGGCGCGACCTCGCGGAGGTCGTCGGCGACCTTCGGACCGCGGCGTTTCAGCCCCTCCGGGAACTGGAGGCCGACCTTCGAAGCGTCG
Organism: Halorubrum ejinorense; assembly: GCF_039522565.1. Classification (GTDB taxonomy): domain Archaea; phylum Halobacteriota; class Halobacteria; order Halobacteriales; family Haloferacaceae; genus Halorubrum; species Halorubrum ejinorense. The sequence goes on along the minus strand of NZ_BAAADQ010000016.1, from coordinate 221,597 downwards.
CGCTCTTCGATGGCCTCGAGTATCCGATCGAGCTCGTAGTCCCACTCGCGGTCGTGTTTCAGGGCCATCCCCGTCTTCGTGAGGTCGCCCTCCGTGGAGCCGCTCATATCGGACGATTTGTGCGGCAGGACGGTTAAACGGCGCGTTCGGCGACGGATGGTGTAACCGGTCCCAGTTACTAATTCCGGGTCGACGGCGTCGACCGGTGTGCGCTCTCGCCGAGCGTACTCGTGTGCCTGCCGCGGCCGACGGACCTAACGGCCGTCCCCGCCAACCGGGATCCAATGACCGACATTCCGCTCGAGCACGTCCACGTCGCGCCCGACGACAGCCCAGACGGCGAGTCAGCGCCCGCCGTCTTCGTCCTTCACGGCCGCGGCGCGGACGAGGAAGACCTGCTGCCGGTCGCGGCCGAGCTGCCGGAGGGACACCACGTCGTCAGCCTCCGCGCGCCGGATCCGCTTCAGGGCGGGTACACGTGGTACGAGCTGGACCTCTCGGCCGGCGGGCTCGAATCGAGCCAGCCCGACGCGGCCGACTTCCGCCGGAGCCTCGACCTGATCGTCGAGAGCGTCGAGGCCGCGGTCGACGCCTACGGGCTCGACGCCGACCAGATCGGGCTGCTCGGCTTCAGTCAGGGCGCGATCACGAGCCTCTCGCTCCTGTTGGAAGAGCCCGACCGCTACGCGTGGGTCGTCGCGCTCCACGGGTACCTCCCGGAGTCGCACGCCGACCTCGACCCGGACGGAATCGAGGGGAAGCCGGTCTTCGTCGGCGCCGGCGCCGGCGACCGCGTGATCCCCGAGTCGCGAACGAGCGCGGCCGTCGAACGCCTCGAAGCCGTCGGCGCGGCCGTCGAGCGCGGGAGCTTCCCGGGCGGGCACGGCATCGGGCCACAGGAGTTCGACGCCGTCGTCGAGTTCGTCGAGGCACAGGGGCGCTGACGGCGGTCGAAACACGCCCTCGACGCCCGGCTCCGGCAGGTTCAAACCGCTCGGCCACGACGAACGAACATGAGCGTCGAACAGGTTTCCATCGAGGACCTCGGTCGAGAACTGGGCGAGCGGATCGCCGAAACCACGGAGTACGAGCGGTTCGAAGAGGCGAGGGCGGCCGTCCAGCGAGACGAGGAGGTCCAGAGCCGAATCGACGAGTTCGAGCAGCTTCGCGCGGAGTTCATGCAGGCGCGACAGACCGGCCAAGCGACGAACGAGGAGCTTCAGCGCGTCCAGGAGGCGCAAGACGAGCTCCACGCGATGCCGGTGATGAGCGAGTACCTCGACGCGCAAGACGAGCTCACGGACACGCTCGAAACGGTCAACGAGGCCATTTCCGAGCCGCTGGCCGTCGACTTCGGCGGCGAGGCCGGCGGCTGCTGTCAGGACTGACCGCGCCGCGCCCCCAACAGTTTATCCCGAGTAGCGAGCCACAGCCACCGTGATAGCCGTCGCCGGCGGCAAGGGCGGAAGCGGAAAGACGACGACGACCCTCGGACTCGCGCGCGCCCTCTCGCGGCGCGGCGCGCCCGTGGTCGCCGCCGACGCCGACTGGGACCTCCCGAACCTCCACCGACTCGCGGCCGAGACTCCGGCGGTCGCCGAGGCCGCGTCGAGCGTCGGTGGACGCGGACACGTCTCTCGTCGGAACGGCGAAAGGAGCCACCGGACCGACGACGCAGCGGCACGGACCGTCCTCGATGCGGTCCGCGAAGGCGATGCGGTGCGCCCCGACCGTTCCGCGCCGACGGTCCTCGCGGCGCCGGACGCGCCGCGGTCCGTCGACGCGCTCGCGACGTTCGAGGCGCTCGACGGGGCGACGCCCGACGGCGCACCGGTGCTACTCGACTGTCCGGCTGGCGCGTCGCCGGACGTGGCCGCGCCGCTGCGAGCGTCGGACGGCGCCCTGATCGCGACGCCGCTCAGGCGCGCCGCGCTGCGTGACGCGGCGAAGACGGCGGCGCTCGCCGAGCGGCTCGGCTGCCCGCCGCTCGGAGCGGTCGTGATCGGCGAGACGGACGTGCCCGAGCGGGTGGCAGCGCTGCTGAACTGCCCGGTTCTCGGACGGGTCCCGGACGGCGGAGCCGCACCGCTCGCCGACGAGGCGGTCCGGAAGGCGTACGGTGACCTCGCCCGACGGCTCGGCGAGACGGCGGCGGCGACGGGGTGGCAGGTCGCGTGAGGATCGCGGGCACCGGCGACCTCGGAGCGGCGGACGCGGAGACGACTGGCGGCCAAGGGATCGACCATCGACAGACCCAAGACTCCACGGGCGGCAGCGATCGTATGGAGACGCTCCCGACTGGGATTTCGGCCCTGGACCGGCAGTTCGGCGGTGGGATCCCGAGCGGTAGCGTCGTCGTGTTGGAGGCGGACCCGGACAGTCAGTCCGAACTCATTCTGGACCACTTCGCCCGGGTCCGCCGGTGCCGCTACCTTACGACCGTCCGCTCGCCCGGCTCGGTCGAGGCGGCGCTCAGCCTCGACGGGGACGAGGAGACGACCGTCGAGGCCGTGGACGGCGGCGACCTCGACGGGACGGCGTCGCGGACCGAGGACCTCCCCGAGGGCGGCGCGCTGATCGTCGACTCCGTGGAGCCGCTGGAGGCGAACGCCGGGCCGGCGGCCTACGCCGACTTCCTCGACGGCGTCCGAACCCGGGTCGACGACGCCGGCGGTGTCGCGGTGCTTCACGCCCTTCGGGGCGGTGAGGACCCGCGGACCCGCCGGGTCACCGAGCAGGTCGCAGACGTCGTCTTCGACCTCCGCACCACCGTCACCGGCACCGAGATCGCGAACCGGCTCATCGTTCCGAAGTTCCGGGGCGGAGCCGCCCTCGAAGAGCCGTTGAAGCTGAAACTCACCGACGCGGTCAGCGTCGACACGAGCCGCGATATCGCCTGAGCGTCGGGCGGAGAACTACCGATTCGCGGCGCTACGGGCGAGCGGGGGCAAAAGCGTGGACGGCCGGCGGCCGCGTCAGGCCACGACCGAGACGGAGAGGACGGCGACGCCGACGAGCGCCGCGGCGACCGCCCAGTTCCGTGCCGTGTCGTAGGGGCCGTACGGGCCGCCCTTCCGCGAGAAGAGGTACAGCGCGTAGACGGCGAGCGGTGCCAGCGTCGGCAGCGTCGCGACCGAGGCGACCGCCGTGAAACTCGACAGCAACGCGATCGCGACCGTCGCCGCGCCCGCGACCCCGGCGACGAGGGCGTCCTCTCGTGCCCGTTCGATCTCCATGTTCGGTGTGGGTCGGCCGTCGCTCAAAAGGGATCGGTTCGACGCGCGCGGCAAGCGAGGAGTCGAGAGGAAGCCGGGTCGATCGAGGGCCGGAGTGTCGCGTCGACTGGTCGGCCACTGATCGCTCTCGTCGTACCGAAAATGCCGAAAACGGGCGTCACAGCGGGGTCGGGCCCCAGCGCGCGGTTACTCTTCGTCGATCTCGTCGACGATCTCGTCGGCGTCGACGTCGACGTCTTCGAGCGCCTCCTCGATGTCGACGTCGCCGGCGCCGCCGCCCATGCCGCCCATCATGCCGCCGAGACCGCCCATGCCGCCGCCCTCGATGACCTCCTCGATCACGACGCGGTCGAGATCGAGACGGTCCATGAGGTCCTGTGCGATCTGCTGTTTCTGGAACATCCACTGCTGGTTCATCTGCATCGCCTGCGTCGCGGTGACGTAGAGAACGTCCTTCTCGACCTCCTCGGTCTCGACGGTCTCCTCGCCGTCGTCGTCCTCGGTGACGGTCTCCTCCTCCTCGGTGACCGTCTCGATGCGGACTTCGGGCGCCTCCTGGAGGTACATTCCGAGCATGCCCGACGCCTGCTCCTCGCGGTCGTCGATGGCCTCGAGGATCTCGTACTCGTACTCGAGGTCCTCGCCGGCGAGGGGGTGGTTGAAGTCGACGCGGGCGCGGCCGCCGATGATCGTTTCGAGGTGGCCCTGCTGGTTGTCGATCTGGACCTGCGCGCCGGGATAGCGGCTGTCCTCGGGGATCTTGTCGGCCTTGACCGTCTCGACCTCGTCGGGGTCGTACTCGCCGAAGGCGTCGTCGGCGGGGACATCGACCGTCCCTTCGTCGCCGACGGCGGCACCGAGGAACGCCTCCTCGACGGAGGGGAACACGTGGCCGGCGCCGAGCGCGATGATGCGCGGCTCGAAGTCGTACTCGTCGACGTCGATCTCGGCGTCCTCGGCCGTTTCCTTGTCGGTCGTGTCGATGACACGGTCGTCGTCGGCCGTTCGGATCGTGTACGCGACGCGGACGAAGTCGCCGTCTTCGAGGCCGCCGGCGTCGGTTTCGGTCTCTTCGGCCTCGTCGGCCGCGTCCGCTTGCTCCTGATCGCTCATACCAGAAGGTCACCTGTTACACCCTTAAGAAGCACGGTTCGGCCCGGAGGCCGCCGCCGAGCGGCGAACCGCCGGGGACGGCCCGAGAGCGGACCATGTCGGCGCCGCCGCACGCTGGGTCCCGCGTCGCTTATGAACGGCCCGACCGCACCCTGTGTCATGTACGAGGTCGAGATCAAGGTCCCGGCGGCGCTGGCGACGGTTCGAGAGCGGCTTCGGGAGGCCGGCGCCGAGCGCGTCGACGCTCGGCGGCAGCGCGACACCTACTACGACGCCCCGCACCGGGACTTCGCCGAGACCGACGAGGCGCTCCGGATCCGGCGCGAAACGCCGATAGACGACGGAGCGGAAGATCGAGAGGCCGACGACGGGGCGGCCGACGCGACGGTGACGTACAAGGGCCCGCTCCTCGAGGCGGCCTCGAAGACGCGCGCCGAACACGAGACGGGCGTCGACGACGGCGAGGCGCTCGCCGCCGTTCTCTCCGGACTCGGCTTCGAACCGGCCGCGACGGTCGACAAGCGACGCGAGTTCTGGTCGTACGACGGATTCACCGTCACGCTCGACGCCGTCACCGGGCTCGACGAATACGTCGAGATCGAACGCGCCGTGGAGGGAGAAAGCGAGGTCGACGCGGCGCGCGAGGCGGCTGTCGACGCCCTCGACCGGCTCGGCCTCGACGCGGACGAGCAGGTCCGAACCTCCTATCTCGGACTGCTGTTGGCCGGCGAAGAGGACTGACGCGTGAGTTACGCCTCCGCTCCGCCCGGGTCCGCCCCGTCGTTCCTGTCGTCCGGCGGTCGCTTCTCGGAGAGCACCGTCCGCTCGAACTCGCAGACGAGGTCCTCGTCGTCCCCGCCGGCGACCGTGAACGCCTCGACGCGCATCGTGACGACCCCGCGCTCGCCGTCGCTCGTCTCCCGCTTGTCGGTGACCGTCGACTGCGCCCGGATCGTGTCGCCGTGGAACACCGGATTCGGATGCTCGACGTCGTCGTACGAGAGGTTCGCGACGATGGTTCCGTCCGTCGTCTCGGGGATCGAGATCCCGACCGCCAGCGACATGGTGTAGAGCCCGTTCACCAGCCGTTCGCCGAACTGCGTCTCCGCGGCGAAGTCGGCGTCGAGGTGGAGCGGCTGCTGGTTCATGGTCATGTCACAGAAGCGCTGGTTGTCGGCCTCGGTTATTGTCCGTCGCGTCGCGTGTTCGATGGTCTCTCCGACAGTGAACTCCTCGTAGTAACGTCCGGGCATGGACTCGCGGTCGGCCGGCCGCGTGAAATCGGTACCGCTCTCGGGCGGGGGAGACCACGCCGCCTCCCGTGCGCGGGACGACGCACGCCCCGCTCCGGCGGTTTTTACTCGCCCGCCCGCGGACCTCGGCACATGCCACGCCGAAGCCTGCTGTTCTCGCCCGGCGACAGCCCCGAACTCATGCGGAAGGCCCCCGCGTCCGGCGCCGACGTGATCTGTTTCGACCTCGAGGACGCCGTCGCCCCGGACCGGAAGGCGGAGGCGAGACGCGCCGTCCGCGAGGTGCTCGAAGATCCCGCGTTCGACCCGGACGCGGAGGTGTGCGTGCGACTGAGCGCCGAGTCACCGGCGGCCGACCTCGACGGCGTGTTGGGAACGAACGGCGGGGGAGAGGCCGGCGGCGTCCGCCTCGACGCCGTGATGCTCCCGAAGGTGACGGGCCCCGAGCGAGTCGAGTCCGTCGCGTCGCTGTGTGCCGAGCGCGGCCGCGACCCGGCCGTGTTCGCCCTCGTCGAGACCGCGGCGGGCGTGTTGTCGGCGCAGTCGATCGCGGCCGCTGGCCCGACCGACGCGCTCGTGTTCGGCGCGGAGGACCTCGCGGCCGACGTGGGCGCGACGCGGACCGACGAGGGGACGGAGGTCCTGTACGCCCGCGAACACGTCGTCCTCGCGGCGAGCGCGGCCGATATCGACGCGATCGACACGGTGTACACGGACTTCTCAGACGACGCGGGGCTGCGCGAGGACGCGGCGTTCGCGCGGCGACTCGGCTACGACGGCAAGCTCGCGATCCACCCGGCACAGGTCGCGCCGATCACGGAGGCGTTCACGCCGGACTCGGAGGAGGTCGAGTGGGCCCGGAGGGTCGTGGACGCCCGCGACGAAGCGGAACGCGAGGGGCGAGCCGTCTTCCAGGTCGACGGCGAGATGATCGACGCGCCGCTGATCGCGCAGGCGGAGCGGCTCCTCGACCGCGCAGCGGACGCCGACCGCTGAGTCCGCGTGGACGGGCGGTTCCGCCGCCGGCGGCCGCGGGCGGTGTCGGCACGAACAATACCCGTTCCGGTCGCCACAGTTAACCTCCGGCCAACAGCACGTGATCGTATGTCTTCTGAGGCAAACCCGTTCGAGAGCCTGCGAGAACAGGTGGACGAGGCCGCGGCGGTCGTCGACGCGGACCCGGGCGTCATCGAGCGCCTGAAGAACCCCGAGCGGGTGTTAGAGACGAACCTGACGTTCGAGCGCGACGACGGGTCGTTGGAGACCGTGCGCGCGTACCGCTCGCAGTTCAACGGCGACCGAGGGCCCTACAAGGGCGGGATTCGGTATCACCCGGGCGTCACCCGCGACGAGGTGAAGGCGCTGTCCGGCTGGATGGCCTACAAGTGCGCCGTCGTCGACGTGCCGTACGGCGGCGGAAAGGGGGGGATCGCGATCGATCCCGCCGACTACTCCGAGAGCGAGCTAGAGCGGATCACCCGCGCGTTCGCGACCGAACTGCGCCCGATGATCGGCGAGGATCGCGACATCCCGGCGCCGGACGTCAACACGGGTCAACAGGAGATGAACTGGATCAAAGACACCTACGAGACCCTCGAGAACACCACCGCTCCGGGCGTTATCACGGGGAAGGCGATCGACTCGGGCGGCAGCGAGGGGCGCGTCGAGGCGACCGGCCGGTCGGTGGCGCTCTCGACCCGCGAGGCGTTCGACTGGCTCGGCCGCGACCTCTCGGGCGCGTCGGTCGCGGTCCAGGGATACGGCAACGCCGGCTCGGTCGCCGCGAAGCTGCTCGGCGATCTCGGCGCGGACGTCGTCGCGGTCTCCGACTCCTCGGGCGGTATCCTCGACCGCGACGGACTCGACGCCCGCGACGTGAAGGCTCACAAGTCCGAGACCGGTTCGGTGACCGGCTATCCCGGCGCCGAATCGATCACGAACGACGAGCTGCTCACGCTCGACGTCGACTGCCTCGTCCCGGCCGCACTGGAGAACGCGGTCGACGGCGACCTCGCGCCGGACGTCGCCGCCGACCTCATCGTCGAGGCCGCGAACGGACCACTTACCCCCGACGCGGACGACGTGCTCGCCGGACGTGACATCCACGTCATCCCCGACATCCTCGCGAACGCGGGCGGCGTCACCGTCTCGTACTTCGAGTGGGTCCAGAACCGACAGCGGTTCAGTTGGACCGAGGAGCGCGTCAACGAGGAACTCGAGCGCGTGATCACCGGAGCGTTCGACACGCTGGTCGACACCTACGAGTCGAACGAAGTGGACGACATGCGGACCGCGGCGTACGTCGTCGGGATCGGTCGTATCGTGGACGCCTACGATCAGGCCGGCAACTGGCCGTAGACCGATCGGTCAGGATCGGTCGGGCGGTTAGGATCGCGCGACCGCGGTCGGTTTTGCGGTTGGTGCGGCGATCGCGGTTGGTGAGACGAGTCCGACCTACTCCAGCGCCGCGTCCCGGACTTCGATGTGGCCTCGGTCGCCCTCCCAGACGGTGTCGTACGTGAGGTCGATACGGCGGTCCATGTGGGGGCCGTCGACGACGTACGTCTCGAACTCTCCGCCCTCGCCGAGCGGGTGGACGCCGTACTCCTCGCGGAGCGCGAGCAGATCGTCGAGGGCGGCCGCGTCGAAGGTGCGCCCGAGCCACGACTCGTCGAGCCCGTAGGCCGCCACCTGAACGATTCGGATCTCGAAGCCGGCGTCGAACATCTCCCCTGCGAGCTCGACGGGATCGCGCTGCCACAGTGGAGCAAACAGGTCGATTCCGAGGCGGTCGCACATGGCCTGAATCCTGTTCGTCTGGAACTCGCTTTCGACCGCGCCAGCCGTGACGCCCGCGAGGTCGACGTCGTCTTCGGCGGCGATCTCTCGGAGCGCAGCTTCCATCGGCTCCAGCTCTGCGTCGCCCTGCGCGCCCGCGTCGTCGACGTCGTCGGCTCCGAAGTCGTCCGGCGACACCTCGACGAGGTCGATCCCGACGCTCTCGGCGGCGAGCGCGGCGAGTTCCGTCGCCGGCGTGTGGTACATGTACGAGTCGCCGGCGGGATGGACGGTCAGGAGTCGGGAGACGTCGATTCCCTCCTCTAAGGCGCGGTATAACGCCCATGAGGAGTCTTTTCCGCCGGAAAAGAGGCTCACCCAGTCGTTCATACGCGACAGAGGGAGTCGAGTCGATAAAGGGTCGGCGGTCGGCCGAGGCTCGCCGGTCCCGGCGGGTCACCGTCGAGGAGAGCGTTCGAAGTAGTGCGGACCGACGGTCGAACGGAGGAGACCGCGCGGAGGCCGAACTCAGTCCGAGATGAACTCGTTGTCGCGCCAGTTGACGCCGCCGTCGCCGTCGCCGGCGCCCTGGGGGCTCTCGACGACCTCGATGCTGGCGGGGCGTCGCTCGCCCTCGACGATCCGGGTCGCTTCGAGCTCCTCGTCCTCCTCGGTGATCGCCGTCAGCGTCCCCTTCTCGGAGAGGGTCGCGATCTCACGCAGCACCAGGAACATGGGATACTGGAGCGCGGAGTTCTGGAGGACGGTCTCGCGGTCGCCCTTGAAGCAGGCGAACTCGACGAGCTCCGACGGGATCTCCTCTTCCTCGTCGTCCATCCACTGGGGGCCGCCGGCGCGGGGCGGCTCCTCCTCCCAGACGCGGGTCTCCGTGACCGACGCCTTCAGCTGGGCGGTGGGCGTGTATTTGCTGATGCTCTCGTCGTCGGACAGGGCCTTGATGATGAGTGTGTTGTTTCGACGCGTGATGTCGATGTCGTCGATCTCCGGCGGGAGGTCGGGATCTTCGTCGAAGTACGTCTCTACGTCTTCGAGTGGCAGTTCGAGCGTCGAATGAAGTCGGAACACGCGGCCTGTCATTGTTTGTGGAATGCGGTGGGGTCGAACCGGTGGTCACTGCGGCAGCGCCGGTGGCTGCACCTACCCCACGTAGGCACCGTAGGTTTATATGGACTGCCCTTCGACGTGTTCGGATCGGAGCGACTGTCGAGACGCTCGGTCCGCAGTCGTCCGGTCGAGCGCGCTCTTCCCTCGGCAGGGGCCCTCACTCGGCGCCGAGTTCGGCCGCGAGCTCGCCGCGTTCCTCCAGTTCGGCGAGCACGTCGCTGCCGCCGACGAACTCCCCGTCGACGAACGTCTGCGGGATCGTCTCCCAGCCGCTCTCCGACTCCAGCGCCTCGCGGTACTGGGGGAGCGCGGGCAGCACGTCGACCGTCTCGAACTCCTCGACGTGGCCGGAGATCAGTTCGACGGCCCGTTTCGAGTAGCCGCACTGCGGCATCAGACGGTTCCCCTTCATGAACAGCACTACGTCGTTTTCGGCGATGACCGACTCGACGCGCTGGTTGATCTCGTCCGGTTCGGCGTCGGTTTCGGGGCTGAACGTCATGGCGTCCGGTACGCGCCGGCGAGGCAAATGGGTTCCGCACGGGATGGCGCGCGCGACGGGTTCCGGAGCGGCCGCTCGCTTACTCGTCGCGGTCGACGCGGACGACGTCGACGAGCGAGTACACCGGGACCCCGTCGATGGCGTCGTAGCCCATCTTGTCGACCAACACGACGCACGCGGCCGGCTCGCCGCCCTGTTCTCGGATCGCGTCGATCGACTCGCGCATCGTGGTGCCGGAGGTGATGATGTCGTCGACGACGTAGCAGTCGCGGTTGCGGATCGCCGCGAAGTTCCGCGAGAAGCCGCCGCCGTGTTCGTCGATGTCCCCCTCGTCCCACTGGTGTTTCGCGGGCGCGTACGTGCCGAGGTCGGTGTCGAGACGGTCCGCGACCGCCGTCGCGAGCGGCGCACCGGCCTTCTCGATGCCGACGGTGAGGTCGACTTCTTCGCCCTGTTTGGCGAGCAGGTCGGCCATCGCGCTCGCCGCGTAGCCGAGCCGAGTCGAGTCCCGACCGAGCGCCGACCAGTCGACGTGGATGTCGGCGGACGCGGTCGTCCCCGCGGACGCCTCGCTCTCGTCCGAGCCGCCGCCGCGCTCGACCAGCCAGCTCGCCGTCTCCCGGGAGACGTTCAGTTCGTCCGCGATCTCACCCTTCGAGAGCCCGCGTTCCGCTAGCTCGGCAGCGCTTTCTATCAGGTCGTCAACGTTCTTCATACGCGGCAAATTCGACCGCCGTTTTAATAGTCGTGTCGTCATCCGCGAACGCGGCCTCGAAGTCGTCGAGCCCGTAGACGCCGGTCACGAGATCGCCGAGGAACGCCTCCGAGAGGGCCGCGAGCGATTCGACGGCCGCCTCGAAGTGGCTGTACCCGGAGTTGACGCTGCCGACGAGCGCCTTGTTGTGGAGGACCAGTTCCCGGTGGAGTCGCCCGCCGTCGATCTCGAACTCCCAGTCGCCCGGGACGCCGAGGAGCGCGCCGACCCCGTTGGGCGCGAGCGCCTCGATCGTCTCGAAGGCGTGGGGCGCGTATCCGGTCGCCTCGAAGACGAAGTCCGCCGGCTCGTACGCCTCGGGGACGTCGGGGATGGCGGTGTCGTTGGAGTTCACGTACGTCGCCCCCAGCGACTCGATGATGTCGATCGTCGGGTCTGGCCGCTCGCGCCGGCCGAGACAGTAGATGCGTTCGAAGTCCTCGTCGAGGGTCGCGACCGTCAACAGGCCGAGCGAGCCGTTACCCAACACGAGCGCCGACTCGGGGTCCCAGTTGAACGCCGACCGGCTGGCGTAGGCGTGTTCGATGGCCTTCTCGGCGATCGAGATCGGCTCGACGAGGAACCCCCACTCGGCGAGCGCCGGGGGGATCTCGACGAGGAACTCCGCCGGGCTGGTGAAATACTCCGCCATGAAGCCGTGGGCCCCGACGATGCCTCGCTCGTGGTACTGGCCGTCCGGCGCCATGTCGGGCTCGCCGCGCGCGAAGTACTCGTTCGCGCCGTTCGGCGGGCGCCGCACCGTCGGAACGACGACGTCTCCGACCTCGAACGGCGTGTCGTTCGGGTCCTCGACCACGCCGACCGCCTCGTGGCCTAACACGAGGTGGTCGTCGCCGGCCGGCGTGGCGCCGTGGCCGCCGGCGATGACCTCGTGGTCCGTCCCGTCGACGCCGACCCGGAGCGTCCGGACCAGCGCCTCGCCGGCCGACGGTTCCGGTCGCGGCTTCTCTGTCACGACCGGTTTGTCGGCCCCTTCGTAGACGGCGATCGCGTTCATGTCTCCACTCACGCGGCCAGTCACCAAAAGATTTCTTTTATTATGAGTAAACACCGATCCCGTATCGACCGTGGAGTTTTCAGTCGCTCGAGCGTATCCGTGCCCGTGTGTACCCTGACTCTCGCGTGGCGAACGTTCGGTGACGTCCCGGTCGCGCTCGCGGCCACCCGCGACGAGGCGCTCGACCGCCCGAGCGAACCGCCGGCGGTGCGCTTCGGCGGCGGAGACGACGTGGACGGGAGAGACGACGACACCGGAGACGCCGGGGTCCGCTACGTCGCCCCGCGCGACGCCGAGGCCGGCGGCACGTGGATCGGCGCCTCGGAGAGCGGGCTCGTCGTGGCCGTCACGAACCGGTGGCTCGACGCCGACCGTGAGGGCGAGCGCTCTCGGGGACTGCTCGTCCGCGACTGCCTGACGGCCGCCTCCGCGGAGGACGCGGTGCGAGCGGTCGAGGGCGAACTCGACGCGCGCGAGTACGACGGGTTCAATCTCGTCCTCGCCGACGACCGGGCGGCGTTCCTACTGGCGTACGACGGCGGCCTCACGGTGACGCGACTCGATCCGGGCGTCCACGTCGTGGGGAACGTGGGGGGCGTGGTCAACGGCGCGGAACGGTTCGCGATCCCGGAGCGACGCCGCGAGTTCGGCGGGGAGCGAGCCGACAGCGCCAGGCGGATTGCGAGCGCGCTCCTTCCTCAGCCGGGCGAGTCGGGGGCAACGTGGCTCGACCGCGCGAGCGGCGTTCTCGCCGACCACGAGTACGGCGCCTGTCTCCACGGAGACGGGTTCGGGACCCGGTCGTTCACTCGGATTCGAACCGGCCGTGACCCCGAGGTCGCGTACGCCGACGGGCCGCCCTGCGAGACGCCCGCGGAGACGGTGTCGCTGCCGACGGAGTTCACGCTCTCCGACGAGTGAGACGGCGCGGTGCTCGCGGTTCGTCCGACCGGAAAGCCAGTTTTAAGCGATTCGGGAGGCGTGTGAGACTATGAGCGCGTCCGAAATCGAGTCCGATCTGTCGGCGGACGAGCGCGCCGGCCTCGAACTCATCCGCGAGACCGGCGGGATCCACCAGAGCGACTTCTGGAAGAACCTCGACGTCTCCTCGCGGAAGGGAAGCCGCATCGCCGAGGCGCTGGAGGAGTCGGGACTCATCCAGCGAGAGGACACCGTCTACGACGGCCACAACACCTACTATCTGGAGCCCGCGCCGCGCGATCTGGACTTCTCGCTGTTGATGGCCGACGACATGCTCTCGCCGTTCATCGGCGAGGAGGAGGTCGACGCGCAGGCGGACGCCTTCTCGCAGTGGATGATGAATCTCGCGTACGAGGACTACTGAGGCCACTGGACCCGCGTTCGACCGGTCGCGTCCGTTTCCTTCTCGTTCCGTTCCGCCGGCGGCTTTTTCTCACCGAACGACGAACGAGCCGTCCGTGAAACGTGCCCTCCCGCTCGCGGTCGGCGTCGGCCTCCTGATCGGTCTCGGCGTTCACCGACTCGTTCCGTCCGTCCCGCTGTCGGCCGGAACGGCCGCTATCTACGTCGGAGCGGCGTACGTCTGGTTCGCGTTCGACGTCTCGCTGCTCGCGCACTCTCGGCGGTTCGACGACCGCATCGACGGACTCGGCTACGGCGTCGGGCTCTTCGGAGTCAGCGTGACGCCGCTGTTTTTCGCCCACACCGCGGGAAACGACGCCGCGACGGTCGGGTTCGCGGTCGCGTTCTTCGGCGCGGTCGGATTCCTCTCGCTCAGCGAACAGGCACGGCGCCGGAACGACCGAGTCGAGTGAACGGCCCGACGCCGGAGCGACCGGGTCCGACAGGCCGCACGACGCAGGAGTCTCGGCGCCCGCTCAGAACAGCAGGATCGCGAGGAGCGCGACGCCGACCGTGAGCGTCAAGACCAGTACGCTGCGACCGATTCCGGACTTGATGTCGACATCCGCCCCGGCTCGCTGGACCGCCGCCTGCGGGTCGGTGACCGTCCGGATCGTCAGTCGGGTGAGCCCGACCGCGGCCCGGTCGACGGCGGCGTAAAGCTCCGTGACGCCGACGACGAGCCCGCGAGTCCCGTAGAAGAACGCGGGGTTGTACAGCGAGTCGACGTCCGGGACGCGGCCGAGCTTCGAGAGCGGTTTCTTCGTGAGCGCGAAGCCGATCAGTCCGAGGACGGCGAGTGCCACCCCCTCGACGAGGTGGTCGACGGTGTACGTCTCGTACACCTTCTCGACGACGGCCTCGCTCGTCACGTCGAACGGGAGTATCCCGAACAGTCCGACGTCGGCGGGGACGACGGCCGCGAGCGGTGAGGTGGGAACGAGGACGCCGTATGCGACGCAAAGCACCGCGACCGCACCCATCGCGACGGTCTGTCCGCGGTTCGCGTCGCGCACGTCGCCGTCGTAGCTCCCGTGGAAGAAGGCGTAGTAGCCGAACTTGATGAACGACATGAACGTCCCGATTCCGCCGAGCAGGAGCAGCCATTCGAGCGTGTGGAAGTCGCCGATCGGGAGCGGCCCCTTCGGGAAGGTGTAGTGGCTCCCGGAGATGATGATCCCCTTGCTGACGAAGCCGTTGAACCCGGGGAACCCGGCGATAGACAGCGCGGCGATCGTGAACGCGCCGGCCGTGACCGGCATGTCGCGGGCGAGCCCGCCCAGCTTCTTCAGACTCTCCTCGCCGGTCCGGTAGACGACGACGCCGGCGGTCATGAAGAGGAGCCCCTTGTAGAGGATGTGGTTGAACACGTGGGCGAACGCGCCGGCCTGCGACAGCGCCGACCCGATGCCGACGCCGGCGATCATGTAGCCGACCTGCGACTGGATGTGGTACGAGAGCAGCCGCCGCATGTCGTTCTGGAACAGCGCGAACGTCGCCCCGAAGACGGCCATCCCGCCGCCCATGTACGCGATGGCGACGTGGCCGTCGGGGAACGCCCGGTACATCCCGTAAACGCCGGTCTTCGTGGTGAACACGCAGAGGAAGACGCTGGCCGCGATATGGGGGCGCGGGTAGGTGTCGGGGAGCCACGCGTGGAGACCGATGAACCCGACGTTGACGCCGATCCCGATCGCCGCGAGCGCGGCCGGCAGCCCGGCCACGATCCCCGCGGTCTCGGGACCGCCCGGAACGGTCGCGAACAGGAAGGTCCCCTTCGCGACGTAGTTGCCGAGGACGGCGGCCATCAGCAGCGTGCCGCCGAGCCCGTGGAGCAGGGCGTATCGGAAGCCGGCCCGGACCGCCTCGCCCCGGTAGTGCCAGACGAGCAGCGTGCTGGTGACGGCCATCAGCTCCCAGAAGAACAGCAGCGTGAGCCAGTCGCCGGCGAACACCGCGCCGAAGCTGGTCGCGACGTACGAGAACGCGAAGGCTGTCTGGACGCTCTCGGCCTCGCTCGCGTACGAATACAGGACGGCGACGACGCCGATGATCCCGAATATCAGTCCCATCAGCCGCGAGAACTCGTCGACGTTGAGCAGCACGGCGTCGAAGCCGAGGAACGTGGCCTGGAGGTGCGGGCCGGCCGGGACGGTCCACGCCCAGGCGACCGCCACGCCCGAGGCGGCGACCCCCAGCGCGTGGCCGACCCGACGGGACGTTAAGCCGATCAGTACGGCGACGCCGAGCAGGACCGGTCCGGGCGGCAGCGCGGTGAGCGCGCTCGTCATCAGACCACCACCCCCGGGAGCGAGCCGACGACCGTCTCGACGATCCTGAGGAAGACGGCGGTCCGCGGGACGACCCCGAGGAGGACCGACAGGCTCGCGGCCGTCAGGATCGGGCCGAGCATGAACCACGTGCTCTCCGCGCCCCGCCAGCCGCGGACGTCCCAGCCGCCCGCCGGCGGGCCGCCGTGGTGTCCGTCATGAGAGGCATCGTGAGCGTCGTCGTGGCTTTCGGCGTCGTGAGCGTCGGCGTGGCCGTCCGTTTCGTGAGCGCCGTTGTGACCCGCCGTTTCGGTCTCGTGACCCCCATCGGCTCGGGGGCCGCCGCGGCCGCCGAGCGGAGCGGACAGGAGCGGCTTCTCGTCGTGTTCCTCGGGCGACTCGAAGTACGCCTGGTAGACGATGGGCCAGAAGTACGCGATGTTGAGGACGCCGGAGACCAGCAGCGCGGCGGCGAAGACGAGGCCGCCGCCCTCTAACGCACCGATGACGATGTACCACTTGCTGACGAATCCGGCTATCAGCGGAATTCCGGCCATCCCCGCGGCGGCGACGGCGAACGCGGCCATCGTGAGGGGCATCCGGTCGCCGATGCCGGCCATGTCGCTGATGTCGTCCGTGTGGGTCTCGACGTGGATGGCCCCCGCACAGAAGAACAGGGTGAGCTTCATGAACGCGTGCGCCGGGATGTGGAGCAGCCCGCCGATCAGCGCGTCGCCCTCCAACAGCGCGAGCCCGAGAACGATGTACGAGAGCTGGCTGATCGTCGAGTACGCCAGCCGGCGCTTGAGGTTGTCCTGTCTGAGCGCGATGACGCTCGCGGTCAGAAGCGTGATCGCCGCGACCGCCGCGAGCGGTAACGCCACGCCCAGCTCAGCCATCGTCTCCGTCCCGAACACGTCGAGGGCGACGCGGGCGATGCCGAATATCCCGCTCTTGACGACCGCGACCGCGTGGAGCAGCCCCGAGACGGGGGTCGGCGCGACCATCGCGTCGGGGAGCCACGAGTGGACGGGCATCAGGGCCGCCTTGACGCCGAACCCGCCGGCGAGGAGGGCGAACGCCGCCCGGGCCAGCGTCGGGTCCGCGGTCGCGAGCGCCTCGATGCCGCCCGGCGTGAACGCCGTGGTGCCCGTCAGCACGTAGACGAGCGCCGTCCCGCCGAGGACGGCGACGCCGCCGCCGAAGGTGTACGTGAGGTACTTCCGGCCGGCCGCGCGGGCCTCGTCCGTCTCGTCGTGCGTCACCAGCGGGTACGTCGACACCGTCAGCAGCTCGTAGAAGACGAACAGGGTGACGAGGTTCGCCCCGAACGCGACGCCGACGGCGCACGCGAGGCTGGCGGCGAAGGAGGCGAAGTACCGGGTCTGCGCGTGTTCGCTCAGACCCCGCATGTACCCGATGGAGTAGAAGCTCGTGACGATCCACAGGAGGCTCGCGAGCAGCGCGAAGAGGATTCCGAGGGGGTCAGCGCGGAGCGCGAGCGAGATCCCGTTGCCGAAATCGCCGAGCCGGGTGACGTAAGTGGTGCCCGCGAGCACGCCCGGCACCATACTCGCCACGAGGCCGAACTTCGTCGCGGCGACGGCGAGGGTGACCCCCTCGCGGACGTTCGGCCGCGACCGAAGCGAGAGGATGATCGGGATGGCTACGGCCGACACGAGCACGGCGAACAACGGTCGAAGGGAGGCGACGTCAGTCATTGGCGTATCAGCTCGAAGACGGTCTGGTCGATCAGCTGGTCGATCACGGGCACGGCGGCCGTGAGTCCGACGGCGAGGAGCGCGGCGACGACGACGGTGACGATCATGCCCGTCGAGACGCTCTCGCCGCCGTCAGTGGCGGCGGTCGACTCCGACGTGATCGTCGGTTCGGCGAAGAAGAGCCGTTCGCCCAACCGCGCAAAGTACGCCAGCGTCAGCAGCGTACTCGCCAGCAGGACGACGACCACTGGCCAGATACCGGCCTCGACGGCGCCGAGGACGATGTACCACTTCCCGACGAACCCGATGGCCGGCGGGACGCCGACCATTCCGAGCGCCAAGAGGGTGAAGACGCCGGCTGCGACCGGCACGCGGCCGCCCATCCCGGCGTAGCCGCCGACCGTCGTCGCGCCCGTCTTCCGCTCGATGATCCCGGTGACGGCGAAGAGCCCGCCCTTCATGACCGCGTGGCCGACGAGGTGGACGGTCGCACCGACGACGGCCAGCGGCGTCGCGATCGCGAACCCGGCGATCACGAGGCCGAACTGCGACACCGACGAGTACGCCAACATCCGCCGGACGTCCGACTGCGCGACCGCGAGCGCGCTTCCGGCGACGATACTGACGCAAGCGACGCCCACCAGCGCCCAGCGCGCGAGGGGGACGGCCTCGAGGAAGTCGACCGTGAACACCGAGAACAGCACGTGTGCGAGTGCGTACGCCGACACCGTCGAGACGAGCGCCGAGATGAACGCGCTCACGCTGTCGGGCGAGTCCGCGTACGCGTCGGGCTGCCAGGTGTGAAGCGGGAACAGCGCGACCTTCACCGTCAGGCCGGCGACTATCAGTCCGAACGCGGTCAAGACGAGCGTCGAGTCGTAGCCGACCTCTGCGAGTTTGCCGCTGAGGTCGGCCATGTTCAGCGTGCCCGTGGCCGCGAGGGCGTAGCCGACGCCGAGCAGGTACAGCGACGCGCCGATGGTCCCGATGACGAGGTACTTCAGGGCCGCGACGGCCGAGCGCGCACCCGGGCCGCTCGCGACGAGCCCGTACGCCGCCAGTCCCGTGATTTCGAGGAAGACGTACAGGTTGAACACGTCTCCGGTCACCGTCATCCCGGACAGGCCGGCGACGAGCAGGAGGAACTGCGAGTAGAAGGTGTTCGCGTGCGGGCCGGCGTGACGGGCGTACGCGAGCACCCCGAGCGAGACGGCGCTGATGAGGACGACGAGCAGGATCGTCAGCCCGTCGGCGACGAGTTCGATCCCGTACGGGGCGACGAAGCCGCCGACCGCGTACCGCACGATGCCGTCGGTCCAGACGGTCCACGCGAGCGCGGCGGCGAGCGCGGCGTGGCCGAGCGTCGTCGCGGTCGCGACCGCCCAGCCGACGCGGTCGTAGCGCAGGCTGGCCAGCGGCGGGACCGCGGCGCCGACGATCGGCAGGACGACCAACAGGACGATGAGGTGATCAATCATGGTAGAGTTGCTCTAAGGTTTCTTCGTCGAGCGTGCCGTACTCGGAGTAGACGCGCACGACCAGCGCGAGCGCCACCGCCGTCAGGCTCACCCCGACGACGATGGCGGTCAGGATGAGCACGTGCGGGAGCGGGCTGACGTACGGGCCAGCGCCCTCGGAGATGACCGGGGGATTCCCGCCGTTGCGGAACGCGAGCGTGATGAAAAACAGGAATATCCCGGTCTGGAACACGTTCATCCCGATGACCTTCTTCACGAGGTTCGGCGACTCGATGACGGTGTACAGGCCGATACCGAGCAGCAGGGCGACCGCGTAGTAGTTGTAGTGGGTCGTGAGCAGGTCCAGCGTCATGACGGGTCCTCCTCGGCGGTCTGGTCGAAGCCGCTCGCGAGCAGGAAGAAGAGCCCGATCGCGACGGCCGCGACGATGGCGCCGATGCCGAGTTCGACGAGTTCGATCGCGTACTTGATCGCGTGACCGAACAGCGCATCGTACTCCGCGTACTCGAGGAACTGGCCACCGAGCGCCATCGTGCCGAGGCCGATCCCGGCGAACACGAACACGCCGCCGGAGGCGAGCGCCGCGACGACGCGGACGTCGAGCCACTGTCGGGTCGAATCGATACCGTAGGCGAACGCGAGCATCATCACGACCGACCCGGCGATGACGCCGCCCTGAAACCCGCCGCCCGGGGTGTCCGCGCCGTGGAACATGATGAACAGCGCGAACGTGAGGATGAACGGGGCGACGACCCGGACCGTCGTCATGATGATCGTCGACTCGACGTACAGTCCGGGCGCCTCGTCGGTCGTGCCGGACGCTGCGCCGGCCTCCGCGTCGTCCGCGTCGCCGGCGTTCGAGTCCGCGTCCGCGGCGCTCATGCCACCACCTCGCGGCGGAGGACGGACAGCGTGACGACCACCGCGGAGAAGACGACCACGCCCTCGCCGAGCGTGTCGAAGCCGCGGTAGGCCGCCAGCACCGCTGTCACGGCGTTTTTGACCTCCGTCTGGGCGTACGCGTTCTCGAGGTAGTACTGGGTCACCTCGCCGCCGACGACCGCCGAGTCGGGGTCGCCGATGGCCGGCAGCGCGGGGACCGTGGCGCCGATCAGCAGGACGAACCCGCCGACCAGCGCCACCGTCCGCCACCGGATCGGCTCGAACAGCCGGTCCGCGTCGGGCGAGGCGGTGTTCGACAGCGCCAACAGGAACAGTATCGTCATGATGCCGGCGCCGACCGCCGCCTCGGTGAGGCCGACGTCCGGCGCCTGAAGCACGAGCCAGAGCACCGAGACGCCCAGGCTGTACGCCGCGAACGCCATCACGGCCGCCAGCGTGTCCTCCAGCAGGGCCGAGCCGAGGGCGCAGCCGAGAGCGAACGCCAACAGCGCCGCCTCGATGAGTGTGAACGACATCAGTCGTCCCCCTCGTCGGCGGTCCACGGTTCGATTCCCTGGTCCTGTGCGGCGCGGGCGACGGCGTGTGCGGCCGTCGGATTCGTGATGAACATGAACAACAGGAGGAACACCGACTTCGCCGTCGAGAGCCCCGATTGGAGCGCGAGCGCGGCGGCGGCGACCGCGAGAATGGCACCCAGCGTGTCGCTCTTCGAGGCCGCGTGCGACCGGGTGTAGACGTCCGGGAGTCGGACGAGACCGACCGCCGCGACGCCGCCGAAGAAGGCGCCGGCGAGCGCGAGGGCGACGATGCCCCACTCGGCCGGCGTCACAGCACACCCCCGCGCTCGACGTTGAATTTGGAGAACGCTATCGACAGCAGGAAGTTCAACAGTGCGTACACGAGCGCCACGTCGAGGAACGTCGACTCCTGGTACGCCGCCGCGACGAGCGTGATGGCGATGACGGTGTTCGTCCCGGCGACGTTCACCGCGATGACGCGGTCATGCGTCGTCGGTCCGGCGTACACCCGGTACAGCGCGACCACGGCGAACAGGACGAAGGCCGCAGCGATGGCCAAAAGCGCCGCTTCGAACTCAACCATCCCGGCCCTCCCCGTCGTCACCGCGCTCGCGCGGCGTCGGTATCCGCGCCGCAGCGCGACCGTAGAAGACGAACCGGACCGCACGCTCTAACCCGCCGTCGAAGAGGTCCTCGCGGGAGTCGGCGGTCAGCGAGTGAATGTCGAACGAGCGCTCGGAGACGTTGACGGTCAGGGTGCCCGGCGTGAGCGTGATGCTGTTCGCGAGCGTCGTCACCGCGCCGTCGCCCCACACCGCGGCCCGGAGCTGAACGACCTCCGGGTCGATCGGCATGTCGGGATGGAGCACGACGTACGCGACCTGGAGGTTCGCGACCGCGATCTCCTTGACGAGGTACGGCGCGTACACCACCAGGCGGGCGAGCCGCCGGAGCGTCAGTCCGAGCGGCGCCGACCGGTTCGCGACGACCGGCGCGAGGACGGCGGACACGATAGACGCCGTCACGAAGCCGGTCAGGAAATCGAGCGGCTTCCACGCGCTCAGCGACATGTAAAACAGGTACGAGACGACGAACACGGAGAGGTACTTCGACAGCGACGCCGCGCGGGCGAGCGCCGCGCTCTGAGTCGGCCGGTCGTCCGGAGCCGTCTCGACCGGCACGTCGCCGCGGCCCAGCTCCACCGACATCGGCCGCAGCATCGACGCGGTGCCGGCGGGGTTGTACCCCGGATCGACGACGATCTGGTCGATCCCCGCCTCAGCCGCGTACTCGAGGAGCGCGTCGGCGAAGTCGCCCGGACTGAACAGGTACCGGTCGGTGCCGACGATTTCGGTGACGACGGTCACCCGGTCCGACAGGCCGTCGGCCGCGTCGCTCCCGTCGCTCTCGGTGCCCGTGTCCTCTTCGATCCAGAGCGGGACGCGCTCTAACTGTTCGCGCGCTGAGCCGAGTTCCTCGGGCGCATCCGGGTTGACCGACTGCGTCTGCGCCGCCACGACGAAGTGGAGCTCGACCGGTCGGTTCGGTGCCGCCGCACTCGCCTGCTCGACGGCGTACGAGACCGTGTCTCGGAGCGTGTCCGAGTCGCCGACGGGGACGAGTATGCGGTGGGCGTCTGTGTCTGACATGTGTAAACTATCTCTCGCGTCTTCGCGTGAAAACGGCGAGACTATCCACCGAGTTCAAGCGATGGGACGCCCAAAACTATTTCGCTATACCTCGGTCGAGGCCCCGGATTCCCCGAGTACGTCGGCGAGTTCGTCGGCGACGCGCCCGCCGAGGCCGTCCTTGTCGCCGACGAACTCGTCGGGGTCGTCCCGACCGACGAGCAGCGCTCGCGTCTCCTCGCGGCCCATCACGCTCGCGTCGTTGGCGACGACGAAAGAGAGGCCCACCCGGTCGCGGATCCGCTCGGCCTCGGCCACCATCGCCTCGTCGTCGCCGGAGGTCTCGGCCTTGAATCCGACGATGGGGAGATCCGGGTACGCCTCGCGCACCGAGTCGATGAGCTTCGGCGTCGGCCGCAGGTCGACCGACAGCGGCGACCCCGACCGGATCTTCTGGTCGACGGCGTCGGCGGTGAAATCGGAGATAGCGGCCGCGGAGATCAGCGCGTCGGCGGTCGCGGCGGTCCGCCGACACGCCTCGATCATCTCGTCGGCCGTCTCGACCGCCGCGACGTCGGCGTACGGCACGTCGGGACCGTCGTGGACGAGCGTCACCTTGGCGCCGCGGACGTAGAGCGCTCGGGCGACCGCGCGCCCGGTCTTCCCCGAGGCGCGGTTCGTTAAGATCCGGATCGGGTCGATCCGCTCTTTCGTCGCGCCGGCGGTGACGACGACGTGCGTCCCGGAGAGCGTCTGCGGCGTCGTCGCCCGCGCGACCTCCGTCACGACGTCCTCCTCGGCGGCGATCTTCGCTTTCCCCTCCTCGATCCGCGGGTCGGCGAAGCGGACGCCCCACGACTCCAGGCGGTCGAGCGCGTCGAGGACGCCCGGGTGGTCGTACATCGGCTCGTGCATCGCGGGCGCCATCACGACCGGCACGTCGGCGCCGAGGGCGGTCGTCGCGCAGGTGGTAACGGGGGTGTCGTCGACCGCGGCCGCCACCTTCCCCGCGGTGTTCGCGGTCGCGGGCGCCAACAGGAGCACGTCGGCCCACCCCTCTCGGCCGCAGAGTTCCACGTGTTCCACGCTGCCGGTGATCTCGGTGACGACGGGCTCGTCGGTGGCGAAGTCGACGGCCCACGGATGGACGATGTTCGTCGCCGCCGGGGACATGACGGCGCGGACGCTCGCGCCGTGTCGGCGGAGTTCGTGGGCGAGTTCGACGACCTTCACCGCCGCGATGCTCCCGGAGACGCCGAGCGCGACGTTGACCCCATCCAGCATTACCGAAACGCTCGGTCCGGGGCGATTTATAACATCGCGTTACGCCTCGGGGAGGGTTCCCACGGTCGCCAGGGGGGATGACGAGGCGAGCCTCTGGGAGGCGGCTCAGACGCCGAACGTCGCGCGTAGCATGTCGCGGGTGCCGGGACCGAGGCCGACCGCGAGGACGGTGATGAGGAGGAGGATCGTGTACCGGGGCGACTCGTCTTTCATCTCGCCGTTGAACACCCAGACGACGAACGTGGCGGCCGCGAGTTTCACGAGGAGGAAGGGCCACGCGTCGCCGGTGACGGCGAGGACGGAGTCGGGCAGGAGCCGGGCGGTCCAGTCGACGATCAGCCTGTTGACGACGTGTTTCGGGACGAGGTTCGCGGTCCCGGTCAGCGCCGGCATCCAGTTGAGGCCGATCACGTTGGCGACGCCGTCGATCGCGTGCCCCCAGATGATGACGATCCCCGCGGCGCCGGTCCCCTGTCGGATCGTCGGTATCTCCCGCGTCGCTATCGCCCACGTGACCGCGGTCGCGACGGTCGCGATGACGAGCGTCGGCACGAGCACCTGCGGGTAGAACTCGACGTAGTCGGTCGTCGCGGCGAGGTACGAGAGGTAGCCGACCGCGGCCGCGAGTCCGACCGCGCCCGACGCGAACAGCGGGCGCGCGTAGTCGTCGACGATCCCGCGCCGGTCGAGTCCGTACGCGGCCATCACGCAGGCGAGCGTGAACGCGAACACCGTGAAGTAGATGAACGGGCTGATCAGGACCGCGCTCGCCGGGAAGGGGATCAGCGGCTCGACGCCGGCGGCGGTCGCGGCGACGCCCGCGTCCTCCACCGTCCGCATCGCGCCGCCAAGCAGCATGAACGGGAACAGGGCGAAAAAGAAGCGGAGTTCGGTCCCGATGTCGAGCCGGCGGAGGAGGAAGACGACGCCGATCAGCATGCCGAGGAGGATGACCACGTAGCTCAGCGTCGAGACGGTGGTGTACCCCGGGAACGCGACGACCTCGCCGGCGGCGACCGCGGACTGACACGCCCCGCTGGAGCCGAGCAGTTCCGTGACCCCGCCGTCGCGGACCGCGCACTGCGCGCCCTCGCCGTCGGCGACGACCGGCCCCCAGAAGTACCGCCAGAGGAACCGGTCGTAGACGAGGCGCGGGAAGACGACGGAGCCGAGCGCCAACAGCGCCGTCGCTCCGCCGACGACGGCGGCCCAGGCCCGCTCCGGCGAGAGGTCGAACCGATCCGCGACCGCTGTACTCATGATCACCGATCGGGGAGGTCGCGAGTTGAGCGTTCCGGTCCCGAGCGAGCGCGGAGCGCCGCCGTCGAGCGGTGTCGCGGCGACTTACAGCGGCGGCCCGGGCTGCTCGTAGTCGGTGTCGAGGATCACCATCGTCTGCGACCGCGAGAACCCCTCGATATCCGCGATCTGGTCGAACATCAGCTCTCGGAGCCGGTCGGTGTCGGCCGCGACGACCCGAAGCATGACGTCCCACTCGCCGGTGGTCAGGTGGATCTCGCGGACCCCGTCGATCCCGCGGAGCCGGTCGAGCGCGTCCTCCTCGCGGCCCTGCTCGACGCGCAGACCGACGAGGGCACCGACGCCGTACCCGACCGCTTTCGGGTCGATGTCGGCGTGGTATCCCCTGATGACGCCGGCGTCTTCGAGGCGACTGACCCGGTCGTGGACGGTCGCGCTGGACATGTCGATCCGGCGTGCGACCTCCGAGAACGGGGTCCGTGCGTCCTCCTGGAGGATTCGCAGGATCGCCCGGTCCGTCTCGTCGAGTTCCATACCGGCCGGTACGGTCGGAGCAGTCTTTTCACTTCCGGCCGCACGGAGGCGTCCGCGAGCGCCGCGCGCCTCGTTTCGCCGCGCTCTCGCCCCTACTCGGCGTCGTCCCGGCTCTCGAAGGACCCGCCGCGGATCGTCTCCTCGGCCGCGTCGAGCGCGTTCTCGGAGTCGAACGACGAGGCGATCCCCGCTAACTCCGCGGGCGTCGCGTCGGCGAGGTCTCGCGCGTGAGCCGTCACGTTCGGCACCGCCCGGAGCAGGTTGTCGATGATCGGCACGTCGGCGGTCCGGGGGGACCGGCTCCCGGGGTTGAGATCGACGACGATCTCCGTTTTCCCCATCGCGTCGAGGGCGGCGGCGCGGTCGCCGTCCTCTAAGGGGACCACGACCACGTCGGCCGCCTCGATCCCGTCCGCGTCGACGACGCCGCGAGCGTGGTCGAGACCGGGGATCTCGCCGTCGCCGGCGAGCCCCTTCACCTCGCTCGCGCCGTGGTCGCGGAGGTGGTCCGCGATCCGACGGGCGCGCTCGTCGGTGTGATTGAAGAGGTTCACCTCGAGGTCGGCGTCGACCGCCCCCGCGAGATCGACCGTCTCGCTCGGCGCGAGCGCCGCGACGTTCCCGTTCACCGAGATGACCGGCCGGTCGGCGAGGAGGAGCGTCGCGGCCGCCGCGCGCGCCGCGTCGTCGGCGCTCGGGATCGTTCGCTCGCCGAGGAGGTAATCGAACGCCTCGCCGCGCCCCTGCGCGATCAGCCCCTGTTTCGAGGTGATCCCCTGCTCGACGCCCGCCTCGATCCGGTGGCGCGTCACGAGCGACGCGTAGCGCGGGTGGTCCTCGGGGATCTCCGTCTCCGTCATACCCGAGCGAGGCGGCGCGCCGATTAAAGTGGACCGTTCGCTCGCGGCTCCGGACCGCGGTCTTCGGGTGGACGATCCGGCCGTTCACGCCAGTAGGAATGGCATAACTAAGGGTTTGAGATCAGTAACAACCGCGTGTGATGGACCGTACCGGCAAATACACCGTCGTCGACGCGTGTAACGACCACGGGGCGATCACGCTCCGTGAATATCCCCGCAACGGGACGCTGTACGTCGTCGAGTACGACGATCCCGACGTGGAGTCGGCGCTGTCGGAACTGGAGGTCGGCTCCGTCGTCGAGCTCGACCTGCGGCGTGCGGGCCGCCGAGGCAACGCGTGGTGCGCGGAGTCCGCTCGGGCGGTCGAAACCGGGTGACCGACGCGGGCCGGTCGCCACCCGTCGCGGCCGATCTCTTCTTTCGGTCGGGTCCCGTCAGGCGACGCCGATCCGCTCGCGGTAGGTGCCGTACTCCGCCTCGAACACCGCCATGACCTCGCACATCGTCGCGTACTCCTTCACCGCCGTGACGATCGCGGGCATCACGTTCTCGCCGTCGTCGACGGCGTCGCGCAGGTCCTCCAAGGCGGCCTCGACCGCGTCGTCGTCGCGCTCGGCTTTCACCGACTCCAGCCGGTCGAGCTGTCGGTCGCGGGTCGTCTCGTCGACTCGGAGCAGGTCCGGCCGGGTGTCCTCTTCGATCTCGTAGGCGTTGACGCCGACGACCGTCTCCTCGCCCTCGTCGACGCGCTCTTGGTACTCGTAGGCGGACTCCTGGATCTCGCGGTGGAAGTACCCCTGTTCGATGCCGCGCAGGACGCCGTCGCGGACGGAGCCGTCGCCCATCTCTCTGATCTCCTCGATGTACGCCATCGCGTCGGCTTCCGTCTCGTCGGTGAGCGACTCGACCGCGAACGAGCCGCCGAGCGGGTCGACGATGTCGGCCGCGCCCGACTCGTCGGCGATGACCTGTTGGGTCCTGAGCGCGACCCGCACCGCCTGCTCCGAGGGGAGCGCGAGCGCCTCGTCGAAGGAGTTGGTGTGGAGGCTCTGTGTCCCGCCCAACACGCCCGCCAGCGCCTGAATCGTCACGCGAGCGACGTTGTTGAGCGGCTGCTGGGCCGTCAGCGACTGGCCCGCGGTCTGGGTGTGGAACTTCAGCTGCTTCGACGCGTCGGCCTCGGCGTCGTACCACTCGTCCATGACGGTGGCGTAGATCCGGCGGGCGGCGCGGAACTTCGCGACCTCCTCGAACAGGGAGTTGTGCGAGTTGAAAAAGAAGGAGAGCTGCGGCGCGAACTCGTCGACGTCGAGCCCGCGGTCGAGACACGCCTCGACGTAGGCGAACCCGTCGGCGAGGGTGAAGGCTAGCTCTTGGACCGCCGTCGACCCCGCCTCGCGGATGTGATAGCCCGACACCGAGATGGGCTTGAACTTGGGCGTCTCCGCGACCGCGAACTCGATCGTGTCCGTCACCAGATCGAGCGACGGCGCCGGCGGGATCACCCACTCCTTCTGCGCGATGAACTCCTTGAGCATGTCGTTCTGGAGGGTCCCCCGGAGCTCCTCGCGGGGGATACCCCGCTCGTCGGCGAGGGCGACGTACATCGCGTAGATCACCGGCGCGCTCGGGTTGATCGTGAAGGAGGTCGACACCTCCGTCAGGTCGATCCCGTCGAAGAGAATCTCCATGTCCCGCAGCGTGTCGACCGCGACGCCCTCCTTTCCGACCTCGCCGAGCGACATCTGGTCGTCCGAGTCGATCCCCATCAGCGAGGGCATGTCGAAGGCCGTCGAGAGCCCCGTCTGCCCCTCGTCGATCAGGTAGTGGAACCGCTCGTTCGTCTCCTCGGCGGTGCCGAACCCCGCGAACTGCCGCATGGTCCACGTCCGGCCGCGGTACATCGTCGGGTACACGCCGCGGGTGTACGGCTCCTCGCCCGGGAAGCCGAGGTCCTCGTCGTAGTCGGTGTCGGCCACGTCCGCGGGCGTGTAGATCCGGTCGACCTCGCGGTTCGAGACGGTCGCGAACCGGTCTTTCCGCTCCCCGTGGCGGTCCAGAGTGGGGTCGAGCGTCTCCGCCTCCCACGACTCCTTCGCCTCGCGGATCTCGGAGAGCTCCTCGTCGTCGTACATACCGCCCGTTATCCGCCGGTTGCGTATAAATATTCATTATATTTTGAAACGGAGGGGTGGTCGTCCCCCTCGCTCCGGTCTCCTCCCGCGGATGAATTATATGAGGCCGGAGTCAATCACCGACCATGACCGACTCCGCAGAGCGTCCGACGCCCCCGGAAGGGCTCCCGCCGAGGGTCGCTGAGGCCCTGAGCGACTGCTCGCCCGAAGCGCTCCGCAAGGCGATCGTTCACGCGCAGGAGCTGCTCCACTACCACGGTGAGGCGGAGCTACCGGTCGACGCGGAGGACCGCGAAGACATCCTCCGGGTCACGGAACACGACGGGTACACGGAGGTCGTGAAGCAGTTCCGCTGTGCGGACGGCTGCGACGACTGCCCGCACGGGCCGTACCTCTATCACGTCACGGAGGAGCCGCAGCCCGACGGGAGTCACAAGGTCCACTGGTCGTTCATGGGGACCGTGCGAGACGGGAAGTGAGCGTTCCGGCGGCCGCGGGCCGTCGGCTCCGGTAGGCGCCGCGCCGCTCAGGGGTTCAGACCCCGAATCCCCGCGCGCAGGAACACCAACACCGGGATGATCTCCAGCCGCCCGATCCACATGTTGAAGAGGAACATCGCCTCCGCCAGCGGCGGCATCGAGGGGCCGGTGATCCCCGAGGAGAGCCCAACGTTCCCCTGCGCGCTGGCGACCTCGAACAGCGCGTCGGCGTAGGTGAACTCGGGGCCGGCGAGGTTGACGAGGACGAGGCTGCCGACCGCGAGGCCGACGACCCACAGCAGGGTGACGATGGCGGCCTCGCCGAACTCCCGCTCCATCGTCTCCCGGTCCAGCGTGCGGTCGCCGATGCGCGCGGTGACGACCGCGTTCTTCGGCAGGAACACGCGCGAGAACTGCCAGGCGATCCCCCGGGCCACCGTGTACGCCCGGACGATCTTGATGCCCCCGACGGTGGAGCCGGCCGCGCCGCCGAGCACCATCGCGACGACGACCAGCACCTTCGCGCCGGCGAGCCAGTTCCCGATCGGGGCCGACTGGAAGCCGGTGGCGGTCATCGCGCTGACCCACTGAAACGTCGAGTCGCGGACCGCGTCGAGCCCCGCCCCGTCGAGCAGCGGGACCGGGAACGAGAGGAACGACTCGGTCGCGAACGCGCCGGAGGTGGCCGGGACCGACGCGAGGTTCTGCGCGGT
The DNA here is from genome assembly GCF_039522565.1 of Halorubrum ejinorense. Classification (GTDB taxonomy): domain Archaea; phylum Halobacteriota; class Halobacteria; order Halobacteriales; family Haloferacaceae; genus Halorubrum; species Halorubrum ejinorense. Next base: position 192,652 of record NZ_BAAADQ010000016.1, on the reverse strand, counting down.
GAGGACGGCGACCCCCCCGGCGAGCAGGAGGAACAGCCACCGCGTCTGGAGGTCGCCCGCCAGCTCGCGGAGGCTGCGGTTCCGGAGGACGACGTAGTGGACGGGGAACGCGACGGCGCCGAGGACCATGACCGGCAGCAGCGCGGTCTCGACGAGCGGCGAGCCGTACGTCGCGATCGAGTTGTCCGTGACGGAGAATCCGCCCGTCGTCAGCCCGGTCATGGCGTGGTTGAGCGCCTGCCAGGCCGCCTCCACGAGCGACAGCGACTCGGCGTACGCGCTCTCGCTCGCGCGGATCGCGGCGAACAGTATCGCGACGGACAACAGCGTGTACCCGACCACGAGCTTCCAGACCGTCCGCACCGTCGAGACGACGCTCGGGTGGATCTTCTCCTCGCGGGCCTCGCTCCGGTAGAGGGCGTAGCTCCCGCTCCCCGGCCGCGAGAGGATGGAGACGGTGAGGACGATGACGCCGACGCCGCCCACCCACTGGATGAACGACCGCCACCACTGCACCGCTCGGGGCAGCGACGGCTCGTGGACCGCCATCGTCAGACCGCTCCCGGTCCACCCGCTCATGCTCTCGAAGACCGCGTGGAGCGGGTCCCGGAAGTACGCCAGACTGGAGAGCGTCGTCGACCCGCCGACCGCGACCGGCTCCCACGAGGCGGTGTCGGCCGCGGCCGGGACGAACGTCTCCATGACGGCCGGCGGCGTCAGCCACGCGGTGAGGAACAGCGGGAGGGCCCCGAAGAGGGCGACGGTGAGCCACCCGCCGGCGGCGATCACCATCCCGTGTTTCGCCTTCGGCTCCGGGGCGTCGGCGAACCGGCGGTTCGCGAGGCCGCCGACGAGCGCCGTGGCGCCGCCGGCGGTCAGGAACGCGAGCGCGGCGCGGAGCTCGCCGAAGCCGAGCGCGACGACCACGGAGAAGGTCATCAGCCCGGCCTCCATCAGGACGAGGGAGCCGACGTCGCGAGCGATGATCCGCAGGTCGGTCGGAAGCGGCCCGTCGGATCGGTCGCTCATCTCAATCGCCGTCCCCGGTGTGCCCGAACACGTCCGTCACCTCTGGGGTCACGCCGTGCCCCGAGTACACCGTGAGCATGTCGCCGGCCTCGATGCGGGTATTCCCGCGCGGCGTTATCGGCGTGCCCTCGCCGTCGCGCTCGACGGCGACGATCAGCGTCTGCCCGCCGATGAGGTCGGCCTCGTCCGCCTCCCGCAGCGTCTTGCCGGCGATCGGCGCGTCCGGGCCGACGGCGATCTCGAACACCTCGGCCTCCTCGCCGATGTGCATGAAGTCGACCACGGACGGCCGGCTCACGGCCCGGTAGAGGTACTCGGCGATCAGGCTCTGGGGGTTCTGCATCGTGTTGACGCCGATCTGCTCGAACACGCTCATGTGTTCGGGGTTGTGCACGACCGAGACGATGTTCGGGATCGACAGCTCCTGAGACAACAGACAGACCATGATGTTCGTCGCGTCCTGGTCCGTCGTCGAGATGAGCGCGTCGGCGCGCTCGGCGCCGGCGTCGCGCAGCGTCTCCTTCGACGTCGCGTCGTCGTTGATCACGAGACAGTCGTACTGCCTCGACGCGCGTTCCGCCCGTTCCTCGTCGCGCTCGATGACGACGACCTCGTTGCCGCCGGCGGTCGCGAGGTCGACGAGCGGGGTGCCGATGTCGCCGGCGCCCACGACGATCAGATACATATGCCGCTCTTTCAGGATCGACCGCCGAAAGCCTACCGCTTAGCGGGCGGCGACCGCGCGATCCGGTGAACGGCGACCGGAGAGCCGGCTCAGTCCTCGCGGTCGGCCCCCGGGAGCGCGACCACGGGGAGCGGGGCGTCGGTCACCAGCCTCAGCGAGACGTCGCCGGAGAGGAACTGCATGAGCCGGTTCCCCCCGCGCGAGCGGTAGGCGACGGCACTCGCGCCGACCTCGTCGGCCGCGTCGAAGATCGCTTCGACGACGTCTCTGGCGTACGCGGTGTGGTCGTCGGCGTCCGGGAACACCGTCCGGACCGCCGCGTACGACTCGTCGGCCAGTTCCTCGGACTGCTCGACGGGCGTCTTGTCCGGTACGCCCCCGCCCTTCTCGACGACGTGGAGCGCGGTCACGCGCTCCGGGTCGTACGGTTCGAGCGCCCGCGCCGTCGCCAGCGCGTCATCCTCGTGTGCGACCGGGAGGAGGACGTGACCGAGCAGGTCCTGACCGTCGTTGGAACTCGTCATACCAACACCACTATTCTCTCCAGTTAAGAAGATACGTTCTCCCGGATCGAACGAGCAGCGGTCAGGCGGACGTAAGCCGACGAGGGCACCTCGTTCGAACGCCGAGGCCGGACCGATCACCGACCGTCGACCGCCGAGATGAACACCGCCAGCACCGGGACGATCTCCAGCCGGCCGATCCACATCAGGAACACCATCAGCAGCTTCGAGGTGTCGGGGAAGAAGAGGTAGCTCCCGAACGGCCCGAGCCGGCCGAACCCCGGACCGATGTTGCCGATCGTCGCGAGCGACGCGCTCGTCGACTCCAGCATCGTCAGCTGGGTGCCGATCCGCGCCGCGTCGAGTGAGAGGAACACCGCCGAGACCGCGAACAGGACGACGTAGAGGACGGTAAATGCCATGATACTGCGGATCGCGTCCTCGTCGACCACGCTCCCGCTGAGTCGGATCGGTTGGACCACGTCGGGGTGCGCCGAGGTGAAAAGCTCCCGTCGGATGGCCTTCCCGACGATGAGCCACCGAACGATCTTGACGCCGCCGCCGGTCGACCCGGCGGAGCCGCCGATGAACATGGCGAACATCAACAGGATCTGCGCGTCGGTGTCCCACTGCGCGAAGTCGGCGGTCGCGTACCCGGTGGAGTTCAGGAGCGACCCGATCTGGAACGCCGCCTGCCGGAGCGAGTTCTCGGCGACCCCCTGCGTCGCCCCGCCGAGTTCGATGGCGGGCGCCGCGCCGCGGAACAGAAGCACGGCGAGGACGGCGGTCACGGCCGCGACGGCGCCGGCGTACGCGCGGAACTCGGCGTTTTCTAGCATCAGCTTGAACTCGCCGCGCAGCACGTGCCAGAACAGCGCGAAGTTGACCCCGGCGACGAGCATGAACGGGATGACGACCCACTGGACGATCGCAGAGAACGCGGCGATGCTGTCGGCCTTCGGCGAGAACCCGCCGGTCGGCAGGGTCGTAAACCCGTGCGCGACCGCGTTGAAGAGGTTCATCTTCGGCGCCATCCCGCCGAGGTGGAGCCCGTAGAGGATCGCGATGTAGACGACGGTGAACCCGAAGTAGATGAGCCAGAGCGCGCGCGCCGTCTCCGCGATCTTCGGCGTGAGCTTCTGGAGCTCCGGTCCGGGCGCCTCCGACTCCATCAGCTGCGCGCCGTTGACTGCGACCTCGGGCAGGATGGCGATCATCAGGACGATGATCCCCATCCCGCCGAGCCACTGCGTGAGCTGTCGCCACATCATCACGGCGTGGGAGTGGCGGTCCGTGCTGATCTCGCCGAGGACGGTCGCGCCCGTGGTGGTGAACCCGCTCATCGACTCGAAGAGGGCGTTGGCGATCGACTCGGTGAACGCCCCGACCGACCCGGTCTGGAGTCCGATCGTCGACGCCGTCCCGTACCCGGCGATCAGGTACGGGATCGTGCCGATCGCCGCCGCCGCGAGCCAGGCGAGCGAGACGAAGAGCAGCGCCTCCCGCGGTCCGAGGTCCGGATCGGGGTCGACCCGTTCGACCGCGAACCCGAGCGCCGCGACGAGCGCCATCGACGCCAGGAACACCCAGATGTCTTCGCCGTACACGACTGCGACGACCAGCGGGACCAACATCGTGAGCGCGAGGTATTTGATCCCGACCCCGAGAAGCCCGACGCTCGCCTTCCAGTTGACGCCCACAGACATAGTTACTCGATCGATATGGGAGTCGCCCGTTCGCTGTATTAAACTGTCGAAGGGGTGACGGCGGCGGCGTCGATGTCGACGGCGCGCACGGGCCCGTCAGCGGCCGGTCACGACGTCCAGAACGCCTTCGTGAACAGCACGAGGACCGGGATGATCTCGATCCGGCCGATCCACATCAGCACGATCATCACGGCCCGGGTGCTCAGCGGGAACGTCGCGAACGTTCCGTACGGGCCCGCCGCGCCGAACGCCGGGCCGATGTTCAGGAACGTCGTCGCCGCGGCCCCGAGCGCCTCGAACTCGGTGACGCGGACGCCCGCGCGCTCGGCGTCGACGACGATGACCACGGCTAGCAGGAAGAAGATCACGATGCTGAGGAGGAGGTACGCGTAGATGTCGCGGATCGCGCCCTCGTCGACCGGCTTCCCCGTGATCCTGACCGGCCGGACGGACTCGGGATGGATCGCGGTGTAGAGGTCTCGCCTGAACGACTTCAGCGCCACCAGCCACCGCAGCGACTTGATCGAACAGGTGGTCGACCCGACCATCCCGCCGATGAACATCCCCATGAACAGCATGTGCTTCGCCGCGGGCGCCCACAGCACGTAGTCGGTGCTGGCGTACCCCGTCGTGGTCACGATTGAGGCGACGTTGAAGATGGCGTGGCGTATCGTCCCCTCGGCGCCGAACGCGACGCCCGGATCGAGGAACAGCGAGAGCGCGACGATCGACGCGAGCGTCCCCATCGCGCCGAGGTAGAAGTGGAACTCCTCGTTTTTCAGCAGGCGCATCGGCTCGCCGTTGATGGCGAAGTAGATGAGGACGAAGCTGGTCGAGCCGATGACCATGAACGGGACCACCGCCCACTGGATCAGGGGGTGGAACGCGCCCACGCTCAGCGGCTCCGGCGAGAACCCGGCGGTCGCGACCGACGTGAACGCGTGCGCGATAGCGTTGTACAGGTCCATCCGCGGGTCGACGGCGAGTCCGAGCAGGAAGTAGACCGCGATCGCGAGCCCCGTGAGCCCGAAGTAGATCCCCCAGATCAGCTGCGCCGTCCGCGAGATCTTCGGCGTGAGCTTGTTGACGTCTTGGGTCTGTGACTCCGACTCCATCAGCTGCGCCCCGCCGACGCCGATCTCCGAGAGGACCGCGGTCGCCAGGATGAGGATCCCCAGCCCCCCGAGCCACTGGATCACCTGCCGCCACATCATGACGGATTTCGAGTGGACGGAGAAGTCGACGAGGACCGTCGCCCCGGTCGTCGTCAGCCCGCTCATCGCCTCGAACATCGCGTTCACCGGGTGCGCGACCGTGCCGACGCCCGCGACGACGAAGGGGATCGCACCGACCGCGGCGACGAGGAACCAGATCGTCGCCACCGCGAGGAACGCCTCGCGCGGCCCGAGGTCCGCCGTCGAGTCCCCGAGCGAGCGGAACGCCGCGCCCAGCGCGAGCGAGACGGCGATCGCCGCGACGAACGGCAGCGGCGACTCGCCGTAGTAGAACGCGATGAGGAGGGGGAACGCCAACGGGACCGGGAGGGCGACGAGCACGTCTCCGGTGAGCCCCACGCTGGCTCGCCACCCGACCCGGATGCTGGTGTTCACGGACCGGTCACGCCATCGACGCGATCTCGCTCACGGAGTCGGACTCCACGAGGAGGATCACGTGATCGCCCGGCTGGAGGACCGTATCCCCGCGCGGTGTCACGAGCTGGTGGTCCCTGGTGATCGCGCCGATGACGAACCGGATGTCGCTGTCGGCGACGATCTCCGAGATGGGTCGGCCGACGAGCCCGCAGCCCTCGGTGAGTTCCAGTTCGAGGACCTCCGCCTGGTCGTTCTCCAGCACGGCGATGTTCTCCGCGACGCTCTCGTAGGTGAACCGCGTGATCTCCTCGGCGGTGACGGTGCGGGGGTTGATCGCGATGTCGATGCCGATCTCCTCGAAGACGGTGACGTAATCGGGGCTGTCGACGACGGCGATCACGCGGTCGACGCCGAGCCGCTTGACGAGGACCGACACGAGGAGGTTCTGCTCGTCCGACCCGAGCGCGGTGACGACGATGTCGGCGTCGTCGACGTTCTCCCGCGTGAGGAACTCCGCGTCGGTCGCGTCGTGTTCCATCACGACGGATTTCGGAAGCTGCTCGGCGAGCCACCGCGCGCGGTCTCGATCCTTCTCGATCAGCCGGGGATGGAGTTCGCGCTCCTCGAGGAGCCGTGCGGTCTGGTAGCCGATCTCGCTGCCGCCGACGACGACGATGTCGTCCGCGTCGTCCGGCGTCGTCTCGGGCGCCACGTCGGTCGCGAACGACTGGACGCTCTCGGGGCTCCCGATCACCACCGCGCGGTCGCCGACGGTGATGTCGGTGTCTCCGCGGGGGATGATCATCTCGCCGTCGCGGAACAGGCCGACGAACGTGAGCGACTCGAACCGGTCGGCCTCCGAGACGGTCTGTCCGGCCACGGGGCTCCCCTCGGCGATCTCGAACTCCGCCATCTGGACGAGGCCGCCGGCGAACGGGTCGACGTCGATGGCTGCCGGGAGCCCGATGACTCGGACGATGTTCTCCGCGGTCAGCAGGTCCGTACACACCATGAAGTCGACGCCGAACGCCCCCTCGCTCCCCTGCCACGTGCGGAGGAAGTCGGTGCTCTTCACGCGGGCGATGGTGAACCCGCCGCCGAGCGTCTTCGCGGTGCCGCAGGCGACGAGGTTCGTCTGGTCGTCGTCGGTACAGGCGATGACCATGTCGGCGCGGCCGACCTCCGCGGCGGTCTGGATCTCCGAGGTCGTCCCGTCGCCGGCGATCGTGAGCACGTCGAGTTCGTACTTGAGCTGTTCCGCCCGGTCGGGGTCGACGTCGACGACGACGACCTCGTGGTCCGACGCGAGGCTCGAAGCGATGCTCGTGCCGACCTCGCCGGCCCCGATGACGACCACATGCATGGACACAACGAGATACCGAGCCCTCAAGTTCGTTACTATCGCTACTCTCGGCGTCTCCTGCGCGTCGACTCGGGGAAGAAGGGGCTCAGCGGCGCACGCGCGGCGGAGCCGCGGACGCTTAGGCTTTCGACCCGCCGTCGGCGCCGCCGCGCGCCGCCCCGCCGAACGACGAGGGGTCCGTCCACTCGTTGCGTCCCGAGACGGTCCGCTGCGGGAAGGGGATCGAGATGCCCTCCTCGTCGAAGCGCGCCTTGACCGCCTTCACGTAGTCGGCGCGCGCCTTCACGAAGTCGGCCCGCGAGGGGTCGTCGATCCAGATCCGGGACTGGAGGCCGACGTAGGAGTCGGCCAGTTCGGTCAGCCGGACCGACGGCGCGGGGTCGTCGAGGATGGCGTCGCTCTTCTCGGCCTCCTCGACGATGATCTCGCTCGCCCGCTCCACGTCGTCCTCGTAGTCGATCCCGAAGACGAACTTCAGCCGCAGCGTCTTCTTCGCGACCGGATTCTTCACCACGTCGCTCGTCAGGGCGTGGTTCGGCACCGTGAGCAGTTCGTTGTCGAACGTGCGGACGCGGGTGACGCGGAACGAGATGTCCTCGACGACCCCCGAGTTGTCGTTCCACTCGATCCAGTCGCCGATGCGGAACGGCTTGTCAGTGTAGATGAACACGCCGGCGACGAAGTTCTTGATCACGTCCTGTAAGGCGAAGCCGACCGCGAGCGTCGCCGCCGCCGCGATCGTCGCCAGCGAGCGCAGGAACCCCTGATAGCCCGCCGCGCCGAACGCGACCGTGACGCCGGCGAACAGCACGAGGAACGCCACGATCTTCTGCAGCGGGCGCCGCGCGTGCTCGTCGAACCCCTGCCTGTCGAACACCCGTCGGAGGAGCGACGTGACGACCGACTTGTAGATGACGTAGGTCGCGGCGACGACGGCGATGAATATCACGGCGTCGACGACGATACCGGTCACCGGCCCGAGGTACGGCTCCAGCGTCCCCGCGACCGCGACGATCCCGGGCGGTCCCGCGAGGGCGCCCATCAGTGGAGCACCGCCGTGTTCCCGCGCGTTTCGATCAGGTCGGCGCCGACCGCCTCGGCGAGTTCGTCGGCGAGCTCGTCGGTCGAGGTCCCGCCGCGGGCCGCCCGAAGGAACTTCACCTTCACGAGCTTGCGGTCGTCGAGCTGGTCGTCGAGCTCGTCGACGACCGAGTCGATGCCGTGTTTCCCGACCCAGACGGTGACGTCGAGGTCGTGCGCCTCTTTCCGGAGTTCGTGGTCGCTCATACGCGGTCGAGTCGCCCGCACGCATTGAAGCTTGAGATTCCGGCCCGTCAGCTGCGGGAGCGCGCGGCCCGCTCCGGGCTCAGCGCTCGCGTTCGGTCTCGCCGTCCCGCCGTGCGTCTCGGTTCCGTTCCGTCCACTCGGCCGCGTCCTCGGGCGTCTCGGTCTCCAAGAGCCGATCGAGCTTCCGTTCGAACTGTTCGTCGGTGAGGTCGCCGTTCGCGTACCGGGTCCGCAGTCGTTCGAGGGCGTCCGTGGTGTCGCCGGTCGCGTCGTCGCGCGCCCCCTCGTCTCGTTCGACGCGGACCGAACCGGGCTCCGAGTCGACGTGGGCCGACTCGGACTCCCCCTCGTCGAACAGCATCGAGACGACGGGGACGATCACGACGTACCCGAACAGCATGAACCCGAGCCACCAGTCGAACCCGGCGAGTAAGGCCCCGAGCCACGTCCCGGTGACCGTCGTCGCGGCGATGCCGCTGGCGTTGCGGCGGAACCGCTCGCGGAGGGTCTCGTCGTCGGCCATCAGCGTGACGGTCTCCGTCGGAGTACAAAATCGTGTCGGCAGGCGGAGACGTCGCCGACCGCACCGCGCGGCGGCCGCCTACTCCTCGGTCTCGACCACGGGCGACCGCTTACTCCTCGGTCTCGACCACGGGCGACCGCTTACTCCTCGGTCTCGACCGTGATCTCGTCGCGCGCGACCGCCAGTCGGAACGTCGGCACGGTTCGGTAGACGACCTCGACGACGTTCTTGCGTTCGAGGCTGCGGAGCGCCCGGCGCACCGCGTCGACCTCGGGGTCGCCGTCGAACGCCTCGCGGAGCGCGTTGAGCACGCTGACGACCGACTGCGAGCGCTCGTCCGGGCCGGCGAGCACGTCGACGACCCGCGCCTCCAGCTCCGGGACGCGGATCGTCTCCGGGACGCTGCCCTTCGCGACCGCGTCGGGTTCGACGCCGGGCTCGACGTCGACGAGGTCGTTCGCCTCGGCGGTCGTCCGTATCAGGCTGTCGTCGTCGCGGTAGTAGTACTCCTTCAGGTGGCCTTCGAGGTAGCCGTGGACCTCGCTGCCGCTCTCCATCTCCCAGGCGTCCTGTAGCTCGCCGTTCTTCGTCGGCTGGAGGCGGACCACGTCCGCGAGCCGCTCGCGCTCCTCGTCCGTGAGGCTCATCGGTCCTCGACCGCGCTCGCGGCGCGGACGATCGTCTCCTCACCGAACTTCGGGCCGACGAGCTGGAGCCCGACCGGGAGCCCGTCGGCCTCCCCGGCCGGCACCGATATCGCGGGGAGGTTCGCGAGGTTCACCGGGGTCGTGTTCGCGTCCGCGAGGTACATCCGCAGCGGGTCGTCGAGGCTCTCGCCCAGTTCGAAGGGGAGGACCGGCATCGTCGGCGAGGCGATCACGTCGACGTCGTCGAACGCCTCCTCGAAGTCCCGCCTGACCCACGCGCGGGCGTCCTGCGCCTTGTCGTAGTACTTGTCGTGGTAGCCGGCCGAGAGCGCGTACGTGCCGAGGAGGATCCGGCGTTTGACCTCCGGACCGAACCCCTCCTCGCGGGTCTCGGCGAACGACTCGTTCCAGTTGCCGTCCGACTCGCTCCGGTGGCCGTACCGCACCCCGTCGAACCGCGCGAGGTTCGAGGAGGCCTCGGCCATCGCGATCACGTAGTAGGCCTGGACCGCGTGTTCGACCGACGGGAGCGAAATCTCGGTCGTCTCCGCCCCCTGCGCCTCGAGGTCGGCGATCGCCGCTTCGACCGTCTCGACGACGCGGTCGTCCGCGCCCTCGAACAGCTCCGTCGGAATCCCGACGGTCAGCCCCTCGACGTCGCCGTCCGCGGCCGCGGCGTAGCTCGCGTCCGCGTCGGCGCCCGCGACGTCGGCGAGGTCGCGGGTCGTCCCGTCGTTGGGGTCGTCGCCGGCGATGACGTCGAGCGCGGCGGCCGCCTCCTCGACGGTGCCCGCGATCGGCCCGATCTGTTCGAGCGAGTTCGCGTACGCGATGAGGCCGTACCGGGAGACGAGCCCGTAGGTGGGCTTGATCCCGACGACGCCGCAGAAGGCGGCCGGACAGCGCACCGAGCCGCCCGTGTCGGAGCCGAGCGCCACGTCGGCCTCGCCGGCCGCGACCGCGGCCGCGGAGCCGCCGGAGGAGCCCCCGGGAACCCGGTCGGTGTCGACCGGATTCCGCGTGGGGCCGAACGCGGAGGTCTCGGTGGTCGTCCCCATCCCGAACTCGTCCATGTTCGTCTTGCCGACGACCGTCGCGCCCGCCTCGGTCAGCCGATCGACGACGGTCGCCGAGTAGGGCGGGACGTAGTCGGCCAGCATCTCCGAGCCGCAGGTGGTCCGGATCCCCGCGGTCGAGATGTTGTCCTTCACCGCGACGGTCGCGTCCGCGAGGGGGCCGTCGGCGTCCGCGTCGCCCTCGATCGTCGCCTCCGTGACGAAGGCGTTGATGTCGGCCGCCATCTACGACACCTTCGGCCCGACGAAGAAGCCGTCCTCCGTCTCCTCGGCGTTCGACAGGGCCTCCTCCTGCGAGAGCCCCTCGTGGACCTCGTCGGGGCGCATCACGTTGACGAGCTCCTCCTCGCGTTCGACTTCGGGGACCTCGTCGAGCGCGTCGAAGTACTCCAGGATGTCGCCGAACTGCGCCGCGAACTCGTCGACCTCGTCGTCGGCGAGCCGCACCCGCGCCAGCTCCGCGACGTGTCTGACCTCCTCGGCGTCGACGGCGGCCGCGTCGGCCTCGCCGTCCGCGTCCGCACCCGCGCCATCCGTCGACTCGGACGTATCGCTCATACGTCGAGGTGTTCCGGACCGGGAGTAAGGGTTTCGGAACGTCGCATCGCCGGCGCGCCGAACGTCCTCCGATCCTCGCCTCGGCCGGACCGCACCGCGGCTCGCTACACCTCGTCGACGAACGCCAGCCAGCGCTCGTGCCCGTCGAGCGTGGCGGATCGATGCTCGTCGGCGAAGTCGGGGTGGCGGATGGTCTCCAAGGCGTTCAGCGCGCGGTCGATGCCGATGATCTCGTCGGCGAGCCGCTCGGCGTCCTCGCGGTCGAGGCCGTCGGGGGCCGCCGCTCGGTTCTCCTCGCCCGTTTGGCTCGCGCCGCCGTCGCCTGCTTCGGCCGCGTCCGCAGCCCCCTCGAGTCGATCCAGTCGCCGCCGCCGCTCCTCGCGGAGGGTCGTTTTCACCGACGCCAGCTTCCGGTCCACCGCTGGCGGGACCGTCTCGATGGCGCGCGTCTCGACGATGAACTCGGAGAGGTCGAGCTCGACACCGTCGATGGTGACCGTGTCGGGGACCGACGCCCCGACCGTCGCGGTGCGGCTGTTGACGCGTTCGAGCAGCTCCTCGCGCAGGGACTCGTCCATGTCCGTCGGTTGGGCCGCGCCGCGAAAATGGGCTGCGGTCGGCGCCCCCTCCGCGGGTCCGGGGGAGCGCCGGTCGCCGTCGACCCGCGACGTCACTCGGTCTCGTCGGCGCGGACCGTCACCACAGGCGGGTCCGCGAGCCGCACCACCTTCTCGGTGACGCTGCCGAGCAGGTAGCGCTCGACGCCGGTCCGGCCGTGAGTCCCCATCACCACGAGGTCGATGTCGTTCTCGTCGGCGTACCGCAGGATCACCGAGTGCGGATTCCCCGTCTTGACCGCCGTCTTCACGTCGATCCCGTCGGTCGAATCGGCCGATGCGCCGAGGAGTTCAAGCGTATGCTCGGACAGGGCCTCGTTGATCTCGTCGGGGTCCGGTCGATTCTCGTGTCCGCCGATGTACCCCTCGTCGGGCGACTCCCCGCTCATCGCTTGGCTCGGCTCGTCGAAGAACGCCCCGCTCGTACCGAGTCCGCCCTTGCGTGAATCGGCGACGTGTAGCACGTGTACGGTCGCGTCGAACGCCGTCGCGAGCTCGCGGACGTGCGCCGCCGCCGCCTCCGATCCGGGGCTCCCATCAGTCGGGTACAGTATGTTGTCGTACATCGTTTCACCAGTTTGAAATTTCTTGAGGCAGTGACAAAAACGTACCGCAGGTTCGCGCCACCGACCGGTCCGGTCGCACGGCTGGCGAGATGACGGCGGGACAGCCGACAGGTCGGCGACGAACCCGGCCGATGGGACGGCCGGGAAGTCGGTCTTATCTATAAGAGATCGTTCGAGACGAGCCGGTCGACCGCCTCGCGCAGGCGCTCCTCGCTCGCGGCGTAGGAGATGCGGGCGTAGCCGGGCGCGTTGAACGCGCCGCCGGGCACGCAGGCGACCGAGGCCTGCTCGATGGCGCGTTCACACCACGCCTGGTCGTCGTCCGCGACCGGGATCATCATGTAGAAGGCGCCGTCGCCGACGTCGACGTCGACCCCGTGTTCGTCGAACAGGTCGACGAGGAGGTCGCGGCGGGCCGCGAACGCCTGCCGCATCTCCTCGACGGACTCGTCGGTGTTCTCTAACGCCTCGATCCCCGCGCGTTGGACGAAGTTCGTCGCACAGGAGACAGAGTGGGAGTGGAGCTTGCCCGCCTCGCCGACGAACTCGTCGGTCGCGTGGAGGTAGCCGAGCCGCCAGCCCGTCATCGAGTACGCCTTCGAGAAGCCGTTGATCGTCACGGTGCGGTCGGCCATCCCGTCGAGGCTCGCGAGCGAGACGTGGTCGGCGTCGTAGACGATGCGCTCGTATATCTCGTCGGAGATGACCGCGATGTCGTGTTCGACGGCGAGGTCGCGGACGCCCTCCAGCGCGGTCTCGGAGAAGACCGCGCCCGTGGGGTTCGACGGGGAGTTGACGACGAGCAGCTCCGTGTCGTCGGAGACCGTCTCCGCGAGGTCGTCGAGCGCCGGCTCCAGCTGGAAGCCGTGGGGCGCGAGGTCGACCCGCGAGAGGTCGCCGCCCGCGAGCTTCGCCATCGCCTCGTAGGAGACCCACGCCGGGTCGAGCAGGACGACCTCGTCGCCCTCGTCGATCAGCGTCTGGAAGGTCTCGTATAACGCCTGCTTGCCGCCGGGAGTGACGATCACCTCGTCGGCGTCGGCGTCGATACCGGTCCCGCGGAGCTTGTCCGCGATCGCCTCCTTCAGCGCGGGGACCCCGTTCGAGGAGGTGTAGCCCGTGTGGCCCGCATCGAGCGCCTCCTTTCCGGCCTCGACGACGTTCGCCGGGGTAGCGAAGTCTGGTTCGCCGACCGAGAGGTCGACGATGTCGGCGCCCTCCGCCTCCTTCTCCGCCGCGAGGTTCGATATCGCCAGCGTCGCGCTGGGTTCTACGCGTCCGATCCGCTCCGAGAAGTCGTATGCGTCGCTCATGTGTGTGTGTAGTCGTCTCCGTTAGTCCAGTTCCTCGGCGAGGTCGATGGCACCGCGCGCGGCCTCCGCGCCCTTGTCGATCCGCTCGCGCGCCTCCGCCCCCGACATCCCGGGGCCGCTCACGCCGAAGGCGACCGGCGTGTCGCGGTCGAGGCTCACGTCGGTGAGCTTCTCTGCGGTCGCGTTCGCGATGACGCGGTCGTGTTCGGTGTCGCCGGTGACGATGGCGCCGACGACCGCGACCGCGTCGACGTCGTCTCGGCGCGCGAGTCGATCGGCGGCCAGCGGGCTGTCGTACGCCCCCGGCACGCTCACTTCGTCGACGACGACGGCGTCGCGGTCGGCGGCCGCCTCGCGGGCGGCCTCGGCCATCGGCTCCGTGACGGAGTCGTTGAACCGCGCCACCACCAGTCCCAACGAGACCATACCTGACCTGATGCGGGCGACGGCAAAGGTCTACCGTTCGACCGCAGGGTTGCCGGGCGAACGCGTTCGGGACGGAACCCCCGCGGAGCCGTACTCACGGGGGCGTCACGCCCGCGACGCGATCGGGTCGCGTCCCTTCCACACGACGTAGAACCCGTAGAACGTCAGAGACAGGAACCCGACCAACAGCGAGAGTGCGCCGACGAGCCCGATCGGCCGAGGGAACGAGATCAGGGTCCCCGCTTGGAGGCCGAGCGCGAATCGGTAGCCGAACCAGAGGACGAACCCGGGGAGGAAGTACCGTCTCGCGCGGTTGGTCTCTGTCACTCTGCCGGCGATCAAGAGGATACAGATCCCGAAGAGCGGGATCAAAAGCGAGATCGAGTTCCCCTCACCACCGAACCACGCTATCATCGGGCGGGAGTCGCTGCGCCACGGAGATGTGTCTTCGGGTCGCCGTCCCGTCGAAGGCGGGTCACCCGCGTCGCTCCGCGGGCCGGTAATCGCGGCTCCGACGCCAACGGACGGTGTGACCGACACCGAGACCGCGACGGACGGCGGCGGCTGTCTCTGGTGTGTCGGGGCGGCGTTCAACGACTCAGTTGAACCGCCCGAACAGCTCGTTTCGGTCCGACTTCGCCCGGGACGGGAGGTTCGCGTGTCGATCGGTCCGTCGGACCCCTCGCCGTCTCCCGCTGGCGCCGCCGCCGACGCGGGACCGCGCCAGCGGGTCAGTTGGTCGGGATTACCGCTCGTGTCAGCGATCTTGGGAGCGTCATTACTCACCGGGGTGATCTGACGACGATTCCGTCGGTGCCTGCGACTAAGCCGCTCTTATCGGTCACGGCGTGGTCCCGGCGAATCCGGAGACACACGGGTCGAGAGTAAGCCGGTCGAATTCTGACCAAGACAACGCATAACAAAGCGAGTCCGGATGCTGACGTTTCGTTGTGGTTTACACGAGCGTCGCGGACGAACGAGCGGGGGACAGTGACGGGCTGAATATTGCGTCGAGTGACGGGCGGACAGTTTCGTCGAGTGACGACGTGACAGGCGAAACGAGACGTAGCTCAGAGTGATAACACACATGAACAATTCAACGAAGAAAGTCATCGCGATCGCACTCGCGGCGGTGATGATGGGCTCCGTCGTGGGGATGGTCGGGGCACAGGAGGTACGGCCACAGGCCGCCTCGCCGACGAACGCGAGCGCCACGGTGGCGTTCTCCGATCAGACGACTAACGGCACGTCCGTGACCGTCGATTCGGTGAACACGTCCGAGGGCGGGTTCGTGGTGATCCACGACGACAGCCTGCTCGAGGGAGACGTCACCGGGAGCGTGATCGGCGTCTCGGAGTACCTCGAACCCGGGGAGAACGAGAACGTCACGGTCACGCTGTTCGACGGCGTTCCGGGCGCTTCGTTCAACCAGACCGAACTCACCGAGAACGAGACGCTGATCGCGATGCCGCACCTCGACACGAACGCCAGCGAGACCTACGACTTCGTCGCGAGTAACGGGTCCGACGACGGTCCGTACGTCGACAACGGGTCGGCCGTAACCGACTCCGCGAACGTCACCGTCGAGACCGCACCGGTCGACCCGCCGACGGAGGCCAACGCCACGGTGGCGTTCTCCGATCAGACGACGGACGGCACGTCCGTCACCGTCGATTCGGTGAACACGTCCGACGGCGGGTTCGTGGTGATCCACGACGACAGTCTGCTCGACGGGGAGGTCACCGGGAGCGTGATCGGCGTCTCGGAGTACCTCGAACCCGGAGAGAACGAGGACGTCGCCGTCACGCTGTTCGACGGCGTTCCGGGCGCTTCGTTCAACCAGACCGAACTCACCGAGAACGAGACGCTGATCGCGATGCCGCACCGCGACACGAACGCCAACGACACCTACGACTTCGTGGCGACTAACGGGTCGGCCGACGGCCCGTACGTCGCGAACGGGTCGGCCGTAACCGACTCCGCGAACGTCACCGTGGAAGCGACACAGACCACCGGTGAATCGTTCGTCGTGAGCGATCTGGCTGCCCCCGAGGCGATCGAACGGGGCGAGACGCTGGAGGTCACCGCAACGATCGAGAACCCCAACGACGTGTCGGACACGCAGAGCGTGGAGTACCGCTTCGACGGGAACGTGACGGCCCGCGAGGATATCAGCCTCGACGCCGGCGAATCGGTGAACTTCACGGCGACGGTCAACACGTCTGAAGTCGCTTCCGGCGCGTACATCCACGGCGTCTACACCCGTGGGGACGGGCAGCCGGCTCAGGTCCGGATCGCCGACGAAGTCGTCTCCTTCGGCGTCTCGGATCTCAGCGCGCCCGAGTCGGCGAACGTGGGCGACGAGGTCACGGTGAGCGCCACCGTCTCGAACCCCAACGACTTCGCCGTCGAACAGCCGGTCCAGTTCCGGTTCGACGGCGACCTCGTGGAGACCCGGAACGTCGAGCTCGACGGCGAGAGCTCCACGACCGTTGAGTTCGAGGTACGGGCCACGGGCCCGCCGGGCACGTACATCCACAGCGTCTTCACGAACGACTTCGGTCAGGACGCGATCATCACCGTCGAGACGCCCGGCCAAGGGCCTCCGGCTGACGGAGACGACGGAGATGACGCAGACGGAGATGACGGAGGTGACGCAGGCGGCGAGGACGGAGAAGATGGTACAGACGGAGAGGACGGAACAGACGGAGACGACGGAACTGATGGAGGCGCCGGTGGAAACGCGACCGACGGCGACTCCGGTGGAAACGCGACCGACGGCGAGCAGCCGTAAACACCTGAGGACGGGTATCTAACCCAGCTTCCTCGGGTTCGATCTTCTATCGAGTTCACGGCTTGGGTCAGCGGGCGCCGAGCGTGGCGCTCGACGTCTCGGGAGAAGATATTCGCCTACAGAGCGACGGTTCACACGATGACGGAGCGATCGATCTCGGTGGAGCGACCTCGTGAGCGAACGCGGGGATGAAGTCGCCCAACGCGGCTGAAGTGCCGATGGTATCTACTTCGCGACCTTCGCCTCGAACTTCTCGCGCACCTTCTCCATCTTCGGCTGGGCGTGGAAGCTACAGTAGGCGTCGTTCGGGTTCTTCGCGAAGTAGTCCTGGTGGTGTTCCTCGGCGCGGTAGAACGTCTCCAACCGCTCGAGCTCCGTCACCACGTCGTCGTCGTACTCCTCGTCGAGCGCCTCGATGTAGGCCGCGGCGGTCTTCCGCTGTTCCTCGTCGTGGTAGAGGACGATGGAGCGGTACTGGCTCCCCACGTCGGGGCCCTGTCGGTTCAGCTGCGTGGGGTCGTGGACCTCGAAGAACGCCTCCAGCACCTCGTCGTAGGCGATCGCGTCGGGGTCGAACTCGACCTGGACGACCTCCGCGTGCCCGGTGTTGCCCGAGCAGACCTGTTTGTACGTGGGGTCCTCGACGTGGCCGCCCGCGTAGCCGGACGTGACCGACTCGACGCCGGCAAGCAGTTCGAGGGCCGCCTCGGTACACCAGAAGCAGCCGCCGCCGAGCGTCGCGGTTTCGAGCTGATCTGTCATGTACACGCGTTGGCGTCGGAGACGTATTAATGACGCGTGGAGACGCGGCCGGAAGGACGTCTATTCGACGGTCTCCGATTTACGAACCGGAGCGAGGCGGAGCCGCGTTGAGTCCCCCGGGCCGGCCGGCTGCCGCGGGACGGCGCCCGCGTGCTACCCGTTCCGCGACACGCCGCTCGCCGCAACCTATTCCCTCCCGCCGATCGTACCCCATCCCGATGAAGGTCGGCCTCATTTCCGACGTTCACGCGAACCTCCCGGCGCTGGAGACCGTACTGGACGACATGCCCGCGGTCGACCGGATCTACTGCGCGGGCGACGTGGTCGGGTACAACCCGTGGCCGGCCGAGTGCGTCGAGCGCGTGCGCGAAGTCGCGGCCGCGACGGTGCGCGGGAACCACGACCGCACCGTCGAGAGCCCGGAGCGCTACCGCGCCAACCGGATGGCCGAGGCGGGCCTCGAACACGCGAAGGCGTCGCTGTCGGCCGAGCAGCGCGAGTGGATCGGCGGCCTCCCGCGCGCCGAGACGTTCGCCGGCGACCGGTATCTGCTGGTCCACTCACACCCCGCGGCCGAGCGCGAGGACGCCTACGTCTACCCGGAGGAGTTCCCGAATCTCGACCGACACATGGGCGAGTACGACGGAATCTTCCTCGGACACACCCACGTTCAGGGGGTCCGCGATGTCGCGGGCGGCTTCGTCTGTAATCCCGGCAGCGTCGGCCAGCCGCGCGACGGCGACCCGCGCGCCGGCTACGCGGTCTTGGACACGACGGCCGCCGGGACCGACGCGGTCGAGACGCGCCGCGTGAGCTACGACATCGACCGCGTCGCCGCGGCCGTTCACGAGGCCGACCTCCCGGAGCGGACCGCGGAGCGCCTCTACGACGGCGCGTAGCTCACTCGGCGTCGTCGCCGACTTCGATCCCCAACTGCTCGTAGCAGAACGCCCACGAGTCCGTCTGCTCGTCGACGACCATCGACGCGGGCTTGCCGACGCCGTGGCCGGTCTCCGGCTTGGTGCGCAACAGGAAAGGACCGCCGTCGGCCTCGCTCTGGAGGCGGGCGGTCATCTTCCGGGCGTGCGAGGGGTGGACGCGCGTGTCGCTCGCGGCCGTGGTGAAGTACACCGGCGGGTGGGTCGCGTCGGGGTCGACGTTGTGGTACGGCGAGTACGCCCGGAGATACTCGAACGCCTCCGGGTCCTCCGGGTGCCCGTACTCCGTCGTCCACGACTCGCCGAGCAGGAAGCGGTGGAACCGCAGCATGTCCAGGAGCGGGACCGCACACCGCGCGGCCGCCCACAGGTCCGGGCGCTGGGTGACGACCGCGCCGACAGAGAGCCCGCCGTTCGACCCGCCCGCGACCGCGAGCCGATCCGAGTCGGTGAGGCCGGACGCACAGAGCGCCTCGCCGGCCGCGACGAAGTCGTCGAAGGTGTGCTGTTTCTCCGCCAGCATCCCCGCCTCGTGCCACGGCTCGCCGTACTCGTACCCGCCGCGCGCGCACACCGCCGCGAACGCGCCGCCGTCGGCGAGGAACGGCAGCCGGAACCGGCCGAACGAGGGCGTGACGCTGTTACGGAACCCGCCGTACCCGTACAGCTGGGTCGGTCGCGGGCCGTCGACGTCGACGTCCTCGCGGTAGCAGACGAACACGGGGACCTCGGCGCCGTCCGTCGAGTCGACGAAGCGCTGCTCGACGACGAGGTCGTCGGGAACCGACAGGTCGACCGAATCGATCTCGGTCGGTGCGGCGGCTTCGCTCGCGTCGGCGTCGGCCGCGCCGGATTCGTCCGCGTCGGCGTCGTTCACACCAGCGTCGTCGCCGGACCCGACGGTCAGATCGAGCCCCTGAACGGCCGGCGGTCGGTCGAAGCCGGTGACGCCGAAGTACGCCTCGGGCGCGTCGCGGGCCGCGGAGAGCCACGTCACGGAACAGTACTCCGGCAGCGACACGTCGCGGCGGTGCGTCCCGTCGCGGTCGTGGACCGAGAGCCGCGAGTGGGCGTCGCGCTGGCGGTGGACGAGGAGGCTGTCGGCGGTCGGCACCGCCGACTGGAGGATCCCCTCGCCCTCGGAGATGACCTCGCGGCACTCCTCGAAGGAGAGGTCGCCCTCGCGGAACCGCTCGACCGAGCAGGCGAGGAGCCGTCGCCGAGGCGCATCGTGGTCGGTCGAGACGAACGCGGTCCCGTCGTGGAACCGGACCGAGGTCTCGGCGTCGGTGTCGGTCAGGACCGGACGGAGGTCGCCGTCGACGTGGACGTACCACTCGGTCCCCCCGACCATCTCCGAGAAGGCGACCGCGAGCAGCCCCGAGTCGGAGTCGACGGTGACCCGCGGCCAGACGTGCTGGTCGTCGTGTTCGAGCAGGACGGTCTCGTCGGCGGCGCCGCCGGCGAACCGGAACCGGCGGACCTCCTTGTCCATCTGCGCGCCGTCGGCCGCGCCGCCGGTGGCGACGTAGACGAACCCCTCGCAGTCGGCGTCCCACGCGAAGCTCCCGGCGTTGACGCGTCCCCGCTCGGGGAGGACCGCGACCTCCTCGACGCCCGCCCCGTAGCCGCTCGACGCGTCCGACTCCGAGTCAGCCTCCGACGCGTCCGACTCCGAGTCAGCCTCCGACGCCTCGTCTTCAGTTGACTCGTCTGCTTCCGGGTCGGGCACGGAGAGGACTCGCACGTCGTAGTTCTCGTCGCCGCCCTCGGTGACGCCGACCGCGACGCGCTCGCCGTCGTGGGCCGGGACGTACCACGCCATCGACCGGGGCGGCCCCTCGCCGCCGCGGTTGGCCGCCCAGGCGTTCGGGTCAACGACGACTCGGTCGTCGCCGTCGGCCGCGTCGCGGACGACGAGCCGAGCGTGGTCGGCTCCGGGCTCGCGGACCGTCGCGAAGTACCGGCCCTCGCGGACGGTGATCGGCCCGTAGTCCGCCACCTCGACGAGGTCCTCGAACCGGGGGCGCAGGCGGTCGCGGATCCCGTCGTCGAGCGCGGCGTCGACGTGGGCGTTCTGTTCGTCGACCCACTCGGCTACCGCCTCGTCGTCGGCTTCGAGCCACCGATACGGGTCTGTTACCTCGACGCCGTGGAGCGTCTCCGTGACGGTCTCGCGCTTGGTCTCCGGCGGAGACCGGGTCGAAGCGGAGTGTCGTGACATACGATTCGGTGTCGCCGCCGACGCAAAACGGCTGGGGTCACGGCCAGAGGCCGACGACGAGGAGGAGGTTCCGCGCGGCGACCGCCAGCGAGAGCGCGCCGACGCCCGCGCACATCACGGTCGCGACGAGCCGGCGCGTGCCGCCGGCGACCGCGACCGGCACGCCGATGAGCGCCATCCCGGCGACCTTCGTGAGGAGCATGCCGCGGAGGAGGCCGAAGCGGGAGATGAACAGGCGGCCGACGGGCGACCCCTCGACGTACTCGGTCCCCGAGAGGGCGAGGTAGGTGGTCCCTACGTCGGCGGCGGCGCCGACGAACAGGAGACAGACCGCGAGCGCGAGACGGGAAACCACTGGCCTAGCGAACGCGGTACGGACCAATAAATCTCCGGGCAGGCGCACGGTCGACGCCGTGAGAGGTGTCGACGTATCGAATCGAGCCCTCTCAGACGGGGAGCGAAGGCGGAATCGACCGAAATCCGGCAGGCCGACGCGGAGTCGCCGACCCCCACGGCCCGGGATCAGGGCGCCGGGGGCGAGCGCCGGGGCTGGCCACCGCCCGCGCACAGCACGGCGTCATTTAAACCGCCGCGACGCGTACGACCGGTAATGAGTTCGTCCGACGACGAGTACGAGATCGCGGTGATCGGCGGCGGGCCCGCCGGGCTGACGACCGCCCTGTACGGGGCTCGACTGGGCCACGAGACGGTGCTCATCGACCGCGGCGGCGGGCGCGCGGCGATGATGGCCGACACGCACAACGTGATCGGCGTCACCGAGGAGGTGTCCGGCAACGAGCTGCTCGCGACCGGCCGCGAACAGGTCCAGTCGTACGGCGGCACCTTCGTCCGGGACTTCGTTACCGACGCGGTCGAGACCGACGACGGTCGGTTCCGGCTCTCGACGAACGACGCCGAGATCGTCGCCGACCACGTCGTTCTCGCGACCGGGTTCTCCGACGAGCGCCCGGACCCGCCGCTCCCGCGGAACGCGAAGGGGCTCCACTGGTGTCTCCACTGCGACGCGTACATGTTCGTCGACGAGCCGGTGTACGTGATGGGACACGGCGAGGCCGCCGCCCACGTCGCGATGATCATGCTGAACATGACCGACGAGGTGGACCTGCTCACCCGCGGCGCGGAGCCCACGTGGAGCGAGGAGACCGACGAGCAACTTCGCGCACACCCGGTCGAAATCGTCCACGAGGACGTTGCGGGCGTCGAGAACGATCCCGACTCCGGGTGGCTGGAGGCGATGGAGTTCGAAGACGGGACTCGTCGCGAGTACCGCGGCGGCTTCCCGATGTACGGCTCCGACTACAACACCTCCCTCGCGGAGGGGCTCGGCTGTGACCTCACCGACGGCGGCGAGGTCGACGTCGACGACCACGGCCGCACCAGCGTCGACGGCGTGTTCGCCGTCGGCGACGTGACGCCGGGCCACAATCAGGTCCCGGTCGCGATGGGACAGGGCGCGAAGGCGGGCATCGCGATCCACAAGAGCCTCCGCGAGTTCCCGCGCTCCCCCGAGGACATCGAGGCGAACGGCCCCGTCGGGGCCGACGAGGTGCCCGCCATCCCGCCGCACCTCATGGCGACCGCCGTCGCCCACGAGGGGCACGCGGGCGGGCCGCGCGAGGAGGCCGCCGAGACCCCGGCCGCGGACGACGACTGATAAACTCAGTTTATCATGGGATTTGTTTCGAGTTAACGGAAGAGACTCACACGAGGTTACTCGTCTTATCCCGGGATTTGTCCATCGAGCGACTGGTAAAGCTTGATATGACTTTCGTGTGAACTCTTTTGTATACATGGATGACGACGCGGTAGCCGAATACGTAGACGACACTCGGTCGACTATCGAGGCGGCGCCGCAGATGGACGAAGCCAATACGAAAGCCGCGATCCTTCAGAATTTTCTCACACTCCTTGGTTGGGAAATTCCGGAGAATACACAGCTAGAGTATTCGGTTGAAGCATTTGGTCAAACGTATAAGGTCGATTATGCCCTCGTTTTGGAGGGAACGCCGGTTGCATTCCTAGAAGCAAAGGGAGTCGACACACCGCTAAACGACGATCATGAGGAACAACTGTCGTCGTATATGTCCAATAAGAACGTCAACTACGGTATTCTCACGAATGCGGAGGAGTATCGGTTTTTTCAACGGCGGGTCTTGGGTTCCGAAGTGAGTATCAGCCGTGTCGGAATTGCTGACTTGGAGATGCTGACTGAGCGATCTACGTTACTCGAAGCATACACGAAAGATGATATTGAATCCGGAGAGGGGCGGGAGAAACTCGAACGGATAAACGAGCTTCGGCAGGCTCAGGACAAACTCAAGACACAGAAAGATAACCTCGCAGGAAATTTGGTCGAAGTCCTCACTCAGAGCGTGTTCGGATCGATCGCGCCGCTGGCCGAGTCGCAATCAAAAGAGCTCATTGACCGACTGATCGCAGATATAGAACATGAGATTGATACGGGTAATAGTGAATCCCACGACCCGGAGTCAGAAGAGACAGTAGGAAAATCACATACCGAGCTAGAAGATTCCAGTAATGCTGCGTATCGGATCGTGTTCTTGGACGGGAACAGTCCAATCGCTGAATTCTATGGCGACAGACAGACCGAGGCATTCGTAAAAGCAGTCGATTACCTAGCGAGCGAGTATTCACTAATTTCGAAGCTCAGCGAACTTCCGTATATTCCCGGTCGAACGCGACCGATTATACATGATGAAACCTCGACTAGTGAGTCAGAAATGGTTCAACCTCGGAAAGTAGCAGGTGGATACTACTTAGAGACTAATCTGAGTTCGACACAGAAGCAACGAGAGATTAGCCGTCTCATCGCCCATTACGATTTCACTGTTGAATTTCACGGAGAGTGGTGAAGATTCCTCTAATCCGCTAGATCATTCAGATAAGCGCCGGCCGGGACTCCCGCAAGCGAGCGCAGCGAGCGAGTGGGAGTACGGCCGGCGCACGACCGTAGGGAGTGCGCCGGCCGGGATTTGAACCCGGGCCATGAGCTTGGAAGGCTCAGGTCCTACCACTAGACCACCGGCGCTCGCGTCGGTCGATGACGCACCTACACGTAGGCGGAACGACTTTCATAAGCGTTCCGTGTTCAGCCGACTCGATCGGCCGTGAGCGGTCACGCTGGCTGGATCGCACTTAAAGAACCACGATACTGCGGGCGTCTCCCAGCGCCTTAGAAGGCTTTTCAGCGGCTAGGAAGCGTGTTCGGTACATATGTGTATAGCCATTCAACCTACACCCGTGAGGTGAGACCGATGTCATACCAAACAAGCAATCCGCTGGTCGGCGAGACCGAGTTCGCGCTGGAAGGCCCCTGGGCGACCTACTGGATCGCGTTCCTGCGCGTCGTCACCGGGTGGTGGTTCTTCCACGCCGGAGTCACCAAGATCATCGAGAACGGGTTCGCGTTCACCTACGGGCCGGCGTACATGAAGGGCATGACCGGCACCGCGCTGGGCGGCATCCCCGTCTGGATGGGAAACAACCTCGCGTGGCTCATCGAGCCCGGCGTGCCGCTGTTCGAGACGCTCATCGGCCTCGCGCTGATCGCGGGTGCGTTCACCCGGCTGGCCGCGTTCGGCGGGGTCATCTTCATGAGCCTGTTCTGGGTCGGGAACGCAGGCTTCGGTCACGGCGTCGTCAACAGCGACCTGATGGGTCTGCTGTTGTTCCTGACCGTGATCGTGCTCGCGGCCGGTCGGTACTACGGTCTCGACGCGCTCATCGAACAGACGGCGCTCGTCAAGCAGAACCCCAAGCTGCGGTACCTGCTCGGTTAAGAGGTGATTCAGTATGACAGACACCATTGACAAGGCGGCACGGGCGTTGAGCGCGGGACTGATGCTGTTCGGCATCGTGGTCCTCGGACTAGTCGAGACGTTCACCGGCAAACCGTTCGCCCCGGCCCCGATAACGAACGAGGCGGGCGAGGTGACCGCGATGCCGCTGATCAGCCCGGAGATCCGGACCGGCTTCGTGCTGGCCGGCCTCGCGGTGCTCGGGCTGTACGCGGCCTACCGGTTCGTGGCGCCGCTCCCGGAGGAACGGGGCGTCAGCCACGAGACGATGGCGGACTGAGAAGCGAGGTATCCAGCCGCGACGCGACCAGTAGTGCTCGTCGCCGCGGGCGACGACGACCACTTTCCTTCGTTCTGACGTTCGCTGAGAGCCGTCTCCGGCTACGCCGAGTCGTCGGCGTGCGGCTCGCCTGACTCTCCAGCTCCGTGAGCGGTGCCGCCGTCGGTGCTGGCGGGGGCGGCGTCGGACGACTCCTCGTCGTCACCGAACGAGAACGCCGACTCGGTCTCGGCGGTCACTTCGGCCGAGTCAGTTGAGTCGCCCCCGTCAGTCGTTTCGACCGGGTCTGTCGAGTCGCTCTCCTCGGTCGCTTCGCTCGCGTCGCTCGTCGCCGCCGAATCGCTCACCGCCGGTGTCCCGTCGGCGACCGTGTCAGTCGCCGAACCGGCGTCCGCGGTGCCGGACTCGATCGCTCCGCCCCCGTCGACGTCGACCTCGAACCCCTCGGTCATCTCCCGCAGGTCCCGGGCGCGCTCGTGGAGGTCGTGGGCCTGCTCGGAGACCTCGCCGAGCGTTGCGGCCTGCTGCTCGGCCGCGGAGGCGACGGTCGTCGCCTCGGCGGTCGTCTGTTGGCTCACGCCCGCGAGGTCGTCGACCGCACCGGTCACCTCGTTGACCGACGCCGCCTGCGCGTCCATCGCGCCGGAGATCTCCTGAACGCCGTCGTCGGCCTCGCTCACGCGGTCGGCGACCTCCGCGAGCGCGTCCTCCGCGTCCTCGACGACCGCGACGCCGTCGTCGACTCCCTCGCGGATGGCGGTCATCTCGTCGACGCTCTCGTCGGTGCGCTCGCGGAGGCCGTCGATTAGCGACTCCACCTCGGCGGCGGACTCCTGTGTCTCCTCGGCGAGCGACTTGACCTCCTCCGCGACGACCGCGAAGCCGGAGCCCGCCTCGCCGGCGCGAGCGGCCTCGATCGAGGCGTTCAGGGCGAGCAGGTTCGTCTGGTCGGCGATCTCCGAGATCGTCTCGACGATCTCGTCGACCTCCGCCATCTCGGCTTCGAGGCGCTCGATCGTCTCGGCGGCGGACTCGGAGCGCTCCTCGATCGCGTGGAGTTCCTCGACGGCGTCGACCGCGGCCTCGCGGCCGTCGGCGGTGAGCGCGTCGGCCTGCTGAGAGGTGGTCGCGACCTCGTCGGCCGACGCGGCGACCTCCTCGACGGTCGCCGACATGTCCTCCATCTCGCCGGCCACCTCGGCCAGCTGGCGGCTCTGTCGCTCCGCGCCGGAGGATATCTCGTCGACCGCGTCGCTCGTCTCGCGGCCGGCGGCCGCGGCCTCGTCGGTGCCGTCGGTCACCGCGTCGCTCCGGTCTGCCACCTCGACGGCGAACGCGTCGACCTCGGCGATCGCGGCCTCCAGCTCGTCCATGGCGGCGTTGAACTCCTCGGCGATCGAGTGGAGCGCGTCGGGGTCGTCGGGCTCGGCGTGGAGCCGGGCGGTCAGGTCGCCGTCGGCGCAGGCGGCCATCGTCTCGCCGAAGTCGTTCGCGCGCGCCTCTAACTGGTCGGCGAAGGCCTCGCTCTCCGCTTTCGCCGCCTCGGCGCGCTCCCGCTGGGTCTCGGCCGACTGGATCTGGTCGCGGAGGGAGTCGCGCATGGTCGCGAACGCGTCCGAGAGGTCGCCGAACTCGTCGCGCCGGTTCGTGTCGAAGTCGACGTCGAGGTCGCCGTCGGCCAGCGCCGACGCCCGCGACCGGAGCTGGTTCAGTTCGGCGACGGTGCCGCGGCCGAGCGTCGCGCCGATCACGCCGAGCCCGACGATCGCGACCCCGATGATGAGGAGGAGGTTCCGGCCGATCATCCCGGAGAGCGCGTACGCCTCCGAGAGCGGGACGTGCGTCGCCACGTACCAGTCTTCGGTCTCCGTCGGCGCGTACGCGACGAGGTACTCGCCGTCGCCGGCGAAGCCGAACGTCGCGGACGAGAGGAAGCCGACGGAGCGTTCCTCGCCGAACAGGGCCGCCCGCGTCTCGTTGTCGTACCGTTCGCCGGCGATCTGGTCGTTGTCGCTGGCCGCGATCTCACCGTTCGGCTGGACGATGGTGGTGAACGAGCCCGCGGTCGGCTGGCGGAGGTCTTCGACGACCGGCGCGAGCGCGACCTCCATGACGAGGTAGTCGCGCCGCGGCGTTCCGGCCACGTACGCGACCCGACGCTCGCCGTCGACCTCGTAGGCGGGCGAGACGTACACCTGATCGCCGAACAACAGTCCGTCGTCGAACCACGGCTGCTCGGTGACGGTCTCGCCGCCGTCGGTCTCGTTCGCGGCTTCCCGGTCGTCGTCGAACGCCGAGGCCAAGACGGTTCCCGTCTTCCGATCGACGTGGTGGAGCGCGACCGTCTCGGAGTTCGTGCGGGAGAACTGAGAGGAGAGATAGACGGAGACCGGGTCGGAGGAGTCGCGCGTGTACACGTTGTTGTCGGCGATGTCGGCGGCGGCCGCGCGGCGCTCCGTCGACCAGCCGTCGAGTTCGAGGGCGCTCAGCTCGGCCGTGGCCGAGTACTCGTTTTGCGCGTTGGATTCGAGCTGGTCCGTCGTCTCCGCGTACGTGACGGCACCGACGGCGCCGATGGCGAGCACGACGACGACGAGAGCGACGATGAACTTCGCGAGGTAGCTCCGCGTCACCGCGCCGGGGGCTATCCGGCGGAGGGTTCGTTCGAGGAAAGTGTCGGCCATTACCACAACGCGGTCGGCACGGGTTCTTTAATCCATGCACGTCGGTATCGGATCTGATAATCAGTGGTTCGGGACGGACACCGTCGCGTAGCAGTTCCCGCTCGAAACGTCTATCTGGCACGTTTCGAGTGCGCTTTCGGCGAGATCCGACTCGAACTCGCCGGGCGAGTAGATGTGATAGTACCGCGGAACCGTCTCCCCGCCCGGCAGCGTCCAGTCGACGGTCGTGTCGAACCCCTCGTCGCGGTCGAAGCGGTCGTGTGCCGTGCTCCACGCGCTGACGAGCGCGACTCCGCCCGGAGCGAGGACCCGAGCCAGTTCGTCGAGGCTCTCGACGCGGGCGCTCCGGGGCGCGAGGTGGTGGAGGGTGGCGACGTACACAGCCAGTCCGGCCGCGTTATCGCGGACCGGCAGCGCCGACGCGTCGCCGTGGACGAAGCCGGCCGCGTCCGCGAATCCCCGCTCGCGAGCGCGGGCGACCGCCTCGTCGAGCAGCCCGCGACTGAGGTCGACGCCGACGACGCTCTCGGCGCGCTCCGCGAGCGCCTCCGTGTGCCGACCGTTCCCGCAGCCCAGATCGAGAGCGCGGTCGGCCGAGCGCCCCTCCAGAAACGACTCGACCTCGGGCCACGCGTACTCCCGCGTCTTCGAGAAGTGCGCCGCGATGCGGTCGTAGGTCGCCTGTGGATCGCCCGTCGTGTCGGAATGTTCCGTCGGTTCCGGGCTCATACGCATCGCTCGACCGCGACGGGTTTAGCTCGTGCGGCCTCGGGCCGCGACTCCTGATCTCACGCCGAAAACCGATCTCGCGAGCGCGGGCGACCGCCTCGTCGAGCAGCGCGCCGAGCGACTCACACCAGTCCGATCGCGACGAACGCGACGAGCGTGAGCGAGAGCAGCACCACGACGTGTTTCGCGCCGTCGCGCACCGACCCCTCGCCGAGCTGTCCCGCGACGAGCCCGGAGCAGATCGCCTGAATCGACGCGGCGTGGAAGAACAGCTGCTCGTAGGCCGCCACGTCGATGTCGCCGATCCCGTCGGTGATCCCGCCGGGAGCGGAGGGGACGCTGCCGCCGGTTTCCGGCAGGCCGCCGCCGGTACCCGGGACGCCGGCCGCCTCGATGGCCGGGATGAACGACACCGAGAGCGCCGCGATGATCCCGAGGAAGACCAGAAAGGAGATGTAGATGACGATGAGGTACGTCAGCATCACTTGTCTGCGCTCTCGCCGGAGCGCCCACGTCGCTCGCGACTCGTCGGCGGCGATCCGGAGGACGGGCCCGATGTCGCCGCTCGCCCGGACCGCGTTGGTGACGAGCGCGACCGCCCGGGACATCATCGGCGACCGGACCCGCCGTTCGAGACGGCGCAGCGCGGTCGAGACGTCCGCGCCCCACTCGATGTCGCGACGGGTTCGACCGAGGTCCGCCGTCAGCGCCTCCAGGTTCGAGTCGGCGACCCGGCGGACGCTGCCGATCACCGAGGTCCCCGCCTCGTTGACGCTGGCGAACCGGTCGAGGAAGTCGGGCACGGCGGACTCGATGCGCCGGACACGCCGCTTCCGGAACTCGTAGGCGACCGCGTAGGTCGCGAGGACGAACGCGGTCGCGGTGACGACGGGGCCGTCGATCTGGTCGACCATCTCGACCGGCGTCCCGAGGGTGATCGGGAACGCGAACACGAGCAGCCCGACGACCGCGGCCGGCAGCGCGACGAGCAGCACCGTGCGCGGCGAGGCAAGCACGGTCTCGACCGGCGACTCGATCAACCCCCGGGCGCGCCGGAGGCTGTCGTAAATCCGGAGGCGCTCGCGGCTCTCGGCCCAGCGGTCCGCGGGGTCCGAGCCGCCTCCGGTCGCCGTCCCGCCGTCGAAGCGCGGGGACGCGCCGCGGTCGCCGGGCTCGTCGCTCGCGTGGCGCACCCCGTCGACGGACGGCGTGTTCGGGTCCGCCAGCGACGACTCCGCGACCGTCTCGGTCCCGCCGACGCCCTGCGTGACGCTGTCGACGTAGACGACGAACCCGAACGTCGCCAGCGGCACTCCGACGTAGACCACGACGCGCAACAGCGGCAGCGTGTCCTCCAAGACGAGCCCGATGACGACGAGGATCGTGATGAAAAACAGCGGTCCGGCGACCAGCGCCGTGACGTACGCCTCGGCGAACGTCGAGAGCAGTTCCAAGTACTGCTCCTGTTTCGCCTCCGCCTCCTGTTGGTACCGCTCGTACTGCTCGTTGAGGAACGTCGAGACCGGCTGTCCGGTGCCGAGCACCGAGGCGAGGTTCTCGGCGAAGTCGGCCACGTCGTCGCTCGGCGTCCGGCGAGCGATCCGCTGGAGCGCGGTGAGCGCGTCGGTTCCGAAGGCGTTCATATCGCGGACCGCGACCGACAGCTCGGTCGCCGCCTCGCCGTACACTGCCTCGTTCTCCGCGAGCGTGTCCATCACCCGCGGGAACGCCATGCCCGACCGCGAGAGCGCGTACATGAACGCGACCGTCCGCGGCAGGGTGGCGTCTATCTCGGCCGCGCGAGCGTGGGCGCGCTGGTCGAGCAGCTCCCACCGCGCGAGGTACGCGCCGATCGCGAGCCCCGACCCGACCGTCGCGGACACCGTCGCGAGCAGGAGGAACAGTCGGCCGAGCCCGAGGTCCGCGAGCCGCGCCACGACCGCGACGAACCCGAGTTGGGGCGGGAGCGCCGCGCGGATCGCGGCCTCGCCGACGTCGAGCGCGGCGAGCAGTCCCGCGGCCCCGTACACGCCGATGACGCTGCCGGCGACCCCGAGGACGGCGGCGTACAGCAGGGTCCGCGACGCGTACACGCGGTGGGTGGTGCCGGCGACGTGGGCCGCGCGCATCCGGTCGCGCTGGGCCCGCCGCCGGCTCTCGTCCTCGCCGACGTAGTCGCCGAACGCCAACAGCGCGGCGCGGGTGACGAGCAGGTCGGCGCGCTCGTCGACGAGCGGCAGCGCGAGCGCGAGACAGGCCGCGACCGCGGCGGCGAGCGGGAGGTACTCGATCATCCGCCCGTGGGGTCGGCCGCTCGCCCGCCCGCGGCGAGGTCGTCGTCCGCGGCGAGTTCGTCGGCGTCGACGCCCTCGGCCGCGGCGGCGCGCTCGTCGAGCCGGTCCATCACCGTCTCCGGGTCGGCGTAGTACTCGTTGACGAGGGCGGTGAACGTGCGGTAGTCGTTGATTCCCAGCCCCGAGAGCAGTTCGAGGAAGCGCTCGCGGCGGCGGACCTCGCGGAGCAGCTCCGACCGCGACCAGCCGCGCTCGTCGGCGATCTCCTCCATCAGCGACGAGTCGTTCCGGCGGAACGTGTCCGACTCCGGCCGCCACTCGAACGCCGAGGAGTAGTCGAGCTCGCCGGTTCGCTGGTCGATGCCACCGATCTCGCCGATCGTCTTGGCCCGGCGCACGCGCTCGTCCCCGGAGCGGGTGAGCGTCTGGACCGAGAGCATGTCCAGCGACTGGACCATGGCGCGCGGGACGTTGATCGGCTCGTTCTCGAGCCGGTTGATCACCGTCTCGATCGAGTCCGCGTGCATCGTCGAGAAGGTGGTGTGGCCCGTGTTCATCGCCTGGAACAGTGTGATCGCCTCCTCGCCGCGCACCTCGCCGACGATGATGTACTCCGGCCGGTGGCGCAGCGCGGAGCGCAGGAGGTCGTACATGTCGATGTCCGTCCCCTCGTACCGGCGCTCGCGGGTGACCGCCGAGAGCCAGTTGTCGTGGTATAAGGAGAGCTCGCGGGTGTCCTCGATGGTCAGCACCTTCGCGCGCGGCGGGACGAACATCGACACCGCGTTCATCGAGGTGGTCTTCCCGGAGGCGGTGCCGCCGGCGAAGATGAGGCTCTTGTTGTGCTCGATACAGAGCCAGAAGTACGCCATCTGCTCGACGGAGAAGGTCCCGTACTCCACGAGGTCGACCGGCGTGAACGGGTCCTCGGCGTACTGGCGGATGGTGAACGCCGAACCGCGGGGAGTCACCTCCTCGCCGAGCGCGAGCTCCGCGCGCGACCCGTCGGGAAGGGTGGTCTCGACGATGGGGTCGCCGACGGAGACGTGGCGGCCGGACTGCTGGGCGAGGCGGATCACGTAGCTGTCGAGCGCCTCCTGGCCGAACGAGACGTTCGTCTCGATGTCGGTGTAGTCGTCGTGGTAGACGAAGATGGGGAGGTCGTACCCGTCACAGGAGACGTCCTCGATGTGGCGGTCGTTGAGGAGCGGGTCGACCTTGCCGTAGCCGCGGAAGTCGCGGTAGAGGTAGTACGCGAGCGCGTGGAAGGTGTCCATCCCGGCCTCGAAGCCGTATCCCTCCAACAGCGCCTTCAACTCCGAGCGGAGCGTCTCCTCGTCGGTCTTGCCGGTCCCCTCGCGGTACAGGAGGGGGTCGCGGATGTCGTCGACGACGCGGTCGAGCAGGTCGCGCTCGACGGCGTCGAGTTCGGGTTCGACCGCGTAGTAGCGGTGTTCGCTCTCGGCCTCGTCGTAGGTGATGACGACGTAGGCGTACGGGGCGTTCACCCAGTACCGGTCCACCTCGCGTTCGTCCTCGGGGACCACGAACGACGCGAGCGGGCCGTCCTCGCCCGGCCGGAACGGCCGGACGTCGAGCGTGGATCCCCGGATCACCTCCCACGTGCGTGAGAGGCGCCGCTGGAAGGCCTCGATGCGGTCGCCGAGGTCGCTTCCGCCGGCGTCACTCGCCATTGATACGAGGTCCTAGAGGCCGGGGGAGTTTAAATTACCCCCAGCGATTATCACGCACGACATCGGAGGCGACCGCCGGCAGCGGAGCGCGGTCGCGGCGAGGCCGGCGGCTCCGCCGGGGCCCACTCGGTGCGAACGTCCGGTCGCGGCGAGCCTGTGGCGCTGATCCGCCCGTTACGTTGATACGGCCGGGCCGCAAAGCAACCGACAGGAAATGCGGCGTGACTACTTCGATCTGACCGTTGAGGGCGTCGCCGACGGCGCCGGTTCCCGGTCGCCTCCGCTGGTGCGGATCGACTTCCACGGACCGGAGGAACTGCTCCGCGACCGGCTCTCGGGCGGCGAGAGCGACGGCGCAGTCGGGGACGACGACCTGCTCGGCGCCGACCAGATAGACGTCGCGTTCCGGCTTCGAGAGCCGCTGGGCGAGGCGGACGACCCGGAGGGCGTCGTCGGGGTCACCAACCGGTACACCGGCGACTTCGTCCTCGAACTCAACGAGACGGCGACGGACGTGCTCCCCTTCATCCACGCCGCGCGCAACGCCACCGACGACGGGGACGCTCGGTACCGGATCGAGATCGACATCGACGGCGACCGCCTCGTCGACTACGACAAAGACACGTTCCTCGTGTACGACCACGAGGGGAACCTCCTCCGCAGCGAGAGCCTCATCCCGTCCGGCGTCGAGCTGTGAGGCCGGCTGGCCCCCCGACGCTCACAGGCTGACGTTGTCGGGGACGAGCCGCACCGAGTCGCCGGGCCGCAGGTCGAAGGCGCCGTCCCCGCGGCCGTCGTTTACGTCGCACTCCACGTAGCCGTGGCTCCCGACCGTGACGAGCCGCTCCCCGGGGTCGACGGCGCCGAACGTCTCCGCGACCGGCGTCAGGTCGCCGTCGACGCGGACCCAGTCCCGGCCGCGGACCAGGTCGCCGGGGACGTTGGTGACGACGTTCCCGAACCGATCGATCGCGAGTACCTCGCCGTCGACGGCGACCACGTCGCCGTTCTCGCGCTCGACGGACGGCTCCGGGAAGACGATGTCGACGGGGTCGCTCGCGGGCGAGAGGTCGTCCATCGACGCGAGCGCGTCGGCGACCGCCTCGGGGTCCGTGGCGGGCCCCGTCTCGGCCGCTCCGGCCTCGTCGAGCGCCACGCGGACGCGGGCCGCCGTCGGGGCGAACACGTCGCGGCCGTGGAACGTCGCGCTCGCCGGGTCGTCGACCGCTATCGTCCGGACTTCGACGTCCTCGTCGTCGCCCGCCAGCGCCCGGGCCGGCGGCATGGCGAGGCCGTTGTCCGGCGCGACGATGACGTGGGCGCCGGCCCGGACGACGAGCGCGTCGCGATCGGTGCCGACGCCGGGGTCGACGACGGCGCAGTGGACCGCCGGCGGGAACTCCGGGAGCACGAACCGGAGCCAGAAGGCGGCCGCACGCGGGTCGCCGCGGGGCAGGTCGTGGGCGACGTCGATCAGTTCGGCGCGCGTGTGGCGGCGGATCACTCCCTTCATCGCGGCGGGATACGGCGAACCGAAGTCAGAGGTGAGCGTGATCATATCCGTACCCGCGGGCGGGGATCGGTTAAAACGAACGGGCCGGTCGTCGCGGCGGGCGTCACGACGGGCGGCTCAGGCGTCGGAGGGCTCGTCGCCGTTCGCGTCGGTCTCGGCGATCCGGCGGATGCGCTTGACGCCGTCGACCTCGCGGATCACGTCGACGACGGCGTCAGGGACGAGGTCGGTCCAGTCGCGGCCGCGGATCATCCGCTCGCGGAGCTCGGTCCCTTCCAACACGTCGCGCCGGAACATCGGCGACTGGCGCACCTCGACGCCGGCCTCCTCGAACAGCCGGACCACGAGGGGGTTGTTCGAGTACGCCACGTCGAACCGCGGGGTCATGCTCTGGACGTGGCTCACCCAGACGGAGTTGCGGTCGAGGTCCTCGATGGGGACGACGTAGGTGGTGGCGTCGAGCCCCTCGACGGCCTTCGTCACCATCATCACGCGCTCGCCGGCCGTGAAGGGGTTTCTCGTGGTGTGAGAGTCGCCGGCGGAGCCGATCCCCAAGACGAGCTCGTCGACCTCCGCCGCGATCTCTTCGATCATGTGCCGGTGGCCGTGGTGGAAGGGCTGATACCGGCCGATGTAGAACCCCCGCATGAGTTCACGTAGCGTGGCCGCCATTTATAAACCCCGCGGGAACGGCCTGACGCCGATATCTGGGGGTAAAAGCCTTCTAGATGGGTTTTACTGCGCCCATGCTGAGGGGTCCGGGGGGAGAAAGTATATCAGTAGCCGACCCGTCGTTTTCAACAGCGACACCCGATTCTATGAGCAACGAGAAGGACACGAACGACCCGACGGCCGACGACCCCGACGACCCGCCTCACGGCGACGTCGACGACTCGAGCCCGACGGGGAACGGCGAGGACGCCACGCGCGGCGACCCCGAGCCCGACGACGGTTCGGCGAGAGAGCCCGGCGTCGAGGGGGACACGGCCGCGGACTCCGGCGGGGAGTCGGCCGACGACCCCGACGACGCGGACGACCCCTGGGACGACGGTATCGTCGTCGACGAGGGCGACGGGTTCGACGAGACCGAGATCGTCGACGGTCCCGAGGGGGACCGGAACGGCGACGGGGCCGGCCCCGCCGACGACGGCGGGATAGACGATCTCGGCAGCACCGTCGAGGTCGAGGGCGCCGAAATAGACGAAGACCCGGACGAAGACGACCTGCTCGGCGGACTCAACGTCGACACGACCGCCGAAATCGAGATCCCCGACCGGCTCGTCGACCAGGTCATCGGGCAGGAACACGCCCGCGACGTGATCATCAAGGCGGCCAAACAGCGCCGCCACGTGATGATGATCGGCTCGCCCGGGACCGGGAAGTCGATGCTCGCGAAGGCGATGTCCGAACTCCTCCCCAAAGAGGAGCTTCAGGACGTGCTGGTGTATCACAACCCCGACGACGGCAACAAGCCGAAGGTCCGCACCGTGCCGGCCGGCAAGGGCGACCAGATCGTCGAGGCGCACCGCGAGGAGGCGCGCAAGCGCAACCAGATGCGGTCGCTCCTCATGTGGATCATCATCGCCGTCGTGTTGGGCTACGCGCTCATCATCGTCGGCCAGATCCTCGTGGGCATCATCGCGGCCGGCGTGGTCTACCTCGTCTTCCGCTACCTGAACCGCGGGTCGGACGCGATGATCCCGAACCTGCTGGTGAACAACGGCGACACGAAGACCGCGCCGTTCCGCGACGCGACCGGCGCGCACGCCGGCGCACTGCTCGGCGACGTCCGGCACGACCCGTTCCAGTCCGGCGGGATGGAGACGCCCAGCCACGACCGCGTCGAGGCCGGGGCCATCCACAAGGCGAACAAGGGCGTGCTGTTCATCGACGAGATCAACACGCTGGACATCCGCAGCCAGCAGCACCTCATGACGGCGATCCAGGAGGGCGAGTTCTCGATCACGGGCCAGTCCGAGCGCTCCTCGGGCGCGATGGTCCAGACCGAGCCCGTCCCGACCGACTTCGTCATGATCGCGGCCGGGAACCTCGACGCGATGGAGAACATGCACCCGGCGCTCCGGAGCCGTATCAAGGGGTACGGCTACGAGGTGTACATGGAGGACACCATCGAGGACACCCCGGAGATGCGCCGGAAGTACGTGCGCTTCATCGCCCAGGAGGTCGCGAAGGACGGGCGCCTGCCGGAGTTCTCCGCCGAGGCCGTCGAGGAGATAATCCTCGAGGCCAAGCGGCGCTCCGGCCGGAAGGGCCACCTCACGCTGAAGATGCGGAACCTCGGCGGGATGGTCCGGGTCGCGGGCGACATCGCCCGCGGCGAGGACGCCGACGTCACGACCCGCGAGCACGTCCTTCAGGCGAAGGGCCGCTCGCGGTCCATCGAGCAGCAGCTCGCCGACGACTACATCGAGCGCCGGAAGGACTACGAGCTTCAGGTCTCCGACGGCTACGTCACCGGTCGGGTCAACGGCCTCGCCGTGATGGGCGAAGACTCCGGGATCATGCTCCCGGTGATGGCCGAGGTGACGCCGACGCAGGGCGGCGGCCAGGTGATCGCCACCGGCCAGCTCAAGGAGATGGCCGAGGAGTCCGTCCAGAACGTCTCGGCGATCATCAAGAAGTTCTCCGACGAGAACATCTCTGAGAAGGACATCCACATCCAGTTCATCCAGACCGGTCAGCAGGGCGTCGACGGCGACTCCGCGTCCATCACGGTCGCGACCGCCGTCATCTCCGCGCTGGAGAACGTCGGCGTCGACCAGAGCCTCGCGATGACCGGCTCGCTGTCGGTCCGCGGCGACGTGCTCCCCGTCGGCGGGGTGACCCACAAGATCGAGGCGGCCGCGAAGGCCGGCTGCGACCGGGTCATCATCCCGGCGGCCAACGAGCAGGACGTGATGATCGAAGACGAGTACAAGGAGATGATCGAGATCATCCCGGTCTCGCACATCAGCGAGGTCCTCGACATCGCCCTGGAGGGCGAGCCCGAGAAGGACTCGCTCGTCGCCCGTCTGAAGTCGATCACCGGCTCTGCGCTGAAGGACGGCAACGTCTCCGGCCCGTCCAGCCCGAGCCCGCAGTAGGCGGGTCGGCGCGTCGCCGTCCGCTTTTTCGCTCTCGCTCCGTCCCCGAGAGCCTCCGCACCGCGAGCGGGCAGCGTGCGCGGAGACTCCGGGTGCCTCCGACGACCTCGACCGTCTCGCCGGCGATGATATCCTCGAGACCGTCGTCACGCGGGACGGCGACGAGATGTCGGTCGACGGGCCGTTCGTCGCGGTGGGCGCCGGCGGCCGTCAGCTCTCTCGAAGCGCTCCGCGGTGCGAAGGCGGCGGCCACGACGAGCTGGACTCACGGCTTGCTTGACGGGAGGTTACCAGCCGCGAGACGCTTATATAAATCCACATAATGCGGCGTGTCGCCCAATACGGGCGTGGTTTTAGGTACGCCTAAATGGTGGCCGCGCTGGTCGACGTCCCGGCGAACGAGTGGATCGAACTGATCGACGTACCGGACGACGAGTCGCGCGCCCGATTGCTGCGGCTGGGCCTCCTCGACGGCCGCGTCAAGTGTCACCGACGGATCCGTAACGGGCCGGTCGTCGTGCGGCGTCGCGGGACGGAGGTTGCGCTGGGGCGGCCGCTCGCCCGGGAGGTCACCGTCGAGCGAGCGGGGCGCCACGGCGAACAACGATGACGGCGAACGGAGGGCCGGCGAACGAGGAGGGGGCGAACGGCGAGACGGGAGACGAGTTCGGTCCCGGCGACACCGAGGCGAACGTAGCGCTAGTGGGGGGCCCCGAACGCGGGAAAGAGCGTGCTTTTCGGCAGTCTCACGGCCGAGTACGCCGACGTCTCGAACTACCCCGGCACCACGGTCGAGACGGCCGCGGTGACCGTCGGCTCGACTCGCCTGATCGACACCCCCGGGGTCCACGGTATCTCGTCGTTCTCCGAGGCGGAGCGGGTCACCCGAGAGGCCGTCCTCGAGGCGGACGCGGTCGTGAACGTCGTCGACGCCACGCAGCTCGACCGGGACCTGTTCGTGACCCTACAGCTGCTGGACATGGGCGTTCCGACGGTCGTCGCGTTGAACATGATGGACGAACTCGAGGCGGACGGCGTCGAGGTCGACGTCGGCTCCTTGGAGGCGGCCCTCGGCGTCCCGGTCGTGCCGACCGTCGCCGTCACCGGGTCGGGCGTCGACGAACTCCGGGAGCGGGTCCCGGAGGCGTCCGCCCCCGAGTCGACGCCCGTCGACTCGCACTACGACGCGCTCCCCGACGCGGTCGAGGCCGGCCGGGCGGAGAAGACACTCCTCGTCGAGGGAGACGAGCCAACGGCCCGTCGCGTCGGTGCCTGCGACCTCGTGGCCGACGGGGGAGACGGGCCGCTCAGCGGCGTCGGAGATCGAGAGGCGGTGTACCGCGAGCGCCGGAACCGGGTCCGGTCGATCGTCGACTCGGTGGAACGGGACGCCGGCTCCGGGCGGGTCGCCGGGCAGCGGATCGGCGATCTGTTGATGCGGCCGGTGACCGGGGTCCCGATCGCGGTCGGACTCCTCGTCGCGGTATTCTATTTCATGGGGGTGGTCGTCGCGCAGCGGGTCGTCGGCTACGCGGAGGAGGTACTGTTCGGTCGGTACTACAACCCCGCGGTCGAGGCGGCCGTCGCGGACCTTCTCCCGGCAAGCCAGTGGGCCGCCCCCGTCGAGTTCCTGCTCGTCAACGACAACTTGGGGCTGCTGACCATCACCGTCCAGTACGTTCTCGGCGTCCTGCTCCCGCTCGTGATCGCGTTCTACCTCGTGGTCGGGACGCTCGAGGACGCCGGCGTCCTGCCGCGGCTGGCCGTCTTGACCGACAGGGGGCTCAACCGGATCGGGCTCAACGGCCGCGCGGTCGTCCCGCTTATCGTCGGCGTGGGATGCGTGACGATGGCGGTCATCTCGACACGGATGGTGGGGTCGCGTCGGGAGCGGCTCATCACGACGGCGCTGCTGGGGCTCGCGATCCCCTGCTCGGCGCAGATCGGCGTCATCATCGGGCTGCTGGCCGGACTCGGAGTCGCCTGGTGGGGCGGCTACCTCGCGGTGCTGCTCGGGGTCCTCGGCGTCGCCGGCGTCTTCCTTGACCGGGCGCTCCCCGGCCGACAGGACCCGCTGATCGAGCAGTTGCCGCGACTGCGCGTCCCTCGTCCGAGGAACGTCGCTCGGAAGACGGCAAACCGGAGCGCCGCGTTCCTCGGGGAGGCGGCCCCCCTGTTCGGAGCGACCGCGGCGGCGGTGTCGACGCTCGACTACGTCGGGGCGCTGGACGCGATAGTCGAGGTCCTTCGGCCGCTGACCGCGGCGCTCGGCTTACCGGCGTCGTTCGGTCAGGTGCTCGTCTTGGGGCTGATCCGGCGAGACTTCGCCGCCGCCGGAATGACCGACGCGGCGCTGTCGGCCTCACAGACCTTCGTTGGGCTGATCGTCGTCACGCTGTTCGTCCCGTGTATCCTCACGATGGCGGTGATACTCAGGGAGCGCGACGCGCGGAGCGCACTCCTCGTGTGGGTCGGATCCTGGGTCACGGCGTTCACGGTCGGCGGCGTCGTCGCCGCCGCGCTGGAGGTGGTCGCGTGATCTGTCCGCGCTGCGAGTACGAGTTCGACCCGGCAAACGGGCTCTCGTGTCCGCGGTGTGGCGTCTCGCCGTCCTGCTCGGACGTTAGCTGCGCCGAGTGCGGCGCCTGTTCGCGGCCTCTCGATCGCCTTCGGCACGGGGTCGCCGAACGGCTGCGCGGCGGGAGCCGGGCCGACGACGGAGACGGACGCGACGAGTCCGCGGAGGAGTCCTGACGGCCGCCGGGTCAGCCGACCGACTCCCAGTTCCGGTACAGCGCCACGCCGAACGCGAAGACGATCCCGCCGACGCCGACCTGCCGACCGACCGTCCCGAAGTCGCCGGCGAGGCCGGCGATAACCGCTCTGACGGCCATTATCAGCGTGACGAGCGCGACGAGCGTCAGCACGGCGTGCCGTGTCCCCATGAGCGGCCGTAACCGCTTCGCCCCCCAAAGGAATGGGTTGGCACAGGACAATTTCCGCGGCGCCTCGTCGAGGCCTCGACGGCTCGAGGCCGGGCGACGGCGGCGCTTGTCCTGTGCCAACTCCGGGGTTATAGAGGAGGAGTACCCAGCACCGGATGAAGCGATCGACCGCGGCGCGCGTCGAAGGGACTCGCCGATCCGGCCACTCACCACCACATGATCGATCCAGTACTCGCAAGCCGATTCCAGTTCGCCCTGACGACGATCGTCCACATCATCTTCCCGGTGATGAGCATGGGGCTGGCTCCGTTCCTGATCTACTTCACGTGGAAGGACGTCCGGGGCGGCGATCCGGTGTACGAGCAGTTGCGGCGCTTCTGGACCAAGATCTTCGCTATCTCGTTCGTCGTCGGGACGGTCACCGGGATCGTCCTCGAGTTCGAGTTCGGAACCAACTTCGCGGCGTTCTCGACGACCGCCGGAGAGCTGTTCGGCGGCCCGCTCGCTATCGAGGGGATGATGGCGTTCATGCTGGAGGCGACGTTCCTCGGCATCTTCGTGTTCGGTCGCGAGCGCGTCTCCGACCGGCTGTACGTGGTGTCCAGCCTCGCCGTGGGCGTCGGAACGTGGCTGTCCGCCGTCTGGATCCTCATCGCGAACTCGTGGATGCAGATGCCGCGCGGCTACGAGCTCGTCACCGAGGACGGACAGCAGGTGGTCCACCTCGTCGACCCGGTCGCGGCGTACCTGACCCCGCGGTTCGGGTACATGTACGTCCACATGCAAAACGCCGCCGTCGAGTCGGTGGCGCTGTTCATGGCCGGCGTCTCCGCGTACTACGTCTACCGACACCACGTCTGGGGGCACCAGACCGAGAACGTCGTCTTCTGGCAGAAGACGCTCAAGATCGCGCTGGTCGCGCTGCTCATCACGGCCCCGCTACAGGTGCTCCAGGGCGACCTGTACGCGCGTCACGTCTACGAGACGCAACCACAGAAGTTCGCCGCCATGGAGGCGGTCTGGGACACCGAGGCGTACGTCCCGGAGTACATCTTCGCGATTCCGACCGACCTGAGCCAGTTCACCGACCCCCGCGCGAAGGAGCTGTTCGGCATCGGCATCCCGGGCGGCGCGTCTTGGCTCGCCAGCGGGGGCGACGCGACCGCGGAGATACGCGGACTGAACACGTTCGACACGGAGGCGCCGCCGGTCGCCGTCGTGTTCTGGTCGTTCCGCGCGATGGTCGGAATGGGCTTTTGGTTCATCCTCCTGGCGTTCTGGGGCGGCTACCGATGGTACACGGGCGAGCTGTTCGAGGACGGACTGCTCCACAAGTCGCTGATGGCGTCCAGTCTGCTCGGGATCGTCGCGGTCGAACTCGGGTGGGTCGTCACGGAGGTCGGCCGCCAGCCCTGGGTGATCCAGGGCGTGATGAAGACGAGCGAGGGAGTCTCTCCGGGTCTCACCGGTACGGAAGCGATGGTCACGCTCGCGGGGTTCGTCGGGGTCTACGCCGGTATCCTCGCGCTGTACACGTACGTCGTCGCGCGGGTGATCCGAGAGGGTCCGCCGAGCGCGAGCGCGCTGAGGGCTACCGACGAGCGCGACGCCGAACCCGCGGGGGTGCCCGGCGATGACTAACGCCGTCGACGCGCTCGCGGCGGGCCCGCTTTTCGGCCTGCCGCTCCCGGATCTGTGGTTCGCGCTGGTGTTCGCGATCCTGGGGACGTTCCTGTTCCTCGACGGCTTCGACTTCGGCGCCGGCGCGATCTTCGCGACGCTTCGCGAAGACGAGGCGCGCGAGGCGGTGCTGTCGGCGATCGGCCCGTTTTGGGACGGGAACGAGGTGTGGCTCGTCGTCTTCGGCGGCGCGCTGTTCGCCGCCTTCCCGTCGGTGTACGCGGGGCTGTTCAGCCGGCACTACCTGCTGATGTTCGGCATCCTCGGCGCCCTCATCCTCCGGGGGCTGGCGCCCGAGATGTACGAACAGCGCCACGACGAGCGGTGGCAGCGGTGGTGGGGACGGTCGTTCGTCGCCGGCAGCGTCCTCGCGCCGTTCCTCCTCGGCGCGTTCGCGGGCAACTGGCTCGTCGGGACTCCCCGGTCGTTCACGCTCGTCGGCGTCGTCGCGGGCGCCACCGTCACGGCGCTGACCGTCGTTTCCGGCGCCGCGTTCCTCCGGCTGAAGGCCCGAGACGCGCTTCCCGAAACGGTGACGCGGATCGGAGTCGGGGCCGTCGCGGCGTACCTCCTCGCCGTCGTCGCGACCCTCGGCGCCCTGGTGACCCGACTCCCGGCCGGCGTCGACGCGCTGCTGTCGCCCCCGGTGCTCGCGCTGGTCGCCGCCTCCGTCGCGCTCGGCGTGGGCTACGCCGTCGCGCTTCGACGGGGGGCGAACGTCGCCGCGCTCGCGGCGGCCGCGGGACTGACGTACGGGCTGATCGCGGTGGTCGCGACACTCATGTACCCGCGTATCGACCCGGCGACGGGGGCGACGGTGAGTGACGCCGTCGTCTCGACGTTACCGCTGAACCTCATGTCGATCGGCGCGGCCCTGCTGTTACCGCTGATCGCCGCGTACTTCGCCGTCCTGTACTCGGCGTTCAGCGGACCGGTATCGGCCGAGGAGGCGTACTGAGATGAGCGACGGCTCAGCGGCGAACGCGCCGAGTCGCCGGTCGCCGGTCGGAACGCTGCTGCTCTCGCGCGTGCTCATCACGTGGGCGGAGCTCCTCGCCGTCGGGTTCGGCGGGGCCGTCGCGGGCGGCGCCGCGTCCGGTCCGCCCCAGCTCGTCGTCTACTTCGCGACGATACTGGCCGCGGTCGCCGTGTTCATGTACAACGTCGACCGGCTCGTCGCCGCGCGCGTTCGGGAGGCGACGTGAGCCGAGCGCTCCCCAAGTGGCTCAGGCGGGGACGGACGGAGACGACCGGAGGGCGTCCCGCCCTGGTCCGCGGACCGGGAGCAACCGGGCGGCGACGCGCCGGGAGTCAGCTCGCTCGCCGACGGGACGGGCTGAACGGTCCGATTCCGTGGCGCTTGGCGACGATACCGAACAGCAGCGCGGCGCTCGGCAGGAACAACAGCGCGCCCAGCGCGGTGACCGCGTCGTCGTGGGCGAGTCCGAAAGCGACTCCCCCGACTCCGGCGACGAGCGCGACGAGCGCGGGTATCAGGAGACGGCTTCGGAGCGCGGTGGGGATTCCCCGAGTCGAACGTGACCGTGCCATACGAGACAACGTAAGTGCGTCGGGCGCATATGAAACGCGTTGTCGAGGGCCAACTTCCCGGCGAAATGCGGTCGGCCCCGACCGCTCGGCCGAACCCGACCGCGAGGCGGAGACCGCGAACCGAGACAGAAGCAACGAACGAGTTCACCGTCAGATGTACGACTTCACGTTTACAATAACGTACGAACCCGGCGCCGACGAGTACGTCGACCTGTTCATCGACCGGGAGTCCCTCCAGTCGGAGGCAACTTACTCGTGTCTCGACCCCACGGAGCTGTGGAAGCTCGAATCGGTGACCGGCGAGGCGGCCGACCTCGACGCCGTCGACGAGCTGCTCTTGGACGAGTCCGTCGACCGCGAGTCGATCAGCGCTCGGGAGTGTCGCTCGAACCGCGCGACGAGCCTGTTGACCCGCGAGCAGCGGCGGCGAGTGACGTACACGTACGTCTCCGACGTGGACTACTGCGAGTCCGTGCCGCTGATCGCGGCGAAGTACGTCGACGGGGGCGTCCTCTTCGAGCAGACGCGGTCCGGCGATACGGTCCGGTGGCGCGTGTTGGTACAGGACGACTCGAAGATCGGGCTGCTGTACGACACGCTGTCCGCGAAGCTCGGCGACGGGCTGTCGTTCTCGTTCGAACACCTGACCGAGGTCGACCACTGGGAGAGCGAGCTGCTCTCCCGGCCGGACGTCCCCGCCAAGCAGCGCGAGACCCTGCTGCTCGCGGTCGAGCGGGGGTACTTCGAGACGCCGCGGGCCGTGACGCTCGACGAGCTCGCGACGGAGCTCGAAGAGCCGCGCTCGACGGTGTCGTACCGGCTCCGACGCGCGACCGCTGAGCTGGCGAAACGATTCGCGGACCAACGAACATGACCGCCGAAACCCCCACCGACGAAGATCAGCGAGGGCCGACAGACGCGTCGACTGGCGATCGCTACCCGACGGACGTACTCGTCAGCGCCGACTGGGTGCACGCCCGGCACGACCGGTTCGGCTCCGACGCGACCGACATGCGGCTGCTCGAGGTCGACGTCAACGCCTCGTTTTACGAGGAGGGTCACGCGCCCGGCGCCGTCGGCGTCGACTGGCGGACCGACCTCCGGTCGGCGGAGGTACACGACATCCTCTCGCCGGCGGAGATGACCGCCTTCCTCGAATCGCGGGGGATCACCGAGGAGACGACCGTCGTCATCTACGGGGACAACAGGAACTGGTTCGCGGCGCACCTGTACTGGCAGCTCGCTCACTACGGCCATTCGGACGTCAGGATCATGGACGGCGGTCGCGAGTACTGGACGGAACACGGCTACCCGACCACGACGGAGTCGGTCGCGCCCCCCGACGTGACGTACGGAGACGCGCCCGACGCGCCGACCAGGCCGGAGGTGCGGGCCGCCCGCACGGACGTGCGGGCGGCGATCGGTACCGACGCGAAGTTCGTCGACGTCCGTCTGCCCGAGGAGTTCCGCGGCGACGTCACGAAGCCGCCCGGCAGCGACGAGGGAGCGATGCGGGGCGGGCACATCCCCGGGGCGACGAACGTGTTCTGGGCCGAGAACGTCCGCCCCGACGGCCTGTTCAAGTCGCGCGAGGAGCTCGCGGACGTGTACGAGTCCCGGGGAGTCACCCCCGACGACGACGTGATCGTCTACTGCCGGATCGGGGAACGGTCGTCGGTCACGTGGTTCGTTCTCGAGGAGCTGCTCGGATACGAACACGTGCGACACTACGACGGCTCCTGGACCGAGTGGGGAAACATGATCGGCGTCCCGATC
The DNA here is from genome assembly GCF_039522565.1 of Halorubrum ejinorense. Taxonomy (GTDB): domain Archaea; phylum Halobacteriota; class Halobacteria; order Halobacteriales; family Haloferacaceae; genus Halorubrum; species Halorubrum ejinorense. Next base: position 147,954 of record NZ_BAAADQ010000016.1, on the reverse strand, counting down.
GAAGTCGGCGAGCCGGACGGTGACAGCTAGCCGCCTCGAAGCGGCGGCGACGCCGGACTTGTCGTGTGCCAAACGGACACACTAGCCGCTGTGCGCGCAATCTCTGATAATGAGCGGTTCTCACGTCGAGTCGAAGGCGAAGCGCACAGGAGGGGGGGACGGAGCCCGACGAAGCGAGCCACCATCACCGGTCGTTCGCGATGAGTGACGCCGGCTCGGAAGACGACGAGTCGCAGTTCGTCCAGCGGCTCCTCGACGCCCTGAGCGAGGAGACGAACCGGACGATCTTGTCCGCGCTCGACGAGCCGACTTCGGTCGCCGAACTCGTCGAGGAGTGCGGTATCCCGACGTCGACGGTGTACCGGCGCTTGGACACGCTCAACGAGTTGGACCTGGTGACGGAACACGTTTCGATAGACGCCGAAAGGGGGCGGTATCGACGCTACGAGCGGAACGTGAGCCGGGTCTCGATCGCCGTCGACGAGCGCGGGCGACTCAGAACTCGCGTCGAACGCCCGAACGGCGAGCCCGACGAAGCGGTGACTTGGGGGCCGACCGCGAGGTAACGCCGCCCCCAACCGACGGTCGTCAGGGAACCGCGGGACCGCCCGCCGTTGGCGTGTGGCTGGGGCCGCTCGCGCAGGCCCTCCGGAGGGCGAACGCGGCGAGCCACCGGATCGGGCCCCCGTCGCCCCGCCCTCTTTTTATCCCGGGAGCGTTTACGGCGGACGATGAGCGGCAAACCGACGGTCGGGGAGTACATGACCCGCGAGGTGGAGACGGTCAGCCCGGACGAGACGGTGGCGACCGTCGCGCGTCGCATGGCCGACAGCGACGGCCACAACGGGTTCCCGGTGACGCAGGGCCGCACCGTGGAGGGGTTCGTCTCGGCCGGGGACCTGCTGCTCGCGGACGACGACGCCCCGGTGTTCACCGTGATGACGGAGAACCTGATCGTCGCGCACCCCGACATGAAGGTGACAGACGCCGCCCGCGTAATCTTACGCTCCGGCATCCAGCGGCTCCCCGTCGTCGACGACGCCGACAACCTCGTCGGGATCATCTCGAACACCGACGTGGTCCGCTCGCAGATCGAGCGCGCGACGCCCGGCAAGGTCGGGAAACTGATGCGCACCCTCGCGCAGATTCACGGCGTCGACCTCGACGAGGAGCGGCGCGAGGTCGAGATAGCGGCGCTGACCCCGACGCAGGCACGAGTGTACGCCGACGAACTGGAGGGACGGCAGTACGAGCTCGAACACGGGCTCGCCGAGCCGCTCGTCGTCATCGACAACGGCGGCACCCTCTACCTCGCGGACGGCCACCATCGGGCCATGGCCGCTCGCAAGGCCGGCATCGAGACGATGGACGCGTACGTGATCGTCCCCCGGACCCCCGTCGAACTGGGGATGGCGAAGACCGCGGAGAAGGAGGGGCTCCGCGTCGTCGAGGACATCGAGATCGTCGACTACGCGCGGCATCCGCTCGTGGAGACCACGAAACGGCTCCAGTGAGGAACCGGGACCGACTCCTGCCTGCCGGCGGGGTGAATCCGTGGCTCTCGCAGACACATTTTTATGAGACGACAGGAAAGGAAGCGTATGGGATCACGAATCCGAACAGCGTTGAGCAGGGCGAAGTACGCGGCCGTCGGCGCCGCAGTGGGCGCTGCGGTCGGTGGACTGTGGAGTCGAAACGCGGCCAGCACGGGCGGGGGATTGGGCGCACTAGCGGGCGCGAGCCTCGCGGAGCTGCGGTCGGACGCGGGCGGCGTGTTCGCCGACGAAGACGACGGCGAGGAGGAAGTTACGGACGAGGCGGAGACAGACGCGGCGGCGTGACCGCGGCGATCCGGTAGAACCCGCATCGGGAGCGGGCCGCGAGGCCGCCGGCCGCATCGGGAACGTCTATACCGGCGGGGCGAGTAGCCGCCCGCAATGACCGACACCGACGCCGAACCGGTCGCGAGTGCCGCGTCCGACGGCGGAGACGGCTGGTTCGAGGCGCTGCCGACCGGCGCGGCCGACAGCGACGCGGCCGGCGACGACGTCGAGGCGGGGAGCGACGACGCGACCGCGGCGGCCGCGACACGGGTTCGCGACGGGAGCGCCGGGTCGCCCGCCGACTGGCCTGCGCGCGCCGTCGAGTCCGGGTTCGCGGACGACGCCGACGAGTACTACGACCGGCTGAAGGCTGCCACGACGCGCGCGACCCGCGAGGCGGTCCGCGAGCGGGAGCGGGCTGACGACGCACAGCTGATTCACGCGATCCGGGCGATGGACGACAGCGAGCGCGTCGCCAACGAGCTCGCGGAGCGCGCCGTCGAGTGGGCCGGGAGCCTCTTCGACGACGTCGGCTCCGGAGTGAGCGGCGCCCGAGCGATCGCGGCCCGCGAACCGGAAAGCGAGGTCGAGCGACGGGCGGTCTCCCTCGCCGAACGCGCAGCCGAGCTCGACGACGAGCGCGCGGCGCTCGCCGAGACGATCGGTCGGATCGCGCCCGCGGTCGCCCCCAACCTCACCGAGATGGCCGGGCCGGAGCTCGCCGCGCGGCTGATCGCGCTTGCCGGCGGGCTGGAGTCGCTCGCCAAGAAACCCTCCGGGACGGTCCAGGTGCTCGGCGCCGAGGACGCGCTGTTCGCACATCTCTCGGGACGCGCGCCGTCGCCGAAACACGGGATCATCTACACGCACGAGTTCGTCCGGGGAACGCGCTCCGAAGACCGCGGCTCCGCGGCGCGAGCGCTCGCCGGGAAGCTGACGCTCGCCGCCCGCGCGGACCACTACGGCGGGGAGCGCCGCGAGCGGCTCCACGACGACCTCCGCGAGCGGATGGCGACGATCCGCGCCCGGGCTGACGACGGGGCCGGCCCAGACGGGTCGGGTAGCGCGGAGACCGAGGAGGTGACCGACGGTGAGTGAGCCGGCCCTGCCGGCGGGCGTCGAGCGCCGCGAGTTCGGCGGCGAGCGACGGCTCGCGACCCGCGGCGAGCCCGTCTACGGCGAGCCGACCGCGGACGGCTGGCGCGCGTGGGACCCGAACCGGTCGAAGCTCGGTGGGATGCTCGAACTCGGCCTGGAGACGGGGCTCGCGGGCGGCGAGACCGTCCTCTACCTCGGCGCGGCGAGCGGGACCACGGTGAGCCACGTCGCCGACTTCGCCGGCCCCACGTACGCGGTCGAGTTCGCGCCGCGCCCGGCGCGCGACCTGCTCGACGCCGCCGAGCCGCGCGACCGCCTCTTCCCGCTGCTCAAGGACGCGCGGAAGCCGGAGACGTACGCGCACGTCGTCGAGTCCGAGGTCGACGCGATCGTTCAGGACGTCGCGACCCGCGGACAGGCCGAGGTGGCCGTCCGCAACGCGCGGTTCCTCGCCGACGACGGGCGGCTGCTGCTCGCGATCAAGGCGCGCAGCGAGGACGTGACCGCGGCGCCGGAAGCGGTGTTCGAGGGCGCGCTCGACCGACTCAGGGAGGGGTACGAGGTGATCGAGACGCGGCGGCTCGACCGGTTCCACGAGGACCACCTCGGCGTCGTGGCGACGCCGAAGTGATCACTCGGTCGGCTCGAAGATCTCCTCGATCCGACAGCCGAAGTGGTCGGCGAGCTCGAAGGCGAGCTCCAGCGAGGGGTCGTAGCGCTCGCGTTCGATCGCGTTGATCGTCTGGCGAGTGACCCCGACGGCGGCGGCGAGGTCGGCCTGACTCTCCCCGGTCTCGGCGCGTCGGTCGCTGATGTCGTTTCTCATGCGTTCCGCTTGTAGTAGAGGAGAGAGACGCCGAACACGACGAAGATCGCGAAGAGGGCCAGGGTCGCACCGTAGAACTCGCCCGGTAACGTGAGCGCGCCGCTCTCCTGTAAGGCGAGCCCGCCTGGCGTCCCAAGGATGAAGAGGTACGCGAAGACGTTCAGCGTGTTCTGACTGGCCTTGCGCTCGATGGCGTTGTCGCGCTCGTCGTACAGCTCGACCGGGCTGAACCGCTGGACGAGCCCCATGCCGAGGCCGCCGGCCCAGTAGAGAGCGACGCCGAGGACGAACCGGTCGAGCGCGATCGAGATCCACAGCGCGAGGATGCCGGCGCCGAGCAGTCCGTAGGCGATTCGTTTGTAGCGTTTTCGGGTGGAGGGCCGAGTCGTCGCGGAGGCGGTGTGTTCGCTCATGATGGAGGGTAAAGCGAGCGGAGCGGGACAAGGTGTAAAGCTCGCTTTACAGTAAAGGAGATTTTACGTTAGATGATAAAACTATCGCCGTCGAGGTCTCTGATAGAGGATCGCGTGAGAGCCGTTCGTGCGCGGGTTTTCAGGTTTCTACCACGACGGCGGCGAGAAGCCGGCGTCTTCGAGGATCGGCTTCCAGCGCTTCTGGACCGAGAGCCGCGAGACGTCCATCGCGTCGGCGACGGCGGACTGCGAGCGCTCCTCGCCGCGGATCAGCCCGGCGACGTAGAGGCTCCCGGCGGCCGCGACGCGTTTTCCCTGGTCGTCTTCCGGGGCGCGGGAGAGGAACAGGTCGACCGCAGTCGAGCGCGTCTCCTCGTCGAGATCGAGCGAGTCGCAGGCCTCCTCGAGCAGTTCGATCCACGCCTCGTTGTCGACTCGGTCGCTCGCCCGGTACACGCGTCCGGGTAGTCGAGGGCGACATATAAACGGCGGCGTTGCTCGGACCGCGTTCGGTCGGGTCGCGTTCGGTCGGGTCGCGTTCGGTCGGGTCGCCGGTCTCAAGTCACCGGCGCACGTAGCGCGCGTATGTCGACGCAGACTTGGGACGAGACTCGGGTCCGGGCGCTTCACGACGACCTCGTGTCGCTGTACGAGCCGGTCGACCGAGTGGCGGAGCACGGCGCCGACCCGACGGCCGAGCCCGGCGAGGGCGTCCGCCAACTGGTGACGACGATCCTCTCGCAGAACGTCGCCGACGAGAACACGCGGCGGGCCGCCGAGGCGCTGTTCGAGCGCTACGCCGACTTCGCGGCGATCGAGGCCGCCGACCACGAGGAGTTGCGCGAGACGATCCGAGTGGCCGGGCTGCCGGACCAGAAGGCCGCCCGGATCCAGCGCGCGCTGACCGCGATCCGCGAGGAGACGGGCGGGGCGTACTCGCTGGCGTTCCTCGACGCGATGGCGACCGACGACGCGAAGGCGTGGCTCACGGAGATCAAAGGCGTCGGCCCGAAGACCGCGAGCGTCGTCTTGAACTTCCACTTCGGCAAGCCGACGATGGCGGTCGACACGCACGTCGAGCGGGTCTCGAAGCGGTTCGGGCTCGTCCCGGAGTCGGCGTCGAACGAGCGCGCCCACGACCTCTTAGACGATCAGGTGCCCGACGAGCTGATCTACCCGCTTCACGTCCTGTTGATTCGACACGGCCGGGAGCACTGCTCGGCCCGTGGCGCGGACTGCGACAACCCCGTCTGCGAGGCGTACTGCGACTGCGAGCACTGCTGATACGGTGGATCGGGATCGGTTGGGGCTGGTTTGTAAGCGAGCGGTGACACTAGATCGGTAGCGGACACCGCCAAAGCCCCGGCCGGGAGGCGGGCGTACGCTCGCTGGGCTCCTCACTCGGTCGCTCACTTCGTTCGCTCCCTCGTTCCGGTGCTTGCGTCGCCTACGCCCGCCTCCCGGACGCCCCTTTGAGTCCCGCCCCACACGGCACCTCACACCTCCCCAACCTCGTCGCTCGCTTCGTCGCCGGCGCTACGCGCCGACTGCCGGAGGGACCTCCGGTCCCTCTTCGCTCGCGACTCCCTCGCGCGTGCTGACTCGCGGCCTGTCGGCCGCTCGCAGGGACGCGCCACCGCGGTCACAAATCCCTCCGCTGCTGTCGGTTCGTTAGGTTCTTGAGTCGGTTTCGCGTACGCTGGTTTGCGCGCGGGTTGCCGAGCCAGGCCAAAGGCGTAGCGCTTAGGACGCTATCCCGTAGGGGTCCGCCGGTTCGAATCCGGTCCCGCGCACTGAACGGAAGCCGACGAGCGACGCGAGTCGGCTAGAGTGAGGGAGCAGGAGCGGGGCGAACCCGTTCACCACACGCTCCCCCGGTACTCGAGCCGTAGGTGGTCGGCCGTCTCCGGCGGGATCCCCATCTCCTCGAACATCCGCCGGAAGACCGCGCGAACGTCGTCTTCCTCGAAGGATCGGGAAGCGCGCGTCTGCGCGTCGACCTCGAGCCCGCCGTGGTAATCGATGTGTACGCGGTAGGTGTACCCGTCCGCTTCGTGCGTGACGGTCGCCCGCGGGAGGACGAAGTCGATCCCGCCGAGCCGCTCTTCGCCCGCGTAGTACTCGCGAGCGTGCTGGCCGGTGCCCGGGAAGGAACGCTCGGTGACCGTCGTCGCGCGAGCGGTCAGCTCGTCGTACGTCGCGCGGAACGCGACCGGCTCGTCGACCCGCATCTCGGGGGTGCCCGCTCCGGGCTCGCCGGGGTCGGCGGCGCGGACGTCCGCCCGGAGTTCCTCGACGTACCCCTCCGCTGTCGCCTCGTCCATCTCGAACAGCAGCGCGAGCCGATCGACGAGCCACTCCTCCGGCGGGAGGTCGTCGACGGTGAACTCGCCGCGGTTGTCGTCCGCGAAGACGGTCACGACGGTGACGCCCTCGTCCGCGTAGAAGGTGGCCCACAGCCGCTTCGTCTCCGAGTGGTCGAACGTGACCCGGAACGCCTCGTACCCCGGGCCGAGTTCGGCGTCGAGCTCGTCGATGCCCTCCGGGTGGAAGCCGCTCGACCCGACGCGCTCGACCGCGTACCCGGCCGCGCCCGCTCGGTCAAGCGTGTCCTCGTACGCGAGGTCCGACACGGTGACGCCGTCCGACGAGTACGACGCCACGTCGGACCCGATCAGGACGCCCGAGAACACCGCGTACGCGGCGACGACGACGACGACGGCCCCGACGAGTGCGATCATGGCCACGCGGAATACGTTCATACGCGTTGATACATCGCAGCGTCGTTTAGCCCTACCGGCGGGAGCGAGGAGCGGTGACGACTCACCCGGCCGCCGAGCCGCGTCTCCCGAGTGACGCGTTCGAGGGGACCGCGGCTACGGCTCCCCCGCCGACACCCGCACCACCTGCTTGCCGATGTTGTCGCCGGAGAACAGTCCGAGGAACGCGTCGGGCGCGTTGTCCAGTCCCTCGACGACCGTCTCGCGGTGCCGGAGGTCGCCGGTCGCGACCCACTGACCCAGCTGTTCGCTCGCCTCGCCGAACCGGGTCGCGAAGTCGCCGACGAGCAGCCCCTCGATTTTGGCTCGCACGGGGATGATCTGCGGGAGCTTCCGCGGGCCGGTCGGGACCGACTCGTCGTTGTAGTGGGCGATCTGTCCGCAGACGGCGACCCGGGCGTCGAGGTTCAACTGCGTGAACACGGCGTCGGTGATGGGGCCGCCGACGTTGTCGAAGTACACGTCGACGCCGTCGGGCGCGGCCGCAGCGAGCGCGGCGCGGTAGTCGTCGGTCGTCTTGTAGTTGATCGCCGCGTCGAAGCCGAGGTCCTCGGTGAGCCAGTCGGTCTTCTCGTCGCTGCCGGCGAAGCCGACCACGCGACAGCCGTTCCGCTTCGCGATCTGGCCGACGACGGAGCCGACCGCGCCCGCCGCGCCGGAGACGACGACCGTGTCCCCGGGCTTGGGCTGACCGACCTCCAGCAGGCCGAAGTAGGCGGTCCGGCCGGGCATGCCGAGGACGCCGAGGTACGCCTCGGGGTCGGCGACCGTCGGGTCGACCGGCGCGACGTCGTCGGCGTCCAGGGTCGCGTAGTCCGCCCACGACCCCTCGCCGGTCACGAGGTCGCCGACCTCGTACGCGTCGCTCTCGCTTTCGACCACTTCGCCGACGACGCCGCCCTTGAGCGCGTCGCCCACGTCCCACGGCTCCGCGTACGACTCGGCGTCGCGCATCCGACCGCGCATGTAGGGGTCGACGGAGAGGAACCGGACGCGAACGAGGAGTTCGCCCGGGTCCGGCGTCGGCACGTCCGTCTCGCGCAGCTCGAAGCAGTCCATGTCGGGCTCGCCCGCCGGTCGCTCGGCGAGAAGCCACTCTCGGTTGGTGTTCGTCACGGCCGGCGTTGGGCGACGCGGGTGAATAGGGTTTGGTCCCCAGCAGCCGTCGGGGGGATTCGGAACCCGCGGCGGACTACCCGCCGCCCAGCGGGACCGTCAGTCGACCGTCCGGGCGGTCGCCGTCGACCGCTTCGAACGGGGCGTTGAGAGGACCGACTGGCGAGGCGACCGGTGTGAGCGAAGCCGAGGAAAGCGAGGTGCGAGAGCCGAACCGGGAAATTCGCGGCGTCGGGTCAGGCGACCGCGACGCCGTTGCGCGTGAGGTAGTCGCTCACGGACTTGATCTCGACCGGGCTCCCGATGATGCGGTACTGCTCGGGACCCTCGACGACGGTGACGGTGAACCGTTCTTCGAGACACTCCCGATGCCCGTCGAGCGCGCGGTGCGGGAGGACGATCTGTGTGCTGTCTCGGAGGCTCGACGGATCTGGCATTCGGCGTGTCTGAGGATTACGCGTCGGTAATATAACCGTGTCGAAGTATCGTCGCGCCAACCACTCTGCGGCCGACGATCGGCCGGTTAGCCCGTACGCGACACCGCGGTTCGGAGCCGGGTGCCGGGGCTCGGAGCGGCGGTGTCGGGGCGGACCTTCGGGCGACAGGCGTCGCGAGGCCGGACCGCGTCAGCGTCCCGGCGACCCGAAGGAACACCTTTAACGAGCCGACCGGCCGAGGGTGAGGTAATGGGACTGGAGGAGGAGATCGAAGACCTCCGCGAGGAGATCGCCGAGACGCCCTACAACAAGTCCACGGAGGCACACATCGGGCGCCTGAAGGCGAAGCTCGCGGAGAAAAAAGAGAAGCTGGAGAACCAGTCCTCCGCCGGCGGCGGCCACGGCTACGCGGTCGAGAAGCACGGCGACGCCACGGTCGCGTTGGTCGGGTTCCCGAGCGTCGGGAAGTCCACCCTCATCAACGCCCTCACCAACGCCGACAGCGAGGTCGGCTCCTACGAGTTCACCACCCTCGACGTCAACCCGGGGATGCTGAAGTACCGCGGCGCGAACATCCAGATCCTCGACGTGCCGGGGTTGATCGAGGGCGCCGCGGGCGGTCGCGGCGGCGGCAAGGAAGTGCTCTCCGTCGTCCGGACCGCGGATCTGGTCGTGTTCATGCTCTCGGTCTTCGAGATCGAGCAGTACGACCGGCTCCGCGAGGAGCTGTACGCGACGAACATCCGGCTCGACACCGAGCCGCCGAACATCAACATCCGGAAGACGCACAAAGACGGGCTCGGCGTGACGATGAGCGACGACGTGAGTCTGGAGGAGGAGACGATAAAACAGGTCCTCCGCGAGTACGGCTACGTCAACGCGAAGGTCACCATCCCCCACGACCTGACGATCGACGAACTCGTCGACGCCGTGATGGACAACCGCGAGTACCTCCCCTCGATGGTCAGCGTCAACAAGGCCGACCTCATCGACAAGAGCTACCTCCCGACCGTGAAAGCGGAGCTCCGCGAGCGGGATCTGGACCCCGACGACGTGCTCTTCATCTCCGCGGAGAAGGGGCTCGGCCTCGACGGGCTCAAGGAGCGCCTCTGGGAGGAGCTGGGCGTTATTCGCATTTACATGGATAAGCCGGGTCGCGGCGTCGACTACGAGGAGCCGCTCATCCTCTTCGAGGGCGACACCGTCGGCGACGCCTGTACGAAGATCGGCGGCGAGTTCGACGAGCGATTCAAATTTGCGCGGGTTTCGGGGAAAAGCGCGAAACACGACGACCAGCAGGTCGGGAAGGGCCACGAGCTGGCCGACGAGGACGTGCTCCGGATCATCGCGCGGAAGTAGACTTTTAATTGAGCGTTGGCAGCGCTATCGCATCAGGCGCCCCCGCCGTTCATTTGTAAATACCAGACAGTGGATCGGCGGCGAACACCGCCAAAACCCCAGCCGTGAGGACTCGATGCGCTCGTTGTGGTCCTCGGCGCTCACTTCGTTCGCGCCTGCGGTCCTTACGTCGCGCGTCTTCGTCCTCACGGCTGCCCCTTTGAGTCCCTCCCCGCACCGCAAACGCACCTCACGCCTCCCCAGCCTCGCGGTTCGCTCGGAGCTCCCTCCGGTCGCCCCTCGCTCACCGCTCCCTCGCACGCGCTCCTCGCGGCCGTCCGAAAACGGCCGCTCAGAGGCGCGCGCCACCGCGCCGTCTTGGTTTCCTCCCGTTCCTTGCGCCGAGTGTCGCATCTGTCGCCCCGCCCGACCGAAAGGCGCTTTTCGCGGGGCCGCGACCATCGAGTATGCTCACGGTCGCGCTCGCGGGCAAGCCGAACGCCGGCAAGTCCACCTTCTACACCGCCGCCACGATGGCCGACGTCGACGTCGCGAACTACCCGTTCACGACCATCGACGCCAACCGCGGGGTGACCCACGTCCGGACGCGCTGCCCGTGTCTCGACCGCGAGGAGCGCTGCGGCAACGAGAACTGCCGCGACGGGAAACGCTACGTCCCGATCGAACTCCTCGACGTCGCCGGGCTGGTGCCGGGCGCACACGAGGGCAAGGGCCTCGGCAACCAGTTCCTCGACGAGCTGACGAACGCGGACGTCGTGGTGAACGTCGTCGACGCCTCCGGCGCGACGAACGCCGAGGGCGAACCGGTCGAGGTCGGGAGCCACGACCCGCTCGGCGACGTGGACTTCATCGAGGAGGAGATGGACCTGTGGCTCGCGGGCATCGTCGATCGCAACTGGGAGAGCGTCGAGCGGAAGTCGCGCTCGCCGGACTTCGACCTCGAAGCCGCACTGTCCGACATGCTCACCGGGTTCGGAGCGACCGAGTACGACGTGGCGAGGGTGCTCCGCGGCTTGGAGTACCCCGACGACCCGAAGGCGTGGACCGACGACGACCGCGAGGCGCTCGCGCGGGCCGTCCGCCGCCGCACCAAACCGATCGTCGTCGTCGCGAACAAGGTCGACGCGGCGCCCGACGGCGCGGTCGACCGAATCCGCGAGGGGACCGACAAGCCCGTGATCGCGGCCACCGCGGACGGCGAACTCGCCCTGCGCCGCGCCGCCGAGGCCGGCGTCGTCGACTACGACCCGGGCGACGAGTCGTTCGAGATCGTCGGCGACGTCTCCGACGACCAGCGCGCCGGCCTCGACGCGCTCCGCGGGTCGATGGCCGAGTACGAGGGCACCGGCGTTCAGGCGGCGCTGAACGCGGCCGTCTACGACTTACTCGACCGCATCACGGCGTACCCGGTTCAGGACGCTGGCAAGTGGACCGACGGGACCGGGAACGTCCTCCCGGACGCGTTCCTCCTGCCCGCCGGGTCGACGCCGCCGGACCTCGCGTACGCGGTCCACTCGGACATCGGCGAGGGGTACCTCCACGCGGTCGACGCGCGCGCCTCGCGCCGGATCGGCGAGGACCGAGAGCTGAGCGAGGGCGACGTGGTGAAGATCGTCTCGACCGCGGGACCGTGACCGGCTTCGGGCGCTCGAGTCGCCCGCGCCCCGTCGTGCGACCGACAGGCACATGCGGGTCGCCCGAGACGGGCCGGTAGAGAGCGGCCATGCTTGGGCTCGAACACGACTTCCGCATCGTCGACACCCGCGCGACCCTCGACCCCGACGAGTCGTCGGTCGCCACTCACGGGCGGGACATCTCGCCGGAGCGATTGGAACGCGAGATGCTCCAGGCGGGGATCGTCCGCGCGGTCGCGAGCCCCGGCCAGCGCGCTGCCGGACGGAGCTACCTCCGCGCGAACAACGCCGTCGCCCGCCTCTCGATCGACCGGCCGTTCGTCGCGTTCGCCCGCCTCAACGGCCCCCGCGACCCGGGGACAGGGCCCGCGTCGGTGGTCCGGAACCTGCGCGCCGAGCGCGGGGACCACCACACCCGGCCTGACGACGTCGAGCAGTACTCCTACGACGACCGCTTCCACGGCTTCACGCTGGCGCCCCACGTCGACGGGCTCCCCGACGAGGAGGTGCTGTCCCGGCTCGAGGCGGCGGACCTCCCGCTGTTCGTCCACGCGGGCCGCGAGTTCCCGCCGGACGCGGTCGAGGCGGAGCTGCTCGGCTACGACTTCCCGGTCGTCCTCGGGAGCTTCGGCGGGTACCCGCTGGACGCCGAACTGATGAACGGGACGCTCGACCTGCTGGACGAGTACGACCGCGTGTACGTCGACACGAGCGCGGTCCGGTACCGCGAGGTGCTCGAACGCGGCGTGTTGGAACACCCCGACCGCGTCCTCTTCGGCTCCGGCGCGCCCGACGTCCACCCCAACGTCGGCGTCATGGAGGTGCTCACCCTCGACGTCTCCGAGGACCTGATGCGCCGCGTCTTCGCCAAGAACCCCGCCCGCCTCGTGCCCGCGCTCGCCGAGGGCGCGGACGTCTGAGCCGGCCCCGCCCCCGACGCCGAAGCGACGCGCACTTGTCGCGCCGCCGCCGACCAACGGACATGAGCGACGCAGACGCCCGAAGCGAGTCCGTCGCGGGCGCCGACGATCCGCACGTCGAGGTCGTCCGCGCGGTCGGCCACGAGCACGTCACCGCCGAGCACGCGAGCACCGTCGAACTCACGACCGACGACTGGCTCACCCCGGCCGGCGACTGTATCGTCGGCGTCGAGGCGGACCGTACCCCGCGGGACTTCGCCGCCGAGTTCCGCGAGGCGTGTCAGGACGCGGGCGCGACCATCGAGGCGACGTTCGTCGTCGACGACGGCGACGACGAGTACCGGGAGACGATCGAGGGGCGCGGCGACCCGGACCTCGCGCTCCGCGACGACCGTTCGATGGTCGGGCGCACGAGCGACTACACCGACGACGAGCGGACGGTCCTCGTCGACGGCGACGGCGCGGCCGCCGACCTCGACCGCGACCTCGTGGCGGCGCTGGCCGACGGCGCGGCCCTGACGCTCCGGCTCGAAGTCGACCCCGCGGAGTGACTGGCGCCGGAAGTCACCGCGACGTCACCGGCTGGCGGTTACGGGGTCGCGTGCTCGGCCGGGTCGGCCCCGGTAACGTCGACCTGTAGATGAACTCCGTTGAACTCCTCCGACGACGAGACGTCTTCGGGGCCGTGCTGAGTACGCGGCGCGTGTGGCTCACAGCAGGAATGCGAACACCGGGTATGAGCCGAGGATCGCCAGCGACGGCGTCAAAACCCACATCGTCACGATACGCTTGGCCGCCGCCGGGTCGAAGAGGCTTCGCTGGTCGATGTCCGCCGGCCCCTCGGCGCCGATGTCCGGAACTTCCGGAGTCTCGTCCGGCTTTTCGGCCGATTCCTCGCTTCGGGCGACGTCCCCGATAGTCGGGCCGGCAGGGACGTCTTCGGAACGTGAAGTGACCAGTGCGCCGGTCGAGACCGCCACGTCCGGACGCTCAGGCGACGGCGTCGCTAACTCCGCCAGCGACGAGACCCGACTCGCCCGACCCCATCCGAGGCCGATGATCGTCGAGGTCGTGCTGACGGCGAGACTCGCCGGGATCCCGAAAGACGAGAGAGCGGTGATGACCGTTCCACCGATCACGGAAACGATCAGTGAGGCGAGAATGGGGAGCTCCGTGATATCGTCCCCGACCGTTTCGAGCGTGCGGCGGGCGATGGTGAAACTACCCACCCCGAAGGCACCCACCGCGAGCAGGACGCCCTGATTCACGGTGAGCGAGCCGCCCGAACCGACGAGGGGAGCGACGGCGTTGGCAGCGTTCGACGCCCCGGCCGAGAACGCCATGTAACAGCCGATGATCACGACCAAAAGCGATCCGACGATGTCCTGGAGCGACGCGTTCGGATTGATGAACGGTCGTGGGATCGTGCTCGACCGGTCGAATTGGATGAACTGGAGGTTAAACGTGGTGAACGCGACGTAGCGGTCGAGATACGGATAGAGGTAGCGACCGATAACGACGCCGAGAGTCAGACAAAGCAGTGGGGAGACGATCCAGGCGGAGACGATAACGAACATCAAGGCCTGATTGAGAGTACCGGTCGCGAGCCCCAAGCCGACGATGGCGCCCACGGCGGTCATCGAAGTCGACGCCGGGACCCCGTAGAGGTTCGATATCAACAGCGACGCCCCGGTGAAAAACAGAACGACGACGCTGGCAACGGGCGTGAACTGGACCGCCGGCACGATGCTGCTGCTCATCGTTTCGATGACGTTCCGACCGACGGTCCACGCCCCGAGGAAGGCGAAGCTAACGAACAGCGCCCCCGCAGTCACCTTTCGAACGAGGCGCGAGCCGACCGCAGGGCCGAACGCGACCCCTGTGGACGACCCGCCGATGTTGAACCCGACGAATGCGGCGACGACGATACCGACGGCGGTCAGGAGCATCACCATCGTAAGTGGATAGATATTGCCAGACGCCGGTTTAGTAGCTTTGACAGCAGTTCCGACTGTCAGTTCACGTTCGGCGCTACACACGGACACGAAGCGTTCGCGTGCCGAGACAGATGGTAGCGGCCGTGATCACTCCGAACGCACCGGCCGTGCTCGCTTTCCCCGATGAACGACACAGCAGACTAACGATTAACGGGTCGATGACCGAAAGGCTGTGTCCCCTCAGTACAGATCGGGACATCTTATTTTCAGTACAGATCGGGACGCCCCTCTGTTAACCACGCGCACTGTAGTCAGCAGCTAGTTCCTACGGGTCGCTGAGATTTCGACGGAGTCGGCTAAACGGGTGATCGGTCGGGGCCGAGGATGCCGGAAGTCCGAACAGTCAGATCGGTAGCTCCGCGTCAGCGCCGACGACGCGGTCCGGCTCCTCGGGAGCGCGCCAGTCGGTGGTCCGCTCCAAGAGTTGGACGACCATGCCCCCCGTCACGCCCCAGACCGTGTAGCCGCCGACGTGGAAGAAGTGGACGCGGTGGTCGCCGTACTCCGGGTGGCCGACGCGCCGCTCCGACTCGTAGTTCGCGGGGTCGGTGAGCGCGTCGACCGGGAGGATCGCGACCTCCGCGACCTCCGACTCGTCCGGGACGTACTCGCGGTCGGGCGCGACGCCGACGAACGGGCGGACCGCGTACTTGCTCGACGTGCGCGTGTCGTCGATCCGCCCGACCACGTCCACCTCGTCGGAGCGCATCCCGACCTCCTCGTCGGCCTCGCGAAGGGCGGTGTCCGTCAGCGTGCGGTCGATCGGCTCGCGGCCGCCGCCCGGGAAACTCATCTGCCCGGGGTGCTCGCCGAGGTGCGCGGCGCGTTTGGTAAAAAGCAGGTGGGCGTCGCCGCCGCGCTCGATGACGGGCGCCAGCACCGCCGCCTCCCGCCGCCCGGCGAGCGACCGCGGCGTGTGGCGGCGCAGCCCCGACAGGTCCATGGTCGAGATAGGCGACGCGAGGCGGTTAACGTTTCCCCGACGGCGGTACCGATAAACGGTAACGTGTGACGCGTTTGGGCGGATCCGGACGCGTCGGTCCGACGGGGGGTCCGGGGAGAGGCTCTGGCGGGCCGTCGTCCCCCCTTGCTTCGCTCACACCGGGAGGGCCTGCTGGACGACCGTCGCCGCGAACGCCGACAGCAGGACGATCGCCGCGACGAGTAACACCGTCCGCTTCGGCGGGAACGCCATGGGCGATCTCACGGCCGGACCGCTCAAGTACCCTGGCGACCGTCACAGCGAATTTCGGTCGTTTTACGTCGAAAGCCGCCCTTACCGGCGGCGTCCATGTCGAGTAATCGGTATCAACCGGGGCGGCCGGCGGTCCGTGAGAGCGACCAGTTCGACCGGGACCGCGAACGCGATGCGTCCGGGAGCGGGCGCGCGCCGCCCCGACGGGGCGGTCGGGTTCGGACCTTTTAAGCCGGCGACACCCGCTTTCGAGAGTAATGAGCGACGACGACCAGGAGCTCGGCATCACCGAGTCCAAGACGCACAACACGGGCGAGTGGTACGCCGAGGTCGTACGGAAGGCGGGGCTGGCGGACTACGGCCCCGAGGGGATGAGCGGCTTCATCGTCACCCGACCGCGGGCCTACGCCGTCTGGGAGCGGCTCCAGGGGTTCCTCGACGCGAAGTTCAAGGACACGGGCGTCCAGAACGCCTACTTCCCGCTGTTCATCCCCGAGTCGTACCTCGAACGCGAGAAGGACATCGTGGAGGGGTTCGACCCCGAGGTCGCGTGGGTCGACGAGGCGGGCAACAAGGAGCTCGAAGAGCGGCTCGCGGTCCGGCCGACCTCCGAGTCGATCATCACCCCGTACATCAGCCAGTGGGTCCGCAGCCACCGCGACCTCCCCCTGCGCGTGAACCAGTGGTGCTCGGTCGTGCGGTGGGAGGCGACCGAGACGAAGCCGTTCTTCCGCACGAAGGAGTTCCTCTGGCAGGAGGGCCACACCGCGCACGCGACGAGCGAGGACGCGTGGGCGGAGACGATGACGCGGCTCGACCAGTACGAGTCGGTCTACGAGGACCTGCTGGCGCTGCCGGTCCTGAAGGGACAGAAGCCCGACCACGACAAGTTCCCCGGCGCGGACACCACGACGACCGTCGAGGCGCTGATGCCCGACGGGAAGTCGGTACAGGCCGGCACCTCTCACCACCTCGGCCAGTCGTTCGCGGAGGCGTTCGACATCACCTACTCGGACGAGGACGAGGAGGAGCGGACCGCCCACACCACCTCGTGGGGACTCTCGTGGCGCGCGCTGGGCGCGCTGATCATGACCCACTCCGACGAGCAGGGGCTCGTCCTGCCCCACACGGTCGCGCCCACGCAGGTCGTCGTCGTCCCCATCTGGCAGGAGGACACGAAAGACGACGTGCTCGCGTACGCCGAGGGCGTGGCCGACGACCTCGACGACGCGGGGATCCGCGTCGAACTCGACGACCGCGACGAGCGCAACCCCGGCTTCAAGTTCAACGAACACGAGCTCAACGGGATCCCGCTCCGGATCGAGATCGGTCCCCACGAGGTCGACGACGAGGAGCTCACCCTCGTCCACCGCCCCGACGGCGAGAGCGTCGAGGTCGACCGCGACGGCGTCGCCGAGACCGTCCGCGAGCAGTTCGACGAGATATACGCCAAGCTGTACGCGACCGCCGAAGAGACCCTCGACGACGGCGTGCGCGAGGCGGGCGACCGCGCGGACATCCTCGGCACGCTCGGCCAGCACGGCGGCTACGTGAAGGCGCCGTGGTGCGGCGACGAGGCCTGCGAGGAGCCGATCAAGGAGCCGCTAGCCGCCGAGATCGTGATGGTCCCGTTCGAGGACGACGATCCCCGCGTCGACGGCGACGGCGACGAGACGTGCGCGATGTGTGACGACGACGCCGAGCGGACCGCCTACTTCGCGAAGACGTACTGAGCGCCGGGGCGGTGTCGCGTTCGCGGTCTGCGTCGGTATCGCGACCCCGAACCGCCGATGCCGCTCTCGTCGGGCGATTAATCCGAGTTGATCCGTCTTAACGGAGTTTCGGGTATATACGGGAGGGACACATACGCCCTGGTGATGAACCGATGGACTGCGACTCTCGTCGTCGCGCTCGTCGCCGGGGCGGTCGTCGCCGGGGCGGTCGGCGCCGCTCCGGTGGGGACGGTCGTCGCCCAGGACGCCCCGAACGAGAGCGACGGCGGGAACGAGACGGACGCGGCGAACGGAACGACCGACATCAGCCCGGGCGAGCAACTCATCGGCGTCGTCGGGGTTCAGGGCGCCGAGGTCGAAGGCGAGGTCGAGTCGCGGGCCTTCGACGTGGCGCTACGCCGCGCCGACAACGAGACCGAGCGCGCCCGAGTGGTCGCGGAGCGACTGAATCGGACCGAAGAGCGGCTCGCAGAGCTGAGAGAGCGGCAACGCGAACTGCGGGAGCGCCGCGACGCCGGGGAGCTGAGCAAGGGGGAGTACGCCGCCCGGACGGCGACGACGACCGCTCAAGTCGAGTCGGTCGCGCGAGGGCTGAACCAGAGCGCCGACGCGGCCGCGGAGCTCCCGGAAGCGGCGCGCGGCGAGCGCGGGATCGACGACGAGCGCCTGTCCGAACTGCGCGAGCGGGCCGACGAACTCCGCGGCCCCGAGGTCGCCGCCATCGCTCGCGGCGTGGCCGGGAACGGCGTCGGCGGGCCGATGGCGCCGGACCGGCGCGGTCCGCCGGGCAACGACAGCGACCGCGGACCGCCGGACGGAGACGCCGAGCGCGGACCGCCCGAGAACGGCACCGAGCGCGGGCCGCCGGAAAACGACACCGAGCGCGGGTCAGCGGACGGCGCGCCCAACGCCACCGACGGCGAGACGCCCGGCGCCCCCGACGGGGACGCGCCCGGTTCGGGCGGGAACGCGAGCGACGAGGCGGCCGGCGACGGGTCCGGGACCGACCGCGCTGACGGCTCCGGGGCGGACGATCGCAGCGGAGGCGAGGGCGGTCCGAGCGAGAACGGCTCCGCCGGTCCGACCGATCCCGGCGAGTCGTCTGACGCCCCGAGCGGGAACGCGGGAAGCGGCTCGATGAGTGGACCGGTCGACGTCGCGGAGGCGGTCGTTCGGTTCGTCACGGGTCGGTATGCGTGACGAGACCGGGAGACCGGGCGACGGTCCGCGGGTCCGGTGGGACGCGGCGCGGCGTGGATGCGAAGTGATTTATTCGCTCTTTCTGTGAATACTCTCGTGAAGCGAGCGTCGGTCCTTCTGGTCGTCGTCGCCTTGCTCGGAGCCGTCGGCTTCGCGCTGGCCGGCAGCGCCGGCGCGGTCCCGTTCGACGGCGGCTTCGAACAGATGGACGTCGAGCCGGACGACGTATCGATAGCAGTCGCCGTCGAGCCGGACGGCGACGCGGAGTGGACCGTGGAGTACCGGATCCAACTCGCTACCGACGAGGAGGGGCAGGCGTTCGAGGAGCTCCGCGCTGACGTGGAAAACGACACCGAGGCGTACACGAGCCGGTTCCGCGAGCGGATGGCCTCGACCGCGGCCACCGCCGAGTCCGCGACGGGCCGCAACATGACGGTGTCGAACGCGACGGTGACCGCGGAGCGGCGTGAGCTCCCGCAGACGTACGGCGTGTTGACCTACCGGTTCGAGTGGACGAACTTCGCCGAAGTCGACGGGGAACGGCTGCGCGTCGGCGACGCGGTCGACGGGCTGTTCCTCGACGGCTCCTCGTCGTTCATCGTCTCGTGGCCGGAGGGGTACCGCCTCGCGGAGACGACGCCGGAGCCGACGGAGGTCCGCGAGCGCTCGGTCGTCTGGACCGGACCGGTCGACTTCTCGGCCGGCCAGCCGCGGATCAGTGTCGCCCCCGCCGGGCCGCTCTCCGGGCTCCCGACCGGCGCGCTCGCCGCGCTCGTCGGCGCACTCGTCGTCGCCGGTGGGGCCGTCGTCTACCGGCGACGAAGCGCCGGCGCCCCCGGAGCGAGCGGTGGGGCCGGGACAGCCGCGACTACGACGACGAGGGACGCGACCCCGACCGACGAGGGCGGCGGGGATGCGAGCGACGGCGACGCGGCCGCCGCCACAGGAGCGAGCGCGGCGGCCGCCGAGCCCGAGGCGAGCGACGAGGCGGCGTCCGACGGCGACGACGCGGCCACGTCGGAGGACTCGGCGGACTCGGACGAGGCGCCCCCGGTCGACAGCGAGCTGTTGAGCAACGAGGAACAGGTCCTTCGGCTGATCGAGTCGCAGGGCGGGCGGATGAAACAGAAGGAGGTGGCCGAGGAGCTTGACTGGACCGCCGCGAAGACGAGTCAGGTGGTCACGGGGCTCCGCGACGAGGACGACCTCGACGGGTTCCGGCTGGGTCGCGAGAACGTCCTCTCGCTGCCCGACTTCGACCCGGAGGAGTCCGAGGACGACGACGAGGGCGGCGATGACGGGACGAGCGGCGACGACGGAAGTGAGGATAGCGGGGGGACGGACAGAGGCGACGAGGGCGGCGCTACCGGCGGCGACTGAACGGACCGACGACGGTCCGCGTCGGGCTCGGTCCGGCCCGGGTCACAGGTCCCGCGAACGGCCGATGTGACACAGTTCACCCCCGCACTCACACTCGCCGGCCGAGTCTGTACGCCGACCGCATTTAAAACACTCGTACACTTCTTCGGTGTCGCAGTCGTATTTTGGTCGCATATACGTCTATCCGTTCCCGTGACAAATAACCACACACCTAATATTCTTTGAATAATATAAATCGGTCGGCGCGCGACGGTGACCGAACGATCGAAATCACAAGCTCCGGGGCCTCGGACCGGAGGTCCCGGTGAGATCCTACGTCTCGGCCGTGAGCTCCTCCACCACCAGCTCGAAGTTACGCGTGTTGGCCTTCCAGACGACGTCGAAGAGGTCACCGACGACTGGGATCGTTCCCGCGACCACGTCCAAGGAGATGTTCGCGATCATCCTGAGCAGCGTCGTGACGGACACACCGAGGCGGGCCGCCTCGACCACGATATACAGCGAGAGCCCGCCGCTGAGTACGTCTCCGGCCCCGGGAAGGATACCGAGGAGCGGATCGATACCGATGCGATACCCGATGAACGGAACGCGGACGCCCTCGTCGAGAACGTACGCGACGATCAGCACGCGCTTGACCGCCGCTCGGTCGACCGACTCCGGGAGGCGCGCGATCCGCTCGTTGGACTCGGCCAGAAACTCGCTCCCCCGTTCTTCTCCCATGGATCGCGTACGGTTTCTCCTCGGTTAATCCTGTGGGGAGTCAGGCGTAGGGGCGCGGAACTGTGCCCTCGTACCGGTCGGTCTGTCAGTCGTCCCGACGAGAACCGGGAGACCGGGGGATGCCACTCGCCGAGGGGATCAGCCGCACAGAAGGTAAGCCGAGCGCACCGCGGCTACTACGCTTCGACTTCACGTCGTTCCGTCAGAAGAGCCGGAGGAGGGATTTGAACCCTCGACCTATTCCTTACGAAGGAATCGCTCTGCCAGCTGAGCTACCCCGGCGCACTGGATAATTCCCCGACGGAAAAATAAGGGTTCCGAAACGGCGACGGGACGGCGATCGACCGGCTCCGGGGGCGACCGAGAACCGGTGAGATTCTCCGAGAAATAACACACGCACGTCACGATATTTCGCTTATTCACCACTGATACACAAGTAGAATCCGAACATGATACAGGGATATAAGGAAAAAGACTAAATACGTGTTCGGACTTTAATCTATTTGTGATGACACCGCCCGCGTGCCGAGACGGCGGGGATCGACTCCCTCGGCGGTGCGTGCCCGGTCGGAGCCCGTACCGGGCGGCGACGGGTCTCGTCGGTCGTCACCCCCACGGCGACTCGGCGCGGCCGTCATCCCCATCAGCGTTCGTCGCGGCTACCGTGTGAAGAACGTCTCCGACGTGCCAAGCGCACAATCGCCTCTGGTCCGACGCCAGCCGCCGCGACCACTTGTCATGTGACGGGCCCCCAGCCGCTCCGCCCTGTCCCCTCGGGGCGGAGGGGCGTTTTCGCTGTCTCGATCCGCTCGCGAGCGGCGCCGCCGGGCCGGCTAGGAAAACAGGCGCTGGACCCGGCGCACCGCCGCGGAGAGTCCGCCGTAGCCGGCGCCGACGACCCCCGCGAGCCGAACCTCCGCGGGTGCGACGCCGAGGCGGTGCGAGAGCGGGCCCGGCCGGGCGTCCGCGCCCACGAGCGCGACCGTCCGACCGCGAACCCTGATCTCGGCCGTGAGACCGCCGCGCACCAGCTCTCCGACCGCGAGGTTCGACGCGGACTCGTCCGGAAGGTGCCGGGCGATGCGGAGGGCGTCGCGGACGCTGTCCACCTCGACGAACAGCCGTTGCCCGGTCGCCCGGACCGCGGCGTCGACCCCGTCTACCGACAGCGTCAGGTCGTCGGTCGCGACCGAGAGCTGCCGTCCCGAGTTACTCCGATTCACTCGTCGTGACTCGAACCCCGCCGTCGACGTGCCACTCGGCGTGTTCGACGTCGTCGCCCGTGCCGCTCGGCACCTGGACGGTGAGGTCCTCGAACTCGTAGTGAATTTCGGCGTTTCGGCCCGTAAGCCGGTCGTACAGACCGATCGCTAGGTCCGGCCACGTGGTCGTCTCGTCGATTCGCTCTTCGGGATCTGCGGAGTCGCTCATACGGGTACACGATAGTGTTTAACACACATAAGTGAACGGGCTGACGTGTCGGTTCGGTTGCGAGAGGGTGAGAGAAGAGACCGAGCGTCCGAGAAAGCGGTCGCGAGAAGCAGGCGACCCGGCCGTCAGTCCTCGGGACGCGTCAGTCGAACGTCGAGACAGACGTTGTACTCGTGGGGAGCGTACGACCGGACGACGCGCTCGGTCTCCACGTCGACCGCGTAGGCGTCGCCCGCGGCCGCCTCGATGGCACGACGACCCGGCCCGAACGGGTCGTCCTCGTGCTGGATGTCGTAGTAGTGGATCACGCAGTCGTCGCCGGCGAGCGCGACGGCGGTATCGAGGAACTCGTCCGCGGAGTGCGGGAGGTTCATCACCAGCCGCTCGGCGGTGTCGGCGTGGGAGTCGGCCAAGTCGCGCACGTCGCCCGCGACCGCGGTGACGCGGTCGGCCACGCCGTTCCGCTCGGCGTTCTCGCGGAGGTACTCGATCGCGCGCTCGTTGAGGTCGCAGGCGACCACGTCGGCGCCGCGGGCCGCCATCGGCACGGCGTACGGGCCCACCCCGGCGAACATGTCGATCACCGACTCGCCGGCCGCCACCTGCTCGACGACGCGGTGGCGCTCGGTCGCGAGGCGGGGCGAGAAGTAGACGGCCGCGACGTCGAGCGCGAACTCGTGGCCGTACTCCCGGTGGACCGTCTCGGTGCCGTTCCCGGCCAGCACGTCCCACTCGCGGACCCGAAGTTCGCCCTCGATCGGCGAGGCGCGGTTGAGGACGGTGTCGCAGGGGAGGTCGGCCGCCATCACGGCCTCGGCGATCTCGCGGGCCCGCTCGTCGTCGTCCTCGTCGACGATGACGATGCCGCCCAGTCGCTCGAGCGACGGTTCGTAGCCGAGGACCTCCGCGGGCGTCGTCGGTCGGTCCCGGGCGGCCGCGTCGCGCTCGACGATCCGGTCCGCCAAGTCGGCGGGGACCCGGTCGCGGGCCGCCACGGGGATGTAGATCGTGTCGCCGTCGACGGCGATCTGGTGGTCGCCGTCGAGCGCGCCGGCGTCGGCGAGCCGGCTCCGAACGGTCTCGCCGCGCTCGCGGGCGACGGCGACGCAGGGAACGCTCATCGTCGGGAGGAGGCGGGCGAGCGAATAAACGGTGACGCTTCGCCGG
This sequence comes from Halorubrum ejinorense, assembly GCF_039522565.1. GTDB lineage: Archaea > Halobacteriota > Halobacteria > Halobacteriales > Haloferacaceae > Halorubrum > Halorubrum ejinorense. Next base: position 124,725 of record NZ_BAAADQ010000016.1, on the reverse strand, counting down.
TCGCGTGCGGGATATCCGGTCACCCCGGGAACGCCCGCTCACTCCTCGGCGGTCGCGGCCGCGACCGCGTCGAGCAGCGCCGCGTCGCCGACGTCGGCGGAGACCGCAACGAGCGGGTCCGCGGCCGCGGCCACGTCGGCGTTCGGGCCGGAGACGCGGCTCTCGCTATCGTTTCCGCGGCCGACTGCGACGGTCGCGTCCGCGTCGGTCGCGAGCTCCCGTGCCGCCGCGACCGCCTCGGAATCTGGCCCCTCGAAGGGGGGCGCCGTCACGGCGGTCGCGTAGGCGTCCGCGGCGGCGCCGGCGGCCGCGTCGCCCGCGGGGACCACGCCGACGGACGGCTCGTGGCCCGCGGCGGCCAGCCTCGCGACGACGCGCGCGGCCGGGCGTCCCGTGCCGATCACGTGGACGCGGTGCGGCGCGGCGTCGTGCGGCGGGAACGCGGTGACCGCCGGGGTCCCGGTCGCGGGGTTGCGCCCGACGAACGCCTCGGCGTCGAAGGCGTCCCCGACGGTGGACGCCGAGAGCACCGACTCGGGCTGGCCGGCGGCCTGAACGCCGCCGTTCGCGAGGACGACGACCTCGTCGCAGTACCGCGCGGCCGCGTCGAGGTCGTGGATGGCCGCGATCGCTCCGCGCTCGCCGTCGTCGACGAACGCCCGGACCAGTTCGAGCGTCTCGACGGCGTGGTTCACGTCGAGGCTGGCGGTCGGCTCGTCTAAGAGGAGGAGGGGGGCCGCCTGCGCGAGTGCCCGGGCGAGCAGGACGCGCTGGCGCTCGCCGCCAGAGACCTCGGTGATCGACCGGCCGGCGAAGCGCTCGACGTCCGCGGCCGCCATCGCGGCGTCGACCGCGTCGTCGTCGTCGGGGCCGTGCGCGTCGAAGCGGCCGAGGTGCGGCGTCCGCCCCATCTCGACGACGTGGCGGACTCGGAAGTCGAACGCGAGGTCCGTCGCCTGCGGGACGCTCGCTACGCGGCGCCCGACCTCGCGGGCCGACAGCGACGACGCCGGCTCGCCGCCGATCCGCACGGTCCCCGCGTCCGGCTCGACCGCGCCGGTCACCGCGCGCAACACCGTCGTCTTGCCGGCGCCGTTCGGCCCGACCAGCCCGACGAGCGAGCCGGGTTCGACCCGGAGGTCGACGCCGGAGACGACGTCGAGGTCGCCGAACGAGACGGCCACGTCCGACACCGACAGGAGGGGTTCGTCGCCGAACGACAGCGCCGTTCCGGGCGGCGAGTCGGTCTCGGTCCGGTCGGCGCTCACAGCTCGGTCACCTCTCGGGTCACGAGCAGGTAGACGAAGAAGGGGGCGCCGACCGCGGCCGTGACGATACCGACCGGGTACTCCGCGGCCCCCGAGCGCGCGACCGTGTCGGCCGCGACGAGGAAGGTGCCGCCGGCGAGCGCCGCGGTCGGGAGCAGCACCCGGTGGTCGGGGCCGACGACGAGCCGGAGCATGTGCGGGACGATGAGGCCGACGAAGCCGATCACGCCGGCGAACGCGACGCCGGCGGCCGTGACGAGCGCCGAGGCGGCGAGCAGCACGCGCTTCGTGCGCTCCACCGCGATCCCGAGCCCGCGGGCCTCCTCCTCGCCGAGCAGGAGGACGTTGAGGTCGCGGGCGTACGCGAGCAACACGAAGAACAGCGGCGGAACGACGACGGCAGTGATGGCGACCTCGCTCCACGCGGCGCCCGAGAGGTGACCCATCAGCCACGCGACGACCTGCCGCAGCGACTCGCCGGCCTGTAGCTGGAGGTACGAGACGACGGCGCCGAGGAACGTCTGGACCGCGACGCCGGCCAGAAGGAGGGTCGCGACGGGCGTCCGCCCGTGACGGGTCGCGATGGCGTACACGCCGAAGGCGGCCACGAGCGCGCCGGCGAACGCGGCGAGGCTGGTTCCCGCGCCGCGCGAGAGCGCGACGTCGACGGGCCCGAGGAGGGGAACGGCGACCGTCGCGGAGAAGGCCAGCGGGAACACGATGAACGCGACCGCGCCGACCGCCGCCCCGGAGGAGACGCCGATGATCGACGGGTCCGCCATCGGGTTCCGGAAGAAGCCCTGCATCACCGTGCCGGCGGCCGCGAGCGCGAACCCGACGAGCGCGCCGAGCAGGATCCGCGGGAGCCGCACGCCCACGACGATCCGCTGGTGGACCGAGTCGACGGGGAACGCGAACGGCGACGCGAACGCGAGGTCGAGGCCGGGGAGCGTGAGCGGCCCCACGCCGGGGAGCGGCAGGGGACCGACGCCGCCCGCGTTCGCCTCGATCCCGGCCGGCACCGCGAGCGCGTCCAACACGGACTTGACGACCGTCTCCGGCGGGATCCGAACGGGTCCGATCGCGGCGCTGACGACGATCACGACCGCCAACAGCGCGGCTACCGCCGCGGACCAGACCGCCGACCGGAGCCACGGTCGCATGTGTATTCCAACACAACTTGTAGTAGGTAAATACTTATTGGACGAGTCCGGTCGTTGAGTCGATGCGAAACAGCTTCGCGATCGCGATGGCCGTGCTGGTGACGACCGCCCTCCTCGGCGGCGTCGCCGGGCCGGCCGCTGGCGCACAGCCGACGATATCGACGGACGCACCGACCGCGGGCGCCGGGCCGGCGGTGGGTGCGGTGGACGCCACCGGGACGGGCGTCGGCCCCGCGCAGACGGACGACGCCTGCGGGTTCCCCGTCGAGGTGACCGACGCGACCGGGACCACGGTGACGCTCGACGAGTCGCCCGACCGGATCACGACGATCAACCCCTCGGCCGCGCAGACGCTGTGGGAGCTCGGCGAGCAGGACCGCGTCGTCGGCGTGAGTCAGTTCGCGTCCTACCTCGACGGCGCCGGGGAACGAGCGAACGTCTCGGCCGAGTTCGGCGCGAGCGTCGAGCGCGTCGTCGACACCGAGCCCGACCTCGTGCTGGCGCCGAACTCCTCGGCGGCGGACGTGGAGCCGCTCCGCGAGCAGGGGCTGACGGTGTACCACTTCCCCGCGGCGACCTCCATCGACGACATCGCCGAGAAGACGGAGACGATCGGCCGGCTCGTCGGCGCGTGCGACGCGGCCGCCGAGACCAACGAGGAGATGTACGACGCGGTCGAAGACGCCGAGAACCGGACCGCCGGCCTCGACCGACCGGCCGCGCTGTACCCGCTCGGCGGCGGCTACGTCGCCGCGAACAACACCTTCATCGACGCGATCATGACCGTCGGCGGCACCGACAACGTCGCCGCCGAGTACGAGGCGTACCCGCAGCTCTCCGACGAGGTCATCCTCGAAACGAACCCCGAACTGGTCTTGGTCACGGACTCCGAGGCGTCGATCCTCGACCAGGAACCCTACGCCAGTACGACCGCGGGCACCGAGGGCAACTACGTGGTGATGAACGTGAACTACCTCAACCAGCCCGCGCCGCGAAGCGTGATCGAGTCGTCGGAGACGCTCTCGACCGCGGTGGTGGCGTTCCAGAGCGAGGAGAGCGAGTCGACCGACGGGTCCGGTGACGACGCAGACGACGGCTCGTCGAGCGACGGCGACGACGGCTCGTCGGAGGACACTGCTGACGGCGACTCGTCCGAAGACGATTCGATGAACTCCACGGACGAGAGCGGAGGCACGGGCGACGAGGCGCCCGGCTTCGGCGTCGTCGCGGCCGCCCTCGCACTGATCGCGACCGGGTTGCTCGCGCGGCGCGAGTGAACTGACTCAGTCGCAGACGGACGAGATTTCCTAAATCCCCTGACCCATCAGGTGGCTCCGGAGGATGTCGGGGGTCTTCAGCCCGGCGTCGCTGTTGAGCAGGACGACGGTCTCGTCGCCGTCGAAGAAGTCGTCCTCGCCGAGCGCCCACGCGGCGGCGGGGGCCGCGCCGCCCGTGGCGCCCATCTCGACGACCTCGTTTTGCGCGACGGCGACCGCGCTCGCGAGGATGTCGTCGTCGTCGACGCCGACCGCGGCCCCGTCGCTTTCCTCGACCGCCTCGACGGCGGCCGCGCCGCCGGCGGGGTCCGGAATCTCCAGCTCGCCGCAGATGGTGTCCGGCGTCTCCCACGGTTCGGGCTCCGAGAGCCCGCGCTCGACCGCGGCGGCGATCGGGGCGCAGCCGGCCGCCTGCGCGGCGACGACGCGCGGCGCGTCGTCGATAGCGCCGATCCGGTCGAGTTCGACGAACCCCTTGTGGACGCCGGCGATCACCTCGCCGGAGCCGGTCGGGACGACGACGACGTCCGGCGCCGCGCCGAGGTCGGCCACCAGCTCGAAGGCGATCGTCTTCGCGCCCTCGTGGCGGTACGGCGTGACGAACTCGCCGAGGTCGGTGTACTCCGTCGCTAACTGCTCGTCGACCGCGGCGGCCGCGTCCGGGAAGCGCCCGCCGACCACGCGCATCTCGCCGCCGTGGACGTTCGTCATGGACTTGTTCGAGAAGGCGCAACGAGAGGGGACGAACGCGTACGAGCGCAGGTCCGCCCGGCCGGCGTACGCCGCCATCGACTGCCCGGCGTTGCCGGGGCTCGCACAGACGAGCGGTTCGACCTCGGCGCCCTCCGCGACCCGCTTCGCCACCGCGGTCATCGCGAGCGAGAGGCCGCGGTCGAGGACGGTCCCCGTGGGGTTCCGCCCCTCGTCTTTGACGTACACGGCGTCGACGTCGAGCTCGTCGGCGAGTCGGTCGGTGGCCACGAGCGGCGTGCCGCCCTCGCCAGCGGTGAGCGCGTCTGCTGCGGGGAACGGTAACAGCGCGTCGAAGCGCCAGTGACCGCGGGCGGTCGCGGGCGCGGTCCGTGCGTCGCCGCTCGCGCCGCGGGCCGCCGGGTCGAACAGCGCGTCCGGGTCGACCGCGTCGTAGTCGTACACTGGGTCGAGGCCGCGCGCCCGCTCGTCGGGGTCGACGGCCGTCGCGTCGGCGGTCTCGTGAACGCGTCCCGACGCGCGACTCTCCAGCCCGCGGAACGCCGGCGTGGTCTCGATGTTCTCCATACCGATCGTTGCGGCGGCCGCGACTAATCGCTTCGCACTCGGAACTGGACCGCTACCCCACAGAGGGTCCAACCGTGCGGTGGCGCGTTCCGACGAGCGCCCGAAAGGCGCGAGCCGCACGCGCGAGGGAGTCGGCCGACCGCGGAGAGGCCGACGAGGCTGGGGAGGTGTGAGGCGCGGTTGCGGTGCGGGGTGGGACTCAAAGCGCCCGCCTCGCGGCTGGGGGTTTGGAGGATTTCACCGTCGCTCCGGTGTCGATCGCTTATAAACCTATAACCCGACAGTCGACGTATGAACGGAGACGCCACCGTGGTCGGCGGCGGGCTGAGCGGCCTCGTCGCCGCGTCCCGGCTCGCCGAGGCCGGCGCGGACGTGACGCTGTACGAGCGACGGCCCGAGGTCGGCGGCCGCGTACGGACCGAGACGGTCGACGGCTTCACGCTCGACCGCGGCTTCCAGGTGCTGTTCTCGAGTTACCCGGCCGTCGAGCGCGAACTGGGCGCCGACGGCCTCGACGACCTCGACCTCCGGACGTTCGCGCCCGGCGCGACGATCTGCCGGCCGGGGTCGCGGTCGGTGCTCGGGGACCCCCTCCGCGACCCGCTGTCCGCGCTCCCCTCGCTTCTGAACGACGAGGTCTCCTTCTCGGACAAGGCGCGGACGCTCGCGCTCCGGTACGACCTCTCGAAGCGTGACGAGGGCGACTTCTTCGTCGGCCCCGACGCGCCGATCCGCGAGTACCTCCGCGACTGGGGGTTCGCCGACGACTACGTGACTAACTTCGTGGAACCCTTCTACGGCGGCATAACGCTCGATCGGAGCCTCTCGACCTCGAAGCACGTCTTCGAGTACACGTTCCGGGCGATGGGCCACGGATCGATCGGCGTCCCCGACGAGGGGATGACCGCGCTCCCCGCCGCGCTCGCGGACCGCGCCCGCGAGGCGGGCGTCGAGATCCGGACCGGCGAGTCCGTCGAGTCGGTCCGGATCGCGGGCGGCGGTCGTATCCCGTTCCGGAAAGGGAGCGGCGACGCGGAGGGCGCGACCGTCGAACTGTCGGACGGGTCGACGCGGGAGACGGACGCGGTCGTCGTCGCGGCCTCGCCGCCGGAGGCCCGCCGGCTGACGGGCGTGGCGTCGGTCCCGACGGAGGGCGTGCCGAACGTCACCGGGTGGTACGCGCTCCCGGCGGGCGACTCGTTCGAGACGGGCGGGCGGATCCTGCTCAACGCCGCGAGCGAGTCGCCGAACGCCGTGGTCCCGATGTCCGAGGTCGCCCCCGAGTACGCGCCCGACGACCGCGCGCTGCTCGCCGCGACGTTCCTCGGCGAGGAGTCGCTGGAGCGCGACGACGAGGACATCCGCGAGGACGTGCGCGACGCGCTGGAGTCGTGGTACCCCGACCGCGACTTCGCCGGCCTCGAGACCCTCGACGTCCACCGGATCCGCTTCGCGCAGTTCGCGCAGCCGCCGGGCGTCCACGCCGACCTCCCCGACCCGGACGACCCAGAAGGGCCGGTGGTCCTCGCCGGCGACTACACGGAGTGGTCGTCGATTCAGGGCGCCCTCGAGAGCGGACGGACGGCGGCGAAGGCGGCGACGAGACACCTGTAACGCCCGCCGTCGACGCGGCAGTCCGCGCGGCGGCGCCTCACTGCGCCGCGTCGGACCGTCGCTCTCGAACGAGGCCGTATCCGATCAGCGCCGCGAGGACGCCCACCCCGACCGTGAACTCCCTGGAGTACCGGAGTCCGATCCCGAACAGGAGGAGGGCGTTCGTCGCCAGCACGAGGAGGATCGCGTCGAGACGGGTTCGGAGGGCGGCGTCGTCCATGGAAACGCGGGCGGTGGCGGGGTAATAGGCTTGGCGTTCGTCGGACCGCGGCCGGCGGTCCCTCGCGGTCGGCGCTACTCCTCGCGCAGGAAGGCCTCCTCCCCGTGCTCGTCGACCGCCGCGAGCAGGTCGTCGCGCTGGCGACGGATCTCCGGCGGTAGCTCGGCGTACGCGTGGTCGAACATGTCGCTCGGCGCGCCGTCGACGGACTCGGCGAAGTCGATCGCGGCGGCGACGACCTCGTCGGCCTCCTCGCGGGCCGCGGCGACGCCCGCGTCGTCGATCCGGCCGGTCTCTCTGAGGAACCCTTCCATGCGGTCGACCGGGTCGAGCGCGCGCCACGGGTCCACGTCGTCGGGGTCGCGGTAGGCGCTCGGGTCGTCGGCGGTGGTGTGCGCGCCGAACCGGTACTCGAGGAACTCGATCAGGACGGGGCGGGAAGCGTCGGCGGAGTCGCCCTCCGAGTCGCTCGCGCCGTCACCGTCACCGCCTCCGCCCTCACCACGGGCCCGCTCCGCGGCCTCCCGCGTGACCGCGTAGCTCGCGAGCGGGTCCATCCCGTCGACGCGGACGCCGTCGAAGCCGTAGGCGGTCGCCTTCTGCGCGAAGGTGTCGGTCGCGGTCTGGCGCGACTCCGGGATCGAGATGGCCCAGCCGTTGTTGTGACAACAGAAGAGCGTCGGCGTGTCGAACACGCCCGCGAAGTTCATCGCCTCGTGGAAGTCGCCCTCGCTGGTCGCGCCGTCCCCGAAGTGGCAGGCGACGACCCGGTCCTCGCCGCGGTGGTCGAACGCCCACGACGCGCCGACCGCGTGCGGGAGGTGCGCCGCGATCCCGATGTTCAGCGGAAAGACGTTCCCGTCGGCGATCGCCTCGGTCCCGGACTCGTGGCCCATCCAGTAGGGGAGGTACTCCGGGAGGAGGTCGCGGACGACGACCGCGCCGTGTTCGCGGTACTGGTAGGAGATCAGGTCGTCGTCGGTGAGCGCGTGGGTCGACCCGACCGCCGACCCCTCCTGACCCGCGCAGGGCGCGTAGGTGCCGATCCGTCCCTGGCGCTGGAGGCTGACCGCGCGCTCGTCGAACCGACGCGTGGTCACCAGGTCGCGGTAGATCGCGCGGAACTGCTCGTCCGACAGGTCGGGGACCGTCGCGTCCGGTAGGGGCGACCCGTCCGGCCCGAGCACGCGATAGCAGTCCTCGTCCGCGAGCGGGTCGGTCCTCGGGTCGGTGGAGCCGGGCGCGTCGGCGCCGTTCTCGTCCATTGGCGATCAGTGTGCGGGCCGGTCACAAGGATTTAGCGGTCGCGGGGCCGTCGGCCGGCTCGCGGTTCCGCCGGCGGACGTACGTGATCGGGATACCGACGACGACTCCCGCGACGGCGACCGCGGCGAACACGAATCCGATGAGCACCCGCACGGGCTCGGCGGCGAGCATCTCCGTGCTCCAGACGGAGACGAACCGAACGGTCCAGACGAGTCCGGTGGCGAGCGCGGTGACCAGGCCGAACGCGGCCCCCCGGAGGTACGTGACGGTGCCCCGCCGTTCGACGAGCGCCCACCAGACGAACGCGCCGGCGAGGAGTGCCGGGGCCGCGAGGATCGGCGTCGCGAAGGCGGTCGGAAGGCCGATCACCTCGGCGAACAGGTCGAGGACGGTCGAGAGGGAGAGGGCGGTGAGCGCGGCACAGGCGAACGCGTAAACGCCGGCGAGCAGCGACCAGCGCTGCGGAGCCGAGAGCGCCGACTCGGGCGAGAGGGAGTCATCCATACTCGTTGATCACGAACGCGTGATAAATCTCTTTTCGTGGGTGAAGCGTCGATTTGAGTCTCCGCCGCGACGGCGTCCGTCTCGCGGGGTTGTCCGGACTGGCGTGGCCGTCGGAGTTCCCCCCGTCGACCGCGAGGTTCCGGTCCCGCTCAGCCGATCGTGACCGCCAACTCGAACGGATACGCCCCGTGTTCGTCCGGTGTCTGATTCGGGACGCCCCAAGAGATCCCGAACAGTCCGCGGCTCACGTACGTCCCCGCGGGGAGCGACTCCGGGACCGCGTACGTCGCGACCATCTCGTCGCCCGCGTCGAGCGACTCCAGCCCCTGGGCGTCCGAACGACTCGGCTGCGGCCCCTCGATACCGTCGGTTTCGGTGACTTCCAAGGGCCATCGCTCGCCGTCGTGAAGCACCCAGAGGGCGCTCGGCAGCGCCCCCCGGCTCGTGAACGTGTACGGTCCCGTGACGTCGGCGTCGGCGCTCTCCGGGGTTATCGCGACCGTGAGCGCGAACTGGCGGGTCGCATCCTCGCTCGCCGCGACCGAGACCGACACCGGGAGCCGGTCGTACAGCGACTCGCCCACGCCGATGTCGTACACCGCCCCGTCGATGCGGTAGTACGGCTGCTCGTCGTACTCGGCGGCGAGCCGATCGTAAGCGTCCGGCACGTCGTCTGTGAACAGTTGGCTGCGGTCCGGCGTCGACAGCGCCGGCTTCCGGTGGGGCGACGCCAGCGCGCGCTCGAAGAAGGCGACCACCTCGTCGTCGAGCGCCGACTCGTCGAGTATCGGCCGGTCCCATATGTCGCCCTCGGTCAACTCGCGGGCCGTGATCGCGTACGGCGGGTCCTCGTTCTCGACCGCCGTTCGGATCCGGCAGACGCCGAACTGGTCCTCCAGATAGTCGTACTCGTCGAGGAACGCCGCGACGGCGTCGGGGCGGTCACAGCGCCGGTACTCGCCGCGCGCCACGCTTGCGCCGTACGCGGTCAACGCCTTGACGAACGTCTCGACCGCCGTCGAGTCGAGGTCGTCGCGCTGTGTCGCCTCTCGGAAAACCCGGTCCTCGTCGTACTCGTCGGCCGGCTCGTCGAGGAGTTCCGCGGTGAACGTCGGGAGGGTGGGGCCGAACGCGTGGCGCGTCCCGTCCAGCTCGACGTACGGCTTCAGCTGGCCGCGATCGTAGACGCGGAACTCGTCGACCGCGGCCAACAGGGCGTCGCCGGGGTCGTCCGTCTCGAACCGTCCGGCGCGCGCCTCGGCGAGCGGCTCGCGCAGCGCGCTCGGGATCTCGGATTCGGGGACGACGTGCTCCGGGTCGATCCCGCGGCTGGGCGACGGCTCGTAGGCAGTGACGACGTGCGGCACCGTCCGGAGTTCGACGTCGAGGGACGCGGTCGGGTCGCCGCCGTCGCTCGTCGATTCGTCTTCGGTCCCGTTCGTCGCCGGATCGGAGCCGACGTCGCTCCCGACGCACCCCGAGAGTGCGACGAGGGAGCCGCCGACACCGGTGAGGAGGGCTCTCCGGTCCATTGGCGACGGGTTCACGGCCACCGTGAAAAATTTTCTGCGGGTCGGCGGTCCGCTGGTGTCGACGCCCGGCTCAGGGCGTGATGACGGCGCGCCCGTCGATCTCACCGTGTTCGAGCTTCTCGGCGACCGTGTTCACGTCGCCGAGTTCGTACCGGCTGGTGTGGAGGTCGACGTCGCCCTGCTCGACGAGCGCGACGAGTTCCTGTAGCTCGGCGTACCGGCCGACGATGTTGCCGACGAAGGAGAACTCGCCGTTCACCAGCGACTGCGACGGTTCGTGGACGTGCCCGCCGTAGCCGATGATGTGGTGGTCGCCGCCGCCGGCGGTGATGTCGGGCGCGTATCCCGTCGTCACGTCCGCGCCGACGAAGTCGAGCACCTGCGCGGCGCCCGTCCCGTCGGTGATCCCCTCGATCTCGGCGCGAACGTCCGCCTCGCCCGGGTTGATCAGGTGGTCGGCGCCGTAGCTGTCGGCCAGGTTCAGCGCCGACTCCTTGAGGTCGACGGCGGTGATCTGTGCCGCGCTCATCGCGTTCAGGCACTGGAGCCCGATGTGGCCGAGCCCGCCGACACCGATGACCACGGCGTGATCGCCCGGGTTCAGTTCCCCGACCGCCTTCTTGGCCGCGTGGTACGCGGTGATGCCGGCGTCGGCGTGCGGTGCGATGTCGATCGGTTCGACCCCGCTCGGCAGGGGGATGACCGCCCGCTCGCTGGTGTGGAGGTACTCGGCGAAGCCGCCGTCGTGTGTGAGCCCGTTGAACGCGCTGTTCTCGCAGTGCATCGTCTCGCCGAGCCGGCAGGGACGACAGGTCCCACAGGTCTGGACCGGGTGGCAGATCACCGGGTCGCCGGCCGAGACGATCTCGACGTCCTCGCCCGTTTCGACGACCGTCCCCGCGTTCTCGTGGCCCAGCGTCAGCGGCAACTCCTGTGGCACGTACTCCGTCCACATCCCCTCGATGATGTGGTTGTCCGTCTGGCACCAACCCGCGCCCTCGACCTCGACGACGACGTCGTCCGCCCCCGTTACCGCCGGGCGGTCGACCTCGTCTATCGTCAGTCCCTCGCTCATGTCGTCGGTGTACTCGTGGAGTCTCGCGGCTTCCATGTGCTATACTGTCTCACAGCACCCTCATAAATATTCGTTATGTTGGGGTGGCCTGCCCCGGACCCGCAGTGCTCCGACCGCCGTTCCGACGTGTCGACGCGTAAACGGACAACTGAGCCGTAATTTACCTGAACGATCCTTATAGTTATGTGTGAACAATCCGCAGAGATACCTGTATGTACGAGAAAGACGGCGAGGAGATATTCGTTATCGACGGGCACGTCCAAATGTGGGACGCGCGAAAAGAGAACATCATTCACGAGGGGGGCGAGCAGTTCCTCCAGTGTTTCTACGACTACCACACCGGCTTCACGCCGGAGGAAGAGCAGTGGGACATCGACACGTACCGGCACTACGGCGCGGACAAGATGACGGAGGACCTGTTCGGGAACGCGGCCGCCGACATGGCGATCTTCCAGCCGACGTACCTCGACGACTTCTACGACGAGGGGTTCAACACGACCGAGCAGAACGCCGAACTCGCCGAGGAGTACCCGGAGCGCTTCGTCTTGAACGGGAGCTTCGACCCGCGCGACGGCGAGGAGGGGCTGCGCTACCTCGAACACCTCAAAGAGGAGTACGACATCCCCGGGGTGAAGCTGTACACCGCCGAGTGGCGCGGCGAGTCGAAGGGGTGGCGGCTCGACAGCGACGAGGCCTTCGAGTTCTTAGAGAAGTGCTCGGACCTCGGCATCGAGAACATCAACGCGCACAAGGGGCCGACGATCCGCCCGCTCAACCGCGACGCGTTCGACGTGAAAGACGTCGACGACGCGGCCTCGTCGTTCCCGGAGCTCAACTTCATCGTCAACCACGTCGGGCTCCCGCGGCTCGACGACTTCTGTTGGATCGCCGCCCAAGAGCCCAACGTGTACGGCGGGCTCGCCGTCGCGTCCGCGATGTCGACCCACCGGGAGCGGAAGTTCGGCGAGATCATGGGCGAACTGCTGTTCTGGCTGGGTGAAGACCGAGTCCTGTTCGGCTCCGACTACGCGCTGTGGAACCCGGACTGGCTCGTCGATCAGGTGATGAACGCGGAGCTCACCGACGAGCAGAAAGACGAGTACGGGGTCGAACTCGACGTCGACACCATGAAGAAGATCATGGGCGAGAACGTCGCGGAGCTGTACGACATCGACATCGAGGAGAAGAAGCGGCAGTTCCGCGACGACGACATCACCGAGCGGTTCGACCTCGAGGCCCACTACGGCGGCGACGCGGGGGCCGCGGCGGACTGATGTCGGGGAGCCGTAGCGACGCCGGCGGCGACCCGCGCGGGACGCCGGCGGTCAGGGAGCGGCTGGACCGCGTCGAGGACCCGGAGCTCGCCCGCTCCATCGTCGAACTCGACTACATCGACGCGATCGAGGTCGACGGCGGCCGCGTCGTGGTCAGGTTCACGCTGCCGACGGCGTGGTGTTCGCCCGCTTTCGCGTGGATGATGGCGACCGACGCCCGCGACGAGGTCGAGGCGCTCGACTGGGTCCACACGGCGCGGATCGAGCTGTGCGACCACATGCACAGCGCGGAGATCACGACCGGGGTGAACGCCCGCGACGGCTTCGGCGAGACGTTCCCGGACGCCGACGGCGACGTCGCGGCGGTCCGGGCCGCCATCGCCGACAAGGCGCGGGTCTCCAGGCAGCGCGAGGCGGTCAGGGTCCTGCTCGACGCCGGCGCCGAACCGGCGCAGGTCGTCTCGCTCGTTCGCGGCGACCTGACGGTCGCCGAGGAGGAGGCCCACGTCGACGTGGGCGGGCTGTCGCTCGTCGTCGACGCCGAGCCGATCGCTGACTACCTCGACCGGGTCACGACGAGCGGCCACGTGACGGCGGCCGACGACACGCTGTTCCTGACGCCCGAGGGCGGACCGATCCCGGCCGAAGAGTTGGACGTGGTCCAGAAGCGGTCCCGGCTCGCGACCGTCAACATGGGCGGGCAGGGCGCCGTCTGCGACGCGCTCCACCGCGCGCGTCACGGCCCCGACGGCCCGGACGGCTCGGCGAACCCGTCGTTCGACGGGTCGGCGTACGACGGCGAGGTCGACGAGTTCACCTCCACGTGGACGCTCGGCGACGACGACTGAGCCGCGGGCGGCGGCCGCCGTCGAGGGCGGCCACGCGTCCCCGTCTGTTCGGCCGCGGGTCCCCGTTCCGTCGGGCCGGCAGCGCTCCCCGGAGCGACCGAGCTCAGCGGATCGGCCCCAGGCCGCCGAGCCCGCCGCCCCCCGAGCCGCCGTCCTCCTCGGGCTCGCCGTGGCCCTCCTTCTCCAGCCCGTGACGGCCGTTCGCGGCCCACTCCTCGCGGTCCCAGCCGCACTCGGGGCACTCGCCGTCGCCCCAGTCGAACGGTTCGCCGCAGCCGAGACAGCCGGTGTCTGTGTTCATAGGTCACACTGCTCGCGGGGCGACAAAAGCGTTCACAACAGCTCGCGGAACTCGCCGAGCGGCGGGAACAGGAGCGCCTCCTCGCTCCCGCCGTCGTACACGATCGGGGCGAGGTCGGCGGCGTCGGTGACGAGCGGGGAATCGAACCCGTCGGCGCGCAGGCGGTTGACCGCGACCCCCGCCGCGAGCCGGGTGAACGCCGGTACCAGCAGCACGTCCGCGCCACGGTACGCGCCGGCACCGGAGAGGAAGCACGGCCGGCGGTCGCCCTCGATCTCGATCGTCGGGTGGACGTGGCCGAACACGTACCGGTCGGCCGGGGCGGACGGCGGCTCGTGGCCGTGACAGACGACCGTGGTCCGCGACGGGCCGTCAGATTCGGGGCCTTCGGGTCGGCTCGCTCCCGCCTCGAGGACGACGGAGTCCGAGACGGGGCCGTCCCACGCCGCCGCGAGCGCGGTGTCGTGGTTGCCGGCGACGAGTCGGAGCTCCGCGCCGCGGGCCGAACACGCCTCGCGGACCGCGCGCAACGTCTCGGCCGCGCGGTCGCTGACGCGGTCGAAGGTGTGGACGACGTCGCCGGCGACGACGAGCGTCGCCGGCTCGAACCGGTCGAGCAGCGCGGCGAGTCGGTCGGTGAGATCGGCGCGCTCGCCGAGCGGGAGCGAGACGGCGGAGGCCTCCCCGCGGCCGACGTGGAGGTCGGCGACGACGAGCGCGTCGGGGCCGGCCAGGTAGACCGCCCGCTCGGCGAACTCGGCGTCTGGGGCGTGGGGCGGACCGGTCACCGGCCGAACCCGGTGGACGGCTCCCGGCGTCGGCCGCCGTCGCGGCGGGCCTCGACGCGCTCCCCGTCCGGCGCCCCGGCGCCCTCCCCCCCGTCGACGTGATTCCGCGCGGTGGCGTACGCCTCGCGGACGCGCCGGAACGACTCCTCGTCGCCGCCTTGGTCGGGGTGCGTCTCCATGACGCGCTCCCGATAGGCGCCCTTCACCGCGTCGAGGTCGGCGTCGCGGGAGACGCCGAGCTCGTCGAAGGCGTCCCCGACGGGGTCGGCTCGACCGGCGGGGCGGCCCCGCGGCGAGCGCCCGGTCGCCCGGTCGCCGCCGAAGCGACCGGGTCCGAACCCGCTCGAGCCGGAACGGCCGGCCTCCGAACCGTTCCCGGTCGCCCAGTCCGGCTCGTCGACGTCGAACGGCAGCCGGCGGCCGAGCCCTCGGCCCGGCATCTCGTGTTCACAGAGGACCGTGTAGACGCCCTCACCCTCCAGCCGGAAGTAGTCGTGTGCGTTGAACGTGATGGCGACGCCGCGCTCGGGGAGGTAGAAGGGGACGACCACGTCGTCGAACCCGTGGTCCTCGCTGAAGCGCTCGCCGGCCGCCTGCAAGTACGTCCGGATCTCGCGGCGGCGGCGCTCGTCGCCGGCGGCGCCACGGTCGCCGGCCTCGGCGACCCGGGACGGAGCGAACCGGTCCCCGAGGTAGAACACGAGCGCGACCGCCACGGTGGCGACCGCTCCGAGGACGATCCCCCAGAGCACCCACCGCGGCAACAGCCCCGTAAGATCGGCGGTCACACCCGCCGTAACGGTTCCGTGGTAATCAACCTCCCGCCGTGACGGGCGCGGCGGCGACGGAGGTGCGGGACGGACCGACGGCTCGGAGGTCGAGCCTGCGGTTCGACGGCAGAACGTTCGCGTGCGGGTCGTCGGGCGGTCAGATCATTCCCTTCGACTCCAGCCCGTCGAGGATGTCGTCGACGAGGGCCTCGGCGGAGTCGTAGGGGAACTCCTGTTCGCTGCCGAGCTTCGCCGCCATCTCCATGGCGGTGAAGCTCACGTCGCCGGCCTCGAACTTCGTCGCCGGGCCGTCCGGCAGCGCCGGGACGAGGTCCATCTGGTTGCTGACGGGGAAGTCGGCGTCGCCGAACGCGTCCAGGAACTGTTCGCGGAGTTCCGCTCTCACGTCGCTCATACACACTCCATCCCGCGAGCGCCCGCAAAAGGGTTGCGGAACAACGGTAAACGCATTTAGGGTTGTCGACGGGAGGCGTCGCCGAGACGAGCGCGGCGAAGACGGTCGGTGCCCGAGCGAGGGCCGCCGCCGCGAGCGCACCGAAGCCCGACGGTCGTGCCGGAACCTCCGAGACTTTGTCGCTGGGACGACCAGTCCGAGTATGGCACGCGAGTTCGACTTCGACTTCGACCTGCTGCGCGAACTGACCGAGGCCCGCGGCGTCCCGGGCTACGAGGACGACGTCCGAGACATCGTCCGGCGCGAGTTCGCCGACAGCGTCGACCGCGTTCGCACCGACGCGATGGGCAACGTCGTCGGGACGATCGAGGGCGACGCCGACTACTCGGTCGCCGTGGCGGCCCACATGGACGAGATCGGGTTCATGGTCCGTCACGTCACCGACGACGGCTTCGTCCAGGTCGACCCCCTCGGCGGCTTCGACGCGCGGGTGTTGCGCGCACAGCGCGTCACGGTCCACGGCGACGAGGACCTGACAGGCGTCATCGGCTCGGTCCCGCCGCACACGCTCACGAAGGAGCAACAGGAGAAAGACGACGAGGTGAAAGACGTCTTCATCGACCTCGGCCGCGACGCCGAGGCGGTCGAGGAACTGGTCTCGGTCGGCGACCTCGTGACGCTCGACCAGACGACGACGCGGATGGGCGATCGAGTCACCGGGAAGGCCCTCGACGACCGGATCTGCCTGTTCGCGGCCATCGAGGCCGCCCGCCGGATCGAGGACCCGGACGTGACGATCCACTTCGCGGCGACGGTCCAAGAGGAGGTCGGCCTCCGGGGCGCGAAGGCGCTCGGGGTCGATATCGACCCGGACCTCGCGATCGCGCTGGACGTGACCGTCGCCAACGACGTCCCGCAGATCGGGGAGCCGGCCGACGCCGTCACCGAACTCGGCGCGGGGACCGCGGTCAAGCTGAAGGACTCGTCGGTGATCACCAGCCCGAAGGTCCACGGCCGCCTCACCGACGTCGCCGAAGGCGAGGGGATCGACCACCAGCACGAGGTGCTGCCCGCGGGCGGCACCGACACCGCGGGGTTCCAGCACACCGCCGGCGCGAAGCCGGTCGGCGCTATCTCGATCCCGACGCGGTACCTCCACACCGTCACCGAGACCGCCGACGGCGGCGACGTGGAAGCGACGATCGACCTCCTGACCGCCTTCTTGGAGTCCGAGACGGGCGAGCACGACTACACCCTCTAACGGGGTTCCCCGCCGACCGGTCTCAGTCGTCGCCGGGGACGGCGGCGCCCGGCTCCCGGTCGGCGCGGTGAGCGCCACGCGCCTGCCACGCGAAGCCGGTCGTCGCGAACGCGATGAACCCGGCCGCGAGCAGGAACCCCGTCTCGGTGGTCGTCCCGTCCATCGTGACGCCGACGAGCACCGGGCCGACGACCTGTCCGACCTTCCACGAGACGGAGCGCAGGCTCATCGCGCTGGCGACTGAGTCGTACGCCTCGCCCTCGCTGACGAACAGCGACATGCTCGCCGGCAGCCGGATCGAGTCGGCGACGCCGAGCAGCGAGTACGCGCCGAACAGCGCGAAGAACGCCCCGCCGAGCGTCTGGGAGTCGCCGAGGTACGAGACGGTGACCGGCGACAGCGTCCCCTCGAAGTACGCCGCCAGCGGGACCATCGCGGTGCCGACGCCGTAGAGGAGCGCGCCGACCGCGACGAACAGGTAGGTGCGCTCGTAGCGGTCCGTGAGGTCGCCGACGAACCCCTGCGTGAGCGCCTTCGTCAGCTTCCCGCCGGCCATGATCCAGCCGATGGCGAACGCCGAGATGCCGAACGTCGTCCGCGCGTAGATGGGGAGGAAGATGATCACCGCCATCTTGCCGACGCTGAACGTGAACCGGAAGAAGACGAGCGCGCGCACCATCGGGAGGCCGAGCAGCGACCGGAAGGTCTCGATCCCGCCCGCGTCCTCGGGGTCCTTCCGGCCGCCGGGGTTGTCGCGGAGGAAGGCGATCACGAGCGCGAACGCGGCGAGCGTGACGACGGACAACACGACGTACGTCTCGGTGAAGCCGTAGGCGTACAGGAGGTAGCCGCCGACGAGGTCGCCGGCGAGCGACGAGAAGGAGGCGAACTGGTTGTACGAGCCGAGCCAGCGCCCCTGCTCGTCGTCCGGGCTGATCTCGCCGATGACCGTCGCGCCGGTGATCCAGAGGACGCTCGCGCCGAGCCCCTGGACCATCCGCACGAGGATGATGTGGACGGAGCTGTCGACCAGCGCGAAGCCGACGAAGACGGCGACGTTGATCAGGAAGCCGCCGAGCAGCCACCGCTTCGCGTTCCCGGTGTCGACCTTTCGCCCCAGCGGCAGGACGATGACGAGTTGAACGATCGCGAACGCGGTGCCGAAGAGTCCCTCGATGAACCCGGTGGTGCCGAACAGGTCCGCGTACAGCGCGAGGGCGATCAGGATCGTCGAGTACGCCTGACTGCGCGCGAACGCGGTCCCCGCGAGGGCCGCGAACTCGCGGTCGCCGAGCAGCCGTACCGAGTTTCCGAACTGCGCCACGGTCGTCTCTGATCGGAACCAAGGTCACCCCGAGAAAAAAGGGTCGCAGATCCGGCGGTCCGGGTGGGGTTATCGTTTCGTTCGGTCAGTATTCGGGCCTGGTGACCCCGTCGAGATCCGCGGGTACCGAGAGGGGCTGCCCGCTGCGCTCGGAAACCTCCGACGACGGCGGAAACGCATCGATAACTGAGAACGTCCGAAACACCGGTGAACACTATTTAAGCGAGCTGTCCAGTAATTTTATCCCATTCGTTTCCGATAGTTGAAACATGAGTTCAGCAGGTCCCCAAGGACTCCAAGCCGTTCCCGAGGAGCTACAGGATCGCGAGTCGTGGCTCGACCCGTTCGACTGGTACGAGCGGATGCGTGACGAGGCGCCGGTCCGCTACGACCCCGAGCGTCGGACGTGGGACGTCTTCCGGTACGAGGACGTGAAACGCGTCTTGGACGACGACGACACGTTCTCGGCGGACCCGGGGGAGGCGTCCGACTTCGTCGAGCCCGAAGGGCCGGGAGAGGGACTGATCTTAGACACGATGCTGTTCGAGGACCCGCCCCGTCACGACGAACTCCGGAACGTGGTAGACGAGTGGTTCCAGCCCCGGACGCTCGCCGACCGCGAGCCCCACTTCCGGGAGCTGGCGGGGGAGCTGCTCGACGACGCCGTCGGACCGGGCGGAGAGATGGACGTCGTCGGGGACCTCGCGTACCCGTTCCCGGTGACGGTAATCGGCGAACTGCTCGGCGTCCCGTCGTCGGACCACGACCGGTTCAAGACGTGGTCGGACACGCTCGTGGAGGCCGCGAGCGACGGGGAGAGCGCGGACGCGTTCGCGGATCGTCAACAGCGGACCCAGATGGAGATGGGCCAGTACTTCCTCGAGATGATAGAAGACCGTCGCGAGGACCCCCGAGACGACCTGCTCTCCGTCATCGTCACCGCGGAGTCCAGCGAGGGGGAAACGCTCTCGCGCGAGGAGGCGCTCGGGATGTGTATCCTGCTGCTCGTCGCGGGGAACATCACGACGACCAACCTCATCACGAACGCGGTGCGGTGTTTCGCCGAGGCGGACGGGGACCTGTTCGACGACCTCCGCGGAGACGACCGCGCGCTCACGGGTGCCGTCGAGGAGGTGGTCCGATACCGGTCGCCGGTCCAGGCCATGAGTCGGGTCGCCACCGAGGACGTGACGATGCGCGGTGAGACCGTCGAAGCGGGCGACCGCATCATCGTCTGGCTCGGCTCCGCGAACCGAGACGAACGCAAGTTCGAGGCGGCCGACGAGTTCCGTCCGGACCGATCGCCCGCCCAGCACCTCGGGTTCGGTCACGGGACGCACTACTGTCTGGGCGCCCCGCTCGCCCGGCTCGAAGCCAAGGTCGGGCTGTCTGAGCTACTCGACCGCGTCGAGAACGTGCGACTCGCGGAGACGTCGCTCCAGCCGACCCGAAGCTCGTTCGTCTACGGCGTCGAATCGCTCCCGATCCGATACGACGAGCGACGGTAGATCCCGTCACCGGGAGCTCACCTGACGAGCGGACGGCCCCGTCCGAGAGACCCTCGCAGCGTCGGTCGCCGCCGGTCGAGTCCGGTGGTCAGCGGCGATGACCGCGGGTCGAACCACAGGTTTGAGGTGTCGGAACCGAGTACCGCCGGCCGCATGCCCTCCCGCTCTCGTCGCGCCCTCCTCGCGGCAGCCGGTACCGGATTCGCCGGCGGTCTCGCGGGCTGTAGCGCCCGCATCGGGGACTTGTCGACGGCACAGACCGATCCGAACGATTTCGACGTGGGTCCGGTCTACGTCGCCGACGGCGTCCGGCTCCCGGACGGCGCCGGGCCCCGGACCGTCGAGGACCCCACGGGCGGCCGCGTCGCGCTGTTCCCGTCCGACGGGACGGACAGAGAGGCCGCGCTGTCCGCGTTGCGGGGTGCGACTCCCGTGGCGGTCGTCGGCCGCAGCGCCCAAGCGACGCTCATGGACCTCTGCGCGGCCGACGGCCGGCCGTACGGCTTCGCCAGCAACAGTTGGGGACCGACGACACGCGTCGCGGCCGCCGTCCCGTCGGACGACGGGCTGGTCACGCACGTGTTCGAGGGGGTCGAAGTCCCGAGCGGTCTCGCCGGAGCGGTCGCCCGCGTCTTGGACCCGCCGCGGACCGCGTGCCCGGTCGACGCGGAACTGTCGGACCGCCCGCCCGGGCTCGACGACGGGGCGAGGACGCTCGGCCCCTCGTACGTCCACGGTCGCAACGACGTGGCCGCCTTCACCCGCCGGGACGCGGTTCGAGTCGCCAGCGACGCGGACCGGACGCACGTCGAACTGGAACTGCGAGGGACGATACGCGGGGGCGAATCCGCCGGCTGCGACGGGGCGTACGCCGCCGATCAGGTGCGACTCGTGGCCTCGTTCGACGGCGACGTGCGTTCGACCGCCCCGCCCGCGGGCGAGACCGCGGGGCTGGAGGTTCGCCGTGTCGCGGAGGAGACCGGCGACGCCGTCGACCATCGGTTCACGCGGTCGGGCGACGGGGTGCGTCCGGAGTTCACGGCGTGTCAGCGCTCGCTCGTGACGGCGACAGAGACGCTCGATCCGTTCTCGTACGTGGCCAACGCTCGGTTCCGGTGGCGAGACCGGCGGATCCTTCGCGAGGACGACCTCTGGCACCACCACACGCCGGGGCGCGCGGTGTGGTACCCCGACGGCGGCCGGTCGGCGTGAGCCCTCGTCGCCGACGGGGACGGCGGACGCGACCGCGCCCGTCAGTCGTGTCGGAAGCAGCGCGAGCCGGTGAACGCCATCGCGACGTCTCGCTCGTCGGCCGCGGCGATCACGTCCTCGTCGTTGACGGAGCCGCCGGGCTGGATCACGGCCTCGATCCCCGCGTCGGCCGCCTCCTCGACCGCGTCCGGGAACGGGAAGAAGGCGTCCGAGGCCATCACGGCGCCCTCGGCGGACTTGCCCTCCGCGTCCTTCTCGGCTTTCATCGCCGCGAGCGTGACCGCGTCGACGCGGGACACCTGCCCCATCCCGACGCCGACCGTCTCGGTGCCGGTCGCGAACAGGATGCCGTTGGACTTGACGTGTTTCAGGGTCTTCCACGCGAACAGCATCGTCTCGACCTGCTCGTCGGTCGGCGCCCGCTCGGTGACGACCTCTAAGTCGTCGGCGGTGGGCGACCGGCGGTCGCGCTCCTGAACGAGTCGGCCGCCGACGATGGGCTTCTCGGTGAACCGCTCGGAGAACCGGTCCTCGCCCTCGCCGAGCGGGCCCACGTCGAGCACGCGGAGGTTCTTCTTCTCGCGGAGCACGTCGAGCGCGCTGTCGGTGTAGCCGGGCGCGACGACGACCTCCTTGAACGAGTCGGCGACCGCGGTGGCGGTGTCGGCGTCGCACTCGCGGTTGAGGGCGACGATGCCGCCGAACGCCGACTTCGCGTCCGTCCGCAGCGCGCGGTCGTACGCGTCGGCGAGGTCCGAGCCGACCGCACAGCCCGCGGGGTTGGTGTGTTTGATCACCGCGGCGGCGGGGTCGTCGAACTCCTTGACCAGATCGAGGGCGGCGTCCGC
This sequence comes from Halorubrum ejinorense, assembly GCF_039522565.1. Classification (GTDB taxonomy): domain Archaea; phylum Halobacteriota; class Halobacteria; order Halobacteriales; family Haloferacaceae; genus Halorubrum; species Halorubrum ejinorense. The sequence goes on along the minus strand of NZ_BAAADQ010000016.1, from coordinate 102,979 downwards.
GTCGTTGTAGTTGTTGTACCCCATCCCCTTCGCGCCGGGGTTCAGCTGGTCGGCCCCGACGACGCTCGCCTCCTCGCAGCCGTCGTCGACGTATAAGGCGGCGTCTTGGTGCGGATTCTCGCCGTAGCGCAGCGAGGCGGACCGCTCCTCGGAGACGAACCGGCGCTCCGGGAAGTCGCCGCCCACGTCGCCCTCGACCGCGACGTTCGCGGGGCGGCCGTCGGCGTCCCGGTCGACGGTCACCCGGTCCTCGGCGAACCAGCGGACCGCCCGCGGGTACGCCGTGAACTCGGCCTCACGCAGGACGCGGGCCTTCAGCGAGTCGGCGTCGTCGTCCTCGTACACCGGGATCGGCTCCTGGGTGACGACGGGGCCGGCGTCGACCTCCTCGGTGACGACGTGGACCGTGCAGCCGGTGGTCCGGACGCCCGCGTCCAACACCTGCTCGTGGGCGTCCGTGCCGGGGAACGACGGGAGCAGCGAGGGGTGGACGTTCAGCGTCGTCGGCATCGAGTCGAGGAACGCGTCGGTCAGCACGCGCATGTAGCCGTCGAGACAGACGAGGTCCACGTCGTAATCCGAGAGTCGCTCGACGATCCGTCGCTCGTGTGACTCCCGCGACTCCCCCTCGTCGCGCTCGACGACTTCCGTCGGAACCCGGCGCTCCGTCGCGGCCTCCAGCACGGGCGCCTGCTCGCGGTTCGTCAGGACGACCGACAGCTCGGCGCCGCCCGGCGCGGCGTCGGCGATGTGTCTGAGGTTCCGTCCCCGGTTGCTCGCGAGTCCGGCGATCTTCATACCCGTGGGTCCGACCGATCGGGTATATCGATTGCGGTCCGTGTCGCGTCGATACCCACGATTGCGGATCGGATGTGGGTTTGACGGCGCCGAGAGACGAGAACGGATCCACATCCGTGCCGTCGCCCCATCGACACGCTTTTGCTGGCTCCGGCGGCAGTCGCGGACGTGACAGACGATGCCATCTCGGGGCTGTCCCGGTCGGACCCGCTCGCGGCCGTCTCGCCGCTCGACGGCCGGTACGCCTCGCGGACCGCGCCGCTGTCGTCGTACGCGAGCGAGGCCGCGCTGATGCGGGCCCGGACCCGCGTCGAGGTCGAGTACCTGCTCGCGCTGGGCGCGCTCGACGCGACGCCCGTCGCCTTCGACGAGGCGGCCGAAGCGTCGCTCCGCGGCGTCTACGAGGAGTTCTCGGCCGAGGACGCGCGGCTGATCAAGGACCTGGAAGTCGACGGCGCCGCGGGGTACGCCGCGACCAACCACGACGTGAAAGCGGTCGAGTACTTCCTCCGGGTCCGGCTGGCGGAACTCGCCGACGCGCCCGACGCCCCCCTCGCCGACGCCGAGTCGCTGTACCCGTGGATCCACTTCGGGCTCACGAGCGAGGACGTGAACAACCTCGCGCACCGGCTCCTCGTCAAGCCCGCGGTGAGCGACGTGATCGTTCCCGCGGTCCGCGAGGTTCGCGACGCCCTCGTCGAGTTGGCCCACGGCCACCGCGACACGCCGATGTTGGCCCGGACCCACGGCCAGCCCGCGACGCCGACCACCTTCGGCAAGGAGATGGCGGTGTACGCCGCGCGGCTCGGCCGCGCGCTGGGCCGCGTCGTGGTCGCGAACGAGGACCTCTCCGGGAAGCTCGCGGGCGCGTCGGGCACCTTCGCGGCGCACCGCGCAGCCTACCCGGAGGTCGACTGGCGGTCCTTTTCCGCGTCGTTCGTGCGCGGCCTCGAGTTGGAGTACACCCCGCTCGCGACGCAGGTGAACCCCTGCGACGACCTCGCGGCGCTTTTCGACGCGCTGCGAGGCGTCAACAACGTGCTCCTCGATCTGGATCTGGACGCGTGGCTGTACGTCTCCGACCGCTACCTGGGCCAGCAGACCGTCGAGGGCGAGACGGGGTCGTCGACGATGCCCCACAAGGTGAACCCGATCGACTTCGAGAACAGCGAGGGGAACCTCTCGAAGGCGAACTCGGACCTCACCTTCCTCACCGACTACGTGACGAGCTCGCGGCTCCAGCGCGACCTCTCGGACTCCACGGTCAAGCGCAACGTCGGCGCCGCGCTGGCGCACTGCCTCATCGGCTACTCGAAGGCCGGCGACGGGCTCGGGAAGGTCGTCCCGAACGAGGCCGTCATGCGCGAGGAGTTGGACGCGACACCCGAGGTGATCGGCGAGGCGGTCCAGACGATCCTGCGGCGCGAGGGCGACACCGAGGCGTACGAGCGCGTGAAGGAACTCTCTCGCGGGCGGTCGGTGACGCTCGACGACTTCCGCGAGCTGTTCGACGAACTCGACGTCGACGACGACGTTCGCGAGGAGCTGAAGGCGCTGTCGCCCGCCGGTTACACCGGGTTCGCGGACGAACTCGTCGACGAGATCGACGAGTAAGCGACACAAGAAGTTTATCGCTCGCCGCTGAAATCGAGGCCGATGCCCTCCGAGACCGACGACTCGAAGTATTCCGTGTTCGGCGACGACGAACCGAACGAGACCGATACCGACAGCGGCGGCGCGGACCGTGCGAGCGGCGCCGGCGGCGGCCGCGACGCTCCGAACGACCGCGCCGCTCGGGGCGACGGCCGACCCGCCTCGCTCGGCGGCGACGACGAGGGGTGCCCCAAGTGCGGCGGAACCGAGGCCGAGACCGACGAGATCGCGACCAGCGGGACGGGACTCACCAAGATGTTCGACGTTCAGAACCGCAGTTTCCTCGTCGTCTCCTGTGCGAACTGCGGCTACTCCGAGCTGTACAAGGGCCAGTCGTCCGGGAACGCGATCGACTTCTTCCTCGGCTGATTCGAGGGACGCGGCCGCCGAGCCCGTACAGCCGATCCCGCGGCGCGGAGCGACCGATTTTTGTTGGACGAGAGACCTGTCACGGTATGGTCTCCCTCCGACCGCTCGCCGCCCTCCCGGTCGTCGGCGTCCTCGCCGACGGCCGCACGTATCGTCACCTGCTGTACCTGCTGGTCGCGCTGCCGATCGCCTTCGTCCACTCCGGCGTGTTCTCGTTCGGCGTCGTCTTCGGGGCCCTCCTCGCGCCGGTGCTGGTCGGGCTCGTGGTCCTGCTCGCGACGCTCGTCGCCGCTCGGCTGCTCGCGGCCTTCGAGCGCCGGCTCGCGGACGGGCTCCTCGGGACCGACCTCGCGAGACCGGACGACCTCGGCGAGGCCGACGGCGCGGTCACCGGCGCGCGGAAGTACGTGGACGCCGCCTCGACGTGGCGGGGGGTCGGGTTCCTCTCGGCGAAGTTCTCGGTCGCCCTGTTCGGCCTCGTTCCGCTGCTCCTGCTCACGAGGGGGCTCCCGCTCGTCGCCGCGCCGGCCCGGTATCCCGTCACGATCCAGTTCGGCGAGGTCAACGGCGAGCCCGCGACGTGGGCGATCGAGACGCTGCCGGAGGCGCTGGCGGCGGTCCCGCTCGGCGTCGCCGCAGTTCTCGCCGCCTGTCACCTCGCGAACGCGGTCGCGTACGCCGCCCGCCGGATGGCGGTCGCCCTGCTGGACGGACCGACGCGGAACGGCCCCGCGGGCGAGAGCGAGCGCGTGACGGTCGACGGCGAGCCGAGCGGGGACTGACTCCCCGACCGCCATCGGTCCGTCCGGAAGCGCCCCGATCTACCCCGGCCCGCCCGGTGCGCTTATTCGCCTCCGAGCGTCAGCGATGGTATGGCACCGCCGCTCGTGAGCGCGGCCGTGGGCGCGCTGCTCGCGGCCGCGCTGCTCGGAGACGCGTTCGACCGACGGTCGGTCGCGGTCGTCGTCGCGGCCGCGCTCCTCCCGAGCCTCGACGCGGCCGCGAGCCTCGTCGTGCCGGGCGCGACGAACGCGCTCTTCCACGCCGTCTGGGCGCCGCTTCTCGCCGGCGGACTGCTGTACTGGGACACGACCGCCCGCGCGGAGTCGACGCTCCGAGCGCGCGGCGGCTGGCGCGCCGTCCGGGTCGCGTGGGTCGCGCTCGCGTCGCTCGTCGTCGCGGGGATCGGTTCGGCGCTGTTCGCCGGAAAGGGGGCGGTCCTGCTGTACCCGTTCGAGGAGGCTCGATACGCCGTGCGGGGGCGGCTCCTCTTCTCGACGCAGGAGGGGGTCGTCCAGACGTTCGTCGCGCTCGGCGCCGACGGCCCCGGCCTGTTGCCGCTCGGGAGCGTGGACGCCGCGACCGCGGAGCCGGTCGCCTCGTGGATCAACCCCGACGGGCGCCCCGGGCTCGACCCGGGCGCAGACCGGCGGTTCGACTTCGTCGAGAACGGGTGGCAACTGGTCGTCGTCGCCGCCGCGGCCGCGACGCTCGCGGTCCGGTGCCGTGGGGAGGGGCGCGGGACCGAGGGGTCGACCGAGACGGACCCGACCGACGCCGACGCGGAGGTGACCCGGTAAATGCCCTCCACCGTCGTCCACGCCGGGTTCGCGCTGCTGCTCGCGGCCGCGCTGTTGCGCGACGACCTCGACCGGCGGGTGCTCGCGGTCCTCTTGATCGTCGTCGTGCTCCCCGAGGTGGACAGCTTCCTCGGCCCGATCATGCCCGGCGCGCATCGCACGGTCGGCCACAACTTCGTGATCCCCGCGGTCGCCGCGTCGGCGCTGTACTACGACACCCGCGTTCGGGGTCGGTCGCTGGTCCGCGACCGGCTCTCTGACCGGTGGGTCGCGGTGGCGTGGGCGGCCATCTTCGTCCACGTCTTCGCGCACATTTCGCTCGACTGGACTCACCTCGACGGCGTGAACGCGCTTTGGCCCCTCCGAGACCGGTTCTTCCACCTGGGCGGCGAGGCGTTCTACTCGACGGCCGACGGGTTCGTCCAGACGTTCGTCGACGTCCGGATCGACCCGGAGACCGGGACGCGGACCGTCGACGCGGGCGCCGGGGGCACCAGCGAGTCCGTCCACGTCAGCAACCCGGTCCAGCCCCGCGACCCGGACGTGGAGATCGAGGAGCCCGTCGAACGCCGCTTCCCGGTCGCGAACGGCGGCCGGCGGCTCTACCTGATCGGCCTCGGCCTGTTCGCTCTCGTCGCTCGTCGGCTACAGGGCGACGGCCCGACGAGCGGGGAGTGACGAGCGAGGAGTAACGGGGCCCGAAACCGGGAGAGGACGGCGCCCCCAACATGGTATGACCGCAGGGTAAACCCTCCCTGAGCCGTACGGGATCCCGATGACTACACAACCGGACGCGGACCTGTCGGAGGCGGACGAGCCGCTCGCCGGGGAGTCGATCGCGGTCGTCGGCGCCGGATTCGGGGGGCTCTCGGCCGCCGCCTACCTCGCCGACGCGGGGGCGGACGTGACGGTGTTCGAGCGGAACGAACACCCCGGCGGGTACGCCGGCCGGATCGAGCGCGACGGGTTCCGGATCGACACCGGCCCGTCGTGGTACCTGATGCCCGAGGTGTTCGACCGGTTCTTCGAGTCCTTCGGCCGCTCGACGGACGACTACTACGACCTGATCGAGTTGGACCCGCTCTACGACGTGGTCTGGAAGGACGGCGACCGCGCCTCGATGCCGGCCGACCGCGAGGGGCAGAAGGCGCTGTTCGAGTCGTACGAGCCGGGCGCGGGCGACGTGCTCGACGACTACCTCGCCGACGCCGCGGAGGCGTACGAACTGGGGATGGACCGGTTCGTCTACCCGAGCCGGTCGCGGCTCCGCGACATGGTCGACACCGACGTCCTCCGGTCGGGTCGGGCGCTCCCGAAGCTCCGCGAGATGGACGACTACGTCGGCGACTACTTCGACAGCGAGAAGCTGCGCCAGATCGCGGAGTACAAGCTCGTCTTCCTCGGCGGGTCGCCGTACAACACGCCCGCCATCTACACGCTGATGAGCCACGTCGACATGAACCTCGGCGTCTACCACCCGAGCGGCGGGATCGCGAGCGTCGTCGACGCGATGGCCGACCTCGCCGGCGAACTCGGCGTCGAGATCCGGACGAACGAGCCGGTGACCGCGGTCGAGCCGTCGATTCCGGCCTCGAAGCCGACGTTCACCGTAGAGACGGAGCGGCGCGGGGGAAGCGAGAACTCCGCGTCCGGGGGCGGACGCTTCGACCGCGTCGTGGCGAACGCGCCGCCGCCGCACGTCGAGCGCGACCTCCTGCCGACCGGGACCGTCGACCGCGAGTCGTACTGGGAGTCGCGGACGTACGCGCCCTCCGCGTACCTCTCGTACATCGGGGTCGAGGGCGACGTCGACTTGGAGCACCACACGCTCGTGTTCCCGACCGACTGGCGGCCCCACTTCGACGACATCTTCGACGAGCCGGGGTGGCCCGACGACCCCGCGTACTACGTCCACGTCCCCTCGAAGACGGACCCTGAGGCGGCGCCGGACGGCCACGAGGCGGTCTTCCTGCTCGTCCCGCTCGCGGCGGGACTGGAGGACGACCCGGAGACCCGCGAGCGGTTCCGCGAGCGCGTGTTCGACGACCTCGCCGAACACGCCGGCGTCGACTTCCGCGACCGGATCGTCTTCGAGGAGACCGCCTGCGTCTCCGACTTCCGGCAGCGGTTCAACGCGCCCCGCGGCACCGCGCTGGCGCTGTCGCACACCCTCGAACAGACGGGACCGCTCCGCCCGGCCCACCGCGCGCCCGGCGTCGACGGGCTCTACTACGTCGGTGCGTACACCAATCCCGGCATCGGGATGCCGATGTGCCTGCTCAGCGGGGAACACGTCGCCGAGGCGGTCGTCGCGGACGCGACCGGCGGCGGCGTGCTCCCGTCGGTCGTGCCCACGTCGACGCTGCGGTGAGGGCCGGTTCGGCGTCCGCCGCTTGGTTCGGGGAACGCGTCACTCCGGAGCGTTCCCGCCGGCTTCTCGGGTTTCGGTCGACTTCGGCTCCTGGGCGGCGACCCAGTGCGTGACCGTCCCCGCGTCACCGAACAGCGGCCGCAGCGAAACGAGGGCGGTGAACGGGGTTCCGTCCGAGCGGCGGTTTCGGATCTCGACCGTGACCCGCGACCACGTCGACAGGGCCTCCCGGAAGTCTGCGCGGGCGTCGCGGAAGTCGGCGCGGACCTCGGCGTCCGGGTCCGGTGCCTGGAACAGGCGGGGGTTCCGCCCGCGGAGGTCCTCCATCGCGTATCCGGTCCAGTCGCGGAACCAGCGGTTGACGTAGACGATCGGCGTGTCGCGGTACGCCGGCCCGGTGAGGGTGAGACCGAGCGGGAGGTCATCGAGCGCCCGGACGCGGTCGACCAGCATCGCCTCGCGCTCCGCGCGGTCGTCCGGGTGCGCCGACCGGGGCGGAACCAGCTCCCCGTCGAGGCCGTGTTCGTCGACGAGCTTCGAGAGGCGAGTCCGAAACGTGCCGCGGTCGGCGTCGACCGCCGCGAGAACGTCGCATCGGAGCGTCACACGATACGTTGGCGACCGGGCGACAAGCCAGTGTCGTTCGGCGGCGAACACCGGTCTCCGCGGTCGGCGGCGAGTCGATCCGGGCTGAAAGCGACGAGGTGAGGTTGGGTCGGGCTCCGCCACGTCACACCTAATCGCTGGTTGAAACGAATGTTATATATCTCCGTCTCCGAGCCCCCGGTAACCGATGCGCAAAGCAAGCGCCGTCGTCGCCGTCGCGCTCCTCGTCACGCTCGCCGGCTGTGGCGGGCTCGGCGGCGACACCGCTGGCGGACTCTTTGGAGCGCCGTCGCCGTCGATCGAATCCGTCGACGCGCCCGAGTCGCTCGTCCACGACGAGCGGGCGACGGTCGAGGCGACCGTGCGGTGGGAGGGTCTCGCGAGCGACGGCGGGGGCGGGAGCGGGGGGTCGGCGAGTTCGAACGCGACGCTCGATCCGGTCCGGGTCGCGGTTCGGGTCGGCGACGCGACGCTGCTCTCGGAGAACCGGTCGGTCCCCGCGAACGGGACGATGACGGTGGCGGCCGCGGTCGACGCCGCGGCGCTCGAACCGGGCGAACACGAACTCAGGGTGACCGTCGGCGAGGCGACGGCGACCCGGACGCTGGTCGTCGAAGAGGCGCGGCCGGCGACGTTCACCGTCTCTGACGTCGAGGCCCCGGAGGGCGTCGCGTACGGCGAGAACCTCTCCGTCGCGGCGACCGTGACCAACGCCGGCGACCTAGCGGGCAACCAGACCGTCCGGATCCGGTACGGGACCGGCGCGAGCGCGAACCGGACGGTCGCGCTCGACGGCGGCGCGGAGGCCCGGGTGTCCGTCACGTTCACGGACGTGCGGCTCGACGGCGGCGATTACCCGGTCGTCGTGACGACCGCGAACCGAACGCGCGAGCGGACCGTCGCGCTCGACCACCCGAGCCCGTACCGGAAGACGACGCTCGGGCTCTACGTCGACGACGACGCCGTCGACCGGAACGTCTCGGAGGTCGTCGCGGCCGCGACGGGCTACTGGGAGCGGACCGACGAGCGCTACCTCGGCTACCCGGTCGCGTACGAGCGCGTCGACGACGCGGACGACGCCGACGTGGTCCTCCGGTTCGACCGCGTCGATCGGTGCGGCGTGGAGGGCAACGACACGCGCTACTTCGGCTGCGCGGACCTCCTCGTCGACGAGCCGCGGACGCCGATGACCGCGACCGTCGATCCCCGGATCTCCGACGCGGAGATGAACGCGACGATCATCCACGAGCTCGGCCACGTTCAGGGGCTCGAACACGGCGAAGAGCCCGCCGGGCTGATGAACGCGACGAGCACGCTCGCGACCCACCGCCCGCTGAAGGTCCACGTGCGCGCCGACGACGGCGCGGTCACGGGTCCCGTCGAGGACGAGGTGGCCGCGGCGCTCGACCATTTCGCGGCCCGCGACGATATCGCGGGGAGCGACGGCTTCTCGTGGAAGTTCGTCGATAGCGCGCGGGAGGCGCACGTCCAGATCACCTACGACGAGCGCGGCGACGTCTGCTTCGCCGACGGCGGCGGCTCCTGTACAGTCGAGGGCGAGTACTACGGCCAGCAGGACGTGCGCCTAGAGGAGTTAGACGAGGCGGTCGTCGCGTGGCACGTCGGCGCGTCGCTGGCGCCGGTGTTGCTGGAGGAGGTCCCGCCGGAGCTGACGGGCGATGCGGAGCGGCGTGAGCGGGAGGCGTGGCCACAATAGCGTAAACTGGGCTAATAGAATGTTTTCGAAATAGCAATTCAAGTCCTGTTTAGCACGGAACCAGCAATGAGCGAATTATAACTAGAAGTAGTCTGTTATTTTTGATATAACACTAACAACCAGAAGGACACCAGAAAAACAGATAACGAACCCAAGCCAGCTAGGCAAAGTTTCGCGGAGATAGCCTTGGGCTAACAACTCGTCAGGAATTGGACCTGAGATTGTAAGTATTTGCCAGACAAACCCAACCACGAGCCCAGTTACGCCTACATTGGTCTTTACAGTACGTTTTGCCTTGGTCTCAATTTCTGATTTTAGATTATCGGAGCGTAGAATGACTTCTTCTGCAAGGATTTCGGGGGTGTAGAAGTTTGATACAGCGAGCTCTACACTGCCAAGAGCACCAATCACAAGGCCGTATACAACTGCATCCAACTCAAATCCGAAATCATATATTAGCAATATTAGAGTGCTCTTCCAAAGCGGGCCAATATTCGTATGTTCAACGTATTGCTGAGCTAGAATGCTTCTTGTGACTTCCAATTCTTCATCACTAGTGTCGTCGGGTTGTTCGAATCTACTTGGAAGTAGCACAAGAAGATAGTCTCGTACGTATGTTTCCCAACGAGTTAGATCTGGCTCAGTAACCTCCGGCATAGTAGAGAATATTTATCTAATTGATAAAATTAACGGGCAGTCATCTTATTTAAAGAAGCAAACAGTAGATGAGAGTTGTACAAGTGGACTCGCGGGGGTCCCACGAGCGAACGCAGTGAGCGAGTGGGACCACGCGAGGGAACGACTGAGCGAACGAAGTGAGCGAAGGAATGGACTCGCGGGGATTTGAACCAAAACCAGACGTGCTCGCTCGCTTCGCTCGCTGCGCGCGACTGGTAGGGTTCAAATCCCCACTCGTTACAGATGTGCGCAGCTCGCGACGTTGCTCGCGGCACAAAATCATGGACTCGCGGGGATTTGAACCCCGGGCCTTCCCCGTGCCAGGGGGATGATCTACCACTGATCTACGAGCCCTCGAACGCATTCGTTCGTTCCCCGCTGGATATATTAAGGCCTTCGACTCGGCGACGCGGCGGGCGTCGCGCACCGACTCACTCAGATGCGGTTGGAATCGACGTACACGTCGAGGTCGACGTCTCTTGTCGACCCCTCTAAGTCCTGGACGGCGCGCTCGACGACGCGCTCGGCCTCCCCCTTGATGAGCGGGATGGCCTTCTTCAACACCCAGTCGAACGAGACCAGCCGCGGCAGGTCGAGCGCGTCGGGGCTGGCGGAGCTGGGGTCGAACTCGACTTCGAGCGCGACCTCGCAGGGCGCGTCGTCGGTCGAGTTCCCGTCGCCCGTCTCCCCGTCGCCGTCGTCCGTCTCCGGGGGGGTCACCCGCCAGCAGCCGCCGGCGTCGATGTCCTTGGTGATCTCCCAGTCGATCCGCTCGGGCGGCTCGACGCCGGTAACCTTCGAGTTTGCGGTGTAAGATATCTTCCACCACGCGAACCGGAGCGCGTAGCGGGTCCCCGGACCGCCGTCGCCCGTGATCGTCCGGACCTCGCTGAGGTACTCGGAGTAGTTCGCGTACCGCGGGAAGTCGAGCAGGAACGCGTACACCTCCTCGGGGTCGGCGTACACCTCCGTGCTCACGACGAGTTCGTCCACGTACTGGAGTTCGAGCGGCGCTTATTAAACGGACCGGCGACCAGATCACCCCCGCTGAAGGGAACCGGCCGCCGCTTCAGTCGTCGAGGGACGCCGTTTATAATCGATTGCTAGTGGACCGGCAGCGAGCACCGCTAAAGCCCCAACTGCTCAGTAATGCGAAGTTGGCTTCCCGACGGTGAACACTTCCAAAGCCCCAGTCGCGAGGACTCGCGCACCTCGTTGCGCTCCTCGCTCGTTCGCTCCGCTCACTCGCTGCGGTGCTAACGTCGGTGTGCTTCGTCCTCGCGACTGCCCCTTTGAGTCCCGCCCCGCACAGCACCGCAGCCTCACGCCTCCCCAGCCTCGCGGTTCGCGCTCTTCGAGCGCTCACCGCGTCCAGCGAGAATCGAAGATCCTCTGGCAGCCGGCGCGTAGCGCCGGCGACCTCGCGCGCGCTGTTCGGCCGCGGGGCGGCCTCACAGGCACGCGCCACCGCACTCTGTGAGGTCAGTATCAACGATCGGTGGCGCAGCGATGGTGATGACCAGAACCCGGAACGGGACGCCGAGGTCGTCGGATACATGGGGCTGCCGGCGCTCGTACGCCCATGGCCGCCGACGACCGCAACGCCTTCGAAGTGTACCGCGACCGGGTCGACCGCCCGCTCGGTCGGCTGTTCCGCGAGTACGGGGCGTCCGAGGCCCACTGGCTCGTGATCGGGATGGTCGCCAACGTGGTCGCCCGCGTCGCGGGACTGATCCCGCCGGTCGTCCTCGGCGTCGCCATCGACGCCGTGTTCACGGGGACCGGCCCCTACACGCTCCCGCTCGTGCCCGACGGGTGGCTCCCGACCGCGGAGCCCGCGCAGTTCCGCCTCTCGGTGATCCTCATCTTCGGGTCGTTCCTCGTGACGGGCGTGTTCACGTACGTCTACGGCATCGCCGCGAACAACTTCGCCCACCGCGTGATGCACGCGGTCCGCACCGACTCCTTCGACCAGATGCAGCGGCTCGACATGACCTTCTTCGACGACAAACAGACCGGCGAGGTCATGTCCGTCCTCAACAACGACGCCTCGAACCTGGAGGTGTTCTTGGACAACGCCTTACAGAACTCCGCGCGTCTAGGCGTGATGGTAGTCGGCATTGCGGGCGTCCTCGTCTACTACAACTACGAACTCGCCGTCGTCACGCTGGCGGCCGTCCCGCTCATGTTCCTCTTCACGCTCTGGTTCATGCGCGCGGTCGAGCCGCGGTACGTCGCCCAACGTTCCGTCGTCGGCGACCTCAACACGGCCCTCGAAAACGCGCTCTCGGGCGTCGAACTGGTAAAGACCTCCAACACGGAGGCCCACGAGAGCGAGCGCGTCGAGGACGCCTCCTACTCGTACTTCCGGCGCACCATGTCCATCCTCCGGCTCAACTACGTCTACCGGCCGGGGATGGAGCTGCTCGCCGGGCTGGCGTTCGCCGCCACCTTCGCGGTCGGCGGCTACTGGCTCGCGAACGGCCCGCCGGGTCCGTTCAGCACCGAGCTGACGGTCGGGACGTTCGTCACCTTCGTCCTCCTCACCCAGCAGTTCGTCGCGCCGCTAGCCGAGGTGTCGAACATCATCGACCAGTACGAGAACGCGAAGGCCTCCTGCGAGCGCGTGTTCGGCCTCCGTGACATCCCGATCCGCATCGAGGACGACGACGACGCGGTCGAACTCGGCGGCAACGGCGGCGGACCGGCCGCCGACGGTGGCGTCTCCGAGGGCAGCAGCGGCGCGCAGGCCGAGCGTGGCGCCCGCGGCGGGGTCGCCGGCGCCGTGGAGTACGACGACGTCTCGTTCGCGTACCCCGAGAACGCCCTCGTCGACCCCGAAGACGCCGAGGAGGAGGTCCTCAGTGGCGTCTCCTTTTCGGCCGACCCGGGCGACACCGTCGCGCTGGTCGGACCGACCGGCGCCGGGAAGTCGACGCTGCTCAAGCTGCTCCTCCGGCTCTACGACGTGACCGACGGCGCGATCTACGTCGACGGCCACGACGTCCGGGACGTGACCGTCGAGAGCCTGCGCTCGTCCGTGGGCTACGTGGCGCAGGACACCACGCTGTTCGACGGGACCATCGCCGAGAACATCCGGTACGGTCGGTTCACGCGGATCGACGAGGCCGAGGGCGACGAGGAGTCGATCCGCGAGCGCGTGGTCGAGGCCGCGAAGGCCGCGGAGGCCCACGAGTTCATCGACTCGCTGCCGAACGGCTACGAGACGCGGATCGGCGAGCGGGGCGTGAAGCTCTCCGGCGGTCAGCGCCAGCGGCTCGCCATCGCGCGCGTCGTGCTCCAGGACCCCGCGATACTCATTCTCGACGAGGCGACCTCCGCGGTCGACACGGAGACGGAGATGCTGATCCAGCGCTCGCTCGACCGGCTCGCAGCCGACCGCACGACGTTCGTCATCGCACACCGCCTCTCGACGGTGACCGACGCCGACACCGCGCTCGTCTTGGAGGACGGGGCGGTCGTCGAGCGCGGCAGTCACGAGGACCTGCTCGACGCGGACGGCCTCTACGCGAAGCTCTGGGGCGTTCAGGCCGGTGAGATAGACGAGCTACCAGAGGAGTTCGTCGAGCGGGCCCGCGAGCGACACGTCGACCGCGCGGTCGAGCGGGCGACCGAGAGCGAGGACGACTCGGAGCCGCTCGACGGCTGATCGGGAAATCGGCCCCGATGGCCCCGTCGAACGTTCGCGGGCGTCCCGTCGAGACGGACGAGTGGGTTAACCCGGCGCCGTCGATCACTTCGTCTCGTCAGTTCGGGTCGGGTCGTGCATGTCCGGTTCCGATGATCGGATCGTCTTAACGGCGATGAGCGCGAGCAGACTCACCGCGGCGAGGAAGAAAGTGGGTACGGCGACCTTGACGAGGAGCGGTACTCCGAGGAGGTCACCTGCGAGCGCGGTGAAAAGCGTCACCAGTACGAGTCCGGACAGCCGGCTCTGCCAGTTTGCGGTCATACTCTGAACCCGTCGTAGATGGTATCGAGAGACAGCCAACACTCGGTGCCGTTTCTCGTGTGTTCGTCCACAGATACGCGTCTGACCTGTAACTCAGTAGTAAATAACCTTGTGGCGACTGCGCTGATCGAATCCGAACATCGTTCCGTGCGAGAGACGCGTTCTGTACCCTTAGAGGCCGTCGAAGTCCATCACCGGCTGCGGGGTTCAACGGAGCCGGGAGACGCGGCCCGAATCAGTCGTCGCCCGAGACCTGCTCGGCCGCGTCCGCGCCGGCGTCCGGCACCGCGGCGGCGGGCGCGGGCGGCTCCTCCCGAACGTCGTCGCCGATTCCCTCGGCGATGACGTCGGCGTACGCGTCAGGGAAGACGCGGACGAAGTCGTCGAGCGCGGTTCCCCAGTCGTCGAGGAGGTCGGCCGCGCGCTCGCTCCCGGTGTACGCGCGGTGGTTCTCGACGAGCCGGCGGAGCATGCGCTCGTCGGACTCGTCGAGGCTCTCGGAGACGGAGACCATCCCGCGGTTCACGCGGTCATCAAGTCGGTCGTCCGGGTCGTACACGTACGCGATGCCGCCGGACATCCCGGCCGCGAAGTTGCGGCCCGTGTCGCCGAGGACGGCGACGACGCCGCCGGTCATGTACTCGCAGCCGTGGTCGCCGACGCCCTCGACGACCGCCCGGACGCCGGAGTTGCGGACGCCGAACCGCTCGCCCGCGACGCCGTTGACGTACATCTCTCCGGACGTGGCGCCGTACAGACAGACGTTGCCGGCGACGACGTTGTCGGCCGGGTCGTACGCCGCCTCGGCCGGAGTGTCGATGATGATCCGACCGCCGGAGAGCCCCTTGCCAACGTAGTCGTTAGCGGCGCCCGACAGCTCCATCGTGATCCCGGACGCGAGGAACGCCCCGAAGCTCTGGCCGGCCTCGCCGTCGAACCGGCAGGAGATGGTGTCGTCGGGGAGCCCCTCGCCGCCGTGTTCGGAGACGACGCGGTTCGAGAGCGTCGCGCCGATCGCGCGGTCGACGTTCCGCACGTCGCGGGTGAGCGCGACCGGCGCGCCGTCCTCGATGGCGGGTGCGGCCTCGTCGATGAGGTCCCAGTCGAGCAGTTCGTCGATGCCGGAGTGGGCCTGTTCGCGGACCTTCGTACGAGACTCGCCCGCGGGCTCGGCGATGACCGCCGAGAGGTCGAGGTGTTTCGCCTTCTCGTGGTCGGTCTCGCGCTGGGTGAGCAGCTCGGGGCGACCGATGAACTCCTCCAGTTCGGTGTACCCCTGTTCGGCCATGATCTCGCGCAGCTCCTGTGCGATGAACGTCATGTAGTTGACGACGTGGTCCGGCTGGCCGGGGAACCGCTGCCGGAGGTCCTCGCGCTGCGTGGCGACGCCGACCGGACAGGTGTTCTCGTGGCACTGCCGGGCCATCACGCAGCCGGAGGTGACGAGCGAGGCGGTGCCGAAGATGTACTCCTCAGCGCCGAGCGCGGCCGCGACAGCGACGTCGCGCCCCGTCCGGAGCCCGCCGTCGGCCGACACGCGAATGCGATCGCGCAGGCCGGTGGCGCGGAGCATCTGATTCGCCTCCGCGAGCCCGAGCTCCCACGGCAGGCCGGCGTTTTTGATCGACGTCTTCGGCGACGCGCCGGTCCCGCCGTCGTGACCGGAGACGTGGACCACGTCGGCGTTCGCCTTCGCGACGCCCGCCGCGATGGTGCCGATGCCGGCCTCGGAGACCAGCTTCACGTTGACATCGGCCTCGGGGCTCGCGGCCTTCAGGTCGAAGATGAGCTGTTTGAGGTCCTCGATCGAGTAGATGTCGTGTTGGGGCGGCGGGGAGATGAGCCCGACGCCGGGCGTCGAACACCGGACGTGCGCGATCATCTCGTTGACCTTCTCGCCGGGGAGGTGACCGCCCTCGCCGGGCTTCGACCCCTGGGCCATCTTGATCTGGAGCTCCTCCGCGTTCGCGAGGTACTCCGAGGTCACGCCGAAGCGGCCGGAAGCGACCTGCTTGACGGTACACTCCTTTTCGGTGTCGAACCGCTCCGGCGGCTCGCCGCCCTCGCCGGTGTTGGACTTCGCGCCCAGCCGGTTCATCGCGATGGCGTTGTTCTCGTGGGCCTCCGGCGAGAGGCTCCCGAGGCTCATCGCGGCCGTCGAGAAGCGCTCGACGACCGACTCGACCGGCTCGACCTGCTCGACCGGGACCGGGTCGCGGTCGGAGTCGAACTCGAGCAGACCGCGCAGCGATTGGAGCTCCTCGGTCTGGTCGTTCACCAGGTCCGCGAACTCCTGGTACTGCTCGTAGTCGCCGCCGCGGACCGCCTGCTGGAGCGTGCCGACCGTCTGGGGGTTCCAGCCGTGTTTCACGCCCGACGAGCGGTGTTCGTACTCGCCGATGGTCTCCAACTGCGGGTCGGCGCCGAACGCCATCGCGTGGCGGGTGCGGAGGTCGTCTTCGATCTGTTCGATCCCGATCCCCTCGGTGCGGATCTCGGTCCCTTCGAAGTACTCGGCGACGAAGCCAGAGTCGAGCCCGACCGCCTCGAAGATCTGTGCGCCCTGATACGACTCCATCGTCGAGATGCCCATCTTCGCCATCGTCTTGAGGAGGCCGTCCTCCAGCGCGTGACGGTACGCCGCGAGCGCCTCCGTCTCTTCGGCCCCGTCCGGGCCGGCGACCACGTCGGCGATGGAGGCGTACGCGAGGTACGGGTCGACCGCGTCCGCGCCGTAGCCGACGAGCGTCGCGAGGTGGTGGACCTCGTGTGGCTCACCGGACTCGACGACGAGCCCCGCGCGGTTGCGGAGCCCGTTGCGGACGAGGTGGTGATGGACTGCGCCCGTGGCGAGCAGGCTCGGCACCGCGAGCCGGTTCGGCCCGACGGCGCGGTCGGAGAGGACGACGACGTCGGCCCCGTCCTCGATGGCGGCCGCGGCGTCCTCTCGGACGCGGCTCACGGCGTCGACGAGCGACCCCTCTCGGTCGTAGGTGACGTCGACGGTCACCGAGGTGAACGCCGGGGCGTCGGAGTCGCCGTCGCTCGGCGAGCGTTCGCCCGGCCCGGGGAGCGCTCGGAGGGTGGCGGTCTCGCTGTCGGTCAGAACCGCGGAGTCGGCGACGATCTGCTCGGCGTGTTCGGGCGTCTCGTCGAGCAGGTTTCGCTGGTTCCCGATCCGGGTCTCCAGCGAGGTGACGAGCTCCTCGCGGATGTAGTCGATCGGGGGGTTCGACACCTGCGCGAACAGCTGTTTGAAGTAGGTGAAAAGCGGTCGGTCCACGTCGGCCAAGACCGACAGCGGCGTGTCGTCGCCCATCGAACCGACCGGGTCCTTCCCGTCCTCGGCCATCGGCTCGACGAGGTGGTTCAGCGAGTCGGTCGTGTAGCCGAAGGCGGCCTGGTGCGCGCGGACCGTCGGCTCGGTCTCGTCAGGGTCGGCCCCGTCCGAGCCTTCGCCGTCGTCGCCCGTGGCGCCGACGGGATCGACACCCGACCCGGAGTCGACACCGTCGGCCGCGCCGATTCCGGCCGCGCCGTCGTCCTCGTCTGTGAGCGACTCCAAGTCGACCTGACCGCGGTCGACCCACTCGCCGTAGCGCTCGTCGGTGAGGTCCTCGAACACCTCGTCGTCGGGGACGATCCGGCCCGCCTCGGGGTCCGCGACGAAGATCTCGCCGGGCTGGAGTCGACCGCGCCGGCGGACGTCCGCGGGGTCGGTCGGGAGGGCGCCGACCTCGCTGCCGACGACGAGCCGGTCGTCGGTCGTTACCTCGTAACGGCACGGTCGCAGGCCGTTGCGGTCGAGGACTCCGGCGACGCGCTCGCCGTCGAAACCGATGACCAGCGCGGGGCCGTCCCACGGCTCGACCAGCGAGGCGTGGTAGTCGTAGAAGTCCGCCCGGTCGTCGTCCATCAGGTCGTCGTCGCGGAACGCCTCCGGGATCAGCATCCGCATGGCGTGCGGGAGGTCGCGGTCGGTCTGGAGGAGGAGTTCGAGCGCGTTGTCGACGCTGGCGGTGTCGGACTGGTTCGGGTCGTCGATCACCGGCTTGATCGTGTCGAGTTCGGCCCCGAACGCCGGGTGTTCGAGGTCGTTTTCGCGGGCCCGCATCCAGTTGACGTTGCCGCGGATCGTGTTGAACTCGCCGTTGTGGACGATGTTCCGATACGGGTGCGCGAGATGCCACGCGCCCAGCGTGTTCGTCGAGAACCGCGCGTGGACCAAGGCGACGTGGCTCGCGAACCGCTCGTCGGTCAGGTCGGGGTAGTAGTCGGCGAGCTGTGAGCCCTTCAGCAGGCCCTTGTAGACGACGCGCTGGCGGTCGAGCGAACAGACGTAAAACCGACCGGCGCCGTCCACCTCCGACACCGCGTTCTCGATCTCGCGGCGCGCGGCGTACAACGCGCGGTCGAAGCCGACTAGGTCGGGGTCGGCGTCGTCCTCGCGGGTCTCCTCGGAGGTGAATCGCTGGGCGAGCCCCGCGCCCTCGACGGGCGCGACGAACACCTGCGACACTTCCGGCTCGGACTCGAGCGCCGTCGTGCCGAGGTCGGCGTTGTCGGTCGGGACCGAGCGCCACGCCAGCACTTCGAGCCCGTAGACGGCACACACCTCGGCGATGACGTCGTGTATCTCCGCCTGAACGCCCGGCTCCGGCGGCATGAACACGGAGCCGACCGCGTACTCGTCCGGGAGGTCGGCGTCGACGACCTCGCGGAAGAACTCGTCGGGCCGGGCGACCATGATGCCCGCCCCGTCTCCGGTGTTCTCTTCGGCTCCCGTCGTCCCGCGATGTTCGAGGTTCTCGAGCAGCGTGACCGCGTCCGCGACGGTGTCGTGTGCCGGCGCCCCGTCGAGGTCGACGACGCCTCCGATACCGCAGTTCGACCGGTCGTCCGTCGGCGCCGCGAGCCCTTCCTCTCGGCCCGAGGAGTCCGAGTCGCGTACGCCACGGGTGGTACTACGTGACTTGGTCATACGCCCGCTCACGGATGAACAGTTAAAGGTATGACCCTGATAGGGGTGGTATCCATCGTACACACATTAGGGAATATAAGGTAATTATTCATCACGGGTGGTGTACAGATCACACGGTTTAGGATCGGCCACTGCCTACCGGTTGCGACGCGGCAAAGACGAGATTCGTCCGATATCGATCCGTGAACGTTTCACATATCCAGAGAAGACTGGCGGAGCGTCCAGTCGAGAGCTACTCCTCGAGCGGGACGAACGAGCCGTTGATGTCCCACTCGTGGATACAGTAGACGTTGCCGGGAGTCCCCGTGATCCGCCACCCGTCGGCCTCCTCGTCCCACCGTTCCTCGCGCCCGCAGAGTTCGCACGTGCGCTCTTTCGGCGGTGTGATGGTAACGCCCATGTCCGGACCGACGGCACCGCGGCGCAAAAGGATATCGACGGTCGGCGGGCAGGGGAAAACGACCTGACGAGCCACCGTCGCGTCGTCCGGTTCTGCCCTGAAGTCGCGATCGGCCCTTGGGACACGTCGCGATCGACCCTCGAGACGAGTCTACGATCCACGCACACGCCGCCTTGCGAGCAGCGACGCGCCCGTTAGCGCCGTGAGCGACGGGACGGCACCGAAGCCGGGGAGGTCGTACACGGTCGACCGGATCGGCGCCTCTTCGTAGCCGATGTCGGTCGCAGTGGCACCACCCGAGGACGGATCGCGCTCCGCGGACGACGACGTGGACTCGGTTCGGCCGGTCGACCGCGAGTCGTCGCCGTCTCTCCGACCGTCCGACCGTTCTCCGGAGGTCTCTGCTATTCCCGCTGCGGAACGGGACCCACCGAGATCACTGCGACCGGTCCCGAAGAGACCGGGCGGTCCCACGAACAGCGGGGCCTCGGAACCGTTCGGACCGGCGGTGACGCCGATCACGGGAGGAACCGTCGACAGATTAACGCCAGAGTCGGACGGTGCCGGACCACCACCGCCGGTGACGTTATCGACTTCGACCGGGGTGTCGCGACCGGGAGAGTCCCCGCCTCCGGTGGGGCCACCGCCCGAACCGGTTCCGCTGGGAGCACCGGTTCGCCCGGCGGAACCGGTGCTCCCAGCAGAACCGGACGCGCCGGCTGAGCCGGTTCCCCCTGCCGAGTCGGGTGGGCCAGCTGAATCGGTAGAAACGCCTTTCGGGCCGGCGGACGTGCCGGAACCGCCAGGCGTATCGGACCGGCCCGACGGGCCCGGTTCGGTCTGTCCCTCCGCTCCGACCGATCGATTCGGTCCGGACGACTCCGTCGGCTCGGTCGGCCCGTTGTCTGTCGGCGATGCGGCGGTCGTGACGCTCTGCGTCTCGTTGTCGGCGTGTTCCGCGGGGGAGTCGGCGCCGCCCGGAGTCAACCGCGTCGTCACGCGGTGGCGGTCGTTCGCCGCGGTCCGGCGCAGTCGCTCGTCGTCGACCCGGAACGTCGCCTCGAACGTCTCGCCCGGGGCGGGCGACGTCTCAGTCCCGAACGCGGCCTCACCGTCGGTGACGAGGAACAGGCCGCGACGGTCGAGGTGGACTGCCGACTCGTTCGGCGTCGGCCCGAGTGCGGTACCGGCTGCGGCGCCGGAGTCGTTCGTACCGACCGGCGCTACTCCGAACGAGAGACCGTCGAGTCGGTCGAGGTCCGCGCCGCGATCCAGGGACGCGTTCGTAGCTGCCGTGAGTCCGGTGAGTCCGGTCGCGTTCGCGGCGTACACGACCGTGTCGTTCTCGGTCGCGGTCGTCGCGGGGGTGAGCGTCCCGTCGGTCATCGCCTCGCGGACGGCGGTCGCGTTCTCGAAGCCGTCCGGTGAGACTGCGCGCGTGGTGTAAGCGGTCAGGTCGGTCGTCGAGCGGGGCACCACGGTGACCGTGGCGGTGTCGTTGGTGACTGCGGTGCCGTGTTCCGACCGCAGCGTGAGGGTATACGTTCCCGGCGAGAGCGGAGTGAGATTTCCGGATACCGAATCCACGGAGATTCCGGAACCGGTCGTAACGAACTCCGACGGTGATGCCGGCGACGCGTACGTATTGATGCTAATGGGCGACGGACCTGTGTCAGTGGTTGTGAGGTTGAGTGTGGTAGTATTGTTTTGACCGACAAGAGCCACAGAGGATTGTTTATAAGTAGAATTGACTGCTAGTTCGATATTATTTCCAGCAATAGTATAGTTGTTTTTATTTAATTGTAAATCTGCCTTTTTGCGTTCAGAAACTGTTACCTCTTGAGCCGTAGTTGTACTAGTAGTCAAATCGTGTATTTTCACAGTGTATGTGCCAGACTGAGCGGCCGGGACGAATCTACTAATATTAGACGAAGCAACCAAATTCAGCTCTTCTTCATATACTTTCCCAGAATCTGATTTCGATACAGTAAGCAAAGCACTTCTTTTGTTCCCAGTCGCTCTTATACGGATTGGAATTTGAGAACCTGCCACGGAATCACTTGCGCTGACTCGTGTGGTCGAATTATTTAGTCTGATTGTGACATTTTCATTTCCAGACTCAGATGTTAGGTAATAATAGCCAGTCGTGAGATTATTTGTGCCAATTGTGTGAATTGTATCCGAGTTGTTAGTATGTATCTCTCTGGTTGTATTACCACTTGGTTTCGAAATATTGTACCTGCCTTCTCGTTCTAAACGTAAGCCAATTTTTGATCCACGATTAGCCGTGTACTTTCCAGTGGTAGTTACTAACTTATCCAAACGTACCTCCGACATAGATTTATTTTCGATTAAAGAAACGTTTGATTCTGTAGCGATTCTGCTAATACGGATGTTATCAATTTGTGGTAGAACACTGTGGGCAGTAAAATTAGACCCAATGAGTGGGTATACGTACAGGAACTCACCGTCTACATCATATCGTTGTGGGTGGTCGTCAAAACGGATTTGCGCTGTTTTATTCGCTGAAAAATCAACGGTAATACGGCCTTGGATCCCAGATATGTTTGAATTCAGTTCGAATACTAGTACACTATTATTGCTGTATTCGCCATTCAGATTATTGTAATATAGTGGCTCACCCTCAAATTGGATAGGTTCGGAAATGTTGAGTGTCGTTGTATCCAAATCATAAATTGAATCTAATCCATGTTCATCTGGTGATGAGTGAAGTCCAATAGTGATTTGTGTTTCACC
This sequence comes from Halorubrum ejinorense, assembly GCF_039522565.1. Lineage (GTDB taxonomy): Archaea > Halobacteriota > Halobacteria > Halobacteriales > Haloferacaceae > Halorubrum > Halorubrum ejinorense. The sequence continues at coordinate 81,096 of NZ_BAAADQ010000016.1, read as the reverse complement.
CACTAATGTCGTGTTATTTATATAAATAGGATTATTAATTGAGTTTGTAGTCTTGATTTTCTGTCCGATTTCTCCATTCTGTCCTTGTTCCCAAATGGTTATTGAGGCATTATGTCTCAGATCTCGATTAATAGAATAATTATATCGAACGAACCGTGTAGATTTGTTGTTAGGACCTGGTTCGAGTTCGACAGTACCCGGTGAAGATATGCTAAACTTGACATCCGCTCTCCCTTTGCCCTGTTGAGCGGTGTATAAGATATCGTCGTTAGTCTTTGATCCCTTTCGGTTGTACCTGGTGACATTTGTCGTGTCGATATCACTAAGGTAGAGATCAAACCTTCGAGAGTTAGGGATTGCTGAGGCAGATATGACTACGGTCGCATTTGAGCTATTTGGATTTTCCAAGTATACTCCTGAACTTCTATTTTCGCTGTTTTCGGAGTTTATTCGGTATGATGTCGAACTACGATTCATATTGGCCCCGGCATCAACTAGATTTCCAACATGGACTCTGACGGGCTTGTTAGAGCTAAAAACCTCAATATTGGTAATTACCTGCTCCTGCTGACTCCCAATTTGGATATCACTCGCACCGTCCACGTCCCATAGTTGTCCAGAAGCCACAATTGTTCCAGATATTATTAATAAACCAGTACCAATCAGTAAGCATACACTGACACCGACCAACAGCCGACGAAGCGATCGCGTCTGGGTCATATCGAATGGGCCACGGATGACAGAGCAGTCGCTAGGGGCCGCGCGGTGTCAAGCTCCGATGCCCGCGAACCGCTTCCTGTCACGCCGCGGGATATCTGACTCGGGCCGATCGATTATATATGGATTACGGACGTGAAAGCTTCCGTTCGAGAAAATAATCGCATGACTGCGGCGCTTTTGAGAGAATTATCTCGCGGAAAGCGCGTGAGAACGTTCGAGGAACGAGGCACGGGCTCGGTCGCAAAAGCGTAGTGACGGCGGGGCTGATCAGTGTTCGATCGCTTCCATCATCGAGAGCAACTGCTCGGACTGGTCGACCTCGACCGGGTGAACGCCCAACGCGGCGATCACGTCCTCGCCGTGTTCGACGGTAGCGATGTATACGAGGACCGGAATGTCGTCGACCTCTCCGCCTTGACCGTTACTGCCGTTGACATCCGCGCTGACCGTGGTTTCGAAGATCGACACGGTGGTCTCCGCGTCGAGTATCGTCCGCGTCTCCTCCCCTCGGCTTTCGATGTCGTCGGCCTGGATCTCGGTCCCGTCACCCCCGACCCCCTGCTGGTTCACCTGTTCGAGGAGGCGCCGGATGAGCTCCGCACCTTCCACTCTGACCAGCGGGTTGACGGACTGTCCGACCACGGACGCGTTCGGGGTACTCGCGACGAACAGCGCCGAGCCGACGGTCTGGTTGGTGTACCGGGCGATCCACGTCGTCGCCGACACCTCCGCGTTCGCGCCGGTCACGTTGAACTCCTGTTCGATGGTGAACGACTCCGGCTCCTGCCCGGTGTATTCGGCCGCCGTGTACGCGCTCTCCGGGACCCGCGCTGGTTCGGCGTCGAATTCGTAGTTGCCGTCTTCGCCGGCGCATCCGGCGGCGGCAACGGTTCCTGACGCCGCGAGCGCCGCGAGCAGTTCACGTCGTTTCATAACCGACAGTAGGCAGGCGTTATTCTTTAAGCCTATCGGCGCGGATATCGGTCGCGAGAACGCGTAGCCAAAGGCACAGATTTCACAGCCAAAGGCACAAAGTTCACGTTGAGGCGCACGCGAGGGGAGGCAAATGGAACGTCGAGGACAAATTGGGCTGGTGGAAGCGCTCTTCTTGGACGTGGTCCGCCTCCACGAGACGTGGATGGAGGTGGTGTTCCCGCGACAGCTCGACCCGAGCGCAGTCTTGGGGAAGTGGAAGCCCGAGACCGGCGTTCAGTCGGTCGGGTACTACCTGTGGGCGGTACTGGGAGCGCCGCTCGTCGCGGTCGCGTACCCGCTGTTGCTCGTCGGGTTCGCCACGCGCTACTACGCGGCGAAGCTCGACTCGGCGGTCACCCGGATCGGCGTCGCGGGCATCGTGCTCGTCGCCGCGGTCGTGTGGGGCGGGCTCACGGTGATAACGCACCTCCAGCTGCCGTTCAGCGCCGTGATCGCGGTCGGCGCCGCCAGCGCGGTAGCGGTCGTGTCGTCCGCCTTCGCCGCGGGCTTCTCGAAGCTGGGCGGGCGGTTCGTCAGCGTCCTGCTCGCGTACCCGTTCGCGATGACGGCGCTGTTCCTTCCGCCCGTCGTCGCCGCGCTCGTCACGCCGACGCTGGAGGAGCTAATCCTCCCGCCGAGCTACGACCTCGCGCGGTGGATTCTCGACACGTTCCTCGCGGTCGGTGGGATCAACGAGATACTCCGCGGCGCGTTCGACTTGGAGACGTTCGGCGAGCAGTGGGGGCTGCCCGGGCTGGGATACGTCCTGATGTGGATCGGTATCTCGGTGCCGCTCGGCTGGTTCCTCGGACTGCTCGTCGCGCTGGCGAACGTTGTCCGACCGACGCCGGACGCCTGATCCGGCCGGCGTCGGACAGCTGATCCGGCCGGCGTCGGGCGCGCCGTTCGGTCGGCGCCGTGACGCAATTCTTCGGGCGTCTAGCTGCTGCGCCTCGCCGACTCACTCCTCGGGATCGTATCTCTCGCCCGCCGTTTCGAAGGCCGACGCCGAGCGCTCCGCCTCGCGTCGCCGCTCGCGTTCGGCGATGGCTTCGGGGTCGGGACTCGCGTCGTCGTCGATGCGCGCGATGGAGCCGTGAACCTTCGCGTGACACCATCGACACAGCCCGACGGTGATCTCGTGCGAGCCGTCGCCGCCGTACGAGAGGTGATGTTCCTCAACGAGTGGCCGGGCCTCGTCGTGGGCCAAGCGCACGTCGTCGAGGTCGCACCGAACGCAGGTCTTCGCGTCCGTCGTCGACCGGTAGTGCGGGCACGCGCTCCACTCGCCGTCGGCACCGACGTGACAGTCGTACCCGTCGGCGCGCCGGTCGGCCGCGAACCCGGGGTCGTCTCCCGATCTCGTCAGCGCGAACCGACACCGACCGTCGTCGGTGAGGTGATCGCAGACGCCGGCGACCGCGTACGGGTCGTCGACGCCGACGGGGGTCCCGTCGGGTGTGCGCTCCATGCGGGTCGCTAGGGGCGGAAGCACTTCAATACGACCGCACGGGTCGAGGAAAGCGATCGAGGGGCGGGGACGGTCGCCCGCTCAGACGAGGCTGGCGCCGTCGAAGTCGGTACGGCCGTAATCGACGTCGAGCAGCCGGAGGATGGTCGGTGTGACGTCGAGGAGGTCGGCGTCCTCGACGGTCGTGTCCGGGTGGTCGACGAACAGCGCGGCGTCGTCGAAGGCGTGCATCCCGGTTCGCGGCCCGTCGGCGTCGAAGACCCCGTCGTGGGGGCGGAAACCGGACTTGAGGTCGAACCCGTCGTTCGGGACGACGACGAGATCGGGTGCGATGGCGGCGTGGTCGCCGCGGAACACCGTCTCGCGCTCGATGACGCGGTCGGCGACCGGATTCCCGTCGGGGCCGGTCCACGACTCCAGCGCGTCGCGGAGTTCCGCGCGCGTCTCCTCGTACTCGGACTCGGGGACGACGCCGTTCGGCTCGCGACCCTCCACGTTGAGGTAGAACCGGCCGGGAACGAGCGAGTACGCGCGGGCGTCGTCGTCGATGTCGGACAGCGCGTCGTGGTCGTCGTCCCCGTAGGAGAGCCACCCTTCCCGTTCGAGCCACTCGTTACAGTAGACGTCGTATCGAAGCCGCGTGAACCCGTGCGTGGAGCCGACGACGAGGGTGACGTCGCTCGGGAGCGCCTCGCGGATCGTCCCGATGTGATCGTCGAGCGCAGCGTGGAAGGAGAGCAGGTCCTCGCGGTGGGTCCCGGCGTCCTCGTAGTCGCCCCACAGGAAGTGGTTGACGCGGTCGGGGGCGGTGAAGACGCCGACGAAGAGGTCCCAGTCGTCGCGTTCGACGTACCGCTCGAAGGCCGCGGCACGAGCGTCGAGGGTCTCGCGGGCGTGCTCTAAGAACGCCGTCTTGTCCGCTTTGTGGCCGAGCTTCGCGTTGACCGACAGTCGATAGTCGCTGCCGGTGAGGTACTCGCGCAGCTCATCGGGGGTGGCGGCCGCGTCGAGGTCGGGCGAGAGGTAGCCGGAGACCATCCGCTGAACGGTTCGCTGCGGCGGGAACGTGACGGGCACGTTCAGCACCGTCGCGTCGAGTCCCGCGTCGGTCGCGCGGTCCCAGACCCGCGGGGTCTGGACGTCCCGTCCCATCGGAACGTACGTGTCGTAGGAGCCGATCTCACGGTCTTGGAACCCGTACACGCCGGTTTCTCCGGGGTTCTTGCCGGTCGTGAGGCTCGGCCAACACGCGCTCGACTCCGCGGGAACGATGCTGTCGATCCGCTCTCCCTCGCCGTCGTCAGCGATCGCCGACAGCGTCGGGAACGTTCCCGGGTTGTCGGCGACGAGCCGGTACGAGAGGCCGTCGATCCCGATGAACGCCACGCGGGGAGTGTCGTTCCCTCGCAGCCGGTCGAAGAGGCCCATACACACCCATCCGTGGTCGAAGGCAAAAGGATTGACATCGGCGCGGTGGGAAACGGCGCTGTGACAGCCGTCCGAGTCGCTCCCGATCGGCGTGTCGGTCCGAACCGGGTCGGCTCCGATCGGCCTGTCGGGCCAAACGATCCACACGGGAGTAGCGGGCGCGGAGGTCTGGACGATGACCCGCGGTCCGTATTCGGCTCGCTCGCGAGGAGAAGCCGCTGTCGCGGGGGCGACCGGGACCGCTCGGGAGGCTTTTTGTCAGTGACTCCCGGAGGGGATCGACATGGAAACGCGACGCGCGCTGCTCGTCGACGCCTTCGCCGCAGAGCCGCTGGCCGGGAACGTCGCCGGCGTCGTCCCGGACGCAGAGGGACTGACTGACGACCAGATGGGCGCCATCGCCGCCGAACTCGGCGCCTCAGAGACCGCGTTCCTGACCGGGGGTGACGGGGACGCCGCCGACCGAATTCGGTACTTCTCGCCGACCACGGAGGTCGACCTCTGCGGGCACGCCACCATCGCGACCTACGGCGCCCTGTTCGCCGAGGGCGGAGTCGACGGCGGCGAACGAACGCTCCGCACGAACGTCGGCGATCTCTCCGTCGCGGTCGACGACGACGGCACCGTCTGGATGCGCCAACAGGCCCCGAGCGTCGAGACCGTCGAGGTCGACGCCGACCGGCTCGGGTCGGCGCTCGGGATCGATCCCGCCGCGTTGCGCGACGTGGGCGCGGACCTCCCCGTCGCGGTCGCGTCGACCGGGCTGCCGTTCCTCGTCGTCCCCGTGAACTTCTTAGAGCGCCTCGGTGAGGCGGATCCCGACGACGACGCGATCGAGCGCCTGTCGGAGGAGTTCGACGTCGCCGGGGTGTACGCGTTCACCTTCGACACGCTCGAAGGCGACTCGACGCTCCACGGGCGGGCGTTCGTGCCCGCGCTCGGCGTCTCCGAGGACCCCGTGACCGGCACCGCGAGCGGGGCGGTCGCCGGGTACCTCCACCGCGTCGACGCCTTCGACGGGGACGTACCCGCGGAGCTCCGCTTCGAACAGGGCCACTTCCTCGACCGACCGGGGATCGTCCGCGTCGACGTGGAGTCGGACGGCGTCCGGGTCGGCGGGCGAGCGACGGTCTCGCTCGACGGGGAACTGCGGGTTCCGGCGGACGAGGGCGACGACGGGATCATCGAGGCGTGAGCCGGCCGCGAACGCCGAGATCCCGAGGGTGACCCGGAATCCGAGGTCGCGGTCGGCGGCGACGGGGACGCCGACGCGGAATCACGACTCTTTTGAGACGGCGCGGAGAACCCGGAGCCGTGCTGTCTGGGTCGCCGCTCGTCGAACTGCTGTTGATCGTCGGTGGCGTCGCCCTTCTCTACGCCGGCGCCGAACTGCTCGTCTCCGGCGCCGGCGACCTCGCGCTCGCCGTCGGGCTCAAGGCCTCGACCGTGGGCGTCACCGTCGTGGCGTTCGCGACCACCGCGCCGGAGCTGTTCGTCTCGCTGCTCGGCGCGGTCACGGTGTCGACCGACATCGGACTCGGCGCGATCGTGGGCTCTAACATCGCCAACATCGGCCTCGTCTTGGGCGTCTCCGCGATTATCCGACCGCTCGACGTCTCCGACACGGTGTTACGCCGACACATGCCGTTCATGGTGCTCGCCGCGCTGCTGCTCGTCGGCCTCGGGTGGGACGGGCGGGTCGGGTTCGTCGACGGCCTCGTCCTCCTGACCGCGCTCGTCGTCTTCACCGTCACGGTCCTCCGCCGCGTCAGCCAGAACCAGTCTGCGATCAGCGACGCGGAGCGCGACGAGATGCCCGACGTGAAGGCGCGCGACGTCGCCACCGTGGTGGGGGGCATCGTCGCGCTCGTGTTGGGCTCGCGGTGGCTGATCGACGGCGGCGAGTCGCTGCTGTCGGCCGCCGGCTTCTCCGATCTGTTCATCGGGCTCACGGTGTTGGCGCTCGGCACGTCGCTGCCCGAGTTGGCCGCCAGCGTCGTCTCCGCGTACCGCGGCGAGTCGGAGTTCAGCGTGGGCAACGTCGTCGGCTCTAACATCTACAACGTTCTCGCGGTCATCGGCGTCGTGACGCTGGTGACTCCCATCGGGGTCGCCCCGGGCGTCCGCGGCTTCGAGTTCCCCGCGCTGCTCGCGTTCACGGCCGGCGCCGTCGCCCTGATGTCGTACGGCGACCGCGTCACCCGCGTGGACGGCCTCGTGCTCACCGCCGGGTACGGCGCCTTCCTCTACCTGCTGCTTCCGTGACCGGTCTCGAGACGGTTCGGAGGGATGCGAGGAGACGAGGACGAAGGACCGAGAGCGGCCCCACCGAGAACCGACGGGTATTCGGTCGCGGCCGCCGGAGACGGTGGCGTGATAGCGATCGTCGTCAGCCGGGCCGATAGCGCCTCGGCACACATCGGCGAGCGGCTCTTGGCGGTCGGCGACTGGGAGGCCCGCGAGGACGACTCGCTGCCCGACGGCGAGGGCGGCGAGACCTACTATCGGACCGAGGGGTTCGAACTCCGCGAGTTCGACGACCTCCACATCCGCCTGTCGGACCCGGTCGCGGCGTTCGACTGCGACCCGGCGTTCCTGGCGTTCGTCTCGCGACACTCGGGCGAGACCGGAAAGCTCCTGACCGCGCACGTCACCGGGAACTTCGGCGGCGCCGAGTACGGCGGCGACCCCGAGTCGCTGGCGCGGGCCGCGCCCGGCGCGGAGAAGCGCGTCGTCGAAGCGCTGGCCGCGCACGCACCGGACGGCTACGAGGTGGGCATCGAGTGTACGCACCACGGCCCGACCGCGGTCTCGGTACCCTCGCTGTTCGTCGAACTGGGCTCCGACGAGCCGCAGTGGACCGACGCCGAGGCGGCCGAGGCGGTCGCGCGTGCGGTGTTGGATCTCCGGGGGACGGGAGCGGACCTGCTCGGCGGGTCCGGCGGTTCGAACGCCGGAACCGCGTCCGACGGCCGGTCCGACACCGATGACAGGCCCCGTCACGTCGTCGGGTTCGACGGCGGTCACTACGCGCCGCGGTTCACGCGGATCGCTCGCGAGACCGAGTGGGCGGTAGGCCACGTGGGCGCCGACTGGGCGCTCGCCGACATGGGCGCGCCGGCGTCGAACCGCGACGTGATCGACGCCGCCTTCACGCGGAGTCGGGCCGAACACGCCGTGATCGACGGCGACCGGCCCGATCTCGCCGCGGTCGTCGACGACCTGGGCTACCGGGTCGTGAGTGAGACGTGGGTTCGTGAAGTGGGCGACGCGCCGCTCCCGCTCGTCGACCGCCTGGAGACGGCGATCGGCCCGGTCGACGAGGGGTTGCGGTTCGGTGCGGTCGACGCGTCCGACCCGACCGCGGTCGACCTCCGCGAGCTCCCGGGGGATCTGCTCGCGCGAGCGCAGGGACTCGACGCCGCGGCGGCGCGGGAGGCGGTCGAACGCGTCGCGGTCGCCTTCGACACGGAGCAGGGAGGCACCCGCGCGGCCGGTCGCGTCGCGTTCGCGACCGCCCCCGAAGCGCCGGGGTACGCCGACCTCGTCGAGGGGCTGGCGGCGGTACTGGAGACGGGGTACGACGCGGTCGAGGTCGACGCGGACGGCAACGCGGTCGCCGCTCGCGAGACCGCGTTCGACCCGTCGCTGGCCGCCGAACGCGGCGTTCCGGAGGGACCGGCGTTCGGGCGGCTGGCCGACGGCGAGTCGGTCGAGGTCGACGGCGAGACCGTCGAGCCTGCTGACGTGTCGCGGGCGCGGACGGATCGGTTCCCGATCGACGGTGCCGCGCTCGACTGATTTATAAACGGCGTCGAACCCGCCGGTTTCGGGCGCGACGCCCGTACTCGCGAGGGTCGGCGGCGAACGCCGTCGATCTCGCCGTCGGACCTGCGTCAGACGATCGGGCAAAAATAAATACGTCCGGGTCGCAACGACACCACATAATGGACTCCATCGTAGAGGACGCCATCGACGAAGCCGAAGAGGCCCCCGCAGACGACGCCGGGGGAGCCGGCGAGAGCGCCGCCGGAGGGAGCGCCGGCGCGCCGCCACAGACCGGGACGATGACCGACGACGAGCTACAGGACGTCCTCCAAGACCTCCAGACGAACATCACGGTGGTCGGGTGCGGCGGCGCGGGCGGTAACACGGTCAATCGGATGACCGAAGAGGGGATTCACGGGGCGAAGCTCGTGGCCGCGAACACCGACGTTCAACACCTCGTCAACATCGAGGCCGACACGAAGATCCTCATGGGCCAGCAGAAAACGCAGGGCCGCGGTGCCGGGTCGCTCCCGCAGGTCGGCGAGGAGGCGGCAATCGAGTCCCAAGAGGAGATCCAAGACGCCATCGACGGCTCCGACATGGTGTTCGTCACCGCGGGACTCGGCGGCGGGACGGGAACCGGCTCCGCGCCGGTCGTCGCGAAGGCCGCGCGCGAGTCGGGCGCGCTGACCATCGCCATCGTCACGACCCCCTTCACCGCCGAGGGCGAGGTGCGGCGGACGAACGCCGAGGCCGGCCTCGAACGGCTCCGCGACGTGAGCGACACGGTCATCGTCGTCCCCAACGACCGCCTGCTCGACGCGGTCGGGAAGCTCCCCGTGCGGCAGGCGTTCAAGGTGTCCGACGAGGTGCTGATGCGCTCGGTGAAGGGTATCACGGAGCTCATCACCATGCCCGGGCTGGTCAACCTCGACTTCGCCGACGTTCGGACGGTCATGGAAAAGGGCGGCGTCGCGATGATCGGCCTCGGCGAGTCCGACTCCGACTCGAAGGCCCAAGACTCCGTGAAGTCGGCGCTACGCTCGCCGCTGCTCGACGTGGACATCTCCGGCGCGAACTCCGCGCTCGTCAACGTCACCGGCGGCACCGACATGTCCATCGAGGAGGCGGAGGGCGTCGTCGAGGAGATATACGACCGGATCGACCCCGACGCCCGGATCATCTGGGGGACCTCGGTCGACGACGAGCTCGAAGGCGAGATGCGGACGATGATCGTCGTGACCGGCGTCGAGTCGCCGCAGATCTACGGCGGCAACGGCGAGCCGCCAGAGGGGACCAACGCCGACGTCGAAGACATCGACTACGTGGAGTGAGCCGCGGCGCGTGAACGGCGCGGCGACGGCCGGCGCGTGGCCCGTGCGACCTCCCTCCCCGGACCGCATCAAAAGGTAAAAACCGTCTCGTCTCGAATCCGCTCGTAAGATGGACGTTCCGTACGATATCAACAGTTACATTCGGGTGCTGAAGCTGGCGAGCACGCCGAGCAACGACGAGTTCCTTCAGGTGTCGAAGATCGCCGGTGCCGGGATTCTGCTGGTCGGGTTCATGGGCTTCCTGATCTTCGCGATCATGAGCCTCCTCCCGGGGGTCGGCGCGTAATGCCGATCTACTCGGTCAAGACGACCGCGAGCCAAGAGCGGACCGTCGCCGACATGATCGCCGAGAAGGAGGCGCCGGAGATCCAGGCCGTCATCGCCCCCGATCAGCTCACGAGCTACGTGATGGTCGAGGCCACCGACGGCACCGCGTTCGGCCGGATCCTCGACGAGATCCCGCACGCTCGCGGCGTGATCCAGAGCGGCGACGGCCCCGCCGAGAGCCCGTTCTCGGAGGTCGAGCACTTCCTCTCGCCGACCCCGGACGTGGAGGGGATCGCCGAGGGAGACATCGTCGAGCTGATCGCCGGGCCGTTCAAGGGCGAGAAGGCGCGCGTCCAGCGGATCGACGAGGGCAAAGACCAGGTGACCGTCGAGCTGTACGAGGCGACCGTCCCGATCCCGGTGACCGTCCGGGGCGACCAGATCCGCGTCCTCGACAGTGAGGAGCGGTAGCTCCTCATATTGAGCGAGCGGCGTGACACGCCGCGAACCGACAGCGAGGAGCGGTAGTCCCTCCGCTCGAGGGGCGGGGCTGGCGACGGCTGACGTTCGGAGAGAGCCTGCCGGCGATCTGACGGCGGAACCGCACGCAACGACAAGGGCTTTATTCGACGACCACGGACCGTAGCGACATGTTCGGCCACGGCGTGCCGGCGGTGTTGAGCGTGATCCCCGACACGTTCACGTTCGCGTGGGTCGTCGCGATCCTCTTCGCGACGGCGTGGCTGCTGGACAGCCGCGGACTGGCCGCGGGGCGGACCCTCGCGGCGGCGACGTGGGCGTTGTTCGGGCTCTTCTGGCTGTCGACGGTGCCGTACTTCGCGTTCGAACACCAGAGCTACGTCGAATCGATCCTCGCGCTCGTCGGCTTTCCCGCCAGCGTGTACGCGGGCTATCTCCTGTACGACGGCCGCGCGTCGCTTTTCACCCTCACGCGGGCTATCGCATTCATGTTATTCATCTACCTCCCGTTCGAGACGATACCGGCGTTCACCGTCGCAGGAGCCTCGTTCCCGGAGCCCCGGAAGGTCCTCATCGAAGCCGTCGCGACGCAGACGGGGATGCTGATCGACCTGCTGGGCTACGCGCCCGAGCGAGTGGTGAGCAGCGAGGGGTACGACGCGGCGTACTCGTGGACGCTGGCGGACGGCCACACCGTCATCATCCACATCGTGCTGGCGTGTACCGGACTCGGGAGCATGGCCATCTTCGGCGGTCTCGTGGCCGCCGTGAAGGCGCCGCTCTCCCGCAAGCTGCGCGCGCTCGCGGTGTCGCTCCCGCTCATCTACGTGCTCAACATCCTCCGGACGACGTTCATCTCGGTGGTGGCGGGCAATCAGTACATGCAGTGGTATCCGGACGTGGTGTTGACCATGTTCGGCGCGACCGACCCGTACCGGGTGTCGTTCCTCATCTCCGACCGGATCATGAGCCAGCTGTTGGCCGTCGTGGCGCTCATCGCGATCACCTTCCTCGCGGTGCGCGAACTGCCCGAACTCGCGGTCATCCTCGAGGACGTGCTCTACCTCCTCACGGGCGAGGAACACGACCTGACGGAGGCGCTGGACCTCCCGCGGGAGCCGACGAACCGGTAAGGGCCGGGACCGGTTTTCGACGCCCGCCCGGAATAAATATCCCTATATAGCAAGCTATAGACGTGGGTGGCGGGTACGGACGTTCATGACTTCGAGGACGCGAGACGGGCCGCCAGGCCGCGGCGCGGGAGCCGGGCCGCGACGGGGTGAGAAACGGTGACGAGCGCGGTCGACCTGTTCGTTTACCTTGAGACGAACGTCGCTAAGCTGGTCGTCGCGACCGCGCTCGGGATGTTCCTCGGACTGGAGCGCGAGTGGTCACAGAAGTCCGCGGGGATCAGGACGTTCGGCCTCATCAGCCTCGTGGCGGCCGTGTTCTCGCTGCTCGACGAGCCGGGGCTGCTCGTCGTCGGCGGCGTGCTGGTCGTCACCAGCGCCGTGCTCTTAGCGGCTCGCAGCTTCGTCGACGCCGAGGTCGACGGACTCTCCCTGACCACGTCCGCGTCGATGCTCGTCGCCTACGGCGTCGGGGTCCTCGCCGCGGAGGGGCTGTTCATCGAGTCGGTGACGGTGGCGGTGCTCTCGTCGCTGCTGCTCGTGTTGAAACGGGAGCTCCACGAGTTCGCGTGGGGGCTCTCCCGCGAGGAGGTCCGCAGCGCCGTGGAGTTCACCATCCTCGCGTTCGTCGTGTTCCCCCTGTTGCCCGCGGAGACGATCGACCCGTGGGACGCGGTCCAGCCGCGGCTCGTCTGGTCGCTGGTGGTCGCCGTCAGCGCCATCGGCTTCGTCAACTACGTCTTGGTGAAACGGTATCAGGGACGCGGCTACGCCGTCACGGGCTTTTTCGGCGGGCTCGTCAACTCGACGGCCGTCGTCGCCGAGATGGCGAAGCGCGCGAAGGGGCGGGCGGACCTCAGCAGTATCGCGGTGGGGTCGATCCTCCTCGCGAACGCGGCCATGGCGTTCCGGAACGCCGCGGTGGTGGCCGTCTTCGTTCCGGAGGCGGCGCTGGTCGTCGGCGCGCCGCTCGGCGCGATCACCGTCGTGGGGGTCGTCGTCGCCCTGTGGCGCAGCGACTGGCGGACGAGGGTGGAGACCGAACTCACCTCCCCGTTCAGTCTGCGGAGCGCCCTGACGTTCGGCGGGATCTTCCTGCTCGTGTTGCTCGTCTCCGCGGTCGCCGAGCGGACGTTCGGCGCGAGCGGGTTCATCGCCACGTCGTTCCTCGCCGGACTGGTGTCGTCGGGGAGCTCGACGACCACGGCGGTCTCGCTGCTCGGCACGGGACAGATCGGCGTCGACACGGCGGTGGCCGGGGTCGTCGCCGGCACCGCCGCGAGCATCGCGGTGAAGACGGTCTTCGCGGCGAGCATCGCGCGCGAACTGATCCGGCCGGTGTTCCTCTGGAACCTGCTTTTGATCGTCGTGGGAGCGGTCGTCGGGCTCCCGCTGTTACTGCTCTGACGGCGCGGGAGTCGCGCCGCGGGACCGGAGCCCGGGGACGGCGCCCCGGAGCTCGACACCGGAGTCAGGAGAGGTGTTCGGTGATGTCCGTCGAGGAGACCATCCCGACGTGGTCACCGTCGACGACGGGGAGGTGTTTCACGCCGTACATCGTCATCATCGCCGCGACCTCCTGCATCATGAGGTCGGGGGTCACCGTTTCCACGTCCTCGGTCATCACGTCGCGGACCGTCGTCTCGTCGGGGTCGTGGCCGTCGGCGACCGCCCCGACGACGTCGCTCTGCGTGACGATACATCCGCCGCCGGTCGTCACGACGAGGGCGCTGATGTCCTTGTCGCGCATCCGACGGGCGGCCTCTCGGAGCGGCGCGTCCACCCCGATCGTCTCCAGTGGCGCCGACATGACGTCCGCGACGCGCGTTCTGTCGTCGAGATCCATATCATGATGTGTGCTACCACGTCTGATTACTCTTCCGGAATACGCAACCGCGGACGGTCAATCACCCTACCCGAGAGAGGTGCGCCGTGAGGTCCGTCGTCGACACCATCCCGATCGGTCTGCCGTCGTCGTCGGTCACGGGAAGGTGAGTGTATCCGTGCGCGGTCGGCTCCGCCAGCTCCGCGACGGTGTCGTCGCGGCTCACGGTGACCACGTCGGTCGTCATGAACGCCTCGACCGGCGTCCGGTCTTTCGGGTCGTTGTCGCGGACGAGCCCGACGAAGTCCGTCGTGGTGATCAGTCCGGCAAGCGCCCCGTCAGGGTCGACGACAAGGATCGAGCCGACGCCGGTCGCGAGCATCTCCTTCGCCGCGTCGACCGCGGTGGCCCCGCGCTCGATCGTGGTGAGGTCAGTCGACATGAGCCGCTCGACGGGGGTGTCGTTCATGAGGTACGGTAACGCGCGGCACGGTAATCAAACGTCCGGTCGGCACGGCGTCGGCGAGAGCGCGACCCGAGGGACACGGAATCGGCCCGGAGGGGAGGCCATCGACGGGCGGTTCACTCCTCGACGAGCGAGCGGGGAGCGTCAGCGAGTCCGACGAGGGCGTCCGCCTCGACGTGGTGGAGGTCGCCGGGAACGACGAGCAGGTGGAGGGGGTCGCCGAACTCGCGGTCGGCGAGGGCGCTCAGTCTGTCGGCCGCGACGACGGCGTCAGGAGAGCCGGCGCGAGCGACGACCACGGCGAGCGCGTCCTCCCACTCCTCGGCGAGCAGGCCGGCGGCGACGTCGGCGGTCATGTACTCCTCGTGGTCGGGGTCGGGCCCGGTCGGCCCCGTTCCGACCTTGATGTCGAGGTAGACGACGGTGTGGAGCCCGCGCTCTCGGTTCGCCTCGATGGTCTCGACCACGCTCGCGGGCACGTCACCGCCGCCGTGGGCGTACGGGAACGGGAGCGTCGTCGCCTTGCCGAACCGGTAGTTCTGGAGGCCGGTCAGGCTCGACGCCGCCGACTGCGCGGTCACGCCGTGGACCACTCGCGTGTCGATCCCGCGTTCCTCGGCGCGGAGTCGGAGGTCGGTGTGGGTCGTCGATATCATGGTGTCGCCGGCGGTGAGGAACGCGGCGTCGCCGTCGGCGGCCGCGTCGAGGATCGGCTCCGGATCCTGCTCGACGCCCGCGCGGTCCCGGACCTCGATGTCGACGCCGTGGTGGGCCGCCAGTTCCGACGCGTCGGCGCCGACCAGTCGGCTAGTGTAGAACTCGGCAAAGACCCGATCGGCCGCGCGCAACGCCTCGCGCCCCTCGACGGTGACGGAGCGCTCGTCGTAGAGGCCGAGTCCGATGAACGTGAGCATGCCGGCGCTCGGCGCGCGCCGGCCTAAAAGGGCGCGGAAGGGGTCGCTGACGCGCCGGCGGCCTCCGGGATCGACGCCGACGCAGTTGAGTGTGGAGTGGTGACATGCGACGCCCTAATAGACCTTCATGATTGTTCCTTGTGATTCCATAGCAAGCCCTAAGAGGGAACCTGTATAACGTCCAGTCACGACGCCCATACGGGCTCACATACCATTATGACTGACGAAGAACTCATCTGGCGGATATCGGGGGGATCCGGTGACGGGATCGCTTCGACCAGCCAGAACTTCGCAAAGGCCTTGATGCGATCGGGGCTCAACGTCTTCACGCATCGGCACTATCCGTCGCGGATCCGCGGCGGCCACACGTACACCGAGGTCCGCGCGTCGGGGGACCCGGTCAAGTCCCGCGGAGACGGCTACAACTTCCTGCTGGCGCTCGGCGACTCGTTCGCCCGCAACCCGCAGGAGGAGGCCGTCTACGGTAACGAGGAGATCAAACCCCTCTCGGAGAACTTAGACGAGCTCCGCGAGGGCGGCGTCATCGTCTACGACGAGGGGCTCTTGGACGCCTCGGAGATCCCGAACTTCGACGAGCGCGTCGAAGAGAACAACTGGCACGTCTACCCCCTCGACCTCCGCGGGCTCGCCCGCGACATGGGTCGTGAGGTCATGCGCAACACCGCCGGCGTCGGCGCGACCTGCGCGCTGACCGGCATGGAACTCGACCACGTCGAGGACCTGATGCGCGACGCGATGCCGGAGAAGATCCTCGAACCGAACATCGAGATCCTCGAAACCGCCTACGAGCAGGTTCAAGAGGAGTACGACGTCGACGCGTCAGATGTCAGCGTTCCCACGGGCGAGCACGCCGAGACGCAGCTGCTCATGTCCGGGTCGGACGCCATCGCCTACGGGGCCATCGACGAGGGATGCCGGTTCATCGCCGGCTACCCGATGACCCCGTGGACCGAAGTGTTCACCATCATGACGCAGAACCTCCCGAAGCTCGGGGGGATCTCCGAGCAGGTCGAAGACGAGATCGCGGCCGCGGCGCTCGCGGTCGGCGCCTCCCACGCCGGCGTCAAAGCGATGTCCGGCTCCTCGGGCGGCGGGTTCGCACTGATGTCCGAGCCGCTCGGGCTCGCCGAGATGACGGAGACACCCGTCGTCCTCGTCGAGGCGATGCGCGCCGGTCCCTCGACCGGGATGCCGACGAAGCCCGAGCAGTCCGACCTCGAACACGTCCTCTACACCTCGCAGGGCGACTCCCAGCGCGTCGTGCTGGCGCCCGGGACCGTCGAGGAGGCCTACGAGCAGTCGCGGCTCGCCTTCCGGCTCGCCTACGAGTACCAGATCCCGTCGATCCTCCTGTACGACCAGAAGCTCGGCGGCGAACTCGTCAACGTCCCGAAGAGCCACTTCGACCGCGAGCCGAACCCGACGCTCGGGAAGACGCTCTCGGAGGACGCGCTCGACGACGAGCCCCACTCGGCCGACGGGAAGTTCCACCGCTTCCAGCACGACGTCGACGACGGCGTCTCGCCGCGGTCGGTCCCCGGCCAGAAGGGCGGGCGCTTCCTCGCGACGGGCAACGAACACGACCCGACGGGACACATCAGCGAGTCCCCGGACAACCGCGTGGCGCAGATCGACCGGCGGGCCCAGAAGCTGGCGGCGATCCGCGACGACCTCGACGGGGAGGACACGGGCTCGTACGCCGGCCCCGAGGACGCCCAGTACGGCATCCTCACGTTCGGCAGTCAGCAGGGAACCGTCGAGGAGGCCGTCGGTCGCCTCAACGAGGCCGGCGTCTCGGTGAAGTCGTACGGCGTCTCCGACATGCTCCCGTTCCCGACCGAGCAGGTCGAGGCGTTCGTCGAGAGCGTCGACGAGGTCCTCGTCGTCGAGATGACGGCGTCCGGACAGTTCCGCGGGCTCGTCCAGAAGAACCTCGGCCGCTACGGCGAGCGGCTGTCGAGCCTGTTGAAGTACAACGGGAACCCGTTCGAGCCCGCCGAGGTCGTCGACGGGTTCGAGGCCGCGATCATCGAAGGCGACGGCGACGCGTCCGGCCATCAGACCACCTTCGTCCCAGCCGCAGGTGACTAACCAATGAGCACGTTTTCAGCAATCGGAGAGGAGCGAGAGATCGACCGCGACGAGTACACGCCCGGTGTCGAACCGCAGCCGACCTGGTGTCCGGGCTGCGGTGACTTCAGCGTCCTGAAGGCGCTCAAGCAGGCGCTTCCGGAAGTCGGGCGCACGCCCGAGGAAACGCTCCTGTGTACCGGTATCGGCTGTTCGGGCAAGCTGAACAGCTACCTCGACACGTACGGGTTCCACACGATCCACGGGCGCTCGCTGCCCGTGGCCCGCGCCGCGAAGCTCGCGAACCCCGACCTCGAAGTGATCGCCGCCGGCGGTGACGGCGACGGCTACGGGATCGGCGGGAACCACTTCATCCACACGGCCCGGGAGAACCACGACATGACGTACATCGTCTTCAACAACGAGATCTTCGGGCTCACGAAGGGACAGACCTCCCCGACTAGCCCGAAGGGCCACAAGTCGAAGACGCAGCCCCACGGCAGCGCCAAGGAGCCGATCAAGCCGCTCTCGATGTCGCTGAACGCCGGCGCCTCCTACGTCGCCCGCACGGCCGCCGTCAACCCGAACCAGGCCAAGGAGATCATCACCGAGGCGATCGAGCACGACGGGTTCGCGCACGTCGACTTCCTCACCCAGTGTCCGACCTGGAACAAGGACGCGCGCCAGTACGTGCCGTACATCGACGTCAACGACTCCGACGACTACGAGTTCGACAAGACGGACCGCGTCGAGGCCGCCGAGATGATGCGCGAGACCGAGCAGTCGCTGTACGAGGGCGAGGTCCTCACCGGCCGCTTCTACGTCGACGAGGATCGCCCCTCCTACGGCGCCGAGAAGCAGGCGATCGGCGAGATGCCCGAGGAGCCGCTCGCCGAGCGCTACTGGGACGACGACTACGAGTGGGAGCGCTCCCACGACATGTTCCTCGACAAGCACGCCTGAGCCGGCGAGCCGGCCGTTCACGGCGTGGCGGAATCGTTTATCGATTCGCAAGGTATTTTTTCATTGGCGGTAAACGGAGTAGTATGAGCACGGTATCGACAGAGGAACGCATCCTCTCTGTGTTAGAAGAGGACGCGCAGGCGTCCTGCGGAGAGATCGCGGAGCGAGCGGACGTGTCGAAGCCGACGGTCCGCAAGTACATCGACCGCCTCGAAGACCGGGGCGTGATCGTCGGCTACTCCGCGGAGGTCGACCCGAAGAAACTCTCTTCGCAGTCGATCGCCATGGTCGGAATGGACGTGGACTCGGGCCGGTACGTCGAGGCCACGCGGGAACTGAAGTCCCTCGATGAGGTCCAGGCGCTGTACACCTCTTCGGGCGACCACATGCTGATGGCGGAGGTGCGCGCCGGCGACGGCGACGAACTCGGCGACGTCATCTCCGAGAAGCTGCTCGGGGTCGAGGGCGTGACCGCGGCCCACCCCTCGTTCCTCCAAGAGCGACTGAAGTAGTCGGCGTTCGGGCCGTTGAATCCGACGGCGGTGGGACGGACCCCGCTCCGCCTCAGGCGAGCGCGTGCGGATCCGCGACGACGACGGTTTCGTCGCCCGCGGGGCTACGGCGGCTCCCGCGCGACGCGAACCCGTGTGCGCTGAAGAACTCCTCGGCGCTTGGCCGGTCCGGCGGGACCGTCGCGCGGAGCGTTTCGACCCCGCGACCGGCGAGGGCGTCGCCCACGCGAGCGAGAAGTTCGTCGGCCACGCCCTCGCCCGCGCGGTTCGGATGGACCCACAGCGCCAACAGCTCGGCCTCGGCTCCGTCCGGGTCCGGGTGTGCGATCGCCAGCCCGACGGGGCCCGCCTCGTCGCTCTCCATCAGGAACGACCACTCGGCCTCGGCGGCGGCCTCTCGGACGCCGGCGGCGGACACGTCCAGTAAGGGAGCGCCGATGTCGTCGAACACCGTCTCCTCGCGCGCTCGGGAGACGGCGGTCCGCAGCGCCTCCGCGTCGTCGGGCCGGGCCGCCCGGACATACATGATCGACCGTCAGTAAAGAACGCACCTATAGGTTTCGGCGGCGGCGCGATTCGCGGTCGAAATCGGGCGCACGGCGCGACCCGAGCCGGCCGGAAGTTCGAGCGCTGACGCGGGGTCGTGAGCCCGAGAGAGCCTTACGCGACCGGTTCGACGCCGATCGTGATCGCGACGTCTTCGACCGACCACTCCTCGACGAGCCCGCCGTCCGCGTCCGCGGCGTCGGCCGGGTCGTCGATCCACGCGTCGGCGCGCACCTCGCCGGCGATCAGGTCGGCGTGCTCGTCGACGAAGCCGGCGACGCGTTCGTCGTCGACGGCGACGCCGACGCGGACGCGGGCCTCCACGTCTAAGTCGAGTTCCTTACGCATCTCTTGGATCCGCCGGATCACGTCGCGGGCGTAGCCCTCGGACTCGATGTCGTCGGTGAGCGACGTGTCGACGTAGACGGTCCCGCCCTCGAACTCCGCGCCGGAGACGTTCTCGGGCGGCTCGGCGACGTACTCGACCATCTCGTCGTCGAGGGCGACCGGCTCGCCGTCGACGGTGATCTCGCCGCCCTCGACCGCCGCGCGGGTCGCGCCCTGAACCGCCTCCATCACCTTTTGGGCGTCGCCGCCGAACGCCGGGCCGATGGCGGCCATCTGCGGCTCGGCGGTCTCGACCAGTTCGTCGAAGGCGTCGGTGACGACGACCTCGCGGGCGTTGACGCGGTCGGCGATCAGGTCGGAGAGCCGCTCGACCGCGGCCGCGACCGCCTCGTCGTCGGTCTCGACGACGACGCGCGGGACCGGCCAGCGGAGCTTGCGACCGGCCTGCTGGCGCGCGTTGGCCGCCGACTCCTCGACGTCGCGGAACACCGCCACGTCGCGTTCGAGGTCGGGGTCGCGCAGGGCCGCGTCGGGCTCGGGGTACGACAGCGCGTGGACCGTCGTCGCCTCGCCGTCGAGCCGCTGGTACATCCGCTCGGTCAGGTACGGCGCGATCGGCGCGAGCATGCGGATCACCTCGTCGAGGACGGTCGCGAGCGTCGCGTAGGCGCCGCGCTTCGAGGCGGAGTCGGCCTCCTCCCACATCCGGTCGCGAACCGCCTTCACGTAGAAGCGCGAGACGTCCTGCGTGACGAACTCGATCACGGCGTTGACGGCGTCGCTGACCTGGTAGTCGTCCCAGGCCTCGGCGACCTCCGCCTCCACGGACTGGAGCCGGGAGAGCACCCACTCGTCGACGAGTTCGAGCTCGCCGTCGGAGAGGTCGGCCGCGGCCGGGTCGTAGCCGTCGAGCTCCATGTACTCCAGCGGGAACCGGAACACGTTCCAGAGGATGTTGAGCTTCCCCTGGATCTCGCCGAGCCCGTCCCACTCGAACGCGAGGTCGACGCCCTGCTGGTCGTGCGAGAGGAGATACGTGCGGAGCGGGTCGCGACCGGCGCGGTCGATCGCCTCCTCGGGCGTGACGATGTTGCCGACCGACTTCGACATCTTTCGCCCGTCCTCGTCGTTGGCGAAGCCGTGCATCAGCACCTCGTCGTAGGGGATCTGGCCGACGGCGGCGGTCCCCATCCCGAGCTGCGACCAGAACCACCCGCGGGTCTGGTCGTGCGCCTCGATGATGAGGTCGGCCGGCCACAGCTCGTCGTGAGCGTCCTCGTCGCTCGGGTAACCGAGGGTGCCCCACGAGGCGACCGAGGAGTCGAGCCACACGTCGAAGACGTCCTCGACGCGGCGGTAGGTGGTGCCGTCCTCGACGATGGTGAGACCGTCGACGGAGGGGCGGTGGAGGTCGATGGAGGCGGGGTCGACGTCCTCCTCGACGCGCTCGGCGAGCTCCTCGCGGGTGCCGACCACGATCATGTCCTCGTCGAGGTTCCCCGCCTCCGCGTCCTCCGGCACCCAGATCGGGATCGGGACGCCCCAGTAGCGCTGCCGGGAGACGTTCCAGTCGGGCGCGTCCTCGATGAAGTCGCGGAAGCGGTTGTCGCGGGCCCACCCCGGGTGCCACTCGGAGTCCTCCATGTTGTCGAGGAGGTCGTCTTTCACGTCCGTGATCGAGATGAACCACTGGTCGGTGACCAGCTGGATGATCCCGGTGTCACAGCGCCAACAGTGGCCGTAGCTGTGGTCGACGGTGCCGTGCGCGAGCATGTGACCGTCGGCGACGAGGTCGTCGATGATGTCGTCGTTGGCGTCGCGGACGAACTGCCCGGCGTACTCGCCGGCGGCCTCGGTGAACTCGCCGTTCGGCCCGACGGGGCAGTGGATGTCGAGCCCGAGCTCCGTGCCGCGGTGGAAGTCCTCCTCACCGTGGCCGGGGGCGGAGTGGACGAGCCCGGTCCGGTCGGCCTCGACGTAGTCGGCGGCGTACACCTGCCCGGCGCCCTCGAAGTCGGGGTACTCGGCGACGCGGTCGGCGAGCGGGTGGTCGTACGCCCAGCCGACGAGCTCCTCGCCGGTCAGCTCCGCTTCGACCTCGTAGTCCTCGTAGCGGCCCTCCTGTAACACGTCCTCGACGCAGTCGGCGGCGACGTAGATGAGTTCGCTCTCGCCGTCCTTCTCCGCGCGGACCGCGTTGTAGGTGAGCGCCTCGTCGACGGCGACGAAGGTGTTCGCGGGGATGGTCCACGGCGTCGTCGTCCAGATGACGAGGCTCCCCTCGCGGTCGGCGAGCGGGAACTTCACGTAGACGGAGGGGTCCTCGACGTCCTCGTACTCGACCTCGTTGTTGGCGAGCCCGGTCTCACAGCGCGGACACTGCGAGATGGACCGCTTCCCCTGCTCGACGAGCCCGTTGTCGGCGACCTCGGAGAACGCCCACCAGGCGGCCTCCATGTACTCCGGTGAGATGGTCTCGTACGGGTTCTCCCAGTCCATCCAGACGCCGATGGACTTGAAGTCCTCGTCCATCGCCGCCCGGTTCTCCAGGGCGAACTCCTTGCACTTCTCGATGAACGACTCCATGCCGTACTCCTCGATGTCCCGCTTGTTCTCGAAGCCGAGCTCCTCCTCGACTTTGACCTCGATCGGGAGCCCGTGCATGTCGTAGCCGGGGCGGTCGGTGACGCGGTGCCCGGTCATCCGCTTGTGCCGGATGACGGCGTCTTTCAGCGTCTTGTTCCAGGCCGTCCCGAGGTGCATCTGCCCGGAGGTGTACGGCGGGCCGTCGACGAAGAAGAACGGCGGGTCGTCGGCGTGGGCCTCCTTCGCCGCCTCGTAGGCGTCGTTGTCTTCCCAGTAGTCGTCGACCGCCGACTCGACGTCGGCGGGCGCGTACTGGTCGTCGATCTGCTCCATACGCGTTGGTCTGCGCGCGCGTATTTGAATACGGCGGAGTCGGGGCCGACGGTCCGCAGTTCGGAGCGTCGATCCGTCGTTCGACGGGGGGTCCCGCGAGTCGGGGTGGGCTTCGAACGACGGCGGGCCCGGAACGACGGCGGGCCCCGGAACGAGTTTCGCTCGCCGACGGAGGGAAGGCGGCGCTTACCCGGATAGTCGGCCCATACCAATACCGTTGGACTGCCTCGGTCGCGGGTATGAACGTCCCACGTGCGGCCGTCGTCGCAGTGGCGGTACTGGCGGTCGCGGTCGTCGCGACCGGCGGCGCGGTCGGTCAGGAACAGGTGACGCTCACCGTCTCGGTCACCGACCAACAGGGAGACGCCGTCGGCGGCGTGACCGTCGAGGCGGCGTGGGAGACCGAATCGGGTGAGACGGGGACCGCGACGGGGACGACGGCGAGCAACGGGAACGTCCTCCTCGACGCCCCCGCGAACGCGAGCGTCGAACTCGACGTCGACGACGACAGGTACGTCCGGAACAGGCCGCTCCGGATCGACAACGCCAGCGAGGGGGACGTCGCGCTCGGCGTGTCGCGCAGCGGGACCGCCACGGTGTCGGTTCTCGACGCCGAAAACCGGACGCTGGCCGACGCGACGGTGACCGTCCGCGAGGACGGCCGATCGATCGACCGCGGCACGACCGGGTCAGACGGGACCTACGAGACGGCTCGCCTGGAGCGGGGAACCTACGAAATCGAGGTCGTGAAGCCGGGCTACTTCGAGGGGAGCCGCGAGGTGACGGTGTCGGCGAACTCGGAGGCGACGGTCACGATCGAACGGGGGACCGCGACCCTCGACGTCCGCGTGTTCGACGACCACTTCGACCCGCCGACCGCGATCGAAACGGGGTCCGTTCGGGTGTCGTCGTCGGTGTTCGACGGACGAGTGTCGGTGACCGACGGGACGGCCTCGCTCACCGTTCCCGTGAACGCCCTCTACACGGTCGAGGTCGTCAAGGACGGGTACGGCGGGTCGCCGGAGCGGGTCAGAGTCCGAGAGTCGGCGGCGGCGACGAACGTCACGGCACAGCGGACCCCGGCGCTGACGGTCGTCCCGGCGAACGAGCGCGTCTTGGTCGGTGAGACGACTCGCGTGACGGTTCGGAACGCGTACGACGAACCGGCCACCGGGGTCACGGTCGTGGTCGACGGCGAGTCGGTCGGCGAGACCGACGACCGCGGGGAGATCGGCGTAGAGATATCGAGCACCGGAAGCCGGACGATCGTCGCACGGAGCGACGACGCCGAGTCCGACCCGGTGACCGTGGAAGGGGTCGAGACCGCGGAGGAGGCGGATTCGGACGCGGACGGGGAGAATGGATCGGACGCGGACGGTGACGGCGGCTCGGAGACCACCGACGACGGCATACCCGGCTTCGGCGTCGTCGCCGCGGTCATCGCGTTACTCGCGGCGGCGGCCGTCGTCGGTCGTCGCCGGGACTCTCAGAAGTAGTCGGCGAGTCGCTCGGCGGCCGCCTCGGCGCGGGGCGTCACGAGGGCGAACCGGATCCACTCGTCGCGGGCGGTACCGAACGCCTCGCCCGGCATCCCCGCGACGCCGGCCTCGTCGATCAGGCGCTTGACGTTCGCCATCGTGCCGGGGAACCCGTCGAAGCGCGCGAGCACGTAGAAGGCACCCTCCGGGCGGCTGTACTCGGCGCCGGCCGCGTCGAGGGCGGCCGTGAACGCGTCGACGCGGTCCGCGAGCAGGTCGCGCGCGTCGGCGTAGTAGCTCGGCGGGGTCTCCGCGAGCGCGTGGAGGACCGCGTACTGGGAGGGCCGCGCCCCGGCGACGTTCACGAGCATGTGCCGCGTCCGCGCGTCGCCGACGTGCGCCTCGGGGAAGACGGCGTAGCCGACCCGGAACCCGGTGATCGCCATCGACTTCGAGAAGCCGCTCGTGGCGATCACGCGGTCGGAGTCGAGCGTCAGGGCCGACTCGAACGAGCCCGTCAGGTCGAACCGGTCGTACACCTCGTCGGCGACGACCAAGGCGTCGACACTCTCGGCAATCGCGACGACCTCGCGTACCGCATCGAGATCGTACACCGCGCCGGTCGGGTTGTTCGGGGTGTTCAACACGATGAGCGCGGTGTCCTCGCTCGCGGCCTCGCGCACCGCCCCGACGTCGAGTCCCCCGTCGCGGGCGGTCGGAACGAGGGTCGGCTCCCCGCCGAGGAGGTGCGTCTTCCCGGGGTAGTACGGGTACACCGGGTCCATGAGCAACGCCTCGTCGCCGGCGCCGCGGTCGAGGGCGCGCGCCATCGCGAGGTAGTTCGCCTCGCCGGTGCCGTTGGTGACGACCACGCGCTCGGCGTCGACCTCGCGGCGCGCCGCGATCCGCTCCCGCAGCTCGCGGAGCCCGTCGCTCGGCGGGTACTGGAAGTCGGCCGGCGGCAGGTCGGCGTACTCGCGGAGCGCGGCGCGGAGCGCGGCGGGCGGCTCCCAGTCGGGGTTGCCGCTCACCATGTCGATGACGTCGCCGTCGGCGGCCGCGGCGTACTGCATGACGTGGAAGAACTTCGGCTCCTCGTACTCCATACGGTCGGGTCGGCCGCGGTCGCCGTGGCTCTTTCGGCCGGGGAGCGGCGGTCTCCGATCGAGGTAGGCAGGCCTTACGGCCGTCGCCGCGATCCGGTGGTTTGACCACCTCCCCTACGCAGGGACAGACATGAACAAACGCGGCCACGTGCTCAACGGTCTGCTGCTCTCGTTGGGCCTCGGATTCGTGCTCGAACCGGGGCTCAACGCGGCGACCGCCGAGATGATCGCGCAGATCACCGTTCCCGTCGTGTTGGGAGCGCTGTTCCCCGACGTCGACACCGCCTTCGGACGCCACCGGAAGACGCTCCACAGCCTCCCGGTGCTGGCGGTCTTCATCGCGTACCCGATCGTCTTCGGCAACCTCCAGTACGTGTGGATCGGCGTGTTGACCCACTACCTGCTCGACGTGGTCGGGAGCCGGCGAGGGATCGCCCTCTTCCACCCGCTGTCGGATCGGGAGTACGGAATGCCGACGGGCGTAACGACGAGCAGCAAGTACGCGGACCTCGTCACGGTGGTCATCACCGCGGTCGAGATCGCCGCCTTCTGGGCGATCAACAAATACGTCGTCAATCTCGAACTCGACCTCTCTGCGGCCGCACGGACGGCCTCGGAGGCCGCGGCCGGGTTCGGTCTCTGACGCCGACACCGGAGGCGAACGAGTCGCGACAGCGTCGGCTACTCGCGAGTTCTCGCGGCGCGATTCGACGCCGTCTACTCGTAGACGCTCACGTCGTCGAACCGCCCCTCATAGGCGACGTTCGACGGGAGGGTCGGCTCGTTGCCGGAGAGGAACATGCGGTCGAGTTTCGCCCACGTGTTCTCGTACCCGAGGTGGGCGAACTCGACGAGCCCGCGCAGCTGGTGGCCGATCCCGCCCCGGTGGATCACCGTCCGCGGTCGGCGCTCGCGGAACGCCTCCACGACCGCCTCGGCGTCGTCGAGCGCGCCCTCGAACGCGGTCCACGCCTCCCCGACGGTGCCCGTGAGGTGCGCGTACGAGGAGCCGAAGCCCGCGCAGCCGGTCTCTTCCGCGGTCCGACGCGCTCGGGCGTTCTGGTGGGGGAGCAGCTTTGTGTTGTACGTCTCGACGGCGTCGATCCGACCGGCGTGCGCGTCGATCTCTGGCCGCGTGAGCGAGATGGTTGCGAACCCGGGGTGGGGAACGAGGACGGCCGCGTCCTGCCGCTCGAACTCGGCCATCGCGCCCTCGAACGTGATGTAGTCGGGGACCGGTTCGGAGAGCCCGAGCACGAGGAGGTGCCGCCGGTTCCCCCAGTCGCCGGTGAACACCTCGCGGGCGGGGACGACCTGGAGCTCGTCGTCGGAGTATCGAGCGGCGCGCTCGCGGACCGTCGGAAGGCGCGTGAAGTGCGGAGCGTACACGAGCGCGTCGATCCCGCGCTCCTTCGCGCGGGCGACGACCTCGTCGTCGAGCACCTTGACGTGGCCGTCGACGCGCGTTCTCGATCGGGTCACGGTCGGACGGTCGTCGCGCCCGCGCAAATGCGTATCGTTCGACGACGACGGTGCCGCGACCGCAGGTCCGATCGGGACGGTCACGAACGGGGCGACGAGACGGTGACCCGTTTCGACGCGCCGGCGTGGGAAACCGTTAATCCCCCTCGGGCGAGAGTTCGGGTATGGCCCCTCGCTGGACGTGCGGCATCGGCGACTGCGACGCCGCCTTCGACGACGTGGAGTCGGCGATCGTCCACCAGACGAACGAGCACCAGCGCCACGAGTGCAAGGTGTGTGGCACCATCGTCCCCGACGGCTACTTCGCGATCCGGCACGCGTTCGACGAACACACCCGCGCCGAGTTCGTCCGCGCGTACGACGCCGACTCGGCGGCGGTCCGCCGCCGGGAAGAGATCAAAGGCGACATCGAGTCCGAAGCGGACCTCCAGCGGGTAGTCGAAGAGCTCGACCGCGGCGTCTGAGGCGGAGTCGCCGGGATCCGCCACCGTACGCCGCCCGCGGTCGCGGCCGTTCGGTCGCCGCTTACAGCACGCGCTTGCCGAACGCGCTCGCCGCCAGTTCCGTCGCCAGTTCCGCCGTCTCGTTGTGCTGGTCGAGCGTCGGGTTCACCTCCACGAGCTCCATCGACCGGAGCGCGTCGCTTTCGTCGACGATTTCCATCGCACTGTGAGCCTCGCGGTACGTGACGCCGCCGCGGACGGGCGTCCCGACGCCGGGGGCCGCGTTGGGGTCGAGCCAGTCCAGATCGAGGCTGACGTGAAGCCCGTCGACGCCGGCGGACGCGACCGAGAGCGCCTCCTCGGTGACGTCCGTGATCCCCCGCTCGTCGATGTCCGACATCGTGTACGCCGCGAAGCCGCGATCTTTGATTAGCTCCACCTCCGGTTCGTCGACCGACCGGAGACCGACGAGCGCGACGTTCTCGGGAGCGAGTCCCTGCGCGTTCGCCCACTCGGTGTCCGCGAACTCGCCGATACCGAGCGCCGCCGCCAGTGGCATCCCGTGGACGTTCCCCGACGGGCTCGTCGCCGGCGTGTTCAGGTCGGCGTGCGCGTCGAACCACACCGCGCCGATGTCGGCGTCGCGAGCGGACCCGACGAGGCTCCCGATGCCGATGGAGTGGTCGCCCCCGAGCGCGAGCGGTATCCGGCCGTCGGCGAGCGTCCCGGCGACCTCGTCGCCGAGCCGTCGACAGACGTCGGCCGTCTCGCGGAGGAACTTCGCTTTCCCCTCGCTCGGGGCGTCGGTGTCCGGGTCGCGCTCCTCCGCCCGCGGGACGTGGAGGTCGCCCGCGTCGACCGTCTCGACTCCCGCGCCGGCGAGTTGGTCGGCGAGCCCGCCGTACCGGATCGCCGACGGCCCCATGTCGACCCCGCGTCGGTTCGCTCCGTAGTCCGTCGGCGCGCCGATGATCTTGACCGTAGTCATACCGGCTACGCGACGCGACGCCGCTTGAATGGTGGTGATCGACGCGCTCGAAGGCGACCGAGCCGCCCGTGACCGCACTGCGACCCGCTCGCCGGATCGGACACCGTTTTGCGCCCGGGAAGCCACAGGGCGTCCATGGGCAGCTCCGATCCCCGTTCGGTCGATCCCAGCGACGTCGAGCCGGTCGGCGCGACCATCGCCGTCGCGTTCACCGGGGCTGCGATCGGGCTCGCCGGCGCCGCGGTCTCGTTTGTCGCCCCCGACTTCGGGCTCACGCTGATCGGCGTCGGGGTGGTGATCGCGCTGGTGAGCCCGATCGCGTACGTCCGGATGAAGCGGCTCCGGGGGGAGTGAACGACGGGACGCGGTTCGGGTGAGACGCCCGAAGGGACGGTCCCGAGCGGGTCCCTCACGATCGTTTATAAGGAGGTTCCATCGCATTTAAGCGGGCCCGCTATGTATTTGATTCCATGTCATCGATCGAGCTCACATCGAGCCAGAAAAGCATCCTCACGGCCCTGATCAACCTGTTCGGGGAACAGGAGGACGCGGTGAAAGGCGAGGAGATCGCCGACGAGGTCGACCGCAACCCGGGGACGATCCGCAACCAGATGCAGAGCCTCAAGGCCCTCCAGCTGGTCGAGGGCGTCCCCGGTCCGAAGGGCGGCTACAAGCCCACCTCCAACGCCTACGAGGCCCTCGACATCCAGCGCATGGACGAGCCGGCCAACGTTCCGATCTACCACGAGGGCGAGGAGGTAGCGGAGCTCAACGTCGACGGGATCGACCTCTCCAGCGTCCACCACCCCGAGCTGTGCCGCGCCGAGATCCACGTTCAGGGCTCGGTCCGCGACTTCCACGAGGGCGACTCCGTCACCGTCGGTCCGACGCCGCTCTCGAAGCTCGTCATCGACGGGACCGTCGACGGCAAAGACGACACCGCGAACGTCCTCATCCTCCGGATCGACGACATGCGAGCGCCCGACGAGCCGGCCGAACACTGACGGCGGGACTCGGATTCTCGCGTCGAGTGAGTCGCTGATTCCTCTGTCCCGAAAGAGCGGTTTCCCGAGAAACGAACCGAACGCCCAGTCGAGTCGCTACCGCGAGTCGCCCGCGTTCACATGTCGCCGAACGCACTGAAACCGCGGCCGGCCGAGGAGACCTTGGCGATCCAGCGCGTGGCGATGGCCTTCTTCAGCAGCTTCGCCGGCGTCCCGCCGAACGTCTTGATCGGCATCCCCACCACGTCGTGAGCGACCGCCTCCTCGCCGACGGAGATGACCGTCCCCTTGTCCTCGTGGGTCCACGAGCGGAGCGGCGCGCCGCGGGCGGCGCGCGCCAGGTTGGCGCCCGCGACCTCGGCGGCCTGCCAAGCGGCCTGCGCCGTCGGCGGCGCCACTTCCTCGCCCTGCTCGACGAGGGCGGTGTCGCCGATGGCGAACACGCGGTCGTCGCTGGTGGTGAAGTCGGCGCCGGCGTGGACGCGGTTCGACCGGTCGTCCTTGTCGACGTCGACGTCCTCGATCTCCGGCTGGCCGGTGATGCCGCCGGTCCAGATCAGCACGTCGTGTGCGAGCTCCTCCGGCACCTCGTCTTCGCCGCCGCCGAGGTAGACGGCCTCATCGTCGGCCTCGGAGATGAAGTCGCCGGTGAGAATCTCGACGTCGGCGTCCTCCAACCGCTGGCGGAGCGCGCCCTGGATCTGCGGGTCGTTACCGGGGAAGACCTCGTCGAGCCCCTCGACCAGCTTGATCTCGATCGGCGCGCGGTGTTTGTCGCGGTACTCCGCGATCTCGCCGGCCGTCTGGATGCCGGAGAGACCGGCGCCGCCGACGATGACCTGCGCGGGGTCCGAGCGGGTCGCGTCCGCGGCCGCCTCGCGAACGTCCTCGTGGATCGCCTTCGCGTCGTCGAGTCCCTTCAGCTGGTGGGCGTTCTCCTTCAGCCCCTCGATGCCGAAGAAGGCCGTCGTGGAGCCGACGCCGAGCAGGAGGTAGTCGTAGTCGACGGTCGTCCCGTCGTCGGTCTCGACGACCTGGCCGTCGGTGTCGACGTCGACGACGCGGCCCTGAACGAAGTCGGACTCGGACGACTTGATCTCGTCGACGGGGATCGTGATCTTGTCCTCGACCGCGGGGTTGCGGATCGCGCGGTGGACCTCGTGCAAGACGAGGTGGTAGTCGTGCTCGGAGATCCACGTGAGCTCCGCCTCGCCCTCACCGACCTCGTCTTCGAACGCCTTCACCGCCCCTGCGCCGGCGTACCCGGAACCGACGACCACGACCTGTGTGCTCATGTCTGTGGGTCCGCGGTCCGCGGGTAAAGTCGCTTTGGAACGTTCGCGGGGCGATAACGCGCTCGAAGCGGAGACGCGTGACCGCTACAGCGAGAGTCCGGCGTGCCAGCGGTCGGCACCGGCCTCCCGTTTCACCTCGTCCATGCGCGCGAGCAGCTTCACCGCGAGGCTGGCCGTCTCCGCCGCGCGCGACTCGCCCTCCGTTCGGAACTCGCCGGTCACGCGGTTGGCGTAGACGGAGCAGACCGCTCCCGCCCGGAGGCCGTACACGCCCGCGATCGTGAGGATCGCGGACGCCTCCATCTCGATGTTCTTCACGTTCGCGTCCCGTAGCTCCGCGACCAACTCGTCCGAGCCGGCCGCCTCGAACCCGTCGAACCCGGGGCGCCCCTGGCCCGCGTAGAAGGAGTCGGCGCTCATCGTGACGCCGGTGTGGTAGTCGTGACCGAGGCGTTCCGCGGCGGCGACCAAGGCGGAGACGACCTCGCCGTCGGCGGTCGCGGGGTAGTCCTCCCGCACGTACTCGTCGCTCGTCCCCTCCTGCCGGACGCCGCCGGTCGTGATCACCAGGTCGCCCACGTCCATCTCGGGCTGGATCGCGCCGCAGGAGCCGACTCGAATGAACGTGTCGACGCCGACCCGGGCGAGCTCCTCGACGGCGATGGCCGCCGACGGGGACCCGATCCCGGTCGAGGTGACGGAGATCGGCGCCCCGTCGTAGCTGCCGGTCGCGGTGCGGTACTCGCGGTGGCGCGCGACCTCCTCGTGGTCGTCCCACAGCGCCGTGATCTTGTCGACTCGCTCGGGGTTACCCGGGAGGAGGACGGCGTTGGCAACGTCCTCGGGCGCGGCCTCGACGTGGTAGCCGGCCTCGTCGTTGGGGTCCTCGCTCTCGGCGTCCGCGGCGGGAGCGTCGGCGGCGGAGGCGTCGGTCTCGTCGGTCATGTCCCCCCGTTTCGACGAGTGATTCAAAAGGGCTTCCGGCTCGGACCGGTGAAGGCGCGGCGAGCAGCGCCCGAGTCAGTCGCCGCCGGCGTCCCGACCGTCGCCCGCTTCGCTCGCGTCGTCGAGCGTTCCCTCGGAGATGGTGTTCGGGAGGAGTTCGCCGAGGGTGTACTCCGTCACCGCGTCGCCGCCCTCGTCGCAGGCGACGACGAGGTCGTCGGCCGCGAACTCCGCG
This sequence comes from Halorubrum ejinorense, assembly GCF_039522565.1. Taxonomy (GTDB): domain Archaea; phylum Halobacteriota; class Halobacteria; order Halobacteriales; family Haloferacaceae; genus Halorubrum; species Halorubrum ejinorense. Next base: position 49,963 of record NZ_BAAADQ010000016.1, on the reverse strand, counting down.
AGGCTCTGCCGACACATCCCGCAGGGGGTGACGCCGTCGCGGACGCCGGAGGAGACGGCGATCCGGTCGAACTCGCGGTGACCGTTCTTCACCGCCTCCGCGAGCGCGACCTCCTCGGCGTGGAGGCTGTTGGAGTAGTTCGCGTTCTCGATGTTACAGCCGGTGAACACGGTGCCGTCGACCGTTCGAAGCGCGGCGCCGACGCGGTACTCGGAGTACGGGACGTGGGCGTCGTCGAGGGCGTCGCGCGCGGCGGCGATCAGCTCGTCCATACCCGAGCCTCGGTCGGGCGACCGTTAACTGTACTGTGTCGCCGTCGGATCCGGGACCGTTCCGGATCGTAACCCGAGTCACGCCCCGTCCGTCCACGCGGAGAAGCCGCCCTCGATGAGCGTCTCCGACTGCCGATCGATGTACTCCCGTTGCGTCTCGTAGACGGCGGTCTCGAAGTCGTCGCCGCCGTCGAGGCGGTCGCGGACGCGGTCGCGCTTCCAGCTCGCGGGCGTCGTCCGGTTCGCGACGCGCCACCGGAGCGGGGCGATCCACGCGGCGGCCTCGTCGTCGGCGCAGCCGGCGGTGCGTAGTCCGGCCTCGGCGTGGTCGAGGAGGTCTGCGTACAGCGCGTCGGTGTCGGTCGTGCGCTCGCCGTCGAGTCCCACCCATTCCAAGTCGGCCGCCAGCCCGTCCGCGACCGCCGCGTAGAAGTTGTCGCGGGCGGTCTCCCAGTCGAGGCCGATGACGGGGTGTTCCCGCTGTGCGAGCGACTGCATCAGCCCGGCGAACGCGGCCTGGAACGCGATGGAGTCGCGGACGGTCGGCTGACCCGGGATCGGCCGGAACTCGATGCGGGCGTTGGCCGCCGAGCGGCTGGCCCCCTCGAAGACGGGGCGGACCCACCGCCAGTAGCTGCCGTGTTTCGTCCGGAACGTCGCGAAGGCGTCGTCGAACCGGTCGCTGCCGTCGGGTTCGGGCATCGGTATCAGCGTCTCGTCGCTCGCGATGCGGTCCACGGCGGTCTCGACGTCGTGGAAGTCGCGCGGGAACCGGACCTTGTCGGCGTCGGTCCGGGCGTTGAGGACGGACTCGAAGACGTGGATGCGGTTCGAGGTCGCCCCCTCGCTCAGGACGCGTTCGCCGTCCCAGTCGTCGTCGTACAGCTCCGGCGGGAAGAACGGCGAGTTGGCGCCGAGCGCTAAGAGCGGGCCGGCGATCCGGAGGGCGTACCGGAAGTGCCGCGGCAGCGTCTCGGCGCGGCCCACCTGGTAGTGCGGCTGGACCGACGTGATCAGGCTCTCCGGCATCACCGTCTCCGCCGGCAGCGACACGCCCGGCGCCTCGAGGACGACGGCGGGCCCCTCCTCCGCCTCGCCCGCGTCGTTGCGGCCCGAGTTGGCCATCGCGTGGTACCGGACCGCGTCGCTCATGTTGACCGCGACGACGACGCCGTCGACCTCCACGCTGTCGGTGAGGTACTCGCGGACGGTCTCGCCCGCCGGCGGGATGGTCCAGAGGCCGTCCGAGACGAGCCGCATCCCCTCGACGCCGGCGGTGTTCTCCGCGGCCTCCAGGCGCGCGCGAACCTCGGCGAGCTGCGCGCGGAGCCCGTGGTCGGAGAGGGGCTGCGGGCTCGTCGACATCTCCGCGTTGTGGAGTCCGAGCTCCTTCTCGAACCCCATCAGCTCCAGCATGCGGCGCGGGACGCGCATCAGCGCGTACTCGCCGGCCCGCGACTCCTCGCTCCACCGCCCGTCGCCGACCGCGTAGAACTCGTACTCGAAGCCGACGATCGACTGGTGGTTGTCGAAGGAGCCGTCGTGGAGCTCCTGTTTGACGATCTCGGCCTCCTCGGCCGCGCGCTCGGCGAACGCCTCGGCGTCGACCGAAAGCGCCTCCCGGACCCCGTCGGCCAGCGCGGACTCGGTGGTCATGCGACCGCCCAACGACGCGGCGGGATAAAAAGGTCACCGCCCGCGACGCGGCTCCTGTTACTGGTTCGCGGAGCGCGCGTCGAGAGCGACCGGGATCGAGCGGCTCGCGACGTCGCCGGCGAACGCCTCGCCGTCGGCCTCGAGCTGGGGGAACGTGTCGTAATGGATCGGGACGACGAGGTCCGGCGCCATCGTCTCGGCCAGCTCGGCGGCCTCGCGTCGGTCAGCGACGATGCCGCCCCCGCCGATGTTCGCGAGGAAGACGGAGACGTCGAGCTCGGCGAACCCGTCGAGCGCGTCGGAGTCGCCGGGCCAGAACACGGTGTGTCCGCCGAGCGACAGCAGGAAGCCGCAGCCGAAGCCGGGCGGGTGCGGCACCGAGCCGTCGGCGTCGGCGTTCGGCCCCTCGGGGTCGTTGTGGGCGGGGACGGACCACGCCGTGACGGCACCGGCGGGCGTGTCGACGTCGACGCGCTCCTCCTCGCCGACGCGGACCACCTCGTAGTCGTCGGCGAGCGCGTCGATCGGCTCCACGTCGCGATCGATCCCGGCGGGGTCGACGGCGTCGTAGATCGCGATCGTCGCGTCCTCGCTCGCGACCGACCGGATCCCGTCGCTGTCGTAGTGGTGGTCGTGAGTGACGACGACGAGGTCGCCGTCGCGCGCCCAGTAGTCGTCGAGGACGCCGTACCGGCCGGGGTCGGTGTAGACGACCGGTCCCCCGTCGGTCGCCAACCGCGCAGTCGCGTAGCCGAGCCACTCCACCGCGAGCTCATCGTAGCGGACCGTCATGTCCCCGGATCCGGTCGCGGTCGTCTTGAGCGTGGCTATCGATTCCGGTCCCGCTCCCGGTCGCCGTCGATCACGGACAGCTCCCACGCCGCGGCGAGCGCGTCGTCGTCGACCGCCCGCCCGAGGAGGTGTTCGGGGACGAGCGGCATCGGGACCGGGACGTAGCCGGCGTCGCGCAACGCGGCGAACCCGCCGAGGGTCTCGACGACGGTCCCGTCGTCCCCGCGGCGAACGCGGAAGCGCTTGTCCGCCGGGTCGCGCCGGTACGCGAAGGGGAACGCCTCGTCCGGCGGCGTCCGGAGGCTCTCGACGCCCCCGAGGACCGCGACCGGATCGCCGTCGACCTCGCAGACGAGTCGCGGGACGACCGGGCGCCCGGCGTCGTCGGAGGCGGCGGCGTCGACGTCGGGGTGCGCCGTGACCGGACCCGCCGGGGTGTCCGTCTCGCGCCAGTCGAAGGTCGGCTCGCCGAGTCCCTCCGTACGGACGCAGGCGTACCCGCCCCCGGAGACCGGGATCCGGTCGGGGCCGAGATGGAACGTCCGTCGGCCGTCGCGTCGCGCTGCGAGCAGCGGCGGCTCGGCGAGGAGGTCCCGGACCGCGTCGGCGGTGGCGGCGTCGCGGGCGACGAACAGGGCGCGGCGGTCGCGGTCGAGCGCGTGACCGAGCCGTGAGGTGATCACGATGGGCGTCGCGTCGTCCGCCGCGAGCGGCTCCACCGCGACGCGGTCGTCGCCGCGGGTCGCGATCGCCGGCGGCTCGGCGCCCGATTCGGGGCGGGTGATCTCGTACCCCGCGGCCGCGAGCCGGTCGACGGCCGCGTCGGTGAGGTCGCGCCGCGTCGCGTCGCCGAGCGGGCCTGGCATAGGCGACCGTACGGGCCCGAACGTGAAGGGGTTTCGCGTGGCGGAACGCGGGTCGTCAGGCTGGCGGGCGCGTCCCTCGCCGCCCGGCTCAGTCGTCGCCGACGAGCCGCCGGACGCGGGCGAGCGAGTCGGCGTCGGCGACGCCTTTGTCCTCGCGGACGCCGACGAAGCGGGGGAACCGGAGGGCGTAGCCGGCCGAGTAGGTCGGCGAGCGCTGTATCTCCTCGTAGCCGACCTCGACCACCAGTTCCGGGTCGAACGCGACCGTGGTGCCCGCCTCGCCGACGACGTGGGGCTCCAGTCGCTCCGTGAGGTCAGCGAGCGCCTCGTCCGTGATCCCCGTGGCGACCTTGCCCACCGTGGCGTACCCCGGAGGTGCGAGGTCGTCGCCGTCGAGGCGGCCCGACCCGTCGCCGTCCGTCACGCCGTTCGGGTCGACCGCGTCGCCTGAGTCGACCGCACCGGCCGACCGGGCGCCCCCGTCCGCGTCGCGAACGGCGAGCAGGAACGTCCCGAACAGCTCCGCGCGGCGCCCCTCGCCCCACTCGGCGCCGACGACGACGGCGTCGAGCGTCTCCACGTCGGGCTTGCGCTTCAGCCAGTCGCGCCCGCGGTCGCCGGGCGTGTACGCCGCCTCGGGGTTCTTCAGCATGACGCCCTCGTGGCCGGCGTCGAGGGCGGCCCGCTCCGCGGCCGCGACGGTGTCCGCGTCGTCGGCGAGCGTGAGGTCCTCCGCCGCGTCGGGCAGGACCGCTCGGAGTCGCTCGTGGCGCGTCAGGAGAGGGTCGTCGAGCAGGTCGGCGCCGTCCGCGTGGAGGCAGTCGAACGCGTGGAGACGGAGCGAGACCGTCTCGCGCATGCGGTCGACGTCGTGTTTTCGGCGGAACCGCCTGAGCACCTCCTGAAACGGGAGGGGATCCCCGGCGTCGTCGACCGCGACGACCTCGCCGTCCAAGATGACCGGGACGTCGACGCGCGCCGCGACGTACTCGGCTATCTCCGGGAGCGCCTCGGTCACGTCGTCCATGTTCCGCGAGTAGAGCCGCGGTCCGAGCGCCGACCCGTCGTCCGGTCGGTCCTCCCCGTCGCCGTTCATCTGAGCGGTGCCGGCCGGGGCGGTGCCGGCCGGGGCGTAGTGGACCTGAACGCGCGCGCCGTCGAACTTCGTCTCGACGGCGACCTCACCGAACGAGTCGACCGCGTCGGTGGCGGTGCCCGCCTGCGCGAGCATCGCCTGGACCGGTCGGCCGACCCGCAGCGACTCCTCGCCGAGGCCGTCGAGCCCCTCGTCGCGGGCGCGCACCGCGACGCGACCGTAGTCGTTCGTCACTTGGAGGGCGCGCTCGACGGCCGCGACCGCGTCCGCCGGCGCGTCGAGTTCGGGCTCGTCGGTCGCGTCCGAGTCGGTGGACGCCTCGGGTTCCGGACCGTCCGGTTCCGAGTCGCCGTCCTCGGACCGAGGTTCCGGGGCGAGGAACGCCTCCGCTATCGCGTCTCGGACCGTCCCCTCGCCGACGCCCAGTCGCATCTCGCCGAGGACCAGCCTGGCGAGGAACGCCGCCTCGCTCGGGGAACACCGGGTGAACAGTCCGAACAGCGTGTCTCGCTTGCGGGACTCGCTCCCGTCGCCGCTCTCGGCCGCGAGTTCGCGCAGGCGCTCGTCCACCGCGGCGACCGTGAGCGCGTCGCGCCCGGCGCCGAAGGCGACGAGCCCCTGCTGGCCGCCGAAGTCGTACTCGGCCGCGACGGCGCCGATCTCTCCGCGTTCCGCCAGTCGGTCCTCGACGTCGTCCGCGGAGACGTTCGGGCCCGCGGCGCGGGCGACGGCCTCGCGGCAGAGCGCGGGCCCGACGTCGAGCGTCCGGGTGTCGTGGGCGGGGAAGACGCGACCGAGCAGGAACCGGACGACGACGGGGAGGTCGTCGGTGGGGCCGTCGCCGGTCTCGGCGCTTCGGTCGGTCTCGTCACTCCCGTCGCTTCCTCCGACCCCGGCGTCCGCGAGCAGGTCGGCGACGGCGAGGGTCGTCTCGATGTCGCCGTCGTTCGCGGCCACCCGTTCCGCCCGTTCCGCCAGCGCGGCGAACTCCATATGCGTCGAGTCGGCGACCGGCGGGCAAAAGCGACGCGATGCGCGTTGTGCGTCGGGCAATAGCGACCCGACGCGCGTTGCGCGGCCGGCAAAAACGACCCGACGCGAGCGCACGACGCGGCCGATTCTCGACGCCGCGACCGGCGGCCCGGCCGGGGAACAGTTTTTCACTTCCGCCCTCCTACGGCCTCCCATGTACGTCCGCGACGCCAAAAACCGTGACGAGGCGTGGTTACTGGACGCGATCGAGCGCCTGGGGCTCGACGACGTCGCCTTCCGGTCACGGGACTACGTGATCGCGGTCGACGAGGAGTCAGGCGACCGGGCCGGATTCGGCCGGCTTCGGCTCCACCGCGGCGACGAGGGCGAAGAGAACCGGATCGAACTCACCGGGATCGGCGTCCTCCCCGAGTGGCGCGACCGCGGCGTCGGGGCGCACGTCGTCGAGCGCCTCGTCGACACCGCGGCCGCGGACCGGTTCGACACCGTGTACGTGCTCACCGACCAGCCGGAGTACCTGACGCAGTTCGGGTTCGAACGCGTCGACACGGCCGACCTCCCGCCGGCGCTCTCCGACCGCCTGACGGAGAAACGCGAGTTCCTCGGCGGCGACGTCGTCGGGCTCGAACTCGCGGTCGACGACTTCGAGATGCCGAGCCCGCTCCGCGGGGCGTTCAAGGACGCCGAGCCGACCGGCGACGACGAGCCGACCGAGTCGGCGGAGGACTTCGGGATCGACCCCGACTCGGCGACCTACAAGTACGACACCGGTCGCTGAGGGCCTCTCGCGGGCCGCCGATCGGTCTGCGCGCGTCCGCCGACCGGAGGCCTCCGGGGCGTCGCTACACCAAGCTTATACCGGTCGGTCTTGGAGGGCAGTCCAACGACGCACCGCGACACCATGGACCGAACCTCTTCCACGCAGACCGCGCGGTCGCGGATCGCCGGCGCCGTCGACAGGCTGTCCGCGGCGTTCGCGGCGCGGGTCGCGATCGACTTGCGCGCGCTCGCCGCCTTCCGGATCGGGCTCGGAGCGGTACTGATCGCGGACCTCGCGTTGCGGTCGCGGTCGCTGACCGCCTTCTACACCGACTACGGCGTCCTTCCGCGACGGGCGCTCTTCTCCGACTACTCGGCGACCCAGTCGCTGTACGGGTTCGTCGGGGAGCCGTGGGCCGTGGCGCTGCTTTTCGCCGTCGCGGGCGCGTTCGCCCTCGCGTTGGCCGTCGGGTATCGAACGCGAGCCGTGACCGTCGTCTCGTGGGTCCTGCTGTTCTCGTTACACGGGCGGAACCCGATGGTGTTGAACGCGGGCGACAGCCTGCTTCTCATGCTGCTGTTCTGGAGCGCCTTCCTCCCGCTCGGCGCGCGCTGGTCGGTCGACGCCGCCAGACGCGCCGACCGATCGGCCGACTCCGAACCGGAACCGAACTCGGCACCGGCGGGGGTGAGCGACGCTTCGATCGCGACGGTCGCCACGATGGCGGTCCTGATACAGATGCTGTTGATGTACGTGACGAACGCGGTCCACAAGTTCGAAAGCGAGCAGTGGATGGGCGGCGACGCGGTCGCGTACATCACCCAGGCCGACCAGCTGACCTACCTGTTCGGCAACTACCTCGCCGAGCTCCACGGACTCCTCCGCGCGTTCACGGTCCTGTGGGTCGTGCTCCTGGTCGCGTCGCCGCTGTTGCTCCTGCTCACCGGCTTCCCACGCGCGGTGCTCGGGTCGCTGTTCGTCGGGATGCACCTCGGGATGGCGGTCACGATCCGAGTCGGCCTCTTCCCCGTCGTCGTCGTCGTCGGCTTCCTCCTGTTCGTCCAGACGCCCGTCTGGGACGCCGCCGAGCGCGTCGTCGCCAGTCTGGATCGCTCGGGGTCGCTCGCGCGGTGGCGGGCTCGTCTCGAATCACGGGCGCGGTCCGTGCCCGCGCTCGGCGCGTGGGCCCCTCGATGGACCGCCTCGGACCGCGCCGACGGCTCCGATACTTCGAGGCTCTCCGCCGGTCTCGCCCGCGGGCAGGTGCTCTTCACGACGGTGCTGCCGTACGCGTTCCTCGTGTTGATCGTCCTCTCGAGCGCGTCGTCCGTCGGCTACGCCGACACCCCCGACCCCGCCGAGGAGGTCTTAGACGCCGTCGAGATGGAACAGTCGTGGCAGATGTTCGCGCCGGACCCCATCGACACGACCCGGTGGTACGTCGCCGCCGGGACCCTCGAAGACGGCAGCGAGCGGGACCTGTTACACGGCTCGGCGGCCGACTTCGAACGGCCGTCGCGGGTGGAGACTACCTATCCGACCGCTCGGTGGCGGAAGTACTTCGCGAACGTCTACGGGGCCGACAACGAGAACCACCGCTCGTACCTCGCGAACTACCTCTGTAGCGATTGGAACCGGACCCACCAGACGGCCGTCGAGAACGTGACCGTCTACCAGGCGTACGAGCGAACCACCCCCGGCAACGGAACCGTCGAGGCCGCCGGCGAGTTCGCGCTGATCGAGTACGACTGCTCCGGCGAGTTCATCCAGAACGAGTGACGCCGCGGTGGCGGTGTGGAAAAAAGGGGCGCCGCTCGCCGAGTGAAAACGCGTATGAATGACGGACAGGCGGGGGAGCCCGGCGTTCCGTCACGGGGTATCCCGATTGCCTCCTCCACCCCGCGACCCGACGAGCGACTGGCGTCCGGCGGTGGGCTGCTCGCTTCCGCGCCTGACCCAGTGTCGCCGACGAACCGCGACGGACCGCTCCTGCGAGCGGGCGCCACGGACCGCTGTCCCCGGCGGACGAGGCTTCCACGTTGGCTCTCGGGGCCCGTGCCGGTCTGACCGGACGTGCCCGCTGTTCGGTCCCCGCTAAAGACTACCTCACGGGTGACGAGCGGGGCCTAACCGCCCGACCTAGTCCACTTCGCTGTACAGGGCACCAACTTAAGGGCCTTTCGTTCGGCGAGACGCCGGAGGTGAACCGTACGAACTCACCCGCCGCCCGCCCTCACGACAACAGCGCGCGGGCGTACACCGCGGCGGAGAGCGGCACGGGGACCGAGACGGCGACGACCGCGGGCGCGTGCCACACCAGCCAGCGGTACTCAGCGAACACCGAGGTCGGCTCTATCGCGGTCGCCCACAGGGCCGCGCTCGCGGTCGTGGCGACCCCGAGGACGACGGCGACCCCGGCGAGCGTCCCCGGGTCGAGGTTGCCCCGCTCGACGGAGGCGATGACGACCGCGCTCAACAGCGCGAACAGCGCGATCCCGCCCCAGCCGACGGCGCCGGAGGAGTAGTACCCCGCGAGTTCGGTCGCGTACCCCGAGACGAGCGCGTACGGCGCGACGAGCGCGATCACGGTGGCGACGGCGGCGACGATCCCGACCCGGCGCGAGAGGGCGCGGAAGTCCATACTCGCTCTCGGAACGGCGCCGCGGTAAAAGGACCGGATCGGACGCACCGCGGGGCGCGGGCCGACCCGTTCCCGTAGCGTTTTGCCTCGGCGGCCCCCACGTCCGACCATGTCACTCGACGTCGACCCGCCGGCCCCTCCCGAACTCGCCGCCGTCGACCCGAACGAGTACGAGGACGCCGAGGTGTCCGGCGGCGAGTACCGCCGCGACGAACTGGGGAGCTTCCTCCGCGAGGGCGCGTGGGAGGAGGCGTTCGCGGAGTGGGCCGCCGGCAGCGACATGGACGAGGAAGACTGGCGGATCGCGCTCGACCTCGATCTCGTCTCCCGGTTCGACTTCTTCTGGGACGACTTCGCTGACCGCGTCGGCTACCACGCGCCGGGGCTGCCCGAGGACTGGAAGGAGCGCGACCTCCACCCGGACTTGGACTCGTGGGGGACCGTCTCCGCGATCAACGCGGGGCTCACGGAGCTCGGACAGATCGTCTGCGAGACGCTGAAAGCGGAGTACATCGACTGGGAGGCCGACTTCGACGCGCCGGACGACCTCCCGGACTTCGACGAGTGACGCGGCGTCGACGCGTCCGTCGACGGCGGCCCGACCGAGACCGCGGGGCGCTCAGTGCCCCCAAAGGGTGCCGTCCGGCGCGTAGCGCGCGTCCATGATCCGGTCCCACTGCTCGTCGGACAGGTCGACGTCGGTGGCCGCGACGTTCTCGTCGAGCTGTTCGACCGTCCGCGCGCCGACGATGGGGACGCAGGTGAACTCGTCCCACTCGGTGAGCCACGCGAGCGCGACCTGCGCGGGCGTGGCGTCCGACTCGTCGGCGACCTCGCGGACGGCGTCGAGCACCTTCCAGCCGCGTTCGGACAGGTAGAAGCGCTCGAACCGGTCGTCGAAGCTCGCGCGCGACCCGTCGGGCGCGATCACCCGCTCGGGGTCGTCCGGGTCGGCGCGCTCGTACTTCCCGGTGAGGAACCCGCCCGCGAGCGGGGAGTACGGACAGACGGCCAGATCCTGGTCGACACAGACGTCGAGGTACTCCTTCACGTCCTCGTAGTAGCCCGCGTGGTGGAGCGGCTGGACCACGTCGAAGCTCGCGTAGTCGTTGACGTCGGCGGTCCACTGGGCCTTCGTCAGCCGCCAGGCCGCCATCGTCGACGCGCCGAGGTGGTGGACCTTCCCCGCCGCGACCAGCTCGTCGAGCGCGCGCATCGTCTCCTCTATCGGGGTGTCCTCGTCCCAGCGGTGGATATAGTAGACGTCGAGGTAGTCGGTGTCGAGCCGGTCGAGGGTCCCCTCGATCTGCGCCCGGATGTGTTTGCGGCCGAGCCCCGAGTCGTTCGGGCCGGGCTCGCCGCGCCCGTCGAACGGGAAGTACACCTTCGAGGCGATCACGTAGTCCTCGCGGTCGCGCTCGTCGAGCCACTCGCCGATGTACGTCTCGCTCTTCCCGTTCGGCGTCCCGTACACGTTGGCCGTGTCGATGAAGTTGATCCCGCGGTCCGCGGCCGCGTCGAGCAGTTCGTGGGCCTCCTCGCGGCCCGTCTCGACGACGCCGTTCGTCTCGCGACCGAACCGCCACGTCCCGAGACAGAGTTCCGAAACGCTGAGCCCGGTGTTGCCGAGTCGTCGGTAGTCCATACTCACCCCTCTCGGTGCCGGTCTGTAAAGCGTGGCGGCACCGGCGGTCGGGACCTGAGAGCGCGTCGCCCGTCAGGGGTCGGTGGCTACCCGAAGTTCTCGACTTTCGCGGCGTCAGCGTCGCCGCCGGCCGCGTCGACGGCGGCCTCCGCGTCCGCGACGAGGTCGGCGAACCCGTAGACGAAGACCGTCTCGTCGGCCGCGCCCGTGAGCACGTCGTCGACGGCCGTCGTCAGCGCGTCGTCGCCGTCGAGGAGGTGGACCGACACGCCGCGCTCGCGGAGCGCCTCGATCCGGTCGGCGTGGGCCGCGTCGTCGGCGCGGTAGACGATGGCGGCCGCGGCCCCCTCGTCGAGCGCGCGCTCCGCGATGGCGACCGCGGGGCCGATCCCGGGTCCGCCCGCGATCACGACCGCGCGCGGCTCGCCGTCGTAGTGCTGGTCGCCGTACGGGCCGGAGAGGGTCATCTCGGTGCCGGCCTCGGCGTCGGCGAGGAACGCGGAGAACTCGCCGCCCTCGTCGGGGTCGATACCGATCGTGACCTCGAAGCTGTCGCCGACGTGCGGCGACGAGAGCGTGTAAAAGCGTGCGACCGACTCGCCGTCGATGTCGGTGCCGAGCTTCACGAACTGTCCGGGTTCGGCCGCGAACCCCTCGGGGGCGCGAAAGCGGAGGGCGTACGTGTCGGGGCCGACCGACTCGACCGACTCGACCGTCGCTGTCGTGTCCATAGGCCGTATCGGCGGGGGAGACACAAACGTGTTCCCGTCGGCGTCGGTCCTGCCCGTGTCGAAACCGGTTCGCTCGCGCACGCCGTGCCACGAAGCGTCCGACCTAGGCCGAGGGTCGGCCGAAATCGTTCGACGAACGTCGAAAACGGGTCCGACGCGAAGGGACGATCGTGAGGAAAGCGGTGAACGCATGGTCAATTATCTTGAGTGTATTCGCGAATTCGGCCCCAATAAACGACAATATTCGCGAGAAGGAACACGTTCGTTCAGAAATGTGTCGGTGACTCCTTCCAGAAGCCTTTTGATGAGTCCGCCGGAACCTTGCCCATAGCACATGGCCGCGGATTTCAACTGGGCTGTCGGCGGAGAGGCCGGCGACGGCATCGACTCGACGGGAAAGATCTTCGCACAGGCGCTTTCCCGCGCGGGTCGACACGTGTTCACGTCGAAGGACTTCGCATCGCGGATCCGAGGCGGGTACACCGCCTACAAGGTGCGGACCTCCGTCGACAAGGTACAGAGCGTCGTGGACCGACTCGACGTGCTCATCGCGTTGACCCCCCGGACGATCGAGGAGAACCTCGACGAGCTCCACGAGGGGTCGGTGATCATCTACGACGGCGAGCGGACGACGATGCAAGACGTCGAGATCCCCGAGGAGATGATCGGACTCGACGTCCCGCTCAAGAGCCTGGCCGAAGACGCCGGCGGGGCGATCATGCGGAACGTCGTCGCGCTCGGCGCCGCCTGCGAGGTGGCGGAGTTCCCCATCGAGAACCTCGACTCGGCGCTCGAAAAGCGGTTCAAGGACAAGGGACAGAAGCTGGTCGACAACAACAAGGAGGCCGCCCGCGCCGGTCAGTCGTACGTCGCCGAGGAGTACGACCACGAGTTCGACTACGACCTGGAGACCACCGACGAGGACTACGTCCTCCTCAACGGCGACGAGGCCATCGGGATGGGCGCAATCGCGGCCGGCTGCCGCTTCTACGCCGGCTATCCGATCACGCCCGCGACCGACGTGATGACGTACCTCACCGGCCGCATCGAGCGGTACGGCGGCCACGTCGTTCAGGCGGAAGACGAGCTCTCCGCCGTCAACATGGCGCTGGGAGCGGCCCGCGGCGGCGCCCGCGCGATGACGGCGACCTCGGGCCCCGGGATCGACCTGATGACCGAGACGTTCGGCCTCATCGCCACCTCGGAGACGCCGCTCGTCATCTGTAACGTGATGCGCTCGGGCCCCTCGACCGGGATGCCGACGAAACAGGAGCAGGGCGATCTCAACCACATGCTGTACGGCGGGCACGGCGAGGTCCCCCGGTTCGTGCTCGCGCCCACGACGATTTCGGAGTGTTTCTGGAAGACCGTCGAGGCGTTCAACCTCGCCGAGAAGTACCAGCTCCCCGTCTACCTCACCGCCGACCTCTCGATGGCGGTCACCGAGGAGACGTTCTCCCCGGACACCTTCGACATGGACGAAGTCGAGATCGACCGCGGCAACGTCGTCGACGAGACGACGATCGACGACCACATGAGCGAGTCCGGCGGCTTCCAGCCCCACGAGATCACCGACGACGGCATCTCGCCGCGGGCGTTCCCCGGCACCGCCGACGGCGCGCACATGTCCACCGGCCTCGAACACGACGAGCAGGGTCGACGGACCGAGGACACCGAGATGCGTGTCGAGCAGGTCGACAAGCGCAACCGGAAGGTCGACACCGCCCGCGAGCGCGAAGACTGGAGCCCGCGCGAGTTCGGCGACGCCGACGCGGAGAACCTCGTCATCACGTGGGGGTCGAACGAGGGCGCGCTCGTCGAGGCGCTCGATCTGCTCGGGGACGACGGGCCCGACGTGCGGGTCCTCTCGGTCCCGTACATCTTCCCGCGACCGGACCTTACCGAAGCGGTCGAGGCGGCCGAGAACGTCGTCGTCGTCGAGTGTAACGAGACCGGACAGTTCGCGAATATCGTCGAACACGACGTGCTCGAACGCGTCGACCGCGTGAACAAGTACACTGGCGTGCGATTCAAGGCCGACGAACTCGCAGACGAGATCAAAGCGACCCTCGAAGCGGGGGTGGAGGCGTAACCAATGAGCTCAGATATTCGATTCACGGACTTCAAGTCCGACAAGCAGCCGACGTGGTGCCCGGGATGCGGCGACTTCGGCACGATGAACGGGATGATGAAGGGACTCGCGGAGACGGGGAACGACCCCGACAACACCTTCGTCGTCGCCGGCATCGGTTGTTCCGGGAAGATCGGCACCTACATGCACAGCTACGCGCTCCACGGCGTTCACGGACGCGCGCTCCCCGTCGGCACGGGCGTCAAGATGGCTCGGCCCGACATCGAAGTGATGGTCGCCGGCGGCGACGGCGACGGCTACTCCATCGGCGCGGGCCACTTCGTCCACGCCGTCCGGCGGAACGTCGACATGACGTACGTCGTGATGGACAACCGCATCTACGGCCTGACGAAGGGACAGGCGTCGCCGACCTCCCGTGAGGACTTCGAGACGTCGACGAGCCCCGACGGCCCCAAACAGCCCCCGGTCAACCCGCACGCGCTGGCGCTCGCCTCGGGCGCGACGTTCATCGCGCAGTCGTTCTCCTCGGACGCGCTCCGACACCAAGAGATCATTCAGGAGGCCATCGAACACGACGGGTTCGGCTTCGTGAACGTCTACTCGCCGTGCGTCACCTTCAACGACGTCGACACGTACGACTACTTCCGCGACTCGCTGGTCGACCTGAAGGAGTCGGACCACGACCCGACCAACCGCGAGGACGCGAAAGACGTCATCCTCGACAACGAGAAGGAACACCAGGGCGTCTTCTACAAAGACGAGTCGTCGGTGCCGTACCACGAACAGCACGGCGTCGACGAGGACATGTCGGTGATCCCGGACGGCGCTCCGGAGAGCGCGACCGATCTCGTCCGCGAGTTCTACTGAAACGGTCGCGAACGACGGGCGGTATTCCGTCCTCTCGCGACGGCCAAAAACGGGCGAACGAGCCCGTTTGCGCGGAGTTCTCGTCGGGTTTCAGCAAGTCTAATTAGGTGGGTCCGCAACCGTTGTGTATGGTTGACCGCTACGACGTCGCGATCGCCGGCGCCGGTCCGGCGGGCGCGCAGTGCGCCCGCGACCTGGCGACGCGCGGCTACGACGTCGTCGTTCTCGAGACCGAGTCGGAAGACGAGTTCCCGCGACAGAGCAACAAGTCGACGGCGGGCACGTTCCCGTCGATGATGTCCTCGTTCGGAATTCCCGACGGCGTCGTGATGTCGTACACAGACGACGTCGTGTTGGAGTCTCCCAACGAGTACTACGAGAGCTACCAGCCGGGCGCGGTGTTGGAGTTCGCGGAGTTCAAGCAGTTCCTCGTCGCCGACGGCCGGGAGAACGGCGCGGAGTACCGCTTCGACGCGCGGGTCTCCCGACCGATCCTCGACGACGACGACGTCATCGAAGGCGTGCGGTACAACGGCGACGAGGAGGTGTACGCCGACATCGTGATCGACGCGACCGGTCCCGCCGCGCCGATCGCGAGCGCCCTCGACGTCGTCGACCTCGAACGCGAGAACCAGGCGATCGGCATCGAGTACGAGATGGAAGGCGTCGAGATGAACCACCCGGAGTACGCGGACCTCCGGCGCGCAATGATGCTCCGTCTGGACCACGAAATCGCGCCCGGCGGCTACTCGTGGATCTTCGCGACCGGCGAAGACACCGCGAAGGTCGGCATCTGTTACATCCAGAACGACCGCCACCGCGAGTTCGCCGAGGCGGGCAAGACCGTCGACGGCTACCTCGACGACTGGGTCGACCGGGACCCCCGGTTCGCCGACGCAACGAAGCTCGACGGCAAGGTCCACCGCGGCTCCGCACACATCCAGCGCCCGGGACAGATGCACACGGACCGGTTCATCGCCATCGGCGACACCGTGCCGACCATCGACCCGCTGTGGGGCGAGGGGATCCACAAGGGGATGAAGTCCGCCCGCGCCGCCGCGGCGACGGTCGACCGCTGTCTCACCGACTCCGAGCGCCGCGTCGACGCGGAGAGCCTCGCCGTGTACGAGACGCTCTGGCACCGCGACGTGGCGCCGCGCGCGAAGTCCCGGCTGGCGCTCACGGAGTTGCTGTATCTCGCCCCGAACGAGCGGTACGACCGACTCCTCCGAGACCTCCAGCGGACGGACGACGACATCTTAGCGAAGGCGAACCGCGGCGAGAAGGCGGGGATGGCGCGGCTCCTCCATCTCGACGACGTCCCGCTGCTCGCGAAGTACGCTCGCGAGCGCCTCAACGCCTGAACGCGACGCACGACGGCGAACGATTCTCGCGGACGCCGACCACCGACGAGACCTGACTTCGGAACGGCTCCGTGGCCTGGAGTCGGGGAGTCCCCGGAACGCGCGCGAGGCTGGTCGGCGTCGGTTCCGGGACGTCAAACGAAAGTCTCTGCGTTCGAGTGACGGAGGCAGACAACCGACAGAAACGGGTCGCGACCGCTTACCGCTCGTCGATCGGGACGAACTCGGCGTTCTCGGGGCCCGTGTACCGGGCGCGCGGGCGGATGAGGCGGTTATCCTCCTGGTACTCGGCGACGTGGGCGATCCAGCCGCCGGCGCGGCTCATCGCGAAGATGGGGGTGTACATGTCGACCGGAATGCCGAGCGAGTCGTAGACGGAGCCGGAGTAGAAGTCCACGTTCGGGGCGATCCCCTTCTCGACGAGCCCCTGATCGGTGAGGTGCTCCTCGATGGCGGTGGTGTAATCGAGCCACTTGGTGTCGCCAGACGACTCGGAGAGGTCGCGGAGCTTCTCCTCGAGGATCTTCGCGCGGGGGTCTTTCACCTTGTAGACGCGGTGGCCGAACCCGGGGATGCGTCCGCCGTCGTCGCGGGTATCTTTCACCCACTGAACGGGGTCCTTCGAGGAGGCGTCGATCTCGTGGAGCACCTCCATCACGTCCTGGTTGGCGCCGCCGTGGAGGGGCCCGGAGAGCGCCCCGATACCGCCGGTGACGCCGGAGTAGACGTCGGCCATCGTCGAGCCGATCACCATCGCGGTGAACGTCGAGGCGTTGAGGCCGTGGTCGGCGTGGAGGGTGAGCGCCATGTCGAACGTCTCCTCGCTCACCGGATCGGGCTCCGTGCCCGTGAGCATGTAGAGGAAGTTCCCGGCGTGCGAGAGGTCCGGATCGGGCGCGACCGGCTCGTTCCCCTGACGGACGCGTTCGAACGCGGCGAGGACCGTCGGGATCTTCGCCGTGATCCGGCGGCCCTGCGTGAGGGTCGTTTCCTCGCTGTCGCCGTCGTCGGGGTCGTACGCCGAGAGCATCGACGTCGCGGTCCGGAGGGCGGCCATCGGTCGCTCGCCGGCGTCGGCGAGCGCGCGGACCGTCTCGATGACGTCGTCATCGACGTCGCGCTCGGCCACGAGGTCGGCGGTGAACGCGTCGAGTTCCGCGGCAGTGGGGAGCGAGCCGTGCCACAGCAGGTACAGCACCTCCTCGTAGCTCGCGCCGCGAGCGAGGTCTTCGATGTCGTACCCGCGATACACGAGCTTTCCGACCTCGCCGTCGACGTAGCTCAGATCCGACTCCGCGACGAGGACGCCCTCGAGCCCGCGTTTTAACTCATCAGCCATACCCCGAGTTGTCTACACCGTCAAAAAAGCGTTATCTTTCAGGAGGGATAGGTTACGACGATCGTGGTACGTTTCTGCGTCGGACGACGCGTACCCGGCGATCGAGAGACGGCTCTCGGGTGACCGGACGCCGTCGGCCCGGTCTGAACCCCCCGCTCTCTGCCGCGGCGGACCCGACCGCACCCGTTCGTCTCAGCGGGCCGGAACGACGGTCACCGTCCGGTTCCGGTCGATCGCGTCTTCCAGTTCCTCCGCGATGGCGGAGCCGCGAGAGACCTGAACCTCGCCGCCGCGGCCGACGGTGGCGGTGAAGAGGTACTCGCCGTCGGCGCGCACTTCGACCGTCTCGCCGACGCCGTCGTCGACGTCGATGACGACGTGTCGCGAGGTGATCTCCGGCGCGACCACGGTCCCTCGCTCGGCGCCGACCTGCCCGTCACCGTGACCGCTGGCGCCGCTCTCGCCGCCGGAGGCGCCGGCGCCCGCGCCGCCCGGCTTCTCGTCGTGCGTGCGAACGTCGATGTCGATCCCGAGCCGGTTCTCGATGTCGGCGATGCGACCGCCTCCCTTCCCTATCACGGTGCCGATGTCTCCCTCGGTGACGTAGACGACCGCCTCGTCGTCGCCGTTCAGCGACACGTCGACGTGGCCGTGCGCGACCGAGCGGATCTCGCGTTCGATCTCCTTTTTGGCGATGCGACCGACGCCGCTCTCGCTTTCGGCCTCTTCGTCGTCGTTCAGCGGGACGGTGACGACCTGCCGGTTGAACGTGTATATCTCGAACTCCGGCGTCCCCGTCTCGAAGTTCGACACCTGGATGACCGGACGCGCGAGGTCCTCCGCCGTGAGTCCGGCGGGCACCTTCACCTCGGTGGTCACGTCGTAGACGGTGTGGACCTCGCCCGCCTCGATGTAGACCACGGTGTCGACGATCTGGGGGATCATCCCGAGTTCGACGCGACCGACGAGCCGCTGGAGCGCGTCGATGGCGCGGGAGGCGTGGACGACGCCGACCATGCCGACGCCGGCCATCCGCATGTCCGAGAACACCTCGAAGTCGTTCGTCTTCCGCACCTCGTCGTAGATGGTGTAGTCGGGCCGGACCAAGAGGAGGGAGTCCGCGGTGTTCTCCATCTCGCCGCCGAGCGCGCCGTACTGGGTGATCTCCGGCCCCACCTGGAGGTCGCGCGGCTTCTCCATCGTCTTCACCGCGTAGTCGCTGTCGTTTAAGAACTCGGCGACCGCCTGCGCGAACGTCGACTTGCCGGCGCCGGGCGATCCCGAGATGAGCACGCCGCGTTTCCGCTCGCGGAACCGCTCGCGAAGCTCGTCGGCGAACTCGTAGTCGTCGAGCGTCGTCTTCGCGATGGGCCGCACCGCGGTGATCTCGATCCCGTCCGCGAACGGGGGTCGCGCGACCGCGATCCGGTAGTTCCGGAACTGGACGATGTCTATCCCGTCGTTCGACAGTTCGATGAAACCCTCGTTGGACTGGCGGGCGAGGTCGACGATCGAGTTGGCCCACTCGCGCATCTGTTCCTCGTCGGTCTCCTCGTCGTCGATCTCGACGTAGCGCATCTCGCCGAGCGTCCCGCGCTTCGCCTTCGGAACGGTGCCGGTCTTGAGGTGGACCGACATCGTCTCGTCGGTGAAAAAGTCCTGAATCGGGAGGTCGTCGACGACGCCTCGGGCGACGGGTTCGACGTACTCCACGTCGAGTCCCTTCGCGCGGGCGACCTCGGCCTGGACCACGTCGCTGGAGAGCAGCGTCGCGTCGTGATCGGCGGCGAGATCGCGGATCAGCGCGTCGACGTCGCCCTCGTGGGCGTTCGACTTGGCGTCGCCGCTGGCGCGCTCGCCGACGTACCGCAGGTCGATCGTCCCGTCGTCGGCGTAGTCGGCGAGTCGCTTGAGTTCGCTCAGCCCGTCCCAGCCGGATTCGAGCCCGTCGTTCGCCTGCGACTCCAGTTCGCCGACGACCGCCTCCGGGACGAACACGGAGACCGACTCGTAGGTCCCGTCCGCGACGCGTTCGGACACGCGGCCGTCGACGACCGCGCTCGTGTCCGGTACTACGTTCATACCGAGGTTCGGTACGGGAACCGTATAAGGGTGTTCGACCGGGGGCCGCGTCGACGGCGCCGGTGGGTCGTCCGCGGCCGCCCGCCTCGCTCAGTCGTCCGCGGCCGCCGGCTCCGTCTCGTCGGCCGCGAGCCGTTCCGCGTACGCCGTGAAGTTCTCGAACAGCGCCTTCGCCTCGCAGGCGGCGTCGTACGCCGCGGGGGTGATCGACTCGAGGACCGTGTCGACGCGCGCGTCACCGATCTGGTCTCGCTTGCCGTCCGTCACGTCGCGAGCGGTCTCGATGTCGTACTCGGGGTGGAACTGGACGCCCCAGCAGTGGCCGTCGCGGAACGCGTGGACGCCGTGTTCGTTCTCGGCCAGCAGCGTCGCGGACGGCGGGAGTTCGACCACCGCGTCGCCGTGAGTCGTGAAGGCGGTGAAGGAGTCGCCGAGTCCGTCGAAAAGCGGGTCCTCGCGCAGGCGGCTGATCTCGTTGTAGCCGATCTCGAACCCGTCCATCCCGGCGACGCGGCCGCCGAGCGCCTCCGCGAGCACCTGATGGCCGTAACAGACGCCGAGGACCGGGCAGCCGGCCGCGACGGCCTCGGCGACGTAGTCGACGAGCGCCGGTATCCACTCCTCGTCCCAGTAGACGGACGACCGCGACCCCGTCACCACGACGCCGTCGAAGTCGGTGTGGTCGGGGAGGTCCCCCGCGGTGGCGTCGAACTCGACGAGGTCGGCGTCGATCTCCCGCCGGAAGTTCCGACGGGTGTTCGCGCCGTCGTGGGCGGCGTTCAACAGGGCGAACCGGAGGCGAGTCATCGAGTGGACGGAGAGGCGAGAGCCTCAAAACGGTTGCGCTGACGGTGAGCTACTCGAACTCGCCGGTCGCATGCTCAGCGAGCCACCCGACGAGGTGGTCGTTGACCGCGGCCGAGGCCTCGACGCCGACGAGGTGGCGAGCGCCGTCGACGGAGACGAACTCGCCGCGGGGAAGCCCCTCGGCCAGCGTCTCGCCGGCCGTGATCGGACAGACCGCGTCGTCGCTCCCGTGGACGACCACGGTCGGCGTCGTGACCTCGAACAGTCGGTCGACGAGGTCGAACCCCTCGACCGCGGCGCGGTGTGCCTCGTACGTCTCGCGGTCGGCGTCCTCCGCGAGGCGCCACTCCGCGATCCGTTCGAGCGCGTCCGGGTGCGCTTCCCGGAAGTCGACCGAGAGCAGCCCGGAGAGGACCCCCTCGACCGCCGACGGGTCGGCCGGGTCGGCCCAGACCCCGTCAGCGTGGTACGCGTCGCCGGCGGGCGGCGTCCCGACCACGGCGAGACTGGCCGGGCGCGAGGAGCTCAGCGCCGCGGTCAGCGCGACCATCCCGCCGAGGCCGTAGCCGACGAGGTGGGCGTTCCGGATCCCCTCTGCCGCACAGACGGCCTCGATATCGGCCGCGAGCGTCTCGACCCGGTAGGGGCCGGGCGGAGCGTCCGACCGCCCGACGCCGCGCGTCTCCGGCGTGACGACCGTGTGCGGTCCCGCCAGCGCGGCGTGTTGCCACCCGAACTGCCACGCGCCGAGGCCGACGTCGCCACAGAACACGACCGCCTCGTCGTCGGGCCCGACGCCCCTCGCGTCGACCTCGTATCGGATCGCGGCGCCGTCGCGGGCGTTCTCGGCGACCGGCATGGTGCCCTCTCAGGCCTCGCGGACGGCCCGGAGCACGTCCGGCGCGTCGTCGAGGGCGCCGTCGAGCGCCTCGGCGTCGGGACCACCGCCCTGTGCGAAGTCCGGCGGCCCGCCGCCGCCGCCGCCGACGCGGCCGGCGAGTTCGGCGACGACCTGCCCGGCGTTCACGTCGACGCCGTCGGGGACGCCGACGACGAAGCTCGCGGAGCCGTCGGCGCCGCTGCCGATCACCGCCACCTTCCCGTCGTCGACGTGGGCGTTCGCGGTCGCGCGCAGCTCGTCAGCGTCGCCGTCGAGCCGCTGGATCACCGCGACCGTCCCGTCGACCTCGACCTCCTCGGCGTCTGCGCCGCCGGAAGCGCGCGCGGTCGCGAGCTCCTCTTTGAGCGATTCGATCTCCTTGCCGCGCGCCTTCCACTCCTCGAAGAAGCGCTCGGCGGTGTCGGGAACGTCGAGCGGGTCGACGTCTAAGACCGCGGCCGCGTCGTACAGCGCGTCCTCGGTGCGCTGGGTCGCCTCGACCGCGGCGGCGCCGGCCGCGAACACGATGCGCTCGACGCCGTCCTGAACCGGCTCCGTTTTCAACACCTTCACCGTGCCAATGGCACCGGTCCTGTCGACGTGGGTCCCCGCGCAGGCCTGAACGTCGGCGTCGCCGACGTGGATCAGCCGGACGTTCGTTCCCGGCGGGACGCCCCCCTGATACAGGTCGAAGCCGTGTTCGGCCTCGGCCTCGTTGCGGTCGGGCCACTCCTGACGGACGGGAACGTCGTCGCGGATCAGCTCGTTGGCGACGCGTTCGATCGCCTTGACCTCCTCGCGGGTGATGCGTTCGAAGTGACGCACGTCGAGCCGCGAGGAGTCGATCCCCTTCTGGGCGCCCGCCTGCCGGACGTGATCGCCGAGCACCTCGCGGGCCGCGTGGCCGATGAGGTGCGTCGCGGTGTG
This sequence comes from Halorubrum ejinorense, assembly GCF_039522565.1. Classification (GTDB taxonomy): domain Archaea; phylum Halobacteriota; class Halobacteria; order Halobacteriales; family Haloferacaceae; genus Halorubrum; species Halorubrum ejinorense. The sequence continues at coordinate 28,153 of NZ_BAAADQ010000016.1, read as the reverse complement.
GTGCGCGCGGAGTCGGTCGCGGCGGTCGCCGTCCACCTGCCCGCGGACGAACTCCCCTTTCCCGGGGTCCGCGTCCGCACGGTGGAGGACGACCCCGTCGACCTCCTGGACGTCGGTCACGTCGACGGTTGTCTCACCGACCGTGAGCTGTCCCCTGTCGGCCGGCTGCCCGCCGCCCTCGGGGTAGAACATCGTCTGGTCCAACACGACGTCGTACCCCTCGTCGGCGTCTAACACGTCGAGGACGACCGCCTCGAACTCCGTGCGGCCCTGGTCGTCGTAGAACAGTTTCTCCGTCTCGGGGAGGTCGGCGAGACGCTCGTCGCGCTCGTCGCTCGCGGCCGCGGCGTCTCCCTCCTCGTGTCGGTCGGCGACGAGCGAGTAGAAGTCGTCGGGCACGTCGACGGTCGCCCCCCGGTCGTCGGCGATGTCGGCGACCATGTCGGGCTGGATCCCGTGTGAGTCGTACAGCTCCAACAGCTCCGCGGTCGGGATGGGTTCGCCGGTGCCGGCGTACTCGTCGGCGAGCTGTTCGACCTTGCGAGCGCCACGTTCCAGCGTCTCCTCGTACTTCCGCTCCTCGCTGCGAACGATCTCGCGGATCGTGTCGCGGTTCCGGTAGCCGAGCCGCTCGGCCTGCATGTCGACGAGTTCGTCGAGCGGCGCGTCGACGCCGACCTCGTCCACGAGCCGCTTCGTGCGTCGCAGGACCATCCGCGTGAGATATCCCGTGCCGACGTTCGAGGGAACGATCCCGTCGCCGAACATGTACGCGAGCGTCCGCGAGTGGTCGGCGATCGCGTAGATCGATTCGAGCGGCTCCACCAGCTCGCGCAGCCGGTCGACGTCGACGTCGAGTCGGTCGGCTATCTCGCCGCGAGCCGCCTCCACGTCGTCGACGTCGTCGATGTCGAGGCGCCCCGAGAGCTTCGCCGCGCGGTGGACGATCTCGCGTTCCGCCTCGGTGTGTTCGATGCCCGCGTTGTCCTTCAGGAAGTCGATGGCGTCGGGATAGATCGCCTCGTACACCGTCGCGGTCCCCTGGCTCATCCACGTCCAGCGTTCGAGCCCGTACCCGGTGTCGACGATGTACGTGTCCATGAACGAGTACGTGTTCCCGTCTTTCATCTCGTAGTCGCCGTCGGGGTCTAACTCCATACACATGAAGACAAGCGTCGCCAGCTCGGCGCCCTTGTAGATGACCTCGATGGCGGGGCCGGCGTTGCCGCCGCCGACCCACGGGTCCTCGATGTAGGTTATCTCCTCTAAGTCCGCGCCGAGACTCTCGAACAGCTCGTCGCAGTACTGGACCGTCTCGTCTTTCCAGTACACCTCGCCGTGATAGGCGTACTCCTCCTCGTCGACCTCCTCGCGCGTGTTGAACGCGTGGTGGGCCATCATCTCGAACGCCATCGTGTGCCGGCCCGTCTTGCCGACGTTGTCGATGTCTTGCATCCGGATACACGGCTGCGAGATGGTGAGGGGGTTCGCCGGCGGCGGCGTCGCCCCGGAGGTGACGAGCGGCTGGAAGTCGTAGATCGACGCCTGCGTCAGCAGGACGTCGTCGCGCCACCGGTTCGCGGCGACGGGGTACGGCTCGATCCGCTCGTGGTCGTTGTCCTCGAAGAAGGAGAGGAACGCCTCCCGCATCTCCGACAGCGAGTGCGACTCGGGAAATCCCGGGTCGTCGATGAAACTGTAGTCCTCACACGGCGGCTCGCCGCACAGCTCCCTGTCGTCGTCGCGGGTCCAGAAGTGCGCGCCACAGGAGGTACACTCCTTCCGGGTGAACCCCTCCTCCTCGAAGTAGTCGAGACGGTACTCCGCTTCGAGATCGCTCATTACACGAACGTGGCCGGTGTTGCTCCAAAAGGGTTCCGGGGTCGGTCGTCAGCGTCGGCGTCAGGCCGAACGCGAGCGGAACGCGGCCGTCCGAGGTCTCCCGCCCGCGACGGCCGGTGAGAAGGTTTATCACCGCAGCCTGTGCTACAATTTACCATTGTGACTTCCGCGTTGAGCGAGCGTGCGACGGTCCTCGTGCTCGATGAGGACCACGAACTCGCCACCCGGCTCGACACGCCGATCGATGCCGACGGGGACGACGAGGCCCGCGCGGTGGAGACGCACGCCGCCGTACCCGACGCGGTCGGCGACGAGCGGATCACCGACGCCGACGTGACGGTCGTCGTCGACGGGCCGGGCCTCGAACGGCTCCGGTCCGTCGACCGCAGCGGCGCCGTGGTCGCGTTCGTCGGCGATCCGACGGGCGAGACCGCCACCGACCCCCTCGTGGACGCCGTCGCGACGACGCCGGACGCGCTCGCGGAAACGGTGTCGTGGCTGCTCGCTCGCGACCAGCGGTGCGGAAGCCGGGCCGATCCGACGCACACGCCGTCGCGGATCGAGCAGCTCAACGCCGGAATGACTGAGTTGGCCGCCGTCAGGTCGGTCGACGAGGCGTACCGGGCCGCGATCGCCGTCGCCGAGACGGTCTTCCCGGAACACCAGGCGGTGGTCGCCGTCGGCGACGAGGAGTGGGTCGAACCCGTCGCCGCCTCGTCGGGCGTCCCGGTCGAGGACTGTAACCGAGTCCGCGTCGGCAGCGGGGTCGCCGGCAGAGCGGTTCGGACCGGCGACGCGTCCATCGCACCGAACCCGAACCCCGACAGCCGGTACGCCACGCTGCTCACCGTGCCGGTCGGCGACGACGTGGTGTTCCAGCTGGCGACCGCCGGCACCGAGGGCGCCGACGAGTTCGACGACGACGACCGCCGGCTCGCCGAACTGCTCGCCTCGCACTTGGAAGAGACGCTCGACCGGATCGCCGTCAACGAGACGCTTCGAGCCGAACACGACCGCCTCCTCGCGCTGTTCACGAACGTTCCGGACCCCGCCATCGCGTACGACTACGTGGACGGGGAGCCGATCGTTCGACAGGTCAACGACGCGTTCGAGTCGACGTTCGGCTACGACGCCGAGACGGTGACCGGAGAGTCTATCGACGACTACATCGTCCCCACCGATTCCGGGTCGGAGGCCGAAGAGCTCAACGACCGGCTTCAGAGCGGAGAGAACGTCCGGCGCGAGGTGACGCGGACGACCGCGGACGGCCACCGCCACTTCATCCTCCACGTCATCCCGATCCGACTCGACGCGGCGAACGCGGCGGGCTACGCGATCTACACCGACGTCACCGACCGGCGAGAGCGCGAGGAGACCCTCCGCCGACAGAACGAGCGCCTCGACGAGTTCGCCTCGATCGTCTCCCACGACCTCCGGAACCCGTTGTCCGTCGCGGAGGGGTACGTCGACCTCGTCCGCGAGACCGGCGAGCTCGACCACCTCGACAGGGCCGCGGACGCGATCTCGCGGATGGACGAACTCGTGGCCGACCTCCTGTCCCTGGCCAGACAGGGCCAGTCCGTCGGTGAAACGGAGTCCGTCTCGCTGTCCGACATCGCGCGCGACGCGTGGGAGAGCGTCGACACCGGCAACGCGACCCTGACCGTCGAGTCGGACACGGGCTTCGAGGCGAACCCGACTCGGCTCCGCGCGCTGTTCGAGAACGTCTTCCGGAACAGCGCGGAACACGGGCGCGACTCCCCCGAAGACCCGCTCTCGGTCCGAGTGGGGACGACGACGTTCCGCGACGAGAGCGGCGCCGAGACGGACGGATTCTACGTCGAAGACGACGGGACCGGCCTCCCGGACGACGAGCTCGACCGGGTGTTCGAGAGCGGGTTCACCACGGAGGAGTCGGGCACTGGACTCGGGCTCGCCATCAGCGAACGCATCGCGGAGGCGCACGACTGGACCGTCACCGCACGCGCCGGCGAGGACGGCGGCGCCCGCTTCGAGTTCCGGACGAGCTAGGGAGTCCGCCCCGCGGCGGTCCGAAACGACCTTACGCCGCGCGCGAGGGGATCACGGTATGGTCGAGAACGTCGTCTACCCCGCCTACTTCGACGCCGAGCTGTCGCGCTCGGACGGGCGCCGCGTCCCGATGGATCTGGCGGTCGAAGCGCCGACCGTCGACGAGATCGCGAAGGCCGTCCAACAGGTCGGTTACGACGCCGCCGTCGAGCGCGACGCCACGTACTCGCGGGAGTACGAGGCCCGCGGCTCCGTGGTCGTCAAGGGCACCGAAGACACCGCGAAGAACGATCTCGTACAGGCGATCGCCGCGTACCTCGGCGTCCTGCGAGAGTAACCGTGCGGCGCGTCGGGACAGTCGTCCGAACCGCCGGCGGACTCGCGATCGCCCGGGGGGACCCGGGCGAGGACCCGCCGCGGATCGGCGCGAGCGTCGTCGACGAGTCGCTCTCTACCGTCGGGCGCGTGGTCGACGTGTTCGGGCCGGTCGAGCGCCCCTACGTGGCCGTCACGCCCGGCGGCGGCGTCGCGCTCGCAGACCTCGTCGGCGGAAAGCTGTACGCGCGGTAGCTACGCGCCGGTCGCGTCGGCCCCGTCGGCCCGCTCCCCGTCGACGGTCTCCGCGTCGTCGCTCGCGGCAGCGTCGTCGCTCGCCGTAGCGTCGTCGCTCGCCGTAGCGTCGTCGCTCGCCGTAGCGTCGTCCGTTTTGTCAGCGTCGTCTATCTCGTCGACGACCACGTCGAAGTCGTCCAGCGTCTTGTCGGTCCGCGCGAGCCGTTCCGCGACGATCAGCTTCTCGCGGCGCTCCAGTCGCTCCCAGTCGAGCGCCGCCGGCGGGGACGCGTCCAGCGTCTCGAACCGATCGATCACCGCCTCGTTGGCGAAGCGCTCGAACGATCCGCACTCCGGGCAGGTCCGCGACAGGTGTGACGTGTCGAACGACCGGGTGACGGCGTGATCCAAGCAGTTCAGACACCGGTAGGTGTGCGTCCGGGACACAACGAACGGACGGGCCGCACGAAGGAGTATCTGTGGTCGCCGGCGGGCGGCTCGGCGAGCAAAACGCACAGAGTGCCCGCCGCGAGCGCGGACGGAGTGAGAACGGACTCGAAACGACCGGACGCGGTGCCCGGTCAGAACAGCGCTGAGGCCGCCGCCTCGGCGGTCTCGATGACCGGACCGAAGCCGGGCAGGAGCAGCACCGTCACGACCGCCGCGAAGACGACCGCGGCGTACAGCGCCGTCGGGCGCACGTCGATCGCGTCGAGCGCGCTCGGCGACGCGGGGTCGTCTAAGAACAGCGCCTTCACGACCCGGCTGTAGTAGTACAGCGAGACGACGCTGTTGACCGCGCCGAGTCCGGCCAGCCACACGACGCCGTTGTCGATGGCCGCCTGGAACAGGAAGTACTTCGAGAAGAACCCGGCGAAGGGCGGCAGCCCGGCCAGCGAGAACATGAACACGGCCATCGCCACGGAGGCGACCGGCGCGCGCCGCCAGAGTCCGGCGTAGTCCTCGAAGGTGCGACCGACGCCCCACTTCTCCGCCATCGCGACGAAGAGGAACGCGCCGGTGTTCATGAACCCGTAGACGAGCAGGTGCGCCATCGCCGCGCCCATGACGGTGCCGTTGGCGGGCCCGTCGACCGTGAGCGCGGCGACGCCGATGAGCGCGTAGCCCGCGTGGCCGATAGAGGAGTACGCGAGCATCCGCTTGACCTCCTCTTGGACCGCGGCCGCGAAGTTACCGAGCGTCATCGTCACGGCTGCGAGGACGCCGAAGGCGAGCACCCAGTCGATGCCGGCGCCGAGCGACGTGCCCACCGGGAACGCCTCGGTGAACACGCGGAACGCGACGACGAACCCGGCCGCCTTCGAGGCCGACGAGAGGAACGCGCTCACGGGTGCGGGCGCGCCCTCGTACGCCTCCGGCGCCCAGAAGTGGAACGGGACGGAGGCCGTCTTGAACGCGACGCCGCCGATCATCATCACGACGCCGATACCGAGCACGCCGGCGAGCCCCTCGATGGAGGCCGACGCGATGTCGGCGAGTATCAGCGACCCGGTCGCGGCGTAGACGAGCGAGATGCCGAACAGGAAGATGGCCGACGAAAGCGCGCCGACGAGGAAGTACTTCATCCCCGCCTCGACGCTCCCGCGGTCCTGTTTGAGGTACGCGACGAGCACGTACGACGGCAGCGACACCATCTCCAGGGCGACGAACACGACCGCGAGCGAGTTCGCGACCGCGAGCAGCGCCATCCCCGTCGCGGCGAACGTCACCAGCGAGTAGAACGCCGCCGGGTTGGCGTGGTCGTCGAAGTAGTCGTGCGCGGCGACGAGGACCAGCGCGGTCACCGACGCGAAGATGGCGGTGAAGAACAACGCCATGGTGTCGACCTTCACCGCGTCCGCGAACAGGTAGACCGCGCCGGCGTCCGCGCTCCCCACGCCGGTCGCGGTGAGCCAGACGGTGGCCGCGAGCGCGACGAGCGAACCGAGCGCCCCCACGACCGCCATCGACGTGTTCGACCGAGCGTCCGGGCGAACCGTGTCGACCAACAGCAAGACGAGACCGGTCGCCGCCAGCAGCAGCGCCGGCAGCAGGGCGGTCACGGCCGGCAGACCGTTAACCATCGATCGTCACCCCCTCGACGACGGGAACGGCAGCGTCACGGATCATCTCGAAGAAGATGTCGGGCGCGACGCCGAGGACGATGATCGCCACCAGAAGCACCGCGAGCGGGGCGACATCGTGGAACGGCGCTGGCCCGACCTCGTAGTCGGTGTCGAGCTCGAAGGGCCCGAACAGCGTGCTCTGCATCGCCGACAGTAGGTAGCCGGCGACGATGACGATACCGAACATGGCGAGCGCCGTGAACACCGGCGCGTACGGGAGCGCCGGCGCGGACAGCGAGCCCACGAAGATGAAGAACTCGCCGGCGAAGCCGGCCATCAGCGGCAGCCCCATGTAGCCGAAGGCGCCGGCGACGAGGATACCGACGGTGACCGGCATCCGGTCGGCCATGCCGGCCATCTCGTCGACCTCCCGCGTGTGGGTCGTGTTGTAGATGACGCCGACCGCCATGAACATCAGCCCGGAGATGAGGCCGTGCGCGACCATCTGGAAGGTCGCGCCGCCGACCCCGTACTCGGTGAACGCGATGAGTCCGAGGATGACGTACCCCATCGACGAGACCGACGAGTACGCCACGATCCGCTTGAGGTCGCTCTGTCCCAAGGCCAGGATCGCGCCGTAGATGACGCTGATGACGGCGATGGCCGCGATCGGGATCGCGAGCGCGGACGCCTGGTTCGGCAGCATCGTGAAGTTGAATCGGAGCAGGGCGTACGTCCCCATCTTCAGGAGGACGCCGGCAAGGAGCACCGACGCGGGCGTCGGGGCCTGAACGTGGGCGTCCGGCAGCCACGTGTGGAACGGAACGATCGGGACCTTCACCGCGAACCCGAGGAACATCGCGAGGAACGCGACCATCGCGATCCGGTCCGGCGGGATACCGAACCAGGTGTCGAGCCCGCCCGCGGCGATCGCCTGCGCGATCTCGGGCAGGGCGAACGACGACACCGAGTCGCCGAGCGCGAACACGAGGCTCATGAAGCCGATGAACATCAGAAGCGACGCCGCGTTCGTGTATACGAAGAACTTGATCGCGGCGTACTTGCGGTCGTTACCGCCCCAGACGCCGATGAGGAAGTACATCGGCACCAGCACGGCCTCCCAGAAGACGAACCAGAGGAAGAAGTCGAGCGCGGTGAACACGCCCAGCAGGTTCGCCTCCATGAACAGCATGAGCCCGTAGAACTGGCTCTGCCGGCTGTCGATGGGCGTCCACGCGCTGACGATCGCCAGCGGCACGAGGAACGTCGTGAGCACGAAAAGCGGGAGGCTGATCCCGTCGAGTCCCACGAACCACGAGACGCTGCGACCGCCGACCTCGAGCCACTCGATCTGCGTCGTGTACGCGATATCGCCGCCGGTGAGCGCGTTACCGCCGGCCTCGAAGCCGGACCACAGGTAGAGGCTCCCGACGAACGGGACGAGGCTGATCGCGAACGCCAGCCGTCCCGCCCACTCGTCGGGCGCGAGGAACACCGTCAGCGCGCCGACGAACGCGGCCGCCATGAGCGCTTCGAGTATCACAGGAACCACCCCCCGGTCGCGCCGAGCACGAGCAACAGCGCGACGAGTCCGAAGGTGAGCAGCGCGGCGTACTGCGAGACGACCCCCGACTGGAGCTTCCGGATCCGGCCGCCACCGGTCAGGCTCACCGACGAGACGCCGTCGACGGCGCCGTCGATGATCCCCTGATCGAAGGTGTTCGCGACGCCCGCGATGTCTTCCGTCCGATACGCGAGCCAGACCTGTAGTTCGTCGAGGTAGTAGTTGTTGTACAGCACGTCTTTGATGCCGCCGAGCTTGGCGGTGTGTTCCGTCGGGGAGGGGACGTTATAGAGCCGCCAGGCGAGTCCGAGACCGAGCAGCGCGAGGCCGAGCGACACGGCCGCGCCGGCGAGGACCGTACCGACCTCACCGCCAACGACGTACTGGCTGCTGTACGGTCCGATGTCGCCGTAGTGGTGCGAGGAGAGCCCGTCGATGCCGCCCCACTCGTTGTCGAGCCAGCGGTGGAGCAGGTCGATTCCCTCCAGGCCGAGCACCTTCTGGACCGGCACCATGTTGATGAAGCCGGTGACGACCGCGAGCGACCCGAGGACCGTCAGCGGCCCCTTGACGTTCCAGCGAACGGGTTCCGGGTCGCGAGCGGTCTCGCTCCGTGGCTCGCCGTGGAAGGTCAGGAACACCATGCGGAAGGTGTAGAAGGCCGTGACCGGCACCGCGAGCAGCCCCATCAGGTAGGCCCCGAACAGGAGCGGCTCGCCGGGGGCGTGGACGAGCGCCTCGTAGAGGATCTCGTCTTTCGACCAGAAGCCGGCGAACGGGAAGATTCCCGCGAGCGCCAGCGATCCGGCGAGGAACGTGTAGTAGGTGACGGGCATCTTCGACCGCAGCCCGCCCATGTCCCACATGTCCTCGTTGTGGTGCATCGCGATGATGACCGAACCGGCGCCGAGGAACAGGAGGGCCTTGAAGAACGCGTGCGTCGTCAGGTGGAAGACCGCGGCCACGTACCCGCCCGAACCGAGCGCGAGCATCATGTACCCGTACTGCGAGATGGTCGAGTACGCGAGCACCTGCTTCAGTTCGTCCTTCACGAGCCCCATCGTCGCCGCGAACAGCGCGGTGAAGCCGCCGATGAAGGCGATGACCGCGAGCGTCGTCGGCGTGAGCGCGTAGAAGCCGTACATCCGCGCGACGAGGTAGACGCCAGCCGCCACCATCGTCGCGGCGTGGATCAGCGCGGAGACGGGCGTCGGGCCCTCCATCGCGTCCGGGAGCCACGTGTGGAGCGGGAACTGCGCCGACTTCCCGACGACGCCGCCCAGAACGAGCAGGCCGACGACGGTGAACCACGTCATGACGTCGAGTCCGAACGGCGTCCACACGGCCTGTTCGCCCGCGAGCGCGGCCTCCGCGAGCGCCGGGAACGACTCGGCGCCCGCGAACGCCGCGGTGCCGAACGTCGCGAACACCGCGACGACGCCGACGAGGAAGAAGTAGTCACCGAAGCGGGTGACGAGGAACGCCTTCTTCGCGGCCGACGGGGGACCGGGCTCCCGGAAGTGGAAGCCGATGAGCAGGTACGAACAGAGACCGACCAGCTCGAAGAACATGAACGCCATCAGCAGGTTGTCGGCGACGACGAAGCCGAGCATCGACGCCGTGAAGAGGCCGAGTCCGGCGTAGTACCGCGGCAGCCCGGTCTCGCCCTCGTCGTTCATGTACCCGAGCGAGAACACGTGGACGAGCAGCGCGACGAGCGTCACGATGACTAACATTAGCGCCGACAGCGGGTCGATCAGGACGCCGAACGAGAGTTCGACGTTCGTCGGACCGATACCCGCGCCGCCCTCGCCCGCCCAGTAGTACAGCGTTTCGTTGTACGCGTTCCCGCCCGCGACGGTCACCGCGACCCAGATCGACAGCAGGAACGACCCCGCCGTCGCCGCGATGCCGCCGAAGGCACCGCCCTTCGGGAGGTACCTGCCCGCGCCGAGCGCGATCAGGAACGAGAAGAACGGGAGGAGAACTATCGCCGGAACGTATGCGAATGCGTTCACCATCTTACCACCTCATCTCCGCGGGAACAGTCACGTCTGTCGTGCCGAAGTTGCGGTATAACACGAGTATGATGCCGATGCCGATGGCGACCTCGGCGGCGGCGAGCGCGATGACGAACAGCGCGAACACCTGCCCCGTGAGGTCACCGTAGTACAGCGCGAACGCGACGAAGTTGATGTTGGCCGCGTTCATCATGAGCTCGACGCTCATGAGGAAGTACAGGGCGCTCCGTCGCGTGAGCACGCCGAACAGTCCGATACAGAAGATGCCCGCCGCCAACAGCAGGTACCACGACGGCGGGATCGAACCGGCGACGGCGGTCATCGGCCGTCACCTCCGTCGCGGCCACCGTCGGTAAGCGCCTGCCCGACCGCGGAGACGATGGACCCGTCCTCCTCGCGCTTCGCGAGGTAGACGGCCCCGTCGACCGCGACGTCGAGCGCGACGGCGGCGATCAGGAACGCCGCGAGGAACCCTTCGGCGGGGATCGTCGCGACGTCGTACGCGCCCAGGTCGAACAGCGCGTACCCGATGTTGTGGACGACCGAGGCGTCCGCCGGGAACCCGGCGGGCGCGGCTTCGAACGCCGCCGCGTTGACCGTTGCGGCGATCAGAGCGAACAGGGCGCCGACGGCGATCGCGGGCGCGATTCGCGACCCGCGGCTCTCGTCGTTGCTCACGCGCGACTCACCTCCGTTTCAGAATCCGATCGCGTGAGCATCACGGCGAACGTGACCAAGATGAGAACCCCGCCCACGTAGACGAGGATCTGCATGGCGGCGATGAACTCCGCCCGCAGCATCACGTAGTGCACCGCGACGCTCGTGAGGGCTCCGCCCAGAAGCAGCGCGGCGTGGAACACGTCGCGCGCGAGGACGACCCCGAGGGCGAACGCCAGCGTAACCGCGGCGAACAGCCCAAACGCGATGGTAGCGTAAACCATTGTGTGTGTCTCCTATGAGAACCCCTTTGAAGATTTCGAGACGAGCCCGTTACTGGTAGTCGATCTCGCCGTCGCCCTCCCCGATCCACGCGCCGCGATCGGGGTTCCGGGACTCCAGCGGATCGATTCCCTTGTACCACGGGACGTTCTTGAGCTGTTCTTTGTTGAACACGAAGTCGTCTTTCGTGTCCGCGGTGAACTCGAAGTTCTGCGTCAGCAGGATGGCGTCGACGGGACAGACCTCCTCACAGAGCCGGCAGTAGATACACTGCCCGATGTGGAGGTTGTACTGCTCGCCGTTGCGCTGGTCGTCTTGAACGATCTGAATCGTGTCGTTGGGACAGACGTTCTCGCACTGGCGGCACCAGATACACCGCTCCTGGCTGAACTTGTGGACCCCGCGGAACCGCGGGCTCACTTCGGGCGCGTCCTCCGGGTATTCCACCGTGAACGTCGTCCCGTCCAGCGCGTGTTTCATCGTCGTCGCCATGGATTTCATGAGTCCGATCATATTACGCGATCACCCCCACGATTACGGCCGTGAGCACCAGGTTCGCGAACGACAGCACGAGCATTCCTTTCCAGCCGATCTCGATCAGCTGGTCGATGCGGACGCGCGGCAGCGCCGCGCGGGCCCACTGCGTGAACAGGAAGAAGCCCCAGATCTTCACCACGAACCAGATGAAGCCGATGCTCTCCGGGCCGGGCCCGGAGGCGCCGCCGAGGAACGTCACGGCGAGGATGGCCCCGCCGAGGAAGATGTGGACGAACTCGCCGAGGTAAAAGAGGACGAAGTACGCCGAGGAGTACTCCGTCTGGTACCCCGCGACGATCTCCGTCGGCGCCTCGGGGATGTCGAACGGGTTCCGTCCGATCTCCGCCATGTTCGCCGTGAGGAACAGCACGAACGCGAACGGGTTCACGAACGCGTACCACGACGGGATGGCGATGCCGCCTATCGACACGAGCGTCTCCGTCTGCGCGCCGACGATGCCGCTCATCTGGAGCGTGCCGGAGAAGATCACGACCGACATCCCCGTGACGATGAGCGGGATCTCGTACGCCAGGTTCTGCGCGACGGCGCGGAGCCCGCCGAGCAGCGAGTACTTGTTGTTCGACGCGTACCCCGCCATCACCAGCGAGACCGACGCGATCGACGCGAACGCGAACACCAGCGCGAACCCGACCTCGGGGTCCGCGAGCTGGAGGTTGATCGGCCCGAGCTGCCCCATCGGGATGACGGAGAAGCCGAGCAGCGCGGACGCGGGCAGCAGAATGGGCGCGATGTCCCACGAGGGGCGGTCGACGCCCTCCGGGATGATGAGCTCCTTCGCGAGCAGCTGCACCGCGGCCGCCGGGATGATGAGCAGGCCGTAGGGACCGATCCGATCGACCGCGATGCGGTCGGTGAACGCGGCCGTGATCTTCCGTTTGGCCCACGGGCCCGCGACGCCCGTGAACGCGAGGATGATGTTCCCGACGACGAAGGCCGCGACGAGCGACGCCGCGACCTCGCCGATGACGCTATCGAGCCCGAGCGTGTCGACGATGAACTCGGGGAACAGCTGTGCGGGCGCCGCGCCCATCAGCGGTCCACCTCCCCGAGAACGATGTCGAGGCTACCGAGGGCGGCGATGACGTCGGGGATGTACTCCCCGTTCGCCATCTCCGGGAGCGTCTGGAGGTTCGAGAAGCACGGCGATCGGATCTTGAACCGAGCGGGCTTGTCCGTCCCGTCGGCGCGGATGTAGATGCCGAGTTCGCCCTTGGCGCCCTCGACGGCGCGGTAGATCTCCGTGTCGTCGTCCGGGCGCAGCGTGCGGGGGACGTTGGCCTGAATGTTCCGCTCGTCTTCGGGCCAGTCTTCGAGCAGGTCGACGCACTGCTCGATGATCTTCGCGGACTCCTCGACCTCGCGCATCCGCACGAGCAGCCGGCTGAAGTTGTCGCCGCCGTCCTCGGTGACGACGTCCCAGTCGAGTTCGTCGTAGTACCCGTACGGGTCGTCGCGGCGCAGGTCGTAGTCGATTCCCGACCCGCGGGCGACGGGGCCGGTGGCGCCGTAGTTCTTCGCGATGTCTTCCGGGAGGATGCCGGTGTTGATCGTCCGCATCTGGAAGATCTCGTTCGAGGTGATCAGGTTGTGGTACTCCTCGATGGACTCCGGGAGCTGGTCAAGGAAGTCCCGGGTCTTCGAGAAGAACTCCTCGCGCGGCTTCGGCAGGTCCCAGACGACCCCCCCGAGCCGGAAGTAGTTGAACATCAGCCGCTGGCCGGTCAGGTCCTCGAGAAGGTCCTGAACGCGCTCGCGGTCGTTGATGGCGTACATGAACGTCGCCGTGAAGTCGCCGTTCACGTCGAGCGCGAACGTCGCGAGCGCGAGCATGTGCGCGGCGATCCGGCACATCTCCGCCCCCATCGTCCGGATGACCTGCGCGTACTCGGGCACCTCGATGTCCGCGAGGTCCTCGGCCGCGCGGGCGTACGCCCACTCGTTGAGCAGGCCCGCCGAGATGTAGTCCCAGCGGTCCGGGTACGGCATGATCTGGTGGCGGTACGTTCCGGACTGGGCCATCTGCTCCTCGCTCCGGTGGAGGTAGCCGATGTCGGGCTCGACGTCCATGACCTGCTCGCCGTCGAGCGTCGTCTTCAGGTGGAGGACGCCGTGCGTCGCCGGGTGGTGCGGCCCGATGTTGAGGAACATCGTGTCGGACTCGGAGTCTTTGTGATGGTCCTGAAGCGGGTTCGCGTGCTCCGGCAGCGTCGCGATCTGGGGCCGGTCCTTGTCGTAGTCCATCGACAGCGGGTGCCCCTGCCAGGTCTCGGGCAGGAGGATCCGACGCATGTCGGGGTGGCCCTCGTAGTCGATGCCGATGAGGTCGTACGCCTCACGCTCGTGCCAGTCGGCCGTCCGGAAGACGGGCTCCGCCGATTCGGAGACGGGGTCGTCCTTGTCGGCGGGGACGACGATGCTGACCTCCTGCGTCGGGTCGTCGTACTTCTTCAGGTGGTAGATCGACTCGTAGCGGTTCTCGTATTCCTGCGCGGAGACGACGGAGAGGTGGTCGTACCCCGCCTGCTCCTTCAGAGTCGAGAGCGTTTCCTGAACGGTGTCCGGCCGGATCACGAAGCCGGGCGCGTTCAGATGGTCGTCGCGGTCGACGACGAGGTCGCCGAGCAGCGCCTCCAGCTCGTCGGGGGTGCGCTCGACGGCCGCGTCGTCGACGGGGTCTGGTCGTTCGAGGCTCATGGCGAATCAGCGAAGTTGTACCGCATGACGAGTTCGTCGTCGTCGATCTGGTCGGTCAGTTTGTCGACGAGCTCGTCGCGTTCGAGGTCCGAGAACTCCTCCAGCTCGTACGGCTTGACCGTGACGGGCGCCGCCTCGCCGTTGGCGACGCGCTCTTGCAGCTTCACGACGCCGTAGACGAGCGCCTCGGGACGGGGCGGGCAGCCGGGGACGTGGATGTCGATCGGGATGACCTCCTCGGCGCCTTTGATCACGTTGTACCCCTCCTGGAACGGGCCGCCGGAGATGGTACACGAGCCCATGCCGACGACGAACTTCGGCTCGGGCATCTGGTCGTACACGCGCTTCATCCGCGGCGCGAACTTCGAGACGATCGTCCCGGGGACGATCATCACGTCGGCCTGCCGCGGCGACGCGCGGGGGACGCCCGACCCGAAGCGGTCGAGGTCGTGTTTCACCGCGTAGGTGTGCATCATTTCGATGCTACAGCAGGCGATACCGAACTGCAGCATGAACATCGAGGAGCCGCGACACCAGTTCAGGAACTTGTCGAACTTGGTGAGGATGAACGGCGAGGAGCCGAACGCCTCACGGAGGCGGGAGTTGAACCGGTCTCCCTGCCCGGTCATCCGCGCGTCGCGGGTTTCGGTTACGACTTGCGATTCGTCGGTGATAAATGGTTGATCGCTGCTCATTAGTTGATGTCCTCCGTCGTCTTTCTGCTGGTCGCGCGCGGACTGCGGGCCCAGCTGATCGCCCCCGACCGCCACGCCCAGACGAGTCCGACCGCGAGGACTCCGACGAACGCCAACATCGGCCACAACAAGGCGGTCATCGGGACGCCGGCCTCGATGGCCGGGCGGTAGATGGCCGCCCACGGGAACAGCAACACGGTCTCGATGTCGAACACGACGAACAACAGCGCGACCATGTAGTACTGGATGTTGAACCGGATCCGCGTCCCGCCCGTCGGGGTCTCGCCGGACTCGTAGGTGGTACTTTTGCCGGTCTCAGGCACGCTCGGACGGAGCAGCGCCGACACTGTCATCATCGCTATCGGGATGAGCAGGCCGACGACCGCCAAGGCGCCAATCGCTATCCAATCGCTCATATAGGTCTCCGTAACGTGCTGGGGTTTGGACCGCCCCCTCATAAGCGTTGAGTCTTGTGCGTCCACGGGCGTGCGGGCCGGTATCGGCCGTTAGCGGGGAAAAACCGAAGTACGGCGGTGGCCGCGGACAGAAGTGGGACCGAACACGTTCCGTTACCGGTTACGGAACCCATCGAGACCGAGGTCGTGAAGCGCCGCCGAGTCGTCCGCGACCCCCGCCTTCTGGTCATCGTGGAGGTCGACCAGCCGCTCCGCGACGGTTTCGTGTTCGCGAGCGAGAACCTGCGCCGCCGACAGGGCGGCGTTGTACGACTTCCCGGCGTCGACGGCGACGATCGGCGCGCCCGTCGGCATCCCGATCACCGAGTCGACCGACTTCTCCTGAACGGGCACCCCGATCACGGGCACCGGATACGCGATCGACGCGGTCATGTTCGGCAGGTCCGCCGACTTCCCGCCCGCACCCGCGATGATGACATCGAGCCCGCGGTCCGTCGCCGTCCCCCCGTACGCGTACATGAGCTCCGGCGTCCGGTGTGCCGAGACGACGTAGCTCTCGTAGGTGAACCGCGCGTCCGGCGCCTCGTCGAAGTCGGTCTGCTCCGCGAACCCGAGGTCGTCGAGCGCCGCGTAGGCGTCCTCCATGACGGGGAGGTCCGAGTCCGAGCCCATGATGATCCCCACGTCCGGGGTAGTCGCCGGGTCGGCGTCCGCGTCGGCCTCCGCTTCGAGCCGCTCGATCAGGTCGTCCACCGTGGTCATGGTCGGTGGTTCGGCGGACGGCTACAAGGAACTCCCGGATGCGGCGACCGCCCGCACGGAGTCCGCGTGCCGCCGGAGCGGTTCCGGAGCGGTTCCGGGTCCGGGCGGCCACCGCGGCGTGACGAGTCGTCGCCTACTCGTCACGGAACGTCAGCCCGTCTCGCAGTTCCCGCGCCCGGTCGAGCAGCGCGGCGCGCTCGTCGAGCGAGACCGCGTCCGGGTCCGCGTCGGCGTCCGTCGCTGTCAGGTGGCCCATCTTCCGAAGCGGGTAGACGTCGTCTTTGCCGTACCAGTGGAGGTCGGCGTCGGGTGCGCCGAGGACCGTCTCGACGTTCCGGAGCGTGGCCGGTTCGGTCTCGTCCACGTCGCCGAGCACGTTCGCGGTGACGGCGGGCGCGACGAGGTCGGCGGGGCCGAGCGGCCAGCCGAGGACCGCGCGGACGTGGTTCTCGAACTGCGAGGTACGCGCGCCCTCGATCGTCCAGTGGCCGGAGTTGTGGGGGCGCGGCGCGATCTCGTTGACCAGCACGTCGCCCTCGCGCGTCTCGAACAGTTCGATCCCGAAGACGCCGCGGCCGTCGAGCACGTCGAGCACGTCGCGGGCGACCGACTGCGCCTCGTCGACGATCTCGTCGCTCGCGCGGGCGGGGGCGACGCTCTCGCGGAGGATCTCCTCGCGGTGGACCGTCTCCGTGACGGGGTAGGTCCGCGTCTCGCCGTCGGCGCCCTTCAGCCCCATCACGGCGATCTCGCGCTCGAAGTCGAGGAACTCCTCGGCCATCGCGGCGCCGCCGATCTCGGCGAGCGCGTCGGCCGCGTCGGCGGGGGCCTCGACCGGGACGTTCCCGCGGCCGTCGTACCCGCCCTCCCGCGCCTTCAGCATGACGCCGCCGAACTCCTCGACGACGCGTTCGAGCCCCTCGGCGGTCGCGACCGCGACGAACTCGGGGACGGGGATTCCGGCGTCCGCGAGCGCCTCCTTCTGGACCAGCTTGTCCTGAATCGTCTCGAGCGTGCCCGGAGCGGGGTGGACCGGCACGCCGTGGTCGTCGCCGGCGGCCGCGAGCACGTCCGGGTCGGCGAGTTCGATCTCGAAGGTCACGGCGTCGACGCGGCGCGCGAGCTCGTCGACGGCCGCCGCGTCGTCGAAGTCGGCGACGATCTGGTCGCTGACGACGGGCGCCGCCGGACAGTCGGGCGTCGGATCCAAGACGACGAGGTCGACGCCGAGCGGCGCGGCGGCCTCGGCCAGCATTCGGGCCAGCTGTCCGCCGCCGACGACGCCGAGCGTCGGCCCCGGCAGGGTGATCGACATGTGCGAGTCGGTACTGTACGGTAGTGAATAAGTATTGCCAATGTGCGAAAGAAATATCCACGAACGCGGATCGATCGGTCGTGCGTCTGCGAACCCGGGGGCGAACGGACCGAACCGGTGTGTCAGAGCGAGACGTTTCGGAGGTCGGCTTCGAGCTCGTCGACGAACTCGTTGTACGCCCCGACGAACCCGCGGAACCCCTCCGCGTGCGCCCGCACGTCGGCCGCCGAGGGCGCCCCGTACTGCGACAGGAGGTAGAGGCCGCTGGAGCCGCCGATCCGGAGGTACGAGACCGTGCCCTCGTCGTACTTCAGCTCCCAGCGGTCGCCGTCGACGCGGGCGGTGAACGTCCCGTAGTCGTCGCTCTCGTACCGGTGGACTTCGCCCGCGATGATCGCACAGGTGTCGCGTATCGCGTCGAGGACCCGGTCGCGCTCCGCCACCACGCCGTCGGTGGTCGTCGGCTCGGGGAACTCCGCGCTCACGTCGTCGAGGACGCCGGACAGGGAGGCGACGTAGTCGTTCCACGCCGCCACGAACGCCGCGTAGTCGTCGAGCGCGGTCGCCAGCGCGGCGGGCTCCGGCGGCTGTTTCGTCGAGACGACGTACGTGTCGGACCCCGATTTCGGCGAGAACAGGAGGAACTCCAGTTCGCCCGCCTCGTGTTTTACGGTCCACTCGCCGCCGGGGGTCGAGAGCGTCTCCCGCCCGTAGTCGCCCCCCTGAAGCAGCGCCAGCTGGTAGGCGATCCGCCCGGCGTGGTCCCGGACTGCGGCGACGAGGTCGTCGCGGCGCTCCGCGACGGCCGCGGCGTCGCGAACGTCGACGTCGATCCCGAGGTCTGCCTGCGTCGTCACGGGGTCACTGGGCGCGCCACGCGGTTAACCGGTTCGGGTCGATCGACCGCGGTACCCCCGGTCGTTCGAGTCGGCGTCACCGGATCGTCTCGCGGATCTCGCGGATTCGCTCGGGCTCGTCGACGCCCGACCGGACGACGACAGCGGAGACGGCGTCGCCGTCGGGGACCGGCGCGTCGCCGCTCAGTATCGCGTCCGAGCCGGTCTCCTCGGCGAGCCACCGCCGCCCGTCTGCGATCGCCTCTCGGTTGAGCCACTCCGGCGGCCCGCCGACGATCAGCAGGGTTCGGTCGGCCCGCCCCCCGGGGACTTCGACCGTGTTCTTGCCGCGGGCCGCCTTCCGGATGACCGTCTCGATGGCCGACACCGCGGCGCCGATGTCGACCTCGGCCGGTTCGGAGGAGCCGAACAGCCCGAGCCCGAACCGCGACCCCTGCTCGGGCGAATCGACCGGCTGGGTCGCGTGGCCGATCGCCGCGACCTCGCCGTCGCTCCCCACCGCCCGAGCCACGTCGCTCGCGTCGAGCACCTGCTGTGGCGTCGCCGTCCCCTCGGGCGCCTCGCCGGCGCCGAACAGCGCCGCGATCCGGTCGGCGGCGATCCCGTTGAGTCGGTCCCGGGCCCCGCCGAGCGTCTCGCCGGGTCGGAGCCACGCCGCGTTGTCGAACGGGAAGACCGCCGCACAGCCCTCGGAGAGCGCCTCGAGGGTCCGCGCGGCGTTCCGCTCGGCCAGCGGGCGGTGCGGCGTCTCCGTGGCGGCCTCGCTCGGGGACCCCGCGGACCCCCCGGAGGCCGCCGATCTCGGGTCGTCGTCCTCCTCTTCGGTCTCGCTCGCCGTGGGGAGAAGACCGAAGGCGTACACGGGCGTGTCGTAGAGCCGGGAGAGCTCCTCGGCGAGCGCCGGCGCCGCGCCCGCGCCGGCCGCGCCGCCGAGGCCAGTGATTATCAGGAACGCCTCCGCGGTCGAGGGCCGCTGGTCGTCCATCTCCCTGCCGAGTTCGCTCGCGTGCGCGTCGCCGAGGCGGCGCCCGGCGTGGAGGTCCCCGCCGAGTCCGTCGCCGCCCGCGGCGTCGCCGAACCGGTACCGGCGCTCCTCGCCGAGCGCGTTCAGCGCGCTCAGCGCGTCCATGTCGGTGTCGAAGCCGTTGACGCCCGCGAGGAACGGGTCGCCGTCGTGGTCGGCCGCGAGTCGGTCGGCGATCCGCCCCCCGGCCCCCCCGAGGCCGATCACGTGTAGTCGCATACGTGCCCCGGTCGTCGAGCGGGGATATATGACTTCGGCTCGCCGCGAACAGGGGCGACCGGGGACCGGCTCAGAACTCTTCGAGCCGGCGTTGGCCGTCGGGGATTTCGGGGCCCGGGTCCGGCTCCACGCCGAGGAGGCGCAACAGCGCGGTGTCGGCGAACGTCAGCGCCAACACGAGGATGATCGGCGCGAGGAAGAGGCCGTGGAACCCGAACACGACCGGGCCGAAGATGTACGCGAGCATGAGGAGCCCGACGTGCGTCGTCTCGCCGCTGAAGTACGGGCGGAGGACGATGTCGGGGATGGTGTCGACGACCACGACCGTGACGACGAGGAACCCGGCGACGTACGCGAGCAGTCCGAGTTCGCCGTCGAGCGCGATCGGTATCGACATCGCCGCCACCAGCGGAATGTAGACGATCTTCATCCCGATCACGGGGATCAGGCTGGCGACGCCGGTGAGCGCGCCGGCGAGCGTCGGGTACGGGATCTCGACCGCGGCGGGCGCGACCACGTTGTACGCGAGGTACGTGACGACGGCGATGATCGAGATGGCGATGACGTTGAGCAGGTTGCCGTACAGGACGGCTTCAAGCTCGTCGTCCGCCGTTTCGAGGTACTCGCGGACGATCGCGTCGTCGTCGAAGGTGAGCAGCCAGTCGTGGAACTTCGACCCGTCGATGAGCAGGTAGTACGTGACGACGATGGTGATGAGCAGGTTCAGGGCGAGTCCGGACGCCGTACTCGCCAGCAGCGACGCCTGCTCGGAGACGAGGTCGATGAGCGGGTCGAACTGGCCGGAGCGGTACGCCGCGAGCAGCTCGTCCATCGTCGGGTTCGACAGCGCCGCGAGATCGCCGATGACCGAGTTCTCGGCGCCGATGGTGTCGGCCACCGGGTACGTCTCGATGAACCGCCGCGCCTCTAAGACCAGCAGCACCAACGTGTAGCTCACGAGGCCGATGAGGGGGATGCCGATGACGGACAGCGACACCACCGCGCGGACCCTGGTCGGCAGCCGGAAGCGTTCGAGCCGGTGGTAGAACCGCCGCGTGGAGTAGTAGAGGAAGACGGCGACGGTGAGCGGGGCGACGAACCGAAAGGCCACGAAGCCGGCGACGACCGCGACCGCGAGGCCGAAGAGGGCGACGACGAACCGCTTTTCGTCCATGGGCCAGGGTCACCACCGCCGGACATAAACCATGGTGGTCGCTGAGGGCCCGGCGGACGGCGGTCGCGCCGATCCCAAAGCCCCTAACGGTCGGGGGTGAACGGGGACGCATGAACGAGATCCATCCGGATCAGCGCGTCGCGGTGCTGGCGGACTCACAGAACCTGTACCACTCCGCACAGAGCGTCTACTCGCGGAACATCGACTACTCCGGCCTGCTGGAGTCGGCCGTCGCGGACCGGTCGCTCGTCCGCGCCATCGCGTACGTGATCCGCGCCGACTCCCCGGAGGAGGAGAGCTTCTTCGAGGCGCTCCGCGACATCGGCTTCGAGACGAAGATCAAGGAGATCAAGACGTTCGCGGACGGCTCGAAGAAGGCCGACTGGGACCTCGGGATGAGCCTCGACGCCGTCTCGCTCGCGAGCCACGTCGACACGGTCGTCCTCTGTACCGGCGACGGCGACTTCGCCCGGCTCTGTTCGCACCTCCGCCACGAGGGGGTCCGCGTCGAGGCGATGGGGTTCGGCAACTCCGCCGCGGACGAACTGATCGAGGCCGCCGACGAGTTCGTCGACCTCGCCGACGAGAAGGAGACGTTCCTGCTCTGACTCGCGGCGGCGTCGGTGCCGCCGCCGTCACGTGCCTCTTTACAGGCCCACGTCGCCGTCGCCGAGCAGCGCCGCGACCGCGCGTTCCACGGCCGTCGCGGCCGCCTCCACCTCACGCACCCGGACGTACTCGCGCTCGGCGTGAGCGACCGCGCCGGACTCGTCGGCGATGTCGCCGGGACCGAACACGACCGTCGGCGCCGGCGCGAAGTACGACGCCTCGGTCGCCGCGCCGAACGGGCGTACGTCGCCGCCTCGGTCGCTCGGGAGGCCGACCGCCTCGCCGGCGTCCCGCGCGCCGGCGGCCACCGCGCTCACGAGTTCGTGGTCCGGGTCGGTCGCGAACGCCTCGAGGAACGGCGACTCGCGGTCGGTGAGCGCGACCGCGACGTCGACGCCGCGGTCCGCCGCGAGCGACTCGCTGACCGCGGCCGCGAGCGCCGACCGGAACGCCGCGGCGGACTCGGGCGGAACGCTCCGGCGGTCGACCGTTATCTCGCAGTCGGCCGGCACCTGGTTCGTCGCGTCGCCGCCCCCGATCACGGTCGGGGTGAGCTTCGGCGGGCCGAGTTGCGGGTGTTCGGTCGCGTCGTCGTCGAAGGTCCGGATCGCGGCGAGCGCGTCCTCCGCGGCCGCCACCGCGTTCGCCCCCGCGAACTCCGCGGCGTGAGCGGCCGTCCCGGACAGTTCGACGGTCGCCTGAAACCGTCCCTTCGCGGCGGTACACGCGTCGAGGCCGGTCGGCTCGCCGACCAGAAACAGGTCGCCGTCGAGGCGGTCCTCGGTGTCCGAAAGCTGCCCCGTCAGCGCCGCCGCGCCGAGCGAGAGGGCCTCCTCGTCGGGCGTGAGCGCGAGCGTGATCCGGCCGCGGTCGGGGTCGGTCGTCAGAAAGCCCGACAGCAGCGCCGCGAGCGGTCCCTTCGCGTCGCACGCGCCGCGTCCGCGAACGACCGCCTGCCGCCCCGTCTCGCCCGCCTCGACCGACGCGGAGTCGCCGCCGCGCTCGTCGTCCCGGGCGGGCCCGCGTTCGAACGGGACGTGCGGCGTCACCGCGTCGAGGTGCGTGTTCAACACGAGATGCGGCCCGCGGCCGGGCGCGTCGGAGCGCTTCTCGGCGACCACGCAGCCCTCGACGACCTCGGTCTCGACCCCGAACCGGTCGAGGGTCTCCACGACGAGCTCGCGCATCTCGTCGACCGACTCGTGGGAGGGGATCCGAACGGCGTCCTCGAGGAACGAGACCGGGTCGAACGCGGCGTCGCTCATCGGGGGTCGAACGGAAGCGTCCCCGAGAACTCGTGGGCGACCGGCCCGGTCAGCGTGGCGTGACCCTCGTCGGGGACGGTGATCGACAGTTCGCCGCCCGGCGGCCGGCTCACCGCGGACTCGCCTTCGATCAGTCCCAGCCGACGGGCGACCGCGACGACCGCGACCGCGCCGGTGCCACAGGAGCGCGTCTCGCCTTCGACGCCGCGCTCGAAGGTTCGCTGGTCGAGGACGGCAGGTCCCTCCCCGCTCCCGTCGTCGACGACCGCGGCGAGGTTCACGTTCGCGCCCTCGGGGAAGACGTCGGCGTGGCGGACCGGCGGCGCGACCGCGTCGAGGTCGACCGCGTCGAGGTCGACCGCGTCGATCCCGTCGGCGTCGTCGCGGCCGCCGTCGACGAACGCGACGGCGTGCGGAACGCCCGTGTTCACGGCGGTGACGCGCAGTCCCTCGACTCGCTCGTCGACCAGCGGTTCCCCGGCGGCCGCGCCCTCGCGGGCGACCGGGACGCGGGTCGGGCCGAACGTCGGCTCGCCCATCTCGATGGTGGCCTCGGACGCGTCCGCGTTCACGGTGGCGCGCCGCGTCCCGGCCTGCGTGTCGATCATGAACTCGCGGTCTCCGGTCCGGTCGTGCGCCCACCGCGCGACGACCCGAGCGCCGTTGCCGCACATCGTCGCGGTGGAGCCGTCGGGCTGGACCAGCGTCATCACCACGCGCGTCGGCGCGAACCGCTCCTCGATGCTCAAAAAGAGGACGCCGTCGGCGCCGCGCCGAGCGTCGCCCGCCGACCCGGCGTCGAAGTCGGCCCGGTCGACGCCCGTCTCGCGGTCGCAGTGCGTCCGCGCGAACGCCCCGCGGTCGCCGACGTTAGCGTTGTCCGCGTCGACGACGAGGAAGTCGTTGCCCGTGCCGTGGTACTTCTCGACCGGGACGGCGTGGGCGTTCATCTGACGCCCTCCGTGCCCTCGGCTCGGTGCCGGTTCGCGTCCCGTTCGGCCGCCGTCAGGTCGCCGAGCGTCTCGCGGCGCCGGGCGACCGTCGCGGTTCCGTCGTCGAGCGCGACCTCCGCGGGTCGCGGCCGTGAGTTGTATTGGCTCGCCATCTCGTATCCGTAGGCGCCCGCGACGCCGACGGCGAGGAGGTCCCCGCGGGTCGGGTCGCCGAGCGCCCGGTTCCTACAGAGCGTATCGCCGGTCTCACAGATAGGTCCGGCGACCGTGACAGGGGTTGCCTCCCGGTCTTCCGGGGCCGGCGAGTCGTTGCCGTCGCGCTCCAGCCCGCCGCCGAGGTTGGCGATCGGGTGGTACGCGTCGTACATCGCCGGGCGAAGCAGGTCCGTCATCCCGGCGTCGACGCCGACGACGGTCTCGTCCGGCGTCGGCTTCACCGTGTTCACCCGCGTCAGGAGGACGCCGGCGTCGGCGACGACGTACCGACCGGGCTCGACGGCGAGGTCCACGCTCGCGGGCAGGGGCGCGACCGCCTCGCGAGTGGCCGCGGCCACCGCCGGCAGGTCGAGCGGCGGCGCGTCCTCCTCGTAGGGGACGCCGAACCCGCCGCCGACGTCGACGTACTCCAGATCGAGGGGGTCGGCGGAGCCGTCGTCGGGGTCGATCAGCTCCCGCGCTAGGTCGCCCATCCGCGCGACCAGTTCGCGGTGGCTGTCCAGCTGTTCGGGGTCGATGCCGGAGCCGGCGTGGGCGTGGACGCCGACCACGTCGAACCGCTCCGCCGCCTCCCGAGCCGCCTCCGCGGCGCGGTCGTAGGGGACGCCGAACTTCGCGGCGCCGCCGGTGGTCACCTTCTCGTGGTGGCCCGCGCCGACGCCGGGGTTGACGCGGACGCAGACCCGCCCGTCGTAGCCGCGCTCGGCCAGCCGGTCGAGGGTGTCGAGCGCGCCGACCGTCACGGTGAGGTCGGGCTCGGCCGCGGCGACGCCGACGACGTAGTCGAGGTCGCGGGCCGGCGGGTTCACCGCGGTGTAGTGGAGCCGGGAGCCGTCGAAGCCGGCCGCGAGCGCGCGGTCGACCTCGCCGGCCGACGCGCACTCGGCGTCGAGGCCGGCGTCGCGGACCGCCTCCAGGACGGCGCGTCCGGTGTGCGCCTTGACCGCGTATCGCACGTCCGCGTCGGGGAACGCCCCGAGCAGCCGCTCGCAGTTCTCGCGGACGCGGTCGAGGTCCTGGACGTATAGCGGGGTCTCATACTCGGCCGCGAGGCCGCGCAGGCGCTTGGCGTCCCAGTCGCTCACGCGGCGGACCGAGGGGTTGTCGGCGGCGGGTTCGCTCGTCGCCTCCGCGCCCGCGTCGCGGTCGCTCATTCGCGGAGCGCGTCCTCCCGTCGCGTCGCTTCTAGGGTCTCCTCCTCGACGTGCGTCGCGACGACGGCGGGCTTGTACGCGCCGCCCTCGAAGAGGTCGTGGTCGCCGACGGACGACTCCACCATCCGGGTGAACGCGCGGCGCTCGGCCGGGAGGTGACCGTAGATCACGTCCTCCTCGACGAGGTCGTAGACGGGGATGCGGGGCGTCAGGAGCGTGTTCTCGCCGACGACGGAGTTCTCGCCGACGCGGAACCCGCTCGTGACCCGGCAGCCCGCGCCGAGCGAGACGCCGTCCTCGACGATGACGGGGGCGTCCTCGACCGGTTCGAGGACCCCGCCGATCAGCGTGTTGGCCCCGAGCTTGACGTTCTCGCCGAGCTGTGCGCACGAGCCGACGGTGTCACAGGAGTCGACGAGGGTGCCGTCGCCGACGTACGCGCCCATGTTGACGAACGAGGGGCTCATCATGATACAGTCGCTGCCGAGGTACGCGCCGCGGCGGATCGCCGTCCCGTCGGGCGTGTTCCGCGTGCCGCGCTCGGCGAGGTCGGCCGTGTCGCGCAGCGGCAGCACGTCGTGGTAGGTGACGCCGCCGTACTGGCGCGGCTCGGTCTCGCGCAGGCCGAAGTTGAGCAGGATGCCTCGCTTGACCCACTCGTTGGCCTCCCACGAGGTGACGTCGTCGCCGGTCTTCTCGGCGGCGCGCACCTCGCCGGCCTCCAGCGCGGCGAGGAACGCGTCGATCACGGCCGCGTCGTCGTCGGTCGCGTCGGCGGCGGTCAGTCCGTCCTGATAGCGGTCCCACAGATCGGCGACGTCGGATTCGAGGCTCATTGGCTGGTGTATGGCTGAGTGGCGGTATTTACTCGTCGATGTCCGGATGTCTGAAGGTCATTCATTCGCGGCTCCGTCGGCGGCAGCGCCCGCGTCAAGCACGTCGGCGAACCCGTACCAGCCGGCGTCGCGGCCGGCGAGCCACGCGGCGGCGTCGAGCGCGCCCTCGGCGAACACCCCGCGGTCGCCGGCGCGGTGCGTGAGTTCGAGCGTCTCGCGGTTCCCCGCCAGGAGGACCTCGTGCTCGCCGGTTACGTCGCCCGCTCGACGGGCGTGGACGCCGATCTCGCCGGCGCTCCGCGGCGCGTCGCCCTCGCGACCGTGGACGCGCTCGTCGAGGTCTTCGCGGACTTCCTCCACGTCGTCGAGGATGGACCCCGCGGTGCCGGAGGGGGCGTCGCGCTTCGCGTTGTGGTGCGTCTCGGTCAGTTCCACGTCGTAGCCGGGCAGCGCCGCGGCCGCCTCGCGCACGGCCCGGCGGAGCGCGGCGACGCCGCGCGCGAAGTTCGACGCTTTGAGGACCGGAACCGCGTCGCTCGCGGCGCGGAGGCCCTCTATCTGTCCGTCCGCGAAGCCGGTCGTCCCGGTCACGAGGGGGACGCCGGCGCCCGCGCAGGCCTCGGCGTACGCGACCGCCGAGTCCGGGCCGGTGAAGTCGATCAGCACGTCGGGCCGCTCGCTCGCGAGCAGGTCGTCGAGTCGGTCGGCGTCCTCGACCGCGACGCCGGCCACGGGATCGACCGGACTCCGATTGACCGCGACCGCGACCGTGACGCCCTCGCGGTCGGCGGCGGCCGCGATCACCTCGCGGCCCATGCGACCGCCGGCGCCGGTGACGGCGACGGAGAGCGGCGAGTCCGCGCTCATTCCGCGCCCCCCGTCGCCGCGGGGTCGACCGCGCCCGGGGCGCCGCGTTCGTACTCCGCTAGCAGGTCGCGCAGCGACTCGCGTCGCTCCTCGGAGAGCCGCGAGAGCGGCGGGCGGACGCGCGGTCCGCCCCGCCCGCGGATGTGCATCGCCTCCTTCACCGGGATGGGGTTCGTCTCGGCGAACAGTTCGCGGACGAGCGGCGAGAGCTCGTGGTGGAGCGCCCGCGCGCGGTCGTAGTCGCCCGAGAGCGCGGCGCCGACCATCGCGCAGGTACGCTCGGGCTCGACGTTGGCGACCACGCTTATCGTCCCCGTGCCGCCGACCGACAGCACGGGCAGGGTGAGCCCGTCGTCGCCCGACAGCACCGCGAACGACTCGTCGCGCGTCCGCTCGATCACCTCGCTGATCCGGTTCAGGTCGCCCGAGGCCGCCTTGTAGCCCTGAATGTTCGGGTGTTCCGCGAGTTCGACCGCGACGTCGACCGGGATCGACTGCCCCGTGCGGCTCGGGACGTTGTAGACGATCTGCGGGATGTCGACCGCGTCGGCGATGGTTCGGTAGTGCTTCAGAAAGCCCGCGGGCTCGGGCCTGTTGTAGTACGGCGAGATGAGGAGGAGGCCGTCGGCGCCGGCGTCGGCCGCGCGCTCGGACAGCGAGAGCGCCTCCGCGGTGTTGTTCGAGCCGGTGCCCGCGATCACGGGGATGTCGTCGAGCGCGTCGCGGACCGTCTCGATCACCGCGACGTGTTCGTCGTGGCTCATCGTCGCGGACTCGCCGGTGGAGCCGACGGGGACGACCCCGTCGACGCCGGCGCGTTCGAGGAACCGCGCGTTCGCGGCGAGCTGATCGTGGTCGACCGCGTCGCCGTCTGTGAACGGGGTCGTCATCGCCGGGTAGACGCCCTCGAACGGCGCGTCGGTCGCGTTGCTGTCTGTCGGTTCTGCCGTCGCGTACGGGGTGGTCGTCGTCGTGTCCGTCATGGTGTGGTCTGGTAGTCGGGTCGGTCGTCGAGCGGAGCGGTCGCGCGACCCCGAGCGGGCCGCGGGTCGGGGGTCGTCCGGGACGGGGTCGCCACTCCCGCCGGCGGACGGCTCACGCCCGTTTCTTCGAGAAGAGCCGCGTCGCTGGTGGCGTCGGCGAGCCGAGCGTGGACGCGGGTCGGGTCACACCGTTCGATACCGGAGTGGTCCGCTTATAGATTGCGCCTCGCGCCGAAACTGCCGACTCGGTCACGCCCCGAGCAGGTCGGCGGGGCCGTGGAGCGTCTCGACGGTCGCGTCCGGATCGCCGCCGAACGGTTCCCACGGCGGGCCCTTCCGGTCCACCCGCGCGGCCTCCACGTACACGAGCGTGACTGTCCGAGTCGAACCTCACCGTCGAGACGCGGTCGGCGTCGAGCGGCAGGGGCGGGGCCGCGGCCGCCGGCGGCACGAGGGGCCGGACCGGGAGCCTCGGGGTCGTGTTAACTTAAGCATCGGTTCCAGCAGACGGCGAAGGCTCGGAGCCATGATTCTGCCGCCG
>NZ_BAAADQ010000015.1:0-416785 GCF_039522565.1 Halorubrum ejinorense | reverse complement strand
TTCGGCCCCGCTGTCCACCCTCGCGCTTGGTACCGCGAGTTCCGCGAGCTCGTGTTGACCGCCGCAGTCTACAACCTCGAACAGGCTCTCAAACAGTGATCCCCACGCCGTCATCGGATTCAACAAAGCAGACGAGACTAACTGGTTGCGAGCGAGAATGAGGACTTCGTATAGCCAAAATAGAACAGACAGTGAGTACAGAACGAACACACTCCAAACAAGAGTCAATGCGACAAGTGTGAACACGAATATGCCAAATGTAACTAATGAGTAAGTATGAATGTGCCGAAGCAAACTCGTTCAGAATTGGACACGATATTGTTATTAGCTCCAATATAGAGCTTCCTCCGATGACCACCTCGTCGCTGATGATGACTACACCCCCTCTATTCAGCAACTGGTACCTAACAACACCTGGGGGTAGCACCAGAGTCGATAGACTCTAACTGTACCATACTAGCGAACTCGCAACTCTACTGCTAGAGAGTTCTGCGGAAGAGAGCCAGACTCAAGCCGTGAGAGATGAAACCGCAGACCAGATGGCCGATACGCACGATCCGCGCCCAGAGGGTCCATCGGTTCCGGAGGGGAATGTATGGTCCGTTGGACAGCTCAACGCGGAGATTGGGTCGGTGTTGGATGCGGCGCAGGATCGGCTTCCGTCATATGTCGTCGGTGAGGTTTCAGACATTAACCGGTATGACTTCGGGACATTCTTCGATTTACGCGATTTAGACGATGACGCCACCATCTCGTGTATCATGTGGGCCCACCAGCGCGAGGCGGTTACCCATGAGTTGGAGGAAGGAACTGAGACGATTGTTCGCGCAACCGTTGATTTCTATCACGATGATGGCCGCACACAGCTTGCGGTGAAGAACTTCTGGCCGGTCGGGGAATCGGATCGATCAGAGGATCTCGCTGCGCTTCGGGCCGAGCTGGCGGAAGATGGATTGCTTGATGAGGCGGCGGCGCAACCGCTCCCGGAGTATCCGCGCCATATCGGGGTTGTGACGTCGCTTGCTGGGTCCGCTCGCCGTGACTTGGAGGAAGCGGTCCGGGCGCGACATCCGGGGGTCCCGATTACAGTCTGTGGCGCAACAGTCCAAGGCGAGGCCGCAGTCGCCTCACTCGTTACTGCGGTGCGACGACTAGAGCAGGACTCGGCAATCGATGTGATTGTGGTGACGCGTGGTGGGGGCGCTGACGCGGATCTGTGGTGTTTCAACGAGGAACCGGTCGTTCGGGCGATCGCTGATTGTGCGACACCGACGGTCGTTGCGGTTGGGCACGAAGATGACGAGACACTTGCGGAGGCAGTGGCAGATCACCGGTCGATGACGCCAACCGACGCTGGTGTGGCGGTCGCCCCGGATCTCGCTTCAGTTCGCCAGCGCGTCGCCGATATTGAACATCGAGTGGATCGTGCCTACACCTCGGTCGTCACCGACCGTGTGGCGACACTCACCCAACGGCTTGACGCCGGGCTCCAAACGCTTGAACAGCGAGCGCAGGCTCGGGAGGCGACACGGCAACGCATCGCTGATATTGAACACCGGATCACGGTCGCGTACGAGGCGCTTGTCACGTCGCGGCTGACTGCGATTGAAACCCAACTGAATGACGCGTACCAGGCCCTCGAACATGCTGTGGAGACGGATGCGGTGACTGTTCGGGCCGCGCAGCGTCGAGTAGGAGGGCTTGAATCGCGGATCGACACGGCGTATCAGACACGCGTTGACCGTGAGCTTGGGGCACTCGAAGCGCGGATTGAGGATGGGTACCGCGAGATCGAAACCGACGCCCGCGTACAAGCCGGGCAGAGTGAGGCTCGACGCCTCCGAGTTGCCGTTATTGTATTGCTTGTCGTGCTGGGGCTGACGCTGCTGGCACTCGCCGTGGGTGTTCTCTGAGGGTTGAAAAGGCTGGGCGGTAATCACACAGGTATGAGCCAGCACGACGACGTCGATATTGGCGGCACAATTGATCGCCTTGAAGAAATCGCTGAAACGCTTGAAGACGGTGAAGTCGGACTCGAGACGGCCAAAGAACTGCGTGAGGAGGCAGATGAGAAGCTTACGGTGCTTCGAGATACGCTTGATGTCGGTGACGGTGACATCATCGAGATTGACGGCGACGAACTAGATGAGGAGACTGCGGAGTGACCTCGTATACGACCTCGCATGAGACAGGACTGAACACTCTTCCCAAGTCTGCGCGGTGACTCTCAAGGGTCGTGTCAGTGATGTCCGCGAGGCACTATTCAATATACATCTATCGTTGAATTAAGGATAGTCCACGAGGGGTCTGATCCCGGGCTATAGGATTCCTACAGCTCTATTGAAATCCTCTTCTTCAGATACATCATTGTCTGAAACGGCTGGTCGCTGAGGAGTGCGTTTTGAACAGACGACAATCTTATGAACGTTCTGTCACACAAATTACTATGGTTCAGTCAATTCACACCCGATTTGTGATTGTGTGGGCGATACTGGTGATGTTCGGATTCATTCTCGGGGCAATATTCGGCCCACTAGATCCGGACACCAATTTCCGGATCGGAGTGGGAGTAATTCTCGGTGGGACAGTTATTGCGTATCTTGTAACATACAGAACGGACGTATTTGCTTCAGACGCTACCGAAACTAAGTAAATCCTCTCAATGAAGCGGATTGCTATCGTTAGCTCACAAACGGCGAGCGATTTCGTATGCGATTGATGTCGGGAGAAGAATGGCGAATATCACAAGCGTGATTTCTTCTATAGTTAGACCAGATTGTGTCAGAGCGGCATAAAAGTAGAGTACACCGGTGGCGATCACGCTAACGATAGCTGCAACGTATCGGGGGTCAGTCCATGAGGACGGGAACTCTGCGTTAGACATCTACCCTTATTATTCTCAGCCATATGGAAATTTTTTTCTTGTGCATTGGCCGAAACAGGGTCAGAATATATCGCTTGCTGAGGATTTTAACAGAACCTACTAGTTCTCATTCCAAGCTGATTGTCGATACCCCTCACGTAGTTCAGTAATCACAACTAGTGCTATCGTAATTCCCACCAGAGCCCAGATGACGGTCAATTCTGTTCCACTGACTCCATCTGAAAATTCACCAGCGAGCACGATCAACACGAGGGTAACAACACCCAACCGAGAGGTTCTAGAAACAGATTGATCGATTTTTAACAGATACAGTTGTGGGAGAATGGCCCCAAACAAGACCAAGAGTAGGAACGCGATGACAAATGCCCACTGACCCGGTAGCCCGATTACCACCTCAATAATGCCGAGAATTATCAAGCCACACAAACCCGCAAACAGGGAAGCAGCGATGACCCTATTTTCAGCTGAAATCATATGGCTAATATTCATTTCGAACACATAAATCTCTCGTGAGGAAATGTTGCTATTGCTGAGCACACTCTTTGTATTGACCGATAAGAGTTCTATAATTCCCTTCGTGTTTTGTGCTCGCGTGATGAAGTGTCTGGTATGAGTGAGCAGGACCTCGATCCGGTCGAACAACTTCGACGGGTCGGGATCGGACTGATACTGGGTGGGCTCGCCTTCGGTGGTCTGTCGTTTGGTATTGATGCGGTTGTGAGTGGTATCGTGCTGCTGGGTGCTGGTATCATCGCCTGGTGGGGTGAATATCGACGGGAGTTGACTGTCGGGATCGGAGTCG
Organism: Halorubrum ejinorense; assembly: GCF_039522565.1. Lineage (GTDB taxonomy): Archaea > Halobacteriota > Halobacteria > Halobacteriales > Haloferacaceae > Halorubrum > Halorubrum ejinorense. The sequence goes on along the minus strand of NZ_BAAADQ010000015.1, from coordinate 413,099 downwards.
GAATCGGGCTGGCTGGGCTGGTTGTCCTCATGGATCTATGGATCGATACCGGCTTCAGCGGACTTCGGCTGGCGGGATTTATCGTCGCACTCGGGGTAGTCGATTACGTGCTTGCGCCTGCCTACGGTAAAATCCAAGATGCCGGTGAACGAGCTAGTGGGAAGTAGGTCAGCATGGACATACTTACCGCATATAATGGTTTACTCATCCGTTTCGGCCTCTACCAACTGATTTTTTGGCCAACGGTGGGCTATTATGTCGCCTGGGACGCTACCAAACGAGAGCAATCGTCCCCACGACTTCGTGGAGTCGTATATGGGTTCTTTGGGATAGTCGGATTACTCGTGTATATGGCACAGAAGACGCGGGCTGATGCCGATTCAACCTGACTTGCGACCACTCACTCTCCGTCACTAATCTGCTTTTTATATACAAGGTATGCCATCGGGCCCATCAGGGCAAACACTGCAGCAGTCACGGTGAGAAACAATTTGTCCGAGTCAATAGCCAAGCTGTAGAACAGTCCGATTCCGACGAGCACGTATAATCCCGCAAGCGTCCAAATTGCCCATCCCATACGTAATAATACCCAGCAGCACGAATAAATGTCTCCCAGATGCTGGCTCGACTGTCCACAAAATAGGTCATTGTTTAGACGTGGTAGTACGAGGTGGTGGCTGCCGCTGCCCTCGGTTACCTGCTTTGAGAGCCATGGATTGGGCTCGCAACGGACGCTGGCGCAGTAACCTCGGGACTCTTTGTCCTGCTGTATCGGCGCGTTCGCCATTCATAGGAATTGGTAAGCGCGTTGTCTGTACTGAACGAGTCGTGAGGCCCCTGTATTGACCGTAACCGAGTTAGAATATGTCATCTGTCAGGGAGTTCAGCAGAGCATTTTGACAGAGTCTAATGTTATATCGCCGCGATCACAGACTTCTTGATATTTTTCTATCTGACCTGGCTACGCCACGACAATGAGTGGAGTCCCACCTGTATCTACACTCAAACAGTCGGTAGAGGCGACGATATTGGCTGGGGTGGGTGGTCTCCTTGTTGCGATCCATCTGGTGTTCCCAGAGTCACTCCGGACAGAGCTTGTGTTCACGTATGGGGAGCCGTCGCTGGTGTCAGCATGGACAGCGGCAGCGGTCCACGACAGTTTGGGGCATCTCGTGTCGAACGTTGCGTGGTACACTGTTGTGGTCGGTTCGATATACGGACTACTCGCCAAGCGAGGACGTCGACGCACGTTTTGGCTCGCTACCGCTGGGTGCGTTGTGGTTGCGCCGCCAGTGACGAAGCTCGTTGATTACTGGGTCCTTCTGCTTCAGTGGGAAGTCGTTGCGGAAATAACGACAGCAAGCGGATTTTCTGGGGTGGTGAGTGCGTTCGGTGGGATGTTGTACGTGGTACTGCTTGGATCAGTGACGGCGTGGTACGGGTATGCGGCTGGCGTGGCCGCGTCAGGGACAGTGACAGTTGCGACACTCTCCGTGCTATCGGTCACATCCGATGTGCTGCCGGAAATCGCAGGAATCGCCCTTGGGGTGACGAGTGTAACTCTGTTCGGAATTGGGGCGCATCACAGCGCTCTGATTCAACGGCTGCGACGTGCCTGGGCGCACGATCGTGATGCGGGGGTGCGTGTGGGTGTCGGGTGGGTTGTCGTGGTGGCCCTGATTGCTGTGTTATTCCAAGTTGAACTCGATGCGAGCCGTCGCTTCGTGAACGTCGTTGCGCACGGCACAGGATTCACGACTGGGATGGTGGTGACGCTTGGAGTCATCTGGGGCAGAAGGGAACTAGGTGACCGAAACTAGAGCTCCACAGACTGTGCGGGTTGATTCGACGATGAGTACGCCACCCGAACGCTCAACACGCTTCCGGCAGACTGGTGTGTATGAGACGCGGGGTGCTGTTGGTTGTCGTCGGGGTAATGGTCGTGCTCGCTGGTTGTGCGGGTGCGGCTCCTGGTGATTCGACACCGGGAGAGTCTACACCAGAGAATAACACAGAATCTGTAGCGACGACAAACGGGACCGTCGAAGTCCACTATATCAATGTCGGGCAATCAGTGAGCACGCTCATTATCGAGCCGGATGGGGAGACGATGCTCGTTGATACCGGACACTACAACGATGACGGCGAGTACGTCATCGACTATCTACAACGCCACGACATCACGCGGATCGACCATCTCGTCACGTCACACAACGATGCTGACCACATTGGTGGGAACGCAGCGATCATCGACTACTACGAGACGGAGGCTGATGGGGTCGGCGCGGTGTACGATCCCGGAATTGCCGCGAGCACACAAACGTACGGCGAGTACCTTGATGCGATCGAGGAGCACGATGTGACGCTGTACGAGACGCGAGAAGGTGACTCGCTTGCGTTCGGTGCGGTCACCGTTGATGTGTTAGGGCCACCGGAGCCGTATCTAGAGAATGAAGCGCGCAATGAGAACAGCATCGTGTTGAAGCTCACATACGGAGAGACAAGCTTCCTGTTGTCTGGTGATGCCGAAGACGACCAGGAAGCATACCTGGTTGAGAGGTACGGTGAGCAGTTACAATCCACGGTGCTGAAAGCCGGACATCACGGCTCTGCGAGCTCATCGAGTGAAGCGTTCCTTGATGCGGTACAGCCGGAAGCAGTCGTGGTGTCAAGCGCGTATGATTCGCAGTACGATCACCCGAACGATGAGGTGCTACAGCGGTTGTCGGATCGGTCGATCTCTACGTATTGGACCGCGACCCACGGTGACATTGTGCTTGTGAGCGACGGGAGCGCAGTCTCCGTTCAAACTCAGGCGGCTGCCCCGACAGACCCCGGTGCGCTTCGTGATGGGGATGCTGTCGAACCAGGGACGACCGGCACAGTGACTGAACGCGACCGGCTTGGCGGAGCTGGGACTGGTGCGATTGATTCGGGCGGGAGTGATGATTCTACAGAAGACGATGATGACGAGACGACGACCGAGAACGCGACGCTCGCAGTCGCAGAAATCAACGCCGATGCAGAAGGCGATGATCGAGAGAACCTCAATGACGAGTACATCGTCTTCGAGAACACGGGAGACGACCCGCTTGATGTCTCCGGATGGACCGTCGCTGATGACGCTGGGCACACCTACACGATCCCTGATGGCGTCACGATCGGCTCAGAAGCAACCCTAACGCTTCGTACTGGGAGCGGGACCAATACGGAAACCGAACTGTACTGGGGGTCGGGCTCTCCAATATGGAACAATAATGGCGATACAGTGATAGTCACAACAGATGATGGTGAGCGTGTCGTGGAGGAGCAATACTAATGTCGCCAGTTGAGCTACCTGACGGCACGTACACGGCTGTTATCGACAATATCGAAGACGGCTACGCGACCGTGTTTTTCGAACGCGATGGCGACGAGGTTGGGAACGCTGTGATCGACGCGGCACAGTTCCCTACAGATGCGCAGCACGCCGACGCAATCCTCACAGTAACGCTTCGTGATGGAGACATTGAGGAAGCAGTGTACGAGCCTGAAGAGACAACAGAACGATCCTCGGCAGCGCAAGATCGGTTCGATCGACTGTCAAAACGACCACCGTCTGATGACGATTCCTGACCAGGGTTGACCGAGTTCCGGTGTTTTCGAGTCACCGAAGTGTGTGGAGATGATAACACGATCTCACCCTATTCGACGCGCTCCACGCGGCATATACAGCGGTTCGTCACGGAATCCAACAATATGAGTGAGCGGCTCTGTTGAAATTTATTCTTCAGATATACAATATGCTGAAACAGCCGGTGGCTAAAGACTGCTAATCGCGCGAGTATTCAGATGGTCTTACCAGCCGTCAACAAGCCGATCATCTTCGTCAACCTGAATCAGAGTCTCATTCGGATCAAGTCCTGATGAGAGATCATTAAGTTGACGCTGGTCTCTTTTTGAGGTATCTTTCCCAGTATCGATTTCAACTACAGGGTCACGCCCAAACGGATTATCAGCGGTCACATCGGGGATCCGGCCGTTTCGTTTCTTTGGGTCCGGGTATTCTGATGTGTGATCGGCTCGAATATCTGAATAGCCGAGATCTCTGAACAAGTCTGCCTGGGACTCTACACGATCATCATGGTCATCGTCGCCGCCGAACAGATCGAACATGTGGGCTAATAGCATATCCCGCAACTAAGAATTGTCGGTGAAACAACTACACAAAACAATCCGTGCGTCCTCTGTATTGACCTGATCGGGGCAAAACAGATCACCTTTTCAGGGCTCAACAGAGCCACCCGGACCTATCTGAGCCGATCCTGTCCTATGTTGTGGGGTCCATAGGCTTATGCGTATGGAGGTGATAACATAGGATGGCGGATGGCGTCCTACACCACCATCGAAGATTGGAAGGATGTCGAAGGCGGCTACGTTGTCAGTGTGACCATCCGGCAGACGGAGGCTGAAAAGTACCCGAGCGCGTGGGACTACGGTCTACACCTCGGGGAAGTCGGTGGCGACACCATCCTCCGCTACGACAACGCTCACGAACGGACGAAAGGTCACGAGCGTCACATCGGGGACGATGTCGAAATCATTCAATTCCCCGGAATGCTGACGCTCTACGACCGCTTCAAGCGTGACGTTGAAGAAATGACTCCCGTTTCGTGGGACTGGTCAGAGTAGGACGCCTCCGGGAGAGACATACCATGCCCACACTCAAAGTCACCGTCGGCGAACGCGACCGCCTCGATCAGCGCACGCGCAGTCGCATCAAGGCCGCTCAGGAGGGTGAGGACCTTGACGACGCCCAGCCGGTATTGAACTTCGGCTCGTACGCTGAACTCAGCCGACTCCTCAGTCCGAAGAACTTGGAGTTGTTAGAGGCAATATCCGAACACGAACCCGAAAGTATCCGCGAAGCTGCCGAACTGGTGGACCGGGACTACAAACAGGTTCACCGAAACCTCTCTGAACTCGACGATATCGGTGTTATCGAGTTCGAAGGTGGCGGAGCAGGTCAGGCGAAGAAACCGAAACTGACCTACGACGGCCTCGAAATTGACATTCCCTTTGCGAAATCTAACGGGGACATCGGCGCGGCAGCGCCCTAACGGCCACCCGCACGCGGGTTGGTCAATCGTCGCTGCTTCCTTCCCGTATCTCACCAGATCGGCCGCGAGCTAACTTAGTACAATTAGGAGATGGGCAAACTCAGTAGGTCGTGTATTCGATGACCCGAACCGTCGACCGCACTCCACAGCAACTCACGACGCCGAGAGTGTCTTTTCGCTGCCGACTGCGCACAAATTCCGACGCTCAGCATATACGGCTGCGAGCCTAACTGGTGGTAGATGCGGTGGGATCCACGACCCGCGCTCCGGCGACTCTCGAGGCTGGTGACTCCAATGACGCTTACACAAACACAGATACGCGAGTACGACCGCCGTGCGATGGATAGTGCGGAGACTGCCACGGCGACGTTCGGGATCGGCTGTTTCTGGGGCCAGATGCCCAGTTCGGTGCGATGGACGGCGTCGTTCGCACCCGGGTCGGCTACGCCGGCGGTACAAAGCACGATCCGACGTATCACGCGTTAGGCGACCACACGGAAGTGGTCCAAGTTGAGTTCGATCCCGACACGGTAGCGTATCGAGACCTTCTGAATCGGGTGTTCGAGTCGCACAACCCACAGCACCAGACCAGAAAAACACAGTATCAGAACATCGTGTTTACTGGGACAGAAGCCCAACGAGCAGTCCTTGATGAGTTTCTCACTACAAAGGGACTCACTGCCGATGGGATCGGAACACGCATCGAACAGCTCTCGCGCTTCTACCCCGCTGAGGACTATCACCAGAAGTACAAGCTCCGGTCCGTCTCCTCGCTCATGGACGCGTTTGAGGCGGCGGGATACGGCGACGAGGAGTTGCGTGAATCACCGATCGCTGCCAAGCTGAACGGGTACGCCGCTGGGCATGATGTTGGCATTGACGAGGAACTTCCGACACCCGACCGCGGGACTGTATAGACACCACTGATTTGGTGACGATGGACAGCGCCGTCGACAGAGGCCAGTCAAGTAGAGAACGCGGGATTTCCGGCGGCAACGACTACGAGGGCGCTGCGTAATCGAGACGCGCTCGCACCGGCGGTACCATGTCCCCGAAGGGAAGCAGCGATCGTTGCGAGAAGCCATACGGTGTTGATGGATCCGTAGGCTTTCACCTGTCACGCAGTAATGGACTAGTGTGTCCAACGACCAGCCCCATCAGCCTGTTTCCGGACTCGATGTACTCATCTCCGGCGGATCGATGGGAGGACTCTTTACCGGTATTGCGCTTGAGCGGTCAGGTCATCAGCCGACGATCTATGAGCGGTCAGCAGGGGCACTGAAAAGCCGTGGCGGCGGTATCGTCGCGCAACAGAATATCCGTCAGTTTCTCAGCAACTACGACATCGTTGACCCGGACGATATCACGACCCGGTCTCATGAGCGCCGGTTTCTCACGGAGAGAGGGGACGTCGAACGCGCCGTGTCCGAAACGATGGTGTTCACGTCGTGGGACGCGCTCTATCGACAGCTCCGCGACGCCTTCCCCGACGAGCGGTACCGGACCGGGACAGAAGTCACGAGCGTGACGCCCGAGACGGCGACCGTCACGACCGATGACGGGACGGAACGGACGACGGACGTGGTCGTCGCCGCCGAGGGTGGTCAGTCGGCGACACGCGCGCAACTACATCCCGACGTGGAACCAGAGTTCGCATCCTACGTCGCGTGGCGTGGCGTCGTCGACGAAGCGTCCCTCCCGGCTGCGTGTGTCGAGGCGTTCGACGAGACATTCACGTTCTACCAGGGGGCCGATCAGCTCATTCTCGCGTATTTCATTCCGGGCTCGGACGGCGAGACTGAGTCGGGCTCGCGTCGGCTCAACTGGGTGTGGTACGATACGCTCGACGGGCGGGACCGGGGTGCGATATTCACGGGCACGAGCGGTGCTCAACAACGGTTCTCCGTCTCACCGGGTCAGCTGCGCGAATCGGTTCGTCACCGACAGCGCGATCGCGCAACGACGCTCCCGCCCGTGTTCGAGACACTCGTCAGCGAGACACCAGACCTCTTCGTACAGGCGATCTATGACCTGACGGTCCCGGAGATGGTTGCAGATCGAGTATGTCTGCTTGGAGATGGTGCATTCGTTGCCCGCCCGCACACGGCAGCCGGGACTGCGAAGGCGGCTGGTGATGCGACCGCGCTCGCCGAGGCCCTTGCGAGTCACGGATCGATCAACGAGGCGCTCGCGGCATGGGACCAAACACGCACTGAGTACGGTACCACACTCGTTGCCCGCGGGAAGCAGATGGGTGACGTTCGGCTGAACTTGGACTGAGCAGCGGTTCGGAGCAGTCGCCTGAACAGGTGTCGCGTGGTACGGCTCTAGCGGACCGGCAGCCGGTAGAAATTGATCTATCGATTTATAAGTTGAATACAATCTCTCAATACCGTACGCCTACCCTATCCGTTTCGACGTGTTTCAACAGCGCCAGAATTGGATCTCACCGGTCTCTAAACTCTACTGTGTAGCCGTTATTGCGAAGTGCTTCAACGAGCGCATCTCCACGTTCGATTGTGAATTCGTGGAACGAATTAGTGGGACTATCTGCCGAATACAGCTCTGAGTCGATATTCTCCGGGATCTCGTTCTGATGGGTGTCTTCTTGGACAACAACGGGCTGGCTGGGCACGTGGGTAGAACTGCTTTCTTCTGTCATTCGGACATCCCGTGTTACAACCATTCGGCTATTTGAATTCCGATTCTAGCTTCTGTTGAGAGAGCTATTTGACGCGATCGCAGACGCCGAAATGGGACTGCTGTAGTCGGAATCTACCAGCCTTCGACTGCGAGACGGGAAGAGAACCGAAGCAGTACCCATCACCCGACACTTTTCGTCGAGGATCATGTAGTGTGACGTATGGATATCGATCGAGCTCGTGGTGTTCTCTGTGGGATCGCCTGTGGAGATGCGCTTGGCCGGCCGGTCGAGTTTGTGTCTGCGTCCGGGATTCGGGCTGAGCACGGGCAGCTCGACGAGATGATTGGGCACGGAACGTGGAACCAGCCCGCTGGGACGATCACGGACGACACCGAGCAAGCGCTGTGTATCGCACGGAGCCTCGCTGAGCAACAAGCGTTCGATCCGGCAGACATTGCCAAACGGTTCGTCGCGTGGTATGACAGTGAGCCGTTCGATATTGGGGTGATGACGAGGCGGTCGTTGAGCCGACTGAAACACGGTGACGAGTGGGACGAAGCAGGCCAGCACGTCTGGGAGAGCAGTCCGGAGGGTCAGAACGCGGGCAACGGGAGTGTGATGCGATGCGCGCCGCTCGCCATTCCGTACGCGACAGACCGGGAACGACTCGTGGAGGTGAGTCGACAGTCCTCACAGATCACGCACGCTGACCCGCGGTGTACGTACGGCTGCGCGGTGCTGAACCTCACGGTGGCTGGTCTCCTCGGCGACGCGGACACGCCCTTACAGGACGCGCTCGACGAGGTCGGTTCAGACGCGCCTAGCGAGGTCGTGACGGCGCTTCAACCGCTCGCCCGTGGCGACTCACTCGACACGTTGGAGACGTCGGGATACGTCGTCCACTCGCTACAGACGGCACTCCACGATGGGCTATTCGCAGAGAGTGCCGAGGAGGCGATCGTGACTGCGGTCAATCGGGGCGGTGATACCGACACAATCGGCGCGATTGCGGGTGCGGTCGCAGGTGCGCGGTTCGGGGCGTCACAGCTTCCGGACCGATGGGTGAATACCATCGATGAGGTGGGCGAACTCGAATCCCTTGCAAGTCAGCTCACGAGTTTGTCGTGAACTTCCTGGCTCCCTCACGGCTGATGGGTCAGCGAAGTACGGCTCAATCACCGTGGCGATAATTGTACGTTAGAATATGATATTTTGAAGTATTATAATCGGCTCTTGATATCGGCGTGCCCACAACTGATCGATCGGGGCCGAGTCGGCAGTCGGTCGCAGTAAAGAAGGTCGCTACAGGTCGAGTACCACTCCAAAAGAGATTGTGAGGCAGTGTTCGAACCGGTAGAAACAACCCACGAAGCAGGAATCGGGTTGGGACTCACACTCAGCATCGAGACGGTTGCTGCGCTTGGTGGAAGACTCAGTTGCCAAGTCACTCTCACATCGACTCGACGAAAGTGAGCAATCCGAGCGCGACCACTAACCCCAGCGCCGCGACGAAGAGGTCGATCACCCACCGAAGGAGCCAGTCGCGTGCTCGACTTCCTTCGGGACGAATCCCGAACCGAACTGAGAGGTGGCGAACGATCACGACCCAAGTGACGAGTATGAACCCGAACAGAAACGGCCACACGTCGATGTCGAGTCGAACCTGTACGATGTAAATCGGGAGTACGCCGATCAGTATCGGCGTCGCCGCGATCCGAGCTACAGCACGGAGCGGTCGACGCTGTAGTGTCGGAGGGTCGCCGGCGACCAGTTCGGGGACCGACACGCCACACGATCGAAAGCTGGCGGCAATCTCGCGGAGTTGTCCACGCGGGATGAGGAACCCCTCTGGCTTCGTGAGAGTGAGCGACCGGTAGCGGACCCGAGCGGCAACGATTGGCCCGAGCGGAATCAACTGTAGGGACTCTACTTCGGTGAGGTCGATCGTCTGTTCGTCAGCACCGGTCGCCGCCGCGAACTGCTCGGTTTCGGGGTCGTCGAACTCGGGTTCGATTACCAGGGTGCGAGTCTCGGGAGTGAGCCGGTAGCGGTTCGTCTTGAGCCCCGCACTCGAAAACCACACCATCAACCACAGACACGCACAGACGATGACGTACCCGACGGCTGCCCGCGAACCGAAGACGGTCGTCGACCCGAAGACTGCGAGCGGGAGCGCGACGAAAAGGCCGACCCAGACCGCAGGATGCATCGTGACGATGAACGCGGCTGTCCGGTGCGGCAGCCGACGAATGCCGTGAAGGGTCGTCTCCCACCGTTGGCTGGGGGCTACTCGTGTGGTGTCCGTGGAGGGCATATCGAATCTCTCACGAGACGTCGACTAAATACCCCGGTGACCCTGGCAAGCAGTTTTATAATTTCGTTGAGTCTGTCGGCTTGTGAGTAGCGACGTTGAGCCGAGTGACTGGGCACGTCTTGATCCCTGGTTTGACGCGTACCTCGGCTCCGGAAGCAGTGCGGGGACGCAGCGGTCTGATCGGGAGAGAGTGCTACAGGAACCGGGACAGGAGTGGGAAGCGATTGATTCAGTGGCCCAAGCCGGATTGAACGCAAAGTCCACGCTGTTCTGTAGTCCACCCCTACAAGTTACGAACCAAGACCAATTGACCGAGTGGTGGACCGAACTCGATACGTGGTGGGATGCCTTCAGTAAAGCGGGCCACCAGAATGCAATCGAGATCGCTGATTTACTTGAACAATCCAACGAGTCGTGGGCAACATCCGCGGCTCCCTTTGAGACGGACCCGTTGGCTGCCGACATAACAGGGACGCGAGCGCTTCGGGGGCCAGTACAACCGAGCGGTGAACTAGACTGGTCGCAGTGGCTCGCGCAGTTACTTGAACCATCTGCGGCGCTCGTCAGAGAATTGTTTGGCGTTCCGAGTGAGAAATCACCGAACGAAGTACTCCGTGAGGCTCGACTCCCGAAACAAGACGGTGGGCGACGCCGGGCAGATATTCTGGTTCGGCATCCCGACTACGGGGTCTCAATCGAAGTGAAACTCGGCGATGAGAACTATCGGAAAACTCCGGAGACGGCGCGGCTCATCGAACGGCATTACGATAACGTAGGATGGAACCACGCCCTCCTGTTACCGAAGCGGCAGCGTGGTCGTCTCAACGCAGTTGTGTCGCCAAGTATCGATGAGCACGCGGACGGGACGCGTGAGATCGTGTGGGACGAATCGGGACCAATTACCATACTATACTGGCAGGACGTCGCTACAGCGGTTCGAGCGGTACTACAGCGAGGCGACATAGTTGATGATCACTGGGCAGCCAACGCGTATCTCTTCTGTGCGGCGGTTGAACAGCACATCTCGGGCTTCCAATCGCAGCCTGTGATCGACCGGATGGTCGACTCATCAGGTGTCGTTGAGACGGTGCGACCGATCGTTGTCTCGGACACACTCGACGAACAATTAACATATCTCCGGTCGAGACTCGACCTATGACCGGCGAGTTTCTGACCGAGGGGTTGCGTTCGGATCGCTACCTCAAGGCACTCCAACTGATTTCGCAGTTCGAAGACGAAATCGAGGCACGCCTCCGCGTGTTCGACCAGGAGATGGTTGATGAACAGCCCGCGCTCTTCGATCCGGAGACGGACATGAGCGTGAAGACCAATCAAAACTCCGGGTCAGCACTTGCGATTCATCGCATCAATCACGAGATGGAAGGACCGAAGGCACCGGCGAATCACAGGCAGCGACTGAACGTACACCTGTATTGGATGTCTCCGACCGACTACGATCGAACCGACGTCGACGGTGCGCTGCGAGCGTTCGGCTACAAGATCAAAGGTGCTGACGAAGCTGTTGACCAAGCGGTTGTTGACCGGACGCGTGAGGGTGACTGGTCGCTTTCAACGGCGGGTAATCCGTTCGACTCGAACACTGTTTTCTACAAGCACGTCGGATCGGTCGACGAACTTGAGGCGGCGCAGGCGGAGCTCGTTGACCACTTCGCAACGTTTGGTGGACGGTACAGCGGGAACTGAAGTTAGGCGGTTTACCGTTGACCATGACTTCGGGCGAAACAAACTCGATTGGGGCAACCAGTCACAAGACCTGACCGCGTGAGCGGAAAACACGAAAACTCATCGTACCGAATAGACCGGACTATCGCTCCTGCTTCTCAGAACGAATTAGAATACATCATAATTACGATAGTATGAGCTACCAAGCCTCCCCACTGAGGCGCATGACCAGTGCTGCCCGTCCCGCAGCAAGCGGACAACAGGCCCAGGGGTAAATCCCCCAAACACCTCTATAACAGTACCCTCTTTCGGACGAGATCGGGGGGTACAACAACAGCGCCAAACATAATCTATGCGTTTAGATTGCTTGGCGCTGTTTCTAAAGCTCTTAGAAACAGCGCCACTGTTTTGGTAGGATTTTCAGACTCCCCGAAAACAAGCGTCTGAGTTTAAGAAAAATGCAAAGGTCCGTTAAAATCGGGGGATAATCGAGAGTTAGTTTGATCCAATACTGGCCGGGTAGGTGCTCGAATACAACTTGGTAAAGTCAGGGGAAATCGCTAGCCAAAGACGTCTTTAAGAAAAATGCAAAGGTTCGTTAAATTCGCACACCGTGTTCCGATTGCGACTTTAAGAGAAATACAAAGGTCCGTTAAAATCGCACACCGTGTTGGATTTCTATCTCAATCCTAAAAGGTATGAAATATAATACTTATCGTGCTAGAATAGACTTCTCGGATTAGTGACTAGATCATCAAAAATTGTCTTTGAGAGAAATGAAAGGCTTCGTTAAAATCGCACACCGTATTCTGATGATGACTTTAAGAAAAATGCAAAGATCCGTTAGAATCAGGGTATCGTCTCTATTTGAGAAAAGTGCAAAAGATCGTTGTATATCTGCCCGCCCAAGTGTATTGTTTATTTGACATAGATTTGAAAAATTGTATATTTCATTTTCTCTTGTCTGAATACTATACGTAGTTTATATGACAAATATATTTTAATAGTGGACCCAGAGGATGGTCATGAGATGTGTTAGTGGCCTATTTTACTCATAGACTAAATTCTAATAAAACCGTCTCTCGGTAGCTCAATTGATTGGGTGTATGCCCAGATCGATCAAAATGGACCCACCAGAGTTTGCTTGAGTCGCCTGCTTGGAACTGTTTACACTCGGGACACGCCCCTACCCTCTGTCTGTGTGTAGTACACCCCTCTCAAATACTCTTCAAAGCTATTTTTAACCATTTACACTCGGGACACCCCCCTCCCAATTTTATTCTACAGAAGATCTCGATCAAATATTCTCCAATATCATATGTCACTATTTACACTCGGGACACGCCCCGATCAACTGTCTGTGTGTAGTACACCCCACCAATACACTCTTCAAAGCCATTTTTAACCATTTACACTCGGGACACCCCCCCCCCCTTCCCCTTAGTACAACTATTGGAGGAGTCATTCAGGGCGGCCGCACCGCGTCTACTCGAAATGTAATCGACCCTGTAAGGGCGAAATACGCGTGATCTCAATCCCGAGGACGATGACAACACATCTGTAGCTGTTTGAGGTGTCAGAAACGTGGTTGTGACCAGTTTATGGCTTACCCTTATACATAGGTAGAAAAAACAAGGTTTGCTTCGATAATGACGGACGAGAAGTTAGATCCGATCGATCCGAGGACAGCGCGGGATGACTACTTGAAAGAACGGCGAGAAGATTCGTCGTTCGATACGCTTAAAACAATTCGGAAGGGGATTAACCTCTTCGTAGAATGGAGCGAACACCAAGCGATTCGCAATATGAACGTGGTTCGCGGTAGGCAACTCAGCAGGTACAAACAATGGTGTAAGGAGACGACCGACAACAACACCGTGAGTCTGAACGGTATTCTCGGAGTTCTCCGGCGGTTTCTCGTTTACTGTGTGCGGATTGAAGCTGTAGCACCCGGTACACCGGACAAAACGCCGATGCCAAACGTCCCGGACGATGAAGACGTAAACTACGAGAAACCGACAGAAGAAGAAGTCAAAGCGGCGCAAGAGTATCTTGAGAACTACGAATACGCGTCTCGTCGCCACGTTGAGTACAAGATTATTGAGGAGCTCGGATGTCGCGTCGGAGCGGTTCGAGCGATCGATATCGGTGATCTTGAACTCGACGGCGAAGAACCGCTAATTCGATTTCGTCATCGTCCGGCGGAGGAGCTAGGAGAGAAAGGAACTCCATTGAAAAACAAAAGCGACGGGGAACGGGATATTAATATTTCGAACAGCCTGGCCGATCTCATCCGTGACTACATGAAGAATCCTCGGAAAGACGTGACCGATCGGTTCGGTCGGAAACCGTTGTTCACAACAGAGAACGGGCGACCGTCGACGGACACAATTCGTCGAGACTTATATAAATTGACCCGGCCGTGTACTTACGCAGATCACTGCCCGCATGACCGAGAGATCGACACTTGTAGTGCATATCTCAATGAGAACGCGAGCGAGTGCCCCTCGAGTCACAGTCCGCATCCCCTTCGCCGGTACTCGATAGAGTCGCAGATTGACCGCGGCGTATCGAAGGAACTGCTTGCCGACCGCGTCGATGTCTCGGTCCCCGTGTTGAACAAACACTACGACACGCGTAGCAAGGAGCGGAAGCGGAAACACCGGCTCAAGGTGTTCGAGAAGCTGTTCCCCGGCTACGGGGATCAGGAGGAGACGCTGAACGTGGACCAGATGCCCGATGTCCTGATCGACGAGGACGGGATGATCGATCCGCAAGCGCTGCTGCGACTCCAATCGGATGGTGCGACTTCAGGTACTGATCCGATCTCCGGCGACGCGACGGACAACGAAGATGTCGGAGCGGCAGGCACCGAAGACGAACCCGACGAGACACCGGAAGCGCCGGAAGAGAAAGACTCGGATCAGCAGAGTCTAGACGATTTCGGAGGCGGTCCGACGGCAGTCTTCGGCCCGGGAACGGCAGCGGTCGCGGGCACCACGGCACTCGGGTCCCAGACCGCCGGTCGACTTCACAAGGAACTCGAAGCGATGTCGTCCGGGGAGAGCGGTGTCACGACTCCGAGCCCGGGCCGCGCCGCGAAAGGTGTCGCCGGGTATGCGCTCTTCGTGACGATGCTCGCGGTGAACTTCGGATTGCTCGGGATAGTTCCCGCCTGAGCGGGTGACGGGTTCCCCTCACGCGGGAGGGGCACGGTAATCGCGGAGCGCAGAAGTCTCGGGCTGTCGTTTCGATTGTGAATTACCCTTCAGAACTCGCACAGGGCTCTCGAACCGGACAGGAGGAACACGCGGGGGAGCCGGCGGTACAGACCTCGGCCGCGAAGTCGAGCATCGCGTGTTGGAAGTCTCCACTCCTGGTCGAAGGAGCCAGCGCGTCGGCGAGGACGGCGATCCGGTCCCGGTCCGCCGTCACGCCGAAGAACCGGGACAGCAGTCGCTTGACGTTCGTGTCGACAGCTGCGATTCCGAGCCCTGTAACGTGTATCAAGACCGACCGAGCCGTGTACTCGCCGACCCCGTGGAGGTTCACCAGCTCCGAGTGCTCGCGCGGCACGTCGCCCGAATTCCACGCGAGGATCTCGGAGGCGCACCGTCGGAGGTACGCGGCGCGTTTCACGAGCCCGAGCGGTGCGACGAGCGCCTCGATTTCCTCGGTCGGGGCGGCCGCGATCGTTCCCGGCGTGGGATACCGAGCTGCGAACGGTCGGTACGCACCCGCGACCGCCTCGGCGGTCGTCCGCTGTAGCAGGACCTCTGCGAGCAGTATCTCGAACGGTGTTCGGTCGGGCTCTCGCCACGGCAGGTCGTGACGACCGTGCCGCTCGTGCCAGGCGAGCAGCGGGTCCACGAATCCGCGCTGCGGGTCGAACATGCGGCAGTCTCGCCGCGTCTTCAATGAAAAATGTCAGCGGTGGTCGCTACGACGGTTCGACCGTCAGATGTCGTCTAAGTACCCGCGCCGCTGTTCCATTTTCACCTCCTCGGACCGCTTGTCGTAGTGCTGGTCGAGGACTTTCCGGCTCACGTTCATCCGGTCGCTGACGACGTCGACGGGCACGTCGCTGGTGAGGAAATGCGTGATGCTCCCTCGACGGATAGCGTGCGGGCTGACCGCCTCGGGGCACTTCGACTCGTCCCCCTCGCAGTCCGGGCAGTCGACGCCACGGTAGCACGGGGCGGTCACGCGGTACGTGAGTCGCCGGATCGTGTTGCCGTGCATCCTGCCGTACGCCGTGGTGAACAGCGGCTCTCGTCCGTGCTCGTCGGTCACGTCTTTGCGATGAGTCCGGATGTAATCCGCGAGCACTTCGGAGACGTCGGGCGTGAGCGCGACGGGGCGCTGACCGCTCTTCCCGTTCTTCAAAGTCGTCCCCTCGTCGGGTCGGTGGATCAGCTGAACGTAGTTCTCGTCGAGGAAGACGTCGTCCACGTCGAGCGAGTGCGCGGACCCGACGCGGATTCCCGTCTGCCAGAGCAGCGCCATCACCGCGTGCTCCTTCGACGCGTACTCGTACTTCGACAGGTACTCCAATATCTCCTGCGCGTCGTCGGCGTCGAGAGTCTCGTCGCGCTGCCGCTCTTCCGGGCGGACCCGCGGGACCATCACCTTGTCGTACAGGTTCTGCGGCACCGCTTCGATCGACCCGGCCCACTTCAGGAGCACGCGGAGCGTGGACATCTGCATGCGGAGCGTGAGTTTACTCAGGTCGCCGTCCTCCTTCCGCCAGAGCCGATAGCGCTGTAGGTCCCGGCCCGTGAGGTCGTTGAGGTTATCGATACCCTTCTCACCGCACCACCGAACGAACGGGTTCAGTCGGTACCGGTGGTTCCGAACGGTCGAATCGGTACAGTCGGTCGCCTTGTGATCCAGGAACAGCTCCTGCGCGGTCCCCGGTTCGATGGGTTCGAGATCGTCTTTGTCCGTGGTCATCGTTGTCACAGACCCCCTTCAGAAGACGCCTCGCCGGCGAAACCGGGAGAGAAGGAACCCCGCGTAGTCCGCGGAGTATCCGCCCCAACCCATACGTTTTCCTGCTGCGCTTGAAGGAGTGACGAGGTCGACCGACTAGGTCTCTACCTGGTCTACCCAGTCGGGCACCTCAACCGTGGTCGAACCGACGCCGGTGAGCGAGAACTCCCACGCGCCGGTTACCGCTTGGTCGTCCGCTCGCCCGGAGAACTGCCACGATTCGTGGCGCGAAAGGCCGTTTTCGTCGACCAAGACGGCGTACTCGAAGTTCGTCACCTCGAAGTCGCCGGGTTCGCCCTGCGCGGAGACCGATCCGGCCCGGATCAGCGCTTCGTCAGTGGCCGACAGCTCGTATCGGTCCACCGTCACGCCGTCGAACGTCTCGGTCCCGGCGGACACCAGATCGTCGTCGGCGCCGTACGCGCGGGCCTGAGAGAGCGCGATGGCGGTGCCAAGCACCTCCGATGATCCCTCCTGAGACGACACGAACGCGTCGTCGCCGGTACCAAAGCGGACGTACGTCACGCCACCGTCAACGAACTGCTCAATGTTTCCGCCGTCCGCCTGCCCGTCGGTTGCGGACGTAGTACGGGTGTACGATCGCTCGGCCTCGAGGTCGGCGTAGAACTCGCGGGTGACCTCGATCTCTGCCCCGCTCGCGTCGACACCGCTGTACGACCACGTGACGGTGAAACTCCCCGCATCGCGGAGCAGGCGCTCGGGGTCGCCCAACTCGAACGCGTCGCTGTCACTCGCTTCGTCGCCGGTCGCACCGTCGTCAGTCCCGGCCGATCCGCCCGCGGAGTCGGCGTCCTCGGCGCTTGGTACGCCACCACCGCCGCCGGCACAGCCCGCGAGGACGACAAGCAACGCCACGACGAAGAGGTGGGTGCGACGCGAATACATGAAAGCGATACGCCAAGCAGCAGGATAAGTATATACGGAAAACGCCGCGAGCGCCGACCTGCACGACCGCCGAATCGGTCGGGTTCTCAGTTGAGCTCGAGGATTTCGACATCGAACGTCAGCGTCTCGCCGGCGAGACGGGGGTTTTGTGTCTTCCCCGCGTATGCTCACCTGTCGTCTCAAGCGGGTTTAGACTCGCCGGAGCCCCCCCACGCGTTACTGTACTGAAATTTGAAACAGAGAGTCTCAACGGAGCCGAGGTGGCCTGTTCTGGAGGCTCGGAGTTGTCGTGTCAAACGGGAACGTCGGTCGCTGTGCCCGTTCTGTCCCCGATATGGTCCGATTACTTTTCTCGGACCTCGGATACTGTGCCGACATGAAGAATCAGCGTGTCTTGGTGACTGGTGGTGCCGGATTTATCGGAGCGAACGCGGCTAACCATCTGGCACGGGACAACGATGTGATCGCTATCGATGACGAGTACCTCGGAACTCCTGAGAACCTCGCGGAGGAAGTCACCTACCGCAATCGGAGTGTTCTCGATGAGGGCCTTCCAACGGACGTCGATGTCGTCTATCACCTCGCCGCGCTGTCCTCGTACGCCATGCACGAAGAGAATCCACAGTTAGGTGCTCGCGTAAACGTCGAGGGGTTCGTTAACGTCACCGAGCAGGCCCGTCGGGACGGATGTGACACCGTCGTCTACGCGTCGACTTCATCGATATACGGCGACCGCACCGAACCATCTCCCGAGTCGATGGATATCGCGGTCAACACCGGATACGAGGCCTCTAAACTCGCGCGAGAGCAGTACGCAGAGTACTTTTCAAGTCACTACGACATGGCGACGGCCGGGATGCGCTTCTTTTCAGTGTATCAGGGGTACGACGGCGCCGAGGGGCACAAAGGCGAGTACGCCAACGTGGTCGCGCAGTTCGCCGACGACATCGCACACGGTCGGCGGCCCGAACTGTACGGCGACGGTACCCAGACGCGAGATTTCACGCACGTCGACGATGTGGTGCGAGCGCTTGAGGCCGCCGGCCAAGAGCGGTTGAGCGGTATTTATAACGTCGGCACCGAGGAGGCGTACAGTTTCAACACGCTCGTCGACATGCTCAATGAGGAGCTCGGCACTGACATCGACCCGACCTACGTCGAGAATCCGATTCCCGAATCCGTCTACGTTCACGACACGTACGCAGATATAACGAAGCTGAGAGGTGTGACCGGCTGGGAGCCACAGACCTCGTTTTCCGAGGGCCTAGCGAAGGTGTGTTCGCCGTATCAGTAGGGCCAACTGACGCGGTTCGGACCCACAGTGTCAGTTACCTGTAAGAGACATCGGGGGCCTCCGCCCTCAAGGGTAATGTGAGAGGCATGCCGATCCGCTTCGCCCGGTAGCGACAGTCGTGGCCCTGACACCACCGCCGTCCGGCAGTGACACCCGGTGGCTCATCGCACGGCGGCCACGGTCCCTCACGGCGCAGTCGCTGAACGTGCGACGAGTCGGACCATGCTAGCTTGGCGAATAGTTCCGGCCTCTCAGTCACCGGCTCGTCCGTTCGCTGAGCCGAAGCCGTGAGCGCCGGTCCGAACACTTCGATGCCCGACCGAAGTCGACACGTGGCACGCCGAAAGTTCGTCTCTCTCGACGCGCTCTCCGACTCCGTTTACCCCACTCGACCGTCCGTCGCAGTCGGTCAGGCCTCGATTCCGCCGTAGCCGTATTCCCCGTACCCCTGTTGACCGTAGTCGTCCTCGACCGACGGCGAGGTCGGCGTTTCGGTTCCGGAATCCGTGTCGGTCGAATCGCTCGCTGACGCAGTTTCGAGTGACAACGTATACGCAGCGTCGCTCGACTGCGTATCCACGACTTGAACGTGGTGGGTCCCGCTGGTCTCGGCCGTCATTTCGAACGTGACCACCTCATCTGTGGTGACGTACCGAAGATTGCTGAAGGTCCCGTCGGGGTCGTAAGCGATGACCGCGGTCACTCCCGTCTGGGAGGTCCGCTGGAAGGTGACGGCAATCTGCTGTCCGCTCGATACGTCGAGAGCGTACCAGTCGCCGTCGCTCGGTTCGAGAGAGCCGTCGACCCTGGTGCCTAGCGGCACGCGCGTCGCGTTCTGCCGGGTGTCGTTCGGCTCGGATTCGGTAATCGACGCCAACGTAGTCTCTGTCTGCCGGAGCGCTGCACCGCCGCCGTAGCTGAACACCGTTACCGGTTTGACGACGGTCCCTCCGGGACGCCCCGCGCACCCGGCGAGCGTGGCCGCCGCCATACCGGCGCCGGCGAGGTACGACCGGCGAGAGAGGCTGGCGCGGCTTGACGGGTCGCTGTCGGCAGTCTCTTCGGCATCAGTTCCCGGTAGGAGTCCCCTAACACTGCTGAACCCTTCGATAATGCGATCATACCGATGATCACTTTCTTCGTCCATGGCGTTTGGGAGTCAGCACAAACGCGTCTTAATCGTTCTTACCAGATCTATCCGTTTAGCCAGCTTTGGTTACCGAGAGTGGGAGCTTAACAGCCAGTTCGCATTCGAATACATTCCACGAACTAGGGTATAGTGTACTCCTACCGCTCGTTTTCGGCGATTTCTGTCCGTCCGCAGATCGCCGGAAAGGTTCGCGACGAGCCGGGACGTCAGTAAGAGAGACGTACCCGGAACCAGACCCGTTCCGCACTCATCTGGCGCCGCAACGCCGGGCCTATCGCGTTCGGTGTGTTAGGAGCGGTCAGACACGGGTCCCGTCTCTCCGAGAGATCCGGGCGGCCGCGGGACTCGTGCGGGCGCCGTCTCGACGGAGCGAATCCAGGACACGGCCGAAGCTCGCTCACGCATCGTCCCGTTAACTCCGGTCGTTCGCGATGATTGGCCCCATGAGTGACACTGCCGGCAGTTCCGCGGCGCGGGACGACAACACGATAGACGGACGGGCCGGCGCTCGCGGGGAATGCCCGGGTTTGCCCCTCGAAGAGTTCGATAATTTCTACATAACAATATGCTGACCGTGGATTTTACCCATTGGAATTATGACAAACGGACTCGCCGACCGCACCGTTCTCGTGACCGGAGGAGCCGGTTTTATCGGGTCTTTCCTGACTGAGAAGCTACTGTCTCTTGGGGCTGAGGTCCGAGTCGCAGACAACTTCTCTCGGGGAGACGCGTCCAATCTGGCCGGTGTCTCGGAGGACATCGAGCTGCTCCCGGTCGACCTGACCACACAGAAGGGGTGTGTCGAGGCCACGGAAGGTGTCGACGACGTGTTCCACCTCGCCGCGAGCGTCGGGGGTATCCACTACATCAAACAAGAGAACGTGGGAGGGCTCACACCGAGCGTCCTGATGAACCAACACATGCTCGAGGCCGCCAGGATAAACGACGTCGATCGCTTCCTCTTCGCTTCGAGCGCGTGTATCTACCGACAGGAACACGACGGGTTGAATCGCTTCTCCGAAGACCAAGGGTTCCCCGCCGACCCACACAGCACGTACGGATGGGCGAAGGTCCTCGGCGAGGTCGCCTGTGAGGCGTATCACGCCGACACGGACCTGCGGACGAGCAGCGTGCGGATTTTCAACTGTTACGGCCCGCGCGAAAGCCTCGATCCCGAGAGTAGTCACGTGATCCCGTCGCTCTGTCGAAAAGTGATCGAGGCGCCCGAGGGCGGGTCCGTCGAGCTGTTCGGAGACGGCTCTCAGCAGCGCGGGTTCATCTTCGTGACCGACCTCGTCGACGGGATGATCGAAGTGGTGACCACGAAGTCGGACGGCGAGGCGATAAACCTCGGGAACTCGAAGGAAGTGATCAGCATACGCGAGCTCGCGGAGCGGATAATCGAGATCAGCGACAAGGATCTCTCGCTGTCGTACGACCGGTCGAAACCCACCGGGACCGACAAGTACGCCTGTGACATGACCGAGATGGAGGCCGCGCTCGACTGGAGCCCCTCGGTGCCGCTCGACTCCGGACTCTCGCAGGTCTACCAGTGGGCTGAGAGGGAGCTCGAAGCGACGCCGAAAGCGAGGGTCTCCGCCGACGGGGGGTCGTCGTGAGCGAATGGCGTGACGAGCGCGTGCTCGTCACGGGGGGCGCGTCGTTCATCGGCAGCCACCTGGTTGAGGACCTCGTGGACCACGGGGCGCGGGTCAGAGTCGCCGACGACTTCTCCAGCGGGACGCGGGACAACCTCGACTCGGTCGCCGAACGGATCGAGATCCTCGACGGGAACCTCAAGGACGTCACCTTCGCTAACCGTGCCACCGAGGGCGTGGACACGGTCTTCCACCTCGCCGCGGACCACGGGGGGCGGGGTTACATTTCGAACTACCCCGCGAACTGCGCCACGAACATGGCGCTGGACAACATCGTGTACGAATCCGCGGCGAAGAACGGCGTCGATCGAATAACCTTCGCCTCCAGCGCGTGCGCGTACCCGACGGACATACAGCAGGAAAAGCAACGTCTCCGGGAGGACATGGTGAGCTTCGACGAACGGGGCGGCGCGTACGCCGACGAGGTCTACGGGTGGGCGAAGCTGATGGGCGAACGCTCGCTACGGGCGTATCACGAACAGTACGGCATCGACGCCAGCATCGTACGCATCTTCACTGCGTACGGGCCGCGGGAGAACGAAACCCACGCGATCATCGCGCTCATCGCGAAGGCGTACGCCGAGCAGACCCCGTTCGAGATCTGGGGCGACGGGGAACAGACTCGGAACTTCACGTACGTCAAAGACATCACGCGCGCGCTCCGTCTCGCGGCAGAGAACGTCACCGACGGGACACCGGTAAACGCGGGAATCAGCCGATACGTATCGATCAACGAGGTGGTCGAGCAGATATTCGAGTGTCTCGGCGAGGACCCGGGACAGATCGAGCACATGACGGACAAGCCCGTCGGCGTTCGCCACCGCGCAGCGGACACCTCTCGAGCGGCGGAGATCCTCGGGTGGGAGCCGGAATATTCCCTCGAAGAGGGTCTCGAAGCGACAGTCGACTGGTACACAGACGCGAAGGACAGAGAGCACGTGAAATCGAACCTCGAGACACTCCTCCACGAGCGATAGATGACACGCGAACCGGAGTACCTGTTGGTCACCGAATACTTCCATCCGGATACGGCGTCCACGGGGCAGTTGATGACGGAGCTGGCGGTCGGACTCAACGACAGAGGCCTCGATATGACTGTGTACACTGGCCAGCCCAACTACCACAGTGGGGACAACGAGAGACAGCCGAAACGATCACTCCACGAGGGCGTTCTGGTCCGTCGAATCGGCGCGCCGCAGTTCCGACAGACGTCGATACTCCGCCGACTGAGTAATTGGGCGCTGTTCACGGTCTGGATGACCGCACTGCTGCTCTTCGAGCGCGTCGAACGCGAACGAAAGGTCGTGTTCGTGACCTGCCCGCCGTTCATGCCCGTCGCGATGTGGTTCGTGTGTACCGTCAGAGGGTGGGAGTACACCTACATTGCGTACGATCTGTACCCGGACGAACCGGCAGAGCTAGGATACTTCCGGAAGGACGGCGTCCTCGATCGGATCTGGGGAGCTCTCGACAGACGAGCGCTGCTGGGAGCCGAGCACGTCGTCGCGCTCGGACCCGTGATGAAAGAGCGGATCAGCGAGAAGGGCGGGCCGTCGTTCGACGCCGACAAGACCCACGTCATCCACAACTGGGCAGACGAGGAGTTCATCACTCCGATGGCGAAATCGGACAACTGGTTCAGCGAAGAACACGGGCTCGAAGATCAGTTCACGGTGCTTTACTCCGGAAACATCGCCGAGTTCCACGACCTCGAGACGCTGGTCAGAGCGGCGGCAGAACTCCGGGATGAGGGCGTTCGGTTCCTCATCATCGGCGAGGGAGACAACAAACAGCGTATCGTGGAGCTCGCCGAAGAGCAGGGCCTGCGGGGAGACGTCGTCCGATTCCTCCCGTACCAGCCGTACGAAGATCTGCCGTACAGCCTGACTTCCGCCGACGTCTCCGTCGTCGCGGTCAAAGAGGGGTTCGAAGGTATCGTCGTCTCCAGCAAGCTCTATACGTCGATGGCGACGGGGCAACCCGTGTTGACCATCGCCAACGCGAACGACGACGAGGCCCGAATCGTCGACCGCTTCGATGCGGGCGTCCACGTCGAACAGGGGTCGGTAGAGGAGCTAGCCGCCGTGATCAAACGCTGGAAGGAGAACCCGGAGCTCGTGGACCGACAGGGTGCCAACGCACGCGAGGCGTTCGAGGAGAATTTCGTAAAAGACGCCTCTATCGACCGGTACCACGAGATGCTCGCCGAGCCGGACGGACAGACGGTGGCAGCATGACTCGCGGGTCGGTGGACAACGTGCTGCTCGTCACGTGTGACTCGCTCCGGTACGACGTTTGGAAGCAGATGCAGGACACGCTCGTCGCGGGGCCGAAGTTGGAACGGGACGGCGTCAGTTTCGATCGGGCGTTCACAACAGGTCCGGGAACCACGCCGTCGTTTCCGGCGATGCTGACCGGAACGCTGCCGCTCTCTTACGGCGGTCTCGGGCCGCTGCGGGCCGACCGACCTCGGGTCGCAGCGCTGCTCGGGAACCGTGGGTTCGCGACCGCCGGCTTCCACAGCAATCCCTTCCTATCGACGCATTTCAACTACGACCGTGGTTTCGACGAGTTCGAAGACTACCAGAACCCGTTGATGGGCGTCGCGACGAAGGTGTTCCCCCGGGGAATCGAGATCAACAACCCGTGGCTCGAACGGGTCGATGACACGGTCAACCTGACGGGGTTCATCAAGACCGCGTATCGGACGGTCGCTAGCAAACCGCGTCCGTACGTCAGTGCGGAGGTTATCACGGACGACGCGATAGCGTGGATGGCCGACGCGGAGGATCCGTTCTTCTGTTGGGCTCACTACATGGACGTCCACCATCCGTGTCATCCCCCCTCCGAGCACCGGGCGGCGTTCGGTGTCGAGCACGTCGACATCGATACCGTCTCCGAACTCTACTCGCGGTTACTGGACGACTCGGCCTCCCTCACCGACGAGGAGATGGCGGACATTCGACGGCTGTACCGGGCTTCGATCACGTACGTCGACGGTCAACTGGAGCGGTTGCTGGAGGCGCTCGAATCGAGTGGCCGCCTTGACGACACGCTCGTCGTGTTCACGTCGGATCACGGCGAACTGTTCGGGGAATACGGGCAGTACGGCAAGCCCGAGCGCATGTACGACGAGCTGATACGTGTCCCGCTTGTGGTGGTCAACGGACCGACCGATCTATCGGCAGCCACCGATGAACTGTTGAGCCTCATAGATCTGCCCCCGCTGTTCCATCGAGCAACTGGACTGGACGTTCCCGCCGAGTATTCGGGTCGGTATCCCGAGCCAGGGGCCAGAGACCACGTCGTGGCGGAACACGAGGTACACGGCGACTCGATCGTCGGCGTCCGGTCCGACACCTGGCTGTACGAGATCGACAACATCCTCGACGAAACGCGCCTTACTGACCTGAAGTCGGGTGAGGAAGTCTCACCGGAGAGCCACGACGACGACGAACTACGACGGGTTCAGCGGGTCGCAAACCAACGGATAACCGACATCGGTGCCGACGGCCGATCGCCCGGTGAACGCCAGTTGAACTCGGACGTGGAGGCACGCCTAGAGGATCTGGGCTATCGGTGAGCGGATCACCCGGCACGTCGATCACCGGTTCCCCGTCGAACGCGTCAGACCGACCTCGTGCGTACTCGGGCTGTGACTGACCGATATCGAACCGAACTGGACGACCGGATGTCGACGGAGATGAGTCGTGACGGAGAACGCCGATCTCGGGTAGGGACCCGCTATACTCGGTCGACAGGCCCGATAGCCCGCTATTCGACTCCGTA
The DNA here is from genome assembly GCF_039522565.1 of Halorubrum ejinorense. Lineage (GTDB taxonomy): Archaea > Halobacteriota > Halobacteria > Halobacteriales > Haloferacaceae > Halorubrum > Halorubrum ejinorense. Next base: position 387,570 of record NZ_BAAADQ010000015.1, on the reverse strand, counting down.
CCGCGCTTATACTTTTAACCTCGAGGTCGAACTGGCCGCACAATGGGAGAACCCGACGCGGCCGACGAACACAGCCTCGACCCTATCGCAGATCTCCTCGCAATAGCGGCGTTACTCGTCATCGTAGCCGTGTTCGTGTTCGTCGCTCCGTTGAGGGACACGCCGCTTCGGCCCGCTGTCTCGCTCGTGTTCGCCCTCTTTGCTCCCGGTTACGTCTACCTCAGCGCCCTGTTCCCGAAGCGGTTCCGCCCGGGCGAGACATCGGACAACGCGTCCGCTGCGGCGTACTCGGAGGGTGGACTCGGGTTGCTCGAACGACTCGTGTTCTCCTTCGGCGTGAGCGCTGCGATCACGATACTATTGGGACTCGCTCTCGGGTATTGGCTCCCCGGGATCTCTCGTATCAACCTGTATACCGGGCTGGCCGTACTCATCGCGGTTGGGCTCCCGGTGGCGGCGAAACGGCGATCGGGTCTGCCGTCTGATGTCCGAATGCGATCCCCGCACCGGGCCGTAACGACCCGCATCCGGTCGAGACTCGCGAATCAGGGGGCCACGGCGAACGCGGCCACCGTCCTCCTCGCGGTGGCGCTAGTCGCCGCAGCTGCCTCCGTCGGAGTCGGAGGCGGATCGTCTCAGGGCAGTGAAGTCACCGAACTGTATCTCCTGTCGGAAAACGAGAGCGGAGAGTACGTCCCGAGGCAGTACCCGGAGACCGTAACACGAGGAGAAAACGAGTCGTTCGCGCTCGGGATAACCAATCAAGAGGGAGGACGAACAACGTACACGGTCGAGGTACTTCTCCAAGAGTTCGACGGGGGCAACGGGACCGGCCCGCTGATCGCGGAAACTCGGGTCCGGACGTTCTCTGCCGATCTCGACGACGGGGAGCGAGAACGGATACCTCACACCATCGAGCCGACGGTCGGTGCCGGGAGCTATCGGTTGACCTATCTGCTGTACGTCGGAGAACCACCGGCCGATCCCTCGATAGACAGCGCTTATCGAGAGGTCCACCTCTGGATTCGCGTTACGTGACCGAACAGTAAGAGGGCGGGCCGTCCGCGGAGCAGCGCCGTCTGCTCCGCTCAGCGATACCCGAGCAACTCGAGTTGTTCCTCGACGTCCGCTTCAACGGCGTCGTTTCCGCTTGCCGGCTCGAGGACCGGCGTGTACTCGTCGCGGCCTTGCCCGGTCGTTTCGACCCACGGAACCTCCCGGAGCTGCGGGATCGGTATCATCGGGTGCGCGTACACTCCGAACTCACCGAACGCCTCGCCGTGGTCCGAGGTGATAACGATCCGTTCGGCGTCGATGTCCTCAACCAGCGTCCGGACGCTGTCGAGACCGAACTCGAGTTCGTCGAGGTATCGATCCCAGACCGCTTCGCGGGGGGTCCCCTCTCTCAGCGCCTTCCAGGGTGATCGTTCGACGTCGTTCAGCGCGCGGTTCTCGCGGAGCGCCTTGGCGCCGTACGGTTTGTGAGGCGGCAGATAGTGGACGATCATTCGGTCGGGCGAGGCGGACCGCCACACCGAGATGGCACGATCGGTGACGGCGTACGGCATAACCGTTCCGCTGAACGGGTTCCTCGGCCCGTACTGCCACACCTCGTCGAACTCGAGGAAGTCGTCGGGGTCGACCGTGTCCCAGCGAGTTAGCCGCTTCGTAAACTCCGGCCACTCGGGCTGAGACTCGTGGCCGAGTCCCCATCTGCTCGTCGGGTTCGCCGTGACGAGCGCCGTGTCCCGTATCTCATCGAGGTTGGACTGGTCGAACGTGTGCGGAACCCACTCACGGGTCGCGCTACCGCGCGACCACACCGACGTCCCGGACGCGACGAAATCGTACTCTGTGGCCATCTCGTCCATCGCGTCGGCCCTACACGTGTCGAGGATAACGAGCACGTCCCACTCCTCGTCGAAAACGTCGGTCCCGTGTGGAAACCAAGACGAGAGGATCTTCAGGGCCGCGTCCGCCGTCTGTTCGAGTCGGTCAGTCGGCGGTAGCCGGGCGGACAGCGCGCCAGCGAGTTCGTGTAGACCCGACATCTGAGTTCAGTCAGCGCTTCGGCATCGTTCCGTTTGTATATGCGGTGCTTTCCGTGGAACGTGGACCGGAAATGACGACGGAACCGCGGTCGCGCCGCGTCGAACCGCCGCCCGCGTCAGAGCTGTGACGCTCGTCGCCGCTCGCGCACGAAGGAGCGACTACTCCAGATTCCGCAGCCTCTGATCCAGCGACTTGAGGTCCGCCTCGATGTCCGCGAAGTTCTCGTTCATCGGGATGTGCCAGTTCAGCGTCCCCGAGGCCGGTTGGTTGTAGCCTCCGATCGCCTCCGTAGTCCCGTCTGTACTGTCGTCGGACCCATCGTCGGTGCTCCCGTCGTCAGTGGTGCTGTTGATGTCGACCGCCGCCTCGGCGTTGAACGCCTCTCCGGCTTTTGTAAGCGTCGTTTCGTCCTCTGGCCAGATTCGATGGGAACCACCGCCGCCCGACTCCACGTTCCAGTAGGCCTGGAACTCGACGCCGTTATTCCGCATGTAGTCGAACATCCGGTGAATGAACTCGGCGTTGTCGCCGCCGGCCGGGTGGTAGTATTCGTCGTTTCCGACTCCCCACTCGCGGAACCCCAGAGACGCGTTCCGCGACGTCGCGAAGTCGTTCCACATGTCCAGTAACGGTTTGTGCTTCTCCCGCCAGATCTGGTCTCGGAGGTCCTGTAACTCGGTCTGACTGACCGACGAGAGGTCGTCCGGGTACGTCTGTCCAGCGTCGTAGAACGTCGGCATCACGATCGGCGGCTCCTCGTCGCTCGGCCAGTAGTCGGACTGGACGGGCCACGCTTCCGGAGCCACGCCGAGCCGATTCCGGGCCGGCGCATAGCAGAACCGGAAGTCGGCCCCGGTAACGGACTGCATCTCGCGAACACAGCGCGCGTAGCCGTCGCGGTAGTTCTCCGGGTCGTCCCAGGCCGACTTGTTGCCCCAATCGAGGTTGAACTCGTGGTTCGGGGCGATAAGCGAATCTCCCATCCCGATATCCACTAAGTCCTTGGCGAACTGCCGGTACCGGCTGTCGAACTCACCGTTGGCCGGAGGACCGTACGCACCACGGTTTTCGCCCGCGAACTCGTAAGCGATTATCATTCGGCGACTGGTTTCCCCGAACGTTCGCCGGAGCGATTCGCGCTTCTCGCTCGCACCCGCACCGGGTTCCCACGTGATGCCGACCGCATCGTGGAATCCCTCAGTGAACGTGGTCGTGACCAGGTCGATCTCGGCACCATTGAACCACTCGTCTTCGAGCCGTTGTACTCTCGACTCGGAAATCACGTACGCGCCGTGCTCCATTTCACACCACCGTCCGCGTTCGTTTTCCGTCGTTATCACACGTTTCTCCACTCGAACCGACTTGTCTAGTCCAATTCATCCATCTCCCGCTATAAGTTGTTCCTAATTAAAAGTATTTAACCATTAACTGAGTGTTTGCCCAATCTTGAGAGCCAATTGCGTACATTTACTTACCAATTGTCTTCTGACGGCGGGCCAGAGACGAATCGAAAGGCAACATTACCGATGAATAGGCCGCCATTATCGCCAGCACCAGGGAACATATCCCCGGACCGCGGCCGGCGGCCGCTTCCACGTCGCGTGACGCCGCCCGAGACGCGCGACGCGACGGACGGGGACTACTGCGGTTCCCGCACGTCGACGGAAGTGGCGTTTGAGTGGTCGGCGATCATGCCGAGATCACCGGTCGTGTACACCTTGTTTTCGGTCTCGACCATTCGATCGAACCACCCGTCCGAGATCAGGAGCGTGACGAACGACGTCCGTTCGGGGACCAACCGAACGCTGCGGTCGACCCAGCGCTGTCGGTAGAGTATCACGTCCCTGTCCGTCGTGATCCGCCCCTCTTCGACAGCGAACGATTCGGCCGCCAGCCCGTATCGATACCGACTGAGGCCGATCTCCGAGTTCCAATCAGTTCCGACCGTGATCTCGTTCCGGTCAGCGAAGGAGGCGGTCAGGCGGAACCCCTCCATCTCCGCGGCGCTGAACTCCTTCTGTGTCTCGGGTGTCGTCCGGGTTTCCCAGAGGTCGGGGCCCGAGTGTAGGCCGTAGAGATCGTCTGCGGCGGACGCCGGCCCGCTGGTCGCGAGTAACACGACGATCAGGAGCGCAGGTCCCGCCTTCCGGATCGAACCGCTCGAGAGCGGGAGCAGTCGGTGTAGCGTTACGGCCACGACGAAGGCCACGAAGACGCTGACGACCAACTGAGTGCGCGCGAGGCCGTGGATATCGATGGGCGTTCTGATCATGAGTCCCGCACCCGACAGTCCGACGACGAGGAGGGCGGCCGGGGAGCGATACCGGTTCGGCCTCTCGAACAGCAACAGCGCGCCCAGTGAGAACACGCAGACGAGCAAAACGTTGTAGACGGCACCGACGCTGAGGAGACTGCGCAGCGCTTCGCCGACGAGTGGTTCCGGGACCTCCGCGCCAAGCGAGACGATAGGCGCGCCGGCATCGGTGTCGCTCACCTGCCCCTGACCGACGACCATCCGAACGTCGTTAATGAGGTTCTGGATGAACACTCCGGTCAGGAGCCAGTAAGCGATGCTTCCGCCGATCCAAGCCGCGAGCGGGAGCGGGCCGAGGCCGCGCACGTCGTCGAATCCGACCCGGCCGGCGATCGCGGGGATCGCAACGAGACAGAAAACCAGCGGGGCGAAGAGAACGACGGTCAGGTGGTGGGTAAACCAGAGCGCCACGACGATCGGCGACGCGACGAGCAGGTGGTAGCCGGGTCTTACTTCGGGAACACCGCCAAACCGGTACGCGGCCAGAACGACGACGAGGGCCAGTCCGACGGCGAGCGACTGCGGGAAGAAGTAGACGCTGTACCGGTGGATCGGCCCCAGCGCGGAGACACCCAACGCGACGCATATCGGCAGGAGCGGGTCGTCGAACAGCTGTCCGGCGAGCAGATACGCGACCACGACGACAACGAGGTACGTGATAATGCCGGTAGCGACGAGCGAGTCGTACGTCGAAAGCCCGGACAGGAGGCTCACCGACCCGACTAGCGTCTGGAGTCCGGGGAAGAAATGGTAGAGGGTCGTCTCCGGAATGCTCCTCCACGTACCGGTCGTCGCCACGAGCTCCGCGAACCGGACGTGTTTGGGTATATCACCCCGACCGAAGTAGAAGTCAGTCGAGAGGACCTTGGTGATCGGGTCTAACGCGAAGAGCGCGAGGATTTGGGTCAGGAGCCAGTCGGGAGCCGCCCGCTCGCCGATCTGGAGAACGAGTAAGGTGTACCCGACCGGGAGGCCGACCAGAATCGCGCCCGTTCGGACCGTAGACGGGTCTGCGAACGGCAGTACCGAAGCCGCCGCCACGGCGGCTATGGACAGGGCGACGACGCCGAGCACCACCTGACCGTAGTACGGCGCCGATCCGAGGCCGTTCGAGACCAGCGTCGACGGCGTGTGCGTGTAATAGACGAGTGACGCGAACAGTAACCCTAGAAGCACGTAGCCGCTTTTGATACCGGCAACTGGTCCCAGGAACTCGAAGACGGTCGTCGTGACGGCTATGGCGACGGCCAAGAGCGCCGGAAGAAAATACTTCGAGACTTGAGGTCGGATTCCGACGGCCATTCGTGGTCGGCACGTGGGCCGTCCCGTTTATAATTATGCGCCGGTGAACGGGGGCGACGAGCGAACGTGCCAGTCCTGAGGCTCGAATACGCCGCGCGTCCGGTCAAACAGCCCGGGACTCGATCCCCCGTGGTGGGACAACTGACGCCCGATCCGGACGGGTAGGGTGCCATTACCGTCGCTTGCCTCGAGATGTCGTGAACTACAACGACTGCGATCCATCCCGCTCGCCGATCTTCTCCGCGGGCGCGCCGCCGACTACCGTGTGGGCCGGAACCGACTCGGTGACCACGCTGCCGGCCGCGACGACGGATCCCTCACCGAGCGTAACGCCGTCGAGTACGACGCAGTTGGCACCGATCCACACGTCATCACGGACCTCGATACCCGTGCCCACGACGTCCTGTCGAACGATGGGCGTTTCCGGGTCGTCGAACGTGTGGTTCCCGGCGACGACGGTCGTGTGCGGTCCGATCAGGACGTCGGTCCCGATGTCGACCGGCCCGTGCCCCATCAGCGTCCCGAAGACGTTCACGAGGGAATTCTCGCCGATACTGATTCGGCCTCCCGACGGAGCGATAACCGCGTATTTCCGTATTCGACAGTCGCGACCGACGGTTATCGTTCCGCTCGTGTCGAACTTCGTCTCGGGATCGATCTCTGCCGACGGGTGTACGGACACGTTGTGCCGAGCGTCGAGGGTCCGCTTGTACAGCTCGCTCTCGAGGTAGGACCGACACATCGAGAGGAAGGTCACGACCCCCTTGTCGGTGAGGACTTCGAGTGGATTCGCGTTCATGGTTACCTCGGTTCGTCCGCCGCTGACAGTCGCGATTGAGACCTAGTTGAGACGATACGGTATTAGTAATACGGTGGAAAAACGGGGCGCGAGTGAGCGGATAACCTCCGAATACGACGGCTTCGAGGCGACTCGTCCGAGTGGCGGTTCCGTTCGACGGAAACCCGGTCATCGGGGTCCGCTCTTTGACGAGGGATTACCTCGATGTAACGTGTTTACTTACTATATATGAAGCAGACGACACGAACGGTGTGACAAACGACACTCGCCGTCGGGAGGGGTCCACGGCAGCCACGGACAGGGGGCAATCCGCTTCTGCTGAGAACGACCCCGCTTCCGAGAACGACTCGGCAGAGCGGAAGCGACGCTCAGTCCTGAAGCGGACGGCCGCCGGCGCCGTAACCGGAGTCGGCCTGCTATCGGGGTGTTTGGGTCTGAACCCCTCTGAAACGTCGGGGGACCAACCGGCCGACGAGACCGACACCGAGGGGGCCGACGACAGCGGCCCGAAGGTGGGGGTCTACCTCGGTGACGAAGGCGCGTTAGAACCCTGGGAATCGTGGTTCGGCCGATCCGTCGACTACTACTCGTTCAACGTTCCGACGAGCGGATGGGACAAGTACCTCGTTGAAAATATGCCCTTCGAGCGACCCATACGGTCTATCGCGTCCGAGCGGGAGATAGCGGTCACGATGAAACTGTTTCCGCCGAGCGAGACCACGCTGAACGCCGTCGCGGCCGGAGAACACGCCGACCGACACCGAGCGTTCGCTCGGAGCCTGATCGACCACGGAATGGCGGACGCGACGCTTCGTATCGGCCACGAGATGAACGGACGGTGGGCGTTTGACAACGCAGTCAACCGCTCGAACGAGTTCGTACGGGCGTGGAGGGCGGTCGTCCGGGCGATGGACGCCGCCGACGAGGCGGCGTTCGACTACGTGTGGGCACCCCACATCGGCCGCGGACACATGGATCCGACGGACGCGTACCCGGGAGACGAGTGGGTCGACCAGATCGGCCTGACGATATACGACAAGTCCCAGCAGTACTACCCCGCCGAGTGCGGAGACGCCTGCGTTCGGGAGCATCGAGAAGAGAACTGGAACCGCCTCGTGAACCAAGACTTCGGCCTCAGCTACTGGGCCGAGTTCGCGAGAGATCACGAGAAATCGCTCGCGTTCCCGGAGTACGGCGTCGTGGCTCAGAACTGGAACGGCGCCGGCGGCGGAGACAATCCGTTGTTCTTCGAGCGCTTCGCGGACTGGATCGCGTCGAACGACGACCTAGTCGCGTGGCACAACGTCTGGTGCTTTGTCGCCGGCCCCCACTTCGTCGGGCCGAGTCAACTATACGTCTCAGATCAGTGGGAGATCCACTCGGAGGCGTCCGAGACGTTCAAAAATCTCTTCGGCAGTGAATGACCGATCCGAGCGGGTCGGGTCGGTCCGGACGAGCTCGACTCACTCCGAGCGAAGCCGTGAGACCGTCTCGTAGTCGGGGACTACTTACCACGACACTCTCCGTCACGTAATCCGATGGAGAGCACTACGGAGGGGCTGAGCGAGCGGGCCAGACAACTCTCCCGCGACCTGAGCCTCTATTCCGTCGCACACGTCGTTCCTGCGGTACTCTCGCTCGTGGCGCTGATGGTGTTCACTCGGACGTTTCAACCGGAGATGTTCGGCCGGTACTCGCTTTCGCTAGCGGTCGCCGGAATCGTTAGTACGCTTCTGTACGGGTGGCTCGACTACTCGGTGCTGCGGTACGCTCCCCAGTTGGACGAGGGGCTCGTCATTCGGAACACGTTCTCGCTGTACCTCGGGATCTCGTCGGTGCTGTTACTGGCCGCAATCGGCGGCTACCTCGCGTTGCGACACCGACTGGGGCCGTACACCGTGTTCTACTTCGCGTCGCTGGGGCTGGCCCTCGCTCGAGGCGGGCTACAGATACTTCTCGCGTTCTTCCGTTCGGTCCTCAACTCGCGGAAGGTCACCCTGTTCCGGCTCGTGCGGGCCGTCGTCGCGCTCGGACTCTCAGTCGTGCTGGCGATATTCGTTCTCGATCACATCGTCGGGTGGGTCTGGGGAACCACCATCGGTATCGCCGTCACCTGCGTCCTCATCTTCGTTACGTCGAAACAGGTTCGGACGGCTCCGGTGGTCGACAGAGAGATAATCAGCCGTCTCGCTGGATACGGCATTCCGATGATCGGGTTCGTGGTGGGAGACGCGTTCCTCGTTCAGGCGGATCGGGTGCTGCTCGAAGTGTTCGCCGGCAGCGTCGCAGTCGGTATTTACTCGTCGAACTACATGCTCGTAGACCGCGGGCTCAGGCTGGCCTACACCCCGATGATTCAGGCGATGTCGCCCATCATAATCGATTCGTGGGAGGAGGACAACGAGGACGAGATCGCCGAGATGCTCTCCGCGTTTATCAGGTACTTCATCCTGCTGGGGGTCCCCGCGCTGATCGGCGTCGCCGTCCTCAGTCAGACCGTGAGCACACTTCTGATCGGGGACGAGTACACGAGCGGCTACGTCATCATCCCCATCGTCGCCGTCGGTCTGTTCCTCTGGGCGCTCGCGAACCTCGCTCAGGTCGCTATCGAGATCAAGGAGCAAACATCGTTACTCTCGTACGGCGTCCTCGTCGTTATCGCGCTAAACGTCGCCCTCAACATTCCGCTTATCACCGCCTTCGGGTACGTGGGCGCCGCCGTGGCGACGACGCTCAGCTACATGTGTTACTGCGTGTTCACGTTGCTGTTCTCCTCGCGGTACATCGACTGGCAGTTCCCGACGATTCCGTTCCGGAACGCGCTGATCGGCGGTGCCGTCATGGCCTGTCCGACCGCGGTGCTGTACGTGACCGGAACCTACGGCCTCGCGGCGTCGCTGTTCGCGGCCGCCGTCGGCGCGGTACTGTACGTTGCCGTCCTCTACGTGCTCGACGAGGTCGGTGTACGCGACGTCAACAAACTCGGGGAGTTGTTGTGATGACCGAACTCCCGTCTGCGGCTCCTGCCAGACGAGTGACCGGGCCGCCGTCGGCGGAGTACGCGACGAATACTTACAAACCGTGGGCGCTCCCCTCCGATGAACCGACGATAGTACGCCCCGGCCGGTTCGTCCGCTCGGCGCCTCGTCCCGGCGGCCGAACCCGGGACGATCGCGTCCGAGAGACCGTAACGACCCCGCCCGCTACGTCATGAACATCGTTCAACTGAGCCGAACCTCGATGTACCCGCCGAAGAACGGAGCCGAGGTTCGGCTCTGGAAGACCGCACAGAAGCTGAGCACGCTCGGGGACCTGTGGGTCGCCGCTCCCCCCGGGGAGCAACGGCTCGACGGCGACATGGAACCGATCGACGTGACGAGCCCGCTGTTTAACCACCAGCCGGTCTGGGACGAACTCTGGACGGGCCTGTTCGCGGTGTCCGCCCGGCATCCGCTCCGACAGCCCCTCGCGAACGCGATGGTCGAGCCCGTAGAGCGTACGACGGTCTCATTCGACGTCGTCGTGTGCGAGTTCCCGCAGGTCACGGACGCGGCCGCCGAACTCTCGACGTCGCACGACGCCAAGCTCCTGTTGAACAAGCACAACGCCGACTACGAGATACTCGACGGATACCTCCGCGAACGGAGCGTTCCGTCGGTCGTTCGACGTCGCTTGGTCGAGAACTTCCGAGAGTTCGAGGCGAACGCCATCGAGACCGCCGACGTGACCGTGTTCCAATCGGAGGAAGACAGGAAGCGGTTCGACGTCGGGGCAGCGACCGACACATTCGTCATCCCGAACGGCTGTGACTACCGGAGCATAAGCCACGGCGGAGACCCGGAAGCCGCCGCCCGGGAGTGTGGGATACCCGGAGACGGGTTCACGTGCGTCTTCCTCGGGTCGTACGACTACGCGCCGAACCGCCGAGCGGCGAGGCTGATAATCGACGACCTCGCGCCAGCGCTGCCGGACGTCGACTTCCTGCTCCTCGGTCGGAACCCCCCGGCTGCGTCCGGTGACAACGTATACGCCCCCGGATACGTAGCGGACCTCGCCGGGGCGTTACACCTCGCCGACGCCGCTCTCTGTCCGTTAACTACCGGATCCGGGACCAAACTGAAGATGCTCGACTACTTCGCGGCCGAACTCCCGGTCATTTCGACGACCGTCGGGACCCAGGGCTTGTCCGTGGAACCCGGCCGAGAGGCGCTCGTCTGCGACGACGCCGAGGGGTTCGTCGGCGGCATCGAACGGCTCCGGTCCTCGCCGGAGCTCCGACGACGGCTCGGGGAATCGGGGCGCGAGATCGCGGCGGAACACTCCTGGGACTCGCTCATGGCGGAGTACGACGCGGTGATCGAAGCGCTGAGGGACTGAGCCCCCAGTCCGTCGGGAGGGCTGACACGCCCCCGCCTGCTATCCGGAGAGTTCCTCGTAATCCCGGAACTCAACGCCTTTGTAATGGTCATACGCACCGAGCACCGTCGATCGGATCGCCCGTCGGTTCCCGGACACTGCCCACCAGATCGACAGGAGAGATCGGTACGCCAGAAGCGACAGGTACAGCGGGAGCCGGCGAGCCGGCGAGAGGTTCTCCTCGGCGAACTGGAGCTTGTTCCTGGTCTTGTGGTAGATGCTAAACGGCGAACTCGACCCTGTCTCGCCGACGCGGTGGTATATCCGGGATTCGGGTGCGACCAGCACCTTCCACCCTCTCGACCACGCCTTCCAGGCGAGGTCGACGTCGTCCATCCCGAGGAAGTACCGTTCGTTCAACAGCCCGACCTCCTCTAAGAACTCCGGATTCAGGAGTATCAGACAGGCCTGTACGAAATCGACCGGATAGGGCTCGTCGGAGACCGGTTCCCGGTGTAGTTCGCCCTTGGCCGCGAGCCACGGGTGGAAGACGTACCCCGCGTTGTGAATTTCGCCGGAGTCGGGCAAGAGATTCACGCCCCCGACGGCGGCGACCCTGTCGTACCGCTCCATCGCCTCGACCAGCGGCGTCAGGAAGTCCGGCCGTACGAGGGTGTCGTCGTTGAGGAGCAGCACGTAGTCGGCTCCCGTGTCGAGCGCGTGGGAGATGCCGACGTTGTTTCCCCGGGCGAATCCGATGTTCTCGTCGTTGACGACGAACTCGCACCAGCCGTACTCCCGCCGCAATCGATCGACCGAACCGTCCTCGGAGCCGTTGTCGACGACGATGACGCGATGGTTGTCGTAGTCGACCGACCGGAGCGAATCGAGACAGTCGGCGGTTTCCTCGTAGTTCTCCCAGGTCAGAATTATGATAGCGACTGCGGGTCCGGAGGCGGACGAGTCGGCCGCGTCGGTCCGCTCGTCGCCTCGCACAGGCGCCGTGGCTTCGGACTCTGTCGAGTGGCTCATTGGTTCGTCTCCTCTGTCAGTTCTCCGGGCAAGGGCACTTTGGTAGGTGGTACATTCCGTAGCGAGGCGCCCGACACGCGGGTCCTACGAGCGGAGGAACGGCTCGTGGCCGAGGCGAATCGCACCGAACCGGTCGGCTAACCGCTCTTGTGGGATCGTCTCCGGCTCGCCGTCGAACCGGTCGCGGTTCTGCTGTTCGCCGAGCCCCGATTCAGGAATCGGCTCGCTATCGATCCCTCGACGGACTTCGCCGACAGTCTCGATGGTCCGAAGAGACGGTGACGCGTACACGCCGTCGATCGGTGGTCCGTACTCGATGAACCGCCGCCCAACGCGCCACGCGGGCTACCGACCGATTTCGGTCGAATACGGGCCGCGTGAGCGCTCGGCGTTCGCTCCCCAGTTCGGGTCGACACCGTCTGCTTGTTGGCCGTGTCGGACGGCCCAGATGACGTTGAAACGTCTCGTCTGTCCGTTTCTACTGGTTCTTCAGGAGGGCTAGGAGGTGTTTTAGCAGTTCTTGCTACGGCCCGCTTATTTTACAATCAGTCAACTAGACCGTGCCCACCAAAGACACTATATCTCTCGGTGAAATGACGGCTCTATGAAAGCTGTAATCCTCGCCGGCGGGTCGGGAACGAGGCTACGACCGTTCACCAACGCTACGCAGAAGCAGCTGTTGCCCGTTGTGAACAAGCCGGTCTTAGAGTACGTCATAGAAGATCTCAAACAGGCCGGGATTGACGATATCGGAGTCGTTCTCGGCGGTGACTTCCCCGAAAAGGTCCGTGAACGGATGGGTGACGGTTCGGAGTACGGGGTTTCGTTGACGTACATTCATCAAGGTGAGCCCCGGGGGCTGGCAGATGCGGTCCATTGTGCGAAGGAGTTCGTAGATAACAGCCCGTTCGTCGTGTACTTCGGTGATACGATCACAGGAGGCGACGTTACTGCCGAGTTAGTCCGTGAGTTTGAGTCGAGCGAACACGAAGTGGGAATTATTTTGAAGGCGGTGGATGACCCGACGCGATTTGGAATTGTAGATTTGGACGAGGAGGGCGAAATCCGACGGATACTGGAAAAGCCGGACGATCCCCCGACGAATTTAGCGTACATCGGTGTCCAAGCGTACACGCCGACCGTATTCGACATCATAGAGGGTCTCGAACCGTCCGACCGAGGCGAACTCGAGCTCACTCACGCGATTGATGCGTTGATATCGGAGTATGAATCGTACTGGACAGAGACAACTGAGCTATGGATGGACGTCGGGACGGTTGACGATCTCCGCAAAGCGAATCGGTATTTCTCTGAATCGCTGGTTCCGAAGATAGAAGGCGACGTTTCCGATGGGGCCGAGATAACTGGCAGAGTTCGCCTCGGCGAAGGAACTACCGTTGAGGCGGGTGCGGAGATCCGGGGACCCGTTCATATCGGAGAAGACACGTCGATCAGCGGTGATGCTAAGATCGGTCCATACGTCACCGTCGGAAACCGATGTGAGATCGGAAACGCGGATATTCGCTCGACCGTGATCATGGATGCCGTTGAGACGGATTTCGATTGTACGCTTGCGGAAAGCGTAATTGGCCCACGATCGTCTCTATCTGGCACCCAAGACCGGACGACCTCTCTGAATCTTACCATCGGTGCCGACTCGTCGATAACTCTCGGCGAGTGACGCAGTAGGCGGCATTGACTGCGGCACACGTCTTCAATTACGGAGAGAATCACGTGACTGCGGCGGTGTGTCCGGGCCGCCCTTCGAGCGGGACGCGGAGGCGGTACGCACAGCAAGACCTCCGCAGCGGGAATCATGCGACGGCTCACCGTATTGTCTCCCTCTGAGTACTCGAAGGACACGGCGTGGTCGAACGCGAGGCCAGATTCAGATTCTCGGCCCGACACGCGCGTCCTATCAAGGGGAGAGCGGTCAACGGGAGCGGCCACACCCCACCGGCGGGAGCGACCGGACGACGCGTTACGACTCCGCTTTGATCTCGCGGATACGGCTCTCCGGAGGCGGGCGATAATGACCCATCAGCGGTCGTATCTCGTCGGCAAGCGTTCGGTTCGGGATTCGTAGTCAGTCGTAAGGGGACGGTTACCGCCGATTCACGATCGATCGCAAAGCCGGCTGTTGCGATCCCAAATCAGCGCGGTACTCCGAGATCGGTGAGTAAACACCGGATACCGGCCCGCTGAACCGGTAAAAGACGGATAACTATCACCTGCGATCGAATTATCGTCGGGTGACCAATCGGATATGAGCCAAGACAAGCGCGACATCAACCCGACCGACCCGGGCGATCGTCTCCTACTCCGAGAGGAAAACAGATGAGCGATACCATCCCAACCGGTCAAGAAGACCCTGCTCTCGTCACTCCCGAGTCGAGGGATCAGGAGGGGGACCATCCGGACGTCTCGGACCTGCTCTTACAGGCCGACAGCAGTCAGGCCCCGGTACTGAGCGTGGTTATGCCGACGCTCAACGAGGAGAAGGGGGTCTACGTTTGTATTCAAAAAATAAAACAAGCGATCGTCGAACTCGGCGTTCCCACGGAGATCATCATCAGCGACAGCTCGACCGACCGGACGCGCGCGATAGCGCGCCACGAGGGGGCGATCGTCGTCGAGCCGACCGAGATGGGGTACGGCAACGCGTATCGATACGCGTTCGAGCGAGCGCGCGGCGAGTACATCGCCATGGGAGACGCCGACGTGACCTACGACTTCACGTCGCTCCCGAAGCTGCTGGCCCCGGTCAGGGACGGCAGAGCCGATATGGTCCTCGGAAGCCGTCTCAACGGAACGATAGAGAGCGGCTCGATGCCTTTGTTACATAAATACGTCGGGAACCCGTTCCTGACGTGGTTTCTGAACGTGTTCTACGACGCTGGCGTTAGCGACGCCCACAGCGGGTTCCGAGTCTTCACTCGCGACGCGCTCGACCGGCTGGAACTGTCGTCGGGCGGGATGGAGTTCGCCAGCGAGATGCTGATGGAAGCGTCGGTGAAGGGCCTCCGCATAGAGGAGGTCCCCATCGTCTACCACGAGCGGGAAGGCGACGCGACGCTCCACAGTTTCCGTGACGGCTGGCGCCACGTCCGGTTCATGCTCGTCAACACTCCGGGACACATCTTCTCGCTCCCCGGGACGGCCCTCGCCGTGGTCGGGTTGGTATCGTTGGTGCTGTCGGTCAGCGGCGCACAGATCGGCCAGTACTCGCCCGGCGTACTGACGACCGTCGCGGGCGGGTTGGCCCTCATCACCGGCTTCCAGTTCTGGTGTCTCGCGGTGTTCAGCGCAACGGCCGACACCGGCATTCGCGCGCCCTCAGACCGGCTCACTCAGTGGGCGAAAGAGCACGTGCGATTGGAGCACGGAATGAGCGTGGGGGTCGGCGTCAGCGCACTCGGACTGGCGTACCTCGGCTCGGTTCTTCTGACCTGGGCGACGGCCGGGTACACGGCGCTTCCGTCCCTGAAAACTATCGTCATCGCATTCATTTCGGTAGTCCTCGGGATGCAGATCCTGTCCTCGTCGTTCTTCCTGAGTGCGCTCGGGAGCGCGGGGTGGGACCCGCAGAATGGTCCGGGATGAACCTCCCTGAGTTCGTTCCCTGATGCTCCCGCACGCACATCTGGCCGTGGGGTATCTCTTGGCTTCGGGAGTCGTCCGTGCGACTCGGCGTCGATCGATGACGCGCCGGGAGGCGCTGCTTGTGGTCGCGGGCACACTGCTGCCGGATCTCATTGACAAGCCGCTCGCGCTCGTGGTCGGCGGTCCGTTCGCGAGCGGGCGGACGGTCGCCCATTCTCTGCTCTTCGGGATCCCCGTCGTCCTCATCTTCCGTACCGTCCTCCGGCGTCGTCGCGGACCGGCGGTCCCGGTGGTGCTCTTCGCGGTCGGATACGCCTCTCATCCGTTTCTCGACGCGTCGGTCTTCCTCGTTCAAGGGACGCTCGCGAGGGACCTCGTCGAGGTCGGATTCGTTCTCTGGCCGGTCGGGCTCCCGGCGGACGGGATCGTCCGATTTCTCGAACGATTGCCGGCAGCCGATCGAGCCATCGAGGCGAAGCCGCGCTGGACCGCGCGGCACGTGCCGAGCGGAGCACGCCTCAGTCGATGGATCCGCGTAGTCGAACTGGCACTCGCCTCGGCGGCGACGGTACTCTGGCTGGCGGACGACGCCCCGGGAGTCGAAGCGCTCCGGGACCGGTAACCTCGGCATGCGACAGCTCCCCCGTGCTCCACGCGACCGGACTTCGGGACCGCGGCTCGCAGTCGGCTCGGCCGAGACCGTCCGCACACGTTGCGCCGGCCGTGAGATGCGCGCCGGCGAGCGTGAAAACGACACCGACGAGCGGCCGTAAGCTGTATATAATTTAATGAGTCCACGCTGACTCCTCGAGTAATGGTAGACGTCACGATAATTGGTGCCGGTGTCGCGGGGTGCTCTACCGGCTTCCTCCTCGAGAGGGAGGGCTTCGACGTGACCGTCGTCGAGAAGGACGCAGTCGGCGGGCTGTTACGCGAAATCGAGTTCGAAACCGGCTACCACTGCGATTCCGCCCCCCACTTACTGTTTTTCGACGAAGAGGAGGAGGCGGAGGTCGGCGAGCTGTTCTCGGAGTTCACGCAGATCGAGCACAACGACTTCTACGCGGCGACGTACCCGCGGGGCGATCTCGACGACCCGCACCACTACCCCGTGAGCAAGCAGAACATCGACAGGTGGGACGACGCGGACCGGATCCGAGAGGAGCTCGAGCAGGCGCCCGGGAGAACCGACGCCGAGTTCTTCGAGGAGTACATGAAAAACCAAGTCGGAGAGACGCTCTACGAGCGGTACAACCGGAGCTACACCGAGAAACACTGGGGGATCGATCCGAAGCGGATCACGGGCGACTGGTTCGACTTCAAGATCAGCTTCCCCGAGGAAGAACAGGAGTTCTTCGGAGGCGGTGCCTACTACCCGGACGACAAGTACACGGACATTCTCCGGTCGATGATCGCCGATTGCGACCTCGTCTTCGACGGAGTGACCGGATTGGAGACGGACGGCGATCGGATAGTTGCCCTCGAAACCGAGACGGGCGACCGGATCGAGAGCGACCTGTTCGTCAGCACGATCGACCCGAGTATCATCGTCGACACCGACGAGTCCTTGGAGTACCGGAGTATGGTCATCCTCGGTGCCCACGTCGATGCCGACGAGTCTCTGTTCCCCGACCACGTCGACTGGGGCTACTTCCCGAATCACTACGACTTCACCCGGATCACCGACTACGAGTTCGTCCCGCAGGAGACGCCCGCCGGGGAGTCCATCCTCACGGTCGAGTTCCCCTGTTTCATCGGTGACGACGTCTGGTCCAGCGACGAAAGCTGGTACGCCGACTACCTGCTCGAGTTCCTCGACGAACAGGGCATCGACGCCGAACTGCTCGATGCGACGGTCCGCCGAGCGCCGCGTGCGTACCCGCTGCCGGTCACCGAGGAGATCGAGAAGTTCGAGCGGATCAACGGGAAACTGAGCGCGTACGAGAACATGTTCAACCTCGGTCGAGTGAGCACTTACGAGTACATCTGGATAAAGGACATCGTCCAGCAGGCCTACGAGACCCGGGAGAATATTCTCGCGGAGCGCCGAACCGAGGCGGACGACTGACTGCGGCGCCGACCCGGACGTTCGCTTTTGACACCCCCCGAGAGAGCGACGGGAACTCTCGGCTACAGACGCCCGGTTCCCGCGACGCTGGACATTCCGTGCGTATCCCCCTGCGGCGAGAGAGTTAGGGGGGTACTACGGACTGATAGCAAACTCATTCTTAAACCAAATTAGGTGTTTCTGCCCGGTAGCTGATTCGATGACAGTAACCAACGCGGACCCCTCGAAAGACGTGTTCATCACAGGGATCGCCGGGTTCCTCGGTAGCCACCTCGCGGACGCATTCCTCGAGGAAGGACACACTGTCGCCGGCAACGACAACTTCAGTGGCGGGTACGAGTCCAACGTTCCCGACGAAGCGGAATTCCACGAGATCGACTGTAAGGACGTCTGGGAGATGAAGGAGGCGGTAGCGGGAGCCGACGTGGTGTATCATACCGCCGCGTTGGCGTACGAGGGACTGAGCGTCTTCTCGCCGGCGCGAGTCAACCAGAGCATCTACCAGTCGACGTCCGCGACCCTGGCGGCCGCCGCCGACGCCGGTGTCGAGCGGTTCGTCTTCTGCTCCAGTATGTCTCGGTACGGCGAAAACGAGACGCCGTTCACCGAGAACATGGAGCCCCGACCCCAGGACCCGTACGCCGTGAGCAAGGTGGCGGCGGAGGAGATGGTCGAGCTGATGGCCGACGTTCACGGGTTCGAGTACGTCATCGCCGTTCCGCACAATATCATCGGTCCGCGGCAGCGCTACGACGATCCGTTCCGTAACGTCGCCGCCATCTTCATTAACAGAATGCTCCGTGGCAAGCAACCTATCATCTACGGAGACGGCGAGCAGAAACGCTGTTTCACGTTCATACAGGACAACGTGCGTCCGCTCCGGAAGCTCGGTTCCCACGGCGACGTCACCGGCGAGGTCATCAACATCGGTCCGGACGACGAGTTCGTCTCCATCAACGAGTTGGCCGAGACGATCGCCGACATCCTCGACTTCGATTTGGACCCTATCTACAAACCCGACCGACCGCAGGAGGTCAAGTTAGCGAACTGTTCGGCCGACAAGGCCCGAGATTTACTCGACTACGAGACGGAGTACACATTGCGGGAAGGCCTGGAAGAGATGATCGATTGGATAGAAGACCAGGGAGCGAAGGAGTTCGACTACCACATCGAGTGCGAGATCGTCAACGAGCAAACCCCGGAAACGTGGACTAACGAACTGATCTGAGCCGCCTTCGTACGACGCGAGACGACGATACCGTACCGGCACCGAGTCTTTCGCTTGCGGTGACCGGTCAGCTAACTCCCGATCGTATACAGACACGGAACGAGCGACCGTCACCCGTCGCGACCGGTCTCGTCTCGGAACGCACGATATCGGGTTCTGACCGGGTAGGAGTCGACAATCGTGTCGAAACCCGTCCGGAGAACCTCCGCAAACGTTCGCTCGTCGGTTCAGGGTAAGCACACGCCCCGCCCGTGGTCAGAGGAGGTCGTTGTCTTCGAGGTAGAGACGGACGTACTCGTGGAGATCGTCTTCGACCTCCGTGAGAAATCGGTATTGGGAGTGCTGTTCGTCCAACACGATATCGTACTCCGCGCGGGCCGGCTCGACGTGGAACACCGAGTTGACCGTGTGGCGACTCGGCGACCCCCTCGTTGGGCTGTCCGTCCAAAAGTGGGCGTAGGGGCCGTACTGGTCTATGATATGAACCTCGATCCCCAGTTCTTCCTCGGCGATTCGGTGGGCGGCGTCCTCCAGCTTTTCGCCTTTGTACAGCCGGCTTCCCGGCCAGAACCAAATTGACGGCTCGATGTCGCGTTTCGCGACGAGAATGCCTTCCTCGGATTCGAATATCAACTCGACACAGATCTGCGGCATTCGCGAAATGAACTGCGAGAACAGCTCTTCGGGGATGTATTCGTCGTGAACGTCCATCGATACCCGCAGGAGACAGTCAGAGCGGACTTATTTTTATTTATATTTTGAACAGTACCATCGGTTGGAAATATAGCTCGACGGCGGACGGAGCTACGCCGGCGAGGGGGGGGGGGCTGATGAGGTCCCTCGAAACCTGTAGATGTTAGGAACGACGCCGCGTCACGAGAGCCGCGAGCGTCGCCACGCCGGGCCGTCCGTCGTAGAGCCACGCGCCCACCGCAAGCACGGTGAGAACGCTTCCGACCGACGAGAGTTCCGCGAGTCGGAGGTCGAGGAAGAAGCCGAGAACGGTTCGTTCCATCTCGCCGGGATACCGATAGGCGGGAGTGAGCGGCCAGAGCAACGCCCCTAACGGTTCCCAGTCGCGTGCGACGACGGCGGGGGCGACGTCCGCGACGATATGCGTGAGGAGACCGAGTAGGAACGCGCCGGCTTCGGACTGGCGATCGTATCGTCGAGCGAACCGCCACGCGAGGACACCGATCGCTCCGGCAATGAGCAGCGAGTGTCCCAGGCTCCGTCCCGAGGGGAGCAGGCCGAACGACCACGCGAACGGTTTATCGATCAAGTCCGGTAGCTGGGTGCCGACGGCAAGCGAGAGCACGGCGGGGCCCGCCGGTGGTCGCCGATGCCAGTGGCGAGTCGCCGCCGTGTAGCACAGATAACCGACCGCGGCGTGGCCCCACGGGAGCATACGCGCCACTCCCCGGTGTGATGTAATCAACGTATTGATGTCAACGAAGAAAGCGCTGATCGAGCTCTCCTCGGGAGTCCTACGGGATCACGAACACAGTCGGGAGTTGCCTGCCGTGTGTCAAATAGTAGGGCTTCGCCGTTCTCGTGCCCGCGCGGCGGTCCACTGTCCCAGAGCGGGGTCCGGCAGCGCGAGTCCCGACGGGCGGACCCGCCCACTGAGGTCGGCTCGACGCCGCGGTACTCACCGGCGAGCGGCCGCGCCGGAGACCACGGTTTTCACCCGGCGTCCCCTACGACACGGCATGGCACGCACTGCCGTCATCGCCGGGGTCGGTTCCGGGCTCGGAGCGTCGCTCGCGCGGAAGTTCGCCGCGGAGGGGTGTCGGGTCGCCCTGTTCGCCCGTTCGACGGAGTACATCGAAACGCTCGCGGGCGACCTCCCGGACCCCGGTGAAGGGCTCGCGGTCACGACGGACCTGAGCGACGTGGAGGCGATCCGAGACGGCTTCGAGACGGTTCGGGAGGCGTTCGGTCCGATCGACGTGCTCGTCAACCACGCGAGCGCCGCGTCGTGGACCGGCCTCATGGACACGAGCGTCGAGGCCTTCGAGGAGGCGTGGGCCGTCAACGGCCGCGGGGCGTTCGTCTGCTCGCAGGAGGCCGTCGACGACATGCTCGACGCGGGCGGCGGGACGGTGATCTTCACGGGCGCGACCTCGGCGGTCCGAAGCCGCGGCGGCGCGATCGGGTTCACGGCCGCGAAGTTCGCCGCACGCGGGATGGCGATGGACGTCGCCCAGGAGTTCGGTCCGGAGGGGGTCCACGTCGCCCACGTCGTCATCGACGGACAGATCGACTCGCCCGACGCCCGCGAGCGACAGCCCGACCGCGAGGGCGAGACGTTCCTCGATCCGGACGAACTGGCAGAGACCTACTGGCACCTCGTCGAGCGGGACGCCGTCGGCACGCAGCCGTTCGAGGTCCACGTCACGAACGGCCCGAACCCCTCCGAGTTCATCTGAACAGCCCGCTGCGAGGGCCGTCGAACCGTCAGATCCGTCCGCCCCGGCGGAGGTGTGCGTCGCCCGCGCACCGACCGGCCACGGTTTCGTCGTCGGAGCGACAGTGTGAGGAAATAGCTGCCAAGATGACCCGCCCGGACTGCGGCGAGACCGCGGAATCGATCGGCGACCTCGACCGCTCCGGAACGGTCGCGGAGATGGACGGAAACGACGGCGGACGGATCGAGCGCTACGAGAACCTCGACCGCTTCATCTGTTCCGTCTGTCGCAAGCCGCTCGGGGCCTTCCGGTCCTGAGTCGGTTCGCGGACCGCGTCGCAACCGCCGCTCAGGGCACCTCCCCGCCCATCGATCCCCGGACCCAGCGTCCCGTCTCAGCGCCGCACTCGACGCAGTTCGCGACGACGGCGTCCTCGGCGCCGGACGTGGCGGTCAACTCGGCGTCCGTCTCCGCGTCGCACGCCGCGCAGTAGCGCAGTTTCACTTGGTTTCCGTACTCCAGCGGCGCGCCGATAGCGAGCGCACGAACGGGCTCGTCGCCGCGGTTCCACCCGCGCTGGAACTCGCCGCGGTCGAACCGCACGGCCTCGTTCGGCCCCACGTCGACCGGCCCGTCTTCGGTTTCGAACGTCGCGGTCCCCGAGATGACGTAGAACGCCTCCTCTTGGACCTCGTGGCTGTGATACGCGAACGCGAAGCTGTCGCCGGGTTCGAGCTCGTAGTAGTTGAGCGCGACGTCGGTGAGACCGAGCGCGTCGGTGAGCGGTCGCATCACGGCGGCCGGCTGGATCGAGTTCTCGACGTCGTCGACGCTGACGCGTTTCATGCTCGCCCGTTCGCGGTGGGTCGGCTAAAGGGTGCCCCGCGGCTCTCGGGGCGCAGCGAGCGGAGCGGCTGACTGCGGCCGCTCAGAACGTGATGATCTCGTAGTCGTCGTCAACGAGCGACCGGATGCTCGGGTGTCCGTCGTACTCGGCGAGGGTGGCGAGGCCGGCGTCCTCGACGGCCTCTGCGACGCCGAACGCCCCGGAACAGTAGTCGCAGACGGCGGCGTCGTCGCGGACGGCCTGATACAGTTCGTGGTAGTCGCTCTCCTCGTCTTCCAGCTCCGGGATCCACTGCGTCCCCGCGCCGTCGAAGATGAGCTCTAGCTCGTCCCCGTCGTTCTCGGCGAACTCCTTCGCGGCCTCCAGCGCGTTCGCGAGGCGACCGTAGTCGGCGTGCGACTCGTTCCCGGCGAGGATCACGATTGCTGCTTTCGTCATCGTGTCCCCGTGTATCGGACACCGGTACAAAAACCGGCGGCGGCTGTGCGTCCGCGTCGCCGAGTCGCCGGGGAACCGCGGCGGGACGTCGTCCGCGGCGCACAGCCAACGGCGGTTTATCACCGACCGCCCCGTCTCGACGGTATGACGCTCGCGCTCTCGACGGAACTGGCGGCGGCGGTCGTTCTCGTCGTCGCGGTCGCGGGCGCCGTCAACGGGGTCGCGGGGTTCGGCTTCGCCGTCGTCGGAACGATGGCCCTCGCCACGACGCTCGACCCCGCGGTCGCCGTCGCGTTCATGATCGCCCCGATGTTCGCCGTCAACGTCGCGCTCGTCGGGGAACTCACCCGAGAGGAGCTCCGCACCTGCGGGCGGCGGTTCGCGCCGCTGCTCGTCGCCGCGCTCGTCGGCACCGTCGTCGGGATGGCGCTGCTCGACCGCCTCCCCGAGGCGCCGGTGCGCGTGCTCCTCGGGCTCGTCTCGCTCGGCTTCGTTGCGACCGCTCAACGCGTCGTCCCGCTGCCGACCCTCCCGTCGGCGGGCGACCGCGGCCTCGCGGGGTCGCCCCCGGTCATGGCGGCCGTCGGCGCGGTCTCGGGCGTCCTCTTCGGGGCGACGAACGTCGGCGTCCAGCTCGTCGCGTACGTCCGGAGTTTCGACCTGTCGCACGGCTTGTTCGTCGGCGTCGTGGCGCTCGTGTTCGTCGGGATCAACGGGCTCCGCGTCGGTGCCGCCGCAGCGCTCGGCCTCTACCCGGACGCGGGGTTCGCCCTCGCGTCCGCGGCCGCCGCGGTCCCCGCGGTGGCCGGCGTCGCGGTCGGGAAGCGACTCCGCGACCGAGTGAGCGAACGACTCCGCCGCGGGGTCGTCCTCGGACTGTTGACGGTGATCGGCGCCAGACTGGTGCTCGGCGGCGCGGGCGTGCTCTGACGGAGAGCGGGGTCGGTTCGCCCCCTCGGCGTCTCACTCGCGAAACGCATCGAGCGCGAGCGACCAGTCGTACTCGCGGTAGCGTATCCGCGAAACGGCGTCGGGGTCGACGAAGCCGTACTCGTCCAGCAGTCGGCGGATCCCGCTCCCCCCGCCGAAGTCGCCCCGGTACCAGAGGAGGTGTCGCGGCACGTACGCGGTCCCGCCCTCGACGACGGTCTCGCTCCGCAGGTACTCCTCGGCGGCGGCGTCGAGCGCGGCGTCGACCGTCTCGCCGTCGTACGCGAGGACCGCCGGACAGGAGGCGGCGCCGCAGTTGAGCGCGAAGTGGATCCGGCAGTCGCGGTCGGCGAGCCGGTGCCGGCGAACGAACGCGGAGGGGAACGGGTCCGGAACGTAGCCCAGCCCGTACTTCCACTGCGAGCCGCGGAGGATGCCGTGTTCCATCGCGTCGAGGCTCAGCGCCTCGCCGGCGACGGTGACGAGCGGCGCCGAGAAGAACCGCCCCCGGTTCTCGAACCGGTCGGGGTCGGACAACAGCGCGTCGCCGGCCGCGGCGTTGTACGCGTTCAGCCAGAAGGCGAGCCGCTCGTCCGCGTCCAGTGCCTCCAGGTCGTCCGGATCGAGCGCGGCGAGGCGGTCGCGGGCCGCGCCGACGTCGACGCCCGCGTTCGGTCCGACGCGGACCGCCCGGAGGAACTCCCGTGCGACGGCCACGGGAGACGCGTCGGGGGTGTCGGCGCGTCGGGACTCCGGCGGCGTCATGTCACCGTTAGCCGCGCCGAGCCGGTATAGCCGATGCGGTCGGGCGTCGCGCGCGCCAGACCGACCCCGAGGTTATGCCTCGTCGTCGCGTGGATCGCCTATGAGCGACGCCGACGCCGCCGTCGAGCGGGTGCCCGACTTCGAACTGCCCAACGTCGCGGCCGGGCCGGACCCGTTCTCGCTGGCCGCGGCCGCCGCCGACCCGGATACCGACGCCATCGTTCTGCTGTTCCAGCGGGACTACCACTGCGGCAACTGCCGGAAGCAGGTCCAGGTGATCGCCGAGCGCTACGACGAGTTCGCGGCCCTGAACGCCTCGGTCGTCTCCATTCTCCCGGAGCCCGTCGAGCGCGCCCGCGAGTGGCAGTCGTCGTACGACCTTCCGTTCGCGCTGCTCGCCGACCCGGACGCCGACGTGAGCGACGCCTACGACCAGCCCGTGCGATTCGGCGTCCTCGGCTCGCTCCACGACCTCGTCGGGCGGATGCCGGTCGCGATGGTCCTCGACGTGCGCTCCGGAGAGCCGGTCGTCGCGTACACCTACGAGGGCCGGATGCCCGCCGACCGCCCGGAGATAGACGACCTGCTGGCGGAGATCGACTCGCTCCGCGCCGACTGACGGATGAGCGCGCCCGGACCCGGAACCGTCCTCGTCGCGCTGTGGCGGATGTCCCGGCCCGCACAGCTGGCGCTGATCGCCCTCGTGTACGCCCTCGGCGTCGCGATGGCGGTCGGCCGGGGCGCCGCGTTCGACCCGGCGCGCGTCGGCGTCGGACTGGCCGCGCTCCTGCCGGTCGCCGCGAGCGTCCACTACGCGAACGAGTACGCGGACGTCGAGACCGACGCGCTCACCGACAGGACGCCGTTCTCCGGCGGGAGCGGTGCGCTCGGCGAGACCGACATCGACCCCCGGCTCGCGCTCCGCGCCGCGGTCGCGACCGGGGTGATCGGACTCGCGGTTCTGGCCTTCGCCGTGCTGTCGACCGGCGCCCCGGGAGCGTCGGCGCTGCCCGCGCTGCCCGCGCCGTCCACCCTGCCGGCGACCGCCGCGGCGCTGCTCGTCGGTATCCTCGCCGTCGGCTGGCAGTACTCGGTCGGACCGCTCCGGCTCGCGTGGCGCGGGCTCGGGGAGGCCACGAACGCCGCCCTCGGCGGCACCGCGCTCCCGCTGTACGGGTTCGCCGTTGTCACCGGTCGCGTCACGACCGCGGCCGCGCTGGCGACCGTCCCCTTCGCGCTCGTCGTGTTCGTGAACCTGTTGGAGACGCAGTGGCCCGACCGCCGGGCGGACGCCGCGGTCGGGAAGCGGACGCTCGCGACTCGGTGGTCGGCCGGTCGGCTTCGGTGGGCGTACGTCGCCGGGCTCCTGGCCGCGGTCGGGACGGGAGTCACGCTCGCCGGCCGGGTGTTCCCGCTCCCCGTCGCGGTCGGGACGCTCGCGCCGATGGTCGGACTGCTGCCGGGCGCGGCCCGATTCACGGACCGAGAGGAGCCGCTGTTCGCGGTCGTGACGATGGTGGGCGTCGCCGTCGCGTCGACGGCCGGTTGGGCGGTCGTCGCCGGGGTTCCCGGCGGGCTCGCGTAGCCCGCGGCACCCGACGGCCGACCCGCGTCTCGCCGTCGCTTGCGGCACCTGACGCCCGACCCGCATCTCGGCGTCGCTTGCGGCACCGGACGGCCGCTCCGCGTCTCGCCGTCGCTTGCGGGGTCCCGACGCGAGACCACGCGACCGCGGAGCCGGCGACGGCCGTCCGAGACTCGATTTCTCCGCGTTCGTTTCCGGAATTTTTATTTTTCGGTTGCCGCACGTATCACTCGCACATGTCAGACAAACAGCCCTCCACGGCCCTCACGTCACGGCAGCAGCTCGCCGTCGTCGTGTTGGCCGCGGCACTGGTCGGTGCCGTACTCGCGCCGAGCGTGTACGCGGCGACCAACGACCCGGACGATACCGTCGCCGTCGTCGAGATCGAGGGGCCCGTCAACGCGGCCCTCGCCGACGACGTCGAGAGCGAACTCGCAGACATCCGCGCCAACGAGTCGGTCGGCGCGGTGGTCCTCAAACTGGACACGCCGGGCGGCGCCCCCGTCGCCTCCGAGCGGATGTACAAGGCGGTCCAGCGGACGAGCGAGCAGATGACCGTGATCGCGAGCGTTCAGTCGATCAGCGCCTCCGGCGGCTACTACGCCATGGCGCCCGCCGACGAGATCTACGTGCTGCCGACCTCGACGGTCGGGAGCATCGGGCTGAACGCGCCCGCCCCGCGGTCGACCGCGCCGACCGAAGGCCCGAGCGGCCCCGACAAGCGCGGCAGCAACGAGATCCAGCGGTGGGCCGAACAGCAGACCCTCGCGGACACCTTCGTCGACGCCATGATGGCCGAACGCGGCGAGGAGTTCCAGATGCCGCGCGATGAGGTCGCGAAGGCGGACGTCTACCTCGGCACCGAGGCGGTCGAGAACGGCTTCGCCGACGAGATCGGTTCGCTCAACGAGGCGATCCACGCCGCCGCCACCGAGGAGAGCCTCGGCGAGTACGAGGTCGACACCCGCGAGACCGGCCCGGACACCGCCTTCCCGATCCTCTTGCGGACCGACACGCAGGTCGTGGCGGTGTACGCCAACGACCCCGGCTACGGCGAGGTCGAGCCGATGGGGCTCACCTACGTCCACCTGGGAGCCGTGCCGCACGTCGACACCGTCGAGCGGTTCTCGCGGAGCGACCTCGACGTGGGCGGCGGTGACGGAACCGGCACGGACACGACGAACGACACGGCGCGGCTCGCCGGAGGTGTCGGCGCATGAACCGGGCCGTCACGCTGGCGGCCGCGTTCGTCGTGACGCTCGCGGCGGTCACCGGCGGCGCGGCGGTCACGGGCTACGTGACCGCGGACGGCGCCGCGCCGACGCCCGAGATACAGAACGAACACTACGTCGACGGCGACGCGATCGCGAACGACACGCCGGGGCAGGCGACCGTCGAGATGGAGTCCACGGCCCGCTCGCAGACGGTCCTCGTCGACCCCGGCGTCGAGGCTAGCGGTGCGGTGCCCGCGAGCCCGCTGGCGCTGCTCGGATTCGGCGGGCCGAGCGTCGCCGACCGCGACATCCGACCGCTGGCGAACGCCCTCATCGAGAACGGCCACGAGGTCGGCGTCTACGTGCCGGATCCGAACCAACAGCGGCAGCGTGCCGTCCGTCCCGGCGGACAGGCCGGACCGACGCAGCTCGGCGAGCGCCTCGCCGAGGCCGACGCGTTCGTGACGTTCCGGACCGACTACGACCAGGCCGAACTCGCCGAGATCGAGTCGTTCGTCGAGTCGGGCGGCCACGTGATCGTGGCGACCGAGCCCGGCGCGGCGTTCGACCAGCCGGGCGCGGCCGCGCTCGACTCGACGCTCGACGTGACGACCGAGCCCGGCTACGTGTACAACATGGAAGAGAACGACCTGAACTACCAGCGCGTGTACGCGGAGCCGGTCGCCGAGTCCGACGCCGCCCTGACCGAGGGGGTCGACCGCGCCGTGCTCCCGTCGGCGACCCCGGTCGGGACGACCGCCGTCGGCACCGAGGTCCTCCGTCCGATCGAGGGGAGCGAACTGTCGACCACCCGCGCGTCCACCCGGGCGTCGCTGCTCGTCCGGAACGACGACGTGGTGATGATCGGTGACAGCGACTTCCTCTCGCCGCAGAACGCGGGGCGCGCCGACACGGACGTGCTGATCGGCAACCTCGCCGACTTCCTCGTGACGAACGACCGGACGCCGCCGGGGTCCGGCGGCGCGACCGGCCCGACCGCGCCCGGACCGGAGCCGCCGAGCGGTAACGAGACGGCCGGCTAACCCGAGCCCGCCTCGCGGGCGAGTCGCGACGCGCTCGCGGCCCGCTCCGCTCGGTCGAACTCGATTTTTTTCAGTCCCAGTCCCGCGAGACCGGCGTCTCGCTCGCGTCGACGTTCGCCAGCAGCCACGACGCGGCGGCGTCGAGCGCCTCGTCGGCGGTCGCGGTCACCTTCAGCCGGTTGTGGTCGGCCTCGCGGTCGGGGTAACAGCCGACGGCGACGTCGAACCGGTCCATCGCCTCCCGCAGCGCGGGGACGATGTTCGACTCCGGCTCGACGGTGTAGAGGAACCGCGAGCGCCTGTCGCCCGCGAACTCGTCGGCGACCGTCTCGAAGGTGGCCTTCAGTTCGTCCGGGATGCCGGGCATGACGTAGACGTTCTCGACGACGCATCCCGGCGCGAGCCCGGCCTCGGTGACCAGCGGGCGGCCTCCCTCGGGAACCGACGCCTCGGCGGCCACGTCCACGTCGAACTCGCGGTCGGGGACGCGCTCGCGGATCGCGGCCAGCCGGCGCTCGACCGACTCGCGCGTGAGGTCGGTGGGGACCATCTCCCGGTCGAACGCGTCCGCGACCGCCTCCATCGTCACGTCGTCGGGCGTGCTGCCGATCCCGCCGGTGACGATCACGGCGTCGAACGCGGCGGCGTCCTCGCGCACGTGCTCGGCGATGAGCGCACGGTCGTCGGGCAGCGAGAGGATCTTGCCCACCGCGACGCCGCGGTCGCTCAACTCGCCGGCGAGCCAGTTCGCGTTGGTGTTCACCGTGTCCCCCGAGAGCAGTTCGTCCCCGACCGTGATCAGCGCGACCTCCATCGAACGATCCTTCGGCCGGACGACGGATGTACGTTTCCCGAAAACCGACCCAAACGGCTCTGTTGAAATTCTTCGACGTTGATATTTCTCAGCCCACGTGCTGAATATAGAGGGTGTATGTTACAGCCATCGGCGCTCATTTCACCCGTCGAAGACTGAGTCAGCCACGGAGCGAGAGTGGAAATAATCGAGTGAACGGAGTGTGAGGGTGAAACGATATCGAGACCTACGCTGACGAATCGTTTTGTGGCCGTTCGACAGATCGCTGTGAGGGAGATAGCGACGAGAAAAGACGGTCTCGAATCAAGAGATCTTCATCTCCGAACGGAAACGCGAGAACGACTGCGACCGCTCTTTCGCCTGTCTCAAGTCGCTGGGAGCGAGCCACGTCGTCCCACCGTGCGAAGACCCGATAATCACCGACTCGATCGAAGCCGTCAAACTCGACGACTTCGCCCGGTTCCAGTTCGTACGTTTCCCAAAAGACCGGGTCCGATTCGCTCTCGAACAACACGCTGAGGGACTGCTGGCTTTGCGTCTCATTCCGGAAGGTGGTGTATCGGACTTCCGAGGTCCGAAATTCGTCGACAAATTCTGATCCGAGGGTCCAACTAAAGACTCCACCACAGGCACCAACGAGGGCAGAGAGCATCTCCCGACGTTTACTCATTTATATCAATGCTCATGTGAGACGGGTAAATCTCTTCTGCTGGTTCTACAGTTCGGCATCCGATTCAGACGAACTGTAGAGTCACGATCTGTGATGAGTCTCCGCTGTAATTGAGAAGACGTCATCGGTCGACTCGCGCCCCGCATTCAGCACGCCGTTCGTATCTGGTTCGGAGGACTTCAACGAGGCAATCCAAATGATAATGAGGGATCGCGACCCTGGTTCGGAGGTGACACGCGACACCACGCGCCGCGCGGTCCTCGCGAGCGTCCTCGCGGCCGGCAGCGCCGGGTTGGCGGCGAGCGACGCGGCGGACCTCCTCGACTCCTTCGCCCCGCTGTCTGGCGAGACGTGGGACGCCGCCGACCGGTCGCTCCCGGAGAGCGTCGAGAGCCCGCACGGGGCCGCGAGCGTCGCCCGCGACGAGTTCGGGGTGCCGCAGATCGAGGCCGACGCGGAGCCCGCCGCGTACTTCGCCGTGGGGTACTGTCAGGCGTTCGACCGGCTGTTCGCGATGGACCTCCAGCGGCGGGTGATGCGCGGCCGGCTCTCCGAGGTGATCGGCGCGGCGACGCTGTCGAGCGACGAGTTCAACGTCGCGATGGGGTTCGCCGACGCCGCCGAGGCCACCTGGGGAGTCGTCGCCGAGAGCCGCGCCGGCCCCATCGTCGAGGCGTTCGTCGACGGCGTCAACGCGGCGATGGACGACCTCCCGCTCCCGCTGGAGTTCGAGCTGATCGGCTACGAGCCCGAGCCGTGGACCCCGGTCGACTCGATGCTGATGGAGAAACAGATCTCGTGGACGCTCACCGGCGACTTCGGCGAACTCCGCCGCGCGCTGGTCGCCGACCGCTTCGGCGCGGACCGCGCGGCGACGCTGTTCCCGCGCCGGTACGACCACGACGACCCGATCCTCGACGGGACGGAGACGCGGCTCGGTGAGGCGAACACGGAGCGAGCCAGTGTCGACGGGAGCGACGAGACGACGCCGGCCGAGACCGAGTTCGAGTCGAGCGGGCGGACGGGCGGTTCGACCGCCCCCGTCGAGCCGGAACTGACCGACTGGCTCTCGGGCTTCGAGTCGCCGACCGGCGTCGGCTCGAACAGCTGGGTCGTCTCGGGCGAGCACACCGAAAGCGGGACGCCGATCGTCTCGTACGACCCGCACCTCTCGCTCCAAGCGCCCCCGCTGTGGTACGAGCAGTCGGTCGAGACGCCCGAGCGGTCGGTCCGGGGGGCGACGTTCTCGGGCGTCCCGTTCGTCATCGCGGGCGCGAACGACAGCGGCGCGTGGTCGTTCACCAACCTCGGCGCCGACGTGCTCGACTGCTACCGGTACGAGACCGACGACGCGGGCGACCGGTACCGCTACGACGGCGAGTGGCGCCCGTTCGAGGTCGACGAGACGCGGACGATCCCGGTCTCGGACGCCGAGGACCGCGACCTGCGCGTCCGCCGCACCGTCCACGGGCCGCTGATCGAGCGCGAAGAGCAGACCGTCGGCGTCGCGTGGACGGGTCACACCGCGACGCGCACCACGGTCGCCATCGAGGCGTACGGCCGCAGCGAGGGGATCGACGACCTGCTCGAAGCGACTCGGGACTTCGACTTGCCGACCCAGAACCTCGTGTACGCGGACGCGGACGGTCGAACCCTCTACTACGCGACCGGGCGGCTCCCGATCCGGCGGACCGACGGCGAGGTCGTCGACGGCGACCGGGTCTTCGACGGCTCCGCCGGCGAGGGGGAGTGGCGCGGGTTCGAGCCGTTCGGCGAGTCCTCGTGGGAGGGGTTCGTCCCCTTCGAGGAGAAGCCGCACGCGATCGACCCCGGCGTCCTCTCGACCGCCAATCAGCGCCCGATCGACGACCCGATCCACTACGTCGGCGTCTCCTACGCGACCCCGTACCGCGGGGCTCGGATCGCGGACCGACTGGACGCGGCGGTCGGGGAGGACGGCGACGCGACCGGCGCCACCGACCCCGACTTCCACCGCGGCCTCCAGAACGACGTGCGCGACGGGCGCGCGGCGCAGTTCGTGCCGGAACTCGTCGACGCAGTGGACGGGCTGTCCGACCCCGACCCGTCGCTCGTCGGCGCCGCCGACGCGCTCGACGAGTGGGACTACCGGATGGACCGCGACTCCGACGCCGCGCTGATCTTCGCCCGCTACCTGCCGGCGTTCCGCGAGCGCGTCTTCGGTCCCGCGTTCACTGAGGCCGACCTCGGCGAGTCCTACTACCCGAGCGACTGGACGCTCGCGCGGCTCCCCGACGACGACCCGCTGTTCGACGACCGCTCGCGGGGCGACCTCGCGGTCGCCGCCCTCCGCGACGCCCTTGACGAGATCGGCGAGACGGGGTGGGATCTGTACGGCGACTACAACTCTACCCGGGCGATGGACCACCCGCTCGGCGGGGAGGCGCCGTTCCTGAACTACCCCGAGCGACCGGCCGACGGCTCGCCCGCGACGGTGAAGAACTACCGCGTCGAGTCGGCTGTCGGGTCGAGCTGGCGCATGGTGGTTCGTCCGGGGACGGACGCGACGGCGGTCCTGCCGGGCGGGAACTCGGGCGACTACTTCTCGGAGCACTACGACGACCAGCTTCGGCGCTGGCTCGGGAACGACCAGCGACCGATGCCGCTCGGGGGCGGCGGCGACCCGACGGTTCGCTTCGAACCGTCGACGGAGGGGTCGCAGTGAGCGACCTGACCTCGCTCCTCGACCGCGTCAGGACCGAGCCGCGATCACACGCGGTCGCGGTCGTCGGGGCGCTCTTCGCCGGCGTCGCGCTCGCGTCGGTCCACTGGCTCGGTCTCGTCGCGGCCGGCGCGCTCGCGTCGCTCGTAGCGCCGACCGTGCGTCGGGGGGCAGCGTACGCGCTCGGCGCGGGCGCGGTCTGTCTCGCCGCGTTCGCGGCCTCGCTCGGCCCGGCGGCCGCCGCAGTGCCGGGGATGCGGCCGATCGTCTACGTCACGGTCGGCGCGGGGCTGGCGCTGCCGCTGTTCGGGTCGCTCGCCCGGGCCGTCGCCAGGTGACTCGGTCCGGCCGCTCGCGACTCAGTCCAGCCGTTCCAGGTCGGTCACGGTCTCGTCGGTCTCGACGTCGCCCGTGTTCCGCGTCTCGCTCGGCTCGAACAGCAGGATCTCCGCCTCGGGCTCGGCGACCGGGCGATGCTCGGTCCCGCGCGGGACGATCGCGAACTCGCCCTCTTCCAGCACCGTGTCCCCCTCCTCCCGGAACTCGATCCGGAGCCGGCCGGAGTGGACGAGGAACAGCTCGTCGGCCTCCTCGTGGCGGTGCCAGACGAACTCCCCGTCCGCCTTGGCGAGTTTGACCGCCTGCCCGTTGAGTTCGCCCGCGAGCCGCGGGGACCACGTCTCGTCGAACGAGTCGAACGCCTCCGTGAGCGACACCGGGTCCATACTGCCGGTCGACGGCGGAGCGTGAAAACCGCTGTCCACCGGGCGGGGCGATATATACCGCTCGGGAGCGGTCCTGAGCGCTCGTTTCGCCGCGGTACGACTCATATAAGCGTTTACGAGGGGCGTCGGCGTGCCGCAATACATGACAGCGACTCGCACGGGAGAGGCGGACGACCCGGTCCGAGCGGCGCTGGCCGCCCTCCGGGTGGAGCGGCGTCGGACCGTCGACGAGCGACAGGCCTTCGAGACGTTTCGGGACCGCGTGTCGTCTATCCCCGACGAGAGCGGGAGCGTCGACCCGTCGACCGCGGGCCCCGCCAACGGGGGCGGCGGCGCGAGCGGCGGCGTCGACCGCGCGGTCGGCGGCGGGGCCGTCGACGCGTTCGGGGACGCGCTCGGTCGCGGCACCGATGAGATCGGCGACGGCGTGACGGCGGCCGCCGGGTCCGGGCTCGTCGCGGTGCGCGACGCCTACCGGGCCACCGTGATGTCGGTCCCGCACTACGAGGTAGAGTACGACGACACCTACGAGCGCAGCGTCGCGGCGGAGTTCGGTCCCGAGATGGCGTACGCCCTCACGCGAACGACGAACTTCCGCGCGGAGTACAAGCGGTCGCTGCTGACCGCGGCGTCGACCGCGATCGAAGAGCGGGAGTCGTTCCTCGACGCCGTGGAATCGGAGGTCGAGTCGGTCTCGCGCGCCGGCTCCCGGCTCGACCCGGTCCGGTCGGAGGTCGAGGCGATCCGCGACGAACTCGGCGGCGGTGACGAGCGAGACGAAGAACGCGACGGCGACGCCGACCGAAACGGGCACCGAGCGGCGCCGACGTTCGGCGCGCTCGACGCCTGTCGAACTCGAACGGAAGCGCTCAGAGACGACTGCGACCGGATCGCCGCCCGGCGACAGCGAGCGATCGCGGACAGCGAGCGACGGCTCGCGCTCGACGACGGCCTCGACCTGCCGGCGTACTGCTATCAGGACCTCGACGCCACCTACCCGGTCCTCGCGGCCGTCGGGGCGGTCGGCGCCGACCTCGACGCGCTCCGGCGACGAATCGAGCGGTCGATGGGACGAGCGCGCTGACTCGGGAGACCGCTCGTCGACCCCGATCGCGCCCCGGTAACATCCGTGTCCGCGCCGATTCAAGTCGGTCCGGGACGTACGGAGGGTATGAGCGACACGCCAGCCGACGCCGGCGCGACCGACGCGAAAGCCGACTCCGGGAGCGCCCCGGGGGACGGTCCGACTCCCACCCCCGGAATCCACCACGTGACCTGCGTGGCCGGAGACCCGCAGGCGAACCTCGACTTCTGGGTCGAGACGCTCGGCCTCAGACTGGTGAAGCGGTCGATCAACCAGGACGACCCCGGCACGTACCACTTCTTCTACGGCGACGCCGAGGGGACGCCCGGCACCAGCATGACGTTCTTCCCGTGGTCCGACCTCCCGGACGGGACGGTCGGCTCGGGGCAGGTCTCCCGCACCGCGTTCCGCGTCCCGGAGGGCAGCCTCGACTACTGGGAGGAGCGGTTCGACGAGCGCGGCGTCGACTACGACGCCCGCGAGGAGCGGTTCGGCGAGACGGTGCTCCCCGTCCGCGACCCCGACGGACTCCCGATCGAACTGGTCGCGGTCGCGGTCCCCGAGGACGACCCGACGACGGCGTGGACCGCGTTCGTCCCCGAGTCGGCGGCGATCCGGGGGTTCCACTCGGTGACGCTGTGGATCGACGAGCCGGAGCGCACGCAGCGGCTCCTGCGCACGATGGGGCTGACCGAGGCCGACGCCGAACCGGACGCGACGACCGACGGCGACCGCACCCGCTTCGCGGCGACCGGGTCGGTGGGCAAGTACGTCGACGTCGTCGAGACGGACCGGCGGGGGAGCTCGGGGCGCGGCACGGTCCACCACGTCGCGTTCCAGACGCCGACCGACGCGGACCAGTCCGCGATGCGCGAGGCGGTGGCCTCGATGGGCCTGCGGCCGACCGGACAGATCGACCGCCACTGGTTCCGGTCCGTCTACTTCCGCGAGTTCGCCGGCGTCCTCTTCGAACTCGCCACGAGCGACCCCGGGTACGCCAGCGACGAGCCGGCGGACGCGCTCGGCGAGCGGCTGGTGTTGCCCGGGCAGTTCGGCGACCGACGCGAGGCGATCGAGGCCGGGCTCCCCGACGTGACGGTGCCCCGCCCCGAGGCGTCGGAGGAGTCCAGCTCAACCGAGGCGTCGGCCGAGGGCGACGACTGAGGACCGAGCCTTCTAATCGGGCGCGGCCGAAGGAGGGTCCATGACAGAGGACCTGGGCACACCGGTGTTGGACGACCACCTCCACCTCGACCCCCGGCACGGCCGCGGCACGGCGGCCGTCGAAGAGTTCGTCCGGCTCGGCGGCACCCACCTGCTCGTCGTGAACAAACCGTCGTGGCTGCTCGGCGTCGAGCCCGACGAGCCGGCGGACTTCCGGGCCGTCTTCGAGGAGACGCTGGAGACGGTCGCGGCCGCGACCGAGGTGCTTCCCGGACGCGCGTGGCCCGTACTCGGCGTTCATCCGGGGCTGATCAGCCGGCTCGTCGACGAGCGCGGCTTCTCCCCCGAAGAGGCCCGCGACCTCATGCGCGGCGGACTGGAGGTCGCGAGCGAGTACGTCGCCGACGGCGACGCGCTCGCGCTCAAGTCCGGGCGCCCCCACTACGACGTGAGCGACGCCGTGTGGGACGCGTCGAACGCGGTGACGCGGCGCGCGTTCGAACTGGGCGCAGACGCCGACTGCGCGGTCCAACTCCACACCGAGGCGACCGAGGACCTGACCGACCTCGCGGCGGTCGCCGAGGAGGTCGGGCTGGACCCCTCGAAGGTCGTCAAACACTACGCTGCCGGCGAGTTGGCCGGCGTCACGCCGAGCGTGATGAGCGACAAGGAGCGCCTGCGACGCGCCGCCGAGACCGGCGAGCCGTTCCTGATGGAGACCGACTTCGTCGACGACCCCGACCGGCCGGGGATGGTGCTGGGGCCGAAGACCGTCCCGCGACGGGTCCGGTGGCTGCTCGAAGAGGGGTACGACGAGGCGGTCCGCCGGGCGCACGTCGAGACGCCCGCCGCGGTGTACGGGATCGACACCGAGGCGACGCTGGAAGGGACCGGGTCGTGATCGGACGCTCGTCGTCGCGCCCGCCGACGGTCCTGTTCACCGGGTTCCCCGGCTTCCTCGGGTCGGCGCTCCTCCGGGAGGTGCTCGAACGCGGCGACGGTCCGGTGGCCTGCCTGATCCAGCCGCAGTACCGCGATCTGGCCGAGAAGCGCGCCCGCGAGATCGTCTCCGAGGCCGAGCCCGATTCCGGGGACGAAGCGGCCGTCCACCTCTACGAGGGCGATATCACGGAGCCGGACCTCGGACTCGGCTCGGCGCCCGGCGATTCCGACCTGCTGGCGGGCGTCGAGGAGGTGTACCACCTCGCGGCCGTCTACGACCTGAGCGTCGACGCCGACCTCGCGGCGGCGGTGAACGTCCGCGGCACCGAGCACGTCCTTGACGCCGCCGAACGGCTCGGGGTCGACCGGCTCCACTACGTGAGCACCTGTTACGTCAGCGGTCGGTACGACGGGACCTTCACCGCCGACCACCTCCGGGAGGGTCAGTCGTTCAACAACCACTACGAGGCGACGAAGTACCGCGCGGAGGTCGCGGTGCGAGAGCGGATGGCCGACGGGCTCCCGGCGACGATATACCGCCCGGCGATCGCCGTGGGCGACAGCCGGACCGGCGAGACCGACAAGCTCGACGGGCCGTACAACCTCCTCCGGCTGCTCTTGGCTCAGCCCGCGCGGCTCGCGTTCGCGTTCTCGATCCCGGGCGCGGCGGAGACCGAACTGAACGTCGTGCCGCGCGACTACGTCGTCGACGCCGTCGCCGAACTGAGCGGCCGGCCCGACACCGTCGGGGAGACGTACCAGCTCTGTGACCCCGACCCGCCGACCGTCCCGGAGTTCGTCGCGGCGCTTTCCGACGCCGCCGACCGCCGGACGGTGACCGTCCCCACGACGAAGCGGATCGCGAAGGCGGCGGCCCGCCTGCTGTCGGCCGCCTCCGTGGAGGTCGAGGCGGCGACGATCGACTACTTCGACCACCCGACGCGCTACCGCTGCGCGAACGCGACCGCGGCGCTGGCCGAGACCGGGATCGAGGTCCCGGCGTTCGAGTCGTACGTCGACCGGCTCGTGGCGTTCGCCCGCGAGAACCCGGACCTCGGAGACGAGCCGATGACGTGACCTGAGCCCCGTTCGGCGCCGAACACGATGGGCCTCGAACGCGGAGTTCGGGCGGGTGAGACGCGATATCGGGCGGCGATCGATAGGAAAGGCATTTGAGTAGTCCGGGCGACGGATAGCACATGACCGACGACGACGCCGTTGAAACGTTCTATACCGACGAACGCTGGCAGAACTGGCTCGACCGGCTGGCCGAAGAAGACCTCGACCCGGAAAACGAGGACTCCGCGCGGCTCCTCTTGAACCTCCAAGACGACGCGGCGATCGCGGTGGCGAAGGTGCTCGCCGCGTTCGACGAGGAGCGCGTCGACGAGGAGCGCGCGGTCGATGAGATCCGCGACATCCGCGAGATCGTCCTCGCCGACGTCGAGTTCGACGACGAGGACAAGGTCATGCTGATCGACGGCGTCCAGACCTCGCTCGTCCCCGTGTTCTACGCCGCCGAGGAGTACGTCGTCGGGGGCGTCGTCGAGGGTGACGTTGCCGAGTTCGTCCGCGCGGCCGCCGAGGCGGAGGCCGAGGACGACCTCGACGCCGCCCTCGGCTACGTCGTTCAGGCCGGCACCCGCGTCATCGACGGCGAGCCGCTCGACATCGACCTCGTCGAGGACCTCGAGTACGGGCTCGTCTCCGAGTGGGTCAACGGTATCGACTCCCTCCAGTCGGCCATCGAGGACCCGGAAGTCGTCGAGGAAGAGGACTGACGGCGTCGGCGGACCGGTCCCCGCCGGGCCGATCGAGGTGAAGTGTTTTCAGCGCACGTAGCGTGCGGTCCGTATGGTGACCCCCGCGGCCGGACTGGCGATCGCGCTGCTCGTCGTCTGGACGGCCAGCTCGTTCGTCCCGCTCGTGCCGGGCGGCGCCCTCGCGGCGCTGACCGTCGTCGGCTACGCGTACACCACCGGGTTCACGGAGCCGAGCCTCGTCGCGGTGGTCGCGCTCGTCGTCGTCTCGCTGCTCGCTTCCGCCGCGGACGTCGCGTCGGGAATGGTCTCCGGGCGGCTCGGCGGCGCGTCGACCCGGACCGTCGCCGTCGGGACGCTGGTGGGAATCGTGCTCCTGATCCCGCTCGGCCCGATCGGACTCGTCGTCGGACTGGGCGGCACCGTCTTCCTCGCCGCCCTGAACGAGCGCGACGGCGACACGCGCGAGGCCGCTCGGCAGGCGGCCTACGCGGTGGTCGGCGCCCTCGCCAGCGCGTTCGTACAGGCCGTCCTGCTCGCCGGCGTCACGGTCGCGTTCGCGCTGGCGGTCCTGTGAGGCGACCGGGAGCGCGCCGCTCGGGACCCGCTCCTCACGCCGCCACGGAGA
Source organism: Halorubrum ejinorense (assembly GCF_039522565.1). Classification (GTDB taxonomy): domain Archaea; phylum Halobacteriota; class Halobacteria; order Halobacteriales; family Haloferacaceae; genus Halorubrum; species Halorubrum ejinorense. Next base: position 349,095 of record NZ_BAAADQ010000015.1, on the reverse strand, counting down.
ACAGGAGGAGGTTGTGCGCCGCCGGACCGAGCCCCATCGCCGCGACGAAGCCGAGGAGGAGGTACCCCTCGGCCGGCGTCTCGCGGACGTACGCCGCGAACAGCCACGTCACGGCGGTCGCGACCGCGAGCTTCACGAGGAGGAACACCCACCCCTCGCCGAGCACCGGTACCGGCGGGATGCCGCCGAGCTCCAGCAGGATCCGGGACACGGGCGTCCGCTCGCCGAAGCCGAGTTGCGTCGTCCCCACCGCGGTCGAGACGCCGTCGAGCGCGTGGCCGAACACCGCGAGCGCGCCGACGCTCCCCGTGACCGCGGTCTCGGGGCGGAGCCGGAGCAGGCCGGCCCACGCGGCGCCGGCGACCGGGACCGTGAGCGCGAGCGCGATCAGCGACCAGCGCGCGCCGACGGGCGAGAGCCCGGTCCCGAACGCGACCGCGACGACGGGAACGAGCAGGACGACGCCGACGCCCGCGACGGTCGCCGCGACCCGGTCCGGGCGGGCGGCGTCGGCGGCGAGCCACGCCGCGCCCGCCAGCGACCCCACCGTGAGGTAGACGGTCGGCGAGCCGGCCAGCGGCGCGAGGCGGGCCGGGAGCGCGTCGACGACGTAGAGGACGTGCGCCGCGGAGCCGAGCGCCATCCACGGGGCGAGCGCGAGCACGCGCCGGGCCGTGACGCGCGGCCGTCGGCGGCGGAGCGCGGCGACGACCCCGCCCGCGGCGAGCAGGACGACGAGAACGTAGGGCGCGGGCGGCAGCGTCGTTCCCGCCGGGAGGAGGCCGCCGACCATCAGACGGACAACACGGGCTGGCTCGCGTACAGGAGGACGTACTCCGCGGCCTTCCCCAGCACCTCGCCGGGGTCGCCGGAGACCGGCTCGCGCGGGACGACGATGAAGTCGGACTCCAGCTCCTCGGCGGTGTCGAGGACGACGCTCCCGGGATGGACCGTCTTCACCGACGTGGAGAACCCGTAGGCGATGGAGTTGCTGTGAGAGACGCCGGCCGCCTCCGCCCGTCGGGCGACCGAGTCGGTGAACGCCTCCGAGTCGTCGGCCACCTCGCTCTCGTCGACGACGCCGTGGTCGATGGCGCGGACGACTTCCTCGTCGAGAACGTACAGCGCGTGGACGCTGGCGCCGTACTCGCTCGCGACGGCGATGGCGTAGTCGACGGCCTCGTGTGACTCCTCGCTGCCGTCGACCGGCACGAGGACGAGGTCGATGTCGAGATCGGTCATACGCGAGCCGTCGGCGGGGGAGGCCAAAAAGCCCGCCCCAACGTCGCGGTCCGACGACCGCGCGGGCCCGCCGTCTCCGCGCCATCGCGGTCCGCGCGGATCCGTCGACTCAGAAATCGGGGAGTTCTCGCTGGCCGTCCGTGCCGCGCTCCGCGGGCGGGACGTTCGTCGCGACGATCTCGTCGACCGCGTCACGGTTCGCGGCGTCGCTGTTGATCGCGCGGGTCGCGTCCTCGCGGTCGACGCGGAAGCCCGCGTCGACGTACGCGTCGTACATCACGCCGCTGTTCGAGAGCACGACCCAGACGCCGGCGTCGTCGAGGTCGCTCGCCGCGTCGAGCAGGCGGCGCTGGTCCTCGCGGTCGAAGCCGGACGCGCTGTACTCGTTGAAGTTCGCCGTCGCGCTCATCGGCTCGTACGGCGGGTCGAAGTAGACCAGGTCGCCCGGGTCGGCTGCGTCGAGGACGTACGCGAAGTCGTCGTTCCGGACCTCGGCGGCGTCGAGCAGGTCGCTGGCGCGTCGGATCCGGTCGCGCTGGACCCAGTCGGGGTCGGCGTACCGGCCGATAGGGACGTTGAACCCGCCGTCCGCGTTCTCGCGGTAGAGCCCGTTGTAGCAGGTCCGGTTGAGGTACAAGAGGAGGGCCGCCTCCTCCAGCGGGTCGAACTCCCCCTCGTACGGCCGGCGGTTGAACCGCGCGCGCTGCTGGTAGTAGTAGGCGTCCACGTCGCGGCCGCGCGCGGTCTCCTCGTCGTACGGCAGGTCGGGGTCGGGGTCGCTCTCGGGGTCGTCGAACGACGCCAGCCGCGCGATCAGCTCGTCGGGCCGGTCGCGGACCTGCTCGTAGAAGTTCACGAGCCGCGGGTTCGCGTCGTTGACCGTCGCGCGAGGCGGTTCCAGGTCGAAGAACACGGCGCCGCCGCCGACGAACGGCTCGTGGTACCGGCTAAAGGAGGCCGGGAACCGGGCGTACAGCTCGTCGAGGAGCTGCCGCTTCCCGCCCGCCCACTTCAGGATCGGCTCGGCCATCGCTGTCGGGTGTCGCCTGCGCCCCGGCATAAACGTCTCGGGCCGCGGCGGCGGTGACGCCTCGCGTCGGCGCCAGAAGGGGCGTGGTGTCGGGAGGGCGTCGGGAGGGCGTCGGGAGGGCGTCCGCGACCGGTCGGGCGACCGACCCGGTCAGTCGTCGGAGGGCTTCGGCATCGGGAGGTCGTCGACGTGGGCCGCCGCCTCCTCGAAGTTCGGACCGGGCTCGATGGTCCCGGCCTCTCGGTCCCACTCGATGTAGCCGGCCTCCTCTAGCGCCGGCAGGTGCGTCTCGCGGAGTTCGGCGGCGATCTCGTCGGCCCGCCCGCGAACGCGAAGATCCGCGACCGTCTCGACGGCCCCGTCGGCGAGGCCGGCGACCGCGCGCCTGCGCTCCGGCGCCGAAACGACGACCGCTGGATCGGTGGTTGGAGTGTCGAGTGTCATCGTCTGTCTGTCCGTATCTACACACATCTCTCGATCGAAATAAAAGTATTGGCGAGTCGTCCGGGCCACGACGAGCGTTCCGAAGGCCGCCGATCGCACCCACCCGAGCCGGACACGAAAGCGGCCGAGAACACCCGAAGTAAAAGAAATATGAGAATCATAGGAACAAGTGACATGGTACTCCTTACACTCCATGAACAACCGTTTCAGATGCTCTCTGTGTATGGTTATTGGTAGCATTCCTCAAAACCTATTTGGAATGTGAAAGGTTTTAGTCAACGGGGCGTGTAGGATGTAGTATGAACCAAGGCTCTCTCACCACGACGGAGCGGCACCGACAGATCAGCTCCGCGTCGCCGCCCGCACCTCGCACTCCGCTCGGGACGCTCGCGTACCTGGCGCTCGTCATCGTCCCGTTCGTCGCGCTCGCGTACCCCGTGGCGACGGTCGCCTTCCTGACCGGCACCGTCGCGCTCGGGGCCCTCTCGCGGTCCGTCCTGCGCACCCTGCGCCGGCGCAGCGGTCGAGTCCGAACGCTGACGCTCCCCGGGCTGGGCACCGTCGAGTACCGCATCACGACGAACTGAACCGATAGCCGCCGGGCGTCCGCCCGGCCGCACCGAACTGATTTTCAAAAGGGGCTCGCGTCGCGTCCGCGACGCCGGCCCGACCGTTTTCTAGACGTTGTACGCGACGCGCTCGCCCGCGTCGAGCCCGTTCGCTATCGCCGCGTGGAGGCGTCCCTCGCCGGCGACCCAGTCGCCGAGCAGGTACAGCCCCGCCTCGCGCGCCGAGTCGACCGGACCGCGGTCGACGCCGCCCTCGGGCTGCGCGTACCGCCACCCCTGATGATCGGTCCACGCCGGGTCGGCGAGCCGTTCGTCGTCGAGTATCTCGGCGGTGTGGGCCGCGAGCGCGGCGACGTTCTCGGCCGGGTCGTCGTCGTAGTGGGCCGTCGACCACGCGCCGCCGGCCTGGACGACGAGCAGCGTCTCGCCGTCGGGCACGTGCCCCGCTTTACACTCCTCCCGGGAGATCCAACCGACCGCGTGCTCCTTGTCGGTGTTGACGAGCGCGTAGTACGGGACGTCGATCGCGAACGGGTAGTGCAACACCGCGGTCCAGACGCTGCCGTACGCGACGTCGCCGACCGCCTCGACGAGCGTCTCGCGGAGCGGGGCGTCCCACTCCGCCGTCCGGAGGAGCTCCGTCGTCTGCGGAGCCGGCGGGTTCAACAGGAGGACGTCGAACGGTCCGTGGGTCTCCCCGTCCGCGTCGTCGAGTTCCCACCGATCGTCGTCGCGGTCGCCCTCGGCCGCTCCGAGCCGCCGGACCGTCTCGACGCGAGTCCGGCGGTAGATCGTCGCGTCGGTCCGGCCGAACAGCCGCTTCGCGATCTGCGTGAGACCGCGCCGGTAGCTCCACTTGTGCTCGTCGGCGTCGCGCCCCGGCGACACCGACCCGTCGGCGTCGAAGGTGTACACCGGCTCCGTCACGTCGACGAGCCCCTCGTCGTCGAGCGTCTCGGTGATCAGTTCGACGACGCGGTCGTCGTCGCTCTTCAGGTAGTTCGCCCCGTAGTCGTACGTGAGATCCCCGTGGCGACGGGTCGCGGCGCGCCCGCACAGCCCGCCGGACTTCTCTAAGACGGTCACGTCCACGTCGGGCACGGTTCTGTCGATGACGAACGCCGCCGCGGCCGCCCCGGCGCCCGCACCGACGATGCCTACGTCAGTCACACCGATCGTTGGGGTCCGACCCACTTAACGAGTCCGCGCGTCGCACTCCGACGAAACGACGCCCGCGGTCGAGTCGGCGGATCGAAGCAAGAACGACCGCAACGACGCGTTTTAATCGACGAGTGCGATGAGTAGAAACGAGACGAGCGAGTCCCGGTCGATCGGGGCTCGCGTGACCCGGAGGGCACACGACATGTCACGGCCAACCAGCACGCGACCGACCGACGACGATGGGTGAGGAGCGATCCGACGACCGGACCGGAAGCGCCGACTCAGGCGGAGGCGCCGACTCAGCCGGAGGCGCCGGCTCAGCCGAGAACGGCGAGCCGGGCGGCGGTCAGGCCGAGTCCGACGCCGAGGAGCCGCGCGACGGCGTCGACTACGCAGGCCGCGCCGCCGACATCCTCGGTTTCTCTCGGTGGTGGCAGATCGCGGCCGCGGCCGGGATGATGGCGGCGGTGAGCCCGTACCAGTACGTGTGGTCGTCGATATCGCCCGCGCTCTCGGAGGGCCTCGACATCGCGCTGCCGGCGCTCGGCGCGGTGTTCTCGTTTTACGTGGTGTTCCAGTCGCTCTCGCAGTTCCCCGCGGGAAAGTGGCGCGACAGGCGAGGGCCGGGCGCGCTCACGTTCCTCGCGGCGCTGCTCGCGGGCGGGGGATACATCGGCCTCGCGTACGCGACGACCCTCTGGCAGCTGTACCTGCTCTACTCGCTGGGCGCGATCGGCGTCGGCATCGTCTACACCGTCGCGGTCAACACCGCGGTCAAGTGGTTCCCCGACCGGACCGGGTTGACGACCGGCGTCGGGACGATGGCGTTCGCCGCCGGAAGCGCGCTGGTCGTCCCGTACGTCCGAGCGAACGCGACGGTGGCGGCGTACGGCGACGTGCTCCGAAACATCGGGATCGGGATCTTGGTCGTGACGCTCGTCGGGTCCTTCCTCCTCCGGGACCCGCCGACGGACTGGCTGGACCGCCACGAGGACGGCGGGAACGGCGACGACGCTGAGAGCGGCGGGGGCGACGACGGCCTCGCGGCCTCGATCCGCGGCCGCGACTACTCCTCGCGCGAGATGCTGTCGACGTGGCAGTTCTGGCTCCTGTACGCGATGTTCGTCGCGATGGCGGGCGCCGACCTCCTCGTCATCGCGAACGTGGTCCGGTTCGCGGAGAACTTCGGCCTCGCGGCGCTCGTCGCGACGCTCTCGGCGACCCTCCTGCCCGTCGCGGCGGGGGTCTCGCGGCTGGTCCTCGGCGAGGCGACCGACCGGTTCGACCGCAAGCGCGTGATGGCCGGCTCGTTCCTGCTCGCCGGGCTCTTCCGAATCGGACTCATCGGCGCGGGCCAGACGGGGAACGGCGCCGTCTTCGTCGCGTTCGTCCTCGGGGCGATGTTCTTCTCCTCGCCGCTTTTCGTCTACTTCCCGTCGCTGCTCACGGACTACTACGGGGCGGCCAACTCCTCCGGCAACTACGCCGTGTTGTACACCGCGAAGGTCGGCGGCGGCGTCTTCGCCGGCACCGTCGCCGGCTACCTCGTCGCGACGCTGGGGTGGACTCCCACCTTCGCGCTCGGGGGCGGCCTCGCGATCGCCGCGGGGCTGGCGGTGTTCCTCCTCCGACCGCCGAGCGGGTCCGGCTTGGAGGCGGCCGAGTCACCCACCGCGGACTGAACGGACCGCCTCGGTCCCGCGCCCTCTCGACGAGGGCCCTACCGCGCGGTCCGGCGGACGGCGAGCGACCAGAGACCGACGAGGACGCCGGCGGCCGCCAGCACGGTGTTGACGCCGCCGGGCGCGAGTCCGAAGGGAGTGAACGCTGGCGCGACGCCGGCGTGACACAGGAATCCGACCGCGGCGGAAAGCGTCACTCGGCGGGGGCGTAACACCCACGAGTCGGCGTCGCGGCCGGCCGGGCCGAGGACGCGGTCGCCGGAGGCGACGAGGACGTGGCCGACCCCGAAGACGAGGCCCATGGCGGCCGACCCGGCGAGATCGACGGCGACGCTCGTCTCGAAGGTCCGGTACCACAGCACGTGCGTGAGCCGTGCGGCCGCGCCGAGCGTCACGGCGAGCGAGAGGTCGAAGGCCGCGACCGCGATCCGGCGGGGAGTCACCGAAGTTTCCCCACCACGGCGTAGAACGGGTCCCCGCCGGGGCGTTCCGCGATCCGGTCGACGGTCGCGAACCTGCCGGCGTCGAGGTAGCGCTCGACCAGGTCGGCGCGTTCGTCCATCGAGGCGGCCCGCCACGCGCGGACGGCCTTCGTCGGGAACATCCGGTTCGAGAAGCTGACGACTACCGTGCCGCCGGGCGCGAGGACTCGGGCGAACTCCGCGAACGTCGGGCCGGGGTACTCGAGGTACTGGACCGACAGCGCACAGCAGACGACGTCGAAGGCGTCGTCCGCGAACGGGAGCGACTGGTCGGCGTTGAGATCGCTGACGACGAACTCGTCGAGCCGGTCGTTTTCGGCCAGCTCCGCCTCGTTGAGCCCGTGGCCGACGACTCGGTCGTACTCGGCGTCCGGGAGGTGCGAGACCCAGCTGCTCATCGCGTCGAGGACGCGGTCGCCGGGCTCGATCGCGGACGCGTACAGCGCTGTCAGCCGCGATAAGAACGCGTCGTCGGCGTGTGTGACGAACCGCGGGGCGTCGTAGAACGTCCCGTCCGGCCGGTCGTCGCGCTTGCGTCGGTCGCGGTCAGAGAGGACGGTCGTCACGGTATCGGTACACGGGGCGCGGGGAGTAAGAGGGCGTCGCCGCTGATTCCCGGCACCGGACGGCTTTTCACCGAACGGATTTTACCAGTTAGTAATGGAAGCGCACTCCGAGACGGACCGCGGCCTCCACCCGGCGCCGCGTTCCGACGTCTTCCGGAATCAGGGCAAGTTCCGAACCCGGTTCAACTTCCCGGGCCGAAACCTCCCGGATCACGACGACCACGGGTACGGTCCGCTCTCGACGGTCGTCGAGTCGTTCATGGACCCCGGCACGCTGATCCGGATGCACCAGCACCGCGACGAGGAGATCGTCTCGTGGGTCCCCGCGGGCGTGATGCGCCACGACGACCGCGAGGGGAACGAGCTCGTCACCGACTCGGAACGCCTCCTCGTGATGAACGCCGGGGCCGGCTTCTGGCACGCCGAGGAGACGCTCGCCGACGACCCGCCGCTGCGGATGCTCCAGATCTTCGTCCGGCCGCACGACCTCGGCTTGGAGCCGGGGATCCAGCACGGACCGCTCCCCGATCCCGAGCCGAACGAGTGGCGGCGCGTGTTCGCGCCCGCCGGCGCCGACCACCCGTTCACCGTGCGCAACGCGGTCGACTGCTTCGACGTGCGCCTCGACGCCGACGCCGCGGCGACGCTGCCGGCGATCGAGGGGAGAGACGCCTACGTGTACGTCTTCGAGGGGTCGGTCGGGGTCGGCGACCGGGAGTCCGACGCCGAGGAGCCGACCGGCGGCGTCGCCCTCGACGAGACCGAGAGCGTCGTCTGGACCGGCGAGGGCCCGCCGCCGACCGTGACCGCCGGCGACGAGGGCGCGACCGTCGTGGCGTTCCTCCTCGACCCCGACGCGCCGATCACGCGACAGGGGACTATCGGTCGATAGCGAGCGGCCGCGGCGATTCGATGGGAGGCGGAAGCGGCCGCGGCGGTTCGACGGGAGGCGGAAGCGGTCGGAACGGTAAACACCCGCGCGGTCGAACCCCGCCCATGCGCACCCCGCTCGCGGTCGTCGGGCTCCTCGCGCTCGGCGTCTGCCTGATGGCGAACCCCCTGTACCTCCCCGTCTCCGTCGGCGCGGCGGACCCGGCGTACACGCACACGGTCCAACCGGTGACCGCGGAGTCGCCGGTCGGTCCGGGGTCGGCGGTGGACCCGAGCGAGATCGACGACGGCGCGGTCGTCGCCCACGCCGACCTCGACCCGGCCGCGCGGGAGGCGTTCGACCGCGCCCGCGAGGCGGCCGACGGCGGCTTCGGCGTCGAAGATCCGGACGAACGCGTCGACTCGCTGTCGTACCCGGCCGAACCGACGCTCGGCGACGGGCTACTGGTCGTCGAGTACGAGGGCGAGCGGTACGAGTTCTGGACGCGCACGGTCGAGCGCGAGCCGGGCCCGGTCGTCTTCCAGCGAGCGCTGCTCCAGCCGGTCGCGTTCCTCGTCGGGTTCCTCGCGGTCGTCGCCGGCGCCGCGCTCGGGCTCCGGGGGCGGCTCGGCGGCGAGGGAGTCAGTCGCCGCTGACGGACGGCGTCGGCTGTCCCACCGGCTTCGGCGCGTCGCCGGTCTCGATCGCCCGCCGGGTCGACTCGTCTATCTCGACGAGGTGACAGAGCGGGTTTCCGGGGTAGACGACCGGGTTCTCCAAGAGCCCGATCAGCAGGCCAGTGAAGGGGGCCTCGACGGCGACCGCGTCCTGCTTGAACGGGTTGGTGATCGTCGCGATCCGCTCGCCCTCGCGGACGAGCGACCCGCTCTCGAAGTGAGTGTCGACGATCCCCCCGGAGTCGGCCCGCAGCCACGTCTTCTCGCCCGTGCCGGCGACGATGGTCCGCCAGCCGGGCCACCGGACCGTGCCGGACGATAAGAGGCCGTACTCGGCGAAGATGGACCGAACCCCGGCGAGCGCGTCGTCGATCAGCGGGCGCTGGAACCGGTGTGCCTCGCCCATCTCGATCGTGATCGTCGGGATGCCGTCGCTCGTCGCCTCGCCGCGGAGCGTGCCCTCGGGCCCGTCGCTGTCGATGATCACGCTCGATCCGAACGCCAGCGCGAGCCGGTGGACGCCAGCGTTGGTCATGTCGGCGCGGACGTGGAGCATGTTCGTCCGCCCGCGCGTGGAGGTGTGGAAGTCGAGGCCGAAGTCGCAGGGCTCGATGAAGTTCGCGTATATCCGGTGGGCCATTCGCTTCGAACTCGTCGACTCCGGTTTGCCGGGGAACGACCGGTTCAGGTCCCGGTCGTAGACGGGAAGGTACCGCTGTTGGGCGAGGAATCCCGGGACGTTGAGAACGGGGAGACAGACTAACGTCCCCGAGAGTTCCGAGAGGTCCCACTCGTGGGCGACCTCTCGGACGACCTCGATCCCGTTGAGTTCGTCGCCGTGAGCGGCGGCGGTGAGGAACGCGGTCGGCCCGTCGCGCTCGCCGTTGACGATGGTGACCGGGATCCGCACCGGGTCTCCGAGGTACGTCTCGCTGATGCCGTAGCGGATGTTCTGTGTCTCGCCGGGCGGCACAGCGCCGCCGTTGTACGTGAACACCCGGTCGTCGCTCATGAGAAACCGGAGCACGGCACCGGGTATATATATGGCGACCCCGACCGGCCGTCACCGGGCGGATCGATCGGTCGACCTTTTAGGAACCCCTGCGCAGGTGTTGGCATGAGTTCGGATCCGGTTCGGGTGGGAGTGCTGTCGCTACACAACAGCAAGGAAACGAAAGCGATCTGTAACGCGGTCGAGGACCTCGGCCACGAGCCCGTGTGGCTCCGCGAGGAGAACGCCGCGGTCAGCGTCGAGGACGGCGACGTGTCCGTCGAACCCGCGGTCGACGTGATCGCGAACCGGCTGCTGCTCTCGAACACCGACCAGCCCGCGGAGCTACTCGGGCTGGCGGCGACCTTCGAGCGCATCCGGCCGATGCTGAACGAGCCGAACGCGGTGTTGGCGTCGATCCACAAGTTCGCGACCGCGGCGACGCTCGCCGACTGGAACATCCGCGTGCCCGACGCGCTGCTCGCGCTCTCGAACGACCGCCTCAACGAAGGCCGCGAGCGCTTCGGTGACGTGGGCGTGTACAAGACCGCCATCGGGACCCACGGCGGCGGGACGTGGAAGGTCGACCTCACCGAGCGCGTGAACCCGAAGGTCGGGAACCGACAGGCGTTCCTCCAGAAGCTCATCGACCGCGACGACGAGAAGCACCGCGACCTGCGGGTGTACGTCGTCGGCGACGAGATAGTCGGGTCGATGTACCGCTACGCGCCCGAGGGCGACTGGCGCACCAACGTCGCGCTCGGCGGCGCCGTCGAGGACGCCACCGACGACATGCCGGACGAGGCCGCCGACACCGCCCTCTACGCCGCCGAAGTGATGGGGCTCGACTACTCCGGCGTCGACCTCGTCGAGGGGTACGACGGCTGGTACGTGTTGGAGGTGAACCCGACTGCCGGGTTCAAGGGGCTGTTCGAGGCCACCGGGACCAGCCCCGCCCCGTACATCGCCAAGCTCGCGATCGAGACGGTCGGCGGCGAGGTCGACGACGACGCCGTCGAGCGCGTGGCCGCGACCCTCGACGACTCGCGGCCCTCCTGTGCGCCGGCCCCGAAGCCGACCTCCACCGAGCAGCCGGACATCGGCTACATCGAGGAGGTCGTCGTCACCGGCACCTCCGGCTCCACGCAGGCGCTCGCGAAGTCGGACACGGGCGCGACCCGGACGAGCATCGACACCCAGCTGGCCGCCGAGATCGGCGCCGGCCCGATCAAGAGCATGACCCGCGTCAAGTCGGGCAGCATGAAGGGCGGGAAGGCGCGCCCCGTCGTCGACCTCGTCATCGGCATCGGCGGGAACCAACACACCGTCACCGCCAGCGTCGAGGACCGCGGCCACATGGAGTACCCGCTGCTCCTCGGCCGCGACATCCTCACCGACTACCGGGTCGACGTCCGGCGGCGCGCCGACACGGACGAGGCGGAGCGCGACGAGGCGGGCGAGATATTAGAGGAGGAGTGACGCCGCGAACGCCGCGGTCGTCGGGCGTCGCGACCGTCTGACGAAGGTATAATACGGCGGGTGTCAATAGCACGGCATATGGTGAAGAGCACGGTTCGGTTTCCCGAGCCGGTCGTCGAGGAGATCGAGACGCTCGTCGAGGAGGGACAGTTCGAGAGCAAGTCCGAGTTCTACCGGTTCTCGGCGGACTACGTGCTCTCGCGGACCCTCGACGAGTACGAGCCGGCGACGATCGATTACGACGCGATCGAGGCCGAGGTAATTCCCGAGGCGGAGCGGGAACTCGGCGGCGACGAGGAGGCCGACGAGCCGCCGTTCTTCGAGTCGGTCGCGTTCCTCCGGAAGCTCGCGCTCAGAGGGAACTTCAGCGACGCCGAGGACTTCATCGACCACCAGTACGTCCCCGGCGACCGCCACGCCGTCCTCCTCGAGGAGATCCTCCAGCTCTACCGCGAGGAGGCGGCGACCGGCGGCCGCGCGTCGCCCGCGGAGGACGAGCCGGAAGCGACGAGCCGGAACCAATAAGCCCGCCGGCGGTGCCGTGAGCGCATGAACGTCGCCACCTCCCCGAGAGCATGAACGTCGCTACCTCCCTGGGCGCATGAACGTCGTCACGCGAGAGCGGACCCGGACCTGTATCCGGTGTCACGAGCGGTTCACCGAGCCCGCCGGAACCGTCACGCGCATCTGCGACGACTGTCCGAGTCGGACGACCGCGCCGAGTGCCAGCACGACCGCCGAGCCGAGCGACGCGTCGTCACCGAGCCGTAGTGCGGCCGGTGAGGGGGGTGGAGGTGACGGGCGAAGTGACGGCGGCGGGCGAAATGAAGGCGGCGGGCGAAGCGGAGGCGGCGGGGGCGGCCTCGACCGGAACCGGGAGCGCGAGTGTCTCCGCTGTGGCGAGGCGTTTCTGGAGGGCCCGGGCGAAATAGCTCGCCTCTGCCCCTCCTGTGACCCGGACAAGGTCCGCCTCCGAGACCGATAACGCGCGCCGGCCGGTCAGGACTCGTACTCGGACCAGACGTACCGCGTCCCGTAGCTCCGGTAGGGCCGCCACGAGTCGGCGATCTCGCGCATCTCCGCGCGCGACAGTTCCTCGCCGCCGTTGTATATCCGCGCTATCCCCTTCCTGACCGCGAGGTCGCCGAGCGGGAGGACGTCCTCGCGGCCGAGCGCGAAGATGAGGTACATCCGCGCGGTCCAGTCGCCGACGCCGTGAATCTCGGTGAGCCGGTCGACGACCGCCTCGTCGCTCACGCCCGCTAACCCCTCCCGGGTCAGGTCGCGCTCGTCGTCGCGGAAGGCCGCGGCGACGTTCCGCAGGTACTCGACTTTCGTGCCGCTGAGTCCGGCCTCGCGCAGGGCCGACTCGTCGGCCGCGAGAACTCGGTCGGGCGTCACGGCGCCGCCGAGCACGTCGAGGAACCGCTCGCGGATGGCGTTCGCCGACGCGGTCGACAGCTGCTGGTTCACGATGGAGGTACAGATGCGGTCGAACTCGTCGTCCGCGGGCGCGACGTCGACCGGGCCGTGTCGGTCGATCAGGTCGGCCATCCGCGGGTCCGCGCGGAGCGTCTCGGCGACGTGGTCGTCCATGGAGCGCCGTAGGGGTCCGGCCCGCGTGAATCTTTCCGAGCGCCGTCCGTCGACCCGTCCGAATAAACTTACGGTGCGTTTGGCGTTTGGAAGATGGAAAGGTTCAATCATGACGGTTCCGACCCTGAGGTATGCAGCTCGAAGACGTCCAGCGCGTGACGGTGCTCGGCGCCGGAAACATGGGTCACGGTATCGCGGAGGTGGCCGCGCTCGCCGGCTACGACGTGTCGCTGCGCGACATCAACGACGAACTCGTCCAGAAGGGGTACGACCAGATCGAGTGGTCGCTCGGCAAGCTCGCCGAGAAGGACCGAATCGGTGACGACGAGGCCGACGCCGCGCTCGACCGCGTCGACGCGTTCGTCGAACTCGAAGACGCCCTCGACGGGGCCGACGTGGTCGTCGAGGTCGTCCCCGAGAAGATGGCCATCAAGAAGGACGTGTACGACGACGTCGTCGAACACGCGCCCGACGAGGCCGTCTTCGTCACTAACACCTCCAGCCTCTCGATCACGGAGCTTTCGGAGGTCACCGACCGCCCCGAGCGCTTCTGCGGGATGCACTTCTTCAACCCGCCGGTGCGGATGGACCTCGTCGAGGTCATCTCCGGGAAACACACCTCCGAGGAGACGCTCGACCTGATCGAGGGCCTCGCGGAGTCGATGGGGAAGACGCCCGTCCGTGTCCGCAAGGACAGTCCCGGCTTCATCGTCAACCGAATCCTCGTCCCGCTGATGAACGAGGCGGCGTGGGTCGTCGAGTCCGGCGACGCCGACATCGAGACGGTCGACTCGACGACCAAGTTCGGCATGGGCCTGCCGATGGGCTCGTTCGAACTCGCCGATCAGGTCGGCATCGACGTGGGGTATCACGTCCTGGAGTACATGCACGAGGTCCTCGGCGACGCCTACCGCCCCTGCCCGATGCTCGCCGAGAAGGTCGAAGAAGAGGACCTCGGCAAGAAGACCGGCAAGGGGTTCTACGACTACGACGGCGGCGACGGCGCCCAGATCCCGACCAACGCGGTCGACGAGGCGGTCAGCCGCCGCCTGCTCGCGGTGATGGCCAACGAGACGGCCGGGCTGATCGGCAACGACGTGGCCGACGCCGACGACATCGACGAGGCCGTCAAGCTCGGCGCCGGCTTCCCGGACGGCCCGGCGAAGCTGGCCGACGCGGAAGGGCTCGACGCCCTCGTCGAGACGCTCGACGAACTCGCCGACGAGACCGGCGAGGCGCGCTACGAGGCGACCGACTACCTGCGCGAGGCCGCCGAGACCGGCGGCTTCCGCGGCGGGGACGCCGAGGGCGGCGACGACACGGCCGACTACGACGTGTTGAACGTGAGCGTCGACGACCGGGTCGGTCGCGTCGAGATCGACCGCCCGCACCGGATGAACACGATAAGCGGCGAGGTGCTCGACGAGCTCTCGACCGCGATCGACCGGCTCGACGCGGACGACGACGTGCGAGCGATCCTGCTGTCCGGCGCGGGCGACCGCGCCTTCTCCGCGGGCGCGGACGTCCAGAGCATGGCCGCGGGCGGTTCGGACCCGATCCACGCGGTCGAGCTCTCCCGACAGGGCCAGCAGACGTTCGGGAAGCTCGAGGAGTCCGACAAACCCGTGATCGCCGCCATCGACGGCTACTGCCTCGGCGGCGGGATGGAGCTCGCGACGGCCGCCGACATGCGGATCGCCTCCGAGCGCTCAGAGCTCGGCCAGCCCGAGCTCGACCTGGGTCTGCTGCCCGGCTGGGGCGGCACGCAGCGGCTCGCCCGGATCGTCGGCGAGGGGCGCGCGAAGGAGATCATCCTGACCGCGGACCGCTACGACGCGGAGACGATGGCCGAGTACGACTTCGTCAACGAGGTCGTCCCGGACGACGAGCTGGAGGAGCGAGCACAGGAGCTGGCCGCACAGCTCGCCGGCGGCCCGCCGATCGCACAGAAGTACACGAAGCGCGCGATCCACGCCGGCCGCACGGACAACGAGGCCGGCCTGGAAGTCGAAGCGATGGGCTTCGGTCACGTGATGAACACCGACGACCTCATGGAGGGGATGACGGCGTTCATGGGCGACGGCGAGCCCGAGTTCGAAGGGAAGTGAGGCGCCGGCGCGGGTGACCGGTCGCCCGACTACAGCGGCGTGTCGGCGGCCGCGGCCACCTGCCTGCCGACGCTGGCGACGAGGTACGCGACGGCGGCGACGAACAGGACGATACCGACGACATCCGAGATGCCGGGGAGCGCGGACTCGACGAACTCGGGGAGCGTCGTCGCCCCCGACAGCGGAACGAGGAGGACGGCGACGCCTCGGCGGAGGGACCGTTTTGCGCTTGGTTCTGCCATGGCGTCGGCGGACGAAACGCGGAGGATGAAGTTAGTGTCGGTCGGCGCGGGCGTCGCTCAGACGTACCCTTCCTCGACGAGCAGTTCGCCGTTGAGCAGGGACGCGCCGGCCGCGCCGCGAATCGTGTTGTGCGCGAGGCAGTTGTACTTCGCGCCGGCGTCGGTCGACTGGACGCCGCCGGCGACGATCCCCATCCCGTCGGCGTACGTGCGGTCGAGGCGGGGCTGCGGGCGCTCCGGCTCGTCCTCGCCGAACACTTTGATCAGCTGGTCGGGCGAACTCGGGAGGTCGCCGGCGCCCTCGAACGAGCGCATCGCCTCGCGGAGCTCCTCCGGGGAGGGGTCGGCGGCGAACTCGGCGAAGACGTTCTCCAGATGGCCGTCGAGCGTGGGGATCCGGTTACAGGAGGCGGCCACGTCGGCGCCGTGAAGCCGGACCTCGGCGCCGTCGAACTCGCCGAGCAGCTTGCGCGACTCCGTCTCCATCTTCGCCTCCTCGCCGCCGATGTGCGGGATGGCGTTGTCGATGATCTCCATCGACGTGACGCCCGAGTAGCCGGCGCCGGAGACCGCCTGGAGCGTCGAGACGCGAACGCTCTCTAAGCCGAACTCGTCGATGGCCGCGAGCGTCGGCACCATCGTGATCGTCGAGCAGTTCGGGTTCTTCACGAGGGCGCCGTCCCAGCCGCGCTCGTCGCGCTGGACCTCGATGAGGTCGAGGTGGTCGGGGTTGATCTCGGGGATCGTGAGCGGCACGTCCGCCGCCATGCGGTCGTTCGAGGAGTTCGACGAGACGACGTACCCCTCTTCGAGGAACGCGGGCTCGACCTCGGCGGCGACCCCCGAGGGGAGCGACGAGAAGAGGAGGTCCACGTCGTCGTCGGCGATGCCCGCGGGGGTCGTCTCCGCGACCTCCATCTCGGCCACGTCCGCCGGGATGGGCGTGTCGACGCGCCACTTGGCCGCCTCGCGGTACGTCTCGCCCGCGCTCTCCGAACTCGCCGTGACCGCGGCGAGGTCGAACGTCGGGTGGTCGTCGAGCAACTGGATGAACCGCTGGCCCACGGCGCCCGTCGCGCCGAGGATGCCGACTCGTACAGACATTGCGCGTGGGTCCGTGACAGGGACGTAAGTGCGTTCGGATACGCGCCGATTCCGCGGAGCAACGGGCTATTTAACACCCACACCGCGTAACGATGGACTGCGCGCCATTAGTCCCCGCCCGAGTACTCCCCGATGGGAGCGATGACAGCGCGGAGAACCCAGGCGCGCGACACCGGTCGCTGACGCGACCCGCCCGTCGCCGCGCAGGCGACCGCCCGCCACGAGGGTTTCCCGGTCGACGCGGCACGCCGCCGGAGATGAGACCGGTCGTTAGTGTCGCGGGCGATATCCCACTACGACGAGCGGCCGCGCTCGCCACCTCCCGTCGCACCGGGGCAGCGCGCGCGACGAGGGCGTCACCGCGTCTCGACGCGCACCGACAGGTCGTCGACGTAGTGCGTCGCGTCCGCCTCCCAGATCACGGCCGTGCCGACGGCGAGGTAGAGCGTGTCGGTCGACAGCTCCGGCGTCGTCCACTCGAAGGCGTACTCGCGCCAGCCGTCGGCGAGCCACAGCGCGTCGCGGAGCCCGCCGTACGGCGTCTCGCCGAGTTCGGTCGTGTTGAGGCCGGGCTGCGGGAACTCCTCCTCCGTCGACGGCGGCTCGGGGCCCAGCCGCATCAGGGCGTGTCGGATCGTGTTGAACGACTCCGACTCGCTCCAGAACTGGCCGCTCACCTCTATCTGGTACGAGCTTCCGGATTCGATCGGGACCGGGTGGACCGCCCACGTCACCCCGTCGTCGTAGTCGCCCTGGTTCCAGACGCGGAGCGACTGCGTTCCGCTAGCCGCCTCCTCGCGAGAGAAGGACACCTCCCAGTCGAAGTCCTCGATGTCGACTTCGGGACCGATCGCGGCGTCGAACTCCCAGTCGCCGATGTCCTCTTCGAACCCCTCCTCGAATGCCGGACCCTCGCTCCCGCCCGCACAGCCCGCGAGCCCGATGACGCCGGCCGCGGCTCCGGCCCGAAGCACGTCCCGTCGTCGCACGGCGGCTGCGCGTTCGTTCATACCGATTGATGCGTCGGGCGAGCGCCGGATAAGTTTGCGGTGCGATGCGGCGAGAAGACGGCGTCCGGCGGCCGGGACGCCCGGATCGCCCCCGTCGCAAGCCACAACCCGCCCCTCGCCGAACGGGAGGTATGTCGACAGACTCCGGCCCGACCGTCACCCTCGTCCGCAACGCGACCGTCCTCGCGACCGTCGGCGAGACGGCCTTCCTCGTCGATCCGCTGTTCGCGGAGCAGGGCGCGCTGCCGCCGATCGACGACACGCCGAACGACCGCGCGAACCCGCTCGTCCCGATGCCGGACGTGGACCTGTCGTACGACGCGGTGATCGTCACGCACCGCCACCCCGACCACTTCGACGACGCGGCGCGGGAGGCGCTCGACGCGGACGTGCCCCTGTTCTGTCAGCCCGCCGAGGCGGACGCGTTCGTCGAGGAGGGGTTCACCGACGTGCGGCCGGTGGGAGACGAGGCGTCGTTCGGCGGGGTCGCCGTTCATCGGACCCCCGGCCGTCACGGTCACGGGGAACTGGCCGAGCAGATGGGGCCGGTTTCCGGGTTCGTCCTCGACGGCGACGAGACGCTGTACATCGCCGGCGACACGGTCTGGTACGAGCCGGTGGCGGAGACGCTGACGGCGTTCGACCCCGACGCCGTCCTCCTCAACGGCGGCGCGGCGCGGTTCAACCGAGGCGAGCCGATCACGATGGGCGTCGACGACGTCGCCGCCGTGCGCGAGGCCACGGACGCCGCGGTCGCCGTGGTCCACATGGAGGCGATCAACCACTGCCTGCTGACGCGCGAGGAGCTCCGCGCGGAGACGGACGACGTGCTGGTGCCGGACGACGGCGAGCGGATCGAGTTCTAGTCGCGGCGCCGTGCGCCCGTGAGAGCCCGGGCGGTTTTGTGTGTCACCCCGGAACGGAGACACATGTCGCGCGCCTCGGACCTCGACCGACTCTACGACCTCCTCGACCGTCTCGAATCGAACGTCGGAGGGAGGCGACGGTTGGAGGAGTGTACCGGGCACATGGACTGGCCCGATCGAGGGGTCTACTTCTTCTTCGCGACGGACGAGACGCGGGACGCGACCGACCAACTCCGACTCACGCGAGTCGGCACGCACGCCGTGTCGGCGGGGTCGGGAACGACGCTGTGGAATCGGCTTCGGACGCATCGCGGGGCGAACCGCGGCAGCTACGAGGGCGGCGGGAATCACCGGGGCTCGGTGTTCCGCAAACACGTCGGCCGGGCGATGATCGAACGGGACGGCCTCGGCGACGAGCATCCGCACTGGGGAACGGGGTCTACCGCGGACCGCGAGCGGCGCCTCGGGGAGTTGGAACACGAGCGTCGCGTGAGCGAGTACGTCCGTGACCTGCCGTTCCTGTGGGTCGACATCGACGACGAGCCCGGACCGGAGAGCGACCGCGCCGCCGTCGAGCGGAACGCGATCGCGCTCGTCAGCAACTACGGAAAAGAGGCCATCGACTGCCGAGGCGACGGTTGGCTGGGGCGGGACAGTCCGCGCCGCGAGATCGGCGAATCGGGGCTATGGAACATCGACCACGTCGACGAGGGGTACGACGCGGCGTTTCTGGACCGACTCGCCGGCGCCGTCAGCGAGACCGCTGGTCTCTAATTCACTGCCAGTTCGAGAAAGGTCCGGGTGCGAGAATCGAACCCCACTCGCAGCCTCGCGGTGCTCGGCTGCTCCCTGCTTCGCTCTCGCCTTCCGGCGTTTCAACTCCTCCCTGCGGTCGTCGTGAAAAGGTCCGGGTGCGAGAATCGAACCCGCGTCTCAGCCTCCACAAGGCTGAAGGATAGTCCACTACCCTAACCCGGACACGCGTCGTCAAGTACCCCGCTTCGATAAATAACGGTTACGACTCCCGGACGGGCGTGGCACGGAGTGGCGACCGGGGTCGGTTCGAGCGTCCGAACCGAGCGCCGCACCGTCTCTCGGTCACCGCGTCGTTTTTCAGGGTCGCGGGCGTAGCGTCGCCAACTCGTGGCCTTTACCGACAAGATCTACGTGAAGAACCACCGGCAGCTCGCCTCCCAGCTGGAGGCGAACATCCCGAAGGGGGCGTTCGCCGGCGCGACCCTCGACCTGCTTTTCACCGGTGACGGCCTCTCGAAGCTCGACGAGACGACCCGCGATCGGGTCCTCGACTTCGCCGAGGACTTCCTCGACTGTAGCTGCGACGCGAACCCGTACTGCGGCTGTCCCGAGGAGAAGTTCATGCGCTACGTCCTCGAACTGCGCGCCGAGGGGCTGGGACCGCAGGCCATCGTCGACGTGATGACCGACGATTACATGGTGTACGCGTACACCGGCGACGTGCTCTCCTTCCTCGACGACTCCGTCCGGAACCTAGAGGCCGTCGAGACGCTCGCCGACGTCGACGGGAACGAGGAGATGTCCGAACGGGCGCGGAAGGCGAAGCGAGAGCTGTCCGGGTAGCGCGTCTCCGCGTTGCGACCTTCCCGAGCGCGGGGAGCGGCCGAACGGTCTAAGTACGCGCACGCCCGAAATTGGACAATGAGTCTTCGGCCCGCGTGGCTAACGTTCAGGCGATACGCGGCGGCGACGACGGGGATGACGCTCGTCCTGTTCTCGCTCGGCGTCTACACGGCGGCGACCGGCTCGGGGCTGGCGTGTCAGGCCCAGTGGCCGCTGTGTTCCGACCAATTGATCCCGGCGCTGACGATCAACCCCGACTTCATCGAGTGGTTCCACCGCGCGTGGGCGATGGTCACCGGCTTCCTGATCGTCGGCGTCGCCGGGTGGACGTGGCTCGGCTCCGGCTTCGACCGCCGGACGAAGCTGGCGGCGACGCTCGCGGTCGCGATCTTGCCCCTCCAGATCACCGTCGGCGCGATCACCGTCACGCTCAGCGGGCTCGTCCCCGGCGGGTACACGGTGTCGACTCACGCCGCCCACCTCTCGGTCGCGCTGACCATCTTCACGCTGCTCGGCCTCGCGACCATCTGGGGCGGCGGCCGGGGAAGCGCGCGACTGCTCCGCGCGGCGGCGGGCATCGCCGTCGTCGGCATCGTCGCCAGCGCGCTCTTCTCGCGGGCGGTGCCGTTCCTCACCTACGCCCCGCCCGCGCAGGCCGCGTTCTACATCACGGGCCTCGCCGGCCACCTCGGGCTCGTCGCGACGGTCGCGTACGCGACGGAGGCGGTCCGGTCGGGATACGCCGGCCTCGACGCGGGCACCGCGGGCACCGTACGCGCGCTCGCGGTCGGATCGATGGGCGCGCTCGTTGGGACCCTCCTCCTCGGGCGCGACCTCGTCCTCTACACCGCCGTCTGGCAGCAGGTCAACCTCGTCGCGCTCGCCGCCGCCGTCGCGCTCGCCGCCGGGTCCGCGTGGACGCTACGCGGGGTCGAGCCCGACGGGCCCTCGTCGGAACCGATCGGCGGGGACTGACTCGGAAGTCACCGGTTCTCTCGGGGTGACTGACCGGGCACCGTCGGTCAATCTGTCGGACCCAACAAGCGAGCGACGACCCCGGACGACGAGAAGAACCGCTCCACGAGACTGACGTGTCGACGTGAGTCTGATGCGTGTGACTCTCGAAAGCAGTGGGATTTCTCCCTCAGCGGGCCGAATGACGTTTCGAGAACGTCACGAACGATCGATGGGCCGTTGCGGCGGCCGAAACGTTGAAACCCTGATCGGCCGACCGAGAGTGTATGGATGGAAATCGAACGGTCGGTCGCCGTCAGTACCTCACGGGACTCGGAGCGGCCGGCACGGTGGCACTGGCCGGGTGTTCCGGCGGCGACGGCGGAGACGGACAGGAGACGATAACGATCGGGTCGGACATCCCGTACCCGCCCTTCGAGTACCGCACGGAGTCGGGGGAGCTCGTCGGGTTCGACGTGGATATCGCCGAGGCGGTGTTCGCCGATCAGCTCGGCTACGACTTCGAGTTCCAAGAAACCGGCTTCGACGGGATCATCGCGTCGCTGAACAACGCGAACTTCCGCGTCATCATGAGCGCCATGACGATCAACGACGAGCGCGCGGAGCGGGTCGACTTCTCGGACCCGTACTTCACGGCGTACCAGACGGTCCTGATCCTCGACAACGGGGAGATCACCGAGCTCGACGACCTCCAGGGCGAGTCCGTCGGGGTCCAGCGCGGGACGACCGGCGAGGCCGCCGCCGAGGACCTCCAGTCCGACTTCGACGGCGACCTCGAGATCCAGAGCTACGACCAGATCACGGGCGCGTTCGACGCCCTGCTGAACAACCAGGTGTCGGCCGTGATCAACGACAACACCGTCAGCGGCGACTTCGCGGCCGAAAACGAGGACGTCGTGTTCCTGGAGGGTGAGGGCGTCGCCGCCGACCGCGAGGACGCACCGCCATACCTCACGCTCACCATCGAAGAGTACGGGATCGCCTTCCGGCAGGACGACGACGAGTTCCGGGAGGAGGTCAACGGGGCGCTCGCAACCCTCCGCGAGGAGGGCACGTACGACGAGATATACAGCGAGTACTTCAGCGCGTAATCGAGCGCACTCGGCACACATATAATGGCGACACAGACAGATACGGAGTCGAACACCGGCGGTGTCATGATGCGTGACGGGACCGTCAGACGCATCGGAGAGATCGCCGCGGCCGGCTTCGTGCTGGCGATCGGCGGACTGCTCGTGTGGATCCTCACGACGCAGGTCAACTACACGCTGCTCTCGTCGCCGTTCATCGCCGAGCGGTTCGTCGAGGCGTTCTTCCTGGTGATCCGGATCGTCGTGATATCGAGCGTGCTGTCGGTGACGGCCGGCATCCTCGTCGGTCTCGCACGGATCTCGACCTCACCCGTCACCGGGCGGATCGCGAAGGGATACGTGGAGTTCTTCCGCGGGACGCCGCTTCTGTTCCAGCTGTTCGTCATCTTCTTCGGCATCCCGCGGCTGTGGGCCACGGGGCAGTTCCCCTTCGAGAACTGGGCAGTCCCGGCCGCGATCATCGGACTGACTCTGAACCACGCCGCGTACGTCGGCGAGGCGGTCCGAGGCGGCATCGACGCCGTGCCGGACGGACAGATGGAAGCCGCGCGCTCGCTGGGAATGTCGCGGGTGATGGCGCTGCGGGAGGTCGTCCTCCCCCAGGCGTGGCGTAACGCGCTCGCGGCCATCGGAAACGACCAGATCATCTTGGTGAAAGACACCTCGCTACTGACCGTCATCGCAGTCCCGGAGATCATGAGCGTGTTCCGGAACATCAACAGCAACCAGCTGGACCCGTGGACGCCGCTCGTGTGGGTGTGCGTGCTCTACCTCGTCATCACGATGTCGATGAGCCAACTGGTCAACGGGCTGGAACGTCGGTCGGACTGGGGTTCGGACAGCCGGATGTTCGGCTGGTTGTCGGACTTCAGGTCCGGCAACGACGGAGGTGAGAAGGCGTGACCGGTCCGCTCGTCGAGTTCGACGACGTCGACAAGTCGTTCGGTGACACGCAGGTGCTGTACGACGTCGACCTCTCCGTCGACGAGGGAGAGGTCGTCGTCGTCATCGGCCCGTCCGGCTCCGGCAAGTCGACGCTGCTCCGGTGTGCGAACAGGTTAGAGGAGATCCAAGGCGGGGACATCCGCCTCGACGGACGGTCCGTGATCGAGACGGACGTGAACGAGATCCGACAGCAGATCGGGATGGTGTTCCAGTCGTTCAACCTCTTCCCGCACAAGACCGCACTGGAGAACGTCGCGCTCGCTCCGGAGAAGGTCAAAGGAGAGGCCGAGTCGAGCGCGAAGGAGTCCGCCTCCGACCTGCTCGACAGAGTCGGACTGGCCGACCAGGCCGAGTCGTATCCGAACGAGCTCTCGGGCGGTCAACAGCAGCGCGTCGCCATCGCCCGCGCGCTCGCGATGGAACCGCGGGTGATGCTGTTCGACGAGGTGACGAGCGCGCTCGACCCCGAACTCGTCGGGGAGGTTCTCGACGTGATCGAGGACCTTGCGAGAGACGGGATGACGATGGTCCTCGTCACCCACGAGATGGGGTTCGCCCGCGAGGTCGGCGACCGGATCGTCCTGATGGCCGACGGCCGGGTCGTCGAGCGGACCGAGACCCGGTCCTTCTTCGAGCAGCCGACGACGGAACGCGGTCAGCAGTTCCTCTCGCGGCTGTTGTAGGGCGGTCCCGTCCCGGCGTTCAGAGGTCGGTGACGACCTCGACGCCGCGCACGGCGTACTCGTTCATCGCCGCGAGCCGGTCGGAAACGTCCGACAGCGACAGCTCCCTGGTGACCAGCGCACCGGGATCCACGTCGGTCGCCTCGATCAGCGCGAACAGGTCGCCGTAGCTCGTCGGCGGCATCCCGCGCGAACCGAGGAAGGAGATCTCCCATCGGGTCATCCAGTCGGTCGGGAGCGACACCTCGCCTCGCTCGGCGTCGGTCGTGAGTCCGACCTGGACGTGCGTCCCCTTCGGTCGGAGCGAGCGGACGGAGTTGCGACAGGTCTCTGCGATCCCCAGCGCGTCGAGCGAGGCGTCGGCGCCGCCGTCGGTGAGGGCGCGGACGCGCTCTGGAACGGTCGCCCCGCCGAGATCGGTGGGATTCACCGTCGCGGCCGCGCCGAACTCTGCCGCGAGCGCGAGCGCGTCGTCGTCGACGTCGACGGCTACCACCCGAGTTCCGAGCGCGTCGGCGATCTGGACCGCGGAGAGACCCACGCCCCCGCAGCCGTGGACGGCCACGGCGTCGCCGCCGGTGACGGTCGCTCGCTCGGCGAGCGCGTGGTACGCGGTCATGTAGCGACACCCGAGCGCCGCGGCCGCGGTGGCGTCGAGCCACGGCGGGCGCTCGACGAGGTTGTAGTCGGCCGCCGGCACTCCTACCCGCTCGGCGAACGCCCCTTGGGCGGCGGGTTCGAACCCGAGCGCCCGCCCGTCCTCGCAGACGTTACCGGCCCCGCGGCGGCAGTGCGGGCAGGTGCCGTCGCCGAGCGAGAACGGGACGACCACGCGGTCGCCCGGGGCGAATCGGTCGACCTCGCGGCCGACGGCGACGACCTCGCCGGCCGGCTCGTGGCCCAGCACTTGGCCGCGCGGGACGCGGTCGTTCGCCCATTCGCCGTGGCCGGCCCACGCGTGCCAGTCGCTGCGACAGACGCCGCAGGCGTCGACGCGGACGACCGCGCCGTCGGGTGCCGGTTCGGGGTCGGGAAGCTCGCGGATCGCGAGCGGCTCCCCGTGGTCTCGGAGGATCGCTGCGCGCATGTACCGACACACCGGCGGGACCCCCAAAGCTCTCCCGGCGTCGACCGACCGTCTCGCGGACCGCGCGAGCCGTGATTGCTGGATTCATCGGCCTTCGGAAGCATTCGCGGCTTTATTACGGATTATCAGAATTTGATATCACCGTCTGACAAGTGATACGCGAGTAAGGTTTATACGGTCACGGTAGACTCGTTGACACGTGTCCCGACCGATGGAAGGACGCCCGGGGATCGCGTACCGGCGCCCCGACGGCGACCCGACTCGGTTGGTGATCGAGGCGGACGAGGAGTCGGGGCTGGACGTTCCGGAGCGACCGGACGGCGGGTGGCTCGACTGCGTGGCCGGCGACGACCGCGACCGGCTTCGGGAGGCGTGCGGCGACGACACTGTCGACGTGGTGTATCGCGTCGCGTCCGACGGAGAGGCGCAGTGGATTCACGAGCGCGGGCGAGTAACCGGGCGGGGCGACGTGGTGGGGTACCTGTTTTCGGCGGACGAGCGCGTCAAGCGACGCCGACGGCTGGAACGGCAGCGCGAGCGCCTCGACGAGTTCGCGAGGGTCGTCTCACACGACCTCCGGAACCCGCTCTCGGTCGTCGTCGGGAACATCGAACTGGCGCGGGAACTCGACGGCGAGGCCGCGCCGGAGCGGTTGGACCGGGCGCTCGACGCCCTCGATCGGATGGACGACCTCATCTCGGACCTCCTGACGCTGGCCCGGGAGGGGAAGACGGTCCAGACCGCCGAACCGACCGACCTGCGGACGGTCGTCGAGAGCGCGTGGCGGACCGTCGGCGACCCGGCCGACGCCGCTCTCACCGTCGAGGGGTCGCTCGGGACGCTCACCTGCGACGGGGACAGACTCCGACAGGCGTTCGAGAACCTCTTCCGGAACGCGATCGAACACGGGTCACCCGAGGGCGTCGACGCGCTGTCGACCGCCGACTCCGGCGACGACGGAGCCGAGCCGAGCGACGCCGTCGCCCCCGGGACGTTCTCCTCGCCGGGTGACGCGTCGGCGGACCCACCCCCGACGGACGGCGGAGACGCGGCCGTCCGGGTCCGCGTCACGCGGACGGACGACGGCTTCCGCGTCGCGGACGACGGTCCGGGGATCGACCCCGACCAGCGGGACGCGGTCTTCGAGCCCGGACACACGACCGCGCCGGACGGCACCGGGTTCGGGCTGGCGATCGTCGACCGGATCGCGACGGCCCACGGCTGGACGGTCTCGGTGACGGAGAGCCGGGAGGGCGGCGCCTGCTTCGAGTTCGTCTGTGACGACTCGTCCGAGACAGCGGAGGCGGCCGAACGCGACACGGACCCGCAGTCGTGCGTCTGAGCGGCGTCGCACGTTGGCGACGGGAGAATATTCGCGTCCGGTGACGTCTCGAACGATACCGGTCGTCGGTACTGCCTCCGACGGGGGAGTCATCGAAAGCTACGAGAAGCGGGTCCGCCCGCGGACGTGTGCCCGAGACCGGCTCACATGAAGTCGTTCAGCCCGGCCTGATCGTCGTCTTCGCCGTCCGTGTCGTCCGCTGGCGCTGTCTCGTCGGTCGCCGTGGCGGTCGGTTCGGAGTCGTCGGGGTCCGAGTCGTCAGCAGTAGCGGCGTCCTCGTCCGCGTCCTCGGCGCGGTCGGCCGGGGCGAGCGCGAAGGCGCCGTCGGCGTGCTCCTCGATCAGTTCCTCGCGGCGGGCCTGTGCGTCCTCGACGATCGACGCGACCTTGTTCGTCGACTCGCCCGAGCCGGTGACGAAGGCGACGCCCGCCTCGTCGAGGTCGTAGGCCGCCGCCATCGCGACCGTCAGCTCGCGCGGCTTACAGTGATGAGTGACGGTCTCGAGGAACGGTAACACCTCGCGCCGAGCGGTCGCGATGCTACAGCCGCTCGCGGCCGCGATCTTGCCGACCACCTCGTCGGCGGTCGCGTCCGACGACGACCAGAACTGCGGGCGGCCGTACCGCGTCCAACCGCCCTTCTCGCCGTCGCGGGCCGCGGCGACGCCGGCGGCCGCGTTGTCGGTCGCGTAGCGCCAGTAGGTGTAGTTCTGCGTGGCGCGGACGCGGCCGAGCCACACGTCGGCGTTCGCGAGGAAGTCGTACGCGCGGACCGCCTCCGCGGGGTCGTACACGTCTAAGACGTTGTTCTCGATCCACCGTGTCAGGTCGTCCGGCGTCTCGTCGACGGCGTACGCCGACTGGAGCGCCTCCTCCGCGGACTCCTCTTTCAACACGGCGTCGAGGAACGGGAAGAGCCCGAGCGCCTTGTCGCGGTCGCCGGTGACCACGTCCTCGATCGCGATCGACTCGCGGCCCTCGGTCGCGGCCTGGAGGTCGTTGATCGCGCCGCGGAGGTCGCCGCGGTTCCGCTCCGCGATGCGTTGGAGCGCGTCCGACTCGAACTCGATCCCCTCCTTCCGACAGACGTCTCGGAGGACGGGGACGATTGAGCGCGCCGAGACGTCGCGGAACTCGATCTCCCGGGTCGCGTTCCGGAGCCCGCGCGACATGTCGTAGTAGTCGTTGGCGATGAGCACGATCGGCTGGCCCGACTCCTTGACGAGCTTCGTGATCGCCGAGGCGCCGCCGCGGTCGTAGTTGCCGTGGATGTTGTCGGCCTCGTCGAGGATGACGAGCTGGCGAGAGGCCGTGTCGCCGCCGGTCGCGCCGCCGCCGGCCGCGCTGCCGCCGAGGGTGGCGTTGCGCGCGGCCCGCCCCGCGAACCGCTCGATGACGTCGGCGGTGCGCTGGTCGGAGGCGTTCAGCTCCACGGTCTCCCAGTCCATGTCGTTCGCGAGCGCGTGGGCCGCGCTCGTCTTCCCGACGCCCGGGCTGCCGTGGAGGACGGCCGCCT
Source organism: Halorubrum ejinorense (assembly GCF_039522565.1). GTDB lineage: Archaea > Halobacteriota > Halobacteria > Halobacteriales > Haloferacaceae > Halorubrum > Halorubrum ejinorense. Next base: position 321,737 of record NZ_BAAADQ010000015.1, on the reverse strand, counting down.
CGCGGTGGTCGTCCCACGAGCGGGCCCAGTCCGCGAACGCGTCGCGGGCCTTGTCGTTGCCGCGTACCTCCGAGAGCGTGCTCGGGCGGTACTTCTCCGTCCAGTCGGCCATTATCGACTGAACGGGCGAGCCGCGTTTAGTGGTTGCGGAGCGGTGTCCGGACGGCCGGGAGCGAGGCCGACCGCCGAGACCCAAAAGAAGATTTCGTCGGAGAGAGCGTCCTCTCGCTGGTTGTTAGCGATCAGTTCAAAACTCGATGGGACCGCTGAGAGTCGAACTCAGGTCATACGGACCCCATCCGCATAGGATACCACTACCCCACGGTCCCTGTCTGCGGTCGAAAAAACGACCGACCGGTAATTAAGGACTTCGTTTCAGTCGTCGGCGGCATCGCGGGGGACCACGAGATCGCCGTCGTCTCGCACGGCGAGACTTCCGATCGGATCCCCCTCGTAGACCGCCAACCCCTCCGTCCGACCGAGCACGTAGCCGTCGCGGTCGACCGTCACCTCGCCGCGCTCCGCCCCGGTCGCGGCGACCACGTCGGCCAGCACCTCGCCCTCGTCGAACCGGTCGCCCGCGGCGACGCGGTGGCGGACCAGCCCGGCAACGTCGGTGGTCGGGCCGCGGTACCGCCGCACCGGGAAATCGACCGGCGCGGGATCGAAGTGGTCGGCCGGCTCGCCGACCGCGGCGGGGACCGCGTCGGGAGTCACCAGTCCGAGTTCGACCGCGACGGCGAAGATTCCCGCCACGCCCGCGTCGACGAGACCGTCGTCGACGACGCTGTGCGCGCCGAGTTCGGCGGTGAACGCCGGGACGCCGGCCTCGTTGAGCACGGCGCCGGCGGTCGACCGCTGGAGGTTCTCCTCGACGTACTCCGCGGCCGGGTACTCGCGCAGCGTCGGGAAGCCGAAGGCGTCGACGATCCGACCGAGTTCGGCCGACAGCTCGGCGGCCTCGTCCTCGCTCCGCCGGTCGCCGTACAGCACGCGGTCGCGGATCGCGAACGGCTCGCTGCCGACGCCAGCGGTGTGACAGTCGATCAGCGCGTCGGCCGCGACGCCCTCGACGGGATCGTCGCGGTCCGTCTCGGCGGAGTCGTCGTCGGCCGGCTCGCCCGTGATCGCGGCGTAGAGCCGCGCGTCGACGCGCTCCTGAAGCCGGGGCGGGCGCGCGGACTCGGCGTCCGCGTCCGGGAAGTGGCGGTTCGGGTCCTCGTCCGCGTAGTACGTGTGGCGCGCATTTCGTCGCAGTCCGGCTGGAGAGACCACGGGAACGGCGACCACCGCGCCCGCGAGGTCCGCGAGGGGGTCGCCGTCGAACGCCGCCACCGCGTCCTGAACGACAGCGACGCCGGTGGCCTCGTCCCCGTGAACGCCGCCGGTGAGCCACAGCGTCGGGCCGTCGGCCGCGCCGTTCGCGATCGCGACCGGGAGCCGCTCCGACGCCCCGGTCGGGAGGTCAGCGACGGCGAACCAGCCGCGGTCGCACTCGCCGGGGGCGGCGCTCGCGGTGCCGAGCGCGCGTCGGTCCACCTCGTCGGAATTGGTACTCGCGGCGTCGGAGTCGGCGTCGCAGCCGTCGTCGTCCATACGCGGTACGGCGAGCGAGTGACTATAAAAGGACGCGCTCCAGCGAGACGACCACGCCCGACTCGGCGTCCGGATCGCCGACGACGCGGCCGAGACAGACCGCGACGCCGTCCGGCGTGAAACACGCGACGAGCGGCGGCTCGACGTCGGAGTCGTCGTCATCGGCTCCCCCACCCGCGATCACGCCCGCGTCGTCGACGTCGATCACACCGGGCGCGTACACCGGCGCGCCGGTGGCGACGTTACGCGCGGCAGAGGGCGCGACCGTCACTGCGGGGAGGTGAGTCAACGCGTCCTCCGCGGGTCGGACCACCTCGCGGAGGTAGCCGTCGTCGCCGTCCTCGGCCCACGCGAGCGCGTCCACGAGGTCTTGGAGCGCGTGGAGGTCGCGGTCGTCGAACGGGTCCGTGGCGGTGCGCCGGAGGTGGCCCATGTGCGCGCCGCCGCCGGTCGCGAGGCCGATGTCGTGACACAGCTTTCGGACGTAGGTCCCCGACTCACACCGAATCCGGAGCAGCGCCTTCCGGTCGGCGACTTCCAGCACGTCGAGGTCGTGGATCGTCCGCGTCCGGAGACGGCGGCTCACCGCGCTCTTCCGCGGCGGCTTCTGGTAGATTTCGCTCTCGAACTCGGCGACCACATCGCGGAAGTCGGCCGACGGCGGCTCGTGAAGCTCCAGCACCGCGACGTACTCTTTGGTCCCCTCCAAGAACACCTGCGCCATCCGCGTCGCGTCGCCGGTCAGCGTGGGGAGACAGCCCGTGACCTTCGGATCGAGGGTGCCCGAGTGGGCGACGCCGCCGGTCGGAGGGCCCCCCGGATCGAGCGCTGCGAGCGTCTCGTCGACGGCGTCGCGCACCCACGCCGAGACCTGGTGTGAGGAGGGGCCGGCCGGCTTGTCGAGGTTGACGACGCCGAACCGGAGCAGTTCCGCCGGCGACCGCTCTCCGGGGGGCGCCCTGAGGGGGTCGGTTTCGGGGTCGGTGTCGTCGGAGTGGCCTGTCATGACCGGGCGAGGCGGAGGTGGTTCAGAAGTCGTACGCGACGCCCTCGACGGGGGCTTTCCCCTCGTCGTCGTCGGGCTCGTATGCCTCGACGGTCGCGACGAGGACGTCGAGGAAGCGTTCGGGACCCCAGCGAGCGGTGTTGTACGCGGCGTCATAGATGGACAGGTCCTCGATGTCGATGCCGTAGCACTCGCGGTAGCGCTTGCGTTCGGAGGCCTCGCGGCGCTTCGTCTCCGCTTGCGCGCGGTCGACGGGCTTCGACTCCCGCTCGGCGATCCGCTCCGCGCGGACCGACAGCGGCGCGTCGAACCAGAACCGGAAGTCGGCGTGTTCCGCCGCGAGCCACCCGGCGAGTCGAGATTCGAGGACGACGCCGTCCCGCTCGATGGCGATCTCGCGGAGCCGCCGGTCGAGGTCGCGGTCGATCTGCGGGTTCTCCTCGGCGAACTCGTTGAACTCGACGGGCGTCATGTCGCGTTCGGCCGCCATCTCGCGGAAGAGGTCGCCGCCGGAGACGTGTCCGAGGTCGAGCGCGTCGGCGAGTTGGACGGCGTTGGTGCTCTTCCCGCTTCCCGGCGGGCCGGAGACGGTGATCAACATATCATCACTGCGCGGGTGTCGTTCAAAACGGTTGTCGTTCGACGGCGGGAGGGGCCGGCGGTTCGCCCGGCGCGGCGCACCTCACTCCTCGCGGTCGGCCGTCGCGGCGGTCATCGACCAGACCGCGACGGCGCCCAACAGGAGCGCGGGGACGAGGGGGAGCGCGAGGTACGTCGCGAAGAAAGTGAGACCGAACGCGCCCGCCGCGTACGGGTAGAGGTAGATGGCTCCCGGGATCACCAGCACGCAGGTGAACAGGACGGCGGTCAGCGCCCACCCTTTTCGGCCGAAACCGTCGGCGTCGGGTTCCGACGAGGCGTCGCGGGGGCTATCGGGTCCCGACTCCGCCCCGTCGCTCGCGCCCGCGTCGGGCTCGGTCCCGGGGACGTGGACGTAGCCGCCGTCGGTGGTCTCGTCGGTCTCAGAACTCACTGTCCGGTTTAACCACCACTTTGCCAAAGCCCTCACGGTTTTCGATCATCTCGTGTGCCCGCGCGGCCTCGCTCATCGGGAGGACCTCGCGCACGCGAGGTTCGAAGGTACCGTCCCAGACGAGCTCCAGCACGTCGTCGACCTCGCCGGGCGTCGCCATCGTCGAACCGATCACCGACAGCTGGTTCCAGAAGATACGGTTGAGCCCGGCGCCCGGGTTCGGGCCGGTCGTGGCGCCACAGGTGACGAGCCGGCCCCCCTTCGCCAGCGACTTCAGCGAGTTCGGATAGGTGGCCTCGCCGACGTGGTCGACGACGACGTCGACGCCGCGTTTGCCGGTGCGTTCCGCGATCTCGTCGGCGAAGTCGTTCGCCTCGTAGTCGATGACGTGGTCGGCGCCGCAGTCCTCCGCGTGCGAGAGCTTCTCTTCGGTCGAGGCGGTCGCGAACACCTCGCAGCCCGCGTGGTCGGCGATCTGGACCGCCGCGTGGCCGACGCCGCCGGAGGCGCCGAGGACGAGCACCTTCTCGCTCGCCTCGATCTCTGCGCGCGTGTGGAGCATGCGCCACGCGGTCTGGAAGACGAGCGACGCGGAGCCGGCGACCTCCCAGGCGACGCCGTCCGGAACGGGGACCAGGTTCGCCTCGGGGACCGTCGCCTTCTCGGCGTGGACGCCGCGGACGTGTTCGCCGAGGATGTGGAAGGAGGTACAAAGCGACTCCTCGCCGTTGCGGCAGAACTCGCAGGTCCCACAGGAGACGCCCGCGCTCACGGCGACGCGGTCGCCGGGCTCGAACCGAGTCACGCCCCCGCCCACCGCCTCGACGACGCCCGCAGCGTCGCTACCCGGAATGTGCGGCATCTCCAGGTCGATGCCGGGCATCCCGCGTCGGGTCCAGATGTCGAGGTGGTTGAGCGCGCCGGCCTTGACGTCGACGAGCACCTCGCCACGGTCGGGCTCGGGGTCGGGGAAGTCGCCGTACTCGATCACGTCGCGGTCGCCGTGTTCGCCGAACTGAACGGCTTTCATACCAGAACGCTGCCGCGGGACCCACTAAACAGTACGCCTCACGGAACCGCCTGCTGGATGGGGGATCGGGGAGCTCCGGACGCGGCGGGCGCGGCGTGTGACGACCGGTCGAGATCGGTGACCGAGACGGCTCTTCCGACCGTGTGAGTCGCCCACAGCGGGCCGACCGTTTCGTGATGTTTAAGTACCGAAAGCGGGAGGTAACGAACGCACGTACTGTAGGGGCACCCGGTCCCGAGTCCGAGAGGGCGATGATACAACGCGGGTTGCGGTAGCCAAGCATGGCCCAAGGCGCAGGGTTGCTAACTCTGTGGCGTCACTGCCTCCGGGGTTCAAATCCCCGCCGCAACGCTCGAACGGACGAGTACCGCCGGATTCGCGCCGGTAGGACTCACCACAACCAACACATGAGCACGGAAGAATCACAGGACGACTCACCGGAGGAGGAGGAAGAGGACCTCCAGTACTTCGTTCGGATCGGGGGCGCGGACCTCGACGGGACGAAGACGGTCGAGCGAAGCCTGTCCGAACTCGACGGCATCGGCACGCGCACGGCGCGGCTGGTCGCCGAGAAGGCCGACGTGGATCGAAACGCCACGTTCGGGCTCCTCGATGAAGAGGACATCGACGCGGTGGTCGACATCGCCGAGAACCTCGAAGACCACGTCCCGTCGTGGATGACGAACCGACAGAACGACTTCTTCACCGGAGAGACGACGCACCTCGTCGGCACCGACGTCAACGAGAAGCGCCGTCACGACATCAACCGGATGAAGATCATCGAATCGTACAAGGGCGTTCGCCACAAGCGCGGCCAGAAGGTCCGCGGGCAGCGCACCAAGTCTACGGGTCGCTCGGAGGGGACCATCGGGGTCAACGTCGAGGAGATCCGCGAGGAGATGGCGGAAGACGAAGCGGGTGACGACGAATGAGCACCGGCAAGAACACCAAGGGCTACGAGACGCCGAACCACCCGTACCAGGGCGAGCGCATCGCCGAGGAGTCCGACCTCCTCTCACGGTACGGTCTAAAGAACAAAGAGGAGTTCTGGCGCGCTCAGTCCGAACTGCGCAACATGCGTCGAGAGGCCCGACGGCTGCTCGGCGAGGCGCAGGGTGACGTCGACGCCGCTCAGGACGCCGGCGCGGAGTTCGTCGCACGGCTCCGCCGGATCGGCATCCTCGGCGACAACGACGACATCTCGACGGTCCTGTCGCTCGACGTGACGGACCTGCTGGAGCGCCGGCTCCAGACGATCGTCTACCGGCAGGGATTCGCCTCCTCGACCCAACAGGCCCGCCAGTTCATCGTCCACGGCCACATCACCGTCAACGGCGCTCGCGTCACGCGCCCGTCGGTGAAGGTGGACGTCAGCGACGAGGACGCCATCGACTTCGACGAGAACAGCCCGCTCGCGGACGATCTTCACCCCGAGCGCGCGGAGTCACAGGAGTAACCAACCATGAGTGAATCCGAAGACGGAGGAAAGTGGGGCATCGCCCACGTGTACGCGTCGTTCAACAACACGCTCATCACGGTCACCGACGAGACGGGCGCCGAGACGATCGCCAAGTCGTCCGGCGGCACCGTGGTGAAACAGAACCGCGACGAGGCGTCGCCGTACGCCGCCATGCAGATGGCGGAGGTCGTCGCCGAGCGCGTCAAAGACGCCGGTCTGGAGGGTGTGCACGTTCGCGTGCGCGGCCCCGGCGGCAACCTCAACAAGTCCACCGGTCCCGGTGCGCAAGCGACGATCCGCGCGCTCTCGCGTGCGGGCGTCGAGATCGGCCGGATCGAGGACGTCACGCCGATCCCGCACGACGGGACGAAGGCGCCGAAGAACAAGCGAGTCTGACATGACCGAAGACGAATTCGACGTCCAGTACGTCGAACGGGACGAACGCAACGCGCGGGTGCTGATCCGCGGGCTCACGCCGGCGTTCGCCAACGGCATCCGCCGAGCGATGATCGCCGACGTCCCGACGTTCTCGATAGACACGGTCCAGTTCGTCGAGAACTCCTCGGTCATGTTCGACGAGATGATCGGGCTCCGCCTGGGGCTCGTTCCGCTGACGACCCCGCTCGACGACTTCGAGGTCGGCGACGAGGTCACCCTCGCGCTCGACGTCGAGGGCCCGGCCACGGCGTACTCCGGGGACATCGAGTGTAGCGATCCGCTGGTCGGCGTCGCCGACGAGCAGATCCCGATCATCGAGCTGAAGGAGGGACAGCGCCTCGAGTTCGAGGCGACGGCGGTACTCGACACCGGGAAGGAGCACGCCAAACACCAGGGCGGCGTCTCCGTCGGATACCGTCACCTCCAGCGCGTCTCGGTCGAAGGCGACCGGGGCGAGTTCGACGACGACGAGCCGAACATCCTCCGCGGCGTCATCGAGACCCCTGACGGAGAGATAGAGCTCACGGACGAGTTCGACAACGATCTCTCGGAACGGTTCCCCGGGAAGGAGGTCGCGGTCGAGGACGTGCCGGGCGCGTTCGTCTTCCACATCGAGACGGACGGCTCGTTCGAGGTCGAGGAACTGCTGCTCCGCGCGATCGACTCCATCGAGGAGCGCGCGGACGAACTACAGACGAAAGTCGCAGTATAAGGAAATGACGGCCCTTCGAACCACATCCCTGACCGTCGCCCCCGCCGCGAGCCGCGGCGTCGCCCCCGCAGCCGGGGCGTCCGCGGCCGAGACGCGGGACGGCGGGACCGAAAGTGGTTTGAAGGGAGCCGGAATACGATGGAGTGCACGCAGGGATAGCCAAGTCAGGCCAACGGCGCAGCGTTCAGGGCGCTGTCCTGTAGAGGTCCGCAGGTTCAAATCCTGCTCCCTGCACTCCGTTTTCCACGAACTCTCCGTTCAGGAGGGACAGCTATGAGTAGCAAGACGAACCCGAAACTACAGAACCTCATCGCCGATCTGAAGTCGGTCTCACGCGACTCCGGAGCCAACGTGTGGCAGGACATCGCCGACCGACTGGAGAAGCCACGGCGCACGCACGCTGAGGTCAACCTGGGCCGCATCGAACGGTACGCTCAGGAAGACGAGACGGTCGTCGTCCCCGGCAAGGTGCTGGGCAGCGGTGTGCTCGAAACGAACGTCACCGTCGCCGCCGTCGACTTCTCCGGGACCGCCCGGACGAAGATCGACCAGACCGGCGAAGCGGTGTCGCTAGAACAGTTCATCGAACAGAACCCCGAAGGAAGCAACGTCCGGGTGATCCGATGAGTCTCGCAAAGATAGACGCGGACGTCGTCGTCGACGCCCGCGACTGTATCCTCGGTCGCGTCTCCTCGGAGGTCGCACAGCGCGCCCTCGCCGGGGAGACCGTCGCCGTCGTCAACGCCGAACGAGCCGTCATCACCGGCAACGAGGAGGCGACGATGGAGACGTACCACAAGCGCGCGGAGCTCGGCTCGGACAGCGGGCCCTACTACCCCAAGCGTCCCGACCGGATCTTCAAGCGCGCCATCCGCGGCATGCTGCCGTACAAGTCGGAGGACGGTCGCGAGGCGCTCTCGAGCGTCCGCGTGTACGTCGGGAACCCCTACGAGCGCGACGAGGACGTCGACAGCGTCGTCCTCGACGGCACCTCGCTCGACCGCCTCTCGAACATCAAATTCACCACGCTCGGGTCGATCTCCGAGTCTCTGGGAGCCAACGTCACATGGTAACGAACACCTCAGGCAAGAAGAAGACGGCCGTCGCCCGCGCCACGGTGCGCGAGGGCGAGGGTCGCGTTCGCATCAACTCCCAGCCAGTCGAGCTGGTCGAACCGGAACAGGCGCGGCTCAAGATGCTCGAGCCGTTCCGCATCGCCGGCGAGGACCTCCGCGACGGCGTCGACATCGACATCGACGTTCAGGGCGGCGGGTTCAGCGGTCAAGCCGACGCGACGCGGACGGCCATCGCCCGTGGACTCGTCCAGCACCTCGGCGACGCCGAGCTGCGCGACGCCTACATGAACTTCGACCGCACGCTCCTGGTCAACGACGTGCGCCAGTCCGAACCCAAGAAGTGGGGCGGACCCGGCGCGCGCGCTCGCTACCAGAAGTCCTACCGCTGAGGTGATCCAGTCATGATGATCCCCGTCCGGTGTTTCACGTGCGGTAACGTCGTGGGTGAGCACTGGGAAGAGTTCAAAGAGCGGGCTCGCGAGGGCGACGAAGACCCGGGCGAGGTCCTCGACGACCTCGGGGTCGACCGGCACTGCTGCCGGCGCATGCTGGTGAGCCACCGCGACCTCGTCGACGTCGTTTCGCCGTACCAGTAACCATGTCAGGACAGCGCTACAATCGATACGAGAAGGCACGCATCCTCGGGGCACGCGCGCTGCAGGTGTCCTACGGAGCACCCGTGCTGATCGAGACGGACGAAACGGAGCCGATCCTCGTCGCGGCCGAGGAGTACGACGCGGGCGTGCTTCCGTTCACCGTCCGGAGGGAGTCCAACTGATGACGCGAATCACCAGTATCTCGTTGCGTCGGATCCTCGACTCGCGCGGGAACGCGACGGTCGAAGCCGACGTGCTGACGGAGTCCGGCGGCTTCGGACGCGGCGCGGCGCCCAGCGGGGCCTCGACGGGCGAGTACGAAGCGATCGAACTGCCCGCGAGCGAGTCGATCGCGAAGGCCCGCGAACACGCGGTGCCGCGGCTCGAAGGCGTCTACGCCGGCGACCAGCGCGCGGTCGACAACGCCTTGCGCGCCGCCGACGGGACGGACGACTTCTCCGCCATCGGCGCCAACAGCGCGGTCGCCATCTCGATGGCGGCGGCGAAGGCGGCCGCCGACGTGCTCGGCGCGCCGCTGTACCAGCACCTCGGCGGCGCGTTCCGCGGCGAGAACTTCCCGATCCCGCTCGGCAACGTCGTCGGCGGGGGAGAACACGCCAAGGAGGCGACCCACATTCAGGAGTTCCTCGCGGCGCCGGTGGGCGCTCCGAGCGTCTCGGAGGCCGTCTTCGCGAACGCCGCGGTCCACGCGGCGGTCGCGGACGTGCTCGACGAGCGCGGCGTCCCCGCGGCGAAGGGCGACGAGGGCGCGTGGGCGCCCCCGATCTCGGACGCGGACGCGTTCGAGGTCGTCGACGAGGCGGTCGACCGCGTCGAGGACGAGGTCGGATTCGAGATCCGCTTCGGGCTCGACATGGCGGCCGCCGAGCTGTACGACGACGACCGAGAGGCGTACGTCTACGGCGACGAGACGAAGTCGGCCGACGAGCAGATCGAGTACGTCGCCGGCCTCGTCGACGAGTACGACCTCGCGTACGTCGAGGACCCGCTCGACGAGAACGACTACGAGGCGTTCGCGGAGCTGACCGACCGGGTCGGCGACCGGACGCTGATCTGCGGCGACGACCTGTTCGTCACCAACGTCGAGCGGCTCGAAGACGGGATCGACGCGGGCGCGGCCAACAGCATCCTGATCAAGCCGAACCAGATCGGGACGCTGTCGGACGCGTTCGACGCCGTCGAACTCGCCGCCCGCAACGGGTACGAGACGGTCATCTCGCACCGTTCGGGGGAGACCGAGGACACCACCATCGCACACCTCGCCGTGGCGACCGACGCCGGCTACATCAAGACCGGCACGGTCGGGGGCGAGCGCACCGCCAAGCTGAACGAACTGGTCCGCATCGCGGACGACGCGGTATGACGGACCCACACGACGCATGAGCGAAGACAACGACGCGGTCGAACTCGACGACGACGCGGAGACCGAGGCGGTCGACGCGGCGGTCGAGGAGGAGGCCGACACGACCGAGGAACCGACCGCCGACGCGGCCGCCGAGGGGGCGTCCGCCGACGCCGAAACTGGGACCGCCGACGCCGAGAGCGCGGCCGCGGAAGAGACGACCGAGGAGGAGGACGCCTCCCCCTTCGACGACGACGTCATGCCCGACGACGACGTCGACCTGCTGATCCCCGTCGAGGACTACCTCTCCGCAGGTGTCCACATCGGGACCCAGCAGAAGACGAAGGACATGGAGCGGTTCATCCACCGCGTCCGCGACGACGGCCTGTACGTGCTCGACGTGAGCACGACGGACCAGCGGATCCGCACCGCCGCGGACTTCCTCGAGAACTACAACCCCGAGCAGATCCTCGTCACGTCCTCGCGGCAGTACGGTCGCTTCCCGGCCGAGAAGTTCGCGGACGCCATCGGCGCCCGCGCCCGCACTGGGCGTTTCATCCCGGGCACGCTGACGAACCCCGACTACGCCGGCTACATCGAGCCGGACGTCGTCGTGGTGACCGACCCGATCGGCGACGCGCAGGCCGTCAAGGAGGCCATCACCGTCGGCATCCCGGTCATCGCGATGTGCGACTCCAACAACCAGCTGTCGAACGTCGACCTCGTCATCCCGACGAACAACAAGGGGCGGCGCGCGCTGTCGGTCGTCTACTGGCTCCTCGCCAACGAGACGCTCGACCGCCGCGGCGCCGACACCGTGTTCGCCCTCGAAGACTTCGAGGACGAACTGTAGGCCGTTTCGGCGTCGAGTTCGACTTTTCTACACGGAGAGCGCGTGGGTCCGATAGCGGCGCGTTCGAGAAAGCTGGACCGTCGCGGTCGCGTCGCTGCGGACCGGACTGACCTCTCAGATGATCTCCGGCGTGTACGGGTACGAGTAGACCTCCCCGTCGTTGGCCTTCACCGTCGCGATGAGGACGAGGATGACGTCGACGATGCCGATGATCGGGAACAGCAGGAGGCCGATGAAGGCGAACGACAGGATCCCGGCGACGAACAGCGCAGCGAACACGACGATCTGGAAGTTGATCGCGTTTTTCGCGTTCCGTTCGACGAGTTCGTCGCCGTCGTCCGCGAGTATCAAAAAGAGGAGGGGTCCGAGGAACGACGCGACGAGCGCGGACGCGTGTGCTAACGCCGCGAGCGTCGTGTCTCCCGAGACCGATCCGTCGTCGGCGGTCGTAGCGTGTTCTGACATGGTGGGGCGCTCGCAGTCTCGTCGGATAAGTGTTCGGTGGCAGGCGGTGTCGATGCGGACTGGGTCCAAGCGCAACGCCTGTAAGCGCGGGGGGAGAGGTGACTCGTATGACCGTCTGTGAAGCGCCGGGGAAGGTGTACCTCTTCGGCGAACACGCCGTCGTCTACGGCGAGCCCGCGGTGCCGGCGGCGATCGAGCGACGCGCCACGGTGGCCGCCGAGCCGCGCGACGACGACCACGTGCGCGTCGAGGCCCAGGACCTCTCTCTCGACGGATTCACCGTGGAGTACGCCGGCGGCACGGGCGACCGGCCCGACGTCGACGTGCCGAGGCCGCTCGTCGAGGCCGCGATGGGGTACGTCGACGCCGCCGTCGAACAAGCGCGGGACGCGGCCGACGCCCCCGACGCCGGCTTCGACATCACCGTGGAAAGCGACATCCCGTTGGGCGCGGGGCTGGGGTCGTCCGCGGCCGTGGTCGTCGCCGGCATCGACGCCGCGACGCGGGCGCTCGGCGAGCCGCTCGGCCGCCGGGAGCTGGCAGAGCGCGCCTACCGCGCCGAGTACGAGGTCCAAGACGGGCAGGCCTCCCGCGCCGACACGTTCTGCTCGACGATGGGCGGCGCGGTGCGGGTCGAGGGCGACGACTGCGACCCGATAGACGCGCCGAACCTCCCCTTCGTCGTCGGCTTCGACGGCGGCGCGGGCGACACCGGCGAGCTCGTCGCCGGCGTCCGCGAACTGCGGGCGGAACACGAGTTCGCGGCGGACACCGTCGAGTCCATCGGCGATCTCGTCCGAACCGGGGAGGACCTCCTCGCGGAGGCCGACGCCGACGCGGACCCGGAGCCGGCGCTGCTCGCCGAACTCGGCGAGCTGATGGATTTCAACCACGGCCTGCTCGCGGCGCTCGGGGTCTCCGCCCGCTCGCTCGACGCGATGGTGTGGGCCGCTCGGGACGCGGGCGCACACGGCGCGAAGCTCACCGGCGCCGGCGGCGGCGGCTGCGTGGTCGCCCTCGACGAGAGCGACGCGACGGAGACCGCACTGTCCTTCACGCAGGGCTGTGAGGAGGCGTTCCGCGCCGAGTTGGCGACGGAGGGCGTCCGGGTGGTGGATTCGTGACGGAAGCGACACCGTCGGCCGAGAACGCAGACGACGGACCGCCCGTCGTTCTCAAGCTCGGCGGGAGCCTGATAACCGAGAAGGACCGACCGGAGACGGTCGACGACGCGGCCCTCGACGACGCCTGCGACGCCGTCGCCGACGCGCTCGCGTCCGGGGCCGTCGACCGGCTCGTCGTCGTCCACGGCGGCGGGAGCTTCGGACACCACCACGCGAGCGAACGCGGCGTGTCGACGACGACCGGTACCCGCGACGCCGACGCCGTGGCCGCGATCCACGGCGCGATGAAGCGGTTGAACGCGCGCGTGCTGGAACGCCTCCGCGAGCGCGGCGTGCCCGCGGTACCCGTCCACCCCCTGTCGCTCGCGGCGCGAACCGACGGGGCCGACGGCGGGCTCGACCTCCCGCTCGGGTCGACCGCGACGCTGCTCGACGAGGGGTTCGTGCCGGTCCTCCACGGCGACGGCGTCGCGACGGCCGGCGACGGTGTCACCGTCGTCTCGGGCGACGAACTGGTCGTCGAGCTTGCGACGGGGCTCGGCGCGCGACGCGTGGGCGTCTGCTCGACCGTCCCAGGCGTCCTCGACGACGACGGGAGCGTGGTCCGCGAGATACGCGACTTTGAGGCGGTCGCGGACGTGCTCGGCGCGAGCGACGCCACGGACGTCTCCGGCGGGATGGCCGCGAAGGTACGGGAGTTGCTCGCGCTCGACGCGCCGGCGAGCGTGTTCGGTGCCGACGGGCTGACGCCCTTCCTGCGCGGCGAGGAGGCCGGAACGCGGATCGACTGAGCCCGTCGCGGGGGCGCGGTGGCTCTCCGCATCGGGTGACCGCGAGCGTCGCCGGAACCGCTCGCGTCCGTCTCCGGGCGCCTCGGCACCGCCGCGCTACAGAACCCTTATTCGACCGAGTTCCCTCCGTCCGAGCATGAACGAAGCGGACGTTCGAGAGCGGCTGTCGACGGTGCGGGACCCCGACCTCGGCGACGACATCGTCTCGCTGGGGCTGGTGAACGACGTCGACGTGGACGCCGACGCCGGGACGGTTCACGTGTCGCTCGCGCTCGGCGCGCCCTTCTCGCCGACGGAATCGGGTATCGCCGACGACGTGCGGGAAGCGCTCGCTGACACCGACCTCGACGTGGAGCTGTCGGCGTCGATCCCGGACGACCTCTCGACGGACGAGCAGGTCCTCCCGGGCGTACAGAACGTGATCGCGGTCGCCTCCGGGAAGGGCGGGGTCGGGAAGTCGACCGTCGCGGTGAACCTCGCCGCCGGGCTCTCCGAACTCGGCGCGCGGGTGGGCCTGTTCGACGCGGACGTGTACGGCCCGAACGTGCCGCGGATGGTCTCGGCCGAGGAGCGGCCCGAGACCGACGGCGAGACCATCGTGCCGCCGGAGCGCTTCGGCGTGAAGCTGATGAGCATGGACTTCCTCACCGGCGAGGACGACCCCGTCATCTGGCGCGGACCGATGGTCCACAAGATCATCACCCAGCTCGTCGAGGACGTCGAGTGGGGCCAGTTGGACTACCTCGTGATGGACCTCCCGCCGGGGACGGGCGACACGCAGCTCACGATCCTCCAGACGCTCCCGCTGACGGGCGCGGTGATCGTTACGACGCCGCAGGACGTCGCGCTCGACGACGCGACCAAGGGGCTCCGCATGTTCGGGAAACACGACACGAACGTGCTCGGCATCGCGGAGAACATGGCCGGCTTCCGGTGTCCCGACTGCGGCGGCTTCCACGAGATATTCGGCTCCGGCGGCGGGAAGGCGCTCGCACAGGAACACGACCTCCCCTTCCTCGGCGGCATCCCGCTCGACCCGTCGGTGCGCACCGGCGGCGACGACGGGGAACCCGTGGTCTTGGAGGACGGCGAGACCGCGGACGCGTTCAGGGTGCTCGTCGAGAACGTCGCGAACAACGCCGGCGTCGTCCGCCGCCGCGGGGTGAGCGACGGGCGATGACCGACGCCGAAGCCGACGAAGCCGGGAACGCCGAAGCCGACGAAGCCGGGAACGCCGAGAGCGACGCCCGTGAGGACCCCCTCGCGGCCGCCGGCGTCGACCCGGTGGTGCCGGAGTCCGCGGCCGACGCGGCCGAGGAGGCGATCGCCGCGGACGACGAGGTTCGGGAGTTCCTCAGGGAGGTCGCCGAGGACGTGCGGGGAGACAGCTCGGAGAGCAAGCAGCTCTCGGCGCTCCTCTACCGCGTCTCGGACCTGTACGACGCCGACGAGGAGACGTCGCCGGAGGAGATCTACCTCAACGTGCGGCACATCATGCGGATCAAGTCAGAGGGCGGACTGCGTCGCTGAGGTGCCCCGGAGGCGGGAACGGCCTGGTGTCGTCGCGATCAGTCGTCCGAATCGGCCGCTGTCGCGGGGTCGATCGCGCGCTCGTCCACGGGGGTCGCGCCGTCGACCACGTCCGCGAGGCCGAGCCGATCGAGCGTTTCCGGCGTCGGGAGGCCGCGGTCGCCCCAACCGCGGGCCGCGTAGTACCGGTCCAGCAAGCGGTCGAATGCGTCGGCGTCGACCCCGGGCGTCCCGTCGCTCGCGGCCGAGCGGAGCGGCTCGGGGAGCGCGTCGTCGCCGCGGTCGAACCCCTCACGAGCGTTGAACAGGCGGGTGAGCGTCCAGATCCGCTCGCCGGTCGTCGCGAGCGCGGAGACCGGGTCGTCGGATTCGAGGTCGGCGACCGCCGGGTGGTCGACCGCCGCGAGCCACTCCGCGCCGAGGTCGGTCCAGACCGCCTCACCGACGAAGTCGTCGACGACGAGGCTCCACAGCACGGACCGGGCGTTCTGCTCGCCGACCACGTCTCGCACCTGCTCGACCGGGGATCGGTCCGGGCCGGCGAGCGGTTCGCTGTCCTGCGGTCGCGCGCGACGGTGGCACGCCCCGCGGTCGCTCGTCGCGTACGCGAGCGCGACGCCGATCGCCGCGCGGGGGTCGAAGCCGGGCAGCGCCATCGACTTCACCGTCGGGACGAGCGCCTCGCCGCCGAACCGAGCCACCGCGGCGTCGATCCCGTCGGCGAGCGCGTCCGGCAGTTCAGGGTCCGCGTCGAGGTCCGGCGGTGCCGCTCGGCTCGCGATCGCTTCCAGCAGACGCTCGGCGCCCTCCGCGTCGCCGAACGAGACCGGGCAGTCGACGACCCCCGCCTGGCCGGCGCGGATCGCCCACGCGACCGCGTTGCCCGCGCCGATCACGTCGAGCCCGAGGCGGTCGCAGCATCCGCAGAGGGCGACGACGCGGTCGAAGTCGCCGATTCCGAGTCCGGCGCCGAGCGTGATCGGGGCCGCACCGCGCGGCACCACCTCGCCGTCGGGCGTGTCGATCCGGAATCCGCCGGGGACGGCGGGGTCGGCGTCCTCGGCGTCCCCGGGGCCGTCGCCGTCACGGCCGGCAGCGACCCCCTCGCGCCCGGTCGCACGCGCGAGCGCGGCCTCGACGCCGATGTCGTCGGCATCGTCGAACCCCGTCTCGGTCCACCCCTCCGCCGCGAGGATCCCGACCTCGTTCGCGTAGTCGACCGTCTCGACGGTCGCGCCGGCCGCCTGCCACTCGCCGGTGGCGTCCCGACCGTACGCCGCGGCGTCGCGCTCGCGGAGCGCCGCGAGGTCGTCGGGAACCGCCGTCGGCGGGTCGCGGGCGACGACGGCCTTCAGTCCCTTCGCGCCCATCACGGCACCGGCCCCGCCGCGGCCCGCGTGGTGTGCGCCGCCGTCGCTCGCGATCGTCGCGTACGCCGCCTCGGACTCGCCGGCCGGGCCGACGCAGGCGACCGCGGCGTCCGGGAACCGCTCGGCCGTCTCCGCGGCGTCGTCGCCCCACGCGTCGCTCGGTTCGACCCGTGCGTGGCCTCCCTCGACCTCGATTCGGACCGGCTGGTCGGCGGCGCCGGTCACGAGCAGTCCGAGACAGTCGTCGAGCGACCCCGCGAGCCGGTCGGCGAACGCACCGCCGGCGTACGAGTCGAGGAACCCCCCGGTGAGCGGTGACTTCGTCACCGCGGCGTATCGGGTCTCACCCGGCAGGAACCCCGCGAGCGGGCCGACGAAAAATCCGAGGCAGTTCGCCGGTCCCGTCGGGTCCGTACCCGGAGGGACCTCCTCGTAGAGGAACCGCGCACCGAGGCCCTTCCCGCCGAGGAAGTCGCGTCGCCACCCGAGGGGGACGCGCTCGCGGGCGCTCTCGCCCGTCGAGAGGTCGACGCGAAGGACGCGGCTGCGGGTGCGACTCATCGGTGGTCGCTGCGCGGCGGAGACGTATCAATCTGTTCGCCGGAGGGGTCGCCGCCCCCACCGCGCCGACCGCCAGAGTGAGGCCCGCGGCGGTCGAAGGGTAGGTATGGACCTGACTACCGCGCTCGACGCCCGAGACGCGACCGTCTGCGTCGTGGGCGCCGGCGGCAAGAAGTCGACGCTGTTCGCGCTCGCCGATCGACTCGACCGGGCAGTGGTGACCGCGAGCGTCCGGATACCGATCTTCGACGACCGGGTCGCCACGGTGCGCGTGACGGAGGACCCGGTGGCCGCGCTCGACGAGGCGGGTGACGACGACTGGCCGCTCGGGCTGGTGCCGAAGCGGGAGCGGTCGGACCGCTACCTCGGCTACGACACCGACACCGTCGCGGAGATCGCCGACGCCGCGCCCGGCGCGACGCTCGTGAAGGCCGACGGAGCGCGCCTCCGAGAGTTCAAGGCGCCCGGCGACCACGAGCCGCAGATCCCGCCGAACGCGGACGTGGTCGTCCCGATCGCGAGCGCGCACGTCGTCGGCGAACCGCTCACCGAGGAACTCGTTCACCGGCCGGAAGAGGTCGCCGCGATCACGGGCCGTGAGATCGGTTCGGAGATCCGCCCAGCCGACGTCGCGACCGTCCTCGCGAGCCCGGCCGGCGGGCTGAAGGGAGTCCCCGGCGACGCGACGGCGATCCCGGTCGTGAACAAGGTCGACGACGAGGGGGACGCGACCGCTGCCCGGGCGGTCGCCGGGGAGATCCTCTACCGCGCGAACGTGCCGCGCGTCGTCCTCACGCGCCTGATAGCGGACGACCCGGTGGTCGAAGTCGTCGAGTGAGCCGATCACGCAGATCGGTCGGGTAGCTCCTCGAAGGACCGCCAGAGCGCCCGGTACAGCGTCCACGCGTCGACGCCGGTCCGCTCCATCACGGCCCGACAGGCGTCGTCGAACCGACGGTACTCGTCGGTCGAGGGCGGGTCCGGGTAGTCGCCGTCGAGTTCCTCGGCCGCGGCTAACACCTCCCAAGTCCGGCGGTCGACCGCGACGAACCGCGACGGGGCGAGGAACTGGAGGAAGCCGGAGGCGACCGCGACGTCGACGCCGTCGAGCGCGGTGAGCGCGTCGATAGCAGTGTCGATATCCAACGGCTCGTCACCGTCGACCGCGTCGGCGGCCGTCCCGACGGCGTCGACCACGTCGTCGAACTCGTTGTCCCGGAAGGCGTCCTCGCGCTCGCGCCGCTCCCGGTCCGGGAACTCGCCGAGGTATCGCCGGAAGTACCACCGGACGACCCACTGGGCGTCCCGCCGCCCGTACTCGTCGCCGGCGAACGTCTTCGGCGCCGTCTCGACGTGCTGGCGTTCCACGTCGTACAGCGGTTCGCCGGCGGCGTACTCGCGTGCGCGGTCGCGGACGGCCGACTCGCTCAGATCCATCCGCCGGAGGTAGGTCGGGGCGTCACATGAACGTTCGTCACGATGATCCGGATCGATCGTTTCATACTATCGTGTGTACTGGTACCACGCATGACAGATGGCCGGATCCCGGTCACCGTCCTCAGCGGCTACCTCGGCGCCGGGAAGACGACGCTGGTCAACCACCTGCTCGAAAATCCCGGCGACCGCCGGATCGCCGTCATCTTGAACGACATGGGAGAGGTGAACGTCGACGCCGACCTGATCGCCCGCGAGAACGACGAGGAGGGCGTCATCGACCTCTCGAACGGCTGTATCTGCTGTCGGCTCCGAGACGACCTCCTGAGCGAGGCGGCGGCGCTCGCCGAGTCGCGGGAGTTCGACTACCTCCTCGTGGAGTCGTCGGGCATCTCGGAGCCGGTCCCGATCACGCGGGCGTTCACGGAGGGGACGGACGACAGCGACGTCGATCCCACCGAGCGGTTCCGGCTGGACACGATGGTGACCGTCCTCGACGCGTACGGCTTCTGGAAGGAGTTCGACGCCGGCGAGACGCTTCCGGGCGGCGCGCAGCCGGAGACCGACCGCCCGCTCGCGGACGTGCTCGTCGAGGGGATCGAGTTCTGCGACGTGCTCCTCGTGAACAAGACGGACATGGTCCCCGACGACGTCCTCGACCGGATCGAGTCGGTCGCCGAACGGCTCGGGCCGCGAGCGAAGCGGGTCCGGACGACGTACTCGGCGGTCGACCCCGACGAGGTGCTCGACACCGGTCGATTCGAGTTCGAGACCGCGAAGCGGTCGGCGGGTTGGAAGCGCGCCATCGCCGGCGAGGAGGCGGACGGAGACGGCCGCGACCACGACGCGGACGGCGAGCGCGACCACGACGCGGGCGGCGAACACAACCACGACGCGGAACACGGTCACGACCACTCGGAGGGCGCGGCCGCCGCCCACGGGGTCGGCTCGTTCGTGTATCGATCGGACGACCCGATGGATCCCGGGGCGTTCGCGGACTGGCTCGACGACTGGGACGGGTCGATCGTTCGGGCGAAGGGAGTGGTCCGCGTCGCGGGGACCGACGAGGTAATCGGGGTCAGTCAGGCCGGCCCGTCGACGCAGGCGGGACCGATCGGCGAGTGGGGACCGGACGAGGACCGACGGACGCGGCTCGTGTTCATCGGGGAGGAGCTCGACGAGTCGCGGATCCGCGAGGAGCTGAACGGGCTGACCGCGCCCGACGGGGCGTCGACGGCGGACCCCGGCGCGGTGTTCCCGATCTGAGTCGTTTTCGGGTTAGATCCCGAGATCGCTCCGAAGGTCGTCCCACTCGTCGTGGAACCCGTGGGTCGACTCCGTATCGGTCCCCACCGCCGACTGGTACGTCTCGTCGTATTTCAGCAGCTCCCCCCACCCGTCGTGGAAAGCCCAGTTACAGTACTGACACATAATCTCACCCACGTGCCGCGGTGGCATACCCGTTTCGGCGAGCCGCGAACCGGCGTCCGGCCCGTCGCCGACAGCCTGAACCGTGGCGGACGTGTACATGTCACAGGCATGGGGACCGCCCCGCGCCACGGAACGACTCATGACGACATACAGACGAGGCGGCTACGTCCGCGGGGACGACGACGGCGTGGAGCGGGAGTGTAACCTGTGTGACTGGCACTGCGTGGCCGACACGTATCCGGCGCTCGTGGGCGAGTACCAGGCGCATCTCCGGAGCGATCACCCGAGGGCGTGGCTCCGGGCGTGAGCGCGGGCGGGGAAAAAACGCATTGGGGGAGGCGGCGGTCACGGACCGAACGATCAGGGCTCTAACAGGACCTTCGTGACGCCCTCCTCGCGGGCGTCGAACGCCTCGTACATCTCCGGGGCCTCGTCGATGCCGACCCGGTGGGAGACGACCCAGCTCGGGTCGGCGCGTCCCTCGATTATCATGTCGCGCAGGTACCGGTTGTACGCCTTCACGTTACACTGGCCGGTCCCGCACTTGAGTCCCTTCTCGAAGAACTTCCCGAAGTCGATGCCGAGACGGCCCTGCGCGGCCATCTCGTCGGGCGCGCCGGGGTCCTCGGGCACGTACAGCCCGGGGATACCGAGCTGCCCGGTCGGCCTGACGACGCGGATCAGGTTGTTGATCACGACCGCGGGGTTCTCTTTGGCGGGCTGGTAGGAGTAGTCCTCCGTCTCGGTGTCGACGTCTTCGGGGTCGGTCGCCTGGTAGCCGACCGCGTCGACCCCCTTGTCGACCATCCCGCCGTGCGTCTCGATGATCTGGTCGACCGGGTCGCCCTCGGAGAAGTCGATCGCGTGGGCGTCGCAGTGCTCCTCCGCGAGCTCCAGTCGGCTCGGCACCTGATCGACGACGTAAATCTCTGCCGCGCCCTTGATCTTGGCGCTGTAGGCGGCCATCAACCCGACGGGGCCGGCGCCGAAGATGGCGACGGACTCGCCGGGCTGGAGGTCGGCCAGCTCGGTGCCGTGCCAGCCGGTCGGGAAGATGTCCGCGAGCAGCGAGAACGCGTCCTCGTGTTCGTCTCCCTCGGGTAGCTTCAGCGCGTTGTGGTCGGCGTACGGCACGCGGAGCTTCTCGGCCTGTCCGCCCGGATACGGCCCCATCGCAACGTAGCCGTACGCGCCGCCGGCGAAGCCCGGATTGACGTTGGTACAGAACCCGGTGTACCCCTCCTCGCAGTTCTGACAGAAGCCGCAGGAGACGTTAAACGGCATGACGACGCGGTCCCCCTCTTCGAGCGTCGATACCGCCTCGCCGACCTCGCTCACGATCCCCATGTTCTCGTGACCGAAGACGATCCCCTCCTCGGCCGCGGTCCGACCCTCGTACATGTGGAGGTCGGAGCCGCAGATACAGGACGTGGTGATGTCCACGACCACGTCGTTCGGGTGTTCGATCGCCGGTTCGTCTACGTCTTCGACGGCCACGTCGTACGGGCCTTGATAGACGACTGCTTTCATGTTGGTGCGATTGTGTCGTGTTAATAATCTGTACTAAATGTTTTTCCATTATATTTGTTGGGTGGTATTAGCGTAGTTACGTTTGCTTACCAGAAACACACCACTGAACGACCGCGCAGGGGCCTCTCGCCGCGTAACTCACCGATACACTGATAGATTATGACGATGAATCGTGCGATATGTTCGCAATCGAGGACGGTGAGACCGATGTCCAGTGAGCCGGACGACGCGACGAAGACGATCTGTCCGTACTGCGGCGTGGGATGCGGGATCCGCGTGCTCGAAGGCGAGGAGCCGGGCGACATGCGATTCATGCCGTGGGCCGACGCGCCGGTGAACGAGGGGAGCGTCTGTATCAAGGGGGGCGCGGCGACGCAGGTCGTCGACCACGAGGACCGGCTGACCGAGCCCCTGATCAAAGAAGACGGTGAGTTCCGGGAAGCGACGTGGGACGAGGCGCTCGACCGCGTCGTCGACGAGATGGAAGGGATCCGCGAGCAACACGGCCCGGACGGGATGGGATTCTTCGGCTCCTCGAAGACGTTCAACGAGGAGAACTACCTCATCCAGAAGCTCGCGCGGCGGTACGGCACCAATCAGGTCGACAACTGTACGCGGATGTGTCACGCCTCCACGGTCTGGGCGCTCCGGACCAGCCTCGGGATGGGCGCGATGACGAACAGCATGGCCGACTTGGAGGCGTCCGCCGACGTGCTGTGGATCCAGGGGGCGAACCCCGGCGAGCAGCACCCCATCGCCAACAGCCAGTACTTCCGGCAGGCCGTCTTGGAGGGCGCGACCGTGATACAGGTCGACCCGCACGCGAACAAGACCACCCGGTCGTTCGACATCGACGACACCGACCGGCACGTGCACCTCCAGTTGAATCCCGGCACCGACATCCCCCTCCTGAACGTCGTCCTCAAGACGATTCTGGAGCGTCACGAGGCGGAGCCGGACGCGGGCTGGATCGACGAGGAGTTCGTCGAGGCTCGCACCGAGGGGTTCGATCACCTGAAGGAGACGCTCGCGGACTTCGACAAGGCGGCGGCCGCCGAGGAGTGCGGCGTCCCCCTCGAAGCCATCGAACTCGCCGCCGAGAAGTACGCGATGGCCAACGACGCCGCCATCTTCACCGGGATGGGGATGAGCCAGCACACCTGCGGCGTCGACAACGTCCAAAACGAGATCAACCTCGCGCTGATCACGGGGAACCTCGGCCGCCCCGGCACGGGCGTGAACCCCCTGCGCGGGCAGAACAACGTCCAGGGCACCTGCGACGTGGGCGCGATGCCGAACGTCCTCCCGGGGTACCAGCTCGTCGACGACGACGAGGCGCGCGAGTCCGTCGAGGAGGTGTGGGGGTTCGAAATCCCGTCGGAGCCCGGGCTGACGAACGTCGAGATCTCCCACGCGATCGGCGACACCGTCCACGGGCTCTACGTCATGGGGGAGAACCCGATCATGAGCGAGCCGGACGGGAACGAGACCGAGCGCCGGTTCCGCGAGGAGCTGGACTTCATGATGGTCCAAGACATCTTCATGACCGAGACCGCCGAGCTCGCGGACGTGGTCCTGCCCGCGACGACGTGGGCCGAGCGCGACGGCACCGTCACCAACACGGACCGGCGCGTCCAGCGCATGCGCGGCGCCCACAAGGTTCACGAGAACACGCGACACGACCTCGACATCCTCTGTGAGGTCGGGACGCGGCTGTTCGACGGGGACGAGTTCACATTCGACGGTCCCGAGGACGTGTTCGAGGAGCTGCGCGAGGTGTGTCCGATCATGCACGGGATGACCTACGACGCGCTCGGCGAGACGGGGATCCACTGGCCCTGCTACGAGGAGGGCGACGAGGGCGACCCGTTCCTCTACGAGGACTCCTTCGAGACCGAGGACGGTCTCGGGCGCATCGAGGGCGTCGTCCACCAGGAGCCGAAGGAGGTCCCGGACGAGGAGTACCCGCTCGTGTTGACCACGGCGCGGCTCGAAGAGCACTACAACACCGGGACGATGAGCCGCCGGTCCCCCACGCTCTCGAAGCAGCACCCGGAGAACTTCGTCGACGTCCACCCGAACGACGCCGAGCGGTACGGGATCGAGGACGGCGACGACGTGAAACTCAGATCGCGACGCGGCGAGATCACCGTCCGCGCCGACGTGACCGAGGACATCAAGGAGGGCGTCGTCTGGACCACGCCGCACTTCGCGGCCGCCTCCGCGAACCGCCTCACCAACGACGTGCTCGACGAGCGCGCCAAGATCCCGGAGTACAAGGCCGCGGCCGCGGAGATCGAGGTCGGCATCGAGGCCGCGGGCGACGACGCGGCGTCCGCGGACGACTGAGCGCCGTCGGCTTTTTATACGCTCTCTTCGAGCACCGTCTCGCATTCGTGGCGGACGACGACGCGCTCCGGGACGGTCGCCTCGGTGAACGCGAAGGCGACCTCGTAGGGGTGTAACTCGCCGGCGTCGTTACAGGCACGTACGAACGGCCGTTTCTCGACTGCGATCCCGATCGACAGCCGCTCGGCGGAGAGCCTCACGTCGATCAGCGAGACCAGATAACACTCCTGTACACCACCCGCCGCACTCCCCCTGATCAAGAGCCGAGGCGGATCCCGGTCGAGGGTACGACGGAGTGCTGCCGTGTTGAGGGACCGGGTGTCGGCCGGGTCGAACTCGCCGGTGTGCTCGCGCCGGAACGACACCTCAGCGCCGTCGACGGTCGTCGGGACTTCCCCCCACGGCGGGGACGGACACCCCGCGAGCCCGGCGGTCGAGACGGCGGCCGCGGACGCGAGGAGGGCTCTGCGGCGCATGCCCGGAGCGACGCGAAACGCCGTAATGTGTCTTGTGCCGCCGAGCGCACCCGCTCTGAGATCAGTCGTCGCCGGGTGCCGTCTCGCCGTCGCCGTCGAGGTCGCCGCCCGTCGCGGGGTCGACCGGGTCGGTCGCGCCGAACTCGAAGTCGGCATCGTCCGCCGACGCCGCGCCCGCGTCGTCGCCGCTCGTTCCGTCCGCGTCGGCGGGGTTCGGGTCGTCGGTCTCGTCGGATCCCGCCCCGCGGCCGACTTCGCTGCGGTGCGCGAGGTCGGCCTCCGCGGCCGCCTCCTCGCGAGCTTCGAACTCGTCGGCGAGCGTCCGCAGTTCGTCGGCGCGAGCGGAGAGCGACTCGGCGTTCGCCGAGATCTGGCCGATCGCGGCGGTCTGTTCCTCGGCCGCGGCGGAGACGTTCTGCGCCTCGCTCGCGGTCTCGACGCTCACCTCGGCCACCTCGTCGACCATCGAGACGGCCTCCTGCGTGGACTCCGCCTGCTGGTCGGTCGCGTCGTTGATCGACTGGACCCCGGCGTTGGCGTCCTCGACGTCGGCGACGATCGACTCGAGCGTGTCGACGGCGTCCTCCACGACCGCGCGCCCCGCCTCGACGTCGTCCTCCATCGCGAACAGCCCGTCCGCGACCGACTCGGTGGACGCCTCGACGCCCGCGATCAGCTCCTCGACCTCGGTGGTCGCGTCCGCGGTCTCCTCGGCGAGGTCCTTCACCTCGCGGGCGACGACGGCGAACCCCTCGCCGGCCTCGCCCGCGCGGGCGGCCTCGATGGAGGCGTTCAGGGCGAGGATGTTCGTCTGTTCGGCGATGTCGTCGATGAGCTCCACCACCTCGCCGATGCGTTCGACCTCGTCGCGCAGGTCGCGCATCTCGTCGACGGTGTGGTCGACTTCCTCGTCGATCCGGTCCATGCGGTCGATCGCCTCGCCGGCCTCCTCGCGTCCCGTCTCGCCGGCCGCGGCGGTCGCGGCCGACCGTTCCGCCAGCTCGTCCGTCGAAGAAGCGATCTCCTCGACGGTGGCCGAGAGGTCGTCGAGCTCGGCGGCGGCGGTCGCGAGCGTCTCCTCCTGTCGCTCCGTCCCGACCGATATCTCCTCGACGCTCTCGGCGACGTCGACGCTCGTCGACTCGACCTCCTCGGCCGAGTCGGTCACCTCGGCGCTCCGCTCGCCGACCGTCTCGGCGGCGGCCTGTATCGTCACGACGAGCGCCTCCAGCCGGTCGAGCGTGTCGTTGAGCGACTCGGCGATGGCGGTCATCGCCTCGCTGTCGCTCTCCGGGTCGAGCCGGCGCGTCAGGTCCCCGTCGGCGACCGCGTCGATCGTCGCCTCGTACTCGTCGGCCTTCGTCTCTAAGTGCGCGGAGAGCGACTCCGCCTCCTCGCGGGCGGCGGCGGCCTCCGACGCGGACTCCTCGACCGCCTCGATCTGCTCGCGCATCGTCTCGCGGATTCGGTCGAAAAGCACCGATAGCTGACCGAACTCGTCTGTCCTGCCGGTGTCGACTTCGACGTCGAGGTCGCCCGCCTCGATCGCCTCGGCGTAGCCGGTGAGGTCGTCGACGGAGCCGTTCACGTCCCGGACGACGAACGCGCCCACCGCGATCAGGCCGACCACTGAGATGGCGATCAACAACAGCACGGTCCGCGTGACGTCGCCGACGGTCCCGTACACCTCGCTCTGGGGGGCCGCGACGACGACCGCCCAAGCCTTCTGCTCGATCGGCGCGGTGGCCGTGGCGATCGCCGAGCCGTTCACGACGGTCTGTTCGTCGTCGGTGACGTCGGCCGTACTCGGCTCGGTGACGTCGGATCCCAGGTGAGAGAGCTCCTCGATGAGGAAGTAGTCGTTCAAGATCGCGTCGCCGTTCGCCGCGAGCGTGACCCGGCCGGTGCGAGTGGAGACCACCTGAACGTTGCCGCCGTCGACGGGCGCCGTCAGCAGGGACCCGCGTTCGGAGAGGTCCGTGGTGATGACGATGGCCCGCTCCGGTTTCGTCTCGACCGGCGTCGCGAAGCCGAGCCGGTTCTCGCCGTCGACGCCGTACGGCTCGAAGGACCGGACCTCGCGCGTGGTCTCGAACGCGTCCGGCCCGACGGCCCACGGTCGCTCCGCCTCCGTGAACGTCGTCCCCTCCGCGGCCGGCGAAGTGCTCACGAGGACCTCCTTCGACGTGAGATCGAGGTAGTGGAGGTTGACGACGTACTCCGGGAGCATCTCTTCGTTCGCCCAGAGCACCTCCCGAATTCGGTCGTCGCGTTCCGACTTCGCCCCCGGGGTCGACGCGATCCGGTCCGCGTGCCCGTTCACCTCGTCGAGGAAGGCTTCGATGCCCTCCGCCTCGCGTTCGGCGGAGGTGGTCAGCGTCTCGCGCGCGTCGGACTCGACGCTCGCTTGAACCTGGTCCACGGCGAGCGCGCCCGCGCCGAGCAGCGCGGCCGACACGACGATGACAGCGGCTGCGATTTTGAACGCGTAGCGGCCGCGAAGGCGATCGAAGAGGCGTTGGAAGGCACCGTCTCGGTCGTCAGCAGGCATGAATCGCAGTTCCCACCGTCCCTGATAAACGTCAGTTGCCAGTTATTTTATTTGATAACTCAGTTGCCGGGGCCTCGCCGGAAGCCGACCGGCCGGGGCCCACATCCGAAACCACTATGCCCGATCCGGCGGACCGTTCGGTATGGACTGGCCACACGACCCCGACGGCGAACTGGGGAGCGAGGGCATGCGGCAGTACGGTCACGCCGTGCTCGCGAAGAAGATCGACGAGGAGGAGGACTTCCCGCTCACCGCCGCCGAGTACGTCGAGCAGTACGGGGACCATCCGATCCGGATCGACTTCGAGACCGTCGTCTCGGTCGAGGAGATCTTCGAGAACGTCGAACAGGAGGAGTTCGCCGACTTCGTCGAGTTCCATCAGGAGCTCGGCCGCGTGATGCGCGAGAACGGCTACTGGTTCTACGAGGGCGCCGACCAGTTCGTCGACGGCAGCGCCTGACTACTCGAATACTCGTTCCGGCGTCGTTGGCTCTGTTGAAATCCTCAACTGGTGATATGTTCTCAGCGTTCTACTGAATCAAGAGGATGTAGTCAGCACGGGAACTATGTCATTTTCCCTCTCTGAACCCTGAACCAACGGATAGAACGTGTCTGCTCGTTGAACGCTTCGACAAGAAGTCAAATCTCATCTACGCTCACTCTGGGAACCGGCATTCGATGAGCTTGCCGTTTTTCGGGGATGAATCTGGAGATTCCGTTCTCCGAACTACGTATTCTGTGACATAATACAGAATTTCTTCCCCCCAAAGACCGCCATCGGAGGTCGCAATCCTGAATTCGAGGAGTACGGGCGTCCCCCCGACATCAAAATATGCGTATTCCGGCCCACCTGAGGGGGATTCGATGATTGAGGCATCCGGCGAGAGAGTCGCAATCAATTCAGAGTATTGTTCTATTTTCGAGTCATCGACGGAATCCGTCTCAACTCTATTGACTGCGGCTGACTCAAGCAATCTGTAGAGAAGTCGATCTTCAACCTCCTCAATTGGGATGTAGGTTGGATCATCGGGTAGGTCACTGCTCTCCAACCGGTTGGTAATCTTCGGAATACCATCCGAGTCGACTTCGTATGCGTCCAGGCTCCCCGCTGCCTGAATAATGGAAGCACTCACAACCAGAGTTAGTTGATATCCGTCAGCAGCTCGCTTCGGTTCTTGCTCCACTCTGGCAGAATAACTGGAAGAAGACCATGGGGGCTGTAGATCGTTATTGTTGGATCGATACGCCACTTCGTACGTTTTAGCAAAATCGGCGACGGCTTCAGCGTTCAGATTTTGTGGCCACTGTACATCCAGATTCTGCGACGTGGGGCACTGATCCGGGAGTTCGTCTTCGCTTGGTGGTTGCGAGTCGCCAGACGCAGTACAGCCGGCAAGGCCGACACTGGCGAGACCCGCCAATACGGCACGGCGAGTATGAGATGTCATTAACAGAAAAAATCTCACCGGCTGGTAAGTCTCTTGTGTGAACCTGCTCAAGTGTTCTCAACACTGGGGGCCGTAAGACCCGTACGAGGTGTCCGTGTTCACCTATACTGAGCGACCACTCTCTCGTGGGTCGGCCTCGGTCTGTGTCGCATTCGTGCCCTGTATCTCGCACGCCGATCCTATCAGTTCTGAAGGATTTCAACAGAGCCGCGTCGTTCTTTTCCGAAGCCTCAGATGTTCTGCGATACGTCGTTGCCACCGGGAGGAACACTTCCGAAGCCCCAGCCGCTCGGCCATACGTGGCTGTTTGTAACTCACCGACCGACACGAATCACTCCGAGGCCCCAGCCGCGAGGATTCGATGCGCTCGCTGCGGTTCTCAGTCGCTCACTCCGTTCGCTCCTTGCGGTCCTTGCTTCGCGCGTCTTCGTCCTCGCGACTGCCCCTTCGAGTCCCGCCCCGACCGCTCCGCACAGCCTCACGCCTCCCCAGCCTCGTCGCTGGCCCCTCCGCTTCGCTCCGGCGCCAGCGACTCCCTCGCGCGTGCCGTCTCGCGGCGCTCGCGGGCACGCGCCACCGCATTTGCGGATCGACTTCGGTGACCGACGCAGCCCGACCGGTTTAAGAACGCCCGGAGCGACCGACTCGGCATGGATCACGAACGGATCGCCGTGCTCGCCCACGAGAAGTTCCCCGACCGCGCGAAGACCGCGCTCGGCGTGATGCGGTACGGCGACCAGACGGTCCGCGCCGTCCTGGACCGCGACCGCGCGGGCGACCGCGTCAGCGACCACGCACCGGACCTCGACGACGCGCCGATCGTCGCGTCGTTCGCGGACGCGCACGCGGCCGCCGACGGCGACCTCGACGCCCTCTACATCGGGATCGCCCCGATCGGCGGCGGCTTCGACGAGTCGTGGCGCGGCGACGTCGAGGCCGCGATCGAGGCCGGCTGCGACGTGGTGAGCGGGCTCCACTACTTCCTGAACGACGACGAGGGGCTTGCCGCGCTCGCCGACGAGCACGGGGTCGACCTCGTCGACGTTCGGAAGCCAGACGACGACCTGACGGTCGCGACGGGCGCCTCGGGCGACGTCGACGCCGACGTGCTGCTCACCGTCGGCACCGACTGCTCGGTCGGGAAGATGACGGCCTCGCTGGAGATCGTCGCGGCCGCCCGCGAGCGAGGGATCGACGCCGCGTTCGTCCCCACCGGCCAGACCGGGATCATGATCGCCGGGTGGGGCAACCCCGTCGACCGCGTCGTCTCTGACTTCGCCGCGGGCGCGGTCGAGGACATGCTCGTCGAGGTCGGCGACGACCACGACCTGCTCGTCGTCGAGGGGCAGGGGAGCATCGTCCACCCCGCCTACTCGGCGGTCACCTGCGGCATCCTCCACGGCGCGATGGCCGACGGGCTCGTGCTCTGTCACGCCGCGGGCCGCGAGGCGGTCCACGGCTACGAGTCGTTCGACCTGCCGCCGATCGCGGAGTACGTCGACCTCTACGAGGGGCTCGCGGGGCCGGTTCACGAGGCCGAGGTGGTCGCCGGCGCGGTCAACACGAAGGACGTCGACGACGACGAGGCGGCGGCCGAGGCGGTCGCCGACTTCGGCGACGCGGCGGGCGTCCCCGCGGCCGACCCCGTGCGTCACGGCGCGGGCGACGTCGTCGACGCCGCTCTCGACGCCGGGGTCGGGCGAGGGGGCTCCGTCGAATGAGCCTCGAAACGGAGTTCGAGCGCGTCTCGCTGGCCCTCGAGAACCCGTTCACCATCGCCCGAGGGACCCAGACCCACGCCGAGAACGTGATCGTCCGCGTGACGGACGAGGGCGGAATGACCGGGGTCGGGGGCGCGGCGCCGTCGGCGCACTACGGCGAGACGGCGGACACGGTCGCGGCGGTCATGCCGGACCTCCTCGCCGCGGTCGAGCGCGTCGGCGACCCCCACGCGCTCCACGCGATCGAGTCCGAGTTGCGAGCGGTCGTCGAGGGGAATCCGGCCGCGCGTTGTGCGGTCTCGATCGCCGTTCACGACCTCGCGGCCAAGCGGCTGGGCGTCCCGCTGTACCGGCTGTGGGGGCTCGACGCGGACGACGCGCCGGCGACCTCCTTCACGATCGGGCTCGACGAGACCGACCGCGTGCGCGAGAAAGCCGCGGCGGCGGTCGAGATGGGGTATCCGATTCTCAAGATCAAGCTCGGCACCGACCGCGACCGAGCGCTGATCGACGCGGTCCGCGACGCCGCGCCGGACGCGCGACTGCGCGTCGACGCGAACGAGGCGTGGACGCCGAAGGAGGCGGTCGCGAAGAGCGCGTGGCTCGCCGACCGCGACGTGGCGTTCGTCGAACAGCCGGTCTCGGCCGACGACCCCGAGGGGCTCCGATACGTCTACGAGCGGTCCGAGCTGCCGATCGCCGCCGACGAGTCCTGCGTGACCGCGGCCGACGTGCCCGCTATCGCCGACCGCTGTGACATCGCGAACCTGAAGCTGATGAAGACCGGCGGCCTGCTGGAGGCCCGACGAGTGATCGCGGCCGCGCGGTCACACGGCCTGGCGGTGATGTGCGGCTGTATGATCGAGTCGAACGCCTCCATCGCGGCCGCCGCGCAGCTCGCGCCCCTGTTGGACTACGTCGACGTCGACGGCTCGCTGCTGCTCGACGAGGACCCGTACGAGGGCGTCGAGCTGTCGGGCGGTGACGTTCGCCTCGGCGAGCAGGAGCGCGCGGGGACCGGCGCGCGGTTGGTGCCGGAACGGACCGCCGAAGAGTGAACGCGTAGCGAATCGCGATAAGGCGGGGCCGAAGCGCGATTCAGTTCCGCTTCTCGTCGGCGTCGGCCTCGGACTCCTCCAGTTCCACGTCGAGCTCCTCGTCGAGGTCGCCGTCCGCGTTGTCGTTCACGTCCGCTTCGAGGTCGTCCGCGTCGATCTCCGACTCGATGTCCGCCAGCTCGGCGTCGACCGACTCGTCGCTGACCTCGGCGTCCTCGCTCGGCGCCTCGCCTTTCCCGAGTTCGCCCTTGAGCGTCTCGAGTTCGGCGTCGACCTCGCTGTTCGTCGAGAGGCCCTCCAGCTCGCGGTCGATGCTGTCTTTGTCCGAGAGCGCGTCCTCGAACGCGCCTGAGTCCTCCAGCTCGTCCATCGCCTCGGCGCGCGCTTCCATCTCCTCGGTGCGCTCCTCGGCGCGCTCGATGGAGCGGCTCACGTCCTCCATCTCGTCGCCGACGCCGGTCATCGCCTCGGAGACGCGGGAGGACGCCTCGGCCGCCTCGTAGCGCGCCTTCATCGTCTCCTTTTTCGTGCGGAACTCCTCGATGCGGTTCTGGAGCTTGTTCTTCTTCTCGACGAGCTGCTCTTGGGTGTCGTTTAGCTTCGCGATCTGGCCCTCCAGCTCCTCGATCTGGGTCATCTTAGACTTCTTCTTCTCGAGGGCCTTCCGTGCGAGGTCGTCGCGGTCCTGCTGGACCGCCTCGCGGGCCTGACGGTTGTGCTTCTCGACGTTCTCTTCGAGCTTGCGCTTTTGAATCTCCAGGCGCTTCTTCTGGGTCGTCAGGTCGGCGATGCCCTGCTTTACGTCCTGAAGCTCGTCGCGCATCTGTTCGTACGAGTAGTCGAGCGATTCGGTCGGGTCTTCCGCCCGATTGAGGAGGGCGTTCACCTTCGAGCGGATGACGTAGGAGGCGCGCGAGAGGATTCCCATAGGGAGGCGTACGCGTTCCACCCGTTAAAACCTCATGCGGTTCGCCGTGGCGACCGAGACCGCGGTGACGCATCCTGAATCTTTATTCGCGGGGTCGCTGTACCGGCTGACATGGACATCGGCGTCTTGACCGTTCCGCTCGGCGACGAACCGATCGAGGAGGCGGTGACGTACCTCGACGACATCAGCGTCGACGCCGTCGAACTCGGCGTCGGCGGCTGGCCCGGCGAGGACCACGTCGACCGCGAGACGCTCCTCGACGACGAGGCGGCTCGCGGCGAACTGCGCGGCCTGCTCGACGAGCACGGGCTCCGCGCCTCCGCGCTCGCGACGCACAACAACCCGCTTCACCCGGACGAGGAGCGGGCGGCGACGGCCGATCGCGAACTGCGCGAGGCGATCGAGCTGGCCGACCTGCTGGACGTGGGGACGGTCACCTGCTTCTCCGGGCTCCCGGCGGGCGCGCCCGGCGACTCGACGCCGAACTGGGTGACCGCGCCGTGGCCCACCGAGCACGCGGACGCGCTCGACTACCAGTGGGACGAGGTGGCGGTCCCGTACTGGCGCGACCTGGCCGACCACGCCGACCGCCACGGCGTCGACGTCGCCATCGAGATGCACCCGAACATGCTGGTGTACGAGCCGACGGGCCTGCTCGCGCTCCGAGAGGCGACGAACGACCGGATCGGTGCGAACTTCGACCCCTCGCACCTCTACTGGCAGGGGATCGACGTGACGGAGGCGGTCCGGTTCCTCGGCGAGCGCGACGCGATCCACCACGTCCACGCGAAGGACACGAAGGTCTACGAGGCCGAGAGCCGGGTGAAGGGCGTGCTCGACACGACGAGCTACGCCGACACCGCCGACCGGTCGTGGCTGTTCCGCTCGATCGGCTACGGCCACGGCGAGGAACACTGGAAGGACGTGGTCTCGACGCTCCGGATGGTGGACTACGAGGGCGCGCTCTCCATCGAACACGAGGACGCGCTCACTTCCTCGCGCGAGGGGTTGGAGAAGGCGGTCGACGTGCTCGACCGCGCCGTCTTCGAGACGCGGCCGGGCGACGCGTACTGGGCGGAATGAGCGACCGCCGAGACGCGCCCGGCGGAGAGACGCGGACGACGCGCTCGGCAGAGGAACGCGGACGACGCGCTCGGCAGAGGAACGCGGACGACGCGCTCGGCAGAGGAACGCGGACGACGCGCTCGGCAGAGGAACGCGGACGACGCGCTCGGCAGAGGAACGCGGACGACGCGCATCGAGCGGAGCGAGGCGGGCGACCACCGCGGAGTTGATCCACGATGACTACTGAACCACTGAAGGTCGGCGTACTGGGGTATCGATTCATGGGCAAGGCGCACGCGAACGCGCTGGCGCGGCTTCCGATGTTCTTCCCGGAGGCTCCCGCGGTCGAACGCCACACGCTCGTCGGTCGCGACGAGGCGGCCCTCGCGGACGCGGCCGACCGGTTCGGCTTCGCGCACACCGCGACCGACTGGGAGGCGGCGATAGACGAGGTTGACGTCTTCTACAACCTCGGACCGAACCACGTCCACGCGGAGCCGTCGATCGCGGCCCTCGAGTCCGGGGTGCCCGTGCTCTGCGAGAAGCCGCTCGCGCCGACGGTAGAGGAGGCGGCGGCGATGCGCGACGCGGCGGCCGCGACGGGCGTGACCGCCGGCACCGCGTTCAACTACCGGTTCGTCCCCGCGATCCGCCACGCGAAGCGGCTGATCGACGAGGGCGAACTCGGCGAGGTCCGGCAGGTCCGCGGGCGGTACCTCCAGGACTGGCTCGTCGACCCGGAGGCGCCGTGGGCGTGGCGCATGGACGCCGACATGGCGGGCTCGGGCGCGCTCGGCGACCTCGGCGCGCACACGATCGATCTCGTGAACTTCCTCGTCGGCGACGAAGCCGGCGGGATCGAGCGCGTCTCGGGCCAGCTGACGACGTTCGTCGACGAGCGACCGGTGTACGACGACGACGGGAGCGTCGACGAGTACCGCGACGTGACGGTCGACGACGCCTACAGCGCGCAGGTCGCCTACGAGTCGGGCGCGACGGGCAGCTTCGAGGCCAGCCGCGTCGCCGAGGGGCACAAGAACGACCACACGATCGCGGTCCACGGCACCGAGGGCAGCGTGCGGTTCTCCTTGGAACGGCTCAACGAACTTGAGGTGATCCGCGGCGGGAACCGCGGCTACGAGACGGTGCTGGTCACGGACGAGACAGATCCGTACGGCGACCGCTGGTGGCCCCCCGGCCACGTGATCGGATGGGAACACACGTTCGTCCACGAGAGCTACGAGTTCCTTTCGGCGGTCGCCGAGGGGAACTCGTTCGAGCCGTCGTTCGCGGACGGCTACGACGTCCAGACGGTGCTCGCGGCGATCGAGCGGTCGGACGAGCGCGGCGAGTGGGTCGCCGTCGAGTAGTAAGCGGAGACGGAACTCCGCCCCCGCACTCGGTGTCGCGCCCGCCGGGATCCGGCGTCAGACGCCGACGCCGCCGCCCGGCGTCCCGCCGCCGTTCTCCTCGCTCCACTCCTGGATCGCGGAGTCCTCGCCGTCGTAACTGCCGAGGGTCTCGCGCGTGTCGAAGGCGACGGGCTCCCAGACGACCTCGAAGTTCTCGTTCCCGGTGGCGTTGGGGACGGTCACCCGGTCGCCCGGTTGGACGACGCCGTCGCCGGGCCACGCGCCGAACTGGACGTTCCCGTCCGGGTCCTCGCCGCGGACGTACAGCTCCTCCGCCGGGACCGGCTCCGGACCCATCGCGACGACGACGAGTTCGCCGTTCTCCTGTTGCCCCTCGAACTCGGCGTCGGGCGGGGCGACGCCGTCGATGAGCCCGAACACCGCCGCGCCGACGAGCGCGAGCAGCAGCACGACGATCCCGACGAGCAGCCCCGTCCCCGCGAGGGGGGTGAACCCGCGGTCGTCGTTCCGAAACCCAGCCATTCGACCGTCACTCAGACGAGGGCGGTATAAGCGTTTACGCGCCGCGTATCAGCGCTGATAAGCTTGGCAACCGGATCTGACCGGAACCCGCGGACCGAACCGGAAACGGGTTATTCCGCGCGACCGAACGCCAACCGTGACGTCTCCGATGAGCGAGTCGGCGGGCGGACGGCCCCGCGGACTGCGGGGCATCGCTCGCACGTGGGTCGAGACGCTCGTCCGGCCGCGACGGGCGTTCGCGAACGGGATCACGCCCGGCGATCAGGCGCCGGCGCTGACGTTCGCGGTCGCGGTCGCGGCCGCGTTCACCCTCGGACTGATCGCGTCGGACCCCGGAGCGGTCCCCGCCGTCGTCCCCTCCTCGCGGGCGCTTTCCGGATTCGTGGTCTTCCTCGTCGTGGTCGCGTTGGGAGCGCCGGTCGGACTCCACCTGACCGCCGCGGTCGCGACCGTCTCGGTCGTGGTCGCGAGCCTGACGATCGTCGACGGGGGCGTCTCCCTGCGCGAGCGGGGCGGCGTGAGCGAGACCGTACAGGTGGTGGCGTACGCCAGTTCGCCGATGGCGCTGGCGGGGGTGCCGATCCCCGAACTCAGAGTCGCCTGCGGCGCGTACGCCGCGGTGCTGTTGATCGTCGGGTTCCGCGCGGTTCACGGGCTCGGGCCGGTCCGAACGGTCGTCGCCGCCCTCCCGCCGGCCGTGCTCGGCTACGGCGTGGGCTATCGAGTCGTGGCGTCGGTGCGGACGCTCCTCGGCGCCTGACGCGTCGCCCGGTCGCGTCGGCCCCAGCCGGCTTTCGACAACCGTTTTAGGCCCGAGACTCTCGGTGTATTCAAATGGGATCCTGTATCATTTGTGGCACCGACGTCGGGGGCGGTCGCGTCTGCGACTCGCACCAGGAAGACGTCGTGTTCGATTTCCGCGGAAACTCCCCGGACGGTCTGGTTCCGAGCCGGTTCTATCGGGGCGTCGTCGACGGATACGCCGAGTTCGGCGTGTTCATCGATCTCGCGCCGGGCGTGACCGGACTCCTCCACCGTTCCGAGCTCGACCGGCGACTCGACAGCCTCGACTGGGAGCCGGGCGACGAGGTGTTCGTCCAGGTTAAGGGCGTCCGCGACAACGGGAACATCGACCTCGCGTGGTCGATCCGACAGAACGACCGCGAGTTCCGCGGCGTCCTCGTCCAGGAGGGCGACGGCGAACGCCTCCCCGACGAGGGGCCGGACGACGGAGACGAGACCGAACAGTCGAGCGGCGACGCCGAGACGGGAGCGTCGGACGACCGCGGCGAACCCGACGCGGAGTCGGGGTCAAGCGCCGACGATGACGCCGGCGCGGAGTCCGAAGACGTCGACGACGCGAGTCGCGAGGCCGGCGACGAGGCGGAAGACGACGGCGGCTTCGCTGACGACGAGTCCGGAGTCGAGGACGACGAGTCCGAAGACGCCGGGGCCGAAGCGGTCGAACCGGTAGGGGCGTCCGACGACGAGAGCGAGTCGACCGACGACGAGCCGGACACGGAGGCCGACTCCGACGAGGAACCCGAGCGCGTCCCGATAGCGACGCTCGGGGACGTCATCGGCGAGTCGACCCGCATCGACGGCGAGGTCGTCGGCGTCCGTCAGACCGGCGGCCCGACGGTGTTCGAGGTCAGCGACGAGACGGGCGTGGTCGACGTGGCCGCGTTCGTCGAGCCCGGCGTCCGGGCGTACCCCGACGTCGAGGTCGGCGACGCGGTGCGCGTCGACGGCGAGGTCGAGAGCCACCGCGGCGACGTTCAGGTCGAGTCCGAGGCGCTCGTGCTCCTCGACGGCGAGGAGGCCGAGGCGGTCCGCCGCCGTCTCGCCGAGGCGCTCACCGACGAGGCGCGCCCCGAGGGCCTCCAGCCGCTGGCCGGCGACGAGACGGTCGCCGAACTCGCCGACGGGCTCCTCGACGCGGCCGAGGCCGTCCGCCGCGCGGTCCTCGAGTCGCGACCGATCGTCGTCCGCCACCCGGCGACCGCCGACGGCTACGTCGCTGGCGCCGCGGTCGAGCGCGCCGTCCTCCCGCTGATCCGCGACGAGCACGCGAAGAGCGACGCCGAGTACCACTACTTCACCCGCCGCCCGCTCGACGAGCCGGTGTACGGGATGGACGCGGCCACGAACGACGCGACCCGCATGCTTCAGGACCGCGACCGTCACGACGAGAAGCTCCCGCTGTTCCTCCTCGTCGGCGCCGGTTCGACGACCGAGTCCGCCGACGGCATCGACCTCCTGTCGGTGTACGGGGTCGACGCGGTCGTCGTCGACGCCGCGGTCGCCGACCCCGAGACGCGCGACGCGGTCGACACGCTCGTCTCGCCGGAGCTCGAAGACGTCGGCGGCGACGAGACGCTCTCGACCGGCGCGCTCGTCGCGTCGCTCGCCTCGGCGATCAACGACGAGATCCGCGCCGACCTCCGGCATCTGCCCGCGGTGAGCTACTGGGCGGACGCGCCCGAGCGGTACGTCAACCTCGCACGCGACGCGGGCTACGACGCCGAGCGCGTCGCTGAGCTCCGCGAGGCGGTCGCGCTGGAGGCCTACTACCAGTCGTATCAGGACAAACGCGAACTGATCGCCGACCTGCTGTTCTCCGACGGCGGCAACCTCGCCGCCCACGTCTCCGAGCAGTTCCGCGAGAAGCTCGAGACGGAGATCGAGACCGCGGACGCGAACGTCGTGACCGAGGCGGTCGACGGCGTCGAGTTCGCGCTGCTCGACACCGACGGCTACACCCACCGGTACGACTTCCCGCCGACGCCGCTGCTCCTCGATGACCTCCACCGACGGCGCGCCGACGGCGAGCCGTTCGCGACGGTCGGCGTCGGCACCGACGAGCTGTACGTCCGCACGACGGCGGACGTCTCCGTCCGCGACGTGGCCGAGCGCGCGGCCGAGCTCGCGCCGAAGGCGGACGTCGCCACCGCCGGCGTCCGCGAGGGGAAAATCGAGTTCCTCTCCGGCGAGCGCGACGCGGTCGAGGACGCCGTCGTCGCGGCCGTCGCCGAGTCGTTCTGACCGGGGCGGCCGAGCCGTCCGCTCTCGGCGGGGACGCTGCGCCGAATATGCGCCGCGGTTTTTTGTCACTCCGTATTCAGAACTCTCAGGCATCGGACCGGCCGGTAGATTATTGCTGGTGTGTGAAACTTCCTCACGTGAGGTGTTACACCATGGCAACACAACCGTCGGAACGGACGCTTCGCGCGGACCTGCTCGGCCGCAACGTGGACTTCAACTACTCGGAGACATGGCTGGCGTACTCGATGCTCGGACTCCGGGTCGTGATGGCGTGGGTGTTCCTCCAAGCGGGACTGGCGAAGCTGTTCGAGGGCGGCCTCGCCGACCCGCTCGCGTGGAGCTCGGTCGGGTTCCTCCAGAACGCCATCGCCGACGCCAATCCGCTTCAGGGGCTGTTCCTCTTTTTCGCGGACTACGCGGCGATAATCGACCCGATGGTGGTGTTCGGACAGATCCTGATCGGGCTGGCGCTGCTGTTCGGCGTCCTCTTCAGGTTCGCCGCGCTGATGGGGGCGATCATGATGTCGATGTTCTGGACCGCCGCGTGGCAGGGCGGACTCATGGACGGCTTCCCGGTCGCGCACGGCTACTTCGTCGACAGCTCGCTCGTGTACATGCTGATCCTGTTCGGCCTCGGCGCGTGGGGCGCCGGCCGGATCGTCGGGATCGACCGGGCGTTAGAGGAGACGGAGCTGGTCAAGAACGCCCCGGCGCTCCGGTACCTGCTGGGGTGACGGGACCGACGCCGCACGCGGCGGGCCTCCGACGACGGGCGGGCGCCCGATAGGCGCGTTTTTTTGCCGAGCGACTGCCGGTCAGCGACGCGTGAACGGGCCGGGCGGGAGGATGAGGTCGTCGAGCTCCGGTCGCTGTTTCACGTTGAACACCACCGACAGCTCGTCGCTCAGCGGGTAGCCGTTGCAGGAGAGCCGGAACCCCCGTTCGGCCAAGTCCTCGGGCATGATGTGGTCGGTCGGCTGCGAGAGCTTCCCGTCTGCGAGGTACACCGCGCAGTTCGCGCAGGCGCCGCCGCGACACGAGAAGGGCCAGCCGAAGCCGCTCCGCTCGGCCGCCTCCAGCAGGCTCTCGTCGGGGTGGACCAGCAGGCGGCCGTGAGAGTCGGGGTCGAGGTCGGCGTGTGCGGCCTTCCGGAACAGGTCGTCGTCGTCGAGCGACCAGCCGTAGTCGACGACCGCCTCGTAGTCGAGGAACTCGACGCGGGTCGACTTCGGCTCGCGCGCGCCGTCGCCCCCCTCCGTGAGGTCGACGTCCGCGGGGTCGACCGCGTCGTCGTCCCCGTCGCCGTTCCGGTCGCGGTCCGACAGCTCGCGGTAGGCGCGACGCACGAGCTGGAACTCCTCGATCGAACCGCCCTGGTCCGGGTGTGCGCGCTTGACGCGCTCGCGGTAGGCCCGTTCGATCGCCTCGTCGTCGGCGTCCTCGTCGACGTCTAACACCTCGAACGGGGAGACCATCCAACGTCAGCCCGTAGGCGGGTGACGCACATAAACTGCCCAGAAGTCGGCAGGCGCGTGAGCGGCGGGGGAACCCCCGAACCGCCGACCGTCACCCGACCGGTCAGTGTTTAATACCGGCGCGCCCCACCGATCGGTAATGGGAAACGCCGACCTGCGCGACTTGGCGTCGCTCCGGGACGTCCCCTTCGCGGAGATAGAGGGGAGCGTCGTCGCCGTCGACGCGCACAACTGGCTGTACCGCTACCTCACGACGACGGTCAAGTGGACGGCGGACGAGAAGTACACCACGGCCGACGGCGTCGAGGTCGCGAACCTGATAGGCGTCGTCCAGGGGCTCCCGAAGTTCTTCGAACACGACCTGATCCCCGTGATGGTGTTCGACGGCGCGGTCACGGACCTGAAGGCCGACGAGATCGCGGACCGGCGGGAGAAGCGCGAGGCGGCCGAGGAGCGACAGGCGGCGGCCGAGGAGCGCGGCGACGCGGTCGAGGCCGCGCGGCTGGAGGCCCGCACGCAGCGGCTCACCGACACGATCCAGGAGACGACCAGAGAGCTGCTCCGGCTGCTCGACGTGCCGGTCGTCGAGGCGCCGGCCGAGGGGGAAGCGCAGTGCGCGCACATGGCCGCGACCGGGAGCGTCGACCACGCCGGCAGCGAGGACTACGACACCCTCCTGTTCGGCGCGCCGACCACGCTCCGGCAGCTGACGAGCAAGGGCGACCCGGAGCTGATGGACCTGGCGGCGACGCTGGAGGACCTCGGTCTCGACCGACAGGGGCTCGTCGACGTCGCGATGCTCTGTGGCACCGACTTCAACGAGGGCGTCCGCGGCGTGGGCCCGAAGACGGCGGTGACGGCGGTCAGGGAACACGGCGACCTGTGGGGCGTCCTCGACGCGCGCGACGCCGAGATCCCGAACGCCGAGGCGATCCGCGAGCTGTTCATGAACCCCCCGGCCGAGGACGTGACGGTGGACACGGACGTGAACCCGGATGTCGAGGCCGCACGGGAGTACGTCGTCGACGAGTGGGGCGTCGCCGCCGACGAGGTCGAGCGCGGGTTCGAGCGCATCAGGGAGTCGCAGGTCCAGGCCGGACTCGACCGCTGGACCTGAACGCAGAGCGAGCGACCGGAGTGGCAGTCGGGGACGGACGTAGCGGACCTCGGCGTACGGCTGCGACCGAACTCGGCGAGCGGGCGCTCAGCGGACGCGACCGCCGCGAACACACCTTTTATTTCCTCGTCGTCAGAAGGGTGACGTACACGTGTCGCGGACTGTCTCTCGACCGCAGGCGTCGCCCGGAACCGGTCGGCAGACCGGGTTCGACGCCGATTCCGGCGGCGCGGCGCTCCCGCGGGCCGGGCCCCGGACCGACCGCGACTCTCCTCACCAATGAGCTTCGAAGTTCCCGACGACAGACGGTACCTGGAATCGCACGAATGGGCGACGACCGGCGACACGGTTCGGATCGGCGTCTCCGACTTCGCGCAGGACGAACTCGGCGACGTCGTGTTCGTCGAACTCCCCGAGGTCGGCGACGAGGTCGCCGCCGGCGAGGCGTTCGGCGTCGTCGAGTCTATCAAGGCCGTTTCGGACCTGTACGCGCCCGTTTCCGGCGAGGTCGTCGCCGTCAACGAGGAGCTGTTCGACCGACCGGAACTCGTCAACGAGGACCCGTACGGCGACGGGTGGATGCTCGAAGTCGCTCCCGACGAGGACGGCGACGCAGACGGGCTGCTCGACGCCGACGAGTACGACGACCAGATCGCTTGATCCCCCCGGGCGCCGCCGGGAACGGGACTGAAACCCCGGACGAAACACCCACCCGACACACGACCATGACCACGCCACCTTCCGACTCCACCTCACCGTTGGACCGACGAGCCACGAACCATCGCGGACAGGGAGAGACGCACCGATGAGCCGAGCGAACGGCACTCCGTACGCGCCACACACGGCGGAGGAGACCGCCGAGATGCTGGCGGAAATCGGCGTCGACGACGAGGCGGCCCTGTTCGACATCCCGGAGTCGGTCGCCTTCGACGGCGATTTCGGCATCGAACCGCGGACGGAACGCGAGATCCGCGACGAGTGCGCCCGAATCTTGAACCGCAGCGACGACCTCGTGGAGTTCCTCGGCCGCGGACACTACGGCCACTACGTCCCGAGCGTCGTCGACCACCTCGCCGACCGCGCGGAGTTCCTCACGAGCTACACGCAGTACCAGCCGGAGGTGTCACAGGGGTTCCTCCAGGCGCTCTTCGAGTACCAGTCGATGCTGGTCGAGCTGACCGGCCTCGACGTGGCGAACTGCTCGATGTACGACGCCGCGACCGCCCTCGGCGAGGCCGCGACCCTCGCGGACCGCGTTCGGTCCACGTCGGGCGACGTGGTCTTGGTCCCCGAACAGCTCCGCGAGGGGAAACGCGCGGTGCTTTCGAACTACTGCGCGGGCGCGGACATGACCGTCGAGACCTACCCCATGACGGACGGCACCGCCGACGTCGACGCGCTCGCCGAGCGCGCCGGCGACGACGTGGTGATGGTGTACGCGGAGAGTCCGACCGTCCGCGGCTGTATCGAGGAGCGGCTCGCCGCGATCGGTGACGTGGCCGACGAGGCGGACGCGCTGTTCACGCTCGGCTCCGACGTGGTCGCGCTGTCGGTGCTGGAGTCCCCCGAGCGCGTCGGCGCCGACGTGGTCGTCGGCGAGGCCGGCTCGCTCGGGCTTCCGACCGCGTACGGCATGGGACTGGGGCTGTTCGCCTGCCGCGGCGACTTCCTGCGACAGGTCCCCGGGCGGCTCGTCGGGGCGAGCGAGGACGCGAACGGCAGCCGTGCGTACACGCTGACGCTCCAGACCCGCGAACAGCACATCCGCAAGGAACGGGCCACCTCGAACATCTGTACGAACCAGGCGTGGGTCGCGCTCCGGGCGGCCATCCACGCGGCGACGCTCGGGCCCGACGGGCTCGTCGACCTCGCGAACGACTGCGTCCGCGAGGCCGAGGCGCTGGCGGCGCGGATCGGCGAGCTGTCCGGCGCGGCCGCCCCCGTCCACGACCGCCACCACTTCCGGGAGTTCGTCGTGCGGGTCGACCAGCCGGCCGGCGCGGTCGCCGAAGACCTGGAGGCGGAAGGCTTCGCGGTCCACGCGCTCGACGACCACATGATTCAGGTGTGCGTCACCGACCTCACCGCCGGGCGGACGGACGGACTCGTCTCGGCCTTCGCGGAGGTGCTCTGAATGATCCACGACCAAGCGAACTACGAGCGAGAGGGCGAGCAGGTCCGGGAGCCGCTGCTCTCGGAGAAGGGCCAGGAGACGGTCGACGTGCGCGAGGAGTCCCCGCTGCCGGACGACCTGACCCGCGAGGAGCTGACGCTGCCGAACCCCTCCGAGCCGGAGACGGCGCGTCACTACACCCGGCTCTCGCAGATGAACTGGGCGATAGACGCCGGGCCGTACCCGCTCGGGAGCTGTACGATGAAGTACAACCCCAAGTTCACCGAGGACGTCGCGGCCGACCCGAACGCGGCGATCCACCCGGACCGCTCCGAGCGCTCGGCACAGGGAGTCTTGGAGCTCCAGTACCGGCTTCAGGAGGCCCTCGCGGACATCGGCGGGATGGACGCCGTCACGCTTCAGCCCCCGGCGGGCGCCGCCGGTGAGCTGACGGGCATCCTCGTCGCGAAGGCGTACCACGAACACCACGGCAACGACCGCTCGGAGGTCGTGATCCCGGCGTCGGCCCACGGGACGAACTTCGCGACCGCCGCGACCGCCGGCTACGACGTGGTCGAACTCCCCTCCGGCGAGGACGGGCGCGTCGACCTGGAGGCGCTCGAGGCGGCCGTCGGCGACGACACCGCCGCCCTAATGCTCACGAACCCGAACACGGTCGGGCTCTTCGAGCGCGACATCACCGAGATCGCCGACATCGTCCACGACGCCGGCGGGCTGCTCTACTACGACGGCGCGAACCTCAACGCGCTGCTCGGCCGGGGGCGCCCCGGCGACATGGGGTTCGACGTGATGCACTACAACGTCCACAAGACGTTCGCGACGCCCCACGGCGGCGGCGGCCCGGGCGCCGGCCCGGTCGGCGTCGTCGACGAACTGGCCCCGTTCCTCCCGACGCCGAGGGTGCGCGAGGCCGAGGAGGGGTCGGGGTACGAGCGCTTCGAGCCCGACGACACGATCGGGAAGGTC
Source organism: Halorubrum ejinorense (assembly GCF_039522565.1). Taxonomy (GTDB): domain Archaea; phylum Halobacteriota; class Halobacteria; order Halobacteriales; family Haloferacaceae; genus Halorubrum; species Halorubrum ejinorense. The sequence goes on along the minus strand of NZ_BAAADQ010000015.1, from coordinate 278,111 downwards.
CACGGCTTCGCCGGGAACTGGCTCGTGTTGATCAAGGCGTACGCGTACGTCGCCCGGCTCGGGGACGAGGGGCTGGCGGACGCGGCCGCGAAGGCCGTCCTCAACGCGAACTACCTCGCCGAGCGGATCGACCTCGACGTGCCATTCGGCCCGTTCCACCACGAGTTCGCGGCGACCGCCGGCGACCGCGACGCCGCCGACGTGGCCAAGCGGATGCTGGACTTCGGCGTCCACCCGCCGACGACGAAGTGGCCGGAGATGGTGCCGGAGGCGATGCTGACGGAGCCGACCGAGATCGAAGGGAAGTCGTCGCTCGACGACCTCGCGGAGGCGTTCAACCTCGCGTACGCCGACACCGACGAGGCGCTCGACTCGGCGCCGAACCGGACCGCCGCCGCGCGGATCGATCAGGTCGGCGCCGCGCGGAACCCGCGCCTCTCGTGGCAGGCGCTCGAGGAGGAGTAACCGCGGTTCGGCGCGGGCGAGCGCACGAGGGCCCGAGCGGGCCGAACGGTAGCGGACGCCGAGCGGCCGACTAGATCTTCTCGAACCGGCGCGTCAGGGCTCGGTCGCCGCCGACCGGACCGGCTCCTCGCGGTCGCGGTCGGCGGCCTCGAACTCGCGGCCGTCGAGGGGGGTCGCCCCGGACGCGGCGGCGCCCTCGCCGGCCGGAGCGGCCGCGTCCTCCCGCGCGGCGGCGAACGGTCCCGCGCCGTCGACGAACCGGCGCATCACGCGTCCCTCGGCGCGGTGGAGCGTCTCGCTACAGGTCGACTTCGCGATGTCGTTCGCCTCGGCCAGCTCCGTGAGCGTACACCGGCGGGGGGTGTCGTAGTAGCCGGCGCGGACCGCATCGAAGACGAGTTCGCGCTGCGCCTCGGTGAGTGTCCGGTCCGAGTCGGCGTCCCCGGTCGCGGTGACGCCGACCGTCATTCCGTCGCCCGCGAGCCGTCGTCCGAACGCCTCGATCCGCTCTTTGTCGCCGACGACGGAGACGGCTGCGCGCCCGTCGGCGACCTCGACCGTCGACTCGACGGGGAGGCCGACCGCCCGCGCCGCCGAGAGGTACGCGGGGGCCCGCCCGATCACCCGGAGCGTGCGGACGTCGCCGCGGCGCTCGACCGTCGTGACGCGCTCGACGCGGTCGTGGTCGCGGAGCGCGGCCTCGACGCGATCCCGTTCGGTCCCGGCGACGCGGACGGTCGCGACGGCCTCCCGATCGCCGTCGTCGAGCGCTATCGTCTCTGTGACTCGGAGCGCCGCCGGCGGGACCGCCCGCGAGACGTCGCCGAGCCACGACCCGGCGGGGAGGTCCAGCCGCAGTTCGGTCCGGCTCATCGCCGCCACCCCGACGCTCCCGACGAATCGGTCGCCCCGGCGTTCGGTAGTGTGCGCATCTCCGGTCAGCGTACGCTCCCCACCCCCCTCGTCGTATCGCTTCATACGTTTCGATCGTAAGTACCGGCGCCTCGGATCGCGCGGTCCGCTGTCGGGCGACCACCGGGGACCGGTCGCTCCGCCGCGACCACAGGACGGAAGTTTCCGGCGCGAGAGCGGAACCCCATGCAGACGACAGACGCGTTCATCGGGCTGACCTGCGTCGACTGCGAGGAGACGTTCGACGCGGAGACGGCGACACACCGGTGTCCCGACTGCGGCGGCATCCTCGATCCGGCGTACGACTACGACCGGGTCGACCTGACGCCGGAGGCGCTCGACGCCCGGCCCGACGGGTCGATGTGGCGGTACGCCGAGCTGCTCCCCTTCCCCGCCGAGACCGCGGTGTCGCTGGGCGAGGGCGCGACGCCGCTCGTCGAGTGTCCGGCGCTGGCGGACGCGATGGGCGTCGGCCGCGTCCTCCTGAAAGACGAGGGCGCGAACCCCACGGGGACGTTCAAGGACCGCGGGCAGGCGGCCGCGATGACGGCCGCGCGCGAGCACGGCGCCTCGGAGGTGGCGCTGAACAGCGCCGGCAACGCGGGGCAGGCGGCCGCGGCGTACGCGGCGCGCGCGGACTTGGACGCACACGTGTTCCTCCCGTCGCGGGCGGGGTTCACGCAGAAGGCGATGACGGAGGTTCACGGCGCGGACCTGACCGTGACCGACCCGATAGACGGGAACTCACAGATCGGCGACGCGGGGGCGGCGTACGCGGAGGCGATGGAGGAACACCCCGACTGGTACTCGACGAAGACGTTCGTCACCCCCTACCGCCACGAGGGCAAGAAGACGATGGCGCTGGAGCTGTTGGCGCAACTCGACTGGAACCCGCCGGACGCGGTCGTCTACCCGACCGGCGGCGGCGTCGGGCTCGTGGGGATGCACAAGGCCGCCCGAGAGGCCCGGAAGCTGGGGTGGACCGACGAATTGGTCCCGATGTACGCCGCGCAGGCCGCGGGCTGTGCGCCCGTCGTCGACGCCTACGAGTCGGGCGCGGACGAGCACGTGCCGCTGGACGACGACGCGGTCGACACGGCCTGTAACGGGATCGCGATCCCGGACCCCGGCGCGAGCACGCTCATCCTCGACGCGATCCGCGAGTCCGACGGCGGGGCGGTGGCGACGACGGACCGCGAGATCTTCGACGCCGCCATCGAGGTGGCGCGCGCCGAGGGCCTGGAGACGGGCGCGACCTGCGCCGCCGCCGCCTCCGGCGCGTTCGAGTTGGCGGAGCGGGGCGAGTTCGGCCCCGACGACACCGTCGTCCTGTTGAACACCGGCGCGGGCAACAAGGACGTGGACGCGCTGCGGGCGCACCTCGGGGAGCGCGAGGCCGAGTCGGAGGCTGCGGAGTAGCGGCCGGGACCGGCGGTCGAACCGGAACCACTACGGCGGGCGGTCGCCACCCCTCGCGCATGGAACTCGGGGTCATCGGACTCGGGCGGATGGGACAGATCGTCGCGAACCGGTCGCTGGAGGCGGGCCACGACGTGGTCGCGTTCGACCTCTCCGCGGAGGCGACCGCGGAGGCGGCGGAGCGGGGCGCGGAGCCGGCGGACTCCGTGACGGATCTCTGCGACCGGCTGGACGGGTCGGGTGAGGAGGACGGCGACGGCAAGCGGATCTGGCTGATGGTACCGGCGGGCGACGCCGTCGACGCCACCCTCGCGGACCTCGAACCAAACCTCGACGCCGAGGACGTGGTCGTCGACGGCGGGAACTCCCACTTCGAGGCGTCGACCCGCCGCGCCGAGGAGACCGACGCGGCCTACCTCGACTGCGGCACGTCCGGCGGCCCGGCGAGCGCCGAGGCCGGCTTCTCGCTGATGGTCGGCGGTCCGGCGTGGGCCTACGAGGCGATGGTCCCGGTGTTCGACGCGGTGGCGACCGGGCCGGACGGCCACGACCGAATGGGCGAGTCGGGCGCGGGCCACTACGTGAAGATGGTCCACAACGGCGTCGAGTACGCGCTGATGCAGGCGTACGGCGAGGGGTTCGAACTGCTCGCCGACGGGCGGTACGACCTCGACATGGAGTCGGTCGCGCGCACCTGGAACAACGGCGCCGTGATCCGGTCGTGGCTCCTCGAGCTCTGCGAGGAGGCGTTCCGCGAGGAGGGCTCGGACCTCGGCGACGTGGCCGACCACGTGGCCGGCGGGTCCACGGGGACGTGGACCGTCGAGGAGGCGCTCGAACAGGAGGTGCCCGTTCCGATCATCTACCAGGCGCTCGCCGAGCGGTTCGACTCCCGGAACGAGGGGCGCTTCTCGCGGCGGCTCGCCAATCGGCTGCGGTACGGGTTCGGTCGCCACGAGGTCGCGCGGCGCGACGACGCGTAGCCCGGCCGGCGGCCGTGCCGACGCAGAGCCAGCCCGCCGGGGCGCCGACGGCATCGGTGCGGTCGCACCCGTGTGCGGCGAGACCTCTTCGCTTAGCGACACGTATTACTGACGACAGACACACGTATTCACTCGTGCTCGACCTCGCCTTCGCGCGCCGACAGTACCTCGTCCGGCTCTCAGACGGTCCCGCACAGCTCCGGGACCTCGTCGACGAGTTCGAGCACTCGAGGTCGACGGTCAACCGCGCGATCCGGGCCCTCGAGGAGGGCGGACTCGTCGAGCGCAGGACGGACGGCTACGAGACCACGTACGCCGGCCGCGTCCTCTTGGACACCGTCGACGAGGCGTTCGCGGTCGCGGAGACGGTCGAGGCGTCGGACGGCGTCCTCAACGAACTCCCGTCGTCGCCGCGGAACCACCGGTTCTTCGCGGACGCCGAGGTGGTGACGATAGCCGAGACGTCGCCGGCGGCGGTGCTGTCCCGGCTCCGCCGCGTCGCCGAGGCGGCCGACCGGTTCCGCGGGGCCTCGATCGCCGCCAACGACGAGCAGTTCGTCTCGACGCTGTACCACCGCACCGTCGTCGAGGAGTCGCTGGAGCTGTCGTTCGTCCTGACGGAGCCGGTCGCGGATTACCTGGCCGTAGAGAGCCCCGAGCGAGCGCGCTCCGTCGTCGAGGCCGGGGTCGACGTGCGAATCGTTCCCGACCTCCCGTTCGCGTGGTACCTGAGCACCGTCGACGGTCGGACGACGGCGTACCTCGCGATCCACGGCGACAGGGGCAACTTCCTCGGGTACGCCGCCAACGACGACCCGGACGCCGTGGAGTGGCTCGCCGACCTGTTCGAGGCCCAGCGCGACCGCGGGACATCGCTGGCGGCGTACTACCGGTCGAACGACGGCGACGCGCTCGGACTGTAACGGGCGCCCGGGCCGAATCTCAGCGCGCGTGAGCCGCGGGAAACGCTTATGTACTACTATGGCAGAGATTACCACGCATAGAATGTTCGAGCGATTCTCGAGCGGCTACTACCTGGGGGAACTGTACGTGGAACCCCACGGCGGCGAGCGCGCCGTCATCCGGCGGGCGGACCACGAACACGTCAACGAACAGCTGTACGCGGACGGCGAGGGCGTCGAGCGACTCGACGCCCCGCTCGTCATGAAAGTCGGCGGCGGCCACATCCCGGTCGCCGGCGACGACGACGTCCCGAGCGGGACGCTCGCGATTCCGCAGGAACTCGCCGACGAGACGCTCCCGGACCGAAAGAACGTCCTCCTGGCGGACGCGGACCGCGCCGAGACGCTGCTGCGTTGGGAGGGGTGGGAGCCGTTCGTGAACGCGTAGGACGCCGCCGCGTGTCTGAGGGAGTCGCGAACGGCGAAGGCCGCGGCGGTAGCGCCCGGAGACCGATAGGGGCGGGCCCGCGCGTCGAGTCGAACTGCGCGTGAGACCGACTGGCATAGCGACCGCGTATGCGGGAAATGGTTCGATGTCGGGCCGCGGACGCCGCCGGAGCCGCCCGATCGGGCACTCGTGTTATTATGCCGGTCCGGCTCGTGTCGAACGTATGGCGCTCGCGCTCTCGGCCGAGCTAGTGGCGACCGTCGCGGTCGCGGGCGCCGTCAACGGGGTCGCGGGGTTCGGCTTCGCGGTCGTGGGGACGACGGTGCTCGCGTCGACGCTCGACCCGGCGGCCGCCGTCGCGTTCATGATCGTCCCGATGTTCGCGGTGAACGTCGCCCTCGTCGGAGAGCTCACGCGCGAGGAACTGCGGACCTGCGGGGCCCGGTTCGCACCGCTGCTCGTGGCCGCGCTCGTCGGCACCCTCGCGGGGATGGCGCTGCTCGATCGCCTCCCGGCGGCTCCCCTGCGCGTCCTGCTCGGCGTCGTCTCGCTCGGGTTCGTGGCGACCGCGCAGCGCGCGGTCTCGCTCCCGTCGCTGCCGACTTCGGCCGACCGCGAGCGCGCCGAAGGCCCGCTCGTCATGGGGGTCGTGGGCGTCGTCTCCGGCGTCCTGTTCGGCGCGACGAACGTCGGCGTCCAGCTGGTCGCGTTCGTCCGGAGCTTCGACCTCTCGCACGGGGTGTTCGTCGGCGTCGTGGCGCTGGTGTTCGTCGGGATCAACGGCCTTCGCGTCGGGGCCGCGGGCGCGCTCGGACTCTACCCGGACGCCGCGTTCGCGCTCGCGTCGGCCGCCGCCGCGGTCCCCGCGGTCGCCGGCGTCGCCGTCGGGACTCGCCTCCGAGACCGCGTGAGCGAGCGGCTCCGGCGCGGCCTCGTCCTCGGCCTCCTCACGGTCATCGGGCTCCGGCTGATACTCGGCGGCGCGGGCGTCGCCTGACCGGTGTCGCCGTCGCTCCGCCGGAGTCGCCGCCGGTCAGTCGACTGCGGCCTCGATGTCGCGGACGACGGACAGCACCGCCCGCCACTGCTCGACCGTCCCGGGCGGCTCGCGGTCGACGGTCCCGGTCCGGTCGGTGATCGACCGTCGGACCGCCTGCGGGTCGTCGATCCGGCGGAGCTCGAGGTCCGGCCCGCCGGCGACTTCGATCGTGACCGTGCCGTACCCGAACGCGGAACCGGTCACCGATTGACTGTACGCCGTGTTCTGTACCTGTGCCAGCCCGACGCGGCGGACCTTTCGGCCGAGCACGCCGCGTTTCGACCAGATCGCTCGAGTCGTGACCACGTAGTCGGTCCGTGTGACGCGGAGCAGTTCCCAGCCGGCGATGCCGACGCCCAGCGGGCTCGCCGCGGCGATGCGCGGGTCGACCGCGGCCGCCGCGAGGAGCGCGACGGCGACGGTCGCGACGCCGACGACGCCCCCGCCGAGCGCCGCCGACAGCCGCGGGCGACCCGTCCACACGACGGTCTCGTCGTCGTGCCGAAACCACCAGTCGCCGGTCATCGGTCCTCGCGCGCCGTCTCCGACGCGGTCCGCTCGGCGCCGACGTCCTCGCCGGTCGCGGTCGGCGTCTCGGCGTCGCCGCCGGCACCGTCGTCGGTGACCGCGGAGCGGATCGCGCGAAGTTCGACGAGGATCTCGGCGAGCACGTCGTCGGCGTCGCCGTCGCCGTCGGCGCTGTCCCGCTTTCCGGCGTCGATCTCCCTGGCGATCAGCTCCTGGACCGACGCCGGGTCCGGAATGCTCCGGAACCGTAGCTCGACGCCGGAGCCGCCGGCGGTGCTGACCTCGACCGACCCGTACCCGAGCGACGAACCGATGGCCGACTGCGAGTAGGAGATGTTCTGTACCTTCTCGAACCCGATCTGTTTCACGTCCCGGGAGAGGATGCCCCGCTTGCTGTAGAGCCCCTTGTTCGTGACGACGTAGTTCGTGTTCTTGTACTGGAGGTAGCTCGCGGCGACGATCGGGATCCCGACGAGGACGAGCGACAGGGGAACGCCGACGAGAAGCGCCGGGACGACGCTGTACCTGTGCGGCGTGCTCGCCCAGCGGATCTCCTCGTCGTCCTCGAGCGACAGCCAGTCGAGGTCGAGGTCGGCGGTGACGCCGTTGCCGGTCTTCGGTTCCTCTTGGAGGGACGGAGACGACATATCCCCCGAAGCGTCGGGAGACGCTAAAACGGTGGCGGAGGCGCACCGATCGGATCACGCGCGAAGCGGACGACGTGAACGCGGCGACGAACGGTCGCGCGGGAGACGGCGGCGGACGGTGGCGCGACGCGCGGACGGCCCGGAGAGCGGCGTCCGTCTCCGCCGCAGACGCACCTTTTACGTCGCGGCGGGTCGCGAATTCGGTATGATCGACAGGCTGCTCGGGCGCGCCGAACTGAAGGAGCGCATCGAGGAGTTGGAGGAGGAGAAGCGTCACCTCGAACGCCGCGCCGAGGCCGAGGAGGAGCGGCGGTCCGACGCGGTCGCCGACCGCCAGCGCGCCGAGGAGCGCGTCAACGAGCTCGAACACCGGATCGAGTCGTTAGAGGAGCGGCTCGACCGGGCCGAGGGAACCGAGGCGTCCGTCGAGTTCCGACGCGTGAGCGACCTCCGCGGCCCGCGACTGGCCGACGCGCTCGACCGCTTCCGCGCCGTCGAGAGCGACGACCCCGAGGGACTGCTCACCGCGTTCGTTCCCGACGCCGACTCGGTTCCGGAGACCGTCGCCGACTGGTTCGGCGACCGCACGGCGCTCGTCCGGCGCGCGGCGCCGGCGGTCGTCGTGGCCGACGACACCGGTGCGGCCAGCGCGGCGCTGTCGCCGCCGATAGCGCCCGACCCCTTCGACGAGTGGAGCGACCGGTTCCGGCTGGACGACGCGTGGTTCCGGCCGACCGGGCGGTTCGCGTTCGCGCTGGTTCGGGCGGACACGTTCGCGCTCGGCACCTACGAGGGCGGCGAGCGGGTCGCGTACGAGGGGTTCAGCTCCGACGTGAAAGAGGCCCACTCGAAGGGCGGCTTCTCGCAGGGCCGCTTCGAGCGCCGCCGAGAGGGACAGATCGACGACCATCTCGACGGGGCGAACGAGGCGCTCGCGGGAGTCGAGAACGTCGACCGGACGATAGTCGTCGGCGAGCGCAGCGTGTTGGGGCGGGTTCGCGACCACGCCGACGTCACCGACGTGTCGGACGCCACCGGGAAGCCGAAGGCGGCCCTCGAGGACGCGTTCCGCGACTTCTGGACCGTCAGGGTACACGCGATCTGACGCCGCGTCGGCCAGCCCCGTCGGGACTCGCTCGACCGGGAGACTCACTCGACGCACGACTCACTCGACGCACGACTCGGCCGACGCACGACTCGCCCGAATCCACCCAGAGCCGTCGCTTCGCCGGCGGTAAGCCGCGCATACCTTTGATATCGGATAGCACACTGACGCACGGAGGGAAAGTCACTCGCTCCCTCCTCCCCCCTCTTTTTCGCGGCTCTTCGACGCCTCCGTCGCCCCGGCTCCGCGCCGGTTCCCGGCGGCCCGGACGGAACGCGAGGAACAGCCATATATCGGCGACGGACGTGGTGCGTCCATGACACGGTCGGGTTCGGGCCCATCGGTCCGATCTGTCGTCGCCGCCTCGCTCGTCGCAGTCCTGCTGGTCACCGCGCTGCCGGCCGGCGGCGCCACGGTCGGGGACCTCGACGCGTCGGACGAGGACACCTACCACGGATCGATCGGTCTCGAACCGACCGACGGAGCCGGAAGCGCCGCGGTCGCGGACGGGGACCGAGGAGGCGACGCGAGACAGACCGACGACTCTGACACGATCCGCCTGCGGAACGAACTGTCCGAGACCGACGAGGCCGGAACGGTTGGCGTCACGACTCGGGCGGCGATCCCGGACCGCGTCACGGAGCTCCGCGTGACCCTGTTGAGCGCGAACGACGGCGCGGTCGAGGCCGACGGGTTCGAGCGCGCGGACGACGCGGGCCCCGACGAGTCGGCGTGGGTGTGGGACGGCGAGACGCCGACGCCCTCGCTCACGTACGCGACGGACGTCAACGTCACCGTCGAGGAGTCGGGGCCGCTGGCTACCCGCGGGACCTACCGGTTCGCCGACGCCGGCGAGTGGGCGTTGGTCCGGACGCCGCGGACGAGTGCGAGCTGGTCGTACACCGGACAGTACGACGGGCAGGTCGGCCTGACGCGCGAGAACGTCGTCGACGGCGAAGGAGTCGCCTCGCAGGCGATGGCGTTCCTCGGCCCCTACGAGGAGCGCGTCCGGGAGGCCGACGGCCGGCGCTACCGGCTGATCGTCCCCGAGGCGGCCGACACCGAGGCGACGCCGGAGGAGGTGTTCGGCGCCTTCGACTATGCGTCGGCCGCGCTGCGAGTTGGCGCGCGCGACGAGACGGTGTTCGCCGTCGCCGCTCCCACCGACGGGGTCGAGTGGGGCGTCCGCGGCATTCAGATCGGCGACGCCGACCTGTGGGTCCGGGACGTCGAGCCCGCGGGCACGGCCGACGACGTCTGGACTCACGAGTACGTCCACACGCGGCAGGCGTTCGGTACCGACGCGAGCGGCCGGTGGATCACCGAGGCGAGCGCGACGTACTACGCCGCGCTGTTCGCGCTCGACCGCGGCGCCGCAAACTTCGCGGAGTTCGAGCGGACGTTGGCGCGCGGCGAACGCGATCCCGACGCCTCGGCGGTGCTCGCCGACCCCGGGACGTGGGAGGGGAACCCGGACTACACGAAGGGGGCGCTCGTCGCCGGGGCGATCGACCGGCGGCTCCGGGTCGCGACCGACGGGGGCGCCTCGCTCGCGACGGTCCTCCGCGACCTGAACGCCGCCGGGGAGCCGATCACCAACGAACACGTGCTCGACGCCGTCGAGGCCGCCGCGGCCGAGGGGGCCGACGACGAGACCGCGGCCGCGATCCGGGCGGAGGCCGAGCGCCTGACGACCACCCGGGACGCTCCCGAGACCTGGGGCCGCGACGCTCACGCGGAAGCGTTCGGCGAGACGCCGGCGCAGGTCGGGTACGTGCTCGCCGACGACGGCGTCAGGGCGACGGGCGAGTACCGCGACCGCCCGGTCGACGTGGATCCGGTCGAACTGGTCGCGGGCGAGCGGCTCGCGGTCGCCGTCGACGTCACCAATACCGGCGGCGTCGCCGGCGAGTACGACCTTTCGCTGACCGTCGACGGCGAGGCCGTCGCGACGCGAGTCGGGACCGTCGACGCCGGCGCGGCGACGACGGAGGAGTTCGAGTACGCGTTCTCCGAGCCGGGAACGTACGCGGTCCGAGTCGGCGGCGAGCGCCTGCGGGTCGTCGTCTCGGAGCCCGCGCCGCCGTCGGTCCGTGACGTTTCGATCGACGCCGACCGCGTGACCGCCGGCGAGTCGGTGCGCGTGACCGCGACCGTCGGCAACGACGCCGAACTCCCGGCGGGCGGCGACGTCGAGTTCCGCGTCGACGGCGAGACGGTCGACACGGCGCCCGTCCGACTCGACGCCGGCGCCGAGGCGTCGGTCGAGCGGAGCCTGACGCTCGGTGAGTCGGGGGATTCCGGCGGAATCGGTGCCGGAGACCGAGAGGTGAGCGTGAGCGTCGTCGGCCCCGAAGGCGAGGCGTCGACGACGGTCACGATCGAGGGGGCGGGCCCGATCGGCGGCGCGACCGACGACGCCGTGCCCGGGTTCGGGATCGTCGCGGCCGTAGTCGCGCTGCTGGCGGCTACGGGGCTGTTCGGACGGCGCGGGCGGAGCGATTAGAACGGCGCGGGCGGAGCGATTAGAACGGTGCGGACGGAGCGATTAGAACGGTGCGGGCGGAGCGATTAGAACGGTGCGGACGGAGCGATCAGAACGGCGCCTCGGGCCCCTCGTCGGTCTCGGCTACTCCGCCGGCCTCGTCCTGCGGCTCCGCGTCCGTCGTCTCCAGCTCGCCGACCTCGCGCTCCCAGGCCTCGATCCCGCCGCGGAGGCTGTCGACGCGGGCGTCGGCGGTCCCCTCGTAGCTGCCGATCAGCTGGGCCGCCTGCTGGCTGGCGACGCCGTGCGGACAGACGGTGACGATCCGGTCGGCGCCGTCGAGTTCGGCGATCCGGCTCGTCAGTTCGGGGAACGGGATACACTCGCTGTCGGGGAGGTGGCCCCGGTCGAAGGCGCGCTGGTCGCGGATGTCGACGATGCGGGGCGGCTCGTCGGCGGACCCGTCGCCGCGCTCCGACAGCAGCGACGACAGCTCCTCGGGATCGATTTCGCCGTCCATCAGGGGAGGGGAGCGAGGCTGGCCGTGAGCACGGCTCGCTCGTCGGTGTCGTTTCGCGCGCCGTGGACCGCGCCGCGCTCGTTCGGAACCACCGCGGGGGCCGCGAGCGTTTCCTCCTCGCCGTCGCGAGACACGGTCGCTTCCCCCTCCAGAACGTGGAAGACGTTGGTGGCGTCGGCGTGTTCGTGCGGGTCCACGGCCGCGTCCGGCCCCAGCACGAACGCCTTCACGAGCACGTCGTCGGTGACGAGGAGTTCCGCGGTCTCGACCTCCCCGCGGGCCGGGTCGAGGTCGGCGACCGCCGTCGCGTAGCTGTCGAGCGTCATACCCGTATCTCGCGCGGGACGGTGAAAAGTCGCGCGCTCGGGCGTCAGTACGACGGCGACTCCTCCGGCTCGCCGTCGCGGGCGTTCGCGACGCGACCGGCCGTGAACAGGAGGTCCGAGAGCCGGTTGAGGTACGTGACGACGGCCTCGTTTATCTGCTCCGAGCGCGCGAGGTCGACGACGCGACGCTCCGCGCGTCGAACCACGGCGCGCGCGTGGTGGAGCGCCGCCCCCGCCTCGCCGCCGCCGGGCAGGATGAACGACGTGAGCGGCTCCAACTCCTCGTCGAAGGCGTCGATCCGGTCTTCCAGCTCGTCGACGTGGCCGGCGTCGACCTGCGGGTCGTCCGGGTCGGGATCGGGGTTCGCGAGGTCGGCTTGGACGACGTGAAGGTGGTTCTGGACCGTCTCCAACAGGTCGTCGAGGTCGTCGTGGCCGGTCGGGCGGACCGTTCCGAGCAGCGCGTTCGCCTCGTCGACGGTGCCGTACGCCTCGATCCGGTGGCTCGACTTCGACACCCGGCTCATGTCGCGGAGGTCGGTCTCGCCCTCGTCGCCGCGACCGGTGTAGATGCTCATGCGAGGGTCCTCTCGACGTACTCGACGATGTTCGCGCTCTCCGCCATCGTCACGCCGCGATCCTCGTCGACGAGCACCGGCACGCCGCGCTGGCCGCTGACCCGCTTGACCTCGTTCCGCTCGGAGTGGAGCGCGCCGACCCACTCCATCTCGTAGGCGACGCCCGCGTCGTTTAGCGCCTCGTGGACCGTCTCGCAGAAGGGACACCCGTCGAGGGCGTACAGTCGAACGCTCATACAGATCGATCCGTCCGCGGCGTCAAGAAGGTGTGCGTCCGTCGCGGTCGGGGGCGAGCCGCTCGGTCGGGGGGCGAGTCGCTCGGTCGGGCCGCGAGTCACGCTCGCGTCCGTTCAGCGGTCTGCGCAGCCGCGTGGCTCCTCAGAGCTCGTGGTACGACTCCATCGCGGTCCGGTGTGCCTCCGGGATCGGCATCGGCTCGCCGGTGTCGGGGTCCAGCGAGACGATAGTCGCCTCGGCCTCCGCGGCGACCGCGTCGCCGACGCGGATCTCGTGGGTCATCGTCGCGCTCGACCGGCCGAGATCGGCGAGTTCGACGGTGACGGTCACGTCCCCGTCGGTCAGTTCGATCGGTCGCCGGAAGTCGATCGACAGCGACGCCAGCACGCTCGACGACTTGGAGATGTCCATGTCGAGGACGTCACGGAAGTACCGCGTCCGGGCCTGCTCGACGTACGTCGCGTAGACGGCGTTGTTGACGTGGCCCAACGCGTCGATGTCGCGGAACCGCACGTCGATGTCCACGGTGTAAGGTGCCATGTCCGACCCATTGGCGGGGACCCTATGTAGGCGTCGGGATCGGATCGCCGCCCCGCGCCGACGCCCGACAACGTATAAAAACGGCACGCGCCTATCACGAACGGACAGGTATGGATAACGGAGAAATCGACGACGTCGACAGGGCGATCCTGTACGCGTTACAGGAGGACGCGCGAAACACGTCGTCCGGGGACATCGCGGAGCGGGCGGGCACCTCGGACAGCACCGTCCGCAAGCGCATCCAGCGGCTGGAGTCCGACGGCGTGATCAAAGGGTACAGCGCCAGCGTCGACTACCAGCGGTCCGGCTACCCGCTCCGGATGCTGCTCTACTGTACCGCGTCGATACCCGAACGCGGTGAGATGATCCCCGAGATCCTCGCCGTCGACGGCGTCGTCTCGGTCCAGGAACTGGTCACCGGCGAGGAGAACCTCCTCGTGACCGTCGTGGGCGAGTCGGACAGCGACATCACGCCGGTGGCGCAAGAGCTCCTCGACATGGGGCTCACCGTCTCCGACGAGGTCCTCGTTCGGACCCACGAGACCACGCCGTTCGGTCGGTTCGACGCCGGAGACCGCGACGGCGACGGCGACAGCGATTAGACGAGGAGCGCTGACGGCGACTAGACGAGCACGCGGTCGACGTCTAGCGCCGTCGCCCGCCGGACGACCGCGCGCACCGGGTCGTCGGTGCCCGCGAGGTTGTCCGAGTCGCCGTCGAAGACGACGAGCGCCGCCCGCCGACCGGGCTCGATGACGCCGCAGTCGAGGTCGGCGATCTCGGCCCCGGCGGCGGTGGCCATCCGCAACACCTCCCGCGAGCTCACGTCGAACCGCTTCGCCGCGTAGGCCATCTCGCGGAGCATCGAGGGCGGGTTCAACATGACGTTGTCGCTGCCGAGCGCGACCGTCGTGTGATCGAGCAGCTCCCGCACCGGCGGCGTGCCGACGCCGAGGACCTCGTTCGCGCGGGGACACACCGCGACCGGCACCGACTCCGCCGCGACGCGCTCTAGGTGTTCGTCGGCGGCGTGAACCATGTGAACGAGGAGGTCCGGGTCGAGGTCGAGCGCCGGGTGGATGTCGCTGGCGTCCGGTTCGCCGGCGTGGATCGCGAAGGGGCGACCGCGCTCCTCGCAGGCGGCGCGCTCCGCGGCGAAGTCGTCGTCGTTCGCGCCGGAGGCGCCGTAGCCGTCCGCGACGTCGAGGACGGACGGCTCGTCGCTCCCGAAGATGAACGGGTCGACGCCGACGCCCTCGGCCGCCTCGCGGAGCGCCCGCGCGCCGGCGGTCCCCGACTCCCGGAAGTCGAGCGTCGAGACCGTGCCGGTGCGGCGCATGAACCGGAGCGTGCGCCGCATCGACGAGACGAGTTCCGCGCGGTCCGCGGCCGCCAGCCGCCGGTGTTTCAGGCTGTCGGGCGGGGCCACCGCCTCGTCGAGCGAGAGCCCGACCGCGGCCTCCTTCGCGACCGAGTCCCCGAGGTGGGTGTGCGCGTTGACGAACGCCGGTACCACGATGTCGGTCGACGCCGTGTTCGTCTCCTCGACGGCATCGATCCGACCGCCTTCGACGACGACCCGACCGCGGACCGGCTCGAACGACTCCCCGGCGAGGACGGTCCCCGAGAGTTCTTCCATACCACCACTCCGGACTCGGGAACGATATGATTTCCTGAGTGCCCACACCGAACGGTTTGGGAATTGACCTCCGCTCGCGCCTGAAGACGCGGGACCCGCTCCGCCGCGGAGCTGGACCTCCGAGCGGTTGCCGCCGGAACGCAATAACCATAATGTTCTATAATACACTTCTTTCGAACGATTTGTGAATACAGACAGTTTTAATAGACGTTACGTTCTCAAACACGTCCAGAGACGACCGAAGACGGAAGCGAAGTCGGTTCGCCTCCAGAGACCGGTCGTGTGATGGACTAAACGATGTCAGGACGCACCTCGGAACCGACGGTCGGAACGCCCCGGGCGACGGCTGAATCGCCGTCCGTGCCCGCCGCACTGACGTGGCTCGTCTGGTCGCTGTTCGCCGCGAGCGTCGCCGCGCTCGTCATCCGAGTCCGACTCGGGGGTGCGTGGGAGATCCCCGGCGCGGTCGCCGTCGACGGCCTGACCGTTCTCATGTGGGTGGTCGTCACGTTCTTCAGCGGGGTCGTCCACAGCTACTCTCGCCGGTACATGGCCGGGAGCGCCCACCAGACGCGGTTCTTCGCCACGGTGTTCGCGTTCACCGTCGCCGTGATGTGTCTCGTCGCGGCCGACCACCTCGCGCTGTTCGCGGCGTGCTGGCTGGCGATGGGACTCCTGATGGCGCGGCTCGTCGGCACCGTCGAGGGGTGGGCGC
This sequence comes from Halorubrum ejinorense, assembly GCF_039522565.1. Taxonomy (GTDB): domain Archaea; phylum Halobacteriota; class Halobacteria; order Halobacteriales; family Haloferacaceae; genus Halorubrum; species Halorubrum ejinorense. The sequence continues at coordinate 262,623 of NZ_BAAADQ010000015.1, read as the reverse complement.
AGGCGCGGGCCGCAGCGAGCGTCGCTCGCAGGTACTTCCTCGCCAGCAGCGCGCTCCTCGCGGTCGCGCTGACGGCGCTGTGGTGGGCGACCGACGCGACGACCGTGTCCGGCGTCGCCGCGGCCGCCGACGACCTCGGCGGGGCCGCACTGGTCGTCGCCGGCGTGGCGCTCGTCCTCGCGGCGATGATCCAGTCCGCCCTCGTCCCGTTCCACGGCTGGCTGCTCTCCTCGATGACCGCGCCGACGCCGGCGTCGGCGCTGATGCACGCCGGGTTCGTCAACGCGGGCGGCATCCTCCTGACGCGGTTCGCTCCGGTGGTGACCGCGGAGACCGCCCTCATGCTCGGGATCGTGGTCGTGGGCGCGGCGAGCGCCCTCCTCGGAAAGCTGCTCAAGACCGTCCGGTCGGACGTGAAAGGGGAACTGGGCTGCTCGACGGTCGGACAGATGGGTTTCATGATCATGCAGGCGGGGCTCGGGTTCTTCGCCGCCGCCGTCACGCACCTCGTCCTCCACGGCTTCTACAAGGCGTACCACTTCCTCAGTTCGGGCGAAGCGATCGAACGCGTCGAACCGGGCGACCGCGAGCGCGAGGGAACGGGCCTCGTCGGCGGGGTCGTCGTCCTCCTGACCGGGCTGGCGGGCGGCGCGGCGTTCGCGGTCCTGACCGGGAAGGGAACGGCCCTCGACAGCGGACTGCTGCTCGCGCTGTTCGTCGTCCTCACGACGCTCCACGCGGCCCGGAGCGCCGTCGGACGGACTGCCCTGTCCGCGACCGGGCGCTACGCGGCGGTCCCGGCCGTCTTCCTCCCGGCGATCACCGTCTACGCGCTCGCGTACGAGGCCGTGTCCGGGCTCCTCGCCGGGCTGCCGGTCGTCTCGGCGCCGACCGAACTGAGCGCGCTCCACGCGCTCGTCGGCGTCGTCTTTCTCGCGGCGTACGTCGCCGTCGAGGCCGGGGCCTACCGGCGGAGCCGGCGGCTCTACGTCGCGCTGTTGAACGCGAGCCAACCCGCTCCAGAGGCCGTGTTGACCGCCACGGAGGAGTACGATGACTACTGAGCGCGCCCTCCGGGAGAGCGTGGAGAACGCGGCAGCGGCCGTCGGGTCGGTCTGGCCCGCCCACTCGTTCGTGACGGCGAACCCGCTCTCCGGGTTCGAGGACCGCCCGTTCACGGAGGCCGTCGCCGAGGCGTCCGACCTCCTCGGCGGCCGCGGGTATCCCCGGACGGAGACCTTCCGGGCCGCCCTCGACGCGGGCCGGATCGACCGCGAGCGTCTCGAATCGGAACTGGCCGAGCGCGGCCACGACGACGACCCGGAGGCCCTGCTGGAGCGCATGGACGCCGCCGAGGTGCCGGAGCGTCCGACCGACGAGACGGAGGGGGTCGACCGCGTGCTGACGAAGTGGCTGTCGGCGTTCCTCGACGAGGGACGGGCGCAGTGGCCGATGCCGAACCGGGAGGACGGGTTCTACGAGGCGTTCCGCTCGGTGGCCGGACACGACGAGCAGATTCCCGACCGGGGGGTCGTCGCCGACCTGCCGGAGTCGGCGCTCGACGCCGTCGAGTCCGTCATGGCGCCGTATGCCGAGGGGCGGTGGGAGTCGGTCTTCGAGGCGCAGTTCGCCGCGCTGCCGGGGTGGACCGGCCTCCTCAAGCGTCGCGCCGCCGACGAGGGCGCGTGGCAGTCCGCGTACCCGATCACGCTCTCGGACTACCTCGCCGTCCGCCTCGCGCTGGCGGACGCCTTCGAGGTCGACCTCGCGGCGTCGGCCGATGCGACCGACCGGAGCGTCGAGCCGGCGGACGAACTCGCCGACGCGTTCCTGACCGCGTGGGAGGCGAGCTACCGGGGCGACCTCGTCGAGCGGGTCGCCGCCGAGAGCGAAGACCGGGAGGGGGGCGCGGTGGGAGGCGAGGGCGTGGCCCCCGACGAGGGCGACGCGGGAGACAGGCCGGACGCGCAACTGGTGTTCTGTATCGACACGCGCTCCGAGGTGATCCGGCGTCACGTCGAGGCGACCGGCGACTACGAGACTCACGGCTACGCCGGCTTCTTCGGCGTGCCGATGGCGTACGAGGGCTACGACTCCGAGGTGACCGTCGACGCCTGTCCCCCGATCCTCGACGCGGAACACCGGATCTCGGAGGTCCCGAACGAGGGAGACACGCGGGCGAAGCGCGACCGCTGGTCCCGGCTCCGGGAGGCCGTCGGCGAGACGGTTGAGACGCTGCGGTCGAACCCCGGGACCGCGTTCAGCTTCGTCGAGAGCGCCGGAGGCGGGTACGGGCTGGCGCTGGCGGCCCGGACGCTCCTTCCCGGCCGCGTCCACGACCTGCTGGACGTCGCCGACGACGCGGTGCCCGACGACCACGAGTTCTGCGATCAGCGCCTCGACCACGAGCCGGCGTCCGACGGCGACCTCCCGGCGGGGCTGACCCGCGAGGAGCGGGTCGAGTACGCCGCCACGGCCTTCGAACTGATGGGCTGGGAGCGGTTCGGGCGGCTCGTCGTGTTCACCGGCCACGCCGGCGAGACGGCGAACAACCCCTACGCGTCGAGCCTGGACTGCGGCGCCTGCGCCGGCAACCCCGGCGGGCCGAGCGCGCGCGTCCTCGCGGCGATCTGTAACGACCGGGAGGTCAAGGCGGCGCTCCGCGAGCGCGGCATCGACGTGCCCGAGGACACGGTCTTCCTCGCGGCCCAACACAACACGACGACGGACGAGGTCGACCTGTACGACAAAGATGTCCCCGAGTCGCACGCGGACGACCTCGATCGGTTGCGCGCCGACCTCGCCGAGGCGCGCGAGGGAGCGGCCACGGAGCGCGCCGCGTCGATGGGCGCCGAGGGCTCCTCGGGCGTGCGCGAGACGGAGCGCCGCGCGGCCGACTGGGCCGAGACGCGCCCCGAGTGGGGACTGGCCGGCAACGCCGGGTTCGTCGTCGGGCCGCGCGGACTGACGAGCGACCTCGACCTCGACGGGCGCGCCTTCCTCCACTCGTACGACTGGGCGACCGACCCCGACGGCGACGCGCTCGAAGCGATCCTCACCGGACCGATGGTCGTCACCCAGTGGATCAACGCCCAGTACTACTTCTCGACGGTCGACAACGCGGCCTACGGGAGCGGGTCCAAGGTGACCCAGAATCCGGTCGGCAACGTCGGCGTCTACCAGGGGAACGGCGGCGACCTCATGAGCGGACTGCCGCTCCAGTCGGTCATGGCCGGGACCGACGAGCCGTACCACCAGCCGCTCCGCCTCTCGACGGTCGTTCACGCGCCGGTCGAGCGTGCGGAGTCGGTCCTGGCCGACCACGGGGCGGTGGCCGAACTGCTCGACAACGACTGGCTCTCGCTGACGGTCGTCGATCCGACGCGGGACCACCGCGCCTTCCGCTACGAGTCGGAGTTAGAGTGGTCGGCCGCGACCGAGTCGGCGCGGGTCGAAGCGCCCGGCGAGGCGAACGCACCGACCGTCGCGGACGACTGACGGAGGTCGGCCAGCGGAGACGGGTCGCCGGGGTCCGTCGCGCCCCCGGACCGCCGACACGCTCTTGCCCGTCGGAGCCCGGACGAGAGACGTATGTGGCGCCGCCTGTCGCGACCGGGACGGCGGCGCTACCGGAGAGTACGACCGATGACACTCACACCACGCGCGATACGCGAGTACGACGAGCGAGCCCCGGAGCCGGAAGAGACCGAGACGGCGACGTTCGGGCTCGGCTGCTTCTGGGGTCCCGACGCGAGCTTCGGCGCGCTCGACGGCGTCGTCCGGACCCGAGCCGGCTACGCCGGGGGCACGAAGACCGACCCGACGTACCAGTCGCTGGGCGACCACACCGAGGTGGTTCAGGTCGCGTTCGACCCCGACGCGATCGGATACGCCGACCTCGTCGAGCGCGTCTTCCGCCAGCACGACCCGCACTCGCAGACCCGGAAGGCCCAGTACCAGAACGTGGTACTCACCGAGACGCGGGCGCAGGGAGCGGCGCTCGCCGAGTTCCTCCGCGAGCGCGGGTTGGAGCCGGACGCGGTCGGCACCCGAATCGAGCAGCTCTCGCGCTTTTACCCGGCGGAGGCGTACCATCAGAAGTACAAGCTCCGGTCGGAGGCGGAGTTCATGGACGCGTTCGACGAGGCGGGATACGACGACGCAGCGTTGCGTGAGTCCCCCGCGGCCGCGAAGCTGAACGGCTACGTGGCCGGGAACGGGAGCGGCATCGCCGACGAGCTGTTGGCCGCCGAGTAGTGCGCGGGAGCGGGAGAGCGGGCAGGTGCGAGAGAGCCGACGGCGAACGCGACGCGCGACGGCCGGACCCCTGCGAGTTTATGGCGTCCACGGAACTACGACCGGACGTGAACGGAGTGCGTCAGTCGACGCGGCAGGCTCGAACTCGACCCGTCGCTCGCGGTGAGCGGCGGTGACCGACGCCGACAGCGGCGTCCTCGTCGTCGGCGACACGACCGTCGACCTGTACCCGGTCGGCGAGGGACCGTTGGCGAGCGGGAGCCGCTTCGAGTGGCACGTCGGCGGGACGGCGACGAACGTCGCGCGGTGGACCGCCGGACTCGGGTGTGACGCCGCGCTCGTGACCGACGTCGGGAGCGACGCCGCCGGGGAAATGGCCGCGAACCACCTCGACGAGAGCCCGGTCGACACGGACCGCGTCGCGCGCGTCGACGCGCCCTCGCCGCTCACGCTCTGCGTGCCGAGCGACGACGGAGACCGGTGGGACGCGTGGGTGCGCGGGAGCTGTTACGGCTTCACGCCGCCGGACGACCCGGCGTCGCTCGTCGGGTCGTTCGACTGGCTCCACCTGGAGGGCGTCACGCTCCCCCCGACGGTGAACCGGTCGGCGGTCCGCCGGCTCGCAGCGGCGGCGAGCGACGGGGGAACGAAGGTCGCCTTCGACCTGAACGGGCGGACGAACCAGTGGGAGAGCGCCGCGGCGTACCGGAGGGCGCTCGGGGAGGTGCTCCCCCACTGCGATCTGGTGTTCGCGGGCACCGACGACCTCGCGGTCGCGGGCGTCGCCCCGACTCCCGACGGGCTCGTCGACCGACTCCCTGCGGACCACTCGGGCGTGGCGTTTCTCACGGACGGCGCGTCGCCGACGGTCGGGCTGCGTCTCCGAGACGGGACGGTCGTCGAGCGCGTCGCAGCGTCGCCGCCGAGTGTCTCGGTCGCGACGACCGCCGGAGCCGGGGACGCCTTCGCCGGCGCCGTCCTCGCGGCGCGGCGGCGCGGCGTCACGGACCTGTGCGAACTCGCCGCGGTCGGTAACGCGGCCGGCGCGGCGGCGGCCGCGACGGTCGCACCGTTCGATCCGGACGCCGCAGCGGTCGTCGCGGAGCGGCTCGACGACCCCTGATCGGTCGCCGATCGGTTCGGGCGACGGCGGGTCCGGACGCCGGGCGCGGCCGGGTTCAGGTGAGGTGGGTCCGGACGCCGGGCGCGGCCGGGTTCAGGTGAGGTGGGTCCGGACGCCGGGCGCGGCCGGGTTCAGGTGAGGTGGGTCCGGACGCCGGGCGCGGCCGGGTTCGCGCGGGGGCGGATCACCCCATACGTTTTGTCGATATGAGACGAACGGCCGAACATGGCGTTCAAAGACGACCTCGCGAACGGCGTTATCTCGCTCGTGCTCGGCATCGCGATCACGTGGCTGACCGTCTCCGGCGACGACCACGACACGTCGGACCTCCTCGTCGCGGTCGCTATCAGCTCGTTCTTTTCGGGCTACTTCACGAGCTACTTCGCGAAGTGACCGGAAGGCGACCGCGTCGATTCCTGTCGGCGCGTCTCCGCCGTCAGTCGCCCTGACCTCGGTCGCTTCGGCCCGTCAGTCGACCGGGCAGCGGTCGATGCCGAGCGCGCGGTACAGCAGACACCGCCGTGTCGCGCCCTCGACGATCAACACCGCACCGGCGACGCCGAGCCCGACCGCGGAGACGACCGGGACGCTGACGCGGCCGGTCGCGGCGAGCAGTGCCAGCGCCGCGATAGCGACGCCGCCGACGATCCGGGCGAGCGCGTCGAGTCGTCCGACGTTTCGTTTCACGAACGATAGGAGGCGCCACAGCGGCTAAAAGCTTGAGTGGGCCGACGGGCCTCGGCTCCGAGACCGCGTCGCTACGAGACGGACAGCGCCTCGGTGGTCGCGTCCGACCGCTGGTCGACGAACTCGAACCGCGCACCGCCCGCCTCGCCTTCGGTTATCGTCACTTCCCAGCCGTGCGCGTCGGCGACCCGCTTTACGATCGAGAGGCCGAATCCGGTTCCGCCGGCGGCGGTGGTGTAGCCGGGCTCGAAGACCTGCTCGCGGCGTTCCCGGTCGATCCCCGGCCCGTTGTCGGCGACGTAGAATCCGTCGCCGACGCGACCGACCGTCACCGTGACCGGCGAGTCGGCGTGTTCGACCGCGTTCCGCATGAGGTTCTCCAGCAGCTGACGGAGTCGGGACGGGTCGCCGTCGACGACCAGCTCCGCGTCCGGCAGGTCGAGCGAGTCGTCCGCACAGCAGAACGGCTCCCACGCCTCGGCGGCGATGGCGGTCACGTCCGTGGGCTCGGTCTCCGAGACCGTCTGCCCCTCGCGGGCGAGCGTCAGCAGGTCCTCGATCATCTGTTCCATCCGCTCGTGCTCCGTTTCGAGCCGGTCGAACGCGTCCTCGTCCCCCGTCGCCCGAGCGAGGTCAGCCGCCGTCTTCGCGTTCCCGAGCGGCGTCCGGAGGTCGTGTGAGACGATCGACGTGAACTCGTCGAGGCGTTCGTTCTGTCGGAGCAGCTCCTGGCGTCGCCGCTGCTCGGCGGTCGCGTCCCTGAGTATCCCGACCGAGCCGCGGAACTCGTCGTCGAAGGGGAGCGCGGCCATGTGGTCGTAACACGGCACGACGTCGCCGTCGGCGGTGCGGATGTCGACTTTGAACTTCTGTCTGTCCGGGCCGGTCGAGGAGACGATCTGCGAGAGCATGTCGTTCGCCGTCTCGACTCCCTCGTCGGTCTTGATCAGACCCGGCGTGCTGCCGAGTATCTCCTCGCGGTCGTAGCCGGTCAGCTCGACGAACGCCTCGTTGACGTACTCGAACGCGGCGTCCTCGTTGACGACGTAAACCGGGTAGCCGAGCGCCCGCAAGACCGTCGAGTAGCGCTCGGACTCGATTCGACTGCGGTGTTCCGCCGCCGCGTGCTGGACCCGGTTCGCGAGCCGACGGATCTGGTCCGGCCCGCCCTTCTGGAGGTAGCCCGTGACGCCGGCGTTGATCGCCTCCGCGGCGATCTCCTCGCTCCCCTTCCCGGTGTAGAGGACGAACGGGAGGTCGGGGTACCGGTCACGCACCGCTTCGAGCAGTTCGAGCCCGTCGCGCCCCGGCATCTCGAGGTCGCTGACGACGCAGTGGAACGTCTCCGCGTCGAGCCGTTCGAGCGCCTCGTCGGGGTCCGTCGTCGTCGCGACGGTGACCGCGTCCAACTCCTCGTCGAGGAAGGACTGCGTGAGGTCGAGAACCGCCGGATCGTCGTCGACGTGGAGCACCTCGATCGGCGCAGACGAGGCTCGCTGTGGGTTTTCGATCGACATTCAGTATATCAGTTCTAACGGGCTCTACCGACTAAAAACACGGGATCAACGCGATTGGAATCGGCCGAACCGACGGGGTGCGCGAGCAGCGATCAGCATCGGATTCGGCCGGTGTCGTGCGCCCGGGTCGCGCGCGCGGCCGCGACCTCAGTCGTCACCGGTCGTCGTCGATTCGTCGGCCGCGGGGGTCGGTTCGTCGCCGGCGGTAGTCGAGTCGTCGCCGACGGCGGCCGTGCCGCCGGCGTCCTCCCCGTTCCCGGACTCGTCGGTCGCGTCGGCGTCGGCTCCGTCGGTCAGGGCGCTGCCGCGCCAACCGCCGCTCTCGAACCAGCCGGCGGCGACGACCGCCGCGACGACCCCGGAGACGGCGAAGGCGAACCAGATGCCCGTCGGGCTGGGGGAACCGAAGAACCACGCGTCGGTCGGGACGAGCCCCTGCGAGGCGACGTACGCGATCGGGAGCCGGATGAAGCCGAACAGCACGACCGCGATGGCGGCGGCGGTCAGCGTCTTCCCGGCCCCGCGGAACCCGCCGCTGTACGCGCGGAGCACGCCGACGAAGCCGAACGTCGGAGCGATCCACCGGAGGAACGACGCCCCCTCGGCGACGACGGCCGGCGAGTCGTCGAACACGGCGATGATGTCCGGCGCGAACGCGAAGGTGACGACGCCGAGCAGCGACAGGAGGACGAACGACGTCTTCGCGGCGAACCGGTTGGTCGCGACGACGCGGTCCTCGCGGCCGGCGCCGATGTTCTGTCCGGTCATCGCCTCGACGCCGCGGTCGATGGCGATGGCGGGCATGAAGATCATCGAGAAGACGCGGACGCCGACGCCGAAGCCCGCGACGACCGGGGTCGAGAACAGCGTCACGATGACCAACACGGCGTTGATCGATACCGCCCGGCCGGTGTTCTCGATCGACGCCGGGACGCCGATCCGCAGCAGTTTCCGGCTGTACCCGAGGTCGGGCACCATCTGTCTGGGGTGGATCTGGATCCCGTGGGCGCCGCGGAGCATGATCCAGAGTCCGACGACCATCGCCGATCCCCGGGAGAAGACGGTCGCGATCGCCGCCCCCTCGACGCCGAGTTCGGGCAGCGGTCCGACGCCGAAGATCAGCAGGGGATCGAGGGCGACGTTGAGGACGACCGTGCCGAACATCACCAGCATCGGCGTGACGGTGTCGCCGGCGCCGCGCATCAGCGCGATGAAGACGGTGAAACCGAAGAGGAACGGCAGTCCGAGGCTGATGACCTCCATGTACTCGGTCGCCAACCCCAGCACCGCCGGTTCCGCCTCGAAGACGTTCAGCAGGTCGGCGACGAACTGGAAGCCGAGGGCGCCGAGGCCGACGCCGGCCAACAGCGTGAACGCGACCGTCTGCGAGGCCGCGTACTCCGCGCGCTCGGACTGCTCCGCCCCGGTGTGTTGTGCGACCAGGACGCTTCCGGCGACCGTGAGGCCGAGTCCCAGCGAGATGAACAGGTAGACGAGCGGGAAACCGAGGCTGATCGCCGCCAGCGCTTCGGTGCTGTACCGGCCGAGCCAGAACGTGTCCGCGAGGTTGTAGCCGACTTGGAGGAGATTGGTGATGACGATCGGCAGCGACAGGAAAAACAGCGACCACGGGATCGAGCCGTCGGTCAGGTCGAGTTCCGACTGGGACTTGAACAGGCTCCCGACGCGCTCGCGGAGGCTCACCGGTGACCTCCGGCGCGGAGGGCCGCCCGACGCTCGACGGCTCGACAGCGAGACGTGTGGAGAATCAACGACGATCCGTACGGTACTGAGGTAATTAAATCGTGTCCCCGGCGAGAACGACTCCCGTCGGCCGTCGAGCCGAGAGAAAAACGAAAAAGGTAATGAACGACGACGACCCCGTTTCGGACCGACGGAAGCGAGATGACATCATGGCGAAATTAGGACTACTGACGAGCGTTGGAGGGCTCCTCGTCAGCGCCGTCGGTACCCTGCTGCTGTTCCTCCACGCGACCAGCGAGTACCACTCGGCGATCCAAGACATGGGGACGATAGCGGTCGCGTACCTCGGCCTCGTTCTCCTCGGCGTCTCGATGTCGGTCACCGGGGTCGCGCTCCTGTCGAGCGGAAAGGGAGACTGAGGGGGCGGACACGGGTCGAGCAGCGGGGGAGGGAGCTCCGGTACCCCGTCGCTCTCGGTGCGGGGGCGACGGCGGCACGCCGGAGAACGGTGTCCCCGTGCGGGAGTGCGGGTTCGATCACGGAAGGGCGTGGACGCGATCGGACGGCCGTGACCACAAGTTTATCACAGGCTCCATTTAACCGACTGGTACTTCGATGAACGCGAGCGCCATCGGAATCGGGGTCGTCCTCGGTTCGTTCGGTGCCGCCGTCGGCGCGTCGTACCTACTCTGGTATCTACACCTCCAAGAGGGGAGGTCGGGGTCGGACTGGTTCATGGGGAACATGGCGGCCGTCGCGGTGTTCTGTGGCTCGTACGGCGCCTCGTTGCTCGTCAGCAACGAGTCGGTCCGGGTCGCGCTCGGCGTGGTCTCGTTCACGGCCCTCTGTTTCATGGGGCCGTTTTTCCTCGTGTTCGGACTCGATTACACCGGGCGCCGGGACCTCGTCAACGCGCCGCTCCTCGCACTCGTCGGTGCCGTCCCGCTCGTGGCGGGCGTCGCGGCGGTGACGAACCCGGTCCATCACCTGATCTGGACCGACTTTCAGTTCGCGCCGGCGTTCGGTCTCGCGACCGTTTCCTACGCGGTCCAGCCGGTAGGGATCGTCGCGCTCCTGTTCTCCATCGGAACCGGCGGCGTGGGGTCGCTCCTGTTGGTCGGCGCGATATCGAGCTACGGGCCGCTGTATCGGCGCGAAGCCACGGCGGTCGTCCTGAGCACCGTGCCCCCCACCGTCGGCGTGTCGCTGTGGCTGTTCGAGGTGGGGCCGGTCCCGCAGTTACATCTCACGGCGCCCCTGATGCTCGTTCACGTGTCACTCGACGCGTACGCGTTCGTCGGGACGCACATGTTCGAGAGCAACCCGGCCACCCAACGGATGGCGGAACGGACCGGGCTCAACTCGCTGTCCGAGCCGGTGTTCGTCCTCGACACCGAACGCCGGATCGTCCGGGTGAACGACAGCGCTGCGGCGCTGTTCTTCGATGAACCGTCGGCAGCGCTCCCGAGACCGCTCGAAGCCGTCTTCGGTTTCGACTTAGCGGCGCTCCGTGAAGCGGGTGAGGTGTCGGCCGACGAGGCGGGCGGCAAGACGTTCGCGGTGTCCGACACGGTGTTGACCGACCCGGGCGGCGAGACAGTCGGGACCATGCTGGTCTTATACGACGTGACAGAGGAGCGGCAGCGCGAACAGCAGCTCTCGGTGCTCAACAGGGTTCTCAGACACAACCTCCGGAACGAGATGACGCTGATCGGCGGCCACGCGAGGCTGCTCACCTCGGACCTGCGGGATTCGGAACGGTCACAACAGGCGGGAACGATCGCGGCCGCGAGCGACCGGCTGCTCTCGATCGCGGAGAAGGTACGCGAGTTCGAGAAGATCCAAGAGCGGGGCGTCCGGCCTGAGGCCTGCTCGCCCTCCGCGGTCTTGGACTCGATCGACGAAACGTGGGGGGACGCGGACGAGGACCCGTCAGTCGAGCGCACCGTACGGCCTTCGGACCTTCGGATCCGGACCGACTCGCTGCTGCTTTCGACCGCGTTGTCGAACCTGATCGAGAACGCCGTCGTCCACTCGGCGGAGTCGGACCCGACGGTTCGGGTGAGCGTCAGGGAGTCGCCGGAGACGGACGGGCGGTTCGTCTTCGAGGTCCGCGACGACAACGAGCGGATACCGGAACACGAACTCGACACGATTCGAGCGGGCGGCGAGACGCCGCTCCAGCACGGACAGGGAATCGGGCTGTGGCTCGTCTACTGGAGCGTCCAGAAGCTACGGGGGGAGTTGACGTTCAGGTACGAGGACGGCAACGTGGCCGTCGTCACGATTCCGAATCTGTAACCGGAGGTGGGAACCGAGGTCGGGGACGGATTCCGTATAGCTCTCGGGGGTGTAGGTCACGAAGGCGGGGGTCTATCTGTCGGGATCGCTCCGAACGAAAAAACCGCCAGCCGACGGTCAGTACAGCAGTTCGTCGTCGTTCTCGATCATGTACAGCGACCGGGCGGCGATGTTGACCGCGTGGTCGCCCACGCGTTCGAGGTCGCGCACGGTGAGGAGGAGCCGCGAGACGTTTTGCATCGTCGCTTCCACGTCGGCGTCCTCGCGCAGTTCGTCGCGCTCGATCAGGTCGCGGACGACGAGGTCGCTCGCCGCCTCGCAGGCCGCGTCGAGGTCGTCGTCAGCCTCGGCGACGGCGTAACAGTGCTCCGGGCTCGACTCCGCGTACGCGTCCATCGCCTGCTCTAACATGTCCAGCGTGTCGTCGCCGATGCGCTGGACGTCGACGTCGGGGAACACCTCGCGGTCGGCCCGTTTGGCGTACTCCCCGAGGTTCGTCGCGAGGTCCGCGATCCGTTCGAGGTCGGTGATGATCTTGAACGACGCCGCGATGAACCGCAGGTCGCCGGCGACCGGCTGTTGGAGCGCGATGAGGTCCGTACACTGGCCCTCCAGTTCGAGGTACAGGTCGTTGATCTCGGCGTCGCCGGTGATCACCTCCTCACCGAGTTCGCTGTCCTGCTGTTCGAGGGCGTCGAGCCCCATCCTGAGGCGCTCTGCGACGACCTCGCTCATGTAGAGGACGTCGTCGCGGAGGCCTTCCAGTTTCGTCTGGTACTGTTCGCGTGGCATAGTGTTGGCGTAACCGCCACGCCGGACGCACAAAAACACGTCGGCGAGGTCGACGCCCGCCCCCGAAGTGACCGCCCCGGAGGGGACCCGGAAACGACCCGGCCCGAGCGCTCGACGGGCCGCGTCCGAGCGAAGCGTTCAAACCCCGCCGCGACGACGCCTCCGACATGGTAAACATGGAAGACTTCGTTCTCAACGAGAACGAGGAGATGCTCGCGCCCGCGGTCGTGGTCGCGACGGTCGCGCTCCTCGCGGTGTTCGTCTTCGGCGTTCTGGTCTCCGTGGTCGGGCTCGTCGCCTGACGCGGACCGACCGTTCCGGCGGCGACACGCGGCAGGCCGGCAGGCCACGCACGCGCCGGGGTCGTTTTTTATTCCCGCGGGGAGTTGCGCGAGTATGGGTCACGATCTACTCGTCGACCTCCTCGGCCGCAACGACGTTCACGTCGCTGCGCTCCGGCCCGACGCCTTCGACCGTCACCAGGAGGGCCAGCGTCCCGGGGTGGTCTCCGTCTGCTGTTCCGACTCGCGCGTCTCTCAAGAGGGGATGTTCGCCGTCGAGGAGCCGGGGTTCCTCTTCACCTCAGGAGCCATCGGGAACAGCGTGAGCACCGTCGTCGACGGGGAGCGCGTCCTCGACGGGAGCGTGGCGTACCCGCTCCGTCACACCCAGACCGAGGTCCTCGCCGTGGTCGGCCACACCGGGTGCGGAGCGATCGGCGCCGCGCTCACGGCCGCTCGGACCGGTGAGTTCCCGCCCGAACCGGGAGTCCGCGCCGACGTCGAGACGCTGCTCCCCATCGTCGAGGCCGGCTTGACGGACCCGAGCGTCGTCGGTGCGGCCGCCGACGGTGAGCGCGACGGAACGAGCGACGGGGACGCGGGTGACGGAACGGGCGACGGGGACGCGGGTGACGGAACGGGCGACGGAGACGCGGCCGATGACGCTTCGGTTCGGGACCGGCTCGTCGAGTACAACGTCCACGAACAGGTCGCGTTCGCCGTCGAGTGCGAGGAGACGGCGGACGCGACCGTCTACGGGTTCGTCTACGACTTCCACGGCGTGTACGGCGACCGCAACGGCACCGTCTACCTCGTCAACGCCGACGGCGAGCGGGACCCCGCGGCGCTGCGGGACCTCGTCGGCGACGCGCACGCCGAGCACGTGGCGACGCTGCTGTAGTCGGCCGCGGTCAGAACGACGCACTCCGCGAGACCGCGCTCCGAGCCAGTCTGTGGGCGGGGCCACATCCGACAACCGTTTCACGGCGACGCCCGAACGTGGATCAAATGGACCGACGCGTCCTGTTCGCGATGCTGATCCTGTTGGCCGGCGGCGCGACCGGCGTCGGCGTCGCGCTGTTCGCGTTCGTCGGCGTCGACGACGCCACCACGGAGGCGACGGTCGTCTGGGAGTCCGAGCCGGCGGCCGGCGACGACGGGAGCGGGGCCGTGATCGCGACCGTCGACGGTGACCCGCTGCTCCTCCGACCCGCCGTCGAGAACGAGTCGCGGGTCGTCCGCGCGACGGTCGCGGGGACCGACGGCGCGGCGTGGACGACGCCGATTTCGGGACCCGACGCGGAACGCGGCGGCGGCGACGCCGCCGGAGGCGACGACGGGAACGCGTCCGAGGGTCCGGTCGCCGTGAGCGGGCTCACCGCGGGAACCCTCGGCGGGGACCCGGTGGTCGCGCTCACCACGGCGCCCGGCACGCTCGTCGTCCTCGATGCGGACGACGGGACGGTGCGGTTCGCGGTCGACCTCGACGGCCCCGGCGGACTCCGGCCCGCGATCGGTGACCTCACCGGGGACGGGAACGCCGAGGTCGCCTCGCTCGCGACCGACGGGACCGTCCGCGTCGTCGACGGCGGGGGAGAGTCGGTCGTCGAGACCTCGCTCCCGGGAGAAGTCACTCGTCGGCCGCTCGTCGTCGAGCCCGACGCAGAGGCGGGCGAACGCGGCGGTCTCGCGGTGTTGACGAACGCGGGGAACCCCGCCACGATCCACATGCTCGACGAGCGCGGCGAGGCGCGCTGGACGACCACGCCGAGCGTCAATCCGCTGAGCTGGAACGCGGCTGACAGCCGGGACGGCCCCGTGATCGCGCTCGGCGGAGCGAACGGGAACATCCAGACCGTCGAGACGAGCGACGGGTCGGGCCGGTACGAGGTCGGACTTCAGGACCTCCCGGTCGAAATCGGCGACGCGGACCCCGGAAACGTGTACGTCGGCGGATCCGGGAGCGTGTGGGCCGTCGACCTCCTCGACGGCGAGGTCGTCTGGAAACAGCAGTACGGCGCGTCGACTCGGATCAACGCGCCGGGCGTCGGCGACGTCGACGGGGACGGCGAACTCGCCCCCGTGGCGGTCAACCGGGACGGAGAGGTGCTCGCGATGACGCAACGCGGCAGGGTGATCGCTCGGGGCGGCCCCGCCGAGGCCGTCGTCTACGGCGGCCCGCTGTTCGCCGACGTCACGGGCGACGGCGGCGACGAGGTGATCGTGGTCACCGACGAGGGGACCGCCTTCGCGATCGACACCTGAGCCGTCGCGAACGGCCCGTTTATCTCTCGGGTTCGATCGGAAAACGGACACGCGCGGGTGATTTTGCGGGCGAGTTCACCGGAAACGAGGTGTGTCGGCAGACCGAGGGCTCGCCGGGCGTCACGGAGCGTACAGCAACCGACAGTCCGAAAAGACGGGGCGCGGCCGCGTCAGTGGTCTTCGTCCTCGTACACCCACGCCGAGGTGTCGAGGTCGTAGTCGACGAGTTCGTCCTCGTCGAAGAACAGGTCGATCTCGCGCTCGTTGGCGCCCTCGTCCTCGTGGTCCGACGCGTGGATCACGTTGTGGCCGAGGTCTAAGCCGAAGTCGCCGCGGATCGTGCCCGGGGCGGACTCGGCGGGGTCGGTCTCGCCGACCATCGCGCGGACCTGTCGAGTCGCGTCCGCGCCCTCCCACACCATCGCGAAGACGGGGCCGGAGGTGATGAACTCGACGAGGCCGTCGAAGAACGGCTTGTCCTCGTGTTCACCGTAGTGGTCTTTCGCGAGCTCCTCGTCCAGCTGGACGAACTTCCCGGCGACGAGCTTGAGCCCGCGGTCCTCGAAGCGAGAGACGATCTCGCCGATGAGACCGCGCTGGACGCCGTCGGGCTTGACCATCACGAAGGTGCGCTCGTCGTGGTGGCTCACTGGTCGTCTCCTCCGGCTCGGTGGCCCTCTTCGGTCCACTCGAGGTCACGGGCCTCGCGCCCGAGGAAGTAGTTCTTCTCCGCCTTCGAGTCGACGAAGTGGAGGATCTGTCCGTCCTTCTTCACGAACATCGTGCCCGTACCGGGCTCGATCTCCTCCCCGCTGTAGTCACAGGTGCGTGTCTCGACCATTGGTTATCGGCCTCCGATGGAGTCGGCGTCGCGCTGGGTCTCCCGTAGCTGGAGCACGTCGCCCAGACGGACGGGACCCAGGACGTTCCGGGTGATGATCCGGCCCTGGTTCGATCCCTCCTGGATGCGGCACTTGACCTGCATGGCCTCGCCGTGCATCCCGGTTTTGCCGACGACCTCGATGACCTCCGCGACCGTCGAGTCGCCGGTGCCCTCTTCTGCGCTCATGGGTGGTTATCGGAGCTCCGCGACCTTCTCGCCGATGTCCTCGACGTCCTCATCGGCGTCGCCGGCGTCGACGACGGCGGCGGCGGCCGAGCCGACTTCGAGGCCGGCGGCCTGACCGACTTCGTCCTGCGTGTCGACGAACACGACGGGGATACCCTTCTCTTCGGCGAGTTCGGGGAGGTGCATGACGATCTCCTCGGGGGAGACGTCTTCGGCGACGACGACGAGGTCGGCGTTACCGCGCTCGACCGCCTTGGTCGTCTCGTTGGTTCCTTTCTTGACGGTACCGGTGTCTCGGGCGACCTCGAGCGCTTCGAGGGATCGCTCCGCGAGGTCTGCTGGGGTGTCGTAGTCTACGTAAACGGGCATGTGTTGTTCACCTATCCTCCGTGCGGGCTCGCGTGCCCGTCCCGTGGTCGGTCCCTAACGGAACGGCACATCATCAACCCCACAGAGGCTGTGCCCCGTGGTAGTCAGGACATCCATAAAAGCGCTTTCAATGTCTCGTGCGTATGCGAGCGCGGCTCACGGAGCGAATTCCGCCCGCGGAACGGCGACCGCAGCGCGCTCGGGGCGAAACCGTCGAACCGAGCCGGACTCCGCGATTTTTAACCGTGGCTCGCCCCTCCGGTCGCGTATCGAATGGTCCGTCTCGTTCACTACTCCGACATCGAGAACGTCTTCGACGCCCCCGAGCGAGCGGCCCGCCTCGCCGGTCGCATTCGGGCGCTCTCGGGCCCGGACGCGGCGGTCGTCGCCTCGGGCGACACGACGGCGCCGGGCGTCCTCTCGCTGGTCGCGACGGGCAGGCAGGTCCTCGACTTCTACGACGCGACCGACACCCGACTCGACACCTTCGGCAACCACGAGTTCGACTACGGCCCGGACGCGCTCCGCGGTCTCGTCGCCGAGGCTTCGGCGACGTTCGTCTCCGCGAACGTTCGTGACGAGGACGGCGACCCGTTCGGTCGCGACGAGGGGGTCGTCTCGTGGGCGGTCCGCGAGGTGTGCGACGAGACCGTCGGGTTCGTCGGCGTCACCGACCCCGCGACCGACTCGCTGAACCCCATGGCGGCCGACCTCTCGTTCGACGACCCGGTCGTCGCCGCGCGCGACGCGCTCGCCGAGATGCGCGCCGCGGCCGCCGGGAGCGGTGACGGCGCGGACGGGGACCACGGGGGCGAGAGCGGCGGGCTCGACCACGCCGTCGTCCTCTCGCACCTCGGTGCGGGCGACGACGACCTCGCCCGGGAACTCGACGCCGACGCGATCCTCGGCGGCCACGTCCACAGCCGCCGGAACGAGACGGTCGCCGGCACGCGGCTGGTTCGCCCCGGAGTCAACGGCGAGGCGGTCAGCGAGGTCGACCTCGGCGACGACCCGCCGACCGCGACGCTCCACGAGCCCGACGGGGCCGCGCCGGCACCCGGGCTGGCGGACGCGCTCGCCGAGCGGATGGCCGCGGCCGATCTCGACGAGGTCGTCGACACGGTGACCGAGCCCATCGAGCGCTCCGGGGACGTGGTTCACGGCGGCGAGTGTCGGGTCGGCAACTTCGTCGCCGACGCGTTCCGGTGGGTCCACGACGCCGACGTCGGGCTCTCTAACGCCGGTGGGATCCGGCAGGGCGACGCGTTCGACGGCGGCGTGACGAAGGCCGACCTGATCAGTCTGATCCCGTTCGAAGAGCCGGTCGCGCTGGTGTCGGTCAGCGGCGCGGAGCTACACGACGTGTTCCGGGAGATGGCCGCCCCGGACGTCGACTTCGGCGAGGACGACTGGTGGCACGGTCACCTCTCGAACGCCCGGGTGGTCTGGGACGACGACGCCGAGCTGATCTTGGAGGCCACCGTCGGCGGCGAGCCGATCGACCCGGACCGGCGCTACACGGTGGCGGTCTCCGAGTACCTCCTCCACTCCGAACACGAGTATCCGACGCTGGCACAGCGGCACCGGATCGACGAGGCCGACATCCAGTACGAGGTGTTAGCGGAGTACGCCCGCGAACGCGGCATCGACCCCGAGATAGAGGGTCGGATCGAGATCCGGAACCGAGCGGTGGGCGACGACGACTGACTCCGGAACGCGACCTCGTTTCCCCGCCGTCAGTCCAGGTCGACCGCGACGTCGTGCTGGATGCCGGCCGCCCGCACCGTGTTGAAGAGCAGCATCGCGCGCGTCATCGGCCCGACGCCGCCGGGGACGGGCGTGATGGCGCCCGCGACGTCCGCCGCCGACTCGTAGTCGACGTCGCCGACCAGCTCGTACCCCTTCTCCGTGTCCGCGTCGACGCGGTTGATCCCCACGTCGATCACGGTCGCGCCCGGTTTGAGCATCGAGCCGTCGACGAACTCCGGAATACCGGCGGCCACGACGACGATGTCGGCGTCCGCGAGCTTCCCCTCCAAGTCCTCGGTGCGGGAGTGACAGACGGTCGT
Source organism: Halorubrum ejinorense (assembly GCF_039522565.1). GTDB lineage: Archaea > Halobacteriota > Halobacteria > Halobacteriales > Haloferacaceae > Halorubrum > Halorubrum ejinorense. The sequence continues at coordinate 244,189 of NZ_BAAADQ010000015.1, read as the reverse complement.
GGTGGCGTTCCCCGTCGGCGACTTCTGGATCAGCAGGTTCGCCATCGGCTTGCCGACGATGTCGGAACGGCCGACGACGACCGCGTCGGCCCCTTCCGTCTCCACGTCGTACGCGTCGAGCAGCTTCTGAACGCCGTGCGGGGTACAGGGCTTGAATCGCGCGTCGCCGGCGACGAGGCGGCCGACGTTCTCCGGGTGGAACCCGTCGACGTCCTTCTCCGGTGCGATCCGCCGGAGGACCGTTCGCTTATCGACGTGGTCCGGCACGGGCATCTGGACGAGCACCCCGTGGACGTCGTCGCGTTCGTTGAGGTCGTCGACGGTCTCGTACAGCTCCTCGGCCGGCGCGTCGGCGTCGATCTCGACGTGGAAGCTCTCGATGCCGACCTCCTCGCAGTCCCGCTGTTTCATCGAGACGTACGTCTCGCTCGCGGGGTCGTCGCTCATCAGGACCGTGGCGAGCCCCGGTTCGACGCCGGCGTCGGACAGTCGGCTCACCTCCTCGGACACCGCGTCGCGCACGTCCGCCGCGACCGCCTCCCCGTCGATGATCTCCGTCATGCGCGGATGTCGGTGTCGCCGGGGTAAAAATCGTCCGGGATCGTGCTTATCGAGTCGATCCGAATCTGATTTCGATCCATTATTTTGGATCGGCTACTCCGGGAACAGCTCCTCCTCGCGTTCGACCGCGTCGATGGCGGCGACCTCCGCGTCGGTCAGTTCCACGCCGGTCGCCGCGAGGTTCGCGCGGAGGTGCGCCTCGCTCGACGCCTTCGGGATCGCCACCACGGGCTCTTTCGCGGTCGCCCACGCGATAGCGACCGCCTCCGGCGTCGCGTCGTGGGCCTCGGCGGCCTCGACGACCGGATCTACCTCGCGGACGCGACCGCCGGCGAGCGGCGAGTAGGCGACGACCGCGTAGCCGTGTTCGCGGGCGTGTTCGAGCAGTTCCGGGCGGTGGAACAGCGGGTGAAGCTCCGTCTGGTGTGCCGCGATCGGCGCGTCGAGGGCGTCGACCGCGCGGTCGAGGTCGCTCGGCTCGAAGTTCGACACGCCGACGCCGCGGACGAGGCCCTCGTCGACGAGTCGGTCGAGCGCCGGGAGCGTCGCGTCGGGGTCGTACTCCCCGCGAGGGCGGTGGACGTAGAGGAGGTCGAGTCGATCGACACCGAGCCGGTCCGCGCTCTCGCGGGCAGCGGGCGAGACCGCGTCGGCCGCGAGGTCGTCGATCCAGAGTTTGGTCGCCACCGTCACGTCCTCGCGATCGAGGTCTCCTCCAGCGAGGCCGGCGGCGAGTCCCTCCCCGACGACCGCCTCGTTGTCGTAGATCCGAGCGGTGTCGAGGTGGCGGTAGCCGACGTCGAGCGCGGTCGCGACCGTGTCGGGATCGTCGATACCCATCGTCCCGAGGCCGATCGGTGGGAGGTTCACGTCCGGATTTCCTCGCGAGACGGACAAAAAATCCCCGTCACGCGGGCCCGAGGGCGCGAGGGGGCACAGAGACCCCCGACCGCCGCCAGACGGCCCACTCAGATCGGGTCGGGGTCGTCGACCGGAGCCCGCCCGCAGATGCTCACGAGGTCGTGGAGGTCGTCGATCTCGTAGGTCGGGTGGCAGGTGAGCTCCGTCGACCGGCGGTGGGGGCGGCGGACGAACGCGGAGTCGATGCCGGCGTTGTCGGCCGCGCGGACGTCCGACTCGTTGTCGCCGACGAACAGCGCCGTCTCGGCGCCGAGGTCTTCGAGGACCCGTTCGAGGTAGTACGGTGAGGGCTTCTTCCGCGAGAGGCTCGCGACCGAGGGCTCGCGGCCGTACACGGCCTCGAAGTGGCCGGTCAGACCGAAGTGGTCGAGGAGCGCGTCGACGGTCGCCTGCTGGTTCGAGGAGACGATGCCGAGCGAGGCGTCCAGCGCGCGGAGGGCGTCGACGTCCTCGTAGGGGGTCTTCTGTCCCTTCCGGGCGGCGGCGATCTGCGCGGCGGCCGCGGTCTCGTCTCTGACTCGCCAGAACTCGGTCGGGTCCAGCCCGTAGCGCTCGCAGATGTCGGTCAGGGTCGCGGGGTCGACGCCGACCGCCACGTCGTCGACGTGGGCGAGGTCAGGATCCTCGACGCCGAGGCTCACGAACGCGTCCCACGCGGCCTCGCGGAGGGTGTCGAACGGCGTCCGGCCGACCAACACCCCGTCGTTGTCGAGGACGACGGCGTCGTACACGCCTTCCCCTGCGTCGGTAGCGGGCAAAAAGGTTTCACACCCCGAACAGCCGGACGAAGAGCCCCGCGAGCAGCAGGAGCGTTCCGACGATCACGCCGACGAAGGGGATGGGGACCGGCAGCGGGATCACGATCAGCGCGACGCCGACCGCGATCAGCGCGGTCGAGAGCTTCATGACGGTACTTCGGCCGACGTGGTGAAATACCTTCAGGCCGATTCCGACTACCGGACGACCACTGCCGGCGCGGGCGACGACCCCCGCACTTTCAATACCCGGCCCGTCGAACGCTTAAACTGGACCATGAACATCGCTGATATCGCAGTGCCTGAATACGTTGAGGTGGACGTTGACGAGCGACTCGCCAAGGTCCGTTCTATCTTCGAGCGAGAGAACCCCAAGGGGATCATCGTCGCAGACGACGGCGAGTACGCCGGCGTCGTCGGTGAGAAACAGCTCATGCGCTCGCGCATGGAGGACGACACGAAGGTGTCGGCCGTCATGAAACCGGCGCCCTCGGTCGACAGACACGAGGACGTCCGCGAGACCGCTCGGCTCCTCGTCGAGGGTGACGTGAAGATCGCTCCCGTCTACGAGGGCGAGAAGCTCTACGGCATCATCACGGTCGACCAGATTCTGGAGGCCGTCCTCGACAGCCTCGACGCGATCACCGTCGGCCAGATCGCGACCGAGGACGTGATCGGGATCAGCGAGAAGGACAGCGTGGGCCGCGCGATCAACCGCCTCCGCGAGAACGGCGTCTCGCGGCTCCCGGTGCTCAACGAGGACGGCGACCTCGTCGGCGTCGTCACGACGAACGACATCGTGGAGTTCGTCGTCCGCGACCACGAGCGACAGGGCAGCGGCGACCGCGCGGGCGACATCGACCGCATGCTCGATATCCCCGTCTACGACATCATGTCGAGCCCGGTCGTCACCGCGACGGAGGACGAGACGGCGCAGGCGGTCGTCGAGCGCATGTTCGACAACGACGTATCTGGGCTGGTCGTCACGCCCGAGGGGGCGGACACCGTGGCCGGCATGGTGACGAAGACCGACGTGTTGCGCGCGCTGACGTTCACCGAGCAGGACTCGATGGACGTCCAGATCACGAACGTCGACCTGCTGGAGGGGACCTCCCGCGAACACATCGTCGAGTCCATCGAGCAGGTCGCGGACAAGTACGCGGCGATGCACGTCATCCACGCGCACGTCCGGCTTCACGCGCACAAGGAGAAGCTCCGCGGCACGCCACTGATCCAGTGTCAGATCCGCCTCCGAACCAACGAGGGACAGGTCGGCGGGTCGGGCGAGGGGTACGGCGCCGAACACGCCTTCCACGTCGCGCTCGACAAGCTGGAACGGAACGTCTTAGAGATCAAAGGCGTCAACGCCGACGAGGAGTACCGCGGCCAGCTCCTGCGGAAGCTCGGCGAGCTGTGAGCCGATAGCGCGTTCGACGGCTCGGATCCCCGCCGAACGCCGACCGCGACCGTATTTTTGATTCCGTTCCGTCGTTCGAAGACCGCCGGGTAGCGCCGCACGTCGCACACAGTCCGACTTATCTGCCGGCTGAACGACTTCGGCCGACAGGCTACCCATCCGCGCCCTCGGCGAGTCCGTCGGCGACGATCCGGAAGGTCGCGGTGTCGCCGGCGGGCTTCGAGCGGTGTTTCTCCAACGTCACCCGACGGTTCCCGCCGCGGAACCGGTCGACGCGGGCGATCGCACCGGTCCAGTGGTTGAGGGTGTTGCCGCCGAGCGCGCGGTCTCGGTCACCCTCGGGGTCGGTGAACACCTGATTGGTGATGACGACCGCGAGGTCGTGACGGCGGGCTAAAGAGAGGAGGTGCGTCACCTGTTTCGCGACCTTGCGGAGCGACTCGCCGCCCTGGGTGTCGCCGGCGCGTTCCAGCCGGTAGAAGCCCGTCGCGGAGTCTAACACGATCAGTTCGACCTCCTCGGCGAGTTCCTCCGCGTCGCGAACGGCCTCGCGCTGGTCGTCGAAGTCGTACGCCTCCGATATCACCAGCCGTGCGGCGAGTTCTTCGAGCGTGTCGCCGCCGTCGCTCCCGTCGAGTCGCCCCTCGGCCATCTGCTCGAACCGGTCGATGGAGAGCCCCTCCGTGTCGATGTAGAGCGCGCGGTCGCCGGCGGCCGCGACTTCGACCGCGGCGGCGAGCGCGAGGTTCGTCTTGCCCGCGGCCGGCGGTCCGTACACCTGCGTGACGACGCCGCGCTCGAAGCCGCCGCCCAACAGCCCGTCGACCGGGGGACAGCCGGTCGGGATCGGATCGCTCACTGGAGGGTCATGGCCCGCGCTCGTATTTAAACGGTCGATCGCGGCGCGGAGCGGGCGACGCGCGCCGGTCGTCGGCTGAAGCGCCGTCGCTCACCAGTTGGAGCGCAGTCGCTCACCGAGGAAGGCGCCGTCGCTCGTCGAGGGGCGATAAGTGTGAAAGAAACGGAGATGGCGTCGATCACGTCGAGCGACGGCCGAAATCCGGTAGTTCGTGCGGACGCGTCGTCCGCGACTCGGGGGTTAGTTGCGGACGAGGTTCGTCGCGCGGGGTCCCTTGGGGGACGATTCGATGTCGAATTCCACTTCCTGACCCTCCTCGAGGTCCGGGCCGCCGACGTCTTCCATGTGGAAGAACACGTCTTCGTCGTCGTCGAGGTCGCCGTCGTCAGTCGAGATGAAACCGTAGCCGCCAGTGTCGTTGAAGAAATCAACCTTACCGTTTGCCATTGCGACTAAACACACTGCCCGTCCGGGCATAACCCTTGCGAGGGTCACGGTACCACGGGGGTTCCGGACGTTCGTCCACCGGGCTGGGTCGGCGTATAGGTGCCTCACGGCCGCTGGAACCGCTCTCCGGGCGCTCCCGGTCGTGTTCACCGCGTGCCATCAGCCGCGGGGTTCATTTACGCGCGACCACGTAGGTCGGACAACGACATGGAACGCCGTCACTTCCTCCGCTCGCTCGCCGCCGCGGGCGCCGCCGCCGGCGCGACCGCCACGGCCGGCTGCGCCGGCGTCATCGGCGATTCCGGTCCCGAGGGAACGGTCCTCGGCCCGCCGGAGCAGACCCGCGGCGATCCGGTCCACCCGATCCAGGGCGACGAGATGCCCGAGTTCACCGTGCCGGATCCGATCTCGGGCGAGGAGATATCGACGGCGCAGTTCGAGGGCGAGCGCGCGTTCCTGTGGACGTCGTTTTACACCAACTGCCCGGACGGCGTCTGTCCGGCGCTGATCCTCCGGCTCCGGCGCGTTCAGGAGGTCGCGGCCGAGGAGGGGTTCGGTGACGAGGCGGCGTTTCTGCCGCTCACGTTCGACCCCGAGCGCGACACCGAGGGGGTGCTCCGCGAGTACGCGAGCCAGCGCGGAGTCGACCTCGACGCCGGCAACTGGCACTTCCTCCGCCCCGAGAGCTACGAGGCGGGCGTGGAGCTGATGGACGAGAACTTCGGGCTCAAGGTCCAGAAGACGGACGGGGAACAGTACGAGAGCTTGGAGTACGCATTCCCGCACTACGGGCTCATCCTTCTCGTCAACAAGCGGGGTATCGTCGAGCGAGCGTACCCGCGCGGGCCGGCAACCGACGTGGAACGGATCGTCGACGACTTCCGACGGGTGATCACGGCGTGAGGCGCCGGCACCTGTTGGCCGGGCTCGCGAGCGCCGGCATTCTCGGCGGCGCCGGAGCCGTCGCGACGGGTGGGGTACCCGAGGCGCTCGGCGGCGGCGATGCCCCCGAGCCGATAGAGCCGGTGACGATCGACGCTATCGACGCACCGGGTAGTCGCGACGGAGAGGTGACGCTCCCGGCGCCTGACCGACCGACGTTCGTCGACTTCTTCGGGACGTGGTGTCCGCCCTGCGCCGAGCAGATGCCCGCCCTTGCGGAGGCCCACGATCGGATCGGCGACGAAGTGCTGTTCGTCTCGGTGACGACGGAACCCGTCGGCGACGGGGTCAGCGAGGAGACGGTGGTCGACTGGTGGCGCGAGAACGACGGCGACTGGGTCGTCGCGGCCGACGTGACGGCCGAACTCGCGTCGCGGTTCCCGATCGGAAGCTACCCGAGCGCGCGCGCCATCGACGCGTCCGGGCGAGTCCGCTGGGCGACTTCCGGGACCCACACCACCGAGGAGTTCGTCGCGGGCATCGAGCGGGCGCTCGACCGATGACGGGGCGATTCTGACGATGGCCCGACGGAGCGACCGATGACGGACGTCTCGCTCGCGACGAACCTCCCGTTCGCGCTCGGTGCGGGCGTTGCGACGTTCTTCTCCCCGTGCGCGTACCCACTGCTGCCCGGGTACGTCGGGTTCTACGTGAACTCCGTCGAGGCCGACTCCGCGTCCGTCTTCGGCGCGGGAGTGCGGGGCATCGCGGCCGCGGTCGGCGTGCTGGCGACGTTCGCGCTGCTCGCCGGCGCCACCGTCCGAATCGGCTACTCGACGCTCTCGAACATCACCGTCTTCGAAACGCTCGTCGGCGGACTGCTCGTCGTTTTCGGCCTGCTCGTCGTCGCCGGTCGGGCGCCCTCGATATCGGTGCCGCTGCCGGAGCGACGCACCGGGATATTCGGGTTTGGGCTGTTCGGCGCGGGGTACGCGCTCGCCGGTGCCGGCTGCGTGGCCCCGGTGTTCCTCGGCGTCGTCGCCCGCGCGATCGCGCTCCCGCCCGAGACGGCATTGCTCATCCTCGGGGTCTACGGCGGCACCGTCGCCGTCCTGATGGCCGCGACCACCGTCGCGACCGGCGTCGGACTCGTCAGTAACGCCAACCGGGTGATGGCCCACGCCGGGCTGTTGAAACGGATCGCGGGCGCCGTGATGGTCGTCGCCGGACTCGGACAGCTGTACCTCTCGCTGGTCGTGTACTGAGACCGAAACCGCACGGCGAGACCCGACGCCGTCGCGCGGCGGGCCGCGAAACGAACCCTTGCGTCTCCCGTACCTTCTTAACCGATAGCGCGGAATCTCCGCACAGCCGAACCGAAGGGTTCGGTCCCCGTACTATGAACCTAGACCAGTTCACCGCCGAGAACGCACCGACGGACAGCGCGGAACCGTTCCAACGCGAGAACAGCTACACCTTAGACGTCGAGGTCGCCGGCACCGTCATGGCGAAGGCCGGCTCGATGGTGGCGTACACGGGCGACGTCTCGTTCACCGGGAAGGCCTCCGCCGAGGGGGGCATCACCGGCTTCCTCAAGGAGGCCGCCACCGGCGAGGGCACGCCGATCATGGCCGTCGAGGGCGACGGACACGTCTACTTCGCCGACGACGGCAAGAAGGTACAGGTGATCGAACTCGGTGCCGGCGAGTCGATCACGGTCAACGGCGAGGACGTGCTCGCGTTCGAGGAGTCGCTCTCGTACGAGATCAACACGATCGACAGCCTCGCCGGCGCGCTCGCCGGCGGATTCAGCAACGTCTACCTCGAAGGCCCGGGCTACGTCGCGCTCACCACGCACGGCGATCCGATCGTCTTGGAGCCGCCGGTGGCGACCGACCCCGGGGCGACCGTCGCGTGGGGCGGCACCTCGCCGGACGTCGAGGTCAACCGGAGCCTCTCGGACATGATCGGTCAGGAGTCGGGCGAGCGGTACCAGATGCGGTTCGACGGCGACGGGTTCGTCGTGGTCCAGCCGCGCGAGGAACACGCCTGAAATCGGATCGCTCCGGCGGAGGATAACCGACCGACTCGACCCCGAGTGCTCGGACGAGAATCCGACCGAGAACCCCGGCACCGACACCGAAGACGACGCGGAGGCGGGCCCGATCGGTCGGGTCAAGCCGGCGGCCGCGGACGCCGCCGGCCTCGTCGCCGACGTCGTCGTCGAACTCCTGTAAGTCGCGTTCCGGATCGGACCGGGGTAACCCGCGGGCGGTGCCTATCTCGCCGCCAGCCAGTCGGCGAAGTCGCCGGTGAGGAAGCCGACGTAGTCGACGACGCCGAGGTACAGTACGACGACCACGACGATCAGGATCGGGATTCGGACGGCCCAGATCCACGCGGCGTCGAGGCCGCCGACGTCCCCGAGCCCGTTCCGGAGTTCCTCGCGGCCGACGTCCGGAATCACCCAGCCGACGAACAGCGCGAGCAGCAGCGAGCCGAGGACGAGCAGGATCCCGTCCGCGAGCCCGTCGTACAGGCCGAGGAAGATGGAGTCGATCGTGACCGGCACGCCGAGCAGGAACACCGCGGCGCCCAGCGCGGCCGACGCCGGAACGCGGGCGACGCCGATCTCGTCGATCAGGTACGAGACCAGCACCTCGAGGATGCTGATCGCGGAAGAGAGCGCCGCGATCCCGACCATCCCGAAGAAGACGACGCCGAGGATGCGACCGCCGGGAATGCCCGCGAACGCCGTGGTGAGGCTGACGAAGATCGCCCCGGGGCCGCCGGACCCCGGCTCGATCCCGACGGAGAAGAGGGCCGGGAAGACGACGAAGCCGACCAGGACCGCGACGAGCGTGTCGAGCGTCGCGATGATGCCGGCGTCGGCCGCGAGGTTCCGGTCCTCGCCGAGGTAGGAGGCGTAGGTGATCATCACGCCCATCCCGAGCGAGAGGGTGAAGAACGCCTGCCCGGCGGCCGCCGGCAGTATCTCGGTCCAGTTCGCGGCGATCGTTCCGAAGTCGGGCGAGAGGTAGTACGCGTACGCCGCGCTCGCACCCTCGAGCGTGAACCCGTAGGCGGCCAGCCCTAAGAGTAGGACGAGGATGGCGGGGACCATCACCTTCACGCTCAGTTCGATGCCGCGCCTGACGCCGGCGGCGATAATCCCGACGACGAGCAGCATGAAGGCGGCGTGAAACAGGAGCGTGTCGATCCCCGTCGAGACCGTGCCGAACAGCGCCTCCGCCGCCGCCGGGTCGCTGCGCGTGAACCCCTCGGTGATCCCGATGAGCGTGTACCGGAGGAACCAGCCAGCGACCACGCTGTAGTACGAGAGGATGACGAAGCCGGTGACGACGAACAGCCACCCCGCGTACGACCAGACTCACGTGCCCAGTTCGCGCAGCGCGCCGACCGGGTTCCGTTCCGTCCGTCGTCCGATGACGAACTCGACGAGAATCGCCGGGAACCCGATCAGCGCGACGAACGCGAGGTACGTTATCAGAAACGAAGACCCGCCGTACTGGCCGGTGATGAAGGGGAACCGCCAGATGTTCCCGAGCCCGACCGCGCTGCCGACCGCGGCGAGGATGAATCCCGCTCGCGTCGCCCATGTCTCGCGTGCCATTGGTGTCGGAGAGACTCCCCGGTCCGTGTAAAAGCGTGTCTCTCTGCCTCCGTATCAGATACCGAACGATAGTGAACGATCGGTGCCCCTTCGCCGCCAGAGAGACGTGCGAACACCGTCGTGGACCGTGAATTTAATAGCCGGACGGCAACCTCACGAGATATGGAACGCGTAGACGTCGCGATCGTGGGCGGCGGGCCGGCCGGATCGTCCGCTGCGCACGCGGCCGCGACCGACGGAGCGGACGCCCTCGTCATCGAGAAGGGGGTCCCTCGGGCCGACCGCGACGGACTCGGTCCCGACTCGACCGACGCGGCCGGTATCTTGGACTACTGGGTGGACATCATGGGAATCCACCCCGACGAGTTCGACGACGGAGTGATCCAACGCGAGTTGAACCGCGCCGAGTTCCGCGGCCCCGAGTCGGGGGCGACGCTCACGTCGACCGGCATCGACTCCTCGTACGACAAGTTCGGGTACACCTTCCAGCGCGCGCGCTTCGACGACTGGCTCCGCGAGCGCGCCGAGGAGGCCGGCGCCGAGTACCGCGTGGGGACCTCGGTCCGCGGCGTCGACACCGACCTCTCCGTGACGCCCGACGAGGACGACCCGCGCCACGTCCTCGAACTCGCGGACGGCGGCGAGGTCGGCGCCGACTTCGTCGTGCTCGCCGACGGGCCGCAACGCACCGTGACCAACCGGGTCCTCGACGAGTACCTGCCCGCCGACGCGTCCGCCTCCGAACGGTTGGCCTCGCGGACGGCGAACCACATCGCCTATCAGGAGTACCGGCGCGTCCCGGAGGCCGTCTTCGAGGAGGTGAAAGACGCGATCGTCTTCTGGTGGGGCGTGATGCCGGGCGAGACCGCGTACCCGTGGATCTTTCCGAACGCTGACCGCGTCTGTCGGGTCGGGCTCACGATGCCGATCGGCCTCGACATCGGCGAGGTGGACGCGTCGGAGTACGCGCTGCTCGAAGCCGACGACGAGTCGATCCCGCAGGGCGGCGAGTACGTGAAACGGCTCTTGGAGTGGCAGTACGGCGACGAGTACGACATCGAGGAGGACTTCCCGCTGGTCGAGGGGGCCGGCAAGCGGAAGGGGACGGAGACGTACCCCATCTCGTCGACGCGGCCGATCGACTCGCCGGTGAACGCCGGGGTCGCGGTCGCGGGCGGCGCGATGGGGACCACCTCGGCGTTCCACGAGGGAGGCGACCACGTCGCGGTCCGCACGGGCGCCATCGCGGGCGAACTCGCCGCGGAGGGCGACCTGGCCTCGTACAACCGACGCTGGAAGGAGGCGATCGGCGACGAGGCCGTCCGCAACGTGACGATGGCCGACATGGTCGCCGACTACGGTCCGGACGACTGGGACCGAGTCATCGGCGCGGCCGACGCGATGCTCGCCGCCGACGCGAGCGGCGGCCTGCTGTCGCAGCCGTACCGCTCCGGCTGGGAGTCGGCGAAGCTCCTGCTCGGCTACAAGTGGAACAAGCGCCGGGTCAAGAAGGATTACGTCGGCATCGACGAGAGCGAGTACGTGTACTGACGCGCGGTCGTCCGCGTCAACGCGGTCTGTGAGTCGGTTCGGCTACCGGATGACCGGCGCCGCCAACTCGACCGGATCGTCGTCGATCCCCGCGACGGCGACCGGCTCCACCTCGTGGGTCGGCCACCGACCAGTCTTCGTGAGCCGCTCCGTCAGGTCGGACGCGACGAGGTGGGTCTCCTCGCTTTTCGTTCCCTGAACCGTCGGATTCCACGCGTAGCCCATGGGCCGTCGGACCGGTTCGTCGCTCGTGGGCGTCGCGATCCACTCCCGGCCCGCGAACCCGGCCGCACCGCCCTGATGGTGCTGCTCCCACTCGTCCGCGAAGCCGACGGCGTCGTACGCCTCTCGGACCGCCGCGAACACGTCGCCGGCGGTGTCGGGCCCGTCGCGGTCGGAGAGGTCGCCGGCCGCCGCGGCCTCGGTGGCGCGGAGCGCGGTCGCCTCGACGCGCGCCGCGGCTCGGTGTCGCTTCTCGAACCAGTCAGGCGCGTCGAAGGCGACGGTTCGCGTCATCGAGGCGTACAGCCCGGCGCGCTCGGCGGTGACGGAGACGAGCGCGTAGTCGCCGAGGGCCGCGTCGGTCGGCGTGTAGTGGCGGTACGATTCCGCGCGTTCGGCCCCGCCGACGAGGACGACCGGCGTGTCCACGTCGCGGGAGGCGAGCGAGATGTCGATGCCGGCGGCGACCTCGTACTCGGGGTCGTCGGGTTCGAGGTTCCGGCAGACGGTCTCGACGGCGGCGGCGACCTCGCGGCCCAGTTCGCGGTACCGCTCGACGTCGTCGTCGGTGAGCGGCTGCCGGAGTCGGCTCCCGTCGACGCGCTCGAAGCCGGGTACGTCGAAGTCGGCGGCCGCGGGCGAGGCCGACCGCTCGGCGACCGCCGCGGCGAGCGAGTCGGCGTGCCACGGGAACGACTCGACCGCGAACGCGTCCGGGAGCTCCTCGTCGGCGAGCCGGTCCGCCTCGATGTTGTCGGTTATCACGCGCAGTTCGCCGTCGTAGCCCGCCGCGGCGACGCCGATGTCGGCATCGGCGTCGACGACGTTGTCGCCGCCGGTGAGCCACGCGAACCCGTTGGGGCGCGCGAACCAGACCGCTTCGAGCCCGCGGTCCGCCAGGTACGCGTCGAGCCTGTCGGTACGGGCGGCAAGGTCGACCATACCGACGAATTCACGCCGAATCAGTAAAACCGGTCGGAACCGCGACGGTGCGCGGACGTTGGTTCGACGGCGGTCGACGGGCCGAAGTCCTCACACTCTCGGAATCGTCGCCGCGCCGTCGTCCGATCGAGGCCCGCGACGGCGCCGGTGGGCGGTCCGAAACGAAAGGTTCAATTACGTTCCACGGAAACGACGAAATGCGTCAGTAAGCCCCTGCGGGTTGGTAGTCTAGTCCGGTTATGACACCTCCTTGACATGGAGGAGGCCGGCGGTTCAAATCCGCCCCAACCCATTTTCATCGACACCGAAACCGTGAGCGACAGCGAGCGCTCCGTGTCGACAGAACGGTGTCGCGGGTTCGAACCCAGTGGAGGAGCGGAGCGGAGTCCTCGCGGTTCAAATCCGCCCCGAGCCACCTTTGAGATTTCGCGACTTCGGTAGCATCGCTCACGGGATATCGGTCTGTTAACGGCGCGTGCTGGGTGGCCACTGAGGCGGCGCCGCGGGACCGGTTCTGAGTAGCATCGCGGCTCAGACACCTGCGCTGCGTGTCAGGCACAGCACTCGATAATCGATTGCGGCTCGACTCCTTGCCGTCTGGCGCTTTCCCGATCCCGCGAGGCGGTTCCGGGTCCTCTGATGCGGATAGTTAACAGATACGTACCTCTTTGCCTGTGTAGAATATTAACGAGACATGAAACGAACGGGCGGTGCGTTCAAGATCCTCTTGGTAGTGGGGATCGTCTTCCTCGCGGGTTGTGCCGGTACGGTGCCCGCCGAACAGGCACCGGAGGGACCGGACACGGTCGACGAGGGAACCGTTGAGACCGCGAGCGGCACCGTCGAGGTCCATTACATCAACGTCGGGCAGTCAGTCAGTACGCTCGTCGTCGGACCCGAGGGCGAGACGATGCTCGTCGACACCGGTCACTACAACGACGACGGCGAGTACGTGTTGGAGTACCTCCGGCGACACGATGTCACCCGGATCGGCCACCTCGTCACCTCGCACAACGACGCGGACCACATCGGCGGCAACGCGGCGATCATCGAGTACTACGAGACGGAAGCCGAGGGGATCGGCGCCGTCTACGACCCCGGAATCGCCGCGAGTACGCAGACGTACGGCGAGTACCTCGACGCGATCGAGGAGCACGACGTGACGCTGTACGAGACGCGAGAGGGCGACGCGATCTCGTTCGGTGAGGTCGACGTCGACGTGCTCGGGCCGCCCGAACCGTACCTCGAAAACGCGGCGCGCAACGAGAACAGCATCGTGCTCAGGCTCACACACGGCGAGACGAGCTTCCTGCTGTCCGGCGACGCCGAAGACGACCAGGAAGAGTACCTGATCGATACGTACGGCGCCGAGTTGGGGTCGACGGTGCTGAAGGCCGGCCACCACGGTTCGTCGAGCTCGTCGAGCGGGCCGTTCATCGACGCGGTAGCGCCGCAGGCGGTCGTCGTGTCGAGCGCGTACGACTCGCAGTACGGACACCCGACCGAGGAGGTCCTCCAGCGCTTCGCGGACCGGTCGATCCCGACGTACTGGACCGCCACGCACGGGAACGTCGTCCTCGTGAGCGACGGGAACGGCGTCTCCGTACGGACGCAACGCGACGCGCCCACCGACCCGCTGGCGCTCCGCGACGCCGAGCCGATCGAACCGGGCACGAGCGGCGAGGTCGTCGAACGCATGCGACTCGGCAGTGACCCGGTCGACGGCGGTTCCGGAGGCGGGACTGACGACGGCGGCGACGACACCGACGAGGAGAACGAGACGACGTCGGCCGACCCGGCCGCGGCGCTGGAGGTCGCGGCGATCAACGCGGACGCCGAGGGCGACGACGGCGAGAACCTCAACGACGAGTACGTCGTCTTCGAGAACGCGGGCGAGGAACCGATCGACCTGTCCGGGTGGACCGTCGAAGACGAGGCGGCACACGGCTACGCGTTCCCGCAGGGGTTCACGCTCGACGCGGGCGCGACGGTGACGCTCCGGACGGGGAGCGGCACGGACACCGACAGCGAACTGTACTGGGGGTCCGGGTCGCCGATCTGGAACAACGCCGGCGACACGGTGATACTCTCGAACGCCGACGGGGAACACGTCCTCGAGGTGAGCTACGAGTGACCGATATCGAGCTTCCCGACGGCGAGTACACCGCGGTCGTCGACAACGTCGAGGACGGGCTCGCGACCGTGTTCTTCGAGCGCGACGGCGAGGAGGTGGGGAACGCGGTGCTGGACGCCTCGCGGCTCCCGTCGGACGGACGGCACGCGGACGCGATTCTCTCGGTGAGGCTCAGTGGCGGGCGCATCGAGTCTGCCTCGTACAAACCCGAGCAGACTGAGAGCCGAAAAGAGGCGGCACAGAATCGGTTCGATCGGCTCTCGAAGCGGCCGCCGTCTGACGAGGAGAGGAAGACGAGATTTTCGGATGAATCGGCGTTCGGCTACGTCTTCGTCGATGACGGCGACGAGCCGAGCGGACTCGCCGACCTCACCGCGTTCCAACGCGACCTCCTCTGGGCGCTCTCCCGCGAGAACGCCCGCAAGGGCCTCGCGCTGAAGACGGACGTCGCGGACTACTACGGCGAGGAGATCAACCACAGCCGCCTCTACCAGATCCTCGACGCGCTCGTCGAGCGCGACCTCGTCGCCAAGGCGGCGCCCGACAGGCGCACCAACGAGTGCGGCCTCAGCGAGGCGGCCCGCCGCGAGCTCGAAGCGCGCCGCGCATGGGAGGCCGGGGGCGAAGCGTGAGAGTCGCCCGCAGCGACCGTTAGATGCGAAGTTTCTTTTACGTCACCCCGGAGGATACCGGTAGATGAGTGACCGAGGCGGTCGAGCGCCGGACCGGACCGAATCGCCGAGTTCGAACGGTGACGCGGCGGGTTCTCTCGCTCCGACGCGGTCGGACTCGGCCGCCGCGACCGACGACGACGACGAGGCCTCGACCGGGCGCTTGGTCGTCGTCTGCGGCCTGCCGGGCGTCGGGAAGACGACGGTCGCGGAACGGATCGCAGACCACGTCGACGGCCGAATACGGCGCACCGACGTGATACGGAAGGAGCTGTTCGACGACCCCGAGTACACCGACGCGGAGACCGAGGCCGTCTACGCCGAACTGCTCGCCCGCGCTCGCGACGATATCGACGCCGGCGGGGCCGTCGTCCTCGACGCCACGTTCGCGGAGGGTCGATTCCGAACGGCGGCCCGCGAGACGGCGGCCGAGGCCGGGGCCGAGTTCGACCTCGTCGAGGTCGCCTGCGACGAGGCGGTCGTCGAGCGCCGGATCGAGCGTCGGGACGGAATCAGCGACGCGGACTTCGATATCCACCTCCGATTCAAGGAGCTGTTCGACGAGGTCGCGACCGACCACGTGGTCGTCGACAACTCGGAGACGCAGGCGGAGACGTTCGCACAGGTCGACGCGGCGTTCGCCGAGGGCGTGGCGGCCGACCCCGACGACCGGCCGACGACCGTCGCGGACGCGGAGTGAGGCCGCGCTCGGCGTGCGAACGGATCGCGTGACGGGCGGGCGCACACGTCTCAAATCACTTATACGGGCGAACGCACAACGGAAGGTATGAGCGAAGAATCCGGGCGGAAGAACCTCCGAATGCCCAACGACGACGAAGTGTTCGCCGTGGTGACGGAACACCTCGGCGGCAACCACGTTCAGCTGCGCTGTGCCGACGGGAAAGAGCGCCTCGGTCGGATCCCCGGCCGCATGAAGTACCGCACGTGGATCAGCGAGGGCGACGTGGTCCTCGCCGAACCGTGGGACTGGCAAGACGAGAAGGCGAACGTCGAGTGGCGTTACGAGGACGAGGACGCCGACCAGCTGCGCCGCGAAGGCCACATCCAGTAGTCGAGCGCGCGTTCGCGCGCCGCGCGTCCGCTGACCGCCTTTCGAGCCGACTTCTCCGCGGGGACGGGCTGTCCCAGTTAGCCGCGTGGCCGGGTCCGCTCCGCACGTAGTATTGTGCGTTACATTCAAAACTATTATCAGCGCGGGGCGCGTACGACGGAGTATGAGTGCGACAGAACCCGCTCCCGACGCACCGATCCACCTGAGCGACGCGACCGCCTTCGACGAACACGTCGCCGAGCACGACGTCGTCCTCGTCGACTTCTACGCCGACTGGTGCGGGCCGTGCCAGATGATGGAACCCACCGTCGAGGCGGTCGCAAGCGAGACCGACGCGGCGGTGCTGAAGGTCGACGTCGACGAGCATCAGGCGCTGGCGGCCGAGTACGGCGTCCAGAGCATCCCGACCCTGATCGTGTTCGCGGACGGCGAACCGGCCGATCAGATGATCGGCGCACAGACGCAGGACGTCCTCAGCGACGCCGTCACCGCGCGCACAGCCTGAACGGCCGCCGCGGTCGCCGGTCCGCCTCCGTCCGCCGCTAGCCGTCCTCCGACCGATGGCGTTCGCACGCGCTCCGGACCGGCCGGAGCGCCGAAGCCGAGAGAATTAGAGAGACCGACACAATGAGCACCATAGAACGCGACGGCGAGCGTATGACCCCGAGAGAGCTCCGCGCGGACGTCCCGGCCCTCGACGACGCGGCGTACTTCAACTTCGGTGCGCACGGACCGAGCCCGAAGTACGTCGTCGAGGCGGCCGCGTCGTTCATCGAGGAACACGAGTACGGCTCCGCGACGACCGACCCGTACGACCACGCGTTCGGGACCTACGAGGAGGTCCGCGAGCGGATCGCGGCGTTCGTCGGCGCCGACCCCGAGGAGATCGCGCTGACGGAGAGCACGAGCGACGGGATCGGCCGGATAGCCGGTGCGATCGACTGGGAACCGGGCGACGTGGTCGTCCGGACCGACCTCGAACACCCCGCGGGGGTCCTCCCGTGGAAACGCCTCGAACGCGAGGGCGTCGAGGTTCGGGTCGTCGAGACCGAGAACGGCCGGCTCGACCGCGACGCCTACGCAGAGGCGGTGACGGACGCCCGCCTCGTCTGTTTCAGCGCGATCACCTGGACGCACGGCACCCGCTTGCCGGTCGCCGACCTCGTCGAGACCGCGAAGGAGGCGGGAGCGTTCACCCTCGTCGACGCGGTCCAGTCGCCCGGTCAGGGGCCGATGGACGTGACCGACTGGGGCGCCGACGCGGTCGCGGCGGCCGGCCATAAGTGGACGCTCGGCCCGTGGGGCGCCGGGTTCCTCTACGTCGACCGCGACGCCGCGGCCGATCTCGCGCCGCGCGCGGTCGGCTACCGGAGCGTCGAGGACCCGACCGCAGACGAGATATCGTTCAAGCCGGGAGCCGGACGCTTCGAAGTGGGCACGACGACCGCCGCGGCCCACGTCGGACTCGTCGAGGCGCTCGACGCGGTCGAGGCGGTGGGGCTCGACGCCATCGAGTCGCGGATCGAGTCGCTCACGGACCGCCTGAAGGCCGGCGTTCCCGACGACCGGCTCCTCAGTCCGCGCTCGTTCGAGTCGGGACTCGTGACCGTCGACGTCGACGACCCCGAGGCGACGGTCGAACGGCTCGCGGAACGCGACATCGTCGTCCGATCGCTGCCCCATCCGAACGGGATTCGAGCGTCGGTCCACGCCGTCTCGACCGAGGCCGAGGTCGACCGGCTCATCGACGCGCTCGACGCGGAGTGGTGAGGCCGCTCTCGGTCGGCCGATAGCGGTCGAGCGACGGCGCCCCGGCGGCGCCGCCGATCGGACGCGTTTTGGTGCTCGACACCCAAGACCGCGCATGGGTTTTCACACGTTCGACGCCGAGCAGGCCGAGCGGCTGGAGCGTCCCGGCCGGTACCGGTGGGTGTCCGCGGAGGAACTGGTCGGCCCGCTCGTCGAGGCCGACGCGGGGCTCGTCGCCGACCTCGGCAGCGGGACCGGATTCTACACCGACGACGTGGCGGAGCGCGTCGAGACCGTCTACGGCGTCGACGTACAGCCCGAGATGCACGACCACTACCGGGAGAAGGGTGCCCCGGAGAACGTCCGGCTCGTCACGAGCGACGTGGCCGACCTCCCGTTCGCGGACGGCGAACTCGACGGCGCCGTCTCGACGATGACGTATCACGAGTTCGCGAGCGACGCGGCGATGGCAGAACTCGCGCGCGTCGTCCGGTCCGACGGCGTCGTCGTGACGTTCGACTGGGCGGGCGACGGCGACGGCGAACAGGGGCCGCCGGTCGCGGAGCGGTTCACCGCCGACGACGCGGTCGACGCGTTCGAGGCGGCCGGGTTCGACGTCGTCTCGGCGGCCACGCGGACGGAGACGTTCGGCGTCGTCGCCCGGGCGCCCTAGGAGGGCTTCGGTTCACGTCGTCGGACGCGTTCGGAACGCCCCAGTCGCTGTGGGATCGCCGCACGAGCGTGGGCCGCGGCCACTCTCGCCCCGACGGCCAGCGGCGACCGCCTCTCGCCCGTCTCGAACCGAGGGATGCGGCGGCGACGCGAGTCGGCGTCCGAAATCGAACCGACCGCCGCGAGATGTCGAGATCGACCGCGACAGAGTCGCTCCCGAACGAACATGAGGAAACACCGTTAGGTACGTCCGGCGCGTAGACGGGGTATGTCCGTCCGTTCCCGCTCGGCCGCCGCAGCCGTGTTCGCCCTGTTCGCGACGCTCGTCGCGCGACCGGTCGCGGCCCACGTCGACTACGTCACGGAAGACCCCGGCGACCCGCTCGACGCGGTGGCGTTCGTCACGGAGGTGCTGTCGGTGCCGTTCAACGCGGCGCTGTTCCTCGGCTCCGGGCTCCTCGCGGTCACCGGGCTCGCCGTGTACCTCTGGGTGCGACCCACGATCGTCGACATCGTCGTGCTCCGGGAGAAACTCGCCGGCTACGGCGACCTCGTCCCGTGGATGCTCCGGCTCGCGGTCGGTCTCCCCCTCGTCGGGGCGGGCTTTCAGGGATACCTGTTCGCGCCGACGCTCTCGTTCGACACCGGCGCGAGCCCGCTCCTCCGTATTCTCTTCATCGGACTCGGCTTCTTCGTCCTCTTCGGGCTGGCGACGCGGATCGTGTCGACGGTGGGGCTGGCGACGTACGCGTGGGTGTTCGTCGCCGTCGACTCCTCGGTCTTCCTCGCGGTGGAGTACGTTCCGGTGTTCGTCGCGCTGGTGATCCTCGGCGGGGGGCGCCCGAGCGCCGACGACATGCTGTTGGAGGTCGCGAGCACGCCGGGGTCGTACTACGGTCGGATCGACCCGGTCCAGTACCTGAAGTCGTTCCTCGACCGGTCGACGACCCCGCTGCGCCGGTACGTGCCGACGGTGCTCCGGGTCGGGATGGGCGTCTCGTTCGTCTACCTCGGCCTGATCCAGAAGCTCGCGGACCCCGCGAGCGCGCTCCTCGTCGTCGAGAAGTACGACCTCACCTCGGTCGTGCCGGTCGACGCCGGGCTGTGGGTCGTCGGCGCGGGCGTGACCGAGGTCGCGGTGGGACTGGCGCTGATAGCCGGCTTCTTCACGCGCGGCGCGGCCGCGCTCTCCTTCGTGCTGTTCACGACGACGCTGTTCGGGCTCCCGGACGACCCCGTCCTCGCGCACGTCGCGCTGTTCGGGATGGCGTCGGCCGTCTTCACGCTCGGCTCCGGCCCGCTCGCGTTCGACCGCTGGTTCGGTCGGCCCGCGCTCGGCGAGGAGGAGGAACCGATCGCGGCGGCCGACTGATCGGCGTCGCTCGCGCGTCGGTCCGATCGGCCGACCGAGCGTCGCCGCTCCCGGCGGCGGTTATTAAGTCCCTCTCGCGCGGTGTGACACGTATGCGAGTGGACCTCGGCAACGCACTGGAGACGACCCCCGGACTGACGACGGAGACGCTGGACAGACTCGACGACCGCGTCGCGGCCGCACACGAGCGGATCGCGGGCGGGATGGCGGACGACGAGTTCGGCTACGCCGCCCTGACCCTCCCCGAGACCGCGGACCCGGACGCGATCGACGCCGCGGTCGACGGGTTCGACCGCCCCGAGGCGGTGCTGACGGTCGGTATCGGCGGGAGCGCGCTCGGCGCGGCGACGCTGTCGAACGCCCTGTCGAGCGACGTGGACGCCTACGTCCTCGACAACGTCGACCCGGACGACACCCGGGCGCTGCTCGCGGACCTCCCGCTCTCCGAGACCGTGGTCAACGTCGTCTCGAAGTCGGGGACGACGGCGGAGACGCTCGCGAACTTCCTCGTCGTCCGCGAGGCGATGAGCGACGCGGGCGTCGACTGGACGGACCGCACCCTCGTCACCACGGGCGAGGGGGGGAACCTCCGTCAGCTGGCCGACCGACACGACCTGCCGTCGCTCCCGGTGCCGGACGGGGTCCCCGGGCGCTTCTCGGCGCTGTCGACGGTCGGGCTCGCGGTCGCCGCGCTCCAAGGTCACGACGTCGAGGCCGTCCTCGCGGGCGGCCGCGACGGCATGGACGCGCTGGCCGGCTCGCTGTACGAGTCGCCCGCCTACGCCTACGGCGCGGCGACGTACGCGCTCGCGGAGCGCGGCGCGCTCACCAACGCCGTGATGCCGTACGCGGAGTCGCTGGAGACGTTCGCGGAGTGGTTCGCCCAGCTGTGGGCCGAGAGCCTCGGGAAGGACGGACTCGGGCAGACGCCGGCGCGCGCCCTCGGCGCGACCGACCAGCACTCCCAGCTCCAGCTGTACCGCGCCGGTCCGCCGGACAAGCTGGTGACGCTCGTCCGCCCGACCGAGCGCGCCGACGTGTCGATCCCGGAGACCGACCTCGACGGGCTCGCGTACCTCGGCGGCTCGTCGCTCGGCGGGCTGCTCGACGCCGAGTTCGAGGCGACGGAGGCGAGCCTCGCGGCGGCCGGCGTCCCCAACGTGCGCGTCGAGGTCGACCGCGTCGACGAGCGCTCGCTGGGCGAGCTCCTCTACGGGATGGAGGCGGCCTGCGTGCTGTACGGCGAACTCGCGAGCGTCTCGACGTTCACGCAGCCGGCCGTCGAGTGGGGGAAGAAGGCGGCCCGCGGGCTGCTCGGCGGCGGCGACTTCGCGGAGGCCGAGGCGGTCGAACAGAAGCGCGAACTGCGGATCGACTGAGAACAGAAGCGCGAGTCGGAGTCGACGCCGACGGTCCCGTTCCGGTGCGTCTAAATTCTCGGAACCGCTATCGCAGACAATGAGCGACGACCCCCTCGCGAATGCGGTCGGGGAGCGGCTGTTCCGCGTCGCGAGCGCGCTGTTCGCGGTGGTTTTCGCGGTCCTCGTGGCGAACGCGATCACCGTGCCCGGGGTGTCCCTCGCCGCCTCACTCGGACTGGTGTCGGAGGGGACGACCGGCTATCGGCTGTTACAGACGCTGCTCCAGTTCGCCGGATTCACGCTCGCGGTCGTCGGCTACCTCGCGGTGACCGGAGAGTGGGAGATCGCCCGCATCGCCCGGCCGGACGCCCGCGAGGCGGCGATCATCGTCGGCGGGGGGATCGCCCTCTTCGCGTTTCAGTACGGCGCCCTGATCGCGCTCGATCAGGTCGGGCTCTCGACCGGGCAGAACCAGGCGGTCGTCCCCGCGGGCGACCCCGTGGTCTACTACCTCGCGATGGTCGCGGTGTCGCTCGCGGTGGTCGGCCCGGTGGAGGAGCTGCTGTTCCGCGGCGTCGTTCAGGGCGGCGTCCGGCGCGCGTTCGACGCCCTCCCCGCGGTCCTCATCGCGAGCCTCGCGTTCGGGCTGATCCACCTCCCGGCGGTCTCCGGGACGATGGCCGAGCGGTGGGCGTACGTCGGCGTCGTCGTCGTGTTGGGAGCGGTCCTCGGCGCGCTCTACGAGTGGACGGACAACGTGGTGGTGCCGGGGCTGGTCCACGGCATCTACAACGCGATCACCTACCTGCTGCTGCTCTCGGAGGCGCTCTGAGCGGGGCGGACCGCGGAGCCCTGGACCGCCCGTCGCCTCCGGTCTGCGTCAGTCGCGGACCGAACGCTCCG
Source organism: Halorubrum ejinorense (assembly GCF_039522565.1). GTDB lineage: Archaea > Halobacteriota > Halobacteria > Halobacteriales > Haloferacaceae > Halorubrum > Halorubrum ejinorense. The sequence goes on along the minus strand of NZ_BAAADQ010000015.1, from coordinate 222,064 downwards.
TCACGGCGACCTCGCCCGAGAGCGACTGCGCCGACGGGGGCGCGATCGCGATCCCCGCCTCGTCGAACCGGCGCTTCACCTCCCGGCGGAAGTCCGACCGGACGGTCGCCACGTCCCTGTCTCCGGGGTCGTCGATCCACAGCTCCGCCTGTATCGTGATCGCGTTCTCCCCGAGGTCGAGGACGCGCGCGTCCGGGGTCGGCTCGTCGAGGACCGGCTCCGTGTCGGTCGCGACCGCTCTGAGCTCCATGAGCGCGCGCTCGACGTCCTCGTCGTAGGCGACGTACGCCGTCTCCGTGATCCGATACGTGTCCCGGCCGTAGGGCCGGGTAAGTGCGTTGCTCGTGAGCTCGGTGTTCGGCACCGAGACCGTCTCGTTGTCTGGCGTCCGGACGCGCGTCACGCGGAAGTCGACGGCCTCGACGGTGCCCTGTCCCCCCGGCCACGCGATCCAGTCGCCGACGTTGAAGTCGGGGTCGGCCACGAGGAAGATCCCGCTGATGAGCGACCCGAACACCTGCTGCCCGGCGATGCCGAAGACGAACGTGATCGCCGCGACGACGATCGCCGAGTCGGCGAGCACGCTCCCGTAGCCGGCGGCTATCACGCCCGTCAGCGTCGCGAACCCGATCAGCACGACCCGGACGTACGTCCGCACCGCCGTCTCGATGGTCGGGTTGTTGCGGTTCCGCGCCCGCACGACCCGGATGACGGACGGCACGACGACGACTCGGCCGAGGAGGTAGACGGCCCCGAGCGCGACGAGGAACCAGAACAGCTCGGAGAGCACGCGGTCGTACGCCGATACGAGTTCCGTCACCCATCTCGGCAGCGGCGTCTGCCCGGTCATACGGCCGCGTCGCGCCGCACCGGCAAAAATCCCGGACCGGTCGCGGTTCGAGCCGACCGGTCAGAAGTCGGCCTTCCCCCACCGGAGGTCGTCGTAGGTCGCCTGCTGGTCGCTGCCGAGCCGCTCTTCGAACTTCCGGCGGAGCGCCGCCTTCTCGGTGGCCGAGATCCGGGCCAGTTCGTCCGCCTTCGCCACCGGCTCGGGGGGGCCTCTCGTGGCCGCCACCTCGGCGACGACCTGGCGGGTGAGCCGGTCGCGGGTCGCCGCGTCGCGCGTGAACGCGTACGGCGACTCCAGCTTGTACGTCACGTCGGTCCGGGGGTCGTAGACGACCATGAACGTGGGCTCGTACAGCTCGGGGTCGAGCCCGCGCTCGACGCCCAGCGCGTCGCCGTCGGCCGCCATCGGGGCGTCAGCGCCGCCGCGACTGCGGAACCACGTGGTGAAGGTGAGGTCGTCGTCGAGGCGGGCGCCGCGGTCGTCGGACGCGTCGCTTCCGGCGGACCCGTCGTCTGGGTCGCGACGCTCCAGCAGTCGCGTGAACAGCGCGGTGTCGTCGGGCCACGGCGACTCGACGCCGGCGCGGGCGAGCGCCCGCACCGCGGTGCCGCTCGCGGGGTTCTTGACGAAGCCGGCCAGCGGCACGTCGCGCTCGACGAACCGCTCGACGAGGCGGACGTACTGCTCGATGACGGCGCGGGGCTTGGCCTCGCGGGCGAGCGCGCCGAGTTCGGGGTCGCGGTCGGCCCACGTGAACAGCTCCTTCGGGTAGATGGGCCCGTCGAGGACGAGGAGGTCGTCGACGCGGTCGGCGTGATCGAGCGCGTGGGTCCCCTCGGCGAGGTACAGCGCGAGCGCGTGGACGACCCGCTCCGCGTAGCGGTTCACCCGGGGGACGTGGAACACCCGCTGTCGGGTGTGTCCCTCGTCGCGGCGGGTCCACTCGCTGTCGAAACCGGCGGTCGAGTCGCCTGCGTGGACGGTGGCGACGATGGTCCGGTCGCGGTGGAGGTCCAGATCCGTCGGCGAACTCGCCATCGCCGCGTGCGCGACGTCGACGACGAGCCCGTTCTTGAACGTGGTGGGGTTGATCGTGCCCGAGTCGAGCCCGTGAACGGTCTCGAACGGGCGCTCGGCGAGCGCGACGTTGTCGATGGGGGCTCGGCGGCGCTCGTGGTCGCCGAGCGCCTCGATCACGACCCGGCCCTCGCGTCGCAGTTCGGGGAGCCACTCGCGCCACACGCGCTCGGCGAGGTCGTCGTGGTCCGTCGCGTCCACGTCGTCGCCGATGCCGTACGCGAGCTGCGCGATGTTCTCGACGTGGATCGGATCGAGCGTCACGGCCGTACCCCGGGCCGGACGGATATAAAGGTCGTCGGCCGCGCGGTCGGCGCCGAGACCCGTCCGGCGATCGCGGTTCGCGCCGCTCGCCCCGACCGATCGACGAACCGGTTCGGTTTTTGCCGAGAAAGAAGCAAAATATGCGAATACCGACAGCTATCTAACAAGACCGGGATCGGTTTATTTCCCATTCACGGGCGCTAAACGACGGTATCAGCGGTAATAGTTGGAGTCGTTGTGTTTATATACTGGATGACAATCTCTGGGTATGGCAGAGATTGCGACCGAGACGCACTCGGGAGAACCGGACGGGCTGGCGGAGAAGGTTCGCGAGGTGGTCAAGTACATCCCGAACGGCACCTCGATGCCGAAAGAGATGTGGGCGCCGCGCCACCGGAATATCCTGATCGCCACCGTGGTCCAAGTCCCGTTCCTGATCGGCCTCGGACTCTACGAGGGGACGGAGTCGTTCACCGGCGCACAGATCCCAGCGGCGCCGCTGTGGATGCTCGGCGGGTTCGTCGCCGTCATCCTCGGCACCGCGGGGTTGGCGACCTGGTCGGGGCTCGGCCGCCGCCAGCGGACGGTCCTTACGGCGTTCAGTCTGATGACGGTCTCGATGGCGCTGGTGAAGCTGTCGGGCGGCTACATCGAGGCGCACTTCAGCTTCTTCGTGTTCGTCGGGGTGCTCGCGCTGTACGAGGACTGGCTCCCGTTCGCCGTCGGCGTCGGCTACGTGGCGATCGGCCACGGCGCGTTCAGCCTGATCGACTCGAGTCTCGTCTACAACCACACGGCGGCGATCGAGAACCCCATCGTCTGGGGCGGCATTCACGCGTTCTTCGTCCTCGGGCTCGCCGGGGCGCTGATGGTCAACTGGTACTCGATCGAGAAGTCGCGCGAGGCGGCACAAGAGCAGCTCGAACTGGCGGAGCAGAAGCAGTCCGAGATACAGGACGTCGAGGCGGCGAAGGCGGAGGTCGAGAGCCGGCGCGAGGAGGTCGAGCGCCTGAACAGCCACCTGGAGACGAAGGCCGACGCCTACAGCGCGGCGATGGACCGGGCGGCCGACGGCGACCTGACGGTCCGGCTCGACGCGGACAGCGAGAGCGAGGCGATGGCCCAGATCGGCGCGGCGTTCAACGGGATGATGGACGACATCGACGGCGCGATGCGGGAGGTCCGCTCGTTCGCACAGGAGGTGTCGACCGCGAGCGAGAACACGGTCCGGGGCGTCGAGACCGCCGCCGACCGGAGCGAGACCGTCAGTCAGTCGGTCAGCGAGATCGCCGAGGGCGCCGACGAGCAGCGCGAGATGCTCCGGCAGGTGTCCGACGAGATGAACGACCTCTCGGCGACGATCGAGGAGGTCGCCTCGTCGACGCAGACGGTCGTCGACGTGGCCGAACAGACCGCCGACATCGCTGACGACGGCGAGGAGACCGCCGAGGCCGCGATCGAGCGCGTCGAGGAGTCCCGCGAGGCCCTCGACTCCGCCGCGGGAACCGTCCAACAGCTCGACGAGCGGATGGAGGACATCGGCGAGATCGTCGACCTCATCGGAGACATCGCCGAGCAGACGAACCTGCTCGCGTTAAACGCCAACATCGAGGCCGCCCGCGCCGGCGGGAGCGGCGGCGGAAGCGACGGGTTCGCGGTCGTCGCAGACGAGGTGAAACAGCTCGCGGAGGAGACGCAGGACGCGGCGACGGAGATCGAGGAACTGATCGGTGACACGCAGTCGCAGACCGAGGGCACGGTGCGGGCGGTCCGGAGCGCGGAGGAGAACATCGCCGCGGGCGCCGAGGCCGTCGAGGACGCCGCGGACGCGTTCTCGCAGGTGTCGGACAACGCGAAAGAGACCGACGAGGGCATCCGCGAGATCAGTCGCGCGACCGACGACCAGGCGGCCAGCACGGAGGAGACGGTGTCGATGGCCGAGGAGGTCGCGGACATCAGTCAGTCGACGGCCGACGAGGCCGACGCGGTCGCCGAGGCCGCGGACGAACAGCTCACCGCGATGAGCGAGGCGACCACGGAGGCCGGCTCCCTCGCGGAGCAGGCCGAACGGCTCCAGTCGCTCATCCGCGGGTTCGAGGTCTCGGGCGACGGGCTCGACCCCGAGGGACCGACCGGGCCGAACGTCGCGGTCGGCGACGGCGGACAGCCGGAGTAGGCGTCCGCGACGGCGGACCGAGCGTGCGTCGGTGCCGGCGAACTCCCCCGTCTGCCGGTCCCGACGGACTCTTTTCGACGAGTAGGGACTTCTACTGCCGGCCGGTACGGAGTTCGACCGGCGACGGGCCGGTCAGTCGGCGTCCCGTTCGTTTCGGAGCGCGTCGAGGACCGCCAGCGCCCGCTTCACCTGCGCCCCGTCCTCGACGAACACCAGCGTCCGTGGCGGACGCGACGCCTTCGGGCGGACGCGGAGGTCGCCCGCCGTCGCCGCCGTCGCCGCCGCGTCGGGGGCCGCGATCGCTTCGAGCCGCGCGCGGTCCGGCTGGACGTACACCTCCGCCACCGTCTCGCCGGCGGCGCGTTCGTCGTCAGGACCCTCCTCTCGGGCGTCGCCGGAGACGGCTTCGCGGGCGATTCGGTACGCCAGCGCGCCGTCGGCGGTCGCTTCGACGTCCGGGTCGGCGTCGACAACCGTCAGCCCGCGGAGCCGGCTCTCGTTACCGGCCACCTCGGACGCGAGGAGCTGGGCGATCCGGACGCCGTCGGTGAGGCGGTCGGTGACCACGCTAGGCCGCCTCCGAGCCGTCGGCGTCGCCGGTGTCGTCCGCCGTGTCAGCGTCTGCCGTCTCGGCGTCCGCGGCGTCGCTCGCCGCGCTCGCGAGTTCCTCGCGCACGTCGGCGGCGAGGTGGTCGACGGCGGCCCCTCGCTCGCGGGCGTAGAGGACCGCGGCGGCCTCGATGGTGACCGCCAGCGTGCGCTGGCGCTCGTTGATCGCGGCGACCGCGCGCTGCTTCTCGACGCCGGTGGCGACGAGCGCGTCGAGGGCGCTCTCGAAGGTGGACTGCTCGCGGAGCACCGACTCGTCGGGCGTGAACCCCTCCGGGACGGTCACCTCCGCCGGGTCGAACCGCGGGACCAGATCGCCGTCCTCGGACGCCAGTAACCCCCGACCCACCGCGACGTCGACGAGGCGCTTCGCCTGATCGGGGGAGAACCACTCCCGCTCCAGCGACAGCGCGACGACGAACTCCCCCTGCCCGAGCCGCTCTTGGGCCCGGGTCTTGAACGGGGCGGCGACGGCGACCTCCAGGCTCATGTGCGATTTGGGGGGCGCCGACGGCGGTAAACCTACCGGACCGCGTCCCGCTTCCGGGCGCCCGCCACGTCCGGCTCACGGCCGCCAATTGTTATGTCAGCCCAGCGTGATGGCGCACGTATGGAGACTCGCCCGCTCGGAGACACCGGCCACGACAGCACCGTCATGACCTTCGGCGCGATCGCGCTCAACTGGCTCGAACAGGAGGGCGCGAACCAGCTGGTCGAACACGTCCTCGACTACGGGGTCAATCACTTCGACGTGGCCCCGACGTACGGCGACGCGGAGCTGAAGCTCGGCCCGAAGCTCCGCCAACACCGCGAGGAGATCTTCCTCGGCTGTAAGACCCAAGAGCGGACCTACGAGGGCGCGTGGCGCGAGCTCGACCGGTCGCTGAACCGCCTCGGCGTCGAGAAGATCGATCTGTACCAGGTCCACGGGCTCGAGTACGACGAGGAGTTGAACGAGATCACGGGCGACGACGGGGCGCTCGCGGCGTTCCGCGAGGCCAAAGAGCGGGGGCTGATCGACCACATCGGCCTGACGAGCCACGGCGACCCCGGACTCATCCTCGACGCGCTCGACCGCATCGACGACCTCGAGTCGGTGATGTTCCCCCTGAACCCTGTCGTCGCCGGGAAGGACGACGACGAGTACGACTACGAGGCGGTCCTCGCCCGCGCCGACGAGAAGAACGTCGGGACGCTGGGGATCAAGGCGTTCGCCGGCGGCTCGTGGCCACCGACCGACGAGCTCCCCGAGGCGGACCGACCGTTCGCGAACTGGTACCGGCCGGTCACCGCGCCCGACGAGATCCGCGAGCGGTTCGATTTCGCCGCCGCACAGGGAGTCACCAGCGTCATCAACGCCGGCGATCCGAAGCTCGTCACCATGATCCTCGAGGCCGCGGCCGACTACGACGGGATGGACGAGGCCGCTCAGCGGTCGCTGATCGAACGGGTGCGCCACGACGACAGCCCGGTTCCCGAACAGCTCCACCACTGAGAACGGCGGATGGACGTGCCAGGCACGGTCGCGACCGCGCTCGACGACCGACCGGTGGCCGGGAGACGCTGTCTGGAGGCCGGTGCGGGCGTCGGGAACGCGACCGCCGGACTGCTCGCGAACGGCGCCGCTCGGGTGTACGCCGTGACGAACGACCGGGACCACGCGCGGACGACGCGCAGACGCGTCACCGACAGCGGCGACGGCGACGACCGCGGCAGCGACGCCGAGCGGCTGGCGGTGCTGGAGGCGGACCTCCGGTCGATCCCCCTACCCGACGGTTCCATCGGCCTGATCACCGCGCACGGTCTGTGTAACGTCCTCGATCCCGCGGCGCTGTCGACGGTGGCCGAGGAGCTCTCACGGGTCGCGGCCCCGGGCGCGCACCTCGTCGTCGACGACTACGATCCGCTGCCCGACGGCGCCGCGATCGGCGAGCTGTTCGCCGTCGAAAACGCCGCGTCGGAACTGGCCCGCGGCCGCCCGGCGCTCACCTTCTACCCGGCGGCGTTCCTGCGACGGTTCTTCGCGGGCCACGGCTGGGAGTTCGAGCGGGAGCGGACGCTCTTGGAGCCGGTCCCCTGGACCGAGAGTCACGTCTCGGCGCACGCCGACGAGGCGACCTCCATGGCCGCGGAATGCCCCGGTGAAGCGAGCGATACGCTGTCGGCGACCGCTCGTCGGCTCGCGGCCGAGATCGGGTCGGAGTCGGTCGGGCGGATGTACGGTCTCGCGTTTCGGCGACCGGGCTGATGACCTCGGAGGTAGCGGATCAGTCGTCGTCGGTCGCCACGGACGGCTCGTCGGCGGCGGGCGCCCCGGCCGCGGTCGGCGTCACGTCCAGCGAGTAGCCGGTCGCCGCCATCGCGAACAGCACGATCGGCGAGAAGTACGCGAACAGGTAGTACGGCGCGTACTCCAGCGTCGGCACGCCGGTGGCGGTCGCCATGAACACGGCGCCCGCGTGCCACGGGATCAGCGCGCCGGTCGGCGTGCCGGCGGCCTCGACCGCGCGGGAGAGCTGATCGGTGTCGAGGCCGAACTCGTCGTAGGTGTTCCGGAGCGTGACGCCCGGCAGGACGATGCTCATGTACTGCTGAGCGGTGAGCGCGTTGATGACGATGGCGGAGACGCCGGTCCCGGCGACGAGCGCGCCCGGGCTCTTCACGGCCGAGGTGAACGCGTGGGCGATCACCGCGAGAACGCCCGTTCGCTCCAAGATGCCGCCGAGCGACAGCGCGGCGACGACGACCGTGATCGTCCACGCGGAGCCGGTGAGTCCGCCGGTCGCGAGGAGGTCGTTCACCGTCGCCGAGGCCGACTCCGGCGCGGTGCCGTACATGAACGTCTCCCACGCGGCGACGAAGCCGGCTCCCTGGAGGAGGATCGTCGTGAACGCGCCGGCGAAGACGCCGGCGACGAGGGTCGGGAGCGCGGCGTAGCCGCGCAGCGCCAGCCCGAAGGTGACGACCAGCGGAACGAAGGCGACGACCGTGATCGCGTACGTCTCGGTGAGTCCGCCCTGGATCGCCGCGATCCGGCCCGCCGGGATGCTCCCGCTCGTGCGGAGGCCGACCGCGGCGAAGGCGAGGACCGCGAGGCCGAACGCGATCGCGGTGCCGGTCCGCATCCGGCGGATGTGCGCGTACAGGTCGGTGTTGGTCACGCCGGCGGCGAGGTTCGTCGTGTCGGAGAGCGGCGACTGCTTGTCGCCGGCGTACGCGCCCGAGAGGACTGCTCCGACCGTCATCGGCGCGGGGACGCCGAGACCCGCGCCGATGCCGACGAAGGCGACGCCGAGCGTCCCCACCGTGGTCCACGAGGAGCCGATCGCGAACGCGACGACGGCGGCGAGGACCGCTGCCGCCGGGAGGAACGTCGTCGGCGAGAGCACCTCCAGCCCGTAGTACATCAGGCTCGGGATGGTGCCGGCGCTGACCCACGTCGCGATCAGCCCGTAGATGGTGAAGATGATGAGGATCGCCTGTAGCCCCATCACGAGTCCGTTCGCGATGCCGTCGAACAGGTCGTCCCAGTCGTAGCCGAGCCACAGGCCGAACGCTCCGACGAAGGCGATACTCCAGAGGAGCGGCGGGTGCGGGTCCAAGCCGAGAACGGCCGAGCCGATGCCGAGGAACGCCACGACGGCGAACACTGGGATCAGGGCCGCCGCGAGACTCGGGCGACGGTCCGGGTCGATGTCCTCGTACGCCGTCGGCGTGAACGAGCGTGACATGACCTGCGGTATTTCCTTGGCGCATAAGTATTACTCGAAATATGCGCGTGGTGGATGACGATCGATCATCCGAGTCCGGCCGGCGGTGCTACGAGGTCGGTCACGGTGCGGTCGCCGCGCTCGGACGGTCGGAAGGGAGAACGTACCGGGCGTGTGCCGGCGTGTCGCGGCGGTGGACGAACGGACGCTCTTATACGCGTCGGCGGCGAAGCCGGGGTAACATGATATTTGAGGGCCTCCCGACGACTCCGCGCGCGGAGGAACTCGTCGACAAGGCGTTCTCGCGGGCTGCTCGGGCCGGACGCGCGAAGCGCGGCCACGAGGCGCAGGAGTCGATGCTGCGGACCGCCGGCAACGTGCTCTCGGACAACTTAGAGAACGTCGTCACCTCGTGGCCCGACTTCGGCTTCGACGTGGACCCGTTCTACTACGAGCTCGCCGACGCGCTCGTCGACGTCGACCGCCTCCGACAGGCCCTCTCACAGGTGATGTGGGCCAGCCGCCAGATCGAGGACCTCCGCGACGAGTACACGACGAAGATCCGGAACTCCGACGTCGACACCGCGCGGAAACACCGCAAGCAGGCGTTCGCCCGCATGGCGGACGTGATGGACCAGATCGAAGACGACCTGCGGTACATCGGCGACTCCCGCGACCAACTGAAGGTGCTGCCGGACATCAAGCCGGACGAGCCCGCCATCGTCGTCGCCGGCTACCCGAACGTCGGCAAGTCCTCGTTCGTCAACCGGGTCACCCGCGCGTCGAACCAGATCGCGGAGTACCCGTTCACCACGAAGGGCGTCCAGATCGGCCACTTCGAGCGCGACCACGTCCGCTACCAGATCGTCGACACGCCCGGCCTGCTCGACCGGCCGGAAGACGAGCGCAACGACATCGAACGCCAGGCAGTGAGCGCTCTCGAACACCTCGCGGACGCCGTCGTCTTCGTCCTCGACCCCTCCGGTGACTGCGGCTACCCGCTCGACGTCCAACTGGAGCTCCGCGAGGAGGTCCGCGAGCTGTTCGGCGCGGACGTCCCGCTGCTCACGGTGGCGAACAAACACGACCGCTTCGAGGGAGTCAAAGCGAAGTCCGTCGACGCGACCATGAGCGTCACGGAAGACGAGAACGTCGAGGCCGTCCTCGACATGGCCGTCGACGCGGTCGGCTACGAGCCCGACCTCCCCACCCGCGACGGGAAGTAGTCGGTTCTCGATTCGGGCCGCGGCGCGCAGAGGCCGGGGCTACTGCGGTCGTTCGGTCAGGCCGGCACCGCTTCGTACACCACGTTCACGGAGACGGTCACGCTCACGTCCCCGGTCTCGACGCTCGTCGACGCGCCCGCGTCGCCGGCGGCGGCCGTCTCGACGCCCCTGGCCACGTACGCTCCGCCGCCGGACTGCGCCGTCGAGACCTCGTAGACGCCGGACACTTCGAGCCCGCTCGCGTTGGCGAGCACGGCCGCGTCCTCGTCGGCGTTCGCCATCGCGGTCTCGAGCGCCTCCTCGCGCACCTCCCGTTCCGTCTCCTCGCTCAGTCCGAACTGGATGCGCTGGACCTCGTCCGCGCCCGCGTCGACCGCGACGTCGATGACCTCGCCGACGGCGTCGACGTCGTCGAGTTCGATCGCGTACCGGTGGATCCCCTCGTACCGCGTCCGGTTCGGATCGTCGCGGGTCTCGTAGCTCTCGCGGACGTCGTACTCTTCGGTCCGGATCGCCTCGTCGTCGAGCCCCCAGTCCGCCAGTGCGCTGCGGAGCGCCTCGTCGTCGGCGTCGAGTTCGTCGCGGACCGACTTCGTGTCGGAGCCGGTGGCGGTCACCGCGACGCGGAGCGTGGCGCGGTCCGGCATCGACGTGGCCTCGCCCGCCGCCGTCACTTCGATGCTCCGTTCCAGTTGCGGCTCGTCCGCGGCGTCCGGGGTCGCGGTTCCCGCGAGTCCCGAACAGCCCGCCAGCGCGACGAGCGCGACGATACCGACGAGTGCCGTTAGTCGTCTGTCCATACCCGGGCGATCGATCGGGGACGCCTATAAATCGCCGATAACGCAAAGAGCCGTTTTCGCTATCTGCCGTCGCCGTCGTCGTCGCGGTCCGCGGACGCCTCCTCGTCCGCGTTCTCGTGGTCGACGACGTAGGCGTCGTCGTGATTCGGCCGCTCGTCGGACAGTTCGTCGCCGGCGTCGTCTCTCCCGTTGCCGGGAGCAGGTCCGCCGCCGGTGCCGGGAGCAGGCCCGTCGCCGGTGCCGGGAGCAGGTCCGCCGCCGGTGCCGTCGTCAGCCCCGCCGTTCGCGTCGTCGCCTCGCCGGCCCCCCGAGGACCGCACGTCGGCACCCTCCGACCGTCCCGGCTCGCGCTCGACGCCGCGAGAGAGGTCTGTGGCGCGACGACCGGAGCCGAACAGCCGCTCTCGCAGCGACCGGGAGCTGGGGCGTTCCGTGAGCAGCACCGACGCGTCCACGTCGTTGATGACGTCGAGGTGGAGCGAGTTCGAGACGAGCCGCGAGAGCAGTCCCTTCTCCGTGGCGCCGATGATGACGAGCGTCTTGTCGGCGGCCGCCCGCGCGATGCCGGCCTCTACGTCGCCGCCGTCGTCGACGACGAGCTCGGCGTCGCTGAGACCGTGTTTCTCGGCCCACGCCGCGAGGAACGCCTCGCCCCGGCTTCTGTCCTCCGCCCCGTCGACGACGTGAAGCAGCGACACCTCGGCGCCGGCGGTCTCGGCGAGCACCTTCGCGACCTCCGCGCTCAGCGCCGAGTCCGGACCGCCGGAGGTCGGGATGAGGATCCGCGAGGTGTCGAGCTCGTGTTCGTTGAGGATGAGGAAGTCACAGGGGAGCTGGTTTGTGAGCTCGTCTATCGGGCGTTCCGCGCGGGCGGCGCTCCACAGCTGGTCGTCGCCCCAGCCCATCAACACCGCGTCCGGGCGGGTCCGACGAGCCATGTTGAACACCTCTCCGAACGAGTGGTGGGAGACGACGGTCGAGGTCGACACCTCGACGTCGTGTGCCGCCGCGGTCGACCGCAGGTTCCGCATCCCCTCGGCGGAGACGTCGGCTATCCGGCGCCCCGCGTCCCCGCTCGAGAGCGACATGCGCTCGGGCGTCTGAACGACGTGGACGATGTGGACGACGCCCTCCTCGTGGCTGCTCGCGAGCCGCGCCGCCAACTCGACGATCGGCCCGTCGGTTCGGGGGTTCGTGATCGGCACCATGACCCGGTACCCCTCGCCAGCGAACAGGGCCGCCTCGGTGGCGTCTAAGATCGGGACGTACGACCGCCCGGCGGCGCGGCCGAAGACCCACTCGGGGACGGTCAGCCGGCGGCTCATCCCCTCGAAGCGCGCTTCTTCGAGTCGCTCTTCGCTGGTCTGGAAGTAGTTGACGAGCGTGACCAAGACGATCCCGCCGAGGGTGTTCCCGAGCAGGACGGGGAGGACGAACCCGACGAGCCCGTCGTAGAGCCCGACGGCGCCCGAGTACTGGCCGAGGCTCTCGGCGAAGATCAGGTACAGCACCTCGGTGAACGAGACGACGACGTGGTAGAGGTTCCCCAGCGGGATCGCAAGGAACGCGAGGTAGACGACCGCGAGCCGGGTGAACGAGTCCGTCGAGGCGAAGCCGACCCAGACGACGCCGGCGACGATCAGCCCGGCCATCGCGGCCTTGAAGAAGAGCGGCCAGAAGGGCACGTCGAAGCCAGAACTGGAGATGTACGTCGCGGCCGCGACGGTGTCGCCCGAGAAGACGCCCCCGTACGAGAGGACGAGCGCGCCGATCGCACCGCCGGTGAAGTTGCCCGCGAGGACGATGAGCCAGTGGCGAAGCAGCGTCGGGACGCTCGCGAGCCGTTCGAGCGTGAGCGCCACCGGCGGCAGGGTGTTCTCGGTGTATAGCTGGTAGCCGCCGATGATGATGTAGATGAACCCGAGCGGGTACAGGAGGACGCTCAAGATCGGATGGGAGTCCGTCGCCGCCGTCAGCGACGCGTACAGCATGAACGTGATCGTGATCGCCAGCCCGGCGGCGAGCCCGCTGAAGAACAGCTCGCGGCTCCCCGACGTGACCTCCTCGTCCGCGGCCGCGATGATGCGCTGGAACACCTCGTCGGAGGAGAACCGATCCCGGACGGCCTCGCCGACCGCCGGCGCGCCGCTGCGGGACCGCTCGACGACCTCTCGCATCGAATCGTCGTCGTCGGACTGCGTTGGGTCCGTCACTAGCGAAGGCCACGCCGGCCCGGTAAAAAGCACTTGCTCTTCCCGTCAGGAGCACAAAAACTGACGGAACGACGAACGCATCCGCCGGTTCCGCGCGGAGTTGGACGTTCGTCCGGAAACTCGGAGATCACTCGACCGGAAGGGGTAGCCGAGTCGACGCTCAGGCGCGCTCGACGGTCACCGTGCGGACCTCGACGCGGACCTCGCCGCCGACGACCGTCTCGATCCGGTCGTCGAGGGCGGGCGCGATCCCGTCGACGGCCTCGCCGGGCGGGGCGCCGACCGTCACCACCACCCGGTCGGTTTCGAGCGGCGGGACCGTCCCGCTGCGCTCGACGCTCATCTCGAGCAGTTCGAACTCCGAGTCGAGCGCGGTCAGTTCGTCGGTCGCGGCGGCGCGGATGTCGGCCTCCGTGGTGGAGGCGACGTACGACTCGTAGGTGACGCCGCCGAGGAACACCGAGAGGAGCGCGATGGCGGCCACCAGCACGGCGGCGCGCTTGAGGAACGCGGCGCGCGCTTCGTCCTCGCGGAACCACCGCTGGGGGCGGTACCCCTCGTACCACAGCATGACGAGCGCCGAGAGGTTGATCGAGAGGACGTTCACCGCGACGATCACGCCCGCACCGAGCACGAGCCGAGGGATGCGGAACGCGATCCCGATGCCGACCGCGGCGGCCGGCGGGATGAGCGCCACCGCGATCATCACGCCCACGAGCGTCGCCGAGACGCCGGTGATGAGCGAGACGATACCGGCGACCCCGGCGCCGACCGCGACGACCAAGACGAGGACGTTGGGCGCGAGCCGCTCCGACACCTCGGCGAGTTCGAGCGGGTTCAGCCCGGGCGGGACCAACGCGAGCGAGCGCAACGCGAACGCGAACAGCGTGGCCGCGATGACCGCGACGGCGACGCCGAGGACCTGCATCCGCACGCCGCGCCGGAACAGCGCCTCGTCGTCGACGACGGTCCCGATCGCCGCCGACATCGCGGGCCCGATGAGCGGCGCGATCACCATCGAACCGACGACGGTCGCGGGGGAGTCCAACAGGAGCCCCGCCGTGGCGATCACCGCCGAGATGACCGTCATCAGCACGTACGTCCCGAGCCCCGAGGCGAGGCCGTCCGCCTTCGCCTGAAGCTCCTCGCGGGAGATCCGGTCGCCGCCGCGGTCGGCGTCCTCTTCGTACTCGTCTTCGAGCGCCTCGAAGCGCCGCGAGATGACCGTCTCGGCCGCGACGATGACGGTGTAAGTGCTCTCGTCGATCCCCGCCTCCCGCAGTCGCTCCAAGACCGGCTCGACCGCGGCCGTCGGGAGGGGGAACGTCGCGACCGCGGTGTACTCCCGACCGCTCGTCTCGTCGGTGACGACGTAGTCAACCCCCTCGTCGTCGAGCGCGCGGACGACCGCCGCCCGCTTGCCCGCCGGAATCATGACCTGAACGAGTCGCACGGTCGCCGGTCGCACCGACGACTCTTATATGATCGGCACGAGGCGGGCACCGCGGCGGGGCCGAACGATTCCCGCTTGACGGCTGAGACGCCGGAAGAGACGAGATACGCGGAGCGGACGCCGAGGCCGGGGGTCGGGTTCCCCCCGGCCGCGAGAAACGGAACTTTAATGCGCGATTCGCTCGCACCTTCAGCCAAGAATGCTCCTGCCGCTGGTCATCGACACGTTCCTGCTCGACTACCACCTCGGGCACGTCCTACTGTTGGGGCTCATCGTCTCGGTTCTGGGAGCCGCGCCGCTGAAGTCCCAGAAGATGATCGCGTCGATCCTGGCCGTCTTCGGCGTCATCTTCCTGGTCGCGCCGAACACGACGATGCCGCCGACGTTCATCCTCCTCGGCGTCCCGCTCGTGCTCATCGGGGCGCTGCTGTGGACGATGTCCGACTGACGGCACCGCTCGATTGAGAACCCCGCGGCCCCCCTCCCCGCCGACCGCGATCGACCCCGCCGTCGTCTCTGTGCGATCCCGCTCCTTTTTTTCCCCCCGGCGACACTCCCCGCCATGGTAACGGTACGGGCCCCCGCGACGAGCGCGAACCTCGGGAGCGGCTTCGACGTGTTCGGCGCGGCGCTCTCGCGGCCGGCGGACGTCGTCACCGTCGAGAAGGCGGCCGAGACGACGATCGAAGTCACGGGCGTCGGCGCGCAGTACATCCCCGAGGACCCGGAGAAGAACACGGTCGGCGCCGTCGTCGAGGCGCTCGACGCGCCCGCGCGGATCCACATCGACAAGGGCGTGCGCCCGGCCTCGGGGCTGGGTTCGTCGGCCGCGAGCGCGGCTGGCGCAGCGGTCGCGCTCAACCGCCTGTACGACCGCGGTCTCTCGCGGAAGGAACTGGTCCCGATCGCGGCCGAGGGCGAGGCGGTCGTCTCCGGGGTCGCGCACGCGGACAACGTCGCGCCCTCGATCCTCGGCGGCTTCACCGTGACGACCGCCGAGGGGACGTGGTCGGTCGACGCCGGAATTCCGCTCGTCGTCTGTCTGCCCGACGTGGCCGTCTCGACGCGCGACGCGCGCCGCGTCGTGCCCGAGACCGCCTCCATGGACGCCCTCGTCGAGACGGTCGGCAACGCGGCGACGCTCGCGGTCGGGATGTGCCGGTCGGACCCGGAGCTCGTCGGGCTCGGCATGGACGATCCGGTGGTCACGCCGGAGCGCGCCAGGCTCATCACCGGCTACGACGCGGTCCGCGACGCCGCCTTCGAGACGGGCGCGACCGGCGTCACGGTCAGCGGCGCCGGCCCCGCGGTGATCGCCGCCTGCCGCGAGCGCGACCGGCGCGACGTGGCGGCCGGGATGCTCGACGCCTTCGCCGGGGCCGGGATCGAGGCGCGCGCCTACCAGACGCAGATCGGTCGCGGCTCGACGGTCCTCGAAGAGTGACCGGACACCGTCCCGGACCGACGCGACCGCAATTCTGAACTGCGACGACGGCGTAGGCGGACGAGAGATGGACCGGGAGATTCCGGACGACGCCTCGATCGTGCTCTTCGACGGGGTCTGTAACCTCTGTAGCGGGTTCGTACAGTTCGTCTACCCCCGCGATCCGGAGGGGAAGTACCGGTTCGCCTCCCTCCAGTCCGACGTGGGACAGGCGCTGTTGGCGGAACACGACCTCCCGACCGACGAACTCGAATCGATCGTCCTGATCGAGGACGGCGAGAGCTACGTCAAGTCGGCGGCGGTCATTCAGATCGCGTCGGGGCTCGGCGGCGGCTACCGGCTGCTCTCGCCGTTCCGGTACGTTCCCGCGGCGGTCCGCGACCGAGTGTACGACTTCGTCGCCGATCACCGATACCGGTGGTTCGGCAAGAAGGACCGCTGTATGATGCCGTCCGGCGACGTGGAGTCCCGGTTTTTGGAATGAGAGCGGTCGCGCGGCCGGCCGCCGTCACTCCCCGGCGCGCCGCTCGTACGTGACGAACGCGAGCACTTCCCGTTCCTCGCGATCGGTCTCGGTCCACGCCGCCGCGTCCCAGTCGGGGAACCGGGTGTCGCCGTCGGGACGCTCGGGGATCTCGGTGATGACCATCCGGTCGGCGCGGTCGAGGAACGCCTCGTAGACGGTCGCGCCGCCGACAACGTACACCGCGTCGACGCCGCGGTCGGCCGCGTCCGCCGCCGCGCGCGACAGCGCCTCGTCGAGGTCGCCGGCCACGACCGCGCCGTCGGGCAGGTCGGCGTCGCCGATCGACCGCGTCGTCAACACGACGCTGGTCCGGTCGGGGAGGGGGCCGCCGATCCGGTCGGCGATGTCCTCGTAGGTCGTCCGACCGACGATCACCGGGTGGCCCGTCGTGAGCCGCTTGAAGTGCGCCAGATCCGCCGGGTAGTGCCACGGCATCCCGTCGGCCGCGCCGATCACGCCGTTCTCGGCGACCGCCGCGACGAGGACGAGGTCCGGACCGTCGGACGCGTCGGTGTCCGCCATCACTCCGCGACCGCGAACGAGATGCCGTCCGCGGAGTCGTAGCCGACGACCTCGACGTCGTCGTAGGTCAGCTCGTCGAGCGGTTTGTCCGCGATGTCGATGCGCGGGCGCTCGCGCGGCGTGCGGGAGAGCTGTTCGAGCAGCCCGGGCACGTGGTCGTACCCCTCCTGCCCGTTCGGCTCGTCGGGCGCGGTGCGCTCGACCCAGCTTTTCACGTCGAGGTAGCCGTTCTTGTTCTCGACGTTCGCGAGCCGCTCTTGGACGTATTTGAGGTTGTTCGCGTACCATTTCCCCCGGTCGCCGCGCCCGCAGTAGACGTGCGCGTCGACGACGGTGTGCCCGAACTCGCCGACCTCGAAGCCGCTCCGCTGGGCGAGCGCGTTCGCGAGCAGGGCGTACGCCGCGATGTTGAACGGGACGCCGAGCGCGATGTCGCCCGAGCGCTGCGTGAGGTGGAGGTTGAGCCGTCCGTCCTGGACGTTCACGACGAAGGTGTAGTGACACGGCGGCAGCGTCGAGACGGCGGCGTTCGCCGGGTGCCACGCGTTGACGACCATCCGCCGGGAGTGGGGGTTCTCCTCCAGCGTGTCGAGGACGTACCCGATCTGATCGAAGGTCCGACGCGTCGCGCCGTCTTCGTCTTCCTCGACGGTGACCCAGCGGTCCGCGTCGTCGGGCCACGTCTCGCCCGGGAGGGCGGCCGACGCCTCGGGGACCGGGTAGCGTCGCCAGAACCGGCCGTACGCCGTGTCGAGCTTGCCCTCCTCGTCCGCCCAGGCGTCCCAGATCTTCGTCTCCTCGCGGAGGTTCCGGATGTGTTCCTCGCCGGAGAGGTACCACAGCACCTCGTGGATGAGCGAGTTCCAGCGGTAGCCGTCCATCTTCTTCGTGGTGAGGAGGGGGAAGCCCTCCCCGAGGTCGACGGTGTACTGTCCGCTGAACGTCGCGATGGTGTCCACGCCGGTCCGGTTCGGTTTGTACGTGCCGGTCGAGAGCGCGTCGTCGACGAGGTCGAGGTACTGTTGCATGGTGGGTTGCGCACGCCGGGACCGACCCGGTCGCCGGCGCGGGCTGTTATCGGTTCAAACGAGGCGGGGAAAGTAAGCGCTTGGTTCCCGGCCACGGCGGCGGGGTCACCGGTACCGCTCGGGGAGGTACGGGTCGAGGGCGTCCGGGCACAGCGGGATCAGTACCGCGGCGATCTCCGCCAGTCGTCGCCGGAGGACCGTGTACACGGCCGCGACGACGACCGTGCCGACCACGACCTGCCGGAGGGGAGCCTCGACCAGCAGGAACAGCGGGACCGCCAGTCCGACGGAGAGCGCGAGGTCCTCGACGGCGCCGTCGTACCGCACGCCGCGGCGCGGGGAGACCCACTCCTCGCGGTGGTGGTCGTACACCGCGCGGTCCGAGTTCCCCTCCCACGGCCGGAGCTCTAACCCCCCGCCGAACATGTCGGCGACGCTGTGGAGCGCCGCGCCGAGGAGGAAGAACGCGGCGCCGACGGTGACCGGGGAGGGCGCCAGGAGCGCCGCGAGGCCGGCGGGCACCGCGAGCGCGGAGTAGTAGACCGGGTAATGAAGCGTCTTGCGGTGCCCGACGTACATGTCGAGGTCGGGGACGAGTCCGCCGAGGAAGCCGGCGGCGAACCCGATCGGCGCCAGTTCCGGCGCCACGCGCACCAGCGGGGCCGCGAGCAGCATCCCCGCCAGCACGTGAGTCGGGAGCATCATCGTACCGGAACTCAGGCGACAGAAATATATGAGCGTGTCGGCCGCCGTTTCGCGGACCGTTTATATGCGAACGGCCGAACCGGGGCGTATGCTCATGACGCCGGGGCCGACGGCGGTCCCCGAACCGGTGCGCGACGCGATGTCTCGGGAGCTGATCAACCCCGACGTAGATCCGCGGTTCCGGGAGATATACGACCGTCTCACGGAGGGGCTGGCGGCCGTCTACGGCGCCGGTTCGGCGGACTCTGCGGCGGCCGGCCGCGATGTCGTCGCTCTCGGCGGCGAGGGCATCCTCGGTCTGGAGGCCGCGGTCGCCTCGCTCGTCGAGCCCGGCACCGAGGTGCTGTGTCTGTCGAACGGGCTCTACGGCGAGGGATTCGCCGACTTCGTGGAGTCGTACGGCGGCGACCCGACCCTCGTCGCGGCGGATCACGACGAGCCGCTCCCGCTCGACGCGCTCGACGAGGCGCTGGCGGCCGGCGACGCCGACTACGACCTCGCGACGATGGTCCACTGCGAGACGCCAACGGGGACGCTCAACGACGTCGCGGCCGCGCTCGACCGCCTCGAAGCCGCCGACGGTGAGATCCTCACGGTCGTCGACGCCGTCTCCTCGCTCGGTGGAGTCTCGGTGCCGACCGACCGGATCGACGTCTGTCTCGGCGCCTCCCAGAAGTGTTTCAGCGCCCCGCCGGGCCTCGCGACGGCCGCGGTGAGCGACCGGGCGTGGGCCGCGATGGAGGAGCGGGACCCGCATTCGCTGTACGCGAACTTCCTGCCGTTCCGCGACGTGAGCGACGGCTTCCCGTACACGCACCTGACGACCGAGGTAGTGGCGCTCGACGCGGCGCTCGGGCTGCTTCTCGACGAGGGGCTCGACGCGGTACGCGAGCGACACCGGACGGCCGCGGCGCGGTGTCGCGAGCGCGGCGCGGAGTTGGGGCTGGAGCCGGTTCCGGACCCCGAGCGCAGTTCGCCGACGGTGACCGCCTTCGAGGTCCCCGGGCGGGCCGAGGCGCTCCAGGAGGCGCTACGGAAAGAGCACGGCGTCCTCCTCGCGACGGGGCTCGGCGACGGCGCCGAGGACATCCTCCGCGTCGGCCACATGGGCCACAACGCTCGCGTCGACCGAGTCGAGGAGACGATGGACGCGCTGGCGGACGTGTTATAGATAGCAGGCGGATCGCAGGGGAATACCGCCGAATTCCTAGTCGATGCGGCAATAACCTCTGGTGTGTAATATGTTAACGCGGTTAATCAGAACTGTTGCGCCCGTGAAAATGCGGCGGAATAACGCCCATTGGCCCCGAAACGGGCCTTATGGAACAGCGCGAAGAGCCGCCCGCCGGCATGCTTGATGAGTTAGCCCGCGTCCCGGTGGACGAAGCGCTTGATGCGTTGAATCACAGCCAGCGGCGGGAAGTGCTGATGAAACTACTGACTCGCGACTCACAGGAATCGCTGCCGGTCGTCTTTGCTGATTCGAAGGGTAGTGCCGACGAACTCGACCGGGCCGTCACAGCGGACTACGCCCACCTGTCGAAACTCGCCGAGTACGGGTTTATCAGTTGGAACCGGGACACCCAGGAGGTTACACAGGGATCGAACTTCGGCGACATCGACCCCTTGTTACAACTGTTGGCCGACAACGAGGCCGAACTCCCCGACAGTTGGTTGTAAACGCCGTGCTTCATCCTCGCGACAGCGAGGCGCCCGGCCACCTGCTCGACGAGGGGCTCGACGCGGTCGGGGACCGTCACGAGGCGGCCGCGAGGCGGTGTCGCGAGCGCCGGGCGGAGTTAGGGCTGGGGTTGGTCCCGGAACCATCGCGGGGGCTCCGGAACGCCCTTGCCTCCGCCGCGATCATATCGTCGTATGAACCACCGCGAACTCGGCGACGTTGGGGAGGTCAGCGAGGTCGGCTACGGGGCCTGGCAGATCGGGAGCGACTGGGGCGAGGTCACCGAGGACGAAGCGGTCGCGGCGGTCGAGGCGGCCCGCGACGCGGGAGTCGACTTCTTCGACACCGCCGACGTGTACGGCGACGGCCGGTCGGAGCGGATCGTCGGTGAGACGCTCGCCGACGACATCGAGCGCGGCGACGTGACCGTCGCGACGAAGGCCGGGCGCCGGCTCGACCCGCACGAGGCGGACGGCTACACGGAAGGGAACCTCCGGCGGTTCGTCGACCGCTCGCGGGAGAACCTCGGGATGGACACGCTGGACCTGGTCCAGCTCCACTGCCCCCCGACCGACGTCTACTACCGGCCGGAGACGTTCGACGCGCTCGAAACGCTCGCGGACGAGGGCCGGATCGCGAGCTACGGCGTCAGCGTCGAGCGCGTCGAAGAGGGGCTCAAAGCGATCGAGTACCCCGGCGTCGAGACGGTCCAGATCATCTTCAATCCGTTTCGGCAGCGCCCCGCGGAGCTGTTCCTCGACGAGGCCGCCGCGCGCGGCGTGGGCGTGATCTGCCGGGTGCCGCTCGCGTC
This sequence comes from Halorubrum ejinorense, assembly GCF_039522565.1. Taxonomy (GTDB): domain Archaea; phylum Halobacteriota; class Halobacteria; order Halobacteriales; family Haloferacaceae; genus Halorubrum; species Halorubrum ejinorense. Next base: position 200,969 of record NZ_BAAADQ010000015.1, on the reverse strand, counting down.
CGGCCTGTTGACGGGCGCGCTCTCGCGCGACGACGAGTTCCCGGAGGACGACCACCGGAATTACAACCGCGACGGCGAGGCGTTCGACGTCGGGGAGACGTTCGCCGGCGTCCCGTTCGAAGCGGGACTCGACGCGGTCGACGCGCTCGAGGAACGCCTGCCCGACGACCGCTCCGTGCCGGAGTTCGCGCTCCGCTGGATCCTCGATCACGACGCCGTCTCGACGGTGATCCCGGGGTCGACGACGCCGGCGCACGTCCGGTCGAACGCGGCCGCGAGCGAGGCCGCGCCGCTCGCCGAGGCAGAGCGCGAGGCCGCGGCAGAGGTGTACGACGACCGCGTCCGCGAACACGTCCACCAGCGCTGGTGAGTCGCGGGCGGGCCGAGCGCGAGCCCGAGTCGGCAGCGACGAAACGCGTCGCTTTTTTCGCGGGACCGCGACCGCTTCGACAGAGACGACCGTGGAGGACGACCCCGACGGGGACGCGGACCGTCCCGACGACGAGCACGACGAGCGGTCGGTCGACCGCGAGCGCGGCGAGCGGTCCGGACGTCGCGAGGGTGACGGGATCCCCGAGGCCGAGCGCGACGCCTTAGAGACGATCGCGCACGGCGCGGTGCTCACCTCCGGCGGCGTCGCCGGCCAGCGCGCGCTGCTGACGGCGGCGGAGTTCGCGCTGACCCGCGGGCTCGGACCGACCGCCTACGGCGTCTACGCGCTGGCGTGGCGGATCGCACAGCTCTGTTCGCGGCTCGTGACGTTCGGGAGCGTCCCGGCCATCCAGCGGTACCTCCCCGAGTACGCGGACGACCCGGATCGGCGGCGGACGGTCGCCGGGCTGGCGTACGCGACGACGCTCGGGTTCGGCGTCGCGTTCGCGGTCGGGGTGTGGGTCGCGGCGCCGGCGATCAACGCGCGGACGGTGAGCGAGGCCGCGTTCCCGGGAACAATGCGCGCGTTCGGCGGGCTCGTCGGGCTCCTCGGCGTCGTGATGGTCGCGTCCGCGCTCCTCCGGGCGGTGGGGTCCGCCCGCGGCGAGGTCCTGTTCAACAAGCTGCTCCGACCGGGCGTCCGGCTCGTCGGCGCGCTCGGGGCCCTCGCGCTCGGGTACTCCGTCGTCGGCGTCGCGGGAGTGATCGTCGCCGCGACCGCGGTACTCGCCGTGGCGGCCGTACCGGTCTCCGCGTCCGTCACCGGAGTCCGGCCGTCGCTCCGGGGCGCCCGCGCGGAGGCCCGTCGGTTCTACGACCACGCGGCCCCGGTCGCGATGAGCAGCCTCGGAAAGGTGTTCCAGAACCGCGTCGACGTGCTGCTCGTCGGCGCGCTGCTGACGGCGACCGCGGCCGGCGTGTACAACGTCGTCCTCGTGGTGATCGCGGTCGCGTGGATCCCCCTCCTCTCGTTCAACCAGCTGTTGCCCCCGGTCGCGTCAGACCTGTACGCCGCCGACCGAACGGCGACGCTCAACGCGGTGTACGGCTCCGTGACCAGACAGATCGTCACCGCGGTCACCCCGATCCTCGCCGTGTTAGTGGTGTACGGTCGCGAGATCCTGACGCTCTTCGGCGAGCCGTACGCGGCGGGGTACGTCCCGCTCGTCGTCTACCTCTGTGGCGTCTTCGTCGGGAGCGCGGTCGGCGCGACGGGGTGGCTCCTGATGATGACCGACCACCAGTACGCGCGGATGGCGCTCGACTGGCTGCTCGCGGTCCTCAACGTCGCGCTGACGTACGCGTTCGTCGTCCGGTACGGGCTCGTCGGCGCCGCGCTCGGCACGTCGCTCGCCATCGCGGTCCAGAACGGAATTCAGGTCGTCCTCCTGCGCCGGTTCGAGGGGCTGTGGCCGTTCGACCGGACCTTTCTGACGCCGATCGCGGCGGGCGTCGTCGCCGTCCTCGCGATGTACGCGGTCCGCGCGGTCCTCGCGGGGCCGGCGGTGATCGTCGTCGGGAGCGGCGTCGGGCTCGCGGCGTACGCGGGGTCGCTGTCCGTCCTCGGCGTCGATCCCCGCGACCGCTTCGTCGCGCGTCGGTTGGCGCGACGGTATCGGGCCGCGCTCGCCGCTCGGTTCGGCCGCTGATCGCGGCGAGTACGGATCGCGACGATTTATGGGCGGACCGCGACGTAGAGTGGATATGCAAACGATCGACCGCGAGTCCGCCGGGTCGGCCCGCGTCGCGATCGTCGGCGGGATCCACGGCGACGAACCCGCCGGCGAGCGGATCGTCAGGCGCCTCGCGGACGAACTCGGACGGCTGGACGCACCCGACGACGGCTCCGGCGGACTCGTGCGGCTGATCGTCGCCAACGAGCCGGCGCTGGCGGCCGAGACGCGCTACACCGACGCCGACCTGAACCGGTCGTTCCCGGGCGACGCCGACAGCGGGGAGTACGAGCGGGCGCTGGCGCCGCGGCTCGCGGCCGAGTTGGAGGGGATGGACGCGGTGCTCGCGCTCCACACCTCTCACAGCGCGCCGCCGGCGTTCGCCATCTTCAGCGACCTCACGGAGTCGGTCCGCCGCACCGTCACGGGGCTGCCGGTCGAGCACGTCGTCGACGCGAGCGGACTGCGGTCGACCACGCTCGACTCGACGATTCCGCACACGGTCTCGATCGAGGTCGGACAGCAGGGGAGCGAGGACGCGGTCACTTTCGGCCACGAGGCGTGTCTGGCGTTCCTCCGGGCCCACGGCGCTATCGACGACGAGCCGCCGAGGTTCTCGGAGACGACCGTCGTGGCGGGAGACGAGGAGGTGCCGAAGGGCGGCGGAGAGCCCCGCGTCCACTACGCGAACTTCGAGGAGATCCCGGAAGGCGAGGTGTTCGCCGAGGACGACGTGTACACCCATCGCGTCGAGGAACCGGGAGTGGTCCCGATCCTCGCGAGCGAGCAGGGGTACGAGGAGATATTCGGGATGTACGGTCGCGTCACCGGAGTCGTGAGACCGCCGGACGCGGGCGACTGCCGGGTGTATCCACGCGACGGCTCAGGAGAGGGAGAGAGCGATGCTCCGGCGGGGACCGATAGCAGCAGCGACGAGAGAAACGAGCCGGAGCAGCCGGAAAACTCGGAGTAACGCCGTTCGCGGTCGCGGAACTCAGTTCGCGCTCGGAGGACTCACTTCGCGGTCGGCGTGATGTCGCCGACGGCGTCCATCACTTGGACCGCCGCGCTGGCGGCCAACCCGCGGGCGACTTCGTCGGTGTCGGACTCGGCGATGCCGGCGTCTAAGTCCTCGGGGTCGGGAGTGAAGCCGGCCGAGACGGGGTGCCCCGCGGGCGGGTTGACCGCGACCGTCGCCTGCGGCCCGTTCGCACCGACGGACAGTTCGGAGCCGACGGCGTAGCTGTCGGGGAGATACGATTCCGTGCGCGATACGATTCCGGCGACCGCGCGCCGGAGCTGTCGTTCCTGGTCCGGAGAGAGGTCGACGGCCGCGGGCGAGCCCGCGTCCGTCACACCCGGTGCCCCGGCGTACGGGTTGTTGCCGTTCATTGAGGACACGACACGTACGCGGAGACGAGTCAAAAAGGCGTCGGCGGCGGCGAACGGGGTCGCCCCGCCCTCACAGGATCGGTTCCGACTCGCCGTAGGCGGCGATCACGACCGCGGTCGCGTAGCGCTCCGGCTCCGCGGCGACGGTCTCGACGCGCGTCTCGCGGTCCGGGAGGTCCCAGTCGCGGAGGTCGCCGCCGTCGTCGAGGCCGGCGTGGATCCGCTCGCGGACGCCCTCGGGGTCCTCGCCGGTCACCTCGTAGAACAGCCCCGGTCCCGGCCCCGTCGCCCAGCCGAGTCCGGCGACCGCGTCGGGGCGTCGGCGCGGCGCGCGGGTCGACTCGGCGTCCTCGGCGCCCGAGCGCCCGCCTTCTCGGAAGTCGACCTCGTCGTCGGGGCCGATGGTTCGGCGCGCCTCGACGACGGTGAGTCGGTTCCCCGCCGGGCCGAGTTCGGGCGCCTCCGGGACCGGCTCGACGGTCGCCTGGGCGGGGACGACGGAGGAGACCGCCACGAGGTTGTAGTTGTGGAGGTTCGCGTCCGCGAGCGCGGCGTCGTAGGAGGCCATCGCCGTGTCGGCGACGCCGACGCCGCCCGCGACGTGGATGGTGTTCATTTGCGTGAGGTCGGCGACGAGCGCGGTAAGGAGTTACGAACCGACCGCAGAGCGCGCCGCTCTACACTTGCTGTTGTCCGACGAAACGGGCTCGCGAACGCTGCGAGCGGAACGCTCGGTTCGACGCGGGAACGGGGGGTCAGTACTGGTAGTTGATGACCTGCTCGTCTTCCGTGTCGGCGTCTCGGAGCTTCTCGCGGGCCTGCTCGAAGTCGGCCTGCGTCACTTCCGTACGGCCGTCGCGGATGGCGAACATCCCGGCCTCCGTCGCGAGCGAGGCGATGTCCGCGCCGCTGTACCCGTCCAAGTTCTGGGCGACGGCGCCGAGGTCGACGTCGTCGGCGACGTTCATGTCCCGAGTGTGGATCTCGAGGATGCGCTCGCGGCCCTCCGCCGCGGGCTCTGGCACCTCGATGAGGCGGTCGAAGCGACCGGGGCGGAGGATGGCCTCGTCGAGCATGTCGAAGCGGTTGGTCGCGGCCATGATACGGACCTCGCCGCGGTCGTCGAAGCCGTCCATCTCGGAGAGGAGCTGCATCATCGTCCGTTGGACCTCGGCGTCGCCGGAGGTCTTCGAGTCCGTGCGCTTGGCGGCGACCGCGTCGATCTCGTCGATGAAGATGACGGCGGGCTCGCGCTCGGCGGCGAGTTCGAACAGGTCGCGGACGAGCCGGGCGCCCTCGCCGATGAACTTCCGGACGAGTTCGGAGCCGGCCATCTTGATGAACGTCGCGTCGGACTCGTTGGCGACGGCCTTCGCCAGCATCGTCTTCCCGGTGCCCGGCGGGCCGTGAAGCAGCACGCCGCTCGGCGGCTCGACGCCGACGGCCTCGAACTGCTCGGGGTTTTCGAGGGGATCTTCGACGGCCTCGCGGACCTCGCGGATCTGGTCGTCGATCCCGCCGATGTCGTCGTAGGTGACGGTCGGCGAGGCGGTGACCTCCATCGCCTGCGCCCGGGAGTCGGTCTCGTCGTCCAGCACCTGCTGGACCGCGAAGGAGTCGTTGATCGCGACCCGGTCGCCGGGGCGGAGGTCCTCGTCGAGCCGCGACGCGGCCTGCGTCAGCACCTCCTGGTTGTTGCCGTGCTGTTTGATCACGACGCCGTCGTCGGTGATCTCCTCGACCGACGCGATGTACAGCGAGGAGGTCTTCAGCACCTCGTTTTCGCGTTTCAGCTGCTCGACGTCCTCTTTCAACTCGCCGCGGCGCCCCTCGGCGTCCGCGAGACGGTCTTCCAGTTCCTCGTTCACGTGAACGATCCGCCGGAAGTGCTGGCGGATCGCCTCCAACCGCTCCGCGTCGCTCATCTCGGGGTCGAGCTCCAACCGCGGGCGATCGGGCAGTGAGGGGCTGTGAGACATTTGTTGTGTCCGGTTACGATGCGGGCGTAAATGTGCCTTTGGGTCACGGAGAGCGCGTCGGATCGACCGGGCCGAATCCGCGGATCGCGTCCGTCACCGCGCGCGGCGGTCGCGCCGTGTCGAAGCGCAGATCGGCCGGAAACGCACCTGAGGGCCGACCCTATCAAAAACGATAATGAGAGGTGAGGTTTTTAACCTGAGGCGGAACGAACGGAGCGTATGGACGCACGAACGGCGGGCGGACGCGCCGGTCCGGCACTCGCGAACCGAGCGCCGACGACCGGGAGGGCCCGCCCATGACTGAGGATCCGGAGGCGACCGTTCTCGCGGTCGACGACGAGCCGGACCTCGCGGAGCTGTACCGGGTGTATCTCGACCCGGCGTACGACGTCCGGATCGCGACCGGCGGCGAGGAGGCGATCGACGCGATGGACGACACGGTCGACGTCGTCCTCCTCGACCGGCGGATGCCGGGCATGTCCGGCCACGAGGTGTTAGACGCGATCCGCGGCGAGGGGTACGACGCCCGCGTGGCGATGCTGACCGCGGTCGAGCCCGACGTCGACATCGTCGAGATGCCGTTCGACGACTACAAGACGAAACCCGTGACCAAAGAGGACCTGATCACGCTGGTGGAAGTCCTCCTCCACCGCGCCGCGTTCGACGAGCAGAGCCAGAAGTTCTTCGCGCTCGCCTCGAAGAAGGCGGCGCTGGAGGCGGCCGGGACGACCGGCTCCGAGGAGTACGAGGAGCTCGTCGACCGGATCGAGTCCGTGCGACTGAAGGTCGACGACACGCTCGATCACCTCTCCGCCCGGGACGCGTTCGTCGAGGTCCCCGGCGAAGTACCGTAAGTCGGGCCGACACCGCGCCGGCGACTACTCGATCTGTAACTCGCCGTCCGCACCCGCCGAGTCGGCGTTTTCGTCCCACTCGATCTCGAACTCGACGCTCAGTTCCCCCGACCCCTCGGCGGGGCCCTCGCGCTCGGCTTTCACTTCGAACGTCGGCTCTGCGGGCGGGTCCAGGGTCGTCGATTCTCCCCCCTGCGTCAGCGTGATCGCGTCGCCGGCGTCCAGCGAGTCCGCCACCGCTCGCAGGTACGCGGCGATCGATTCGCGGCTTCGGCGGCTTTCCGACTTGAAGAGCACTTTCTCGGGCATACGTCCACGTACGCGGTCTCGAATGATAAACGCAGCGCGCGACGTGACGAACAGCTCTTCGATCGGGGAAACGCGTTTCCGCACGTCTGACCGGGTTTTCGCGTGTTTCAGCGGACGCTCGCGCTCGTTCGACCGGTGCGTCCGGTCGGTCCGACGCACACCCCGGTCGTTTTGTGGCGGCCCGGCGAACCCACGGACCGTGTTCATCTCCGATCCGCTCCGCACCGTCGTCGCCGTCGCCGTGTACTGGACGGCGATCGCGCTCGGCGGCAGCGCCCTGCTGGCCGATCCGACGAACCCGCTCGTCGCGCTCCCCGTCGTCGGCGGCGGCGTCGTCGTCGCGCACGCGGCCCGGACCGGTCGGCTCGTCGAACTCGGGTACGCGGTGGGAACGATGTGGCTCGCGGTGCTTGCGCTGTCGGTCGCCACCGGCGTCCTCGACGCCGTCGTGGCCCCCGACACGGTGATGGCGCCACTCGTCAACTACCCGGGGATCGCCGCGGTCGGGACCGTCGGGCTGTTCGGCGTCCTCTTGATCGCCTACGTCGGGTTCATCCGGCGGAGCGCGACGGGAGCGGCGACGGCGGCCGACTGAGGCGCCCGGGTCGACCCGAGGCGGGCGCGGCCGCGTTTCGGAGCGGCGGCGGTCGCTAGAAGTCGTCCTCGAAGACGAAGGTCCCGTTTCGCTGGACGACCTCGCCGTCGACCTCGATGACGGAGTCCTCGCTCATGTCGACGATCATGTCGACGTGTTCGGCGGACTCGTTGACGGCGTTCTCCTCGCCGACCGTCTCCGGGTACGCGGAGCCGACGGCCATGTGAACGGTGTCGCCCATCTTCTCGTCGAACAGCATGTTGTAGGTGAACCGGTCGATCTGGCGGTTCATCCCGATGCCGAGTTCGCCGAGCCGGCGGGAGCCCTCGTCGGTGTCGAGGATGCCGGAGAGCAGTTCCTCGTTGCGCTCGGCGGAGTGCGAGACGACTTCGCCGCCCTCGAACCGGAGCCGGACCCCGTCTATCTCGCGGCCGTAGCGGTACAGCGGGAGGTCGAAATGGACCTCGCCGTCGACGCCGTCGCGCGTGGGCGCGGTGAACACCTCGCCGCCGGGGAGGTTGGCCTCGCCGTGGTCGTTGAGCGTGGAGTTGCCCGACACGTCGAGCGTGAGGTCGGTCTCGTTGCCGGACTTGATGCGCACCTCGTCGGCGTCGTCGAGGATCTCGACCATGTTCGACTGGAACTCGCGCTGTTCGTCCCAGTCGAGCGAGACGGCGTCCCAGACGAAGTTCTCGTACGCCTCGGTGCTCATCCCGGCGAGCTGCGCGTGGCTCGCGGTCGGGTACTGCGTGAGACACCACGTCTTCGAGAGGCGGGTCCGCTTGACGTCCTCCATCGCGCGGTTGTACGCCGCGTTCGTGTCGGGTTCGATGTCGGCGTCCTCGGTGGCGTTGGCGCCGCCGCGGGCGATGACGAACACGTCGGCCTCCTCGTAGAGGGCGCGTCGATGGCTCGGTTCGGAGAACTCCTCCGAGGAGCGCTTGAAGGCGCGCTGCGCGCGCTTCGAGTAGTTGAGATACACCGGGTTGGCGCCGCGGTCCCCGCAGACCTCGTGGAGCGCGACCGCGAGGTCCTCGGCCTCCTTCGGCATCTGGATGACCACGTCGTCGCCCGACTCGATGCCGGTGGAGTGGTCGGCGATGATCTCGGCGTGTTCGCGTACGCGTGCGTCCATGTCACCGAATTTCGGCGCGGGGGAATTACCGCTTTTCCTTTCGGCGGGAGCGGGTGGGGGACCCGGAACTGGCAACTGCCTAGACGCGCGTTCTGCCATCCGAGCACCGGCCGGCCGCAACGCTGTTTGCCGCGCGACGCCTACCTCGCAACATGGCTCGGCTCGCGTTCCGCGCGGCCGCGGCGGTCGTCGGCGTCGCCTTACTTGCCGCGTACCTGACCGCGGCGCTGCTGGTCGCCGACGCGCTGGGAGCCGTCTGGGCCGCCCGTCCCGACCTCCCGGTCCTGATCGCGCTGCTAGCGGCGTTCGCCGTCGGATCGGCGTACCTCAGCTATCGCGTCGGCACCGCGCAGATCCTCGCGAACCTGGAGGGCGACCGCGTTCCCCGGGAGGGGGCGCCGGACCTCCACCGGCGGATCGACTCGCTCGCGGCCCGGACGGGCGTCGAGCGGCCGGCCCTCTACGTCACCGACGCCCGCGCGCCGAACGCGTTCGCGGTCGGCGGCCGCGCGGACGGCGGGGCGCTGGTGATCGACCGGTCGCTGTTCCGACTGCTCTCGCCCCGAGAGATCGAGGCGATCTTCGCCCACGAACTGGCGCACTTGGAGGGGAACGACGGGTTCGCGATCGCGATGGCCGACGGGGTCGGGCGCTCGGTGGTCGGGGTCGCCACGGTCGCGGCGCTACCGGCGCTGCTCGCGCTGTCGGGACTCGCCGCCGCCTCGGCGTGGATCCGCGGGCGGCCGGGCGACCGCTCGGGACCGTTCGCGCGGCTCCACCGAGCGCTGTCCGGGGGGCTGTTCGCCGGGTTCGTCCTCGCGACGCTCGTCGCCCGCTCGCGGTCGCGCAGGCGGGAGTTCGCGGCCGACGACCGCGCGGCCGAGGTGACCGGTGACCCGATGGCGCTCGCGCGGGCGCTCCGCCGGATCGAGCGCGCGACCGAGCCGACGTGGCCGTTCGCGCCGTTCTCCACGCAGAAGCGGACCGAAGACCCCGCCGAGCGCTGGCTGTCGACGCACCCCTCGACCGACGAGCGCGTCGAACGGCTGCGCCGACTGGCGGAGTCGCAGGGGCCGACGAGACGGATTCCGCCCGGGCCGTCGCGGGCGACCGCCGGCAGGGGCCGATCGCTCCGCTGACCGACCGCCGTCCGGCCGTGGCGCCGTCTACAGGCCGTACTGTTCGCGCGTCACGTCGTCGAGGCCGGAGTCGGCGAGGGCGTCAGTCGGGACGAGCATGTCGAGTTGGACGACGCCGGGGAGTCGGCCGATCTGGACGCCGCCCGTGAACGTACACCGGCCGCGCACCTCGCCCTCGCTCATGTCGAGCAGCGTGCCGGCGCGGTCGAAGGCGTTCTGCGTGGCGTCGTTGACGGTCGCGCCGGAACCGATCACCTGGAGCGGCGCGGCGTCGGTGTCGACGTCGACGCCGTGTTCGTCCCCGAGCGCCGACCCGGCCGCGGCCTCCTCGTCGCTGTAGGGCGCGCTGATGAACGGCAGGTCTTCCTCGTTCGGGAGGAGGACGGGCCCGTCGAGGTCGACGTCCTCGATCACCTCCACGTCCATCGTCACCGTCCCGCTCACGTCGGTGGTGTGCAAGGAGAGCTCGCCGTCGCCCTGGTTCGCGTGGAGGTCGCCGACGTAGACGCCGCCGCCGTCGACGACGACCGGGCAGATCAGCGTCGCGCCCGCGCGGACCTCGGGCACGTCCATGTGGCCGTCGGTGCGTAGCTCCAAGTCCGCCTCCGTCTCGACGCCGTAGTCGTGGTCGGCGCCGATGAGGTTCTGTCCGAAGTCGCCCGCGTTGTGCGAGTCCGGCATAGTGACCGGCGGGGTGGTGCCGATGTTGCCGATGAACGGCCGGAGACGGCCGAGCGTGCCGGGCATCCCGTCCGGCTCGTACAGGAGTATCGGGTGTTGGCGGGCGTTTTCGGGGATGTCCATCACGCGTTCGGCGTCGGTCGCGAGCTCGTGAGCGCCCTCCTTGTCGAGCGTGACCCCGACCGCGTTCTCGTGGTCGAACGCGACGGTGTAGCCGTACTCGAAGCCGAACGAGGAGGCGTTCGCGCCGCACTCCGCACAGCGGATCGCGTCCTCGCCGGTGCCCTCGACGACGGAGTCGGGCCACGTCGTCCCGCACTCGGGGCACCGGTGGTCGACGAACGGGTCGTCGCCGAACGCCTCGTCGCGCTCGGCCATCGACCCGGTGCTCGTCGCCATGCTCGTCACCTCCACGTCGCGGATGTGGATCGCGACGGCGTCGCCGACCTCGGCCCCCTCGACGCGGATCGGTCGCGTCACCTCGTGGCCGCCGCGGAACGAGGGGGTCACCATCGGTCCCCAACAGCCCGGCGGGGTGTACGTCGTCACCGTGCCGCCGTCCGCGACCGTGCCCGCCCACTCCTGATCGGGCCCGACGAGCCCGAGCGTGTACTGGTCGACGTGGAGTTCCTGTTGGACTTCCTGCTGTGACATACCGTATGTTGGTACGAGATGACACGGCATAATCGTGGGGGAAACCGGCACTCGTCGGACGAATCGCTGGGGAACCGCTCGCTCGACGAATCACGGAGAACCGCTCGCTCGGCGAGTCGGGACGACGCTCGCACGGTGAGCCGAGGACGAGACCTCCGAATCGGACCGGGTGAACCGTTCGGAAAGAGCAGTTCTGATCGGGGTTAGAGAATTTGAAGTCAATCGGATCGACTTATTGAAGACAAAATTTTTTCACTATACAGTTCTGTGAACAGGTACCCGACGGAGACCCAGAATGCCGGCAATGGAAACCGCTGAGTTCGATACCGAACTCAGTCTCTTCAAATACGACAATCTCGAACAGCTTCCGCCCGAATACCGCGGCCTCGACGAGGCCGAGCGAACGCGGCGGATCGAAGACGCGCTGGACGCGCTCGGCGACGACGTGGTCATCCTCGGCCACAACTACCAGCGACGGGAGATAGTCGAGCACGCCGACTTCGTCGGCGACTCCTACCAACTGAGCAAGGAGGCCGCCGCGGCCGACGCGGAGTACGTCGTCTTCGGCGGCGTCACGTTCATGGCCGAGTCCGCCGACATCATCACCGACGACGACCAGACGGTCGTCCTCCCCAGCATGGAGGCGTCGTGCCCGATGGCGGGGATGGCGGAGGCGCTCCAGGTCGACGCGGCCTGGGCGGAGCTCACGGCCGCGACCGACGCGGACGTCGTGCCGGTCACCTACATGAACAGCTACGCCGACCTCAAGGCGTTCTGCGCCGAGCACGGCGGGCTGGTGTGCACCTCCTCGAACGCGCACCGCGCCTTCGAGTACGCCCTCGACGAGGGCGACAAGGTGCTGTTCCTCCCCGACAAGCACCTCGGGGAGAACACCGCCCACCGGCTCGGACTCGAAGGCGAGACCGCCGAGTGGGATCCGTGGGACGCCGCGTCGGCCGACGCGGCGGCGGTCGTCGACAACGACGTGATCCTCTGGGACGGCTACTGCCAGGTCCACGAGCGGTTCGACCCGTCGCACGTCGAGCAGGTCCGGGCGGACCACGAGGACGCGCGCGTGGTCGTCCACCCCGAGTGTCGCCGCGAGGTCGTCGAGGCGGCCGACGTGGTCGGCTCCACGGCGACGATCCGGGACACCGTCGCCGAGGCCGACCCCGGCGAGACGTGGGCGATCGGGACCGAGGTTCACCTGACCCGCCACCTCCAGCGGTGGCACCCGGAGGTGAACGTCGTCCCGCTGTGCGGCGAGGCGTGTATGGACTGCAACGCGATGCGCCAGATCGATCCGAACTACCTCGCGTGGGTGCTCGAGGAGTTGGCCGCCGGGCGCGAGCGCAACGTCGTCGAGGTCGCGCCCGAGGAGAAGGACCTCGCGCGCGTCGCGCTCGACCGCATGCTGGAGGTGTGAGATGACGGGCCACGAGACCGCGGACGTGCTCGTCGTCGGCTCGGGGATCGCCGGACTGACGGCCGCGCTCGCCGCGGCCCGCGCGGGCCGCGAAGTGGTCGTGGCGACGAAGGCCACGCGCCCCGCGGACGCCGCGTCGTGGTGGGCGCAAGGCGGGATCGCCGTCGCGCGCGACCGGCCGGAGCGGTTCAAGCGGGACGTGCTGGCGGCGTCGGACGGGACGGCCGACCCGGACGCGGTCGACGTGCTCGTCGAGAACGCCGACGACGCCGTCCGGGACGTGCTCGTCGACACGCTCGGCGTCGAGTTCGACCGCGAGGCGGGCGCCGACGCGTTCGACTACGGCTGCGAGGCCGCCCACAGCGAGGACCGGATCCTCCACGTGGGCGCGGCGACGGGCGAACACGTCCACGTCCCCCTGTTGAACCACCTCGACGGGCGCGACGGCGTCGAGGTCGTCGACGACGCGGCCGCGCTGGAGCTCGTCACGCGCGAGGGACGCGTCCACGGCGCCGTCGTGGCGTCGGACGACGGCCGCGTCCCGGTGTACGCGGGCGCGACCGTGCTCGCGACCGGCGGGATAGGGGACCTGTTCCCGCGCTCGACGAACCCACGCGGTGCCACCGGCGACGGGGTCGCGATGGCCGCGCTGGCGGGCGCCGACGTGACCGACATGGAGTTCGTCCAGTTCCACCCGACGGCGTACGACGCGGGCCCGGACGAGGAGGGGTTCCTCGTCAGCGAGGCGGTCCGTGGCGAGGGCGGAATCCTCCGCAACGGCGACGGCGAGCGGTTCATGCCGGAGTACCACGACGACGCCGAACTCGCGCCGCGCGACGTGGTCTCGCGGGCCGTGGCCGCCGAGCGCGACGCCACGGGCGAGGTCCGCCTCGACGTGGGAGCGCTCGACTTCTCGGGCGCGTTCCCCGGGCTCGCCGAGAAGTGCGACGACCGGGGCGTCGACCCGACCGACGGGATCCCCGTCGCGCCCGCTGAGCACTTCCTCTGCGGCGGCGTCGCCGTCGACGACCGCGGCCGGACGAGCCTCGACCGACTCTACGCGGTCGGCGAGTGCGCGCGGACCGGCGTCCACGGCGCGAACCGCCTCGCCTCCACGAGCCTCCTCGAAGGGCTCGTCTGGGGGCTCCGGGCGGGCGCCGACGCGGCCGAGGCGGCAGGTTCCGACGGGACGCCGGCGGAGCCCGGGCGCGTCGCGCCCCCGGACCTGCTGGACCGCGACCCCGACCTCCCGTCAGCGTTCGCTCGCGAGAAGTTCCGGCGGCTCCGCCGAGTGATGGGAGCGCACGTCGGGATCGAGCGCGACCCCGCCGATCTCCGGCGGGCGCTCGGCGTCCTGCGGCGGCTCAAGGGCGAGGTCGACTCCTACGTCCGGACGCGGACCTCGCGCTCGCTGTACGAGCTCCGCAACGCGACCGTGACGGCGCTGTTGGTGACGCGACAGGCGCTGGCGAACGACGAGAGCGTCGGGACGCACTACGTCGCGGACGACGCCGAGCCCGCCGAGCACGGGCCGGCGGCCGACGACTGATGCTCGCCGACGCCGACGTGGAGCGCTGGCTCCGCGAGGACGTGGGGCACCACGACGTGACGAACGACGTGCCGGGCGAGACGAGCGGCCGGCTCGTGGCGAAAGAGCCCGGCGTCGCGGCCGGCGTCGACGCCGCGAGCGCCGTGTTCGACTACCTCGACGCGACCGTGACCGAGCGCGTCGCGGACGGGACCGCGATCGAGCCCGGCGACGCGCTGCTGCGGGTCGCGGGACCGGCGCGAGCGGTCCTCCGCGGCGAGCGCGTCGCCGTGAACGTCGCGGCCCACGCCTCGGGGGTGGCGACGCGGACCGCCGCCGCGGTCGCGTCCGCCCGCGAGGTCGACCCGGACGTCCGGGTCGCGGCGACGCGGAAGACGACGCCCGGGCTCCGCGGGGTCGAGAAGCGCGCGGTCGCGGCCGCCGGCGGCGACACCCATCGGCTCGACCTCTCGCACATGGTCATGGTCAAGGACAACCACGTCGCGGAGCTGGGGCTGACCGAGGCGATCGATCGCTTCCGGGAGCGCGCCTCCTTCGCGACGAACGTCGAGGTCGAGGTCGAGGGTCCGGACGCCGCCGCGCGCGCCGCCGCGGCCGGCGCCGACGTCGTCCTGCTCGACAACATGGCGCCCGCGGAGACGGCGACGGCGGCCGAGCGCGTGGCCGGCGCCGACGGCGACGCGCTGACCGAGGCCTCGGGCGGGATCACGGTCGAGACCGTCCCGGACTACGCCGCGACCGGCGTCGACGTGATCTCGATGGGCGGGCTCACGCACTCCGCGCCGGCGCTCGACCTGTCGTTCCGGACGGGAGGCGACGGTTAGCGCGCCGGTGTCGGAGCGGCCGTCGAGCCCGAGTCCGGCCCGGGTTGCTCGGACCGCACCACGGGGAACTCCATCGCGACCCTCGTCCCGCCCGACTCGCGGTTCGTGATCGAAAGCGAAGCGCCGGCGCCCGCCGTGGCCCAGTAGATCACCTGTAAGCCGAGCCCTTGACCGTGCGTCAGTTGCGATTCGGTCTCGTTCCCCAGTGACTCGACTTCGATCAACGGGACGCCCGCACCCTCGTCTTCGACGATCAAACGGACGTAGCCGTCGCGGTTCTCGGTTCGGACGGTGACCGCTGTGTCGCTCTCGGTGTGCGTCAAGCCGTTGTCGACGGCCTCTTCGAGCGCCCAGTGGGCGAACGGGTGGGAGGCGACTATCGCGTCGTCGTCCAACGACAGCGTGAGGCGCTCGGCGTCGGAGAGCCCGCTCGCCGACAGCGCTCGGTCGGTGAGCGAGCGGATGGACGTTTCGACGGTCTCGTCAGACGTTTCCCAGATGCGGCGGAGCCGATGGACGTTCGTCGAGATAGCTTCGAGTCGGGACGCGTGTACGCGTAAGGTGTCGGTGTACTCGTTGGCGGGGCCGTGTTCGCCCGTCGCTTCGATGAGGTCCGTGTACCCGAGGATGATGTTGGCCTCCGTCCGAATGTTGTGCCGCGCGACGCGGTAGAGGATCTCCATGCGCCGCGACCCCTGCTGTAATCGTGCCTTTCGTCGGCTCGCGACCCGCTTTTCGCGTTGTAGGTTCGCGTACCCGTCACCGATCGGAATGCCGACGGCCAGTCCGGCCAGCCCGCCCATAGCGACGGTGAAGCTCCAGTCCAGTGCCGCTCCCACCCCGAGCGCGTGCGCCGCCGAGATGAGGGCCGCGATGCCGAATCCGTACGCACCGAACGCCGCGCCGACGCGCACGGCCGTTCGGAACTGGGCGTCGGTCCCGCTCCGGCGGTTCGTAGCCCCGACGGTTCCGAAGACGAGCGCGACGAGAACGGTGATGATACCCGCCTTGAGACCGGAGGAGCCGGGCTCGCTGATCGGTCGGAACACGTGTCCCACTCCGAAGAACGCGAGCAGGGCCGTGACAACACAGAGGCCGCCGCCGTGTGCGTATCGCGTGTCGAGTCGTTCGATACGCACGGGCCATAGTGTCGATATAGACATCATATTGGGGTGTGATCTAAGTTAATGTATTCAAGCGAGTGTCAGTATTAACTGTTGCTAAATTTACTACATATGTCGCCAGCGCGCGTTCCGACGCGAACTCGTCGTTTTCGGCTCGGGCCGAACGCGGCCGTCGCCCTCGATCGGCCGGACGACGGGCGAAGTCCGACTCGGGCCGCGTCGAGACCGATCAGTGGTGATCGCGGACCGACGGAACCGCCGGCCGCCGGCTCGGACTCCGGAGCGATCTGGTGGTTTTTATAAATCCACACCCACGGTCCGGGTATGCAGACCCACATCGTCCCGGTCGGGTTCGACTACGACCGGATGATCGCTCCCCTCATCCGGGACCAGTTCGACGTGGACCGGGTGATTCTCTTAGAGGGGACGGTCGGCAGCGAGGCCAACGTCGAGTACTCGCGCAACATCGCGCGCAAGCTGGAACAGGACTTCCAGAACCTGCTCGGCGCGGAGACCGTCCGCGAGCAGTTGGACGACGTGTACGACTACGACGCCGCCTTCGAGCGCGCCTTCGACCTGATCAACGCCGAGCTGGACCGCGAGGAGGCGCCGACCGAAGACGGCGACGCCCCCGACGAGCGCGAGGTGTGGGTGAACCTCTGTTCGATGCCGCGGCCGGTCTCGTTCGCGTTCGCGACGGCGGCCCACTCGATCATGGTCGAGCGGCAGGCGGACCGCGACCGCATCCACACCTACTACACGGCCCCCGAGAAGTACCTGGAGACCGAGCTCGCCGAGGAGCTGCGCGCGACGCGGGACCTCCTCGGGGACCTCGACGCCGCCGACGACGAGGCGCTCGCGGACGCGGGCGTCGACCCCGACCGCGTCGCCGACCGGCTGGCGAGCACCACCGACCTGCTCGCCGAGTTCGACGAGCGCGGGACCACCATCGGCGCCAAGCGCATCGGCGACAGCCACGTCATCGAACTGCCGGTCGCCTCCTTCCAGAACGTCAAGCCGTTCGAGGAGCTGGTCCTCTTCACGCTCGGCGAACACGGGGAGTTCGAGTCCGTCTCGGAGCTGGCCAAGACGCTGGCGGCCGAACTGAACGAGGAGTACACCGACTCGTTTCGCTCGAAGGTCATCTACAACGTGGACCGGCTCGGCCCCGGCGGGAAGGGGTACATCGAGCGCGAGGAACACGGGAAGTCGTACCGCACGAGCCTCTCGCGGATCGGCGCGCTGTGGGTCCGCGCGCACGCCGGCGAGGAGCGCGACATCGCTTGAACGGGTCGGACGCTCTCCGGAGACACCCGTCGACCGACGCGGGGCGGGGTGTCACGACCCGCCCGTTTATACCGGTGGAACCGGGAGCGTTAAGCGATGAGTTCGGGCGGCGACTCCGGCGCGAGCGGACCGACGAGCGACGCGAACGAGTTCGGCTTCGCGGATCCCGCGACCGACCAGTCGTTCGAGAACGCGCTGGCGAAGGCCCGCGACGGGCAACGGCTCACCGTCGCCGACGCGACGGAACTGCTCGCGACCGGCACCGAGGCGGACGGGATCGATCCGGTCCGCAAGGAGGCGGTGTTGGAGGCGGCCGACCGACGGCGGCGCGACGAGGTCGGCGACGAGGTGACCTTCGTCGCCAACCTGAACAACAACGTCACGACCGCGTGTAACACGGGGTGTCTGTTCTGTAACTTCAAGGACTCCGCGCACGCGTTCGAGGCCGACAGCGACGCCGACCACGCCGGGTTCACCAAGACGCCGGCGGAGTCGCGCGCGGTCGTCGAAGACGCCCTCGACATGGGCGTCTACGAGGTGTGTTCCGTCTCGGGGCTCCACCCGGCGTTCGCGCTGAACGAGGAGCACCACGAGGTGCTCGCCGCGCACGACGACCCCGAGAGCGAGGTGAACTACAAGCCGCCGGCGGTCTACGACACCGACCCCGGAACCTACGTCGAACAGCTGGACGCGATGTCCGTCGGCGGCGTCCACCTCCACTCGATGACCCCGGAGGAGGCGTACCACGCCTCCCGGGGCACCGACTGGGGGTACGAGGCGGTGTACCGGGAGCTAGCGGCCGCGGGGCTCGACTCCGCGCCCGGCACGGCCGCCGAGATCCTCGTCGACGAGGTCCGCGACGTGATCTGTCCGGGGAAGATCCGCACCGGCGACTGGGTGGCGGCGATGGAGGGCGCGGCGGCGGCCGGCCTCGACGTGACCTCGACGATGATGTACGGCCACGTCGAGACGGTCGCACACCGCGCACGGCACCTGAAGGTGATCCGCGACCTTCAGGACCGGACGGGCGCGATCACGGAGTTCGTTCCGCTCTCGTTCATCCATCAGAACACCCCCCTCTACCGGCGCGGCGTCGTCGACTCCGGGCCCTCACACGCCGAGGACGAACTCGTGATCGCGGTCGCGCGACTGTTCTTGGACAACGTCGACCACGTCCAGGCCTCGTGGGTGAAGTCGGGCGACGCCCACGGCCTCAAGCTGCTCAACTGCGGCGCGGACGACTTCATGGGAACCATCCTCTCGGAGGAGATCACGAGCCGCGCGGGCGGCCAGTACGGCGAGTACCGCTCGTTCGACGGCTACGTCGAGATGATCACGGCGATCGGCCGGACGCCGGTGGAGCGCTCGACGGACTACCGGACCCGGCGCCGGATCGACCCCGACGACGGGCCGCACGGGCCGCGGCTCGGCCCGCGCGCCGACGGCTCACCGATGCTCCCCGAGCGCTCGACCGAGAGCGACGCCGCCGGAGCGTCCTCCACCAGCGCCGACGACTGAACCGGCCGAGAGGCTCCGTCGGACACGGAATCGGAGAGCCGGTCGGGGCCGAACCGGTTCGGCCGAGCGGCGGCGACTCCCAACGAATGAGAACCGCCGGTACCCCCTTTATCGTGGTACTCGTCCGCATGTGTGAGATGGCCGCACCCGACGCACAGTCGACCGACCGTCCCGCGCGCAGCGAGAGCGGCGACGAGGGGCTCGACCCGGACCGACCGACGCTGACGCGTTCCGACGAGCGCGTACTCTCGTACCTCGCCGACGTGGGCGCCGACTACCAGGCGTTCATCGCGGGCAACACGGGGCTGTACGACGACCACGTCGAGTCCCGACTGACCGCGCTGGCGGACGCGGGGCTCGTCGAACGCGTCTCCAGCGAGGCCGTGTACCGCGTCACCGACGCGGGGCGGGGGGCGCTCCGCGACGACTGCCCGCGCTGGTCGGACTAGCGGACGCGACCGCAAAATCGACGGCCGTCCCGGCCTCAGCGACCGAGTTCAGCGTGCGCCGACGAGAGGTGTCGCGACCCGAGCGCCGCGAGCAGGTTGAGTTCGCCCGCCAGCGCGCAGACCGCGATGGACTCCGCGAGCGCGTCGGCGTTGGCTCCGGCCGGGTCGCCGCCGCCGGCGACGCCGAGGATCTCCAGGCTCGCCCGCTGCGTCGCCAGCTTCGTTCCGCCGCCGACGGTCCCCACTTCGAGGCTCGCCAGCGAGACGGAGACGTAGAGGTCGCCGTCGTCCGTCGTCTCGGCGGTCGTGATCGCGTTCGCCCCCTCGACGACCTGCGCCTCGTCTTGCCCGGTGGCGAGGAACATCGCGGCGACCGCGTTGGCGACGTGCGCGTTGAACCCGAGCGCGCCCGCCTTCGCGGAGCCGACGAGGTTCTTTCGCGTGTTGATCTCGGCTATCGCCTCCGGGGTCGTGTGGAGGCGCTCCTCGACGACCGCGCGGGGGATGGTCGCGTCCGCGACGACCGAGCGCCCGCGCCCCTCGACGGCGTTGATCGCGGCGGGCTTCTTGTCCGAACAGAGGTTCCCCGAGAGCGCGACGAGCGAGGCGTCCGTCTCCGCCTCGATCACGTCGCAGGCCTCGCGGGTCGCGATGGTGGCCATGTTCATTCCCATCGCGTCCTTCGTGTCGTACCGGAACCGGCAGAAGACGTTGTTGCCGACGACGTACGGCGTCACGTCCAGCAGTTCGCCGTGGCTCGTCGTCGCCTCCGCCGCCTCGGCGAGCGCGGGCTCGTTGTCGCGGACCCACGCGACGAGCGCCTCGGCCTCGGCGACGCCGGCGACCCGGAAGACCGGCGCGCGGGTCATCCCGCTCTTCGTCACGCGGGCGGTCGCGCCGCCGGCGCCCTCGATGGCCGAGCAGCCGCGGTTGATCGACGCGACGAGCGCGCCCTCGGTGGTCGCCAGGGGGAGGTAGCGCTCCCCCGAACGCGCGCCGCCGTCGATCGTCACCGGACCGGCGACGCCCACGGGCACTTGGACGCCGCCGAGGGTGTTCTCGATGTTCGAGCCGTGGACCGCCTCGGCGTCGAAGGTGTACTCGCCGAGCGCGTCGAGGTCGGCGTCGGTCGCCTCCGCGACGAGCAGCCGGCGCGCGGCGGTCGCGACGTCGGCGTCGGCGTGGTCTTCCAGCTCGTGGAAGCGGAGGTCGCCGTCGCGGACGCGGGTCGCGAGGTCCGCGGGAGTCGGTTGCGACATGCCGCGTGTTCGTCGCGGGCGGCGCTAATTACTATCGGTTCGGGCGGCGGCGAGCGGGGCAGCGCCGAGCGGGGCGGCGGGCGCTATCGGCCGACGAACCCGGAGAGCCGCTCCCGGAGCGACTCCCCGCCGAGTTTGAGGTAGTAGGCGTCGCCGCCGTCCTCGTAGTAGCCGTCGATCCGGCGGATGACCTCGAAGCCGAGGTGCTCGTAGAAGCCGAGCGCCTGACGGTTGGTCGTCCGGGCGTGGCAGGTGACCGACCGGTGTTGCTCGGCCACGTCGGCGATGAGCCGCTCGGCGTGGCCGCGGCCGCGGTGGTCCGGGTGAACGGCGAGAAACAGGATGTACCCGTCCCGGCGGACGGAGGCGAAGGCGACGAGCCGGTCGTTCTCGGCGAGCAGGTGCGCGGTCGACCGGCGGTACGCGTCGACGAAGAAGCCGCGTCGCTGTCGGAGGACGCCCTCTGCGGACCGAATCTGCTCTTTGAGCTCCCACGCGGCGGTCGCGTAGTCGGACTCGCCGGGCGGGTCGGTCCGCTTTTCGACGTTGACGCTCACTGCGATGACCTAACACGCCAGCGGAATATAACTCCACCGCCAGCACGCAGCGTTGCGGGCGGCTACGCCGCCAGCGGGAACCGTTGCGGTCCCGAGACCCGCTCTCGCGGGATCGGTGTCGGTCGGGGTCCGACCGCCGACGGAAGCGTTTTGATGCGGTCGGTCGTGGACGATACCAATGACCGACGAGTCGTCGGGAGCCGAGTTGCTCCGACGGGCGTTCCTCACGGGCGTCGCCGTCATCGTTCCCGCCGTGATCACGCTGGCGGTCCTCGCCGTCGCGTTCAACGCGCTGTACAACTACCTCGACGCCTTCTCGTCCGCGGTCGTCGCCGTCACTCCCGGGTCCGGACTTCCGGTCGTCGGCGCGATCCCCCGCGAACTCGCGATCGAGATCGCGACCCCGGTCGTGTTCGTAGGTGCCATCCTCCTCTTGGGCGCGGGCGTCGAGTCGTCGCGCTACGGCGAGCGCGCCGTCGCCTACGTCGACGAGACGGTCGAGCGGGTGCCGGGCGTCGGCTCGGTGTACCAGGGGTTCCGGCAGATGAGCGACGCGATGCTGGAGTCGGAGGGCGGCAACTTCCGCGAGGTGGTCCTCGTCGAGTTCCCGACCGAAGAGACGTACACCCTCGCGTTCGTGACGAGCGAGACCCCGGACGTGATCGCGGACCACGCGGACGCCGGGGGAGACGGCATGCGGACGCTGTTCATGCCGATGGCGCCGAACCCGGTGATGGGCGGCCACGTGGTGTTCGTCCCGGAGCGCCGGATCGTCGACGTCGAACTGACCGTCGACGAGGGGATCCGCGCGCTGGTCACGAGCGGCGTCGCCTTAGAAGAGGTCGCGGCCGACGTCGACGACCTCGACCCGGAGGACCTCCGTGCCGGCACGCCGGAGCGCCCCGTCGACGCGCGGTTCCCGGCGGACGAGCGCCCGGAGACCGCCGAGGAGCCCCGCGACGGCGGACGCGACCGCGGCCGCGGAGCGGGGGACCGATGAGCTACGAGCTCCGCGATCACACCGCCGACGTCGCCGTGGAGGCGACCGCGGACACGCTCGCGGGGGTGTTCGCGGCGGTCGCCGACGGGCTCACCGCCGCGAGCACGGAGTCGGTCCCGGCCGACGGCGAGCGCTTCGAACTCGCGGTGGCCGCCGAGAGCCGCGAGGCGCTCCTGTTCGACTACCTCGACCGGCTGATCTACGAGCGCGATGTCCGGCTCGTCCTCCCGGCTGACCACCGATGTACCGTCGTCGAGCCGGGCGAGGCGAGCGAGGGAGACCGCGCCGACGCGGAGACCGACTCGGACGAGTGGCGACTCACGGCCACCGCGCGCGGCGTCCCGCTCGGTGCGGTGGTCGCTCGCGAGATCAAGGCGGTCACGTACTCCGAGATGACCCTCGAACGCCGGGGCGACGAGTGGTACGCGTACGTCGTCTTCGACGTGTGAAGCAGGGGTCTTCGCTCGTGCTACCCATGATAAACCATTATGTTTGTCGAGTGCGTTGGTAAAGTATGTCACAGTCAGATCGGAGCGACGGGAGCGACGCCGACGCGACCGGTCGGCGTTGGGGAGCGTGCGCGGCGGCGGGGCTGATCGCGGGCGCGGTGATGGGTGTCGTGTTACACGGCGCGTTGGGACTCATGCCGACGATCGGCGCGCTGATCGGCGTCGAGACGGTCCTCGCCGGATGGCTCGTCCACCTGTTCAACAGCACGCTGTTCGGCGGCCTGTTCGTCGCCGTCTTCGACCGGCCCTTCTTCGCGGACCTGCGCGAGGACGTCGGCGGCTGCGTCTCGCTCGGGGTCATCCACTCCGCCCTGCTCGGCGTGATCACCGGCGGGCTGCTGTTGCCGGCCGCGATCGCGATCGCGGGGGCGACCTCGCTTCCGGTGCCGACGCTGCCGGTACCGGGACTAACGGCTGGCTTCGAGTTCGGCGTCGTCATCGCGGTCGCACACCTCACGTACGGCGTGGTGTTGGGCCGAGCGTTCGCCGCGTTCACCCTCGTCGAGGGCGCGGTCGGCTGGCTCCCGATCGACCCCGCGAACCGGTGATCGGCGCCGCAGTCGGGGGAATGCCCCGCTCGACCGGTTGACGCAACGCCCTTGCCTCCCCGCGTCGAAGGGCGTCGCATGACCACGCGCGAGTTCGGCGGGATCGAGTTAGAACGGGTGCGCGAACACGTCTGGGAGCTTCCCCGCGAGGGCGACATGAACGTCCCCGCGCGGGTGCTCGCCAGCGAGGCGCTGCTCGCGGAGATCGGCGAGGACGACACCCTCGAACAGCTCCGCAACGCGACGCACCTCCCCGGGATCGCCGCGCCCGCGCTCTGTATGCCCGACGGCCACCAGGGGTACGGCTTCCCCGTCGGCGGCGTCGGTGCCATCGACGCCGAAGACGGGTGTATTTCGCCCGGAGCGGTCGGCTACGACATCAACTGCGGCGTCCGGATGGTGAAAACTAACCTCACCTACGACGACGTTCGGGGTCGCGAGGAGGAGCTCGTCGACGCCCTCTTCGAGGCCGTCCCCTCGGGCCTGGGCGGCGGCGGCGTCGTCGGCGGGACCGCGGACGCGATCGAGGGCGCGCTCGAACGCGGCGTCGAGTGGGCCGTCGAGGAGGGGTACGGGATCGAGAGCGACCTCGCGCGCTGTGAGGACGAGGGGCGCCGGCCCGACGCCCGACCGGAGTACGTCTCCCAGAAGGCGATGGACCGCGGCCGCAACCAGATGGGGTCGCTCGGCTCGGGCAACCACTTCCTGGAGGTCCAGCGCGTCACCGACGTGTTCCGCGAGGGCGTCGCCGACGCCTACGGGCTCGAAGAGGGTGGGATCGTCGTCCTGATCCACTGCGGGAGCCGCGGGCTGGGCCACCAGACCTGTAACGACTACCTCCGGCGGATCGAGAAGGAGCACGGCGACCTGCTCGAGGAGCTGCCAGACAAGGAGTTGGCGGCCGCGCCCGCCGGCTCCGAGCTGGCCGAGGAGTACTACGGCGCGATGGGCGCGTGTATCAACTTCGCGTGGGTGAACCGCCAGCTCATCACCCACCAGGCCCGCAAGACGTTCGGCGAGGTGTTCGACGCCGATCCGATCGACGACCTCGGGATGGAGCTGTTATACGACGTGGCACACAACATCGCGAAGAAGGAGACCCACGCCGTCGGCGTCGACGCCGAGGGGCGGCCCGCGGTCGGCGACGCGGTCGTCGAGCGCCACGAGCGCGAACTGTACGTCCACCGCAAGGGCGCGACCCGAGCGTTCCCCGCGGGCAACGAGGACGTGCCCGCGGTCTACCGCGACGTCGGTCAGCCCGTCATCATCCCCGGGAGCATGGGCGCGGGCTCGTACGTCCTGCGCGGCGGCGACGAGTCGATGGGCGTCTCGTTCGGCTCCACGGCCCACGGCGCCGGCCGCCTGATGAGCCGGACGCAGGCGAAACAGGAGTTCTGGGGCGGCGACGTGCGCGACGACCTCGAAGCCGACCAGCAGGTCTACGTGAAGGCGGAGTCGGGCGCGACCATCGCGGAGGAGGCGCCCGGCGTGTACAAGGACATCGACGAGGTGATCCGCGTCAGCGACGACCTCGGCATCGGCGACAAGGTGGCCCGCACCTTCCCCGTCTGTAACATCAAGGGGTGAGCGGGCGCCGAAGCCGTTGCCGCCGAGGGACCGGACGCCGCCCTCCTCACCGCTCCCGCTTGGCATCTCGACCGAGGTGCTCCTCGACGGCGTCGACCTTGTCGGCGGCCGACGAGTCGCTCGTCCGCTTGTCGTCGACCTTGAGGAACGTCGAGACGCGGTCGCCGTCGACCGCCTCGTGGGCCGCCGCCGCGGCCGCGAACAGCGTCTCCGCGTCGTCGGCCTCGATCACGGTCCCCATCGGGTTCGTCTCGTAGCTCACGTCGAAGTCGTCGAGCGCGGCGACGGCCTTCGCGACTTCCTCGGCCATGCTCCCTTCGATCACCGGTGCGACGCTCAACATCGCGATAGCGGTCATGCGAACGGATCCGTCACGGAGGGACTTAACGGGTCGCGGCCGGGGGCTCTAACGCATCCTTGAGGAACGACAACTGATGACCGATCGCGCCCTCGAAGTCGCCGCCGAGCACGGAGAAGTGGTCGGCTGGCATCGAGACGACGGTCCCGCGGTCGAGCCGCTCGCCGGCGGCGGCGACCGCGTCGGCGTCGACGATGGCGTCGTCCGTCCCGGACAGCAGGAGCGTCGGCGCGCGTATCTCGTCGAGCAGTTTCACGGGGCGGTAGTTCGCGACGCGCAGCAGCGACCGCCCGGGCGTCTCGTTGCGCCACGCCGACTCGCGGTCGACCAGGTCGAGGTACCTCCGCTTCGTCCCGGGTTCCGTGATCGCCGCGCACTCCTCGGTCCCGCCGACGATCGGGACGGTACGACCGCGACCGACCCGATGGCCGAGGAGGTCGCGGAGTCCCGCGGCGCCGGAGCGCGCGAGGTACCGCCCGCCGCGCCGTCTGGCGATCGCGCGCCCGTCGAGCATCGGGACGAGCCCGACGACGGCGTCGACGTCGCGGCGCTCCGCGGCGAGCGTGAGGACGTGCGCCGCCGACAGCGACGCGCCCCACAAGACGAGGTCGTCGCCGAGAACGTCGACGCGCTCCGCGCGCTCGATCGCCGCCGCGTACGCCGCGCGCTGGCGGGCCGGATGGACCGCCTGTGAGTCGCCGTCGGAGTCGCCGAACTCGGGGTAATCGAAGAGGAGCGCGGCGTAGCCCGCGTCGGCGAACCGCTCCGCGACCGCGGGGTAGCCGAAGGTGCGTTCCGCGCCGAGCCCGGGCGCCATCACGACGACCGGGGCGTCGTCGTCGTCGCCGCCGGGCAGGTACAGCGTCCCTCGACAGGTCGCCCCGTCGACGTCGAACGCGACCGCGCGGGTGGCGAACCGCTCGCGCGCCGGGCGGTCGAGGCGGCGCTGGGCCCGGTTGATCGGGTGTCGGCGGGTCACTGGTCGCCCCCCGAGTCGTCGGCGTCGTCGGGCGCGCCGCCGGTCTCGTGGCTGACGGTCTCCAGCACGCGGCTGGAGAACTCCGTCTCGGAGATCTCGTAGCTGTTCAGCGCCTCGAACCAGTCCGCCTCGGCGTGCCACGTGCCGAGGACGTCGCCGGGCGAGCGGACGACCGTGCCCTCGACGCGGACCGGGTCCCACTCGCCGGCCTCCGCGCGGTCGATGAGCGCGTTGAGCGCGCGCCCGATCTCGCCGTGGTGGATCTCGCGGCCGGGGAACGCCGTCATGTAGGTCAGCTCCAGCGGATCGGTCCCGTCGATCGACTCGACGCTGACGCCGTAGCTGCGGAGCGCCGGCTCCACGTCGGCCGTCCGCTCGTCGCCGGTCATGTCTGGTCCGTCGTCCGGACGGGATAAATCGGTACCGGCACGCGATTGAGACGTGACTAGCGGAGCGTCGTCGACACGAAAGCCGCGGACGGGAGGGGGCGACCGCCGACTGGCGGCCGCGGTTAGGTTGTCAGAGGCACACGATTGTCCCGCGCGGCCGGCTCGTGATTGTCCGCGGAGGGGCATAAACGCTCGGGCCGGGTACCATTTATGCGGCTCCCGTCCCTGTGTCGGGACACATGCTCACTGCGGCCGTCACGGCGCTGACGCGAACGGACGACATCGCCGGTGTCGTCCTCGTCGGCGGGTCGTTGACGCTCCTCTCGTGGCTCGTGACGCCGCTGTGGCTCGGCGGCGTCCTCTTCGTGTCCCCGACGCTCGCCGTCGCGGCCCCGCTCGGGCTCGCCCCGGCGCTCGTCGCGCGCGGGTACTTCGTCCGGGTGACGCGCGGCGCGATCCAGGACGGCGACGCGGCGCGCGCGCCGTCGCTCGTCGCGTGGGGAGAGCTGTTCCGGGACGGGGTCAAGTCCGTACTGCTGTCCGCCGCGTTGCTCGCGCCGCTCGCGGGCGGGTTCGCGGTGCTCTTCGGTGCCGCGTACGCGGCGACCGTCGCCGGACCGGTCGATCCGGGGGTGACTGCGACCGCCGTCGAGTCGGCGCTCGGACCGAACGGCCCGGCCGCCGTCGCGGCGGTCGGCGCCGTCGTGCTCGCCGCGTTCGTCGGCGCGTACCTGCTCGCGTTCGCCTACCTCCGGCCGGCGGCGCTCGCCGCGTTCGCCGCGTCCGGTCGGCTCAGAGACGGTCTCAGCCCCCGGACCGTGGCCGACGTCGCGGTGACCGGCCCGTACGCCACCGCGTGGACGCTCGGCGTCGGGGCGCTCGCGGTCGGCTACGCGGTCGCCGCCCCCACGGCGCCGCTGGTCGTCGGCGTCGCGCTGGCCTTCCTCGTCCGGATCGTCGCCCACGGGCTCTACGGGCGCGGAGCGGCCGGCGCCCTGACGAGCGGTCCAGCGAAGAGCATCGGGGGACCGACCGCGGTCGGCGCGGCTCGCAAAGCGGCCGCGACGCCGACGACTCGCGGCACCGGTGCGGCGCGCGAGTCCGCCGCTACCCCCGAAACTGTCACGGCCCGCGGGGCCGGCGCCGCCCGCGGCACCGGCGAAACCCGCGACCTCGGGGGTACCCGCGACTCGGGCGTGACACGAAACCCGGACACGAAGCGGTCGCCGCCGACGCAAGGGATGTCCGGAGACGGCGGTCGACCGATGCGGAGCGAGCCGCCGTCCGGGGTTCAGGTCGGTCGCGCGGTTCCGATCGGCGACGACGGCGAGGGCGACGCCGACAAAAAGGCCGACTCGAGGGACGGGACGGACTCGGACGGCGGTACCGGTCCGGACGACGGTCCCAGTCCGGACGGCGGCTTCGAGTGGGGGCCGCCCCTCGACGA
Source organism: Halorubrum ejinorense (assembly GCF_039522565.1). Lineage (GTDB taxonomy): Archaea > Halobacteriota > Halobacteria > Halobacteriales > Haloferacaceae > Halorubrum > Halorubrum ejinorense. Next base: position 173,316 of record NZ_BAAADQ010000015.1, on the reverse strand, counting down.
CGCGGAAGACAAGAGTTGATACGGTCCCGAGCGAACCGACGGCCATGCGCATCTCCGAGCGAGGCTACGGCGAGGAGGGCCGCGAACGGCTCACGCTGGTCCCCGAGAACGTCGACGACCTCTGGCACCTCGCGCACGTCCTCGAACCGGGCGACCTCGTCGAGGGCGACACCACCCGGCGGATCCAGCGGAACGACGACCAGATGCGGGACACGGGCGGCGAGCGCGAGCACATCTTCGTCACGCTCGACGTCGAGGACGTGGAGTTCGCGCGGTTCGCCAACCGCCTCCGGGTCTCCGGCGTGATCGTCGGCTGCTCGCGAGAGGACCAGCTCAACGCCCATCACACCCTCAACGTCGAGGAACAGGACGAGATCACCGTCGAGAAGCATTTCAAGCCGGACCAGACTGAGCGGCTCCAGGAGGCCACCGAGGCCGCCGAGAACCCCGACGTCGCGATCGCGACCGTCGAGGAGGGCGCGGCGTTCGTTCACACGGTCCAGCAGTACGGCACCGAGGAGTACGCCTCGTTCACGAAGACGACCGGCAAAGACGAGTACTCCGGGCCGCGCTCCGAGCTGTTCGCCGAACTCGGCGACGCGCTCGCGCACCTCGACGCCGACGCGATCATCTTCGCGGGCCCCGGCTTCACCAAGCAGGACGCGCGCGACTACGTCGTCGAGGACCACCGCGAGCTGGCCGACCGGATCACCGTCGTCGACACCTCCGCGGCGGGTGACCGGGGCGTCCACGAGGTCCTGAAACGCGGCGCGGTCGACGAGATCCAGAAGGAGACCCGGATCTCGAAGGAGGCGAACCTCATCGACGAGCTGACCGAGAACATCGCGACGGGCGCGAAGGCGACGTACGGCCCCGACGACACCGCCGAGGCGGCCGAGTTCGGCGCGGTCGAAACGCTGCTCGTCGTCGACGAGCGGCTCCGCACCGAGCGGCAGGGCGACGGCGACTGGACCATCGACGTGAACCAAGTGATCGAGTCGGTCGAACAGCAGGGCGGCGACGTCGTGGTCTTCTCCTCGGAGTTCGCGCCCGGCGAACAGCTGTCGAACCTCGGCGGCATCGCCGCCATCCTCCGGTACCGGCTCCAGTGAACCACTAACTGTCGGAGTGCGGCGGCGCGTGCCGCGAGCGACCGTAGGGCGCGAGTAGTGAGAGACCGAAGGTCCCTCTGATAGCCGGCGCGTGACCGTGCGGGGGACTCGAGGCTGGGACTTCGGTAGTCTCGGTCGTGACGAGTCGTTCGCAGCCAAAACAGTCACCTATCGCGTTCGGGGAGCGGCCGTGACCTTATGAGAGCGCGTCGCCAACCCCGGACCGATGGCGGACCCATCCGGCGGTGACGAGACCGTCTCGACGACCGCCGACCGCGAAAGCGCCGTCGACGCCGACGACGACCCGATCCCGGACGACACCGACCCCGTCCCGGACGAGGTCAACGCCGGCGTCGACGAGGAGGTGAAACGTCGGCTCCGCGAGGCGTACCTCAACGACGAGGAGAACGCGCTGATCGTCACGGCGGTACGGTCGGTCGGCGACCGCGTCGTCGTGGAGATGCGCCCCCCGCACGGCGACGCCACGCACACCGAGCGGTTCGACGCCCCCCGAGACGGCTCGCTCACCGAGTCGGCGGCGTTCCTCGAGTTCTTGGACGCCGCCGGGGTCTCGCCGCTCGACGTCGACGAACTCGTCGGCGCCCGCGTCCCGGCGACGTACGAGCCAGAGACCGGCTGGCGGGTCGACCCCGCGTACCGGGCCGGATCGGAGTCGGACGCGAGCGAGCGGCTGGCGGCCGCTCGCGACTGGCTGTGGACCTACCGGGCGTGGCTGCTCGCCGCGCTGCTCGTCGGCGGCGAGCTCGCCTTCGTCGCCGTGCTCATCCTGCTGTACGCCTGAGTCCGGAGTCGCGGCGCGTCGACTCAGAGTACGCGGAGTCGGTACCCCTCGGCGGCGGTCTCGTCGGTGACTCTCCCCGTCTCGAGCGCCGTGTCCAGGATCTCGGCGACGAACTCTTTCGGCACCTCGACGCCGATGAAATCGGTGCCTTCGCGCGCGGTCGTGAGCCGCGCCATGGTCCGCTTCGTGCCGTCGTCGTTGTAGACGCTCCCGACGCGTTCGCCGTCTCGGAGGAAGCGCAGCGTCACGTCGGTCGGTTCGAGCGCGTCGAAGCGCACCTCGAACACCCGGTCGTCGCTCTCCAGCCGCGCGAGGATCGCGCCGTCGTGTTCGATCACAGTAGTCTCCATACGTGTCCTACGTGCTCGAGACACATAACGGCGAGACGGATTGCCCGTCACTCGGACGCAACGGGTCGGCGTTACTCCGAGACCTGCGCGTCGAGGGAGCCGATGACCAACTGCGGCGCCACGACGCCGACGAAGATCAGGACGCCGATCAGGACGGTGTCGCTTAGGCTCGTCACGACGCGACCGCCGTACGCCAGCGTCAGTCCGGCCGCCATGAACAGGAGGATGACCGCGTTCTCGCGGGAGACCATGCGACCGGGTTCGACGGCGGTCGATAAATATCTCGTGGCGGCTACTTCCCCCAGAAGGGGTCGCGCTTCCGGCGCGTGTCGAGATACCCCTGTAGCGCCTCGCGCTCGTCGGCGGTGATCTCCTCTTTTAATTCCTGTTCTAAGATCTTCGCGTGCTTCTCGGGCACCTCGGTCCAGAGGGTGTCGCCCTCCTCGATGCCGCGCCCGACGGTCGGGCCGTCGATGGCGATGCTGACGCGTTCGCCGGACCGGGCCTCGTCGACGTCCTCGCCCTGCTTTTGAATCCCCGAGAGGCCGCCGACGCGCTCGAACTCGTTCCCCTCGAAGTAGCCGACGTTGCGGTTGTTCTGGAGGGTCCCGGAGATGATCTCGACGCCGACGACCGCGGGGTCGTTCTGTCGGAACGTGTGGTCGGGGAGGATGCGGAAGCGGGCCGGGCGGACCACCTTGTCCAGCACCGTCTCCTGTTGGGCGCGCTGCTTCTCCTCGACGTACCGCTCGTAGTCCTCGACCAACTGGTAGATGACCTCGTTTTTGAACAGCTTCACGTCCGCGTTCTCGAGGTCGGACTCGGCGTTCTGGAGGAGGTCGACGTTGAACCCGAGGATGGCCTTGTGCTCGTCCTGGTTGGCGGTCTCCGCGACCGCGATGTCGCGCGGCGCGATGTCGCCGACCTCGGCGCGCAGGATGGGGACCTCTGCCTCGCGGAGGGCGTTCGCCATCGCCTCCAGCGAGCCGAGCGTGTCGGCCTTGACGACGACGCCGTTGTCGGCCGTGTCGACCTCGATCTCGGCGAGTTCGGCCTTCACCTCCTCGACGACCTCGTCGACGCTGCGGTCGCGGACGACGCGGACCGGCGCGCCGGCCATCGCCTTGTCGAGGTCTGGCGCGGCGATCTTCACGCCCGCCGCGGCGCCCACCTCGGCGACCTTCTCGAACTGCTTTTCGGTGCGGATCTCGGCGAGCGGCCGGGGCTGGAGCAGCGCGCGGATCTCGGTGACTATCGGCTCGTTCTGTCCCCCGACGACGATCGTGTCGCCGTTGCGGATCACGCCGTCGTAGACGACGGTGTCGATGGTGGCGCCGAAGCCGCGCTCGTCTTTCACTTCGAGGACCGTCCCCTCGCCCGGCCCCGCGACGTCGATGGCCATCTCCTCTTTCATGAACCGCTGTGAGAGACCCATGAGGACGGTGAGGAGGTCCGGTACGCCCTCGCCGGTGAGCGCCGACAGCGGGACGACGCCGATGTTCTTCTGGAAGTCCTGGACGCGCCAGTAGAGGTCGGCGGAGAAGCCGGCGTCCGAAAGCTGACCGATGATCTCGTAGAGGTTCTCGTCGAGCATCGACTTCGCGCGCTCGGACTGCGCCTCCATGCTCCGCTGGATCGGCTCGCCCTCCTGCGGGTTCCACCCCGGCGTCGTGTCGACCTTGTTCGCCGCGACGACGAAGGGGGTCCCGGTCCGGCGGAGAATGTCTATCGCCTCTTCGGTCTGCGGCTGGAAGCCGTCGTTGACGTCGACGACGAGGACCGCGATGTCGGCGAGCGCGCCGCCGCGGGCGCGCAGCGTCGAGAACGAGTGGTGGCCCGGCGTGTCGATGAACAGCAGGCCGGGGAGGTCGAAGTCGTCCGGGTCGATGAGCTCGCCGGCCATCCCGGAGATGGTCGAGAGCGGGATGTCCGTCGCCCCGATGTGTTGGGTGATCGCGCCGGCCTCGCCCTCGCTGACGGCGGAACCGCGGATCTTGTCGAGCAGGCTCGTCTTGCCGTGGTCGACGTGACCCAGCACGGCGACGATGGGGGTTCGAAGGGTGTCCGCGTGTGTGTGGTCGGTCATATGTGATCGCCCCGAGAAGGTTATACCGTCCGTTCCGCCCGGCCGTCAGTTAAGCCTTTCAAAATGCCGCCGCGAACCGCGGGGACGAACGCGCACGCTCGGGCCGTGTCACAGCGCGGGTGTGTCAGCGATCGGAATCGGTCCGCGGTCGGAGGAGTTCGCGACCGGAGTCCGCGGTTGTGGCGTCCGCGACCGGAGCGGATCCGCGGTCGGAGGGGTCCCGGCGGTCGCGCCGGAGAACGCGTCCCTCGGCCGTCGCGGGCGTCCGCGTCGGTCAACCGTCGGACGGCCCGTGGCGTTTAAGACCGTTGCCCGGGACCGTGAGGGTATGGTCGACATCCTCGCGGAGAACCTCTCCGGGAAGGCGGTGATGAGCTCCGACGGCACGGAACTCGGGGACCTGTACAACATCACGATGAACCTCGAGTCCGGCGAGTTGAACCACCTACTGGTGAGCCCGCACGAGCAGCTCCGGGCCGAACGCGTCGACTTCGAGTTCGACGATATGGGCCGGCTCCGGGTGCCCGTCGCGAACGTCAAGGCGGTGAAAGACTACATCGTCGTCGCCCGCTGATGCAGGTCCTCGACTCGTCCGCGTTCATCCACGAGTACACGACTGACGACGACGTCGTCTCCATCCCGGCGGTCCACGAGGAGCTCACCGGCGAGGTGGCCCTCCGGTTCGACGCGATGGAGGGGTCGGGGATGACGGTCCACGTCCCGGCGCCGGAGGCGGTCGACCGGGTGCGCCGCGCCGCGAAGGGGTCGGGCGACGCCGCCGAGCTGTCCGACACGGACATCCGGCTGATCGCGACCGCGCTGGAGCTTCACGCCGAACTCGTCACCGACGACTACGCGATGCAGAACGTCGCCGAGCGGCTGGACCTCCCCGTCGAACCGATCGCCCGCGACGGCATCTCGGAGGAGCGAGAGTGGCGGTTCCAGTGTGTCGGCTGTAACCGCACCTTCGACGAGAACAGGGAGCGCTGTCCGATCTGCGGGAGCGACCTGACGCGTAAGAACCCCGCGTGAGCGACTCGGGGAGATTGGCTCGGGGTGAGCGCACCCGCTTGCGGCTCGATCGCACGCGACCGACCGATTGAACAGGCCACCGAGCGACCGGCCGGCATGAACGCTTTCGAGGCGATATCGCCGGACGCGATCCGTGCCGGCCGGGCGGACGCGCTCGACGACGCGGCGGCGACGGCGCTCGCCGAACACCCCCTCGACGGGATCGGGACCGAGTACCCGCACTATCAGGGGAGCGTGGAGGGGCCGGGCGCGCCGCCGCGACCCGCGGAGAACCATCCGGTCTTCTACGGCTGTTTCGACTGGCACTCGGCGGTCCACAGCCACTGGGCGCTGGTCCGCGCGCTGCGGCTCGTCCCGGACCACCCGGACGAGACCGCCGTCGAGACCGCGATCGACGAGCGTCTCACGCCGCCGAACGTCGCGGGCGAGGTCGACTACCTCGACGAGAACCCCGGCTTCGAGGAGCCGTACGGCTGGTCGTGGCTGCTCCGGCTCGCCGCCGAACTCCACCTCTGGGACGACCCGCGAGCCGACGCGTGGCGGGAGTCGCTCCGCCCCCTCGAAGACCGGGTCCGCCGGGGCGTCCGCGAGTCGTTCCTCGGGATCGACCGGGCGCACCGCGTCGGCACGCACGGAAACACCGCGTTCGCGCTCGCCGGAGTCCTCGATTACGCCCGAGTCGTCGGCGACGCGGACCTCGAAGCCGAGACGGAGGCGACCGCGCGTCGCCTCTACGCGGACGACACCGCCGCGGCCGTCGGCGCTGAGCCCGTCGGCTGGGACTTCGTCTCGCCCTCGCTGACGGAGGCCGACCTGCTCCGCCGAGTCCTCGACCCGGACGCGTTCGCGGCGTGGGTCGACGAGTTCCTGCCGGACCTCTCGGCGCCGCCCCACGACGCGCTGTTGACTCCCGTCTCCGTCGAGCCCGACGAGGGCGACGGCGCGGCGATGCATCTGATCGGGCTCAACGTCTCGCGGGCGTGGTGTCTCGCGGGCGTCTCTGACGCCCTCGCGGGCCGAGACGGGCCGGCGGCGGAACGGCTCCGTGAGCCCCTGGACGAGGCGGCGCGCCGCCACGCCGAGGCCGGCGCCGCTGACGTACTCACCGACGACTACGCGGGGTCGCACTGGCTCTCGTCGTTCGCGCTGTACCTGCTGACCCGGGGCGAGGGCGGTATCGCGCCGGGAGCGGTCTAGTCCGCGCCCTTCGACTCCGGCGAGTCGCTCTCGGCCGGCCCGGAGCGATCGCTTTCCACCGGTCCGACGCGGTCGTTCGCCACCGGACCGACGCGGTCGCTCTCGGTGGCTCCGAGGGCGTCGTCGGCGAGGTCGGTCCCGTCGAGCCGCGGGACGCGGTCTCGAAGCCGGGTCGCGGCGGCGCGCGCCTCCTCGAACTCCACCTCGGCGAGCGCGCGGACCAGCGCGGCGGCCCGTTCCGCTCGCGCGCGCTGCCACGACTCCTCGCGCGACTCGTAGGTGCGGATCGCGCGCAGGAAGTCGGCCTCGGAGAACTCCGGCCAGTACGGCGCACAGAAGTAGACGGCGGCCTCGTTGCCGTTCGCGTGCCACGGGAGAAAATTCGAGGTCCGCTCGTCGCCGCCGGTGCGGACGATCAGGTCCACGTCGCGGATCGGACGGTCGTACAGCCGCGACTCGACGGTCTCGACGTCGACGTCCTCGGGATTCGTCTCGCCGGCGTCGACCTCGCTCGCGATGGCGCGCGCGGCGTCGAGCAGCTCGGTCCGGCCGCCGTACGCCAACGCGACGTTGAGCGTGAAGCGGTCGTTGCCGGCGGTCCGCCGCTCCGCGTAGTCGACCGCGTCGCGGACGCGGGGCGGGAGGCGAGAGACCTCGCCGATGGCCCGGACGCGCACGCCCTGGTCGTGGACGCGGTCGGCGTCGGCGAACTCGCGGAGCTTCCCTTCGAGCAGGTCGAAGAGGGGCTCCAGCTCCTCGTCGGGCCGCGAGAAGTTCTCGGTGGAGAACGCGTAGAGGGTGAGCTCCGAGACGCCGAGATCGGCACACCAGTCGAGGACCCGCTCGGTGGTGTCGGCGCCGGCGCGGTGGCCGTCGGGGGCGTCGTCGCCCTGCTCTCGGGCGTACCGACGGTTGCCGTCCTGGATGACCGCGACGTGGTCCGGGACGTCGTCGATCTCGCTGCGGAGGTGCCGGCGGTACGCGCGCTCGACGAGGCCGCGGAGACGATCCAGCATCTGGATCACCTCACTGGACCGAGGGATATGTATTTTTACCCTCGGATCCCGCAGATCGCACTCGATGGACGCCGCCTACGTCTTCCGCGTCGCCCTCCGGCTCGATCCGCCCGCCGCGAGCGTCGACCCGGACCGCTTCGAGACGACGATGGAGGTCCCCGCGAGCGAGCCGGGCACCGACGGGTGGCTGTTCTTCCGTGACCGGCTCTGGCGCGGCGAGATCGGCGACGAACCCGCGTTCCGGCGGCTCGCCGAGGAGCGGCTGGGGATCGCGGACGCCACGGGCGTCGCCGTCGCCGCCGCCGACTTCCGGGAGCTCCGCACCGACGAGGCGTACCGCGACGCGCTGACGGACGCGATCACCGACGATCTCGGCCCGTTCAACGCCGACTCGGTCGACGAGGTCCTTCACAAGTACCTCGGCTCGTCGATTCACGTCAGGGAGTGACCGGACGCGCGCGGTCGACGCCCACAACGCACTTACCCACACCCGACTTACGAGCGCACCCATGGCCGTCGCCGACTACGACTTCCACCTGTTCGACCTCGACGGGACCCTCGTCGACGCCGAGTGGGCGTACACCCGCGACGTGTTCGACCGCGTCGGCGACAGGCTGGGCCGCGAGTTCTCGGACCGGGAGGCGTACGTCCTCTGGAACGGACTCGGCGGGGCCCGCCGCGAGACGCTCCGCGACATCGGCGTCGACCCCGACGACTTCTGGCCGGCGTTCCACGCCGAGGAGGACCCGATCGCCCGCGCGGAGGCGACGTTCCTCCACGACGACGCCGCGCGCCTGCTCGACCGCGTGGCGGAGGTCGGCGGGCCGGCCGGCCTCGTCACCCACTGTCAGGAGTTCCTCGCGGAGCCGGTCCTCGACCACGTCGACCTCGACGGGCGCTTCGACGCGGTCGTCTGTTGCACCGACGAGACCGGATGGAAGCCCAGCCCCGACCCGATCGAGTTGGCGATGGAGTCGCTCGGCGTCGACCCTCGGAGCGCCCGCGGCTACTACGTCGGCGACGGCGAGAGCGACGTGGGCGCGGCCTGGAACGCGGGACTCGACGCGGTCCACGTCGAGCGCGTCGGCCACGACGAGCGCGGGCGCTGCGTCCTCGGCGACCGGCGCGTGAGCCGCCTCGACGAACTGGTCGACGGCGACGCGCGGGGCAGCGGCGGGCCGGCGGACGCGTCGTGAGCGATTTATTGTGCCGCGGGGCGACTCGCGATCCATGACGAAGTGGTTCCACAGCGGCCGGCGCCGCGACCTCTGTGCGCTGTTGTACGACCACGGCGAGTTGCGCGCGCAGTCGGCGAAGAGCCGGCTCGAATCGCACTACGACGAGCGGATCGACCCGAGATCTTTCTACGGGACCCTCTCCGCGCTCGTCGACGACGGCTACCTCGACCGGCGGACCGAGGGGATCGCCGACGTGTACGCGCTCACCGAGGCGGGCGAGGCCGCGTTACTCGACCACTACGCGTGGCTGAGCGAGCGCGTCGGGATCGACGAGGCGCGCGAGCCCCCGGACCTCAAGGATTAACAACTTCGCCGGTGTGGGTTAATACATGACCGTCGTCAGCGTCTCAATGCCGGAAGAGTTGCTCGACCGGATCGACCAGTTCTCCGACGAACACGGGTACACCGGGCGCAGCGAGGTGGTCCGCGAGGCCTCGCGTAATCTCCTCGGCGAGTTCGAGGACGCCAAGCTCGAAGACCGGAGCCTGATGGCCGTGGTGACCGTCCTCTTCAACTACGAGACGACGAGCGTCGAGGAGCGGATGATGCGGCTGCGACACGAACACGAGGGGATCGTCGCCTCGAACTTCCACAGCCACGTCGGCTCGCAGTACTGTATGGAGCTGTTCGTCTTAGAGGGCGGCTTAGAGGAGATATCGGCGTTCGTGGGGAAGGTCCGCGCGACGAAGGACACGCTGACGGTCGATTACAGCGTCACCCCGGTCGACGAGTTCGGCGCCGGCGCGCTTCACGAGGGCCACGCCCACGGCGGGCACGGGAGCGACGAGAGCGGCGAGGCCGACGCGGAGGCGAGCGACGCCGAAGAGAGCCCGACCGCGGAAGACGACTGAGGCGAGCGGGCTGCGCGGGGGATTCGGACGGCCTCAAGCGGTTTCAGGCCGGACCGACTCGATCGCCGCGTCGAAGTCCTCGTCGGTGATCCCGACCTCGTCGGCGTGGTCGTTGGCGGCCTCGCCGTGTTCGTCGGCGACGCGTTCGATGGCGCGCATCGCGGCCGCGCGCGACAGCGAGGCGATCTCCGCTCCGGAGTACCCCTCCGTCTCGTCGGCGACGCGCTCCAAGTCGACGCCGTCGACGAGGGGTTTCCCGCGGGTGTGAACGTCCAGAATCTTGCGGCGCGCCTCGCGGTCCGGTTCGGGCACCTCGACGTGGGTCTCCAGCCGACCGGGACGGAGCAGCGCCGGGTCCAACGCGTTCCGCCGGTTCGTCGCCGCGAGGACGACGAGGTTCGGGTTGTCGCTGGCGCGGTCGAGCTCCGTCAGCAGCTGTGAGACCACCCGCTCGCTCACGCCGGAGCCGTCGCCGCCGGCCGCGTCGCGGTCGGTCGCGACCGCGTCGATCTCGTCGAAGAAGATTATCGCGGGCGCCGCCTGCCGCGCGCGGTCGAACAGCTCGCGCACCGCCTTCTCCGACTCGCCGACGTACCGGTCGAGCAGTTCCGGCCCCGCGACCTGGATGAAGTTGACGCCGCTCTCACCGGCGATGGCGCGCGCGAGCATCGTCTTCCCGGTGCCGGGCGGGCCGTACAGCAGGACGCCGGTCGGGGGGTCGGCGCCCGCGGCGTCGAACAGCGGCCCGTACGACAGCGGCCACGTCACGGCGCGTTCGAGTTCCTCCTTCGCGTCCTCGAGCCCGCCGACGTCCGAGAAGTCGGTCGTCGGCTGCTCGGCGACGTACTCGCGCATCGCGCTCGGCTCGACGTTCGCGTGGGCCGCCTCGAAGTCCGCCTTCGTGACGGTCACGTCGGCGAGCGCCTTCGCGTCGTCCTGACGCGCGCGGCGCAGCGCCGTCATCGCCGCCTCCTGCGCGAGCCCCTCGATGTCGGCGCCGACGAAGCCGTGCGTCCGGCTCGCGATCCGGTCTAAGTCGACGTCGTCGGCCAGCGGCATCCGGCGCGTGTGGACGTCGAGGATCTGGCGGCGACCCGCCTCGCCGGGGACGCCGATCTCGATCTCGCGGTCGAACCGCCCGCCCCGCCGGAGCGCCGGGTCGATCGTGTCGACGCGGTTCGTCGCGCCGATGACGATCACGTCGCCGCGGGCGTCGAGCCCGTCCATCAGCGAGAGCAGCTGCCCGACGACGCGGTTCTCCACGTCGCCGCCGTCGTCGCGTTTCCCCGCGATCGAGTCGATCTCGTCGAAGAAGATTATCGCCGGGGCGTTCTCGCTCGCGCGCTCGAACACCTCGCGGAGCCGCTCCTCGCTTTCGCCCTTGTACTTCGACATGATCTCCGGGCCGTCGACGGTGATGAACGTCGCGTCGACCTCGTTGGCGACGGCGCGGGCGATGAGCGTCTTCCCGGTGCCCGGCGGGCCGTGGAGCAGCACGCCCTTCGGCGGGTCGACGCCGAGCCGGGTGAACACCTCCGGCTCGGAGAGGGGCAACTCGATCGTCTCCCGGACCAGCTCCAGCTCCTCGTCGAGGCCGCCGATGTCCTCGTACGTCGAGCCCGCGGTGTGTTCGGCGGGCGGCGACCCGCCCTTCGGGGCGGCGTCGTCTCCGGGCAGATCGGTGCCCGAGTCGGTCGACCTCGCGGCGCGGTCGTCGGTCCCCGTCGACGCCTCGGGCGTGTCGCCCGCGCGCTCCTCGTACTCGACCGACACGTCGGTCGAGGCCGTGATCCGGACGGTCCCGGACGGGGCGGTCGCGGCGACGACGAACCGGAGCCCCCCCAGCCGCTCGACGTGGACGGCCTCACCCTCGGTGACGGGGCGGTCGCGGAGTTCGCGGGAGAGCGCGCGCTCGACGACCTCGCGGCTCACGTCGACCTCGGCGAGCCGGCCCGGCGCGGCGAGCGTCACGCGGTCCGCGTCGGAGACGTCGACGGGAGCGATCGTCACGGTGTCGCCGACCTTCACGCCGGCGTTCGCGCGGGTGTCGGCGTCGATGAGGACGGACCCGTCGGCGGCGCTGGGGCCGCCCGGCCACACCTTCGCCACGGCGGTGCGCTCGCCGCGCACCTCGACCGTGTCGCCGCTGAGGAGGGCGAGCCGCTTGCGGGCCGACTCGGGGAGCCTAGCGATGCCCCGGCCCGCGTCCCGCTTCTCGGCGGCACGCACCGTGAGCCGGAGCCCTGCGGTGTCGTTCATACGCCACGTTCTCGCCGGCGGCTCTTTATCCTTATCCGATACGTCGGGAGGACGGGGAGACGACCCCGCGAACGCCGACCGCAACCCCCTTCCCTCGGCCGCCCGCCGTGACGGGTATGCAACCGACGGGACACCTGCGGGGCGACGCGGTCCGCGTCGGCGGGGACGCCCGCCAGCGCTTCTACGACGCCCGGGGGTACGGGCGGCCGCTCGACGGCAACGAGATCGCGCTCTCGCGGGTCGAGGCCGCGCACCTGCTGTTCCGCGGCGACCTGTCCGGGATCGAACTCGGGGGCGACGACGCCGGCGGACCCGACGCCGGCCCCGTCGGCTTCGAGCGCTTCTTCGTCGCGAGCGCGGCCGCCGCCGACCGCTTCGCGGTGCGGTTCCTCGTCTACTCGGACCTCCGCGACCGCGGCTTCTACCTCTCGCCCGCCCGCGAGCCGTGGCCCGGCGGGAGCGACGCGCCGAGCGACGCGGTCGACTTCGTCACCTACGAGCGCGGCGAGACGCCCGACACGGGGAACGTGAAGTACCCGATCCAAGTGGTCGGCGAGCGCGAGTCGATCGCGGCGGCGGGACTGGCGGGCCGCACCCTCGCGGTCGTCGACGAGGAGTCCGACATCACCTATTTCGCGGCCGAGGCGGGCGATATCGACGGCGCGACCGGCTACGAGCCGCCGGGGTCGCTGTCGGGGGTCCTCCTCGCCGACCGCGTCGTCGTCTGGGACGCCCCCGAGGGGCTCTACGAGCGCGGCTTCTACGGCCGACCCCTCACCGGCCGAGCCGCCGACGTCGAGGGCGCGCTCCAGCTCTCGCTCGTCGAGGCCGCGTCGCTGGCCGCCGACGGGCGCCTGTCGCTGTCGGCGTCGGTCGGGGCGACGGGCGAGGCTCCCGGCGACGACCCGGGGAACGGGACGACCGACGACGCCGCCCGGATCGTCGCCCGCGGCCGCGACGTGGAGGGCGAGCGGTTCGACCGGCGGCTCGCCGTCTACCGGCGCCTCCGCGGCGCCGACGCCGTGCCGAAGACCGGCTTCAAGTTCGGCGCCGACTTCCGGACCTACCTCGACGTGGAGACGGTCGAGGACCTGCCGCACTCGGAGCACCTCGTCCGAGTCGTCGGAAGCGACCACCGCTTCTCGCCCCGCGAACTCTCGCTCGACGTGCGCCTCGCGGGCGGCGTCCGCAAGGAGATGGTGTTCGCGCTGACCGCGGTCGGCGACGACCATCCCGCCGCCGACGCCGACGACGCGTCCGTCGACGCCGACGTGGCGTGGCTCTCGGTCGACCGGCTGACGCCCTGACCGCCGAGCGATCAGCGGAGGATCAGCACCGGAATCTGCCGCTCGTCGACGATGTACTCGCCGACCGGGCCGAAGATCCGGTCGCCGATGTCCTGTTCCGTCTCGCCCAACACGATGAGGTCGTAACCGCTGGCCGCCTGGCCCAGTTCGAACGCCACGTCCGTCCCCGTCCTGACGGTCCGGTCGATCTTCAACTCCGGGAAGCCCGCGTCGGTGAGCGTCGAGGCCGTCTCCTTCAGGATCCGTGCTCCCTCCGCCTCGCCATCGGGGTCGTCCGGATCGGCGACGTGGACGAGGCCGATCGAGATCAGGTCCGTCTGGTCGACGATGTCGAGCAGCGGGACCTTCCGCTCGGCGTTCCGCAGGTCGCGAGAGGCGATCAACACCTTGCCGAGCGTGTTCGCCGCCCCGGGGAGCAGGACCGCGTCGACGTCCTCCTGCTCGACGATCTGTTGCCGGGCCGCGAACCGGTCCCGGTCGAACACGAGGTCGTGATCCGTCCGGACGCCCACCTGCTCGAACCGCTCGGCTATCGCTTCGAGTTCCGAGGCGAACTCGGCCCCGCGCGCGGCGCGCACCTCCTCGGCGGACTCGTCGTCGTCGAGGTGGTAGAAGCCGACGACCTCGGCGTCCGGGTATTTGAGGTGATTGAGGAAGCCCGTCGTGGGGACCGTCGGGTCGGGGAACTCGACGAAGACCAGTACGTTTGGGTGCTCCATACCAGCCCACACAAAACCTGATTAGAAATAGTTTCGCTTGTGAGCGGTTTGTCGGGGTTCTATTTTCTTTTCGTAATTTGTTCTATGATCTACTAATTGACGGCCGGGATCGATGACAAGGCGACCGCGCCCGACGCGCTCGCCGCCGGCCGCGACCGTAGTCCGCTCGCTCCGCCGCCGTGGCGACGCGGCGAAGCCGGTGGGCCGGCTGACGCGCTGAAGAGCCCCGCCGCGGCCGGGGTATTCCCGCCGGCTGCGACGAGCGGAACCGTTTTCTGACGCCTCGACATCGTGTCGGCCATGAACGATCCCTCCACCGGCTCGTCCGAGCCGGGCAAGTACGACATCTCGACCGTCGACCTCAGCGACGACCGCTACGAGGTGAAACAGTCGATGGTCCGGAACAAGTACACTGTCCGCGACAGCGCGGGCGACGTCGTCTTGCGCGGGAAACAGAAGATGTTCAAGCTGAAAGAGGAGTTCCCGTTCGTCACCGGCGACGACGAGGACGCGTTCTCCGTGAAGGCGGGCGGCATCATGGACATCGGCGGGAACTACGCCATCGTCGACGCGGGGACCGGCGAGGAGGTCGTCGTCTTAGACGAGGACTACTCCATCTTCGTCGAGAACTGGACGATCCGAGACCCCGACACGGGCGAGGCGCTGGCGACGATTCAGTCGAAAAATAAGCTCCTCTCCGCGCTCCGGCACCTCGTCGGCGCCGCGAACCTCATCCCGAACAAGTACGAGATATTCGACGCCGACGGCGGCCACGTCGGCGACATCGAGGGGCAGTTCTCGCTGCGCGACGCCTACACGGTCACCATCGACGACGCGAGCGACGTGCCGAAGGAGGCCGTCGTCGCCGCCGCGTGTATCCTCGACGCCCTGGAGAACCAGTAGGACCCGGGCAGTGTGGGATTCCGGTGCGCACTACGCGCGGAACTCGTCGGCGTAATCCGCGACGAACTCGCGCACCGTTCGCGGCGGCCGCCCCAGCAGCGTCTCGACGTCGTCGGTCGTCCGTCCGGAGCGGCCCAGCCGGACGACGGAGTACTCGGCGACCATGAACGCGACGAACCCCGGGGAGAACCCGCGTCGGTACATCTGCCGCGCGAACGTCAGCCGCGACGGGTCGGCGTATTTGATCGGTCTGTCGAGCACGTCCGAGAACACCGCGGCGACCTCGTGAAAGTCGAGCGCGGCCGGGCCGGTGAGGTCGTACGCCCGGTTCTCATGCCCTGACTCGGTGAGGACGGTCGCGGCGACCGCCGCCACGTCCCGCGCGTCGGTGAAGCTCAGCACGCCGTCGCCCGCCGGGAAGAATAGCTCGTCGCGCTCGACGATCTCCGCGCGGTGAACCTCGCTCAGGTTCTGCGTGAACCACGAGGCGCGGAGGAGCGTGTACGACATGTTCGTTCGCGCGAGGTGCGTCTCGATCCGCCGGTGCGGAAGGACCGGGAGCTTCTCCGCGCCGAGGATCGACAGGAAGGCGACGTGCTCGACGCCCACTCGGTCGGCGGCGTCGGCGAACTCGGTGACCTCGCCCACGCCGGTTCCCGGCGGATACAGGAGGAACAGCCGGTCGACGCCGGCCAAGGTCTCTCCCCACGTCTCCGGGCGATCGAGGTCGAACTCGACGTACTCCTGCCCGTCGCCGAACGTTTCGCGTGGGTTATCCGGGCTCCGAGTCGCGATGCGGACCGACGCGTCCCCGGCAGAGAGTGCTCGGACGAGCGGCTCGCCGACGGTCCCCGTCCCACCGGTGACGAGGAGCGTCTCCCTCATCGGTCGTCGGCGATCTTCGGCATCTCGCGGACGTATCGATCGTCCTCGAGGCAGTCGAGGACGAACGCGGCGACGTTCGCCCGCGCGGCGGTGTCGCGCATCCCGAGCGTGAGGTCGGTTCCGTGTCGGAAGGCGCCCGCCTCCGGCTCTTCCGTGAGCCGCGGGCCGCGGACGACCGTCCACCGCGTGTCGCTGGCCCGGACGGCCTCGACGTGGTCGCGGGCGTCTTCGAGGGCCGCCCGCGCCAGCAGCTTCAGCAGCGACCCCATCACCTTCCCGCCGAGGCTCACCGACTCGCCCTCCTCTCGGACCCCGGCGCCGACCAGCGTCACGATCCGGTCGACGCCGTGTTCCTCCATCGCCACGAGCAGATGCCCGCCGGCCGCCGTGAGGAGGTCGTCCGGCCCCTCCTTCGTCTGTCCGAGGACGCTGACGACGGCGTCGACGGGGACCCCGTCCCCGCCGACGGCGCGGTCGACGCCGTCGCCGGTGTAGGCGTCGCCCTCGACGACAGTCACTCGGTCGTCGTCCCGGAACGCCGACGGGAGGCCCGCGGGGTCCCGAACGAACGCGACCACCTCGTGTCCGCGGTCGAGCGCCTGTTCGACGAGCGGACGCCCGGTTCGTCCCGACGCACCGAATACTGCGATTCGCATACCGGGTGAAGGAGCGCTGAGGGCATATACGTGCGACTTCGAAGTCTCGAAGTATCGGGCGAATCTAGGACCAACGGCCAAAGATACAATACGACAAGTGTTGACGTTCCGCCCGATGGACGACCCGAGCGATCCGCCGGACGTGCCCGAACTGAGCGGCGGACTGACCCGTGAGGAAGCGACCGCGCTCCGCGAGTCGTTCGAACCGGAGACGCAAGAGCGCATCAGTCGGACCGTGGCCGAGCTCCTCGACCTGCTCGGAAAGGCCCACACGATGGCGGTGTTGAGCGCGTTCGCGTTCGCCGAGGGGTCGCTCAGGTTCAGCGACCTCGAAGCCGAGCTCGACATCGCGCCGAACACGCTCTCGACTCGGTTACGAGAGCTGACCGAAGCGGGGCTGCTCGACCGCGAGGCGTACGACGAGGTCCCGCCCCGCGTGGAGTACACGCCGACAGAGAAGGCGGAGTCGCTGTTCCCCGCCTTCGGACACCTCCACCACTGGGCGGTCGAACACGAGCTCTGATTCGGTCGCCGTCGCGACGGACGTCGCTCGGCCGGACGGCGAGACGGTTCCGAGGAGGAACGCTCGGGACTACTCCTCGCCCAGTTTCGACTCGCCGACCGGGTCGTGGCCCTCGATGACCTCGGTGCCGCCCATGTACGGGCGCAGGGCCTCGGGGACGGTGACGGTGCCGTCGTCGTTCTGGTAGTACTCCAAGATGGCGACGACGATCCGCGGGACCGCGAGCCCCGAGCCGTTGAGGGTGTGGAGGTACTCGGCGGACTCGTGGTGCTCCTCGCGGTACTGAATCTGAGCGCGGCGCGCCTGGAAGTCCTCGAAGTTCGAGACCGAGGAGACCTCCAGCCAGCGGCCGCCCTGCTCGGGGCCCTCGTCCATGTCGTCGCCGGGCGCCCACACCTCGACGTCGTACTTCTTCGCCTGCGTGAAGCCGAGGTCGCCGGTACACATCTCTAAGATGCGGTAGGGGAGTTCGAGGCGCCGGAGCACCTCCTCGGCGTCGTCGACGAGCCCCTCGAAGCGCTCGTCGCTCTCCTCGGGGCGGACGAAGTTCACCATCTCCACCTTGTTGAACTGGTGGACGCGGACGATACCGCGCGTCTCGGTGCCGTGTTCGCCCGCCTCCTGGCGGAAGTTCGGCGTGTACGCCTGATACTTCAGCGGGAGGTCCTCGCCGAGCAGGATCTCGTCGCGGTGGAGGTTAGTGACGGGTACCTCGGCGGTCGGGAGCAGCCAGAGGTCGTTGTCGTCGTACTCGTCCTCGTTCGATCCCTCGACCCGGTAGGCGTCCTCGGTGAACTTCGGGAGCTGGCCGGTACCCCGCATCGACGCGGAGTTGACCGGGATCGGCGGGAACACGTCCTCGTACCCCTGCTCGCGGTGGACGTCGAGCATGAACTGGATCAGCGCGTGTTCCAGCCGGGCGCCGTCGCCCTTCGCGACGTAGAAGCCGCCGCCGGCGACCTTCGCGCCGCGCTCGAAGTCGAGGATCTCCAGCTCCTCGCCCAGGTCGTAGTGCGGGGTCACCTCGGCGGGGAGGTCGCGGAGGTCGTCGAACCCCTCGCGGCGGCGCTCGACGTTCTCCGACTCGTCGGCGCCGACCGGGACCGACTCCTGCGGGATCTGCGGGAGCTCGAGCAGCGACTCCTCCAGTTCGGCCTCCAGTTCGTCGGCCCGCTCCTCGATCGCTTGGAGCTCGGCCTTGAGGTCTTGAGACCGCTCGATCGCCTCCTGGGCTTCCTCCTCCTCGCCGGCCTGTTTCAGCTCGCCGATCGTCGAGGAGACCTCGTTGCGCTCGTGACGCAGGTCGTCGCCGCGCTGTTTCAGCTCCCGCCACTCCTCGTCGACGTCGAGTATCCGGTCGAGGTCGACGTCGACGCCCTTGTTGGCGAGCGCCTCGCGGACGACCTCGGGGTTCTCCCGGACGAACTGTCGAGACAGCATTTAACGGCAGTTCCGCGGGGCGACCCAAAACCGTATCGGAGCGTCGGCACGGAGTGACACGGTCGATCGCGAGCGTCCGTGACACCCGTTCGGTCGGCGACCAGTCGCTGGCGGTCGACCCGTTCGACTCGTCTGGAAGAACATCGGCGGACCCTACGGCGGTTGTGGGGTTCGCTTCTGGATTAGAGGACGAACGTGACGACCGCGAGCACGACGAAGATGATGACGAGCCACTTCGCGATGCTCATGCTCAGTCCGGCGACCCCGCTGGCGCCGGCGACCGCCGCGATGACGGCGAGGACGAGAAAGAGGATCGCCAGTTCGATCAGGTCTCCGCCGAACTGCAGAGGCATAGCCATCACTCCGCTGTGAATCGCCTGAGTAAGGCTCATGCTCGGCCACACGACCTTCGCCCGCTTAGTTAGGAGACGCGTATCGGTCGGTCGCGGGAATTCCCGGGTCGGAGGAGAGCGGTAACCGACGGTTTCTCTCAGTACCCGCCCGGCAGCGCCATCCCGACGGCGAGCGCGACGAGCGGCACCGCGGCGACGACCGCGTACGCCGCCCCGGCACCGACGAGGAGGAGCCACGTCGAGTAGCCGTATCCCGTCGGGTCCCAGTCGAGGCCGAGCCGCGGGAGTCCGAGCACGGCGACCGCGGGGGCGACGAGGACGGGGCCGACGGCGCCGAGCGCCGCCGTGGCGATGAATCCCTCGCTCCAGCCGGGCCCCGCCGACTCGACGAGGCCGACGGTGAGGGCGACGCCGGCGATGTACGGGGCCGAGAGTCCGACCGAGACGGCGACGTACGAGGGGAGCACGCGTCCCGCCGGGGGGAGCGAGCGGAACAGCGCCCGGAGACGCGTGACGGCGAGGAACGGGACACACAGCCCCGCGGCGACGAGGCCCGGAAAGAGGAACAACAGGAGGGTCCACAGCCACGTGACGACCGAGTCGGCGAGCGTCGAGACCGCGGGGAGGGCGCTCGGATCGGCGGCCGCGAGGAGTCCGATCGGATCGGGGACCGCGGGGAGGGCGTTCGGATCGGCGACCGCGGGGAGGGGCGAGACCATGCGAGAGGAACCCGATGCGGGCGGCAAACGTCTTGTG
The DNA here is from genome assembly GCF_039522565.1 of Halorubrum ejinorense. Lineage (GTDB taxonomy): Archaea > Halobacteriota > Halobacteria > Halobacteriales > Haloferacaceae > Halorubrum > Halorubrum ejinorense. Next base: position 153,831 of record NZ_BAAADQ010000015.1, on the reverse strand, counting down.
GTGACGCCGGCCGCGGGGCGGGCGCGAGCCTGGCGACCGGGGTCCGCGGGTCGGCCGCCGAGAACCACCAGCGTTTATCCCGCTCGCCGCGACCGGCCGACAACATGCTCATCACGGGCGCGACGCTGGCCGACGGCCGGGTTCGGGACGTGCGGATCGGCGACGATGGACGGATCGACGCGGTCGCCGAGGGGCTCGGCGCCGACGCCGGCGAGCGCGTCCTCGAAGCGCGCGGCAGACACCTCCTTCCGGGCGCGGTCGACGTCCACGTCCACTTCCGCGAGCCGGGCGGGAGCCACAAGGAGACGTGGGCGTCGGGCTCGCGCAGCGCGGCCGCCGGCGGCGTCACCACCGTCGTCGACCAGCCGAACACCTCGCCGCCGACCGTCGACGGCGACGGCTTCGACGAGAAGGCGGCGCTCGCCGCCGAGTCGCTCGTCGACTACGGGATCAACGGCGGTGTGACCGCCGACTGGGATCCAGAGAGCCTGTTCGACCGGCCGCTGTTCGCGCTCGGCGAGGTGTTCCTCGCGGACTCGACGGGCGACATGGGGATCGACGCCGACCTCTTCGCGGACGCGCTCGACGAGGCGACCGCCCGCGACGTGCCCGTGACGGTCCACGCCGAGGACGCGACGCTGTTCGACGAGAGTGCCCTCGACGGTGACCTCGGCGGGATCGGCACGGCCGCGACCGCGGACGCGTGGTCCGCCTACCGGACCGCTGAAGCCGAAATCGCGGCCGTCGAGCGCGCGCTCGCGACGGCCGCGGACCGCGACGCACGGGTCCACGTCGCGCACACCTCGACGCCGGAGGCGGTCGACGCGGTGAGCGAGGCACGGGCGGACGGCGCGTCGGCGACCTGCGAGGTGACGCCGCACCACCTGTTCCTCTCGCGCGAGCGCGCTCGGTCCCTCGGCACGTTCGGGCGGATGAACCCCCCGCTCCGGTCCGAGGAGCGCCGCGAAGCGCTGTTCGCGCGGCTCGCCGAGGGCGCGGTCGACGTCGTCGCGACCGACCACGCGCCGCACACGGTCGCGGAGAAGCGGCAGGGGCTCGCGGACGCGCCGAGCGGCGTTCCGGGCGTCGAGACGCTGTACCCGCTGCTCCTCGAATCCGCTCGGAAGGGCGAACTGTCGCTCGAACGCGTCCGCGACGTTGCGGCCGCGAACCCCGCCTCGGCGTTCGGGCTCGACCGGAAGGGGCGGGTCGCCGAGGGGTACGACGCCGACCTCGTGCTCGTCGACACCGCCGGATCGCGGGAGATAGAGGCCGCCGCGCTCCACAGCGCCTGCGCGTGGACCCCCTTCGAGGGGCTCCGGGGCGTCTTCCCCGAGGTCACACTCGTCCGCGGCGAGGTGGTCTACGAGCGCGATCCGGCGACCGGCGCGGCGTCGTTCGGCGAGGCCGTCGGGCGGAACGTGCGCGAGTCGTAGTCGGGGAACGGCGACCGGGCGCTCGGAGCGAAGGAGACGCGCGCCGGCGCGACGAGCGCGAGACCGCGACCCGCCGCAACGGACGGATACCCGCCGGCGGAACGCATATGACGCCTCCAGCCGTATCGGATCCATATCGATGACCATGGGGAGCACTCGCACGGCCGCGTCCGGTCGGCAGACCGAGCCTGACGGGACCGGCCGACAATGACCGGCCCCGGAGACTCCGGGCCGATCGGCGCGGACCCTACCGAGGCTGCCGAGAACGGGCCGGGAGGGGCTCGGTCGGCGAGCGACGCCGACCTGTCGGACCGACACGCCGACCCCGAGACCCCGGCGGACGTCGCCGACCTCGCCGACCGGATCGTCGCCGAGGTCGAGGACGTGATCGTCGGCAAGCGCGAGGCGGTCGAGCACGTCCTCGTCACCGTGTTGGCCCGCGGCCACCTCCTCGTCGAGGACGTGCCGGGCGTCGGGAAGACGACGCTCGCGAAGTCGGTCGCGCGCTCGATCGACGGCTCGTTCAAGCGCGTCCAGTTCACGCCCGATCTCCTCCCGTCCGACGTCACCGGCGTCAACGTGTTCAACCGCCGAACCGACGAGTTCGACTTCCAGCCCGGGCCGGTGTTCGCGAACGTCGTCCTCGGCGACGAGATCAACCGCGCCCCGCCGAAGACGCAGTCGGCGCTGTTGGAGGCGATGGAGGAGAACCAGGTGACCACCGACGGGACGACCCGGAGCCTCCCGGACCCGTTCTGCGTGATCGCGACACAGAACGACGTCGAGCCCGGACAGACTTACGAGCTGCCGGTCGCGGAGGTCGACCGATTCACGAAGAAGATCCGGCTCGGCTACCCGGACACCGACGAGGAGGCGGCGATCCTCGGCCGGCTCACCGGGGATCACCCGGTCGACGCGGTCGAGCCCGTGGCGACGGTGGCGGACGTGCGGCGCGCGAGGCGGATCGTCGGCGAGATAGAGGCCTCCGAGCCGATCCGGGAGTACGTCGCCAGGCTCGCGGTGTACACCCGTCAGAACGCCCGGCTCGGGGCGAGTCCGCGCGGGAGCCTCGCGCTGGTCCGGGCGGCGCAGGCCCGCGCCGCGCTCGACGGCCGCGAGTACGTGATCCCCGACGACGTACAGACCGAGGCGCCGACCGTGTTAGCCCACCGGATCCGGACCGAGTCGGGCGGGGTCGACGGCGCGGAGGTCGTCGCCGACGCGCTCGACCGAGTCCGCGTGGAGTGATCCGCGGATGACGCATCGGGAACCACGATGAAGGCCGCGCTCACGCGCCGGGGACGCGTCGCCGGGCTCGTCGGCGTCCTCGCGGCCGCCAGCGCCGTCGCCGCCGGCGGGCGCGCGCTCGATGCCATCGTGATCCCGGTCGCCATCGCGCTCGTCGCCGGCTACGTTCAGGTGTCGCGCGTCGACGCCCCCGCGGTCCGCCACGTGACCCCGCCCGACGGGTTCGTCGGGGAGACGCGGGACGTGCGGCTGGAGTTCGGCTCCGAGGCGACGGCGGCCGGCGGCGGCTCGTCGCCGTCGTTCCTCGCCGACGTTCGCGTCCGGGTCGGCGAGGGGCTCGACGGTCCGACGGCCCCGATACGGGCGTCCGTCGGCACGGAACCGGTCTCGTACCGCGTCACCTACCGCGAGCGCGGCGAGCGCGTTCTCGGACCGGTCGACCTCACCGTGACCGACGTGTTCGGCCTCTTCGAGCGAGAGATCGTCGTCGACGAGACCGACGCCGTGACGGTGTATCCGCCCCGAGACCCGGTCCCGGCGTGGTTCCGACGCGAGCTGTACGCGGCCGACGCGGTCGACGTGAGCCGACAGCGGGAGGAGTTCGACCGGCTCCGCGAGTACGCCCCCGGCGACGCGGTCCGCGACGTTCACTGGGCGACGACGGCGAAGCGCGACGAGATCGTCGTCAAGGAGTTCGCGGCCGAGACCGCGCGGAATCGGGTGACCGTCGCGGGCGGCACCGAGGTCCGCGGCGACGAGGGGGCCGACGACCGCGGGACCGCAGTCGGCGGGGTCTCGTTCGGTCGCGGCGGCGCGACCGACGACCGCGCCGCGAGCGCGGCCGCCGCCGACGAACTCGCGCGGGCGACGGTGAGCCTCGCGCTGGCGCTGCTCGACGACGGCGTTCCGGTCGACGTGCGGCTGCCCACGGGGCGCGTCTCGGCGGAGCCCGGGGGTCGCGGCCGACGCGACGTGCTCGAACTCGCGGCCCGGACCGGACCGGGTCCGGTGCCCGACGACGAGGCCGACGTGACGGTCGTCGCCGAAGCCGACGGCGCGCGATTCCGAGCCGGCGACCGGTCGGTCTCGTTCGACGACCTGCGCCGCGATGCCGCCGAGGAGCTCGCCGGGGACGACGCGTCCGCGACGGAACGGGGAGCGGAACCGAGCGACCGAGGCGAGGTGGCGTCGCCGTGAGCGACGACTCGTCCGTCGGACCGAGCGGATCGCCGTCCGGGCCGAGCGAGATCGGTCCGGGAATCGTCGGTTCGGGGGTCGTCGATCCGGCGGTCGCGGGCGTCGCCGTCGTCACGGCCGCGTACCTCGCCGTGTTCTTCGGGGTGACGAACGTCGTCGGCGGGACGGCGCGGACCGCGGCCGTCCTCGCCGTGGCGGGGGTCGGCGGAGTCGCGCTGGCCCGCGTCGTGCGCGAGCGGACCGCGCTGTGGCTGTCCGGACTGCTCTTCGCCGCGGGGCTCGCCGGCTACTTCCTCGCGATCCCGGAGAGCCAGCGCGCGCTGTTCACCGTTCGGAGCGTCGCCTTAGACCTCCTCGCGCTGTCGACCGGGCTCTCGGTCCTGCGACTGGCGCTCGCGGACGTCTGGGTGCTCGCGGTCGTGCCCGTTCCGACGTTCCTCGTCGGCTACTTCGCGGGTCGCGGTCGGCACGTCGCGGCCGCGTCCGTCGCCGGCGGGACCCTCGGGTTCCTCGTGCTGACCGGCGACGCGGGCACCGGTGCGGCGGTCGCCGGCGTCGTCGGGTTGGCGCTCGCCGTCGGGCTCTCGACGCTCTCGACGCCCGGCCGCCGCCGCGGCCACGTCGGCACCTTCGCGGTGGTCGTCGCGGCGATGGTCGTCGCGAGCGCGACCGTCACCGTGATCCCGGCTGGCGCGGCGGAGCCGCTGGGGCTCGACCGCGGCGCGTCGACGCTGGAGTCAAGCCTGAGCGGCGACGACGAACTGGAGGTCGTCGGTACGACGCGGCTCTCGCCGGAGGTGCGGTACACGATAGAGAGCCCCGTCGAACGGAACTGGCACACGAGCGCCTACGACACCTACACCGGCGACGGGTGGGTGAGAACCGGAGACCGGTCCACCCTTGGCGGCTCGCTGGCCGGTCCGCCCGGCGACGCGGAGGCCGTCTCCGTCTCGGTCACCGCGGAGACCGAGTCGACCGCGCTGCCGGCGCCGTGGAAGGCGGTGTCGGCGTCCGGCGCGGGGGCGGTCGAGGTGGACGAGCGCGGTAGCCTCCGACTCGCGGAGCCCCTCGGGCAGGGGGAGACGGTGACGGTGGAGAGCCGCGTCATCGACCCCGACCCGGCCGCGCTCCGGAACGCCAGCACCGACTACCCGGACGCGATCGAGGAGCGGTACACCCAGCTGCCGGAGAGCACGCCGGACCGGGTCGGCGAGCGGACCGAGGAGATCGTCGCGGCCGCGGACGCCGACTCGCCGTACGAGCAGGCGGCCGCGGTCGAGGCGTACCTGCGCTCGGAGTACGACTACTCGCTGACCATCGAGCGGCCCGAGGGCGACGTGGCCGACGCGTTCCTCTTCGAGATGGACGCCGGCTACTGCGTCTACTTCGCGACGACGATGGCGGCGATGCTCCGGTCACAGGGCATCCCGACGCGGTTCGAGAGCGGGTACACCCCGGGCGAGCGGGTCGGCGACGACGAGTACGTCGTCAGAGGCCAGAACGCACACGCGTGGGTGTCGATCTACGTGCCGGAACACGGCTGGGTGTCGTTCGACCCGACCCCGTCGGGCCCCCGCGACGAGGTCCGGGCGACCCGCCTCGCCGAGGCGCGCGCGAGCGGGACTGAGAACGTCGACACCGAGGAGACGGCCGCCAATCAGACGCTCGAAGCCGACGTCGGGACCGATCGCCCGGTGACGGTCACCGGCGACGCGTCCGCGTCGAGCGGCGGAGAGAACGGGTCTGCCGGCTCGACGGGCGAGGAGTCCGGCTCGGTCGACGACGCGAACGCCGACCCGCAGACGGACATCGATCAGGTGAGAGCCGACCGGAACCCTTCGTCGGCCGCCGAGTCCGACGGGGCCGGCCGGCTCGGCTTCGGCCCGGTGTCGCTCCCCGACCCGGAGACCGCGGCCTACTGGCTGCTCGTCGTCGCGCTCGGGGTCGCCGGCGCCCGCCGGACCGGGATCGCGGGCCGCGCGGGTCGGCGGGTGGGCCCGCTGCTCCCGCGACGGCGGCGCGACCCGGGGTCGGACGCCGAGCGGGCGTTCGCGGACCTCGAACGGCTCCTCGCCGGCCGGTACCGCGAGCGGCGACCCGGAGAGACGCCGCGGAGCTACGTCAACGCGGTCCGGACGCTCGGCGCGGACGAGCGCGTCGAGACCGTCGCGGCGGCCTACGAGCGCGCCGCGTACGCCGGATCGGTGACGCGCGCGGAGGCCGACGAGGCGCGCCGAGCGGTGCGGCGGCTCGCGCTCGAACGCCTGCCGCTTATCGGGCGCTTCGTCCGCTGATCGGGGGGCTTCCCGACACTATTTAATACGGGCGTCCTGTAGATTCGGGCTGTAATGTCGGAAGTCTGCTCGACGTGCGGACTGCCCCAGGAACTCTGCGTCTGCGAAGACGTCGCGAAAGAGTCCCAGCAGATCAGCATCCGCATCGACGAGCGCAGGTACGGTAAGGAGGTAACGGTCATCGAAGGATTCGACCCGAAGGACGTGGACCTGAGTTCACTCTCCTCGGATCTCAAGTCCAAGTTCGCCTGCGGTGGCACCGTCGAGGACGGCGCCATCGAGCTACAGGGGAACCACTCGGGTCGCGTGGAGGACTTCCTCCGCGATAAGGGCTTCAACGTCGCGTGACCGTCACCTGACCGTCCGCCGTCGAGCGTCGTTTCGGACCGCAACCGTTTTTTCGCAGCTCTCGACCGTGAGCGACTCGCATGGCCGAGCGGTCTCAGACGACCACCACGACCCGACCGACGACGAACGCCGCAGCCGCGAGGAACGTGCCGTACTTGAACCGGCGCTGGGCCGCGGCGGGGTCGGTGAATCCCTCGTAGGTCGCGTACAGCATGACCGCGTCGGCGACCGCGACGACCGCGAGGTACGCCCCGCCGAGCGTTCCGGTGAGGTACGGGAGCGGGCTGACGGCGACCGCGACGACGATCGCGGCCGCGCCGATCCACAGCGCGCGGCGCTCGCCGAGGGCGATAGGGAGCGTCGTGAGCCCCTCCTCGCGGTCGCCCGCCACGTCTTCGACGTCTTTGATCACCTCGCGGGTGAACGTCGAGAGGCCGGCGAGCGCCGCGAGCACGAGGACCGCCCGCGGGCTCCCGACCGCGGCCCCGCCGAACAGGAACGTCGAGCCGACGAGGTACGCGACTAAGGCGTTGCCGAGCCCCGGCGTCCCCTTGAACAGGCTCGTGTAGGTGACCAAGGCGACGAGGTTCACGGCGGCGATACCGATCGAGAGCGGCGGGAGTTGGACCGCGACCGCGACCGCGACCGCGAACCAGGCGCCGGCGGTCGCGAGCGCGCCCCGCGGCGAGACCGCGCCCCGGGGGATGGGTCGGTCTGGACGGTTCACCGCGTCGACCTCGCGGTCGAAGTAGTCGTTGATCGCGTTGCCCGCGGCGACCGCGAAAGCGGTCGTCGCGGCCGCGAGCGCCGTGGGGACGGCGGCGCCGCTCGCCCCCGCGACGAACGCCCCGGTTGCCGTGAGCGCCCCGGCGGCGACGCAGTTGCCGAGGCGCGCGAGTTCGACGATACCGCCGAGCGTGTCTCGCACGTCGTCCCGGTACACCCGCCCGCGAGAAATAAACGGTGCGGGATCGGCTGGAGGGGAGGTCCGTTCGAGGCCGAACGCGAACGGCCCGAGGCGCCGCGCCGGACCCTGAGAATCCGCCGAAGAATCAAACGGGCCCCGCCCGTATCGATCGATATGTCCGACGTGGCGGCCGCCGACGGGGACCGTCGACTGCGGGTCGACCTCGACGTCGACCCGGCCGCCGACAGCGGCTGTCCGATCGTCGCCGAGTCCGACGAGGCCGCGTCGGTGACGGTCAACGCGGTCGGCGACGACTGTGTCGTCGACGTGACGACGCCCGACGGCGAGGTGCGGCGCGGGACCGGCGAGGTCACCGACGACTGCCTCTGTCACGCGTTCGGGCGGGTCGGCTGCGTGCCCCACTTCCGACGGGTCGAGGGCGGAACGGTCCTCGTGACCGCGTACGTCGACGACCGGACCGCCGTCCGCCGGTTGGTCGAGGAGCTCCGAGGGGTCGTCGACCGGGTACGGCTCGTCCGACTCGCGGTCGTCGAGGGGCCGGACGCGACCGAACAGGTCACCTTCGACCTCTCCGCGCTGACGCCGAAACAGCGCCGCGGGCTCGAACTCGCGGTCGTCCGCGGCTACTTCGACGGCGACCGCGACGTGCGCTTAAGCGATCTGGCCGACGAGCTGGAGATCAGCAAGTCCGCGCTCTCACAGCGGCTCCGCACCGCGCAGGCGAAGCTGGTCACCGACATCTTCGACGACGCCGAGCGGTGACCGCGGGGGATCGTTTGAAGCGATACACACGTGAAGCGGGACGCGGACGGCCCGCCGGCTTCTCTCTCCGCGCATGAACGAGGACGAACCGCCAGTGCCCGAACCGGTCCGCGACGACGCCACCGTCGAACTCGTGTGCGACGCGATCGGCGTCGCCCGCGGCGAGGTGCCCGCGAAACGGTTCGCCGCGAAGTGCGACACCGGCGCGCCGGGCGGCAAGAACGAGGAGAGAGGACAGCGACGCGGGGTGATGAGGACGGATGACGACAGCGACCGACCCGAGAGCGTTCAGTCGTCGGCGGTCGCGGTGCCGTCGGCGCTCTCGATACGAGAGAGCGCCGCCTCGCCGCCGCGTTCCTCGTCGGTGAGATAGCACTTCGGGTCGGGCGCGAACGGGTCGTCGTGCGCCGAGAGCGCGCGGAGCCGCGACCCGCCGCGGCAGATCGACTGGTACGCGCAGTCGGCACACCGGCCGGAGAGGTGCTCCTCGCGGTTGCGAAGCCCGGCGAGGAGCGGGTTCGACTCGTCCGACCAGATCGCGCCGAACGAGCGGTCGCGGACGTTGCCCGGCGAGTACCCCTGCCAGAACTGGGTGAGGTGGACGTTGCCGACGGGGTCGACGTCCGCGACGCGCTCGCCGGTCGGGTCGCCGCCGTTGCGCCGGAGGTACCGGTAGATGAGCCGGGCGCGGTCGGTCCCCATCTCGCGGTCGGCGTACTCGACGAGGTACCCCGCGTCGGCGTAGTTGCCGACGAGCAGCGTCTCTATCTCCTCGTCCGCGTCGTGGTACTCGCGGGTGAGGTCACAGAGGTCGGCGACCGCCCGGCGGGTCGCCTCGGGGCTCAGGTCCACGTCGGAGATGTCTGCGCCGCGGCCGCCGTAATCGAGGTGGTAGAAGCAGAACCGGTCGACGCCGACGTCGACGAGGAGGTCGACGACGCCGGCCAGGTCGTCGACGTTGTGCTCGGTGATCGTGTACCGCAGTCCCGTCTTGAGCCCCACGTCGAGACAGGCCTCGATACCCCGGACCGCGGCGTCGAACGCGCCCTCCTCGCCGCGGATGCGGTCGTTGCGCTCCGGGAGGCCGTCGACCGAGACGCCGGCGTACTTCAGCCCCGCGTCCTTCAGTTCGCGGGCCCGGTCGCGGGTGAGGAGCGTGCCGTTCGTCGAGAGGACCGGTCGGACGCCGCTGTCGGCCGCGTAGGCGACGAGCTCAGCGAGGTCCTCGCGGACCATCGGCTCGCCGCCGGAGAACAGCAGGACCGGCGCGCCGAACTCGGCGAGGTCGTCGATCAGGGCCTTCCCCTCCGCGGTCGACAGCTCGTTCGGGGCGCCCTCGGCGTCGGCGCCGGCGTAACAGTGTTCGCAGTAGAGGTTACACCGCTTCGTGGTGTTCCAGACGACGACCGGCCGCTGCTGTACCTCCTCGGAGATCTGCGGCTTCTTCGAGCCGTCCGCGGCGTCGTATCGGAGCCCGTCGCTCTCGGCGTCGAGCCCGCACAGCAGTTTGCTGACGGAGATCATCGGGATCCCCCCGCGTCGTCGACCGGCGAGCCGCCGCAGGAGGCGACCGGCGTCCCCTCGGTCTCCTCGTGAACGCGTGCCTCGCTCCCCTCGCCGTCCGCTTCGCCTCCCTCGTCGTCGGCCGCTTCGCCTCCCTCGTCGCCGTCCGCCTCGCCCGCCAGCGGCTCGGCCGAGTACCGAGACACCTCGCCGGCCGGACACACCCACACGTCCCGGGCGTACCACCCGAAGAGCTTGCTCGCCTCCTCGTGGGCGGCGTCCGGCGTCGGCGCGGCGACCGTGCCGACGTGTCGGAGCGGGTCGGACTCCTCGTCGCGGACGAACACCTCGAACCGACGACCGTCGGCCGACCGCGGCCCGGCCGCGTCCTCGCTTCGACTCGTCTTTTCGACCATACCTCGCGTACGGACGGGGTTCCGAACGGTGTTTCGCGGGTTTTCACGGTCGGGAAATTCGACCGAACACGTTCGGTCGAGCGACGGTGAGCCGAGAGGAAGCGACGGAACGGAAGGACACGTCCGGCGGACGAACTGATAGGAGCGCGGCTAGCGGGGCGAAACGGAGAGAATTACGGGGACCGCGGGTGCCGCGATCCCGTGTGAGAACGGGCCGTCACGGTGGTGACGGGGCCGATCAGATGACGCGGTTCTGCAGGTAGTCGAGGTGTTTCGCGTTGTAGACGATCTTGACCTCGTCGGTGGCCGGGCTGCCGATACAGGTGAGACGGACGTTCTTCTCTTCGACTTCCTCGTCGGAGAGGATCTGCTGCATGTCCATCTCGATGTCGCCTTCCTTGACGATGGAGGCGCAGTTCGCACACGCGCCAGCACGGCACGAGAAGGGCCAGTCGTAGCCCTGTGCCTCGGCGGATTCGAGGATGTACTCGCCCTGGTTGACTTCGAGGGTACCGTAGTCTTCGGCGTCGAGGCCCGCGTCAGCGGCCTCCTCGAAGAGGTCGTCGTCGTCCATCGACCAGCCGTGGTCGTCGAGCACTTCGTAGTTGAGGTATTCTACTGTGGGCATCACCTGATGGTTTGAAGCCCACGTCATTAGGCTTTGCTGTTCCCTGACCGCTCCCCCCGCGGAGCGAGGCCACCGAGACCGAACACGTTCGACCGGTCTCGGCGTGCGTTGCGGCCGCCAGACCGCCAGACGGTGGTGAGTTCGCTCCGCCGTCGGTGAGCTTCCGTTCCGATCGGTCTGTCCGTCGGCGCGCGCCCGTTCTCGCCAGTCCGTCACCGCGCTGGTGACAGCTGCTTATCACGATTGATACGGCGTGAGTAACAATAAATAGTACACGGCGCTCAGAGGAGATCGATGGAGGAGTCCGTCGTCGCCGACTTCGTTGGCCGCGTTCACGCGGCGAGCTTCGAGACCGAGGAGCCGGTGACGGGTCGCGTGCTGTTGAGCCAGCGACGGCTGGTCCTCGCCACGGACGACGGGAAGGAGACGATACCCCTCTCGGACGTGTTCGACGTCGTCGTCGGCAGCGTGCCGGGAGACCTCCGGTCGTTCTTCAACGAGAGCGTCACGATCGCGTACGACCGCGACGGGTCACGGCGCGCGGCGCTCGTCGAGGGGGAGCCCGAGGACATGGACCGGTTCGTCCGACTCCTGTTCAAGGCGCTGTTGCGCAACGTGACCGTCACCGTGCGCCACCCCGCGAAGGTCGGCGGGCGCGTCACTGACGCGACCGATCACCGCGCCTCGGTGACCGTGTCGCCGGGGGCGATCCGGTTCAGTAACTGCCCCGATCCGTTCACCGTGGAGCTCTCGTCGGTGATCGACTACGAGCGCACCGACCGCACCCTCGGCGGGAAAAAGCGGCCCGCGCTCGTCTTCCGACACGTCGCCGACGGGCAGACCGTCACGTCGATCACGACCGTCCCGAACAAGCGGGCGCTCAACATCCTCGGTCGCTACATCAAGATCGAGTACGACGACGTGATGGAGGACCTCGACTCGTTCGACCCGACCGAAGAGCAGATGGAGATCCTCGTCTCCATCTACTCCGCGGGCGGCGAGGCGAACGTCGCCGACATCGTCACCGGCGACGTCACGCAGACCTCGATGATCCTCGACTCGCTGCGCGAGGCCGAACTCGTCGCCGACGGCGAGTCCGGAACCACGCTCACCCGCAAGGGGCAGATGATCGTGAGTTCGTACCTCGAGTCGGTCAACGCGTAGCGACCGGCCGGGAACGCGCCGCGGACCGTCGCCGCGAGCCGGTAACGCGGGGGAAACTTCATAGTCGCGCAACCGTAGGTATCTCTCATGCGAGACCGTGACCACCACGGGGGCGGGACGCCGCTCGACACCGTGGTCCGCGAACGAAGAATCGACGCCCCCCACGGGTCGGGCGGGTCCGACCCGGCCGGTGACGGGAGCCGCGAGGGCGACGCGTCCGAGTCTGGGCCGCGAGTCGCCCGCGTGCCGGAGGGCCACGAGCACGACACGTTCTCGGTCGAGGGGATCGAGACCGAGCGACGCGAGGGGCTGTTAGAAGCCGTCCTCCGCGACGTTGACGGCGTCAGCGCCGCCTCGGCGACGTGGCGCAACGGCACGGTGGGCGTCCACCACGACCCCTCGCTCTCCCGCGGCGCGCTCCGCGAGGAACTCGAGGAGTGCGGGCTCGTCGTCGCGTCCGGCGACGCGGCGTTCGAGGCGCGGCGCGCCTCGCAGTTCGCGTCGGCCCGCGTCGCGGTCGCGGTCCTGTTCGGCCTGATGGTCGCGACGCCGTACATCGCGGTGTTGTACCCGACGCGCGTCGAGTGGCTGTTCTACGACCCCGTGACGGTCCAGTACCTCCAGTCGATCCTCGACTCGCAGATGGCGACGCACTTCTTCGTGAACCTCGGCTCGCTGTCCGGGATCGCGTTCCTCGTCGCCTGCGGCCCCATGATCCGACGGGCGGTCGCGGCGGTGCGCGACGGTCGCTTCACCAACGAGACCGCGTTCGTCGGGAGCGTCGTCGCCCTGTACGGCTACAGCACGCTCGCCGCGTTCACCGAGTTCGGCGGCGCGGTCCACTACGACCTCGTCGCGTACGCGGTCGTCGTCGCCACCCTGTGGACGCAGTTCGGCGTCACCGACACCGCGTTCGACCTCGCGAAGAGCGACGAGTCCGCGGCGGAGGAGACCGCCGACGACGGCGGGGACGAGCCGGTCGCGATGACGGACGGCGGGCGCTGAGTCCGCCCGCGGCGCGCCTCATTTCACGGTCCGTTCCGGTTCGAACTCCTTCCTTCGCGTTTCGCTGAGACGGGTCGGTGTCCCTCCCGCTTCGCTCCGTCCGACCAGTGACGTTAGCGTTCGGCGGGGCGATCGGCCTCCGCGACGTTAGCGATCGGCGGGGCGATCGGCCTCCGCGACGTTAGCGATCGGCGGGGCGATCGGCCTCCGCGACGGGCGTCTCGTTCTCGTCGACGGCGACGACACCCTCGGCGGCGACCGCGTCGCCGACCGCGACGACGTCGCCCCACGACCGCTCCTCGACGACGGTGTTGACCATCAGTCGGAAGTCGTGGTCGAAGCGGTCGCTCGCGGTCCACTCGGGGAGCGTCTCGCGGCGCCGCCGGACGAACGTCTCGCGGAAGTCGGCTATCTCGGCGCCCGTGTCCGGGTCGCGAGAGGGGACGACGCAGCGCTGGCACGGGTTGACGCCTATCAGCTCCGTGTCGCCGACCGCGACGCGGACCCCCTCCCCGTGGTCGGCGAACAGCCGGTCCTCGAAGAACGCGGGGCAGTCGTCTACGACGACGTTCGGGCGGAGTCGCCGCCGCATCTCCGTCGCGTCCGCGACCGCGTCGAACCACGAGGCGACCGTCTCCAGCGTCGCTCGGGAGACGACCGTCGGGCCGTGAGCGGCGAGGTCGTCGGGGAAGCCGCCCGCGGAGTCGCGGACGAGGTCGACCGCGTAGCCGAGGTACTCGCCCACCCAGTCGGCCAGCGCGTCGCCCTCCGCGGGGAGCGCGAAGGTGCGCTCGTCGGCGGGTGCGCGGTCCGTCTCGGGCCGCGAGAGCGTCACGGCCGTCGGGGTGGCGTCGGTCGGCCCCGCGAGCTCGTACTCGGCGCGGAGACCGTGGACCGCGGGCTCGCTCTTCCCGTTCACGTACCCGCCGCCACCGCCCACCGAGGCCGCCTCGGGGTCGACGCCCGCCTCGACGAGGGCGTACGAGCGGTCGCCGCGGAGGGCGCCTTCGGGACCGATCGCGGCGCGGTCGACGGCGACGCCGTCACAGGACTTCAGCGGGTACGCGAGGAGTTCGGCGACGCGTGTCATACCACGGGTTCGGGGGGCCGCACCAAAAGCGATCGGCCGGGCGGCCGCGCGCCGCGCCAACGCCCTCGGGTCGCCGGCGGTTCAGAACAGCCCGGCGATGAACCCGAGACCCATGACGACGAGGACCGCCGCGGAGAAGGCGGGGAGGTACGGCGTGTACCGCTCGACCCGCTCTCGGGAGCGGTGGTAGCCCGCGATCAGCAGCATGGTGAGCCCCACGATGCCCGCGATGACCGTGAGCGCGTACGCCCCCATTAGTTCGAGACAGTGGTTCGACCCGGCACAGAGCGCGATGATCTCGAACTCCTCCTCGTGGGCGAACCCGAGGACGAACGCGAACCACGCGATGCCGAGGAGCCCCCTGTCGGCGCTCTCCTCGAAGCCGTCGTGCGAGTGGGAGTGGCCGCCGACGAACGGGAGGAACCCCCGCAGTCGGGACCAGATCCCGGCGTCGCGGTCGTCGGACTCGTCGTGACTGTGGCTGTGGTCGTGGTCGTGCGTGTCGTGATTGTGCCCGTGGTCGTGGTCGTCGTGAGCGTGCTTGTGGTCGTCGTGGCCGTGGTCGTCGTGGCCGTGGTCGTCGTGAGCGTGGTCGTCGTGGCCGTGGTCGTCGTGAGCGTGGTCATCGTGGCCGTGATCGTCGTGACCGTGGCCGTGCGCCTCGTCCGGAGACCCGTGAGAGTGTCCGTGAGCGTATTCCCGGACACCGAGACCGATGAGCAGGACCCCGGCCACGAGGCTGACCGGACCGCCGATCTGAACGCCGCCGAGTATCGTTATCGGCTCGTTGACCTGCGTGAGATCGAAGTAGCTCTTCGCGTAGAAGAAGACGGCCACCATCGCGATGCTGCTGACGAGGTGACCGAGCCCGATGATCGCGCTCGCCGCGAACCCGTACAGCCACTTGTTCGTCTGGTCGAGCGCGTACGAGGCGGCGACCGGCCAGCCGTGTCCCGGTTCGACGCCGTGAACCGCGCCGAGGAGGACCGCGCCCGCGAGCGGCCCGAACAGTTCGCTTGGGAGCATCCTTGCGTGAGGGTCGGGAACGCCACCGTTTAGCGGTTGTTAGTACCGAATCGGGGGAAACGTAATACGGAGCCTCTTGTGTCGTCGGGTTCGACGACGAGGCGATGCGAACGAGTTTCAACATCCCCGACGCGCTGATCGAGGAGTTCGACCGGACGTGGCGAGACGAGGGGATCGAGAACCGCTCGCGGGCGGTTCGGGAGGCGATGCTGGAGTTCGTCGAGTCGCACTCGCGGCTCGAAGACACCTCGGGCGAGGTCGTCGCGCTCGTCGGGTTCGACTACCGCCACCACGACGTCATTCGAGAGCTCCACAGCGTCCAACACGAGTACCAAGACGTCATTCTCAACACGAGCCACACCCACCAAGGGGAGTGGTGTCTCGAATCGCTGTTCTGCCGCGGGAACGCGGAGCGGGTCCGCGAACTGACGTACCGCCTCCGCGACTTCGACGGCGTCCGTCGGGTGAAGGTGATGATGATCCGCGACGGCGACGAGTAGGTCTCCGTCGGTTACGAGGCGGTCTCTCGAGCGGGAGAGGTGAGTGAACGTACACTGATAGGTCGGTCACAGCCGGGGATGTTCCGCCACCGGAGGACCGGTTAAGAAGGCGTCATCGCGTCGTTTGCCGTGACCGGTCTACGCGGCTCATCGAACGGGCCGTACACACGAGGGAGCGGCAGATTCCTCGCGTCGAGACGCACCGCGCGTTCGAAAATCAGTCCCGCTATATATCGGTCAATGCCGGCCGCGAGCGGTAGAGGCTAGACGTTACGGATCGGCCCACGCGGCGCGAACGGACCCGTTACCGGGCGTCTCGACGGAGCCGGTCGTCTCGATCACCGCTCGTCCGCACCGGACGTAAGGCGGGCTTACACGCGATTGGGTGTCTATTACAATGTCTCTCGATGGCGTCGAGCGTCCATGTCCGGCCGTAAGGTCGCCGCCGTCTGGCTCTGTGTACTGGTATGTTTCGCGACGGTGACGTTCGCGGGGGGTGTCGGTCTCGCGGCTTCGGCCGCGGTGAACGCCGAGTTCAACGTCGTCGAGGCCGGCCTAGAGGAGACGCCGATAGAGGAGGGCGAGAGCGCCACGGTCACGGCGACCGTCGAGAACGTCGGGACCGAGACCGGCACGTTCACGGCAGAACTCGAGACTGACGACGACGGCGTCGTGGACACGAAAGACGTTGAAATCGAGGCCGGAGAGACCGAGGAGGTCGAGTTCGACCGGACCTTCGACAAGGCGGGGACCTACGGGCTCAGCGTCAGCGGCGAGTCAGCTGGCGACCTCACCGTGACGGAACCCGCATCCGCCGAGTTCACCGTGACGGGGGTGCGGCTGTCCGAGTCCGAGATCGAGGTCGACGACAGCGTCGACGTCGCCGCCGAGGTCGAGAACACCGGGGACGCGGACGGGACCTACACCGCCGACCTCCTGGTCGACGGAAACGTCTCCGCGTCGAAGTCGGTCGAGATCGCTGCCGGTGAGACGGCCACGGTCGGCTTCACGCGTTCGTTCGAGACAGCGGGCGAGTACTCGGTGACCGTCGGCGACGCACCGCCCAAGGGTCTCACCGTGGTCGAACCCGCGGACGTCTCGATCACGGACGCCGGGCTGTCGACGACGCGCATCGATCCGGGCGAGGCGGTGACGGTCACGGCGACCGCCGTGAACGACGGCGGCACCGCGGGGGAGATAACCGCCGCACTGCGGGTGGACGAGACGGAGAGAGACACCGAGACCCGCACCGTCGACCCCGGCGAGTCGGCGACGATCGAGTTCGCCCCGACCTTCGAGGAGGCGGGCGAGTACGAGGTCAATGTCAACGGCGAGCCCGCCGGCACGCTCACCGTCTCGGAGCCCGCGGCGTTCGAGGTATCGAACGCTGAACTGGAGGACGACACCGTCTTGACGGGCGAGTCGACGGCCGTGAGCGCCGAGGTGACGAACGTCGGAGACGCCGAGGGGACGTTCACGGCCGAGGCCCGAGTGACCGGGCCAGACGGGAATACCCGGACCGTCTCGAGCCAGTCTGTGACGCTGGCCGGCGGTGAGTCGGAACCGGTCGATCTCGCAGTGACGATCGAGGAGCCCGGCGAGTACGACGTGGCCGTCAACGAGGCCGACGCCGGGACGCTCACCGTGGACGCACCGGCCGATCTGACGGTCACGGATGCGTCGGTCGGAGACGATACCGTCCGCGTCGGCGACGAGGTCACGGTGACCGCCGTCGTCGAGAACGCCGGCGACCGCGCGGGGAACGCGACGGTCGCGGTGGCGGCCGACGGCGAAAAGAGAGCCGATACCGACGTCGCTCTCGATCCCGGAGAGAGCACGGACGTCGGGCTCTCCTACACGGCGTCGACAGCCGGGGAGTACGACATCACGGTCAACGGCGTGGGCGCGGGAAGCGTTACCGTGACGGAGCCAGCGAACGCCTCGGTCACGGACGCGTCACTGTCGGCGACGCGTATCGATCCGGGCGAGGCGGTGACGGTCACGGCGACCGTCGTGAACGACGGCGGCGCCGCGGGCGAGGTGACAGCTGACCTCAGAGTCGACGGGACGACCAGAGACTCCGAGACCCGCACGGTCGGTCCGGACACGCGGACGACGATCGAGTTCGCGCCGACCTTCGAGGAGACGGGGACGTACGACATCGCGGTCAACGACGCGGCGGCCGACACGCTCACCGTCTCGGAGCCCGCGGCCTTCGAGCTATCGAACGCGCGGCTGGCGAACGACACGGTGCTGGCGGGCGACGACGCCGTCGTCTCCGTCGAGGTCCGGAACGTCGGCGACGACGAGGGGACCTTTACCGCGGGCTTCCGCGCGACAGGGCCGGACGGCGCCACGCGGACGGTCGACGCACGGCCGGTGACGCTCGCGGGCGGCGACTCGCAGACGGTCGAGCTGAGCGGGGCCCTCGAGCAGCCGGGCCGGTACGACGTGACCGTCAACCGGACGGCGGTCGGGACGCTGACGGTCGAGGCGCCCGCCGCGCTGGCGGTCACGAGCGCGTCCCTCGACGACGACGTCGTCTCCGTGGGCGAGGAGGTCACGGTCACCGCAGCCGTCGAGAACACCGGCGGCCGTACCGGGAACACGACTGTCGCGGTGGCGGCCAACGACGAAGGGAAGGCCACGAGCGAGGTGACCGTCGGACCCGGAGAGAGCGTCCGGGAATCGCTCACCTACACGGCGTCGACCGCCGGTGAGTACGAGGTCACGGTCAACGGCGTGTCCGCCGGGACGCTCATCGTGATCCGACCGGCGACGTTCAGGACGGCGAACGCGGACGTCGAGCCGACGACGGTGCTCGAAGGCGAGTCGGCGTCGGTGACCGCCACCGTGGTGAACGACGGGAGCGAACCGGGGACCCACAACGCCACGTTAGCCGTCGACGGCGAGCCGGTCGAGACGACGACGTACGAGATCGGCCCGGGCGAAAGCACCGAGGTCGACTTCACGCGGACGTTCGAGACGGCCGGCGAGTACGCGCTCAGCGTCAACAACGAATCGGCCGGGACGGTGACCGTGCTCGAGCCGGCGAACGTCTCGATCCGCGACACCGCTCTCACGCCGGAGACGATCACGACCGGCGAGTCGGCCGCGGTGACCGTCGATCTCGCGAACGACGGCGACGTTAAGGGCGAGTTTACGACGCGCCTCCGGAGCGACGCCGAAACGCTGGATACGGTCAGGCGGACCGTCGGGCCGAACACGGCCGAGACCGTTCGGTTCAACCAGACGTTCGGAACGCCCGGTGCGTACGCCCTCAGCGTGAATAATGCCTCTGTCGGCACCCTGAGCGTACTCAGGCCGGCGGACGTCTCGGTCGGCGAGACGACGCTCGGCGCCGAGTCGGTCGAACCGAACGAGTCCGTGGCGCTCACGGTGACGCTGCGTAACGCCGGCGAAGCGACGGGACGGCAGAATCTCACCGTCACCCTCGGCGACGGGACGACGCTCCGGCGGACGGAGACAGTTCCGGACAACGGAACGACGGTGACGGTCACGCACGCGTACGCCACCACCGGGGAGTACACCGTCGCGATCAACGACGTGACCGTCGGAAACGTCACCGTCGCCGAGCCGGAGAGCGATGCCGGAACCGGCGGCGGGGGAGGTGGAAGTGGCGGTGGGGGCGGCGGGGGCGCCCCGTCCGGCTCGTCCGGGTCCTCGGGGTCGTCCGGGTCGACGGGCGGAACGGGAGCCGCGGCAGCGAACGATCCGGAGCCGACGGTGGTCCGGGCCGAGTCCGACGAGGGCGTCAGCGTCGGCGTCGAGGGCGCGACGGGCGAACGCTACGACATCGCGGTTAATCTCGTCGGCCCGTCGACCTCGCGGCCCGCAGTGGCGGTGTCGTCGGTCGGCGTCGACCCGGCCGGTGACTCGGAGGCGTACGAGACGACGATCGGTCGGCCGACGGCCGAGCCGGCCGGCCGCGATCCCGTTCCTCGCGGGACCCCGCTCGGGTACGTGGCGTTCAATTCCACGCTCGGCGAAGCGGACACGAGTGCGGCGACGCTTCGGTTCACCGTCGACGCGGCGACGATCCCGCGAGGGTTGAGCCAAGAGAACGTCGCAGTGCTTCGATACGTCGACGGCGGGTGGACGACGTCAAACGTCGCGCACGACCGATCGGGAGAAAACCACACGGTAACCCTGCCGCACGCGGCGCCCGTGGCCGTCGTCGCGCTCGCACCGGGCCGCGTCGACATCGTCGAGAGTGAACTGCCGGCGGATCAGGTTCGGATCGGCTACGAGACGACCCTCCGGACGACGGTCGAAAACCCTGGCGACCGTCCGGCGACCCGAACGCTCACGGTGGCGGTGGACGGCGAATCTGTCGCCGAACGAGGAGTGTCGCTCGGTCCGGGAGAGAACGCGACGCTCGAGATCGCGTTCGAGCCACCCGAGGGCGGAACCGTCTCTCTGGCGGGGAACGAAGTTGGCTCGATCGGGCTTTTCGGCGAGAGCGACGGTGAGACGGCGTCGGCGGGGACTGAGACCGAAGAGGGTGCCCCGGGATTCGGCGTGATCGGCGCCGTGCTCGGGCTGTTGCTAGCGGCAGTCGCGGCCCGGGTGCGACGCGAGTGATCCGAGAGGCGGCCCCGTCGGAACGGGTCGTCGCCGACTGGTTCCGCGAACCCCGGTGAGTACGGGCGCGTCTCGGCCGGAGGCGAGTCCGGACGGCAGGAAACCCTTTCGGTGGTGATCCCCTCGAGGCAGATATGTCCGCAACCGTTGCGACCCCGGGGGCAGACGAACTGTGCGCGTACTGTGAGTCGCGTATTTTCGACCACGATCCGATCTGTGTCCGTGACTGCGACGACGGCTGCGGCTCGCCCGAGTACTTCTGTAACTACGCGTGCCTCTCCGCGTACATCGAGGAGAACGGCCTGACGACCGGGAACGCGTGTGCGTGGGACCCGGACGACCGCGACTGCGGTTGATCGGCGATATCACCGGCACGGACTCAGACGGGGAAGCGGAACCGATTCGGTATCGCTCCGACGGGCGTGGCGAACCCGTGCCCCGCATCGGTCGCGTCAGTCGGCTCTCACCGAAATGCGCTCGGCGGAACCGAGACCTCGGAGGCGGTGAGTATGGCCACTCGGCTCGCGCGTGACGTCGAACTGACCCACGTGGCGGCGGACCCGCCGCGTCGGCCCCTGACGAGCGCGGAGAACGCCTCGGACGACGTGAAGTTCAAAGCAGGCGCTGAGCTGTCGAAGAGCGCGAACTGTTCTCGTTCAGCGGCCCTCCTTTGCTCTACCTTGTTCAGGTAGCTGAAATCCATAATACATCCTGTAACTTCTACGTGGAACTCCGTGGGTAATAGTGGGCAACACATATCCGCGGTGGGTCCGTACCGTTCGTCGATGAAAGTCGACGCGACAGACCTCAAAACGAACGAGACGGACGACCGGGGTCGAGTCTACCTCGGCACCGAGTACGCGAACAAGCGCGTAACCGTCGCTGTCGTTGAGGTGGAGTCCGACCGGCCGGACGACGACGAGCTAGCAGCCGCCTATCGGGAGGCCTCCGAGAGCGCGGAGGAACTCGCCGAGGAGTGGAGCGAAGCGTCCGACGAAGCGTGGGAAGGCCTCGATGAGTGACGGCACGGACGTGCGACGGGGCGACGTGGTTATCGTTCGACTCGACCCCGCCGAAGGACACGAGACGAAGAAGACGCGACCGGCCGTGGTCGTTCAAAACGATATCGGAAACCGGAACTCCAGCACGACCATCGTCGCGCCCGTCACGGGAACCTACCGCGAATATCCGTTCGAGGTGTTCGTCGAGGCGGACGGGTCACCGCTCGAAAAAGATTCGTCAATCCGCCTCGACCAGGTTCGAACCGTCTCGGTTCCGGAACGGATTCACTCGGTCGTCGGTTCACTCGACGGAGCCACAATGGCGACAGTCGACGAGGCATTAAAACTGAGCCTCGGCCTCGACTGAGCTACCGACTCTCCCGCTGCTCCACCTTGTTCAACTCGATCAGCAGCCGGAAAATCGCTTTCACGAGGTTCGCGTCCACGTCGAACTGCTCGGCGTTCTCGCCGGCGCGCTCCATCACGCGCTCCTCTTGGCTCTCGTCGGTCGTCGGGAGGTCGCGGTCCTCCTTCACGGCCGCGACCGTGTCGGCGACGTAGGTCCGGCGGGCGATCAGTTCCACGATCTCGCGGTCGATGTCCTCGATCTCGCGGCGCAGTTCGTCCAGACTCATCTCTTCGGGGTTCGGTGTTTCGCTCATTGGGTTGGCTCTCGGGTGACGGCCGCGCCGTCGTTTCTCGTGGTCGTTCGCCGCAGGGTGCCGGGTCGCTCGCGCCACGCGTCGGCGACCGCGTCGAGGTCTGCCTCGGGGTCGTCGGGGGCCGCGACGGCGACGACGCTCGGCCCGGTGCCGGACAGCGACACGGCGGTGGCGTGGGGCATCGCCTCGACCGCGGGGTCGGCGTCGAAGCCGAGCGCGGCCGAGAACGCCAGCCCGTTCACCGTCATCGCCTCGCCGTACCGCCCGTCGAGCGCGAGGTCGGCGACGAGGTCGGCCATCGGCGCCACCGCCTCGCAGCGCGCCACGTCGGCGTCGGCGCTGTACGCTCGCTCCGGCGGCGTCCAGACGAGGACGTCCCAGTCGACCGCTTCCCGGGCGCGCAGTTCGTCTGCGTCGTTGTCGGTGACGGTGACGCCGCCGAGCATCGACGCGGTCGCGTCGTCGAACGCGCCGGTGACCGTGACCCCGGCCTCGCGGGCCGCGCGCACGCCGAGCCGGCACGCCGCGAGGCGGGTCACGTCGACCGCGGGGTCGTCCGGGTCGTCGCCGACCGCGAGGCCGAGCGCGTCGCAGGTGGCGAGGACCGTCGCGTTGGCGGCCGCGCTCGAACTCTTCAGCCCCGCCGCGAGCGGCACGTCGCTGTCGGTCCGGACGGTGCCGCCCTCGCCGTCGCCCCAGCGGTCGGTCGCGAGCGAGACGCAGCGCTCGATCAGTTCGGTGTCGGCGTCCGGGTCCTCGGCGATCTCGCCGGTGACGCCGTCGGCCGCGGGAACGAGGTCGACGGTCGCGCGCGTCTCGACGTCGATGCCGAAGGCGGCGCCCGTGCCGGTCGCGAGCGCGTTCAACACGGTGCCGGCGCCGAGCGCGGTTGCCCGTCCCTCCATGGTTCCCGGCTCGCGAGCGCGGACAAAGAGGTAGCGATCACGGCGAGACTCTCGGCCGCGAGCCCGCGAACTAACGGTGACCTCACACCGGCCGGGGTCCGGTGTCAGAGCGGCTCCGCGCGTCTGACCGCCGCGTCGACCGCGTAACGGTCGGGGGCCGGGCGGACGGAGGTTCCGTTACTCTCGAACCTGATCGTCACGTCGAACGCACGGGGGTCCGAACCGTCGAAGGGGTCGTCGGGCGAGAACCGCTTCGTGACGTACGCGAACCCGACGGCCTCGCGCTCGTCGGTCCCGGCCGGCGTGGCGTACGCGTCGACGCGGAGTTCGACGACGCCGTAGTCGAACCGGCCCGCGTTCTCGACGGTCAGTCGGGCTCGGACCCTCGTCCGGCCGCCGCCTTCTGTCACCTCCCGGACCGTCGTGTCGGTGACGACGAGGCCGGCTCCGTCCGGACCGACCTCGTCGGGCGTCGTGTCGTCGTCGCTCTCGCCGTCTCCCCCGTCGTCGGTTCCCGACCCCTCACCGTCGGAGTCGTCGCCGCTCGCACCGTCGTCCGTCTGCGGAGCGGTGGCGTCCCCTTCCTCTTCGGAGGTCACGAGACACCCGGCGAGCAGTCCCGCGGCGCCGACCGCGAGCACCCCTCGACGCGACGCGCGCCGGAGGGGTCGGTCGGCGTCACGGCGACCGTTCCGTCTCGCGTCGGTGTCGGGGGTCATCGCATCACCGTCCCCAAGACGCCGGTCGACGCGCCGACTGCGCCGGACACGAACGCCGTCGCGAGCGTCGGCACGAGCGCGTCGACGATCCCGTGCGCCTGCGTGGCGGCGTCGCCCTGCGAGACGACGATCACCGTGACCGCCACCAGCCCGTAGGCGAGCGCGCCGAGACCGGTGCCGAGGCCGCAGGTCGTCGCCGCGGAGACGACGCTCCGGGACCGGGAACCGACGAGGACGCCGAGGACGCCGGCTAGCGGGACCGCGCCGACGAGGACGGTCGCGGTCGCGGCGAGGTACGACTGCGCGACGAATACCGGGCCGAACCGCGCGGTCTCGCCGGTCGCGGCGGTCGCCAGCGCCGTCTCCGCCCACCCGGTCGCGGCCGCGCCCACGACCCCCGCGCCGGCGCCGACGAGCGCGAACGCGGCCGCCACGAGGCCGATCCGGTTCGCGTTCACGCGCCGGTCACCCACCCGTGCCGCAGGCCACCGTGCCAGCCGGTCCGTTCCTCCCACGCGTCGCCGGAGAACCCGGTCGCGAGCAGGAACTCACCGGCCCGGGCGACGTAGCCGTACTGGACGCCGGCGTGCTCGTCGAAGCCGTACCGCTCGCCCTCCGCTTCGCGGTGGTAGAACCGGTGCCAAGCGGTCGGTCCGGGATCGACCGCCTCCCCGTCCGCCCCCGTCGCGTTGGCGGCCGTGTTGTTCGCCGACTCGGAGGCGTTGCCGGTGACGTCCGAGCCGGCGAGCGTCGCCTCCGGATCGATCGGCGCACGTCCTTCGGTCGAGCCGGCGTCGAGGGCCGCAGAGAGGCGCTCCGCGGCGGTCTCCGCGTCCGGATAGCGCTGGACGTAAGCCGGAACGCCGTCGAGTTCGCGGGCCCACCCCCGGAACGCCTCTCGTCTCCGGTTTCCGGGGAGCGGTCGGTCGGTAAACGCGAAGAACAGCTCCTCGACGCGGTCCGTCGACTGCGGGATCGGCCCGAGCCGAGCGCGGAGCTCCCGGCGACGCTCGGCGTTGAACGCGTCGCCGTAGATTCGCGGCACCTCGTCGCGCTCGAGTTCGTCTCGGTCGTACGGCCGGTGCGCGAACGTCTCGAACCCGCGGCTCGCGACGGCGACTTCGACGAGCGTGTCGGAGAGGACCCGGTTGCGATCGTCGTCGTCCGTCGGCAGCGGCGCCAGCAGCCGCCGGAACAGCCGGTTGTGTATCGGCCGACGCGAGAACGCCTCGTCGACGTAGATCGCCGTTCCGATGCTCGCCAGCTCCCCGTCCAGACGGTCGAGTTCCTCGAGGACTCGGTCGACGTCGTCACGGGGCGCGACCGTCCGCAGGGCCTCGACGTGTCGGTCCGTTCGGGCGCGGATTCGTGGACCGGGCGAGAAGTGCGGCTCCAAGGCGTCCGCGGCGCGGTCCTCCGCGGTCGCGGTCGCGGCCGCGACCGCGTCCACCTGTTCGGTCGTCACCGCCGCCTCCTCGTCGACCGTCGCGCGGACCGATCGGACGGTCGAGACCGCGTCGGCGATCGCGTCGCGGTACGTCGCCACCGCGGCCGGGTACTCGGTCGCGAACCACACCGCGTCGTCGACGACCTCGCGGGTCGCGTCGGCGAGCGCGGAATTGAGCGTCGCGGGCTCGTCGCCGGCGTCCGCGGGGTCGTCGGGAGGGCCGTCTTCCGGCGGGTCGTCGCCGGGGGGGTCGGCGTCGCCCGGGGCGTCGGCGCTCTCGGGGTACTCGACGCCCTCGACGCCGAGACACCCGGCGGTCCCGACGAGGGCGGCACCGACGCCGAGAAGCGTCCGTCGCGTCCGTTGCATGACACGCACTCCCCTCGGGAGTAACTTAAATGTGGCACGCCGATTCTCGCGGCTGACAGCGGGCGCGGCGCGCCGAGCGCGGTCCTTTTGAGTCCGGCACTCCGAGCGTGTCGTATGTCTGCGCCATCACGCAGCGACGTGCCCCCGACGTCGATCGGCGTCGACCTCCGCGAGGAGGGCGTCGTCATCGAGTACCTCGACGGCCGGACGACCCTCTACCGGGGCGTCCCCGAGTCGGCCGAGGGGTCGGTGACCGCCGGTCCCGGCAAGGAGACCCACGTGCTCGTCACCGACCCCACGGAGACGGAGGGCGTGATGACGTACGTGAACGATTACAAGACCGACGACGAGATCTTAGAGGAGTCCGGCGTCGGTCGCGTCATCGTCGAGGACGGCGAGCGCGACGAGGTGTTCCCCGGCGTGATCGTCGGCCGGACCGGCCAGCGGAACGAGGTCGTCGCCGACCCCGAGATCGCCGGCGGACGGGTGTTCGTCTTCGTCGAGGACGGCTGGACCGAGGGGAGCTACGAGATCGTCGATGGCCCGGAAGACGGCCTCGACGCCCACCGGGAAGTGTGACGCGGAGCCCGCCCACCCGGAGCCGATGAGTCTCGCGAAGCCGTGGCGCGACCTCGACCGATCGACCGTCGGGAGCGCCCCGAACCGCTACGCGCTGTACGAACTCGGCGACGCCGACGGCGAGACGGTCGGGTTCGGCGCCGGCGTCCTCCGCGACGACCTGAAGGAGGCGCTCGCGTACGGCGACGCCGCGAAGGTCCGGTGGGAACTGGCGGAGTCGGCCGACCACGCCGAGCGGCTGCTCGCGGACCACGCGGACGAGTGACCGACGGCTTCGTTGCGAGCGAGCGAGAACGACCGACAGACGAAAGTCCCGCGACCGCCGAGGGAACGGCATGAGCGACGAGGCCGACGGCGACGAGGCCGCGACCGACGGCGGCGACGAGGTGCTCCGCGCCAGCGACATCGGCGGCGAGGGGCCGCCGATCGACGAGAAGCCGTACAAGATCGTCTTCGAGGCGAACAAGTGCTTCGGGGCGGGGAAGTGCGCCGAGGTCGCGGACAACTGGGTGATGGACGTGGCGAGCGGGATGGCGAAGCCGGAGGCGTACTACATCGGCGAGGAGGACTTAGCCGAGAACGTCCGCGCGGCCGAAGCGTGTCCCGCGAAGAAGGACGCGGGCGTGATCCACGTCGTCGACCGTCGGACCGACGAAGAGATAGCACCGGACCCGCACGGCGACGGGACGCTCTCGGTCGACTGGTAGGGCCTCGGCCGACGGTTCCGAAAGGCGTTTCATCCCGCCGCGGATACTCGAATCCGCGCGGGGGTGGCTGAGCCTGGCCAAAAGCGGCGGACTTAAGATCCGCTCCTGTAGAGGTTCGAGGGTTCGAATCCCTTCCCCCGCATGCTGTCGCGAACAATACGTGAGCGACAGCATCGGGCACAGAAGGGATTCGAACCAGGGAACGAAGCGAGCGTAGCGAGCGGAGTGAGTGAGGTTCGAATCCCGCCTCTCTCGCTGTCGCACTCACGTCGCGAGCAGCAGCCGGGCGACCGCACTCACGACCGCTCGTCGAGCCGACGCGCCGCCCGTTCGTATCCGTTCCGAAGCAGTTTGGCGGCACCGACGAGGGTCAACACGCCGGCACCGACGACGACGCCGAGGTGAGCGATCCGGAACGACGGCGCCGGCGTAAACCGCCCGACGAGGTGGACGACGGTCAGCAGTATCCACAGGAGGTAAGCACCGACTGCGAATCGGTAGAGGGCCGCGTACATGGCTTCAGACCGACGAGCGACTCCGAAAAGGGTATCGGCGGCCGCGGGCGGCGGCTAACAGCAGAACATGAAGGGGTAGACTAAGGCGACGCGGTCGCCCGCCTCCAGTTCCGTGTCGAACCCGTTCTCGTTCTCGTTGAAGTGGCCGTTCACGAGGATCCGGGCGTACGTCGTCGTCTGCTCGCCGACCGGGTTCTTCGTCCACGTTCCGGGCAGCTCGTCGGGCGCGGGCGCCCACCCGCTGTGGGTCGCGTCGGACTCCGACTCCGCGATCAGCATGTCCTGAAGCTGCGGGTACTCCTCGAACAGCTCGTCGAGGAAGGCCCGAAGCGTGTCGCCCGCGAACGTGTACTCGAACTCGTACACGCCCAGTTCCGTTCGCACGTGGCCGGTACACCGGACCGTGACCGTCGTCTCCGCTTCGGTCGCGGTCGCGTCCGCCGCGTCCGGGCTCGACTCCGTTTCGGCCGGGCTCGACTCCGCCATCTCGCTGGGTTGGGCCATACGCGTTCGTAGACCACCGGTCCGGGTAAGCCGACCCGCGAACATGTTCGCGGAGAGCTACCGCGGCGCGCAGCCTCGAGTTCTACGACGGCGGCCTCGTCCAGACGCTGTTCTGGGCGCGGCTCCCCGGTGACACGCTGATCATCGTCGGGACGGTCGTCTACAGAGAAAACAAGGCGAGTGCCTCGGGGCTCGACCCCGAGGCAGTTCACGTGGCCGACCTGATCCGCAAGCGGTTCGTCCTGCGCGTGTCGGAAGAAGACCCATCGGTGGACGACATGGCGGTCGCAGAGGGGATCGCCGGCGACGACTGAGCGGTCGACGGGCCGACCGTCCGGACCCCTCAGTCGCCGAAGCCGTCGGACCGCTCCGACCACCCCGTCGCGTCCGTCGCGAGGTCGTGAACCTCGCGTCGGATCCCGGCGTAGTTGTCGACGACGTCCTGCGTGGTGACGATCCCCGCCGGTGTCACGCCGTCGACGACGACCAGCTTCTTGACGCCCTCAGAGCGCATACGATCCGTCGCGGTCCGAAGGGTGGCGTCGGGTCTGACGGTGACGAGCGGGGCGCTCGCCGCCTTCTGTACCGGGATCGTCGACAGCGGGTCGTCGGTGGCGTAGGCGGCGTGGAGGACGTCGCTCTCGGTGAGGATCCCGGCGGGCGTCCCGCCGTCCGTGACGACGACGCTGCCGATCCGGTTGCGGAGCATCAGCTCCGCGGCCGTTCGGACCGTGGCGTCGGCGTCGCAGGTCACGAGGTCCGTCGTCATCACTTCCTCGACGAGCATGGGGAGAGATACCGCGGGCGAGCACTTGTAGGTGACCTCGGCGAGGCCGACGGCGGGGGACGGGTCCGGCTCCCCTGCGGCGGCCTCCGGCGCTCAGTAGTGCCAGGGGTACTCGCTGAACTCCGGCTCGCGACCCTCTAAGAACGCGTCACGACCCTCCGCCGCCTCCTCGGTCATGTACGCGAGTCGGGTCGCCTCGCCGGCGAACACCTGCTGGCCGACCATCCCGTCGTCGGTCATGTTGAACGCGTATTTTAACATCCGCATCGCGGTCGGCGACTTCTTTGTCATCTCGGCGGCCCACTCTAAGGCCACGTCCTCTAACTCCTCGTGCGGAATCGCTTCGTTGACCATCCCCATGTCCGCGGCCTCCTCGGCGGAGTAGGTCTTCCCGCGGAAGAACACCTCGCGGGCCTTCTTCTGGCCGATCTGTTTCGCGAGGTACGCGGAGCCGAACCCGCCGTCGAAGGAGGCGACGTCGGGGTCGGTCTGGAGGAACTTCCCGTGTTCCTCGCTCGCGAGGGTCATGTCGCAGACGACGTGGAGCGAGTGGCCGCCGCCGACCGCCCAGCCGGGGACGACGGCGACGACCGGCTTCGGCATGAACCGGATCAGGCGCTGGACTTCGAGGATGTGGAGGCGCCCGGCCCGGGCGTCGCGGACGAGGTCGTCGTCGTCGTCGCCCGCCTCGTCGTCGTCGCGGTACTCGTAGCCGGAGCCGCCCCGAACGGACTGGTCGCCGCCCGAGCAGAACGCCCAGCCGCCGTCCTTCTCCGAGGGGCCGTTGCCGGTGAGGAGGACGCAGCCCACGTCCGCCTGCTTTCGCGCGTGGTCGAGCGCGGCGTACAGTTCGTCGACCGTCCCGGGTCGGAACGCGTTGCGGACCGCGGGCCGGTCGAAGGCGATCCGAACCGCGGGAACGTCGACGCCCCGGTGGTAGGTGATGTCGTCGAACTCGTCGGTGACGGGCTCCCACGCGTCGGGGTCGAATATCTCCGAAACCATACGGGGCGATACGCCCGGCCCACCAATAAACGGCGCCGGATCGGTGCCCGGGTTCGCTGTGGTCGCGGAGGGGGCTGCCGGTCGCGAGGAGATCCGCTGGTCGCGAGGAGATCCGCCGAGCGAGGCCGTGCGGAACTATCGGCCGTCGTCGGTTCGGGTGAAGCAGGGAACCGCAGAATCAGGAGAGCCACCTCTCGCGACGCGATGTGGTGGTCCGACGGCGGGGAACCGCGGTCGACGCAGGGGGCGGGCGCCGGAGTCGCGGCCGGTCCGTCGGGAATCGTCGCTCGTTCGTCGGGAGTCGTCAGTCGTTAGTCGTTCTGTGCGTACGCGCCCTCCGGGTGGCCCTTGTGCTGGAGGTTGCGGTTGTCCCGTTTCCGCGTCGCCGTCGCGGGGATGACCTCGCGGGTGGGTTCGATCTCCGACCGCGGCCGCCCCGTGTACCCGTGGTCCGGGTACTCCGAGCAGTGCGCCATCGCGTCGTGTGACCCCTCCCAGGGACCCGCGTCACAGCCGTCCGCCGTACAGACGAACACTATATCCTCTGACATGCTATCCGCGTCTTCCAGGTCGGTGTATAAAAATGCCACAGCCCGAGTATCAGATTTGATTTCGAGAATAACCGCAGATCGGATCGGATGAGAGCGACCGAAACGCGGGCGATCAGGCCGAAAGTGGCGGAAGGGGATCGATCCGCGAAGAGAGAATCGGCGAATCAGCGGGGCGATGAGCCGGAGTGGAGACTCGGGCTACGTAGGAGAGTACGGCGACGCAGTGGGTCGGGGCAGACCGCGAACGGTGTGTCAGTCGCTGGCGGCGGGCGCGCCGAACAGCTCGACGCTCGTTCCGTCGTGGCGGCAGTCTTCGAGGGCGTGTTTGGCCGCGAAGCCGGCCTCGTGCGCGGAGGCGCCGCGGCCGACGCCGACTTGGAGCTCGATGTCGACGTCGTCTTGGACGTGGTCGACCGCCGCCGAGAAGGCCGTCTCGGGGAGGTCTGGGCAGACCGCGATCACGTTGTCGCCGCCGACGAAGAAGGAGAGGGCGCCGTGCGCCTCGCGGAGGTGGCGCATCAGCGAGCCGTACGCCTGTTCGATGTTGATGAACGTGTCGAACTCGTTGAGGCGGTCGGTGTACTTGCCGGTGGCGTTGACAACGTCGAAGTGCGCGACCTGGAGGTCCGAGCGGTTCGTCTCGGAGAGGTACTCGCCGGTGAGCACCTCGGTCCGGCTCTCGTCCTGTGCGCTGCCCGCGGTCTGAAGTCGGCGGTTCGCCGCTTCGAGGGCGTCGACGGGGCGCTCGGCGACGGCGGTGCCGAGGCTGACGCTGACCGGGTAGCGGTTGCCGATCGACTCCTGAAGGGTCGCGTGACCCTCGCCGTCGACGCCGTTCGTCACCGCGATCATGTTGTCGAATCGGGTGAAGAAGACGTAGGCGTCGCGGTGGCCGAGGAACTGGGCGACGTCGGCGAAGAGCCGCGACTGGAGCGTCTGGAGGTCCATCTCGCGGCGAGGCTCCGGCGTCGTCGTCCACGGACCGTAGTTGTCGATCTGGACGAGGGTCACCTGGGTCGTCGTCACAGTGAACACCGGTACGCAACGCGGCCGCTTTACCCTTCCGTTATCCCGAAGGTGGGACGGGTACCGTCTTCGTGATCCAGCGACCCCGAAGCCCCCGCGGGGTGTGGACGACGGGGAGCCGAAACCGGGCACGCCGGGCGCAACCACTACCACCGTGGCGCCCCCAGCGCGTTCATGGAATACAGCGGCGCCGTCCTCGACGTCGACGGCACGGTCGTGCGCGGCGACGAGCCGATCCCGGGCGCCCCGGCGGGCTACCGACGGCTCCGCGAGGCCGGGATCGACCTCCTGTTCGTCTCGAACAACCCGACGAAGGCGCCGCCGGCGTACGTCGACCGCCTCGGCGCGGCGGGGTACGAGGTCGACGCCGAGCGGGTGTTCACCGCCGGCAGCGTGACGACGAGGTACCTCCGGGAGAACCACGCCGACGACGACCTGCTCTGTATCGCGGAGTCGGGGCTGCTCGACCAGTTCGCGGACGCCGGCCTCTCGACGACCGACGAGGTGGCCGCCGCCGACGCGCTCGTCGCCTCGATCGACCGCGAGTTCGACTACGACGACCTCTGTACCGCCTTGTGGACCTTAGAGCGCGGCGTGCCGTTCATCGGCACCGACCCCGACGTGGTCATCCCGGCGCCCGAGCGCGACGTGCCCGGATCCGGGGCGGTGATAAACGCCGTCGCCGGCGTCGCCGAGCGCGAGCCGGACGCCGTCCTCGGCAAGCCCTCGGACGTCGCGATCGAGATGGTGCGCGAGCGCCTCCCCTACCCGCCCGAGAAGTGTCTCGTGGTCGGAGACCGGCTCGACACGGACATCGCGCTGGGCGAGCGCGCCGGGATGACGACCGCCCTCGTGCGGTCGGGCGTCACGGACGACGAGACCCTCGCGGCGTCCGGGATCGATCCGGACCACGTGATCGACCACCTCGGACAGATCGACCGCGTCATCGGCTGAAGGTCCCCTTCGAGGCGCGGACAACCTCCGCTGTGTGGGTAACAACTATATGCGAAGAACTGCTCGTCTCTCTCATGGGAGTGGTTGACTCACACGAAGATCGGACCGGGGACGACGAAG
This sequence comes from Halorubrum ejinorense, assembly GCF_039522565.1. Lineage (GTDB taxonomy): Archaea > Halobacteriota > Halobacteria > Halobacteriales > Haloferacaceae > Halorubrum > Halorubrum ejinorense. The sequence continues at coordinate 121,830 of NZ_BAAADQ010000015.1, read as the reverse complement.
AAGACCCCGAGGAGGCGGTTCGCGTGGTCGAGGGGCACGCGGTCCAGTTCAACGAGTACCGGTACTGACGGCGACTACGTCGGGTTCTCCGGGCGGTACCGACCGCCGGACGGCTGTCGGGACCGTTAAGTGGTCGTCGCGGGTAGCCGAGGGTGTGATACGGAGGCTCCGACGGGCGAGTATCTTCGCCGCAGTGGCCGCCCTCGCGGTCCTCGCACCCGCGCTCGGCACCGCCGCCGCCGTGCCGTTCTTCGCCGTCGCCGGCCTGGCCTTCTTCGGGGTCCGCGACGGCGAGTGGTTCGAGACCCTCGCGCTTCCCGGGGACCGGGAGGCCGAGCGCCTGTACGGACTCGTCTCCTTCGCGGTCGCCGCCGGCGGGCTCGCGCTGTTCGCGTCGCTGCCGCGCGCCCCGCTGCCGTACGAGGCGTTCGCGGCCGCGACGCTCGCGGTGGGCGCGGGCCGCTTCGGTCGGACGCTCGTCTCCCGCCGAACGACAGACGAGTTCCCGCTCGTCGCCGGCTACGTCGCGGCCGGGACGGTCGCCGCCCTCGCCGGTCAGATCGCGGTGCGGCTCCAGACCGGCGCCGCCGTCGACGCCGCGACCGTGCCGCTGCTGGTGTTCCTCGCCGCCGCGGCCGCGCTGACGGCCGCCCTCGTCCGCTCGCTGGTGTTCGCGCGGGACGCGCACATCACGACGATACTCGTCGCGTTCGTGGTCTGGGGGTTCCTCACCCTGGATCCGACCGTCAGTGCGCCGCTCATCGCGGTCGGCCTCGCGGTGACGGGCGCGCTCGGCTACGTCTCCTTCGCCATCGGCACCGCCTCGGTGGCCGGGATGCTCACCGGCGTCGTCGCCGCGTTGCTCGCGGTCGTCCTCGGCGGGGTCGGCTGGTTCCTGACGCTGATGTCCTTCTACGCGGTCGGCGGGCTCGCCTCCAAGTACCGGTTCGACGAGAAGGCGGACCGCGGCGTCGCACAGGAGAACGAGGGCGCCCGCGGCACCGGCAACGTGCTGGCGAACTCCGCCGTCGCGCTCGCCGCCGTGGTCGGGTACGCGGCCGCCCCGCACGCCGCGATACCGGCCGCGCCGTTCGGGGCCGCGTTCGCCGGCGCGACCGCGACCGCCATGGCCGACACGCTCTCCTCGGAGATCGGCGGGCTCTACGACGGGCCGCGGCTGGTGACGACGCTTCGGCGCGTCGAACCGGGCACGGACGGCGCGATCACCTGGCAGGGCGAACTCGCGGGGCTCACCGGCGCCCTGCTCGTCGGCGCGCTCGCCGCCGGCGGGGGCCCGGTCCTCGACCCGGTGGTCTCCGGCGGGGTCGCCGCTGGCGCGGTCGTCCTCGCCGCCGGGTTCGCCGGGATGACGGTCGACAGCATTCTCGGCGCCCTGATCGAAGGGGAACGGGTGGGGAACCAGGCCGTGAACTTCCTCGCGACGCTCGCCGGGTCGGTCGTCGCCGTCGCCCTCTTGACGGTGGTCTGAGATGGCTGGCGACGACCCCGACCCCGCCGGTGACGGCTCCGCGGCGCGGATCCGGCGGGGACGGACCGCCGACGCCGACCGGATTCGAGAGCTCCAGTCGCACCTCCGACAGCCGAGTCCGGACCTGTTGGAGTACGGCCTCGCGGCCGGCGACGCCCGCGTGAGCGTCGCGGACGGTCGCGTGGTCGGCTACCTGCTACCGGTGGACGCCCCGAACCGTCCGGGCGTTCACGTCGCCGAGCTCGTCGTCGCGCCCGCCTTCCGCCGCGAGGGACGCGCTCGGGGACTGCTCCGGACGGTGACCGCCGACGCCGACGGGGCGGTGACGCTCCAGGCGCATCCCGACAACGACGCCGCCCTCGCGCTGTACGCGTCGTGCGGCTTCGAGGTCGTCGAGCGGCGGCCGGACGCGTACGCCGACGGCGACGCGCTCGTACTGCGACGCGCGCCGGACGCGTAGCGAGCGCGCCGGCGGACGGCCGTTTCTCGACTCCGCCGACCGCCGCAGGCATAAGGCCTATTCGAGCGCCACGTCTCCGGACAGCCATGAGTGACGCCGACGCGGAAGACGGGTCGGACGGCGGCGGGAGCGCCCCGGCGGACGCCGCCGGGGAGGGGGCCGAGCCGATCGACGTCGACTTCGGCGAGAGCGGGCTCGTGCCGGCGATCGCCCAAGACGCCGACTCCGGCGAGGTGCTGATGCTCGCGTACGTCTCGCCCGAGGCGCTCGAGCGCACCCGCGAGACCGGCGAGGCCCACTACTACTCGCGGTCCCGCGAGGAGCTGTGGCGCAAGGGCGGCTCCTCGGGACACACGCAGTCGGTCCGCGAGGTACGCGTCGACTGCGACGCCGACACCCTGCTGTACCTCGTCGACCAGAACGTCGGCGCCTGCCACACCGGCCACCGGTCGTGTTTCCATCGAACGATCGAGGGCGAGAACGTCGGCGAGCGCGTCTTCGACCCCGACGAGGTGTACTGATGGGTCTCGTCGCCGACGGCGGAGCCGACCCGGACGCGGACGGCCCCGTCGCCGAGGCGGGCGAGGCGGCCGCGCGGCTCCGCGAACGCTACGACGAGCTCCGTCGGATCGAGTCGCGGATCGACGGCTACGGCCGCGACCGCGTCGAGGCCGCGGCCGACGCGTACCGCACCGCGCACCGGGTCCTCGACCGGTACGAGGAGGGCGCGGTCGGCTCCGGCGACTTCGAGTCGTACGTCCGGTTCCGCGGCGAGTTCGGCGACGCGGTCGACGTGGACGACGACATGCCCGCGGGAGAGTCCTTCGCGGCGGCCGACGAGGCGGTGGACAAGCGCCGGCTCTCCGAGGGGGACATCGCCGCCGCCCGCGAGGCGCTGGAGCCGGCCGGGCGGTTCGTCGACCTGCTGGAGGCGTACGACGACGGCGTCGACGACTACCGGGCGGCCCGGAAGGAGGCCCGCGAGGCCCGCAAGCGCTTGGACTCGCGGCTCGACGAACTGCGCGAGGTCGCGGAGATGGCCGACGCCGACCTCGACGCCGACGTGAGCCGCCTGCGCGAGCCGATGGAGGCGTACGACGAGGCGGTCCGCGAGGCGTTCCGGGAGTTCTTCCGCTCGGCGTCCGCCCGCGACGTCTTCGGGTTCCTCGACCGCGCGGACGCGACGCCGTTCGTCGACGTCGACGTGCCGCCGACCGACTTGTCCGAGTACGTCGAGAGCCACGCGGCCGGCGAGGAGCCGCCGGCGACGCTGTTGGAGTACGCCGACTACTCGAACTCCAAGCTCGAACACTACGTCGACGATCCGGGGGCGCTCCGCACCGCGGTCGCGGTCCACCGGACGTACCTCGAACGGCTCGACGGCGAGCCGCTGACGCTCGACTGGCCGCCGAAGCCGGGCGACGAGCTCGCCTACGAGATCGACGAACTTGTCCCGCTCGTCGGCCGGATCGCCGACGACGACGCGGTCGCGACGCTCCGGTCCGTCCGCGAGCTGGCGCGCACCGACGAGTACGAGCGGCTCCGCCGGGCGGCCGCGGTCCGCGACGAACTCGACGAGGCCGAGCTGTCGCTGATCGAGCGCGGCGAGGCCGACGACCGGCTCGCCGAGGCGGAGCGGACGCTCTCGACGGTCGACGACGTGCTGTCGGAGACGGAACGAGAGTAGCGCGGGCGGAGAGAACGTAGCGGAGCGGGAGCGGAAGCGCCACCCCGGACGTCGTCGCCGAGTGCGGATTTTTAAGCCCCGTCGCGGTCGAGCGGAGGTATGACCCGATTCGACGCCGCGACCGAGGACGAGCGGCTGAAGCTGTTCGCCGACGCCGCGGCCGCGCACCGCGCGCGCTCCAGCGACGTGATGACCGTCGACGTCGACCCCGACAGCGACGACTCCGAGGGAGGAGCGGTGCCGCCGTGGATCCAGCTCGCGGGCACAGAGCTCGTTCTGGACTGTACCGACGACGAGCTGGACCGGCTGAAGGACCTCCTCGGCGAGTTCCCGGAGTTCCGGATCGACGAGCTCGTCAGCCCGGAGGAGGCCGAGGGGACGAACGCCGTCGTCACGGCGCGGTCGGACGCGAACCGCGTCGCGGGGTTCATCGAGCGGGCCTTCCGCGAGGTGTACGACCTCGACGAGGAGTACCGGGCGTGGGTGACGGCGATATAGGACGAGCGGCCGCGACGACGGCGTGACTGCGCGGTCGGCGGCGGCCGGCAGGCCGCGACTCAGTGAAAGCCGCGGTCGACGTCGTCCTCGTCGATCAGGTCGTCGAGCTCCGACGTGAGCAGGTCCTCGGCCGCCTCGAAGGTGTCGGAGAGCTCGTCGAGCTCGTCGGGGCGCCCGTCGAACTCGTACTCCATCGGGCCGAACGCGGGCGAGTCGACCGCCTCCATCACGTCCTCGAAGAGGTGGTCCGGGTCGGTCGGCGCCTCGGCGTGAACGCGGAGCGTCTCGGTGAGGCGAGTCATCATCTCCTCGGCGTGGTCCTCGTCCTCCGGGGCGGACCGGACCGCGAAGCGCCCGTCGCTTTCGGCGTCCGGGAGGAGCGGGTCGAGTTCGTCGTCGACCCTGCGGGCGACCCGTGTGCCGACGCCCCGGAGGTCGCGCGGGTTCTTCGCGTACGTCTTCAGGTGATAGAGTCCGACGCTCGGGTGGCCGAAATAGAGGTCCTCGCCGAGCCCCTCGCGGCGGGACCCGGCGACGGCGCGCCAGCCGTCGGGGTCGGTCGAGTCGCTCGCGACGTCCGCGAGGATGTCGTCCCAGTCTCGTACGCGCATGACGGTCGACCTGTCGGCCGCGCGAGCGCAAGAGCGTGTCGGTGGCGGCGGCCTACTGGAACGCCTGCGTCGGTGGCGCCGGCCTACTGGAACGCCTGTAGCCCGGTGAGGTCCTCGCCGAGGATCAGGGAGTGGATGTCGTGGGTGCCCTCGTAGGTGTACACCGTCTCCATGTTGGCCATGTGGCGCATCGGCGAGTAGTCCGCGGTGATCCCGTTGCCGCCGAGCATCTCGCGGGCGATCCGCGACTGGTCGCGGGCGGTCCGGACGTTGTTGCGCTTGGCCATCGAGACGTGTTGCGGCCGCATCTCGCCCGCCTCCTTGAGGTCGGCGAGCCGGTGGGCGAGCAGCTGTGCCAGCGTGATCTGCGTCGCCATCTCCGCGAGCTTCTCCTGTTGCAGCTGGAAGCCGCCGATCGGCTTGCCGAACTGCTCTCGGTCGGTGGCGTACTCGCGGGCGGCCTCGAAGCAGTCCGCGGCCGCGCCGACCGCGCCCCACGCGATGCCGTAGCGCGCCTGGGTGAGACACGACAGCGGCCCCTTCATCCCCGAGACGCCGGGGAGTCGGTTCTCGGCCGGGATGCGGACGTTCTGGAGGCTGATCTCGCCCGTGATCGACGCCCGGAGGCTGAGCTTCTCTTTGATCTCGTTGGTCGTGACGCCGTCGCGGTCGGTCTCGACGAGGAACCCGCGGACTGGGGTCCCCTCCTCGCCGTGGTCTTTCGCCCACACGACCGCGACGTCGGCGATGGGGGAGTTCGTGATCCACGTCTTCGAGCCGTTCAGTACGTACTCGTCGCCGTCGGGCTCGGCCATCGTCTCCATCGCGGAGGGGTTCGACCCGTGTTCCGGCTCCGTGAGCCCGAAGCAGCCGACCGCCTCGCCGGTGCCGAGCCGCGGCAGCCACTCCTCTTTCTGTTCGTCGCTGCCGAACGCGTGGATCGGGTACATCACCAGCGCCCCCTGAACGCTCGCCATCGAGCGGAGCCCGGAGTCACAGGCCTCCAACTCGCGCATCAGCAGGCCGTACGCTCGCTCGCTGACGCCCGGCAGACCGTACCCCTCGAGGTTCGGCGCGTAAAACCCCATCTCGCCCATCTTCGGGATGATCTCCGTGGGGAACGTCCCGTCGATCCAGTGTTGTCCCACGTCGTCGACCTCGCCGTCGATGAACGAGCGGGCGGAGTCGACGAGCAGGCGCTCCTCCTCGGTCAGGGTCGACTCCATGTCGAAGTAATCCAGCATACGCTCACGTTCGATCCCGAAGATAAAATAACCATAGCTATCTCCGTATCCGACCGGAACGGAGGGTTACACGGCCGACGGACTGGAGGTCGTCCCGGTGTCTCCTACGACCAGCCGTCGGTTCCGTCAAGCAGGTGGTCCTTTGCGACCTCGGTGTCGAATTCAATGCCGAGGCCGGACGCCTCCAGCACCGCGATGCGGTCGTCCTCGATCAGCAGCTCGTCGCGGGACAACAGGCCGTGCCACCAATCGACCTCCAGCGCCTAGTACTCCAGCAGGTCGAAGTTCGGGGTGGCCGCGCCGGGGAGGACGCAGGCCGTCGTTCCGCCGGTCTTCCACATATGCGATCCGGTATCACTCGGGGGCAAGTAGGCCCCCGTATCGGCAAGGTTCCCACCCGCGATTTTTGTATCGACGCCGCAAGGGGACGGTATGGAGTTTCCCGAACGGTCCGATGTCGATGGGCTCATCGACCCGCAACCGCTTCCGGCATTCGTGCGGGTGCGGTACGAGCCGCGGACGGAGCGGCTCAACGACCCTGCCGGGGCGGCGCGTGCGGCGGTCGACGAGCTTGATCTCGGCGACCTTCCGGCGGGCGCGACCGTCGCCATCGGGGTCGGCAGTCGTGGCATCGACCGGATCGACGAGGTCTCGACGGCGGTTGTCGACCGCCTCGCGGAGAGGGGGTTCGAGCCGGTCGTCGTGCCGGCGATGGGGAGCCACGGCGGCGCGACGTCCGAGGGACAGCGCGAGGTTCTAGCGTCGCTCGGTGTCACTGAGGAGGCGGTCGGCGCGCCGATCGACGCACGCATGGACGCTGAGGAGCTGGCGACGGTGTCGGTCGGCAACGCGGAGATGCCGGTGTGCTTCTCGACAGCGACGCTCGACGCCGATGCGGCTTTGGTAGTGAACCGCGTGAAAGCCCACACCAACTTCTCCGGGCCGATCGAGAGCGGGCTCGCGAAGATGACCGTCGTCGGCCTCGGCAAACAGCGCGGCGCGAAGTCGTTCCACTCGACGGCGATCGCCGAGGGATACGTCGAGACACTGACTGCCGCGCTCGACGTGATCGAGCGGGAGACCCCACTCGTCGGCGGCGTCGCGCTCGTCGAAAACTTTGAGGAGGAAATCGGGCACTTAGAGGCGGTCCCTGCCGGCTCGTTCCTCGACCGCGAGCCGGAGCTGTTGGCACGCGCCTACGACGAGATGCCGACACTCCCGGTTGACGACATCGACCTCCTCGTCGTCGACGAGATCGGCAAGGAGATCTCGGGCGCCGGGATGGACACGAACGTCGTCGGTCGCTACCGCGTCCTTAACGCGCCGGACCCGGAGACGCCGGATGTCGACCTCATTTACGTCCGGGGACTGACCGAGGCAACGAGGGGGAACGGTAACGGGATCGGGCTTGCGGACCTCACTCGGCGGGCCGCGGTCGACCAACTGGACCTGAAGAAGACGTATGCGAACGCGCTCACAAGCGGGTCGCTCTCGAAGGCAAAGCTTCCGCTGGTGGCGCCCGACGACGAGTTCGCCCTTCGGACCGCGACGGCGGCGCTCGGCGCGTACGACCCAGAAACCGTCCGGATCATCTGGATCCGGAACACCCAGGATCTCGGGGAGTACCGCGTCTCAAAAGCGGTGATCGAGAACCTCCCGGAGGCAGCGGAGGTGGTCGACCGCGAGTCGATAGCATTCGACGAGGGGATCGCGGGGTTCGAGCCGGCGGTCGACGACAACACGTGAGAATTCACGCCGTTCGCTCGTCCCCCTCGGTCGCCGCTCCGATGTCTGCGGGTCGCCCACGGGAACATCCGACAGTCGACAATCGCCCGCAGGATCGCGGGCCGCTTGCCTGCAGGAAAATGTTTTCACCGCGTACCCGGGATAGGGGAGACATGGACCTAGGGATCGACGGGAACGCGGCCCTCGTCACGGCGTCGTCCAGCGGACTCGGCAAGGCATCGGCGAAGGCGCTCGCGCGGGAGGGCGTGAACGTCGTCATCAACGGCCGTGACGAGGAGCGGCTGGCGGACGCGAAAGCGGAGGTCGAGGAGGTCGCGACCGGCGAGGTCGTCGCCCACTCCGCGGACCTGACGGACGCCGACGAGGTCACGGCCTTGGTGGAGGCGACCGTCGACGAGTTCGGCACGATCGACCACCTCGTGACGAGCGCCGGCGGCCCGCCCTCGGGCGCCTTCCTCGACACCGACGACGAGGACTGGCAGCACGCCTACGACCTGCTCGTGATGAGCGTCGTCCGGCTGGCGCGGGAGTCGTACCCGCACCTCAGGGAGGGCGACGGCGGCACCATTGTCAACATCACCTCCCGGAGCGTGAAGGAGGCGCTCGACAGCCTCGTCTTATCGAACGCGGTTCGGATGGGCGTCATCGGGTTAGAGAAGACGCTCTCGAAGGAGTTCGCCCCGGAGGTGCGCGCCAACGCCGTCCTGCCGGGCCCCCACGAGACGAGCCGGATCCGCGACCTCGTCGAGGCCGGCGTCGAGCGCGGCGAGTACGACGCCTACGAGGACGGGCTCGACGACTGGGCGGGCAACCCGCTCGACCGCATCGGCGACCCGATGGAGCTCGGCAACACCGTCGCGTTCCTCTCGTCGCCGAAGTCGGGCTTCGTCAACGGCACCGCGCTGCCGATCGACGGCGGGGCCACCGGTGCGAACCTATGAGGGCGGTCGCGTTCGACGAGGCGGAGAGCTACGAGCCCGACGAGGGCTGGCGGCGCGTCTCGATGGCCGGCAGCGACCGGTTCTCCTTCGAGTGGTTCGAGAAGCCGCCGGGACACAGTTCGCCGATGCACGACCACGAGAACGAGCAGGTGTGCCTCTGCCTGGAGGGCGAACTCACCGTCGAGACCGAGGACGACTCGGTCACGCTCGCGGAGAACGACTCCGCCCTCCTGGCGGCGAACGAGGCCCACCGCGTCGAGAACACCGGCGACGAGCGCGCGGTCGGCCTCGACGTGTTCGCGCCCGGCCGCTCGTTCGACTTCTGGACGGACCGCGAGGAGTGAGATGAGCGGACCGAAGGCGCAATGAAAGTGAGCGGACCGAGGGCGCCGTGAAGTACCTCGCACGCACGGCGACCGGCGACCCCCTGCTCGGCGACGAGGCGGGGTACGTCCCCCTCGGCGCCGTCGAGCCGGACCTCAACAGCGTCCGCGACGCCCTCCCGCGAGCAGCGGCGGGGACGCTCGGCGACGTGACCGACGCGACCGCGAACCCGGTCCCGGCGGCGGACCTGTCGTTCGGCGCGCCGCTGGCGTCGTTCGGGAAGCTGTGGGGAATCGGCCTGAACTACGAGGAGCACGCCGGCGACCTCGACGAGGATCGCCCCGAGGAGCCGGCGAGTTTCATGAAGCCGTCGTCGGCCCTGACGGGACCGGGCGGGCCGATCCGCCTGCCGCCGGAGTCGCAGAGCGAGCGGGTGACGGCGGAGGCGGAGCTCGGGGTCGTGATGGGACGGGCCTGCCGGAACGTCGCCGCAGACGAGGTCGAAGACGTGATCGCTGGGTTCCTCCCCGCGATCGACATGACCGCCGAGGACGTCCTCCGGCGGAACCCGCGGTTCCTCACGCGGGCGAAGAGCTACGACACCTTCCTCGTGCCCGGCGCCGCGCTCGCGGTGCCGGAGGCGCCGCTCGATCTGGAGGGGCTCTCGGTCCGGACCGAGGTCGACGGCGAGGTTCGGGCCGAAAACGAGATCCGGAACATGCTGTTCCCGCCGACGGAGATCGTCTCCTTCCACTCCGACGTGATGACGCTGGAACCGGGAGACCTGTTCAGCACGGGCACGCCCGGCGCGGCGCCGATCGCCCCCGGCGACGAGGTGCGGGCGGTCGTCGAGTCGATCGGGAGCGTGAGCGCGCCGGTGACGCGGTAAGCGGTCGGCGGAGACGACGGGGACTGGGCCCACCGCGGGGTACACCCACCGACAGCGTTTTTCGGTGCCGCCGCCGAGCAGGGGCGTGAACGTTCGGGGGCCGATCGTCTCCGTCGGGGAGGCGCGGACGGTGTCGACGTCGTACGGCGAGCGCGACCTCCGCGAGGTGCGGGTCCGGCCCGACCGCGGCGCGGGCGAGCCGGTCGACGTGACGCTGTGGGGGAAGTGGACGGAGACCGCGGAACACGCCGAAACGGGGATGGAGCTCCTCGTTACCGAGGCCGAGGCGGACGAGTACCGGGGCGAGACGGGGTACGCGACGACCGACGAGTCGTGGGTCGTCCTCCAGCCCGACTTCCTCGTCGACGTGACGGGGATCCGGTCGTGGGTACAGTGTCCCCGCATGTACTACCTGAACAAGCTCTCCGGGATCCCGCTCAACTACCCGGTGGTCAAGGGGACCGTCGTCCACGAGGTGTTCGGCGACCTGCTCCGCGGGATGGAGCTGGAAGAGTCCGTGGAGGACCGCGTCGCGGACGCCGGGCTCGAGCTCGGGCTCTTGGGCTACGAGACGGAGGAGGTCGAAGACGAGGTGCGCCGCAACGCCGCCGCCGTCGAGGGGTGGCTCGCGCAGGGGACGCTGAGCGACGACGACACGTGGCGGTCGGAGTTCACGCTCATCTCGCCCACCTTCGGACTGAAGGGGCGAGCGGACGCGCTCCGGCGCGGCACGCCCGTCGAACTGAAGACGGGCAAGAACACCAAGCGGGAGCCGCGGTTCCACGACAAGGTCCAGGCGGCCTGCTACGCCCTCATGCTCGACGAGCGCGGCGTCGACCCAGACATCGGCACGCTGCTGTACACGAAGAACACCGCCTTGGACCGCAACGAGGAGTCGGGCGATCTGGCGCCCGCCAAGGAGTTCACCGTCGGCCGCGGCTTCCTGGAGTTCGTCGTCCGCGAGCGAAACGCCCTCGCCGCGATGGAGTGGCGCGCGCTCAACGACCCCGGCGAGCGCCCGACCGTCCCGACGGGCTACGAGGCGGACGCGACCTGTAGCTACTGTTTCGAGCAGGACGCGTGTATGGTCGTCTCGGGGCGTCTCGATCAGGAGTCGAAAGCCGGACAGATCGGGACCGCGGTCCCCGACGCGGAGCGCGACTACTTCGACCGCTTCTACGTCGCCTTAGAGGAGGAGCGCCGCGAGACCCACGCCGAGTACCGCAAGCTGTGGGAGCAGACGCCCGAGGAACGGGCGGCCGACGACCGCGCTTTGATCGACCTCGAACCCGTCGCGCAGACGGAGATCGCGGACAGGCGGTGGGAGCTTCGCGCCCGGAAACCGGACGACGCCGTCTCGAAGCTCCGCGAGGGCGACGTGGCGCTCGCGAGCGACGGCGACCCCGTCTCGGGCCACGGGGAACTCGGGCGCATCACCGAACTCGGGAGCGACGTGGTCGTCGTCGAGACCGACGAGCCGGTGGAGCTGCGCCGGCTCGACGTCTATCCCTCGGAGATATCCGTCGACCGCTCGCTCACCGCGCTCCACGACGCGGTGTTGAAGGGGAGCGAGTCGCGGAAGGACGTGCTGTTCGGCCGGCGCGAGCCGGAGTTCAGAGAGCCGGCGGACCGACCGGCGGGGAGTCCCGGAAGCGACGGCCCGGACGCGCCGGACGCCTACATCGACAACAACGAGGCCCAGAACGAGGCGGTCGAACTCGCGGTCGACGCCGAGGACTGCGCGCTGATCCACGGGCCGCCCGGCACCGGGAAGACGTACACCATCGCCCGGACGATCCGCGCGCTCGTCGCGGAGGGGAACCGGGTGCTGCTGTCGGCGTTCACGAACCGCGCGGTCGACAACGCGCTCGAAGCGCTGCGCGATCAGGGGTTCGAGGAGTGGGTCGCGTCCGCGCGACCGGATGGAGCCGGTGAAACCGGCGGAATCCTGCGAGTCGGGACCGAGACCGGCGTCCGCGAGGACATGCAGGACGTGCGGCTCGTCCAGCGCGGCGACCCGAACGCGAAGGCCGCGGAACTTCGCGACGCGCCCGTCGTCGCCGCCACGACGGCGACCTGCGGCTCCCGGGTCATGCGCGAGTGCGACTTCGACGTGGCCCTGGTCGACGAGGCCTCGCAGCTCACGGAGCCGGGCACGCACGCCGCCGTCAACCTCGCCGACCGGTTCGTGCTCGTCGGCGACCACGAGCAGCTCCCGCCGGTCGTGCGGGCGGAAAACGACCTCCGCACCTCACTGTTCCAGCGGCTCATCGAGACGTACCCGGACGCGAGCGTCATGCTCGACCGCCAGTACCGGATGAGCCAGCGGATCCAGGCGTTCGCCTCCGCCGAGTTCTACGACGGCGCGCTCCGCCCCGCGACCCCGGAGGTGGCCGGGCAGACCCTCGCGGACCTCGGCGTCGACCCCGACGGTCTCGCCCCCGAACTGACCGGCGGCGTCGGGTTCGTCGACCCGGACGGCGAGCGCGACGGCAACCGGAACGTCCGTGAGGCCGAGCGCGTCGCCGCGATCGTCGAGGCGTACGTCGCCGCCGGCGTCGACCCCGACGACGTCGGCGTCATCGCGCCCTTCCGCGCGCAGGTCGCGGAGATCGGTCGCCGGACCGACGTGACCGTCGACACGGTCGACCGCTTCCAGGGCTCCTCGAAGGCGGTGATCGTCGTCTCCCTCGTCGCGACCGGCGACCTCGACGGGCCGATCTTCGAGGACCACCGCCGGGTGAACGTGGCGCTCACGCGGGCGAAAAAGCAGCTGACGATCGTCGGCGACGCCGACGCGCTCGGCTCGGACCCGTTCTACGCGCGGATGCTCGACTGGGCGCGGCGGTAGCCGGTCACGCGGCGAATCCGGCCTGGAGAGCGTTTAACACGCTTGCGACGCTACTGACGGTAGAACCGAATGGAAGAACTCGATCGGGTGTTGAAGAAGTACGCCACCAGCCAGGATCTCATGGACCGGATCCGATACGTGGCCGAGGCGTTGAGCATGGAGTTCGACAAGTGGGACGACGAGTACGTGAGCGGTCCGAGCCTGTACTTCCTCGTCGTCGCCGAGACGGACTTCGAGGCGTACACCGACCCGCTGGGAGAGAACGTCTGGCCGACCGACCGGTGTAAGATCGTGCTCGACTCGCCCGAGGCGTTTCGACGGGTCGCCGAGGACGTCGGGTTCAGCCGAGACGGCGCGATCGTCGTGACGGGAGACGGGACGATCCAGCGACAGATGGTCCGAGTCCGAAGCCCCCACCACGCCGAGGTGCCGGGGGTCGCGGAGCTCGAATACCCCGACTGGATGGGGACCAAACACATGAGTGCCCTGGAGACGTCGCTCCGGAAGAACGTCCTGTGGGCGATCACGCTCAGCGAGGAGGACGGCCGCGTCACCACGTATCTCGACGGCACGTATCAGGACTACCCCCGCGAAGAGATCGGCGGTCGATGGCGGCCCGAGTAGCGGCGACGCCGCGGCCGGCACGCCGAGGTCGGCACGTCGCGATCGGCGCGCCGCGCCTCGGGCGCGTCGAGTCCGCCGGAGCGGTGCGGTGCGCGCGCTACTCGCCGTCCGCCTCCGTGACGATCCCCGGCTCCTTGCTCGCGATCACGACGATCCGGTCGGTGAGGTCCTCGACCGCGTTGGCGAGTTCGTCCAGCAGGATCGCGAGTTCGCGGTAGACGAGCGGCTGGTCGATCGTCTCGTCGGCGAACGCGGTCTCGATCGCGTCGTTACGGAGGTCGTCGCACTCGCTTTCGAGCGCGCGGATCGCCTCGATCCCCTCGGCGAGCGTCTCCGTGGCGTCGGCGCGCGCGAGCCCCCGAACGAACCCCTCGACCACGTCGCCGAGGACCGCGACCATCTCGGCGATCCGCTCGGCCATCTCGCGCATGTCGTCGAACGGTTCGACGCCCGCGTCGGGGCGCATCATCGCCACCTCCTGAACGATCCGCTCGGTGTGGTTCGCGACCACGTCGAGCTCGTTGTAGAAGTCGAGCAGCGCGGACTCGTTGAAGTTGATCCGCGTGTTCAACAGGCCGATGTCGTCCGGCCCCGCGTCGGTGATGAGCGCCCTAACGCCGCGGACGAGGTCGTCGCATTCGCTTTCGACGGCGGCTATCTCGTCGACCGTGTCGCGGTACGGCCCCTCGTCGGCGTACTCGTCGAGCGCCCGGGGAAGGAGGGCGACGCAGTCGTCGATCCGGTCGAGATACGTCGCGGTCTGCGTCTCCAACCGCTCCCCGAAGTCGGCCTCGGTGGACATGCCTCGATCCACGCGCGTCGGGGGTAAAGAGGTTCCCTCGCGTCCGATCGATGGTGAGGATCCGGCTCTCGGTTCCCGGGGATCCGGCCGGCGCTACAGGCCGTCGGCCGCGTCGAGCGCGGCCTCGACGTCGGGGGCGTCGAACCACTGGCGGCCGGTGTAGGCGTTCGCCCCGGCCGCGTACAGGTCGGCCACCGCGTCGACGACGGCGGGCGGGAGCGGGTCGGGGGACGGCTCGCAGAGCTCGCGCCAGTCGTCGATATCCCGGTCTGCGACGGCCTCCTTCGCGGCTTTGACCGCCGCGACCCAGTCGGGGTCGTTCGCCTTGTACCACTGGCGGACGACCTCCTTCGAGATGCCCCGGCCGCCGTAGGAGAAGCGGTTCTCGTCGAAGGTCCCCACCACGTCCGCGACGCGGAGTTCCCCGTCGGCGTACAGGCACTCGATCTTCCCGTCCTCGTGGACGAACCCGGCCGCGTCGGCGCGCTCGGTGACGACGCGGTTCACCTCGCGGGCCAGCGATTCGAGCGCGTCGACGTCGGCGACGCCCGCGATCCGGTCGGCCTCGGCGCGAGCGAGGTATCGGTCCTGCTGTTCGTACTTCGTCGAGAACTCCACGACCGGCTCGGGGAGGTCGACCGGCGCGTCCGGCCACTCGTCGAGGCCGAGGTCGTCGTCGAGTCCGAAGTCCGCGGGATCGGCGCGTCGCCGCAGGCTGGAGCCGACCGGCACGCGGTTCCGGAAGACGACCTCCAGCGGCACGAGGTAGTTGGTCCCGCCCGCGGCGTGGAAGGCGTCGTAGTCGTAGCCGGCCTCGGGCCCCTCGTACGGGAGGTCGGGGACCTGCGTCAGGTCGATGGCCATCTCGGTCGGCGCGGCGGTCGCGTCGTCGAGCGGGACGGACGCGGGCGCGTCGCCCCCGCCGTCGGCGGGGCCGTCGGCGTCGTCGGCCGGCTCCCGCGCGGCCGGATCGGTGACGCCGCGGTAGTGGGTCGGGACTCCGGCCGTCTCCAGCAGCTCGAAGTTGAACGCCCCCATCGTACAGAGGCTCGCGCCCTTCTCCGGGATCGCGTCGGGCATCTGCCCCCAGTCGAACACGGAGTAGGCGTCGGTGAAGACGAACCGCCCGCGACCGAGCGCGTCGGCGGTCGCCGGCTCGTCGACGCGGAACTCCTTGACGCTCGTCATGGCTCACACCGCGACCGCCTCCCACATGAATCTTTCAGTTACGTGGTCACCTCTCGGTGTTTTCTCTTCATTCGATCCACTAACACGGATCAGAATTCGAGGCTGGCGAGGCGTCGACTCCGCGACCGCATCGAAAGCGACACCCGGCTCGCACGCCCAGCCCGTGGCATGAACGACGCACGAGAGGTCGTCGTCCTCCGGTACGGCCACCGGCCGGGACGCGACGACCGCATGACGACGCACGTGGGGCTCACGGCCCGGGCGCTGGGCGCCGACCGGGTGATCTTCCCCGACAACGCGGGGCAGTCGGCGGAGACCGTCCGCGACATCACCGACCGGTTCGGCGGCCCGTTCGAGGTCGAACTCCGCGACGACCAGAAGGCGCTGGTTCGGAACTTCGACGGGGTCGTCGTCCACCTCACGATGTACGGCGAGCGCGTCCAAGACGTGGAGGCGGACGTGCGCGAGGCCGTCGGGCTCGAGGACGCGACGGTCGGCGGGTCGCCGCCGTCGCCCCGGGACCTCCTCGTCGTCGTCGGCGGCGAGAAGGTGCCGTGGGCGCTGTACGAGCGCGCCGACTTCAACGTGGGCGTGACGAACCAGCCGCACTCCGAGGTCGCCGGACTCGCGGTGTTCCTCGACCGGCTGTTCGCGGGGGCCGAACTGGACCGCGAGTGGGCGGACGCCGACCGCCGGGTCGTCCCCGAGGCGACCGGCAAGACCGTGATCGACGCCGACGGAGAGGGCGTTGAGGGCGACGGGGACGCAGAGGGCGACGAGGGCGACGGGGACGCAGAGGGCGACGAGGGCGACGGGGACGCAGAGGGCGACGAGGGCGCGGAGTGACGTGAGACGACCCGTCGCCGAAGCGGGCGAGGTCGCCGCCGTTCAGTCATTTTTCCAGACGATCCCCTCTACCGTCGCCTCGAGGACCGCGGCTCCGTCGTCGGTCTCGCAGACGACGTCCCACGCGAACGCGTAGCGGTCGTCTCGTTCGGTGACCTCGTCGTAGGTCGCGTAGCAGGTGACGTGCTCGCCCGTGTACACGGGTTCGAGGAACTCGAACTCCATCCGTCGAGCCAGCACTTCGAGGTCGCCGCCCAGCTCCGTGGGGAGCGTCGCGGTCAACAGTCCCTGGACCATCACCCGACCGTCGTCGTCGGGCTCGGTGTGTCGCGGTTGGTCGTCCCCGGACAGTTCGGCGTACCGTCGGACCTCGTCGACGGTGAACGTCCGATCGGTCGTGACGGTCTCCCCTTCCCGTGGTCGCTCCATGTGGACCGGCTCGGTGCCGCGACACATGAACGATCGGTGGGGTGGGGTACCTCGTCGCCCCCGAGGAACGCGTGACCGGTCTCGACCGCGACCGGGTCGGAGTCGGGCTCCGGGCGAGGCGCCCGCCGGACTCGGCCGGTCGCTCAGGGCTCGTCGCCCGCGTCGCGTCGTGAGTCGCCGCCGTCGTCGATCGCTTCCGGCGTCCCGCTCAAAATGCCCCGCAACCCCGACATCGGCTCGCCGACCGTGATCCCGTGTCGCGTGATCTTGAACTCGCGGATCGTCCGCTCGAAGTCGCTCGTCCGCTTTTTCAACACGCCGATCGCCTTCCGCATCTCGCCGCGGGTCTCAAGGTGGCGGAGGAAGACGATGTTGTCCGCGAGGTAGCTGATGTTCTCGACGGTCGCCTGAAACTCGCCGGTGATGTTCCGCGTCTCGTCGATGAAGATGGTCGTGACGCCCGTGTTCTTGAGGTACCGGCCGAGCGCGTGCAGCTGTTGGAGCAGCATCCCCTCCTCGCCCCGCAGGGTCAGTCGGTACCCGGCGATGCCGTCGATCATCACGATGTCCGCGCCCCGCTCTTCAACCTCGTCGCGGACCATCCGCGAGAACTCCTGTGGCGACCGCTCTAACGCCTCCACCTCGGTGACCTGTAGCGTCCCCTTCTCGATCATCTCGTCGACGGGGATGTTCACCGCGCGCGACCGCTTCAGGAACGTCCCCCGGCTCTCCTCGAACAGGTAGATGACCGAGCGCTCGCCGCGGCCGGCGGCCTCCTTCATGAACTGCGTGCTCAGCGTCGTCTTGCCGACGCCGGTCGGGCCGCTCACGATGCTGACCGTCCCGCGCTCGATGCCGCCGTTGAGCAGTTCGTCGACCTCGGGGATCCCGGAGGACACCTGTTCGAAGTCGAACTCGCCGCCGTGGGTGCCGGGCTGGAGCGCCGGGTACACCTCGATCCCCGTGTCGGTGACGCGGTAGGCGTGGTCGCCGCTCAGCGTGCCCGAGCCGCGGAACTTCGGCACTTCGATCGTCTTGCCGTACTCCTCGGTGGCCATGCGTATCGTCCCGTCAGTGATGAACTCCAGCCCGTCCGTCGGCAGCGCGTCGGTGTCTTGAACCGTGAACAGCACCGTCGCGTCCCGGTCTTTCAGGAACCGCATGAAGCCGACGACCTGCTTGCGGAACTGGTAGTCGTCGGAGGTGAGAAAGCGGAGCTGCGTCAGGGGGTCGACGACGACCCTGTCCGGGTCGACCTCCCTCACGCTCTCGACGATCCGCTCCGTGATCGGCTCCTGTTCGACCTCCTCGGGCGCGAAGACCTCGTACGACTGGTCTTCGGTGAACACGTCCGCGCCCGGGCTCAGGTCGAGGAACTCGATCGCGTCGGTGTCGAACCCGAGCGCCTCGGCGTTCGCCTTCAGGTCGCTCACGTCCTCTTCGAGGTTGATGAACAGGGCCGTCTCGCCGCGTTCGACCCCGGCGGCGAGGAAGTGGAGGCTGAGGATCGTCTTCCCGCTGCCCGCCTGCCCGCGAATCATGTAACTGCGCTCTCGAATGAGTCCCCCCGACAGGATCTCGTCGAGCCCGGTGACGCCGGTCGAGAGCCGAGCGGATGGCGACTGAGTCATGTCCCTTCCTACTCGGCGACGGACATAAGCGTGGGTGGCGGCCGGACGCGAGGAGTGGTGGCGGCCGGACGCGACGGGGGCGGCCGGACACGACGGGTGGGGGCGACCGTCACGCGCCGGCGGTCGCGGTCGCCGACTCGAATTTTCCGTACCTCTTAGTGGATGTGGGTCGTCGTTCGAACAGAGATGGGCTCGAATTCCGAGGACTCCTTCGGAGCGACGCGGGCCGGAGCGCCGCCCGAGCCCGACGACGGTGCCCGCGTGCTGCTGTTCGTGGAACGGCGCCGCGACCGCGAACTCCTCGTCGACGCTCTGAGCGACCGCTACGCGGTCGACACCGCCAGCGAGGCGGCGGCGCTCGACGAGGAGTTCGACTGCTGTGTCCTCGACGAGTCGGCGTTCGAACGCGTCCGTGACCGCATCGAGCCGCGGCGGGACCGCGCCGATCCGGCGTTCCTTCCGTTCGTGCTGCTTGCGAGCGGGGACGCGGGGTCGGCGGCGAAGGAGGGCGCGTGGGACCGCGTCGACGACGTGATCGAACTGCCGACGAGCCGCCGGGGGCTCGTCTCGCGGATCGAGAACCTGATCGAGCGCCGGTCGACCTCCCTCCGGCTCTCGGAGACCGTCGACGAACTGCGGCTCAAAGAGCAGGCGATGGACGAGTCACCGGTCGGAATTACCCTCGCGGAGGCGACTGAGGGCGACGACACGCCGCTCGTGTACCTCAACGGCGGGTTCGAGGAGATGACCGGCTACGGCGAAGAGCGGCTCGGCGAGGACTGCCGGTTCCTCCAGGGCGAGGACACGGCCGAGGAGCCCCGGGCGGCGATCCGCGAGGCGTTGGCCGAGGAGCGACCCGTCTCCGTCGACATCCGTAACTACCGGGCGAACGGGCAGAAGTTCTGGAACCACGTGACGATATCGCCGATCCGCGACGCCGACGGGACCGTCACCCACTATGTCGGGTTCCAGAACGACATCACCGACCGGAAGATCCGGGAGCGTCGGCTGGAGGTGATGACGCGGGTGCTCAAACACAACCTCCGGAACAAGATGAACCTGGTCGAGGGGTACGCCGACCTCTTGGGCGAGGAGATAGACGACGACTCGCGGCTGGAGTCGCTCGCGGTGATCTCTGAGACGGCCGAGGACCTGATGGGTATCGCGTCGACCGTTCGGACGGTCAACGAGACGCTCGACGAGACCGAGTCGAACACGACGGTCGATTTCGCCGAAGAACTGGTCGAGCTACGGAACCGGATCCAGCGCCGCTACCCCGACGCGACGGTGACGCTGTCGCTACCCGACGGCGACCCGATCCACGTGACGGTCGTCGGGCTGACGGTCGCGGTCGAGGAAGCGGTCGAGAACGCGGTGAAACACAACGACGCGACGAACCCGTCCGTCCACGTCCGCGTCGAGCGGCATCCCGACGGGTGGGTCGTCGCCGAGGTCACGGACGACGGGCCGGGCATTCCGGACCACGAGATGCAGGTGCTGGAGGTCGGCGAGACGTCGCTGACCCACGCCGACCGGCTCGGGATCTGGCTCATGTACTGGGTCGTCGGGAAGGCGGGCGGCGAGTTCGACATCGACACCGGCGAGGACGGGACGACCATTCGATTGGAAGTCCCGGCGCACCCCTGACCCGGGGCGGATCGGCCCGGTGGGCTTCGAACCGACGGCGACCTACAGCGTGCGCTTCGACCGGAGTCGCGCGAGTCGCGTCCGCGCCTCCTGTCGGCTCGTCCCCCGCACGCGACCCGTCTCGGCGTCGGCCATGGAGACGAGCGAGAGGCGGTCCAAGAGCGGGGGCCAGTCTGCCGCGCCCGCGGCGTCGCTCGCGAAGGCCACGGCGTTGCCGAGTCCCTGCCGGCCCTCGGACCCGGTCCGCGCGACGAGCGCGTCCGCGGCTCGGCGCCCCCCGGCGACGGCGAGCCGGTCGCCGACCGTCGCCGGGACCCACGCCGGAAGCAACACCGCCCAGAGCAGGACGCCGGCGGCCGCGTACGCCCACGACGGGACCCGCTCGCGGTCCGGCTCGTAGCCGTGGATCCGGTTGACGCGTCGGTCCGCTGCGGTGCGGTCGCCCCGGCGTCCCACGAGCAGCGTCGCGAGCAGCGCGGCGGTCTCGACGAGCGCGAGCGCCGGGAGGGCCGCGGTCGTGATAAGCGCCTGCCGAGTCCGGATCCTGACGAGCGCGTGGCGCAGTGCGGCGTCGCGGTCGGCCTCGGGCAAGGCGAGGAGCCGCGTCGAGACCACCAGTCGCGCGCCGCGGTAGCCGTCGGTGACGGCGACGTTCGCGGCGTCGGCGCGGACGGTCGTCACGGTCGGGACGTCGACGCCCACGTCGGCCGCCAGCCGCTCGACGCGGTCGGCGACGAACTCGGCGCGCCGGTCGTCGAGGTCGGCGTCGGGGAGCCGCGCGATCCGCCGGTCCACGAGGACTGGGCCGAGGAGGGCGGCGACGACGGGGCCGACGACGGCGGCCGCGAGCAGCCCGCCGAGCGCGCCGACCGGGAGCAGCCCGAGGCCGCCGGGACCGAGAAGTGCGGCGAGGGGAATCAGCGGGACCGCCGCCAGCACGAACGGGACCGCGAGGAGCGCGAGCGCGCCGAGCGCGCGTCGCCCGCCTCCGTCGACCGAGTCTGCCATGCGACGAGTGTGAGCCACGCGGCGTAAAGCTCTGCCGGACCCGCCGGTCGCCGGCGGCTCGGGGACGTTCGCCTCGGAGCGGCGGAGCGGTCACGACCGCGCCTTTCGGAGGTTTTAACCCGATTCCACCACCAGATTCCCGTAATGGCTTTTGAGGATCTACTGAACGACCCCGTCATCCAGAAATACCTCCACGAGCTGGTGGGGCCGACGGGGATGCCGGTCGCGGCCGCGCCGCCCGACGGCGAGGTCACCGACGAGGAGCTGGCCGAGGAACTCGGCTTGGAGCTCAACGACGTGCGACGCGCGCTGTTCATCCTGTACGAGAACGACCTGGCGACGTACCGTCGCGTCCGCGACGAGGACTCCGGGTGGCTCACGTACCTGTGGACGTTCCACTACGACAACATCCCGGAGAACCTCCAGGAGGAGATGTACCGGCTCCTCGACGCGTTAGAGGAGCGCGAGGAGTACGAGCGCACCCACGAGTTCTACCTCTGTGAGGTGTGTTCCATCCGCTTCGAGTTCGGCGAGGCGATGGACTTCGGCTTCGAGTGCCCCGAGTGCGGGTCGCCGCTGGAGGCGATGGACAACGACCGGCTCCGCGAGGCGATGGACGAGCGCATCGGGAAGCTCCGCGACGAGCTCAACGTGGACGTGACCGGCTGATGGTCGTCCTCGCAACCAAGTGCTACGTCGAGGGCGACGCCCGCGACCGCGCACTCGACGGGATGAACTCGCTCGTCGCGAACGACGTGGGCGAACTCGACGTGGACTGGCAGGTCGGCGTCCGCGGCGACGACTTCGTCCAGGTCGACGTGACGGGCGAGGACGCGCCGGTCGCGCGGAACGTCCTCGCGGAGACGTGGGGCGAGATCGTCGCTCACGACGGCGGGCTCGAAGCCGGCGAGACGTACGTCGGCACCCTGGAATCGTGGGACGACGACGGCTTCGTTCTCGACGCCGGCGCGGAGGTCTTCGTCCCCGCGGACGAGCTCGGCCTCGGCGTCGGCTCGCCGCAGCAGGTGGTCGAGCGGTTCGGCCTCGTCCAGCACCTCCCGATGCGGTTCGTCTACGGCGGCGACGTCGGCGACCCGGACGCCGATCCGTCGCGGCTCGCCGGCGCCGAGCGGGACCGCCTGTACGACTGGCAGCGCGGGGACGGGCGGGTGAACGTCAACTCCGCGACCCGCGGCGAGACGCGGGCGACGGTGAACCGCGCGGGCCACGCGCAGGACATCGTCACCGTCGAGCGGCTGGGGCTCTTAGAGCAGAGCATCGTCTGTGCCGAGGGAACCGACCCGCCGGGGCTGCTGGCCGCCATCGGCTCGTACCTCCCGGCGGAGATGCGCTGTGTCGTCTGAGGTGAGTTGAACACGTGAACCGACGATTCGCGCTCGCGGTGGCGGCGATCGCGCTCCTCGCGGTCAGCGCCGGCTGCCTCGGCTACGCGACCGGCGGCGGCGAGGTGGCGAACGAGACGCTCGACGCGGAGCCGCCCCGCGAGTACGACTTCGACACGGACCGCGACGCCGCCTTCGAGCTCTCGACGGACGCCAGATACACCGTCGTGTACTCGATCGGCGACCGCGAGGAGCTGCGGCTGTTCGAGCAGACCCCGTACGCCGGCGACCGCCCGATGGAGTTCGAGGCGCTGCGGTACCGGTACCCGGACGGCGAGGTGATAAACGGCAGCGAGTTCCGCGCTCGCGGCGGTGAGGTGGAGCAGACGACCGACGAGACGTGGATACGCTTCGCCGACGACATGGCGGGCGGAAAGCTCGGGTTCTCCGGCGCCGGATCGCCGCGCCGGTTCACCATGCGCGCGTACGTCGAGGGGTCGTACGCCGTGACGCTCCCGCCGGACTTCAGCACGGAGGTGCCGATCGTCGGCCACGTGTCGCCGCGCGACCACGAGGTCGAGACCGTCGGCGACCGCGACCGGATCGTGTGGGACGAGGTGACCGGCGGCTCGATCGTCGTCCAGTCGTACCGCGAGGGCGACTTGGTGGTGTTCGGCGTCATCCTCGTCATCGCCGCGGTCGCCGCGGTCGCCGGGACGCTCTACTTCCGGCGCCAGTTGGAGGCGCTCCGCGAACAGCGGCGCGACCTCGGCTTGAGCGTCAACGAGGACGACGACGACGACGGCTGGCTGTGAGCGGCCGACGCTGACCGCGCTCCGTGGCGCGTACGGATCCGTCCGGACGCCCGCGTCGCGGTCCTTTTCTACCGTGCGCCGCTTGCTTCGCGTATGAACGCCGCCGTCGTCACCGTCGGGGACGAGCTCCTCGTCGGCGACACCGAGAACACGAACGCCACCTGGCTCTGCGACCGCCTCGACGCCCGCGGCGTCACCGTGCGCCGGGTGACGGTCGTCCCGGACGAGGTCCCCGAAATCGCGCGCGTCGTCAACGAGTATCACGCCGAGTACGACGCGGTGATCGTCACCGGCGGCCTCGGACCGACGCACGACGACGTGACGATGGAGGCGGTCGCGGCCGCGTTCGGCCGCGCGCTCGTCGAGAACGCGGAGGCGGCCGCGTGGCTCGCCGAGCGGGGGTACAGCGGCGACGACCTCGCGGCGGAGACGACCCACCTCCCCGCGGACTGTCGACCGCTCCCGAACGAGGCCGGGGTCGCGCCCGGCGCCGTCGTCGAGTCGACCTACGTCCTTCCGGGCGTCCCGGGAGAGATGGAGGCGATGTTCGACCTGATCGCGGACGAGTTCGCCGGGACGGTGACCCACGTCCTCACGGTCGACGTGGACGAGCCGGAGAGCGCACTCCTCGACCGGTTCGCGTCGCTGCGCGAGCGGTTCGATGTGCGGGTCGGCTCGTACCCGGGCGAGGTCGTGACGGTGAAGATCACCGCCGAGAGCTCGGACGAGGCCGAGCGGGCGGCGGCGTGGGTCCGCGAACACGCCGACGCGGTCTGAGCCACGAGGGGCGGACCGAACGAGTCGATCGGTGAGAACGGACGGAGGTCGATCGGCGAGAACGGACGGAGGTCGATCGGAGACGAGGCGCCGTGAGCCGCGCGGTGCGGCGACGGATCGACCTAGCGGTACAGGTAGGCCACCCACACGAAGACGAGTGCGAGGCTCGCGAGCAGGACGGCGCCCGCGGTCGCGCTGATCGGCAGCGGCTCGGTCACGGCGGCTTCGAGGATCATAACTCGGCGTTGTTTTGGGGGCGTCTTAAGTATTCATTCTCGGTGGAAGCGACCGCCGACGCCGGACTGACGGCCGCACGACCGCCGCTTCGGACGGATTAGGAGGTACCGTAGTACGGACGCCCGGCGGAACCGACTCGGACGGAGCGGGTCGCGGCGCCCTCCGTCGTCGCGGCGAGGAAAACGGAACTGGGCGGCATGGGCGTGTGGCAGCTCCCACGAGGGATCCAGTCCCGACGAGAGAGGGGTTCTCTGACACCGATGGCGGGCTCGTCCACCGGCGACTGTTACTATGGGTGGACGATAGTTGGTGGTCGTGGCTCGGTGTTGAGGCCTTTTATCAGCCGCCGCGGCGAGCCGCCGACGAGTCGCGGTCGGACGCGTCTTCCTTAAGGGGCCGGCGCGGGAACGTCGCGTATGGACGTGGGGATCGTGGTGAATCCGGTCGCCGGCATGGGCGGCCGCGTCGGCCTGAAGGGGACCGACGGCAAAGTCGCCGAGGCGATCGAACGCGGCGCGGAGCCGCGGGCGCCGGCCCGAGCGCGACGGATGCTCGACCGACTGGCCGCCGTGGCCCCCGAGACGAGCGTCGTCGCGGCCGCGGACCCGATGGGCGAGTCGACCGTCCGCGAGGCCGGGTTCGACCCGGCCCGCGTCGTCGACCCGTTCGAAGGTGAAGCGTCTGCGTCGGGCGGCGCCCCGGACCCGACGGAGACGACCGCCGCGCACACCGCCGCGGTCGTGCGGGCGTTCGCGGGTCTAGAGGGGGACGGTCCGGACGATGAGAGGCCCGCCGACGCCGTCGACCTCGTGTTGTTCGTCGGCGGCGACGGGACGGCGGCGGACGTGGCGGGCGCGCTGGAGGGGACCGAGGTGCCGATGCTCGGCGTCCCGGCCGGCGTGAAGGTGTACTCGTCGGTGTTCGCGGTGTCACCGGAGGACGCCGCCGAGGTCGCCGCGTCGTTCTCGCGGACCGAGCGCCGCGAGGTGATGGACATCGACGAGGACGCCTACCGCGAGGGGGAGGTCCACCCGGAGCTTCGGGGGGTCGCGCACGTCCCCGTCGCCGACGACCTCCAGTCGTCGAAACAGACCGCGAGCGGGACCGTCGAGTCGCTCGCCGAGGGCGTCGCGGCCGACATCCGCGAGCGCGACGGCGAGGGAGTCACCTTCGTGCTCGGGCCGGGGTCGACCGTCGGCGCGATCAAGGACGAACTCGGCTTCGAGCCGTCGCCGATCGGCGTCGACGTCTGGCGCGACGGCGAGGTGGTCGTCCGCGACGCCGCCGAGGCGGAGATACTCGACGCGCTCGGCGAGGAGAACGTGATCGTCGTCTCGCCCATCGGCGGGCAGGGGTTCGTCTTCGGCCGCGGCAACCCCCAGGTATCGCCGGCCGTGATCCGGCGGTGTGACCTCCGGATCGTCGCCTCGCGGGCGAAACTCGACGACGTGCGGGCGCTCCGCGTCGACACCGACGACCCCGACCTCGACGACGACCTCTCGGGGTGGGTCCGGGTCCGCGTCGGGAAGTTCGAGACGCGGATGATGAAGATCGTTTGAGGCGCGCCCCTCGCGCGCCCGCCTCCGGTCCGCCACGGTCGACGGCCCCGACACGGACACACCTTTGTCCCTCGCCGTGTCGGGCAGCGTATGGGACGCGAGAAGGAGCGGATGCTCGCCGGCGAGGCGTACGACCCGTCGGTCCCCGAACTGGTCGCCGACCGGCGGCGCGCGCAGGACCGCTGTCGCCGGTACAACGCGACCGCGCAGACGCAGACCGACCGCCGCGAGCGACTGCTCCGCGAGCTGTTCGGCGAGGTCCGCGGCGACGCGACCGTCGTCCCGCCGTTCCGGTGTGATTACGGCTACAACGTCGGCGTCGGCGACGGCTTCTTCGCGAACTACGGCTGCGTCTTCTTAGACGTGGCGCCGATCGGCTTCGGCGAGAACTGTCTGCTCGGGCCGGGCGTCCACGTGTACGCCGCGACGCATCCGCTCGACCCCGAGGAGCGCGCGGCCGGGCTGGAGTTCGGCGACCCCGTCACGGTCGGCGACGACGTCTGGATCGGCGGCCGGGCGGTGATCACGCCCGGCGTCGAGATCGGCGACGGCGCGGTCGTCGCCGCGGGCGCGGTGGTGGTCGACGACGTGCCGGCGCGGGCGGTCGTCGGGGGGAACCCCGCCGAGGTGATCCGAGAAATCGACGACGACGAGTGACCCTTACGGGGAGTCGAGCGCGTCGGCCACCGCGGGCGCGGCGCTGACGACGCTACAGCCGCGCTCGACGGTGTCGGTGGCGACTATCCGGTCGACGCCGGCGGCGCTGAGCTTCGTCACGGCGTTGGCGACCAGTACCGGGTGGACGCAGGCCGTCAGCACCCGCGCGGCGCCGCGGTCGGTGAGGACGGCGACCGACTCGCTCATCGTCGACCCCGTCGCGATGATGTCGTCGACGACGACCACGTCCCGGTCGGTAACGGTCGCGTCGGAGGGCGACACCGTGACGGCGCCCGTCTCGCGGTCGCGGTGCTTCTCGAAGTAATCGGTCTCGCCGTCGCCGTAGGCGTCGCGGACGGTGGCGGCCACGTCGGTCGCCCCCTCGTCCGGCGCGAGGAAGAGGGGGTCGTCGAGGTCGGCCGTCAGCGGCTCCGCGAGGGCGCCCGCGGCGTCGGCCGTCTCGACGGGGACGTCGAAGAAGTCGGCGACGGCCGCCTCGTGGGGGTTGACGAGGAGCACGCGGTCGGTGCTCGTCGATACCGCCGTCGCCATCGCGCGGGCGGAGACCGGCTCGCCGTCGCCGAAGGAGGCGTCCTGGCGCGCGTAGCCCATGTACGGGATCACGGTGGTCACGTCGGTCGCGCCGGCCTCGCGGACGGCGTCCTGTAGCTGGAGCAGTTCGACCCACGCCTCGTCGGAGTCGGTCGCGGCGACGATCACGGCCTCGTCCGCGTCGAAGTCGGGCACCGCGGCGAGCCCCTCCCCGTCCGGGAACCGGTCGTAGGTCGGCGTCGCGAGCGACCGGCCCGTCTCCTCGGCGAGCGCGGCCGCGAGCTGCTGCGAGCTGGACCCGGGTACGATCATGGGCGTCCGTTCCGCGGACTCCGGTAAACCAGTTTCCTTACCGCGCGGTCCGACCGCGCGCCACGCGAGCGCGACCCACACCGGCCCCACAGGGGCGGATATTTACGGGCGCGGCGGGTACGAGCGCCCAATGAGCGATACCGAAGCCGGCGCGCGCGTCGGGCTCCCCTGCCCGTCGTGTTCGCCCTCCGAGCCGACCGTCCACGAGGTCCTCAGCCCCGGCGGGCAGGCCACCGTGCGCTGTACCGAGTGCGACCACACGCACAAAAGCGAGATTCCCGAGGAAGAGACCGTCTCCGTGACCATCGTCGTCTCACAGGACGGCGACTCCTTCACGACGCGGATGGACGTTCCCGCGGACGGCGACGTCGGCACCGGCGAGGAGTTCGTCGTCGACACCGACGACGCCCTGATGCAGGTGCGGATCACGGACATCGAACTCGGTCCCGAAGAGCGCGTCGAGGAGGCCGACATCACCGACGTGGAGACGCTCTGGACGCGCGCGGTCGACAACGTCGCGGTCCCCGTCACGCTCCACCCGAAGGACGGCGACGCGGACCAGACGCGCTCGCTGCGCGTGAACGTCCCCGGCGACTACGAGTTCACCGTCGACGAGACGGTGGAGTTCGGCGAGGAGCAGTTCACCGTGGAGGGGCTCCAGATCCGCGAGGACGCGCCGGAGTACCGCCACGAGAAGCTCGATCACCCCGGCGACCTCGCCTACGCGAAGGACCTCAAGCGGGTGTACGCCCGCGACGAGACGCTCACCGCTTGGTCGGCCTGGTAGTCACCGCTTGGTCGGCCTGGTAGTCACCGCTTGGTCGGCCTGGTAGTCACCGCTTGGTCGGCTAGTAGCCAACGCGGCCGCTCTCCCCGGTCGATCTACCGGAAACCCCGTTCTATCGCCGGTTCACCGGACGCGTCCGACTGCCCGGCGATCCTCATACCAACATAAACAATTATTAAGAATACGCCCGTTACGTGAGACGTGCCGCCCGTAGTACACGACTGACGCACGCTCGACGTCGGGGACGACGACCGGCCCCGGCGGTCCGGGCACGCGCGAGGCGACGCGGAGCGAGCGAGGCATCGATCGGTCGACTCCGTCCGCGACCCCGGACGGGGACGACGCGAAAGAGGGTCCAGACGACTTGCCGACCGCCGCCGAGGCGGTCGCGCGATCGGCCGCGATGTTCGACCCGTCGGGCACGAGTCGGATCCCGAACGGGACCGACCGCTGGAACGCGTACGCCGGCTCGTCGCACTGACGGCGCGGCCGGATCACTTTATTCGCCGGAGCGGCTACCGACGAGCGGCCGATGACGAACCACCGCTCCGAGCCGGACTCGGCACCCGGCGACGACGAGCCCTATGAGTGCCGAGGCCAGCTTTCTATCCACACATTTGCGAGAAGAAGTGTACGAACGTCATAGAATCGCGTCTGCTACCCTCTGAGAGAGGACAGTTGGCATCGAGAGGAGAATAGAGTACACTCTGAGAGGTTACATAGATTCTTTCACATCTCATGAGGTGTCGGTTCCACTAGTTGAGATATGGGTCTCACCGAGAGAAACGATTATCTCTATTCTCTCATGCTCTAATTTCCGGAATAGAGGGTACTCACGCACCAAACGTCCGATAAGGTCGTGAGTGTTCAGATGATTGTGGCATATTTGGAGAATGTCTAGTCCGATGAAATCACTCACCCAGACTTACTGCTTTCCACTGCGGGATCAATAACAGGGTGTTAGACAACACGTGATAACCTCACTGCCAACTACGATGCGGCATAATGAAATGGATGCCACTGAATCGTCTACACAACAGCCCTACCACGCAACTCACTAACTATGTCCTTAGAAACAGACGAAATCGAAATTGACGGACAAACCGTTTACAATCAGTCTGCTGAACAATTTCCTAAGACCCTTCCGTCAGATATTGACTTGGTACTGACGAGCCCTCCGTACTGGGATCTTAAGGACTACAATAACGAGAACCAAATTGGACAAGAATCATATGAAGAGTATCTCGATCGGATGGAAACTATTTGGGAGAATTGTTATGAGAACACCTCTGAAGATGCTCTTCTAATCATCATTGTTAATTCAAGGCGACGAAACAAGAAGTTCTACGATATTCCCGCGGATATATCGAGAAATGCTGGCAATTGGAATTTGATTGAGAAGATGACGTGGTTCAAACCAAACGCTATGCCAATCTCTCACTGGTATAAGGATTCTCTCTACGATGATAAGAAAGAAGAAATTCTCATATTCGCTAAAAACCACAATTACGAGTATACGTTCAATAAAATTCGAGTCGAGCAGAAGTACAAGGATGTCGACCCTCGCGATAATAAGGACAAAAAAGGGCGTGGTATCCCGAACATTATCCGATGTCCTTCCTACAAGCCCCCGAAAATCAGTGAAGGCAACTATCATATCGCCGCTTTCCCTGACCGATTGGCATACGCGCTGACATATACCTACTCAAATCCGGGGGACAAAATTCTCGACCCGTTCCTTGGTTCTGGTACAACGCTGAAAATTGCGCGTCACACAGACAGGAATGGTTTCGGAATCGAACTCAATCCGGATTATATTGACCTCATTGAGGAAAGAATCAAAGAAGATTTCAAGTTTCCTGCCTGGGAGGAGTTCGACCTCCTACACGACCCCGATAAGATTGACCCGGTCGATACACGAGAAGAGCGACGCGAAGGACAGGACAGCTCTCTGTCTGATTTCAACTAAACGTATATCTTCGCCTTTCCGGCTTCGACTTCGTCAAACGAGTCGGTATTGACTCCTGTTTTTACTCCGCGGGCTTCCGCCCAATCGGTTAATTCATCTATCTCATCACTGTCATAGAACTTCCTATCGAACTCGATCCCATGTATATCGATGATATCCTTGTCATGGAGGTGGACAAGAAATTTGTAGGCGGTATTCATTTGAACGAACTCATCAACGTGATTGAGCACTGCCCGAAGCGTTCCCTTGTTATCGCCGAAGCCACAACCATCAACTAGGGCCCACAGTTCCATATCTGCGTCGTGATTCTCGTTATACTCTTCAATCCGTGATTGGTACTCTTCTGTTCGTCCAGTTTTCCCGACACCGTACTCTCCCGGGTCAGACGAATGAACGAGGCCCAAAACCCCCAGAACGTGTTTGTTTTCGTCCTCATCTCGGATTAAGAGGTCGTAACTATCTGTCTCGCTTGCTTTTTTATCTGATATACTGTAATCGTCTTCAGAAAGACGAACATCCGAGGACATTGGGTTTGCGGCCTTGTCTCCGGGGAGAACTTCCACCTCACCAAAGTTATCCAACAGTGATGCGATAACTCCTTCTGCCCCATGTCCGCGCCGTTTTGCTTCCTCCATCTGAAGGTCGTGAGGCATTATCACATTCTCGATTACGGTCTCGACTTGCGGGTCATCTAATTCTCTGAAGATCTCTAATACGTCTAATACGCCTCTTTCAACGAAATAATCGGCGAACACTTCTGATGACCGTTGTCTTACTTCGGGGTCGCTACTACCTAGTTTGTTCTTTAGTACACTAGTCTGATGAGCAATGAAGTCATCCTTTGGGCAACCACACAGTCCCGTATCCTTGTTCGGATGGGGTGTCGCTCTGAAATCGTAACTGAGATCAAGATAAAGACGCTTGTCTTTTATTCCCACGAGTTTACGTAGGTGATCAACAGTCGATGGTTCCTCGATGAGACGCCGTTCCACCCACTCGCGCATTTTATCTGTCTCGTCCTTATTATCCGAGTCCTCGGCATAGTCAGTTAATTTTTCCTTTGACTCTGACCCCATCGTGGAATTTAAATCAGCAAGAAGTTCGTTGAGTTTCGCAATACCGGACGTACTCACTTCTCCGGCAAGTGGTAGTTTATCTTGCGGTGACACATGGCGCCAATATTCCTCTTCATTTGACTGGTAAATGAGTCCCATACCCAAAGGAGGTAATTACAATCTGAAAAGGTTTCCTAAGGGCCTGTAAGGCATCTCGCCTCAACTATACTTATTACGGAATTCTTCGATCTTTTTGTCCACATTTCTATACATGGAATTCAATTTCTTCTGCATTTGAGACGCTTTCTCGTTTGGATTGATGATAAAATAGACATGGTGGTATCCTCCCGACTCATGATTCACTTGTTCTTTTTGAACAAATTCACAGTGAACAAGACGCTGTAAAGAACGAAAAGTGTGACCGCGGTCTCGGTCGATTCGTTCTGCGATTTCGTCAACAGTCATAGGAGTCTTCTCTTCTACAAGTATTTCAAAAATATCTACGTCTAATTCTTTGAGGTCGTAGAGACACAAGAGTAAATCATCACAGTTAGCGGACTCGTTCAGCATCTCATTGATGGAAGACATCACAGGCGCTCTGATAGATAGTTAGATGCCGAGATAAAAATGGTATGCGGTTACCTGATTATTCGACCCCATCATTCTCTCATTCTCGTCAACAGTGCCTTTACTTTGGCTTCGTTGATGCCAATGTACTCGATACGTTGCTCCGTCAAAGGCGTCACGACGAAATAACGAATTGTGAAACACCAGTACTTCGGATTGGGTGTGTCCTCTGCGTGTGAAATCCTGATATCTCTCGTGACGCCTGTGACATATCTCGAAACGAGCAGTCGCATGGCTGAGGCGAAATTACCCTCCTCGGGCCATCCGAACCTCGATGTATCAGAGCAGACGTTTGCCGCGTTACAGGATGAAGTGACGGATTTACTTGTCGTCAGCTAAGGGACAGACCGAGAGACTTCGACGAGACGTGGTCCTTTGGCGAGGGGCTGAGTGATACATCGGATTACACCTCGACTCGCAGAGCCCCCCGTCTCTTGACGAGACGAAAAACTAGTCACAGAATAGGTGTCGCTCTGAAAACGCAAAACTCCGGAATGCTCTAATCCAAAATTCCGGAATAGTAGGGTGAGACGTTCGGCGTATTCTCAATCCTGCTCTAAGTCGTGAGCGGGGAGGTTGATCAGTACATCAGGACCACAGTCGAAAGGACTCGGCAGTTCGTCAACGAAGGCCCGCACGAATCCCCTGCTTCCCGGCTCGACAATAACCTCACAATCTGCGTGAACCGTCTCACCGTCCTCGTTCTCATATGTGGTGGGGACGAGCACAGGAACCCCCTCATCCAGATATTCCTGTGAGACACGTCTGAGTGCCTCGCTCTCCGTGTTTAGGTTCCCGTCTGTATCTATCGTCCCGACGACCTCATCCTGTTCGTGATTGATTATCTTGACCTCTACGACCTCGTGCGCTTTGTTGCTCGCGTGCTCTTCTGCCGCCTCGGCGATCGCCCGCCCAAAGTCCTCTTCCATCCATTGCGCGATCTCGGCAGCGTCAGCATCAGGGGGCGGGCGTTCTGGTTGGTTTGAGTCGTCCATGATAGTGTATCGTTCCTGAACGGATTTAGTTGCGGGTGGCAGTTCACTCATCGCCTCCGAGCGCCCACAGTGCCATATCGAGCGTTCGGAGACTAACATCGTACTCGTTCGCTATCGCCCAACACGATCCAAGATACACTAAGTAATCGTCGACAGAGGGGTCATCAGGCATCTCGTCGGGCAAGTATCCGCTCTCGTGTAGGACACTCCATGCCTTCCAGTCGAGCACGGTGAAGCGATCGGGGTTCATAAACAAGAGAAATGCAGAACCCATCCGTTCAGCGACACCGGAGATCTCGATCAGATATGAGAGTTTTTCACCTGGTGAAGAGGCAGCGACCGATTTCTCAATTTGGGAGGTGACAAACGTCTCGTCGTTTGAATTGAAATCATCGAGAACCTTTCCGACAAATGGTGAGCCGGTCATCTTCCAGCGCACAATCCACTCTAGATCTTCCCACGTCCACGTATCTTCCTCGAACGCCTTCGGTAGCGTTTCGAGTCGCTCCATCTCTTCGGCATACTGATCCTCTTCTTTCTCGTAGGCGGCTTCCTGCTGTTTGAGTACACGCCGGCCTAATTCCATTGGGTCGACGATACATCTCTATCAACTTAGCATTAACCACAAAATTCTGTGTTTGTAGAACTGCTTTTTACTGTCTCTAGGCACGTTTTAACGCCTTCTGAAACAGCTAAAACCTGTATCTCGTCGTTAGATGCGACCACGGGTTGACTGGATGACACAGGCTGATGAACGGGTGCTCGAGTTTCTACATGACAAGGAGATCGTCGCTTCTCCAAGCGTCATTGCAGCGAATATCGACTACACACAGGAATACCTCTCTCGTCGTTGCCGAAAGCTGACTGACGCAGGACTGTTACAACGCGTCGACGCCTCGAACTACCGCGTTACTGACCTCGGGGAACGATTCCTCGCGGGCGAGGTCGATGCCGAAGAACTCGAATCCGACGAATCGGATTGATACACGATTGTCTCTCGTCGTGAACCGTAGAGACTCGCACGAGAAGCGGGAGCAGCAGGATACCATGAGGGATACATTAGATCAAGTGAAAGCCGTAGAGACGGTGATGTTCTACTCAAAGCGCGAAATCATACGATTTAGAATCGACGACGACGACAGTTTTGAGATTGATGTCGTCAGTGTTGCCAATCTCTTTGCTGTTCTTGCCACGTTCGTTCGCGCTCTCTTTTGAGTAGGATTTCTTCTCCGCCATCACCCGGTCGTGGCCGATCCTCGGCATGCTCTCTCGCCCATTTCCCCAGCTCACTTTCCGGTTCCGTGCGGCCCCCTGTACTACCGGCGGAACGCTTCGGCACATTGGGTTCTTCGTTCTCGTGTTGTTCTTCATACTCTTCCTGTTTGTCTAGCATATCTGAAACCCATCTCTCCCTCTCCGGCTTGAACGGCGAATCAAACCCCGTCGCACCCGCTTTCTCTTTCAGATGTGCTCTGTTTTCCCAGTACGTGAGTTTTGGGTCGACGTAATCCATCCACCCGTCGATATTACCTTGGTCAGCAACCCGCTCCAGGTGCCTAAGGAGGCAGTCGATAATCATGGGGCGGAATGTCCCTATGGCATTACCCTCTTCTCTACTAGAGTCGATCGATGTCTGCCGCTCAAACCGCTCGTACAGTTCCAGACTCATTGCGTATCGGAACACGTGACCAGCACGGAAATAATTAACTCATATATTTGATACTTTTGTAGTACATTTTCTCTTAGTTGATTATAAACGGCTTATTAGCGTATTTTAACGTAGTCGATATATTATAAATTCTGTTATGATTAGTCGCCACCAGCGATTCGGTCGAAGCTGAAAGAGATCTCGAAAAACACTCGCTCGTGTTATTGAAACCCCGTGTCTAACGTCGCAACGGGGCCTATTGATGGGCTACGAACGACGTACGGGGGTACCTCGAAGATATTTACAGCTTCACGAAGCGGACATCGAAAAAGAAGCGACGCCGTGAGACGCTAGAAGTCGGGGAACGCTATCCCATCGGGCCAGCGGAACTCCGCGTTCACCACGACCGCCTTCGTAGTCCCTCCCCGTCCGGTCTCCTCAACGACATCCCCGATACCGAGAGCCACCATCTCGTCGATACGGTTGCGGGCAGTCGGCCGACTCACGTCCAGTATCATCTCTACGTCGCCGGCGGTAAGAGGGTCGTCCCTGTTCGGGTCAAGGAGCGCCCGGACAATGCCCCGACGTTTCGCCGGCATCGTACTCAGGGCGACCCTGCCACACGCCTCGACGTCTTCGAGTTCGAGGTGGGTGCGACCGTGGATTAGCGCGTGACCACGGGCGAGGTCGTGGAGCAACTTTCCGATTCGTTTCGGGGCCTCGATTTGTACTGCACCGTCATGAACCGAACCACGGGCGTGGGCAACAACTCTTGCGAGGCGCTGGATGGGTACTCTAACGTTTTTTCTTATTGAGTCGTCAGTCCACGTAACACTCTCAGTGCCGCCGTGGTAGTTCCATAGGTCTTGTAGGAACTCCTGAACGGCGTCACGTCCACGCTCGATGGGCTGGTGTTCACCCCCCTCAACAACCGAGCACAACCAGTCGCCGTCGTAGTCCTCGTCAGGCCACTGGACGAGCAGAAGACGCTGCCCGACGTTACCCATCATCTTCCACGCCCGCGGGCTCAGGGGCGTTGTCGCACCGATGAAATTGAACCGTATGTCATCGTACCCGACTTTGCCACCGGTTGCGGTCTGACGGTAGTAACCGTCACCGTCCATTATCCGCGCCAACTTTCGCCATGTGCTCTCGACAGTCCGCTCGCTGCCGGCGAACAAAGTTTGCGCATCTCCTACCGCGAGCGTGCGGCCTTCAAGCAGCGGAAGCAGGTCATTGTTCGTCGAGTCGTTGTCGGAATTTGAACCCCCCGCGCTCACGAAGGAGGCGGGAGTGACATCTGAACGACGACAGAACTGTTCGTTGAGATCTCCGAACGTCTTGAGCAGCATCGTCTTGCCGACGCCCGACTGGCCCTCGACCATCATCGCTCGGGACGATTCGATGTCGTCGAGTAGGAGCGTTGCGTGGGTCGCCAGGAGCGGCTTCATTACCGACCAGCCCTCCTTGCCGAACTCCTCGCAGATGACCTGCTTCAACTCGTAGTCTGCGAGGGCCGGAGGTGCCGGCTGCTCATCGGTTGCTGTGACCGGACTCACCCTCTCCGAGTTTACTGACTCACCCCTCGCTCGTCTGCACCGGCGAGCGAACTCCTCGTCAGTATAACCTCGGAGTGACCGCTGGCGGGCCTGCTTGAGTTGCTTAACCGAACCTGTTGACTGTATCGACTCATACTGCCTGGCGAGTCTAGCAACTTTTGCTCGTTGTAGTGACCGTTTTCGAGCCTGCTCAAGTTCTTCGATAGAGCCCGTCTTCAGTGCCGACTCGGACATCTCCGCGAGTTTCTCGTCGGAGTACTCTGAGAAATTCGATGAGAGATTATCGGGCTGCTCTCGATGATCAGCCTCGGACGGAGACCCCGAGTTGGAGTCTGTTCGTTGTGCGTTTCGTTCGTCTTCTGATTGCGTTTTAGACATATGTTATGTCCTCGGTGAAGCCTTCCGGCGAACTGACCACAGTCCAACTGAATTTCGTGGCTCCACCCCCGAGGGTCAGAGACTACCTATTATCAATTACACGAGCTAAAATAGGCCCATATTTAGGAAGAAGAGTTAACATGGTAGCTTTTAGCATGACTCTCTTCGGATACATCAACACCGAACAAACTGAGTTTTTTACTAGCTTTAGCTAGCTTTTTAGCTGTATGCTGTACTAGTAGAGTAAGATCAGCTGAATCAACTAGAAGAGTTCAGCAATGTTTAGATCAAATTCTCTTACTCGATATCTCTCAAACACCTATCTTCACACTCATTATTAAATAGCTCAAATCTGTTCTAACGAAAACAACTAACTCCTAAACAACGGATCATCTCCACTAATAGATCATAAAGCCCGATATGCTCGATCGTCAGACGGACTATTCTGCTAAGGTCACCAATAACAGAGAGACGACAAAAACGCGATTTTGCTAAGACCGCTTCGACAGAACAAAGGAGAATGTCTATCTCTGTATTTTCACAATTTCCGGAATAGAAACGCTATCAAAAAAGTCATTAGCATCTTTTCCGAGCGCCACGGCATGCCTAACTACTGCCAACGGTGTGGTTCAGAGCTTGCTGACGACGCTTCGTACTGTCCCGAGTGTGGAACCGCAACCGACTACGAGACGATCGACAAGGAAACTTCGACAGACAACGACTCGTGGGAGTGGTCAAGTCCCAGAGGACCGTTCCAGTCACCACGACGGGCGCTCGGCACACTGAACATGATCGGGTTCGTCTCGATGCTCGTCGCCATCGGTCTCAACGCGGTTGGTCTGCCGATCACCGTGCTCCCTCACCCACTACCCATCGCCATGTTCGTCTTCTGGTTCGGGATACTTGTCGTTGGTCTACCGTTATGGGGACTCCTACATATCGTTGACAACGTTCTTGGGTTCCACAAGACCGAATAATCCCGATCGCAGAGACGACAGCAGACTCGTCGCTCTCGCATTACAGGAGATATCTGTCACATCGTAGGCACCGGTATCACGAACAGGGACAGCGTGCGGTCTCTTTGACGAGACGCGAAAGCAGACGTGCCGGCGACAGTGGAGTCACGATCTAAATCTCGTTGAGCAGGACTTCACACAGAATTTTGTAGGAGATTCGTCACTACACCGTTCCCCTGAGATCGAAGACGCTTGGTTGTCTCCGTGGTTCAATGTACTTCCGATAGAACACAGGCACCTTGCCCATCGACTGTCTTCACGACCCTGTCTCTGTCGTCTCCGCAAAATGCTCTACGAGAAGAGGTCTACAAGTCGAGTGACTTGATACACTCGAGATATTCTTGTCGAGCGTCGTTCCGATCGACCCGGGTGTAAACGTCCATTGTTCGGTTATTGGCGTCACCGCGGATGTGCTGGAGGATGTGGTCCTTCATCCCCTGATTCCGCATCAGCGTCGTGAACACCGTCCGAAACGTGTGAGGCGTGAACTTGCGGTGAAAGCGCGTCTCGCCCTCGTCCATCACGCCTGCTTTGACCGCAGCGTCTCGGACAGCCCGCTGGACCTGCGTCGTGTTCACTCGATTGCCACGGACACTCAGAAACAGATAGTTTGAGTCGTCGTCTGGTCGGATGAGTTGATACCGCTTGATGGCGTGCTCGACCTCGTTATCAACAGGAACGACGGTCTGACTGCCACCTTTCCGCTCACGGAGGCGAATGAATCCCTCGTCGAGCATCAGGTCGTCGTGTTCGATTTCGAGCGCCTCCCGAATCCGGCATCCAGTTTTTGCGAGAATGACGGCGATCGCCTTGTTTCGTGGTTCAGCGATATTATGGATGATTTTCTTTGCGCTCTCCCACGTCGCACAGTCGGGACGCTCGCGGTACTTCTGTGGGATCTCTTCGAGGACGACTGCTGCGGGGTTACCGGTGATATTCTCGAACCGAGGGCGCTTCATCGCCCACCCGAAGAACGAGGACAGCGATTCGAGGTATCTCCGCTTCGTGTTTTGCGAGAGATCGCGGGCAGCGAGTGCGCCGACGTAGTCCTCGATATGGCGCACCTCGACATCTTGAGGGGCGAGATCGGGAAATTCCTCGTGGAAGAACGACTTCAGCGTTCGAGAGTAGGCGTTGAGCGTCCGACGACTGCGACCCATTGCCTCCTTACGCTCGATGAAGTCGTTGACCGCGTCGTGCTCGTTCTCGTAAATCTTCTCGCGAGTCTCGCCCGTCATGCCTCGACCACCTCCTCGTCAGCATTGTTGTGGGCGAGTCGCCAACCGTACCCCTGCTTGTATTCGACCTTGTTCTCTTCCGCGAGGTCGAACAGCTGATCCTCAACCGCGTCTTTCACGATGCCTGTCAGAACACCGCTATCTGTGACTTGGTGGAGTACCTTATTCAGGGGTTGGTAGTTCTCAGTGAGGAACGTCGTCACGAACTCCTCGTGAGCGATTTCGATCTCGCCGGGTTCCGAGTTCTGCGCGTTTTCGAGCTCGTCCTGTAACTGCTCGACTTGTAGTTGTAGTTCTTCCACCTTCGATTCGTTCTGACTGTACGCGAGGAACCCCTCTTGACGCGCAGCACGAGCTTCTTGTATCAGTTCATAGAGGTACTTCGATCGACTCCCGTAGCCTTGCTCTTCGGCCTCCGTCATCCACTCTTCAGCGTGCTTACGATTCGGATACAGCGCGACGTAGGTCGTCTCTTCGGATAGTCCGACTTCACTCTCCCATTCCGTCTGCTGTGGCTCGTCGTTGCTCATTCGTGTCTCACAATAGACAATTACGACCGGATGAACCTAGGCGTATGGATAGTAACGATGGATGTGACGACTGAATCGCGACCATTACCAGAAGTGAAACTGTGAGGATTGGGTTTTTATATAAATTCAGAGTCAGGATTGATATGGAAGGACGATACAGGAACATATTCGTCTCGTTTCGAGGACCGAGTGAACGAGATGACGCCGCAGACCCCGGAAAACAACTTGAAGATAACACGACCAAAGCACAACTCCATCTGATTGATTTCGGTGATGAGGAACTAGTCGAAGCAGTCCTCAGCGCTATAACAAAAGATCTAGCCATTGGTTCTGATTTACTGGATGTAGCGACTTCTGAGAACGTCTCTACTAGTACACAGGTCCAAATTCGTGATATCGACACCACAGGACGAACTGTTTTACTGGTGGGTGTGTCCGGAACAGGTCACAACCCATTAGAAGACGAAGAATATCATCCAACCGATGAAAACCCGGGAGAGAGTGAAAAAAGAGTAGATGGGGTCATCCACGTTGGCGATGAGTATGTAATTGTTCAGGAGAGTAAATTCCAGGTTCAAGAGCTTACAGTAGATGAGATGGGGGACTACAAATCACTGCTTCAAGTGGAAGAGGAGCATTACGGGACTGTTTCTTGGGAGAATATCCACAGTAACATTGACGAGATGCTTGAATTCCAGAACACCGATGAGGAAGGCCCATCGGACCGATCTGATTTTCTCGCTTCTCAGTTCAAGCAGTATCTCGAAATGCATGGTCTGAAGCTGAGCGAATCAGAATCACAATACAGCAGCGGTGAGAAATTTATATCATTGCGCTTCCAGCCCGAAATGAATGTAGTAACATCGGAATCTGAGTCAGCAAGTCCAGAATACGCTGCTCATTTCCATAGCTTGCCGGAAAATGATGGGATTAGTGATTTCTATATTTCGCAGGGCGAGCTAGAAGCACTTCTTGAGGATTTGGAGAGTCGTCATCCAAAAATTCGGAAGGCGCTACAGAGCGGAGTCTTTGAGCCACTAAATGAGCTTGCGAACGAGCACGATATGACTGAAGGGGACACGAAGACTATTGCTGAAATCGGAGATCAAGAGACGGGAAGAAAGCGGTTACAGGTCGCACAGCCAAATGGGGCTGATTACCGAGTGCTAGGATTCCGACGCGCATCACCTGGAAGCAGTCGCTACAGTTCAGGTGCGTATTACATGCTTGCTGACGGTGAATTTCTAGCACATTTCAGTTCTGTAGATGATGGTGAAGCAACTACAATCGGAGATGCCCTGTTCGGAGCCGATCCGGACATAATGGGTCTTCAGTAGTCAAGGCTCCTACTCGTACGAGTCTACGTTTCTTTGTTGGGCACACTACTCAAAGAGTAGTATAATAGAGTGAACGGATTATGGATTGAACAGCGTCTATAACTGCTCTAAACAGATTCACTATGGATAGATTGTGAGTCGTGAGTGCCGAGGCCACCGATTTTCGCTCGTAACGACCGCTTGAAGCGGCGTCGCCGTCGCGGACCGCCGGCGCGGTCGCCTCGGAGCGGTCCGCTGACGGAGTGAGGGCTACTTCCCGTGCTGTCCCGACCCGGACTCTCCACGGTCGCGGCTCCCCCGGCCAGCCGCTCCCCGACCGCGGTTCCCGCCGTTTCCGTCCGGTTCCTCGTCGGCGCCCGCACCCTCGACGCGCGGGAACGACCCGGAGAGTTCGGGCAGCGACTCGAACGCGCGGGTCGTCGTCGCCGTCGCCCGCGGTTCGACGGCGAGTTCCGTGCCGTCGGAAAAGGACACCGTCGACGCCTCGTCGTCGGCGTTGTAGGCGACGTACGTCCGCGTGGTGCCGTCCCTGAAGACCGAGTAGAACGCCGTGTCGGCCGTCACCGTCGCGTCGGGCACGCCGACGGCGTCGAGGGTGTGTACCCAGTGGGCAGTGTGGGCGCGCGACTCCGCGAAGTCGCCGGGGGCGTAGTCGCTCTCGTACCAGGACCGCGCCGCGGCCGGAGCCGAGAGCGCCCGGAACTCCCAGAGGATGTCCGTGTACCACCCGAGGTCGAACGTCTCGCCGCCCCCGTCGTTCTCGAGGAGCGTCGCCCAGTTCGCTGCCGCGGCGTCGCGGTTCCAGCCGAGGTACAGCGAGTGCCCGCCGACCGGCAGGTAGTTGATCGCGTGGATCGATTCCGGGTCCTGGTTGAACCACGTGGCGTACTTGTACCCGCGGCCCCAGACCATCCCGGCGTAGTCGTACGGCCACTCGTCGGGCAGGTTCTCGTCGGCGACGTCGAACCAGTACTCCAGGGCGGCGTGGACCTCGTGGGTGTAGAGGTAGATCCCCGCGTCGCGGATCGCCTCGTCGCCGGTCAGTTCGCCCCACAGCACCATCGCGGCGTAGGCGTTGATCGCCTCCGACGACGACTCCTGGTTACACCCGGCCGGGAGTTCGCCGCTGCCGGACGCCCACGAGTGCCCGGCGTACGGGCTGAAGTTCCGAAGGAACGGGAAGCGAGGGTCGTCGCGGTCGGGACTCGCGTAGTCGCGGACGAGGAGGTCGACGACGCCGCCGTACGCGTCCTCGCGCGCCCACTCCGGGTCGCTCCGCGCCATCTCCGCCGCCGCCTTCACCCAGTAGCCGTAGTGGAAGTGGTGGTCGTTCAGGTCCGCGTCGGCGCCGAAGCCCATCGGGGCGCCGTTCAGCGTTCCCCAGGCGTCGTCGTACCAGAAGAGGAACTCCTCGGCCACGTCGCCGTCGGCGTCCGCGGTGAACCACGTCTCCAACTCCTCGCGGATCGCATCTTGGAACCGCCCCGCGGCGGCCTCGTCGTCGACCTGCTCGGCGAGCGGCGCCAACTGGAGGAGCCGCTCGAAGTTCTTGCCCGTCCAGTAGGTGCCGTCGCCGAGGTCGTCCCGGATCAGCGGGTCGGCCGCCGCGGCGCTGTCGACGTGCTCCGAGAGGTCGGGCACGTCCGTCGCGTCCGGGAGGAACGGGAGGACACCGCGGTACGGGAGTTCGGTCGCGAACGACGACCCGGCGTGGACGGGCATCTCGCCGCGCGGAGAGACGTACGACCAGTCGCGCAGGTCGGCTCCCGTTCGCTTCGCCTGATGCGGATACAGCGCCGTCAGCGTCTCGTCGGCCCCGCCGCGTTTCGCGTCGAGGTCGAACTCGTAGTCGGTGACGACCGCCGAACGCTCCGCGTCGTACTCCCACGTGACCGTCGTGTCGGTGACGAAGGCGTACGCGCGCCGGCGGAAGGCGTTCAGGACGTCCGGCGTCGCCTCCGGCAGGAGAGCGACGGAGGCGTACCCCGCGCCGTCGAGGGCCGACGAGACGGCGTCGCTCTCGACGCCGTCCCACGAGGCGCCCGGCGGGGCGAACAGCCCGTAGTGGCTGTCTCCGACCGTCACGCCCAGCACGTGATTGCGCTCGTGCCAGACGGAGACCTCGCCGTCGAACGATACGTCGACGCCGCCCGCCGTCGTCTCGAAGTAGACGAACGGCGAGCCCTGCGCGAGCGTCGCCTCGAGGCTCGCCTCGCCGTCCGTCCGCCGGTAGGTGACCGACCAGTCGCCGTAGTCGGCGACCTCGGCCGGGGCGTCGCCGTCGACGTCCGGGTGGGAGACGGTCAGGTCCGGATCGATCGGCTCGGTGCTGGCGTCCGGCGACGCCGTCAGCTCCGCGAAGTCGTTCGTCCGGCCGCCCCACGTGAACGGCGCGTCGCCGACCCGCCACTCGTCCGGGTAGGTGACGGCGAGGCCCGTCTCGGTGACGCGCGCGGCCAAGGGGTGGACCCAGAGGTTCTCCGAGAGCGGGCGCCACAGCAGCGTCGTCCACCAGTCGTTCGAGGGGTACGGCGCCGAGAGGTCGTCCGTGGCGTAGATCGTTCGGGGCGGTGCGCCCGCCGCCGTCGGCTGGACCCGCGCGATGCTGCCCGCCCCGACCCGCTCGATGTCGGTGGCGGCCGCGCCGGCGGTGACGGTTCCGCCGCCCGCGAGGACGCCGCTCGCGATCAGTCCCTTGAGCCAACTCCGCCTGGTCATGTCCGAACTCGGTACGTCGATCGAAGGGCGATTGTCGTCCGTCATTGTCTGTGGGGAGGCGACGGCCGGCGCCGCCGCGCGGGTTCGTCGCCACCTTCTTTCATTAAAAATGTTGTTAGAAATAATTAACATCTGTCTTGTAGGGGGTTATAAGACATATATCCTACATATTCGAAATTGGCTAGCAAGTGGCCGTTCACGGCCGAAATCGACCGAACAGAGGTCGCCGAACACGCAGTCCGACGAGGATCAGGCGACGGGAACGAGGGCGTGAGGGCGTCGAGGCCGTACCGACGGGAAACTGTTGGGCCGCACCCGTCGTCGGAGCCGCCCTCAGTTCGAATCGGGGTCGCTGTCGCTCGTGTCGATCGCACCGAGTTCGGGAGACGCCGTCTCGCCGGCGTTCGTCCGCACCTTCCCGATCAGAACGGCGGCGACGTAGATGCCGACCGCGAACAGGACGATGACGCCGCCGGCCGTCGC
Organism: Halorubrum ejinorense; assembly: GCF_039522565.1. GTDB lineage: Archaea > Halobacteriota > Halobacteria > Halobacteriales > Haloferacaceae > Halorubrum > Halorubrum ejinorense. Next base: position 78,323 of record NZ_BAAADQ010000015.1, on the reverse strand, counting down.
CTCGCCGTAGTAGGCCGCCCCGATGCCGAGGAGGACTGCGAGTTCCGCGATGACGATCGAGACGAGGATGGACTGGGTGAAACTCTTCGACACCTGGGTCGCTCCCGCGACGGGGACGACCAGCATGGCCGCCACGAGGATGACGCCCATGATCTGCATCGCCCCGACGACGACCAACGCGGTGAGCATGACCGTGACCCGGTTGTACCAGGTGACCGAGAGTCCGGAGACCCGGGCGGCAGTCTCATCGAAGGTGACGTAGAGCAGCTGGTTTCGAGTGAGTCCGATGACCGCGACGATGATCGCGAACAGCACGAGCAGGATGGCGGCGTTTTCCTCCGACACCGTCGACAGGTTTCCGAAGAGGTACTGATTGACGCTGACCGAGAGCCCGCCGGCGTTGAGACTGATGAGCACCGTCCCGAGTGCGAAGCCCGTCGAGAGGACGATCGCCATCGAGACGTCGTTGTACGCGTCGGTCGCCTCGGAGATGACCTCGATGAGCAGCGCCGCGAGCATCGCGACGACGACCGCGGTCAGGTACGGCGAGACGCTGAACTCGAGGACGGCGTTGAGGAACAAGCCGACTGCGACGCCGGCGAACGCCGTGTGCGCGAGTGCGTCACCGATGAGGGCGAGCTGCCGGTGAACGAGGAACGTTCCGATGAGCGGAGCCATCACGCCGATGCACATACCGACGAGGATGGCACGGTGCATGAACTGGAACGCCAGCAGTTCCAGTCCGGTGATCTCTGCCAAGAGGAACATGAGATCCGACCAGCGTTCGAGGAACACGTACAGCGGGGCCAAGAGGAGATCAATCGGACCCGTCTGGAGTAGCGGCGCCATCGAGAGGATCATTGGCTCTCACGCAAGACGCCCGTGGCGGCTCCGAAGGCTCTGCTAAGAGCGTCGCTCTCGGCGAACTCCGCCGTCGGGCCGTCGAAGTAGACCGCTTTGTTGAGACAGACGACGCGTTCCGCGTGGTCGATTACGGCACCGAGGTCGTGCTCGATGAGGACGATCGTGATGCCGGCGTCGTTGAGCGTTTCGAGCAGGTCATAGAAGGCGTCGACCGACTCGGCGTCGACGCCGACCGTCGGCTCGTCGAGGACGAGCAGATCGGCCTCGCCGGCGAGGGCGCGGGCGATGAACGCTCGCTGGCGCTGGCCGCCCGAGAGCTTGGTCACTCGGCGGTCGGCGAAGGCCGACATTCCGACGGTGTCGAGCGAGCGGTCGACGATATCCCAGTCCGCGCCGGAGAGGAAACCGAAGCCGACGTGGGGGAATCGGCCCATTTTGACGACCTCGCGGACGGTGATGGGCATCTCCTTGGAGGCGCTGGCGTGCTGGGCGACGTAGCCGATTCGCGAGCCGTCGTCGAAGGCGTGCGACGGCTCGCCGAACAGTCGTGCCTCACCGGTGTCGGGGCGGAGGAGGCCCAACATGAGCTTCATCAACGTCGACTTCCCCGACCCGTTCGGGCCGACGACGGCGACGTACTCGCCGGCGTCGACGGAAAGCGAGACGTCCTCGACGACGTTCGCAGCGGTGTACCCGAAGGCGACGTCGGACAGGTCGATGAGGGTGTCTCCGGCGCTCACGTCGGCCGCGTTCGCGGCGTCGTTTCCCCAGATGGAACGCGTCATTCGAAGTTCCTCCACTCTTCGTGCCAGCCCTCCGGGCCGGCCTCCTCCGGGTCCTTGTTGCCGAGGACGACTTCGAAGGTGGGCATGTTGATGTTGTAGGCGATCTCCTCGTACCCCCAGTCGTTCTGGACCCACTTCTCACGAACGCCGGCGTAGGGGGTGACGGGAAAGTACGCCTGGACCTGCGTTTCGGCGAGGAGCTGTTTCGCGGGCTTGCGGGACTCGAAGACCCCGCTGGCGATGTAGTTGATGTCGTTCTCCTCGATGACCCGCTTCGCCTCCGTGATGTCGGAGGGTTTCACGTCGCCGCTGGCGGCGAGGTTGACGACCAGCGGGCGCATCTCGACCCCGTAGCGGACGCCGATGTACTGAAACGCGTTGTGGGCGGCCAACTGAACGACCTTCCGATCGGCGCGGTCGAAGATGTCCGCGTAGTCCTCGTCGATGCGTTGGAGCACCTCGGCGTTGTACGCCTCGGCGTTATCGCGAAAGGTCGCTTCGTAGTCCGGGGCGAGTTCGACGAGGCCCTCGGTGATGTTGTCGACGGACTGCTTCGCTCGCAGCGGATCCAGCCAGAAGTGGGGATCCATCCCGCGCCCCTCGCCGACGCCTTCCTCCTCTCTGTCCAGCGTCGCCGCCAGAGACTCCAGTTCGACGCCCTCGCGAGCGTTGATGAGGTCGGTGTCGATGTCGTCGTCTTCGAGGGTCTGGATCGCGCGGTCGGCCCACGGCTGGAAGTCCTGCCCGACGTGGATGAACGCGTCCGCCTGGATGATCTCTTTGGTGACGCTCGCGTTCGGTTCCCAGCCGTGACCGTGCAGACCCGTCGGGACCAGGTTCTTGACCGTCACCGGCGTGTCCGCGGCGACCTCCCGAGCGAAGTCGAAGAAACTGAAGAAAGACGCGACGACGACGGGACCGTCGCCGTTACCGGACCCGTTCGAACCCGCACCCGGATCGGCGCTCCCCGTACAGCCGGCCACTCCTGCGGTCAGAACGCCCGATCCCGCGAGAAGTGCCCGTCTGCGTGTCATCTCGGTCTGATCCCGTACTTCTTCCATCTTAGTGAAGATTAGAGACGTCGGCGCATATGATTGTTTTGGTCTAACTAGATTTTTAGACTAGTCTAATTCCACTCTGTTTCGAGGAGCCGTCGGGCGGGACGGCCTCACGAAGGGCCGAGAGGCCGGTTCACGAAGGCCCGGAAGCCGGCTCTCGGAGGCAAACGAGCGAGACTCCGACGCGAGAGACCGACCAGATACGGGTCGCGGCCAGCGGCGTATCGCGGGTTCGGACGGGAGAAGTCGAGTCCTCACCGAAGCGAGCCCGCGTCTCGCGAACTGCCGCGGGTACCGAAGTCGGCTACACGTCGACCGGGCAACCGTTGATCTCTCCGCCGCGCATCCCGTCGGCGAGCCAGTAAATCGAGAGCGTCAACACGACGAGCGCGCCCAGCGCGAACTCCAAGCCGTCCAGCGGGAGGAAGAGGAGCGAGGTCGAGATGCCGAGGAGCGAGAGCAGTCCGAGCAACACCGCCGAGCCGCAGGCCGCACAGCCCGCCCCCAGCGTGCCGAGGATCAGGCCCGCGGCACCGGCACCGCCCTGCTGGAGGTCCAGGCCGTGCTCGCGGAAGTGGTACGTCGCCATCGCGACGTCGAGGCCGGTCAAAAGCGCCACGACGACGAGCAAGACCCCCTGTGCGGGGCCGAAGGAGGTGCCCACGAAGGGGTAGAGTTCGGCGAGGATCGTCAGCCGACTCGCCGGCGGGAGCGAGCCGCCGACGACCACGTCCAGCACGAACTGAACGTTCAGGGACACCACGAACGCCGTCAGCGAGAGGACGGCCGCGAGGACCGAGACGGCGGCGTAGACCGGCAGCGTCAGGACCAGCCGCGCGGTCCGACCCATCAGCCGCAGGTCGTCACGCCCCGTCGGTAGCCGGACGCCGCGGCCGAGGACCTCCATCAGCCGTCGACCCCCAGCGTCTCCGCGATGAGGTCGTAGCTCACGCTCCCGTTGGCCGAGGTGACGTACTGTCCGTCGCGGAACAGCAGGACCGTGGGCGTGGTCCTGCCGAGGTCGGCGGCCTCCGCCGCGTCGAGGTTGCCCTGAACCGCCTCGTCGTGCGCCTCGTTCTCGGCGTCGGCGACGACCGCGGCGCCGTCGAGGTCGGTCCGGGAGTCGAGGAACGTCTCGGTCCGGTCGAGGACGTTGTCCGCGTCGAACTGGTCTTGGTTCGAGAAGTAGTGGTCGAGCAGCGACCAGAAGGCGGCGTCGCTCCGAGCGTGCGTCGACGCGAGCGCCTGCGTCGCCGGCTCGCCCCACGGGTAGACGACCGGGTATGTCCGGAGGACGTACGCCCCTTCGCCGGGGTCGACGACGTTCGACCGGATCGCGGGCACGACGTCCTCGTGGAAGGCGCGACACCGCGGACAAGAGGGATCCTCGAAGGTGAGGACAGCGTGTCCGTCCAGCGGGCCCTGTCGCGGGAGCCCGTCCAATCCCGCGGCGGCCGGGTGCTCTCGGAGCGACCGGCCGGCCTCGCCACCGCTGCCGCCACACCCCGCGAGCGAACCGGCCGCGCCGGTGCCGGCGAGCGCCAGGAACCGTCTTCGTTGCATAGTCACAAACACGGTACAGGGACCTATAGCGCTTGTTCAAACTTCGATCGGAGAGTGTCCCCCGTCTCCTCGTCCGAAGGGGCGAGCGAACCAACTGTTTTCAGGTCGCCCCGCGAGTCCGCGCCCACGGACCACCGCTGTCCGGACTGCGGCGTCACGATGGAGGAAGTCGAGTTCAACATGGGCGACGCGTGGAACGCGCACATCACGACCGGCGAGAAGCGGTCGGGGCTGCTCGGTAGACTCGGAATGAACGAGCGGAAGGGCCTGACGACGGTGACGTGTCCCGAGTGCGGACTCGTTCGCCACTACGCCGAGTTCGAGGAGTGACGACGCGCCGGTGAGCCTCGTCGCTACTGCCCCGGTTCCGGGCCGTCGCGGCCACCGGTCCGGTCGTCCGGATACCCGGTGTCACGGGTGTTTTACGCGTCAGAGCCCTCCGATCTACTGGAATGTCCGACTCTGAATACGCGCTCCAGGCGCGGCTCGAAGCGAAGCCGGAGAAGGCCGACGAGGTGGCCGAGTTCCTCGAGTCGGCCCTCCCGGCGGCCGAGGCCGAACCGGAGACGACGACGTGGTTCGCGCTCCGGCTCGACGAGACCACGTTCGGCATCTTCGATACGTTCCCCGACGAGGAGGGCCGGCAGGCGCACCTCGACGGCGAGATCGCGGCGGAGCTGATGGAGCGGGCCGACGAGCTGTTCGCGGAAGACCCGCAGATCGACGAGATCGAGGTCCTCGCGGCAAAACACTCCTGAACGGCCGACCGTCCGGGATCGGCCCTCGGTCCTCGACGCCACGCGGTCCGGAGTCGCGGCCGGCCCGCCGGACCGACGAGGCCGACACCGGACTCATCCGGTCGTGGCTTTATTCTCCCGGCTCCCGGACGAGTGTGTATGGACCCGGACTTAGACCGATTCACGTCGCGCCGGTCGACGGTGTACGGCCAGCGCGGCGTGGTGGCGACCAGTCAACCCCTCGCGAGCGAGGCGGGGATCGAAGCGCTACGCGAGGGCGGCAACGCGTTCGACGCCGCGGTCGCGACCGCGGCCGCGCTCAACGTCGTCGAGCCCACCTCGACGGGGCTCGGTGGCGACGTGTTCGCGCTCTACCGGACCGCGGACGGGGAGGTCGGCGCGATGCGCTCGTGCGGCGGCGCGCCGGCCGACGCGACGATAGCGAACGTACGGGACGCGCTGGCCGAGGACGACGACGCCGAATCCTACTACCCCGACGACGGCGGCTACGCGGTCGACGACGCGGGCGAGGCGGGGATGCCCTTTTACGGCCCGCACGCGGTCACGGTTCCCGGGACGGCGCGCGGCTGGGAGGCGACCGTTGAGGAGCTGGGACGGCTGACGCTCGGCGACGCGCTCGCGCCGGCCATCCGCTACGCGACCGAGGGCTACCCGGTGTCGGAGGTCATCGCCTCCTACTGGGCGAGCGCCGACGCGCTGTTCAGCGACGACCACGCCCGCGAGGCGTTCCTGTTCGACGACGAGCCGCCGAGCGTCGGGCAGACGGTGACGATGCCGCGCCTGGGCGAGTCGATGCGAAAGATCGCCGAGGAGGGCGCCGACGTGGTCTACGAGGGCGAGATAGCCGAGGCCATCGCCGACGAGGTCCAGTCGCAGGGCGGGTTCATGACCGTCGACGACCTCGCCGACTTCGAGGTCGAGTGGCCGGAGCCGGTGTCGACCACCTACAACGGCGCCGAGGTGTACGAGCTCCCGCCGAACAACCAGGGACTCATCGCGCTGGAGGCGCTCAACGTCGCGTCCGAGCTCGGCGCGGGCGAGTACGACTACGACTCGCCGGAGCGCGTCCACTACTTCGCCGAGGCGTTGAAGCGGGCCTTCCACGACGGCCACCGCTACATCACCGATCCGGAGTACGAGGATATCCCGCCGCTCGCGTCGAACGAGTGGGCCGCGAAGCGCGCCGCGGGTATCGGTGAGACCGCCTCGCACGACGTGTCCTTCGGCGTGCCGGACGCGAACGCCGAGGACGCCGACACCGTCCTCCTCACCGTCGCCGACGACGAGGGCAACGTCGTCTCGTACATCAACTCGCGGTTCGCCGGCTTCGGCTCCGGACTCGTCGCGGGCGAGACCGGCATCGCCCTCCAGAACCGCGGCGCGTCCTTCTCGCTCGACCCGGAGCATCCCAACGCGCTCGAGCCCGGCAAGCGGCCCTTCCACACGCTCATCCCGGGCGTCGTCCGGTTCGACGAGGACGACTGGGCGGCGTTCGGCGTGATGGGCGGGTACATGCAGCCGCAGGGCCACGTCCAGATGATCTCGAACATCGTCGACTACGGGATGCCGCTCCAGCGCGCGCTCGACGAGCCGCGGTGGCGGTACCGCGAGAGCGGCGAGTTGGCGCTCGAACCCCACTTCGACGACGACGCGGCCGCCAAGCTGGTCCGGAAGGACCACGACGTCAGGACGCTCTCGCCGGTGATGTTCGGCGGCGCACAGATCGCCCGCAGCCGCGACGGCGTCCTCTCCGCCGCCACGGAGCCCCGGAAGGACGGGAACGCGCAGGGGTACTGACGCCGCGTCGGCGGCGTCGACTCACAGGACCACACTCGACCCGAGGGTCGTTCTGTCAGAAGTCCGCGACGATTTTCCTGGCGACCGCGATCGGAGAACCGCGAACGACCCGTAGAGCGCATCTATCCCGATCAGTCTCCGTCTCGCCGTCGACGGCGGCAGTGCCGTCGTATTTGTGGGCGTGGATACACTTATAAACGTTCCTGTGGTATCCGATCACAGGATGACGAGAAGAATCCAGCGACGCGACGTACTCAAAGGCGCCGGTGCGGTCGGAATCGCCGGAATCGCCGGCTGTTCGACCGAGAGCGGCGACGGTTCGGACGGCGGCGACGGGATGGACGGCAGCGACGGGTCCGACGGGTCCGACGGCTCCGACGGCGGCGACGGTGGCGACGGTCAGAACGCCATCCCCGACGCCGTGATGGTCGTCGGCTTCCCGCAGTCGGGCATTCAGCTGTTCCGCGACTTCTACTCGGACTTCGCCGACAGTGCCCCCGATCTCGACATCATCGTCCCCGACGGACTGATCGACGCCGACCTCCCGGCCGAGGTCGACAACGACATGAACAACGTCATCGGGACCGCGCCCTCCGCGGGCGGCCCGGGCGCCGATTTCTTCGCGGAGTCGTACCAAGAGGAGTACGGCGAGGAGCCGGGCGTGTTCACCTCGCAGGCGTACGACGCGATGGCGGTCGAGATCCTCGCGGCGACGGCCGCGGGCGAGAACAGCGGCGAGGCGATCCGGGACCGCGTCCGCACCGTCGCGAACCCCGGCGGCGACGAGTTCGGGCCCGCCGACCTGCCGGAGGCTGTCGAGACGGTCGCCGCGGGCGACCCGGTCCACTACGTGGGGGCGTCGTCGAGCGTCAACTTCGACGTCAACGGCGACATGTCGACCGCCGCCTACGACATCGTCGACTTCCAGGACGGCGAACTGGTCACCCTCGACACCGTCGAGTTCGGCAACGAGCTCAGCGAGGAGGATCAAAACGCCACCGCGGCTGACCCCGTCGGCGTCGACTCGTTCACGGCTCGCATCGGCGTGTTGATGCCGGAGACCGGTGACCTCGGTCCGCTCGGCGGACCGATCCGCGACGGCGCGCTCCTCGCGGCGACGCAGGTGAACGACGCCGGCATCAACGTCGACGTAGAGACTCGTGTCGAGGACACGCAGACGGACCCCCAGGCAGGTATCTCGGGCGCGAACGCCCTCGTCAACGCCGGCTTCGGGGCCGTCGTCGGCCCGGCGTCCTCGAACGTCAACCTTCAGGTCTCCGACCAGGTGTTCATCCCCAACGGCGTCGTCGGCATCTCGCCGTCGTCGACCGACCCGAACGTCACGGACCTCGAAGACAACGGCTACATCTTCCGGACCGCGCCCTCGGACCTGCTTCAGGGTCCGGCGATGGCCGACCTCGCGGTCAGCGACACGGTCGGCGCGTCGACGTCCGGCACGCTGTATCTCAACGACGCCTACGGGCAGTCGCTCGAAGAGTCGTACGTGAACGCCTTCGAAGAGCGCGACGGCACCATCGACCAGCGCGTCTCCTTCGAGCCGAACCAGGCGACGTACACCAGTCAGTGGTCGAGCGTCCTGAACGAGTAGGGGTTCGACCGACCTTCTCCGATTTTTCGACCCGCGTGAGCCGCGGGTCCGTCCGATGCGGTTCGCCGCGACGAGAGACACCTGCGGAGCGGTCTATCAGACGATGCGGTGGCGCGTGCCTGCGAGCGGCCGCCACCGGCGGCCGCGAGGAGCACGCGCGAGGGAGTCGCGAACGCCCGGAGGGCGTGAGCGACGAGGCTGGGGAGGGGTGAGGTGCGGTCCCGCGAGCGACCGGAAGGAGCGAGCGGGAGTACGGAAGTCGCAGCCCGCGCAGCGAACGCAGTGAGCGAGCAGGACCGTCTTCCGGTGGTGCGGCGTTGGGCGGGACTCAACGGGGCAGTCGCGAGGCGACCGCAGGCGAAGTAAGCACCGAGGCGAGTGAGCGGAGCGAACGAGCGAGGCGCACAGCGAGCGTGCGGTCGCCTCGCGACTGGGGCTTTGGTGCCGTTCGTTGTCAGTCAGAAGTTGTCGACGTACGGCCGAGCGACTGGGGCTTTGGTGCCGTTCGTCGTCGGTCCATCCCTACTGTCGGACGAATGACCGACAGCGATGCCCGGGACCGATTCGTAGATGACCGGTCCCCGACGGTAGTTCGATTATCCGCCGAGGAAGTCGCGCCGGACGTCCTCGTCGCCGAGCAGCACCTCGCCGCGGTCCGTGTACCGGTTCCCGCCGTTTACCAGCACGTAGCCGCGGTCACAGCGGCGCAGGGCCTCCTTCGCGTTCTGTTCGACCATCAGGACCGCCGTCCCGCCCTCGTTGATCCGGTCGATCCGGTCGAACATGTCGGAGACGAGGTCGGGGGCGAGCCCGGCCGAGGGCTCGTCGAGCAACAGGAGGTCGGGGTCGAGCATGAGCGCACGGCCCATCGCGACCATCTGGCGCTGGCCGCCCGAGAGCGTCCCCGCCTTCTGCTCGCTGCGCTCGCGGAGGATCGGGAACCGGTCGTAGATCGTCTCGATCTGGTCTTCGGGAACCTCGTCGAGGATGTACGCGCCCATTTCGAGGTTCTCGCGGACGCTGAGACCGGGGAACACGTTGTCGTTCTGCGGGACGAACCCGATCCCCTCGCGGATGATCTGCTCTGGGGCGAGCCCGTGGATCGGCGCGCCCTCGAACTCGACGGTGCCGCCCATGTGGGTCGTGAGTCCGAAGACGGTCTTCATCACGGTCGACTTGCCGGCCCCGTTGGGCCCGACGATGGTCACGTACTCCTCGTCGGCGACGTCGAGGGTCACCTCCGAGAGGATCTGGAGGTCGCCGTAGCCGGCGTCGAGGTCGCGGATCCGCAAGATCGCGTCGCCGTCGATCGCGTGGGCGGTGCCGGCGGTGGCGTCCGCGGCGGTGTCGGCGGGCTCGGCCTCCGTGGCGGTTACACCGTCCCCCTCGGACGTGTCGTCCGCGGCCGTGGCGGCGTCCGTAGCGGGATCGACCGGGCCGTCGTCTCCGTCGGCGGCGGACTCGGCGTCGGCGTCGACCGCGCCGTCAGCGGTCATAGGTCCTCACCCAAGTACGCCTCGATGACCCGCTCGTCGTTCCGTATCTCGTCGCCGGTGCCCTCGGCGAGAACGCTGCCCTGATGCATGACGATGACGTGTTCGCAGTTCTCCATGATGATGTCCATGTCGTGTTCGACGAGCAGGAAGGTGTAGCCGTCCGCGCGCAGGTCGTGGATGCGGTCGAGGAGTTTCTCCTCCAAGGTCGGGTTGACCCCGGCGAGCGGCTCGTCGAGCAGCACCATTTCCGGGTCGGTCATCAGCACGCGAGCCATCTCCAGCAGCTTCCGCTGGCCGCCGGAGAGGTTCCCCGCGTGTTCGTGCGCGAGGTGGTCGATCTCGAAGAACTCCAGCGTCTCCCAGGCGCGCTCGCGGATCTCCGTCTCCTCCTCGACGACCGACCCGCGAAGCCCGGGCGTGACCGCGCGGACCGCGGACTCGCCGATCTGCCCTTGGGGCGCGAGCATGAGGTTCTCTAAGACGGTCATCTCGGAGAGTTCCCGGGCGATCTGGAACGTTCGAACCAGCCCCCTTCGGGCGATCTGGTGCGGTTTGAGCCCGGTGATGTCCTCGCCGTCGAAGTACACGCGTCCGGCGGTCGGCTCGTTGACGCCGGTGATACAGTTGAACGTCGTCGACTTGCCCGCGCCGTTGGGGCCGATGAGCCCGGTCAACGACCCGGCCTCGACTTCGAAGGAGGCGCCGTCGACCGCGGTGACGCCGCCGAACCGCTTGACGAGGCCCTCGACGCGGAGCGGCGGCGCCCCGGACGGGGTGTGTTTCGCCGCCTCCTCGACCTCGCTGTCGTTCGCTTCCGGCTCGTCGACGGCCGCGTCGCCCGCGTCCACCGTGTCGGCCACGTCGGCCGCGTCGGCCGCGTCGGGGATGTCGCTACTCATCGGCGTCACCTCCGGCGGGCCGCTCGGAGAGGTCGACGGCCGCGGCCGTCTCGATCCGGTCGCCGAGGATGCCCTCCGGCCGCCGGTGGATGATGAACACCAAGACGATCCCGAGGAAGACGAACTGGAGCGGCGCGACGTTGTCAGTCGCGTACGCGAGGAACGCCACCGGATCGAGCGAGATCACCGCGTCGGCGAACGAGGGCGGGGTCTGCGCGTCGATGAGTCCCCGGACCGTCCCGCCGATGCGGCGCGGTCCCTCGAACAGCGCCGCGGCGAAGACGATGCCGCCGAGGACGGATCCCGTGTTCGACCCGGAGCCGCCGATGATCACCGCGATGAAGACGTAGAAGGTCAAGAGGGGTCGGAACTGCGGGGTCGGGGAGATGTTGCCCTGACTGCCGAACCAGAGGATGCCGGCGAGTCCCATCAGCGCACAGCCGATGACGAACACCTTGATCTTCACGAGGTTCACGTTCTTCCCGAGCGAGTCGGCGACGAGTTCGTCCTCGCGGATCGCCTTCATTACGCGACCGAACGGCGAGCGACCGAGGCGTTCGAGCAGGAAGTAAAAGCCGACCAGAAAGGCGGCGAGGACGGCGATGTACCCCCAGCCGATGAGGATCGGGTGCGCGATGCCGAGGCCCTCGGTGCCGAAGACGCCGAAGACGAGCTCGCCGAACGCGGTCGGCGTCCCCGCCTGGCCGTCGACTAAGAACAGGTCCCGGACCGGGTTGTCCGGCATCCCCATCCCGCGGCCGCCGCCGGTCCCGGCGCCGATCGTGTCGCGCAGGAAGTTGTCGAAGGCGCTCGACTGGAGCGACAGGCGGATGATCTCCGAGAGCCCGAGCGTCACGATGGCGAGGTAGTCGGCCTTGAGCCGCAGCGCCGGGAGCGCGGCGACGGCGCCGAGGAGCGCCGCCATCCCCATGCCGGCGACGATTCCCACCGGGAGGGGGAGCCCCAGTCCGGGGGGACCGAAGGCGGGGTCGGGCGACCGGACGACCATCCCCATCGTGTAGACGCCGACGGCCATGAAGCCCGCGACGCCGATGTTGAACAGCCCCGTGTACCCCCACTGGAGGTTCAGGGCGAGTGCGGTGAGCGCGTAGACGAACCCGAGGAACGTCAGCGTCTCCAGCAGGCCGACGACGCTGTTGAGCCCGTCGGTGAACGTGAGGACGGTCGCGGCCGCGTAGACCACGAGCAGCGTCCCGACGACGAGTCCGAAGTCGCTCTCGCGAGCGGCGTCGACGAGCGCCGCCGTGGCGCTCTCGGGCGCGTCGTCGGCGGTGTCCGCGCCGCTCATGCGGTCGAAACACCTCCGAACAGCCCCTCCGGGCGTAACAGGAGCATCGTGATCATCACCGCGAACGCCGCGGCCTGGTTGAAGTCGGACGGGATCCAGATCGTCGAGGTGGTGAACACGACCCCGATGACGAGGCCGCCGACGATGGCCCCGTAGACGGAACCGATCCCGCCTAAGATTACGGCCGCGAAGATGAGCAGGAGCAGCAGCCACCCGAAGTCGAACTGGATCGTCCCGCGGAGCAGGACGTAGAGGTAGCCGGAGGCGCCGGCGAGCCCGCCGCCGATGATCCACGTGGCGGTGACGACGCGCTCGGCCGGGATTCCGGTGATGAGCGCCAGGTCCTTGTTGTCGGCCATCGCCCGCATCGCGGTCCCGAGCTTCGTGTGCTGGAGCATGGCGTGCATCGCGAGCATCAGCCCCACCGCGGCCACGAGGATGGTGAGTTCGTGCGCGTTCACCGAGAGGCCGAGCGGTCCGAACGCGAGGTTCGACTGCTCGACGCTCGCGGTCACGCCGCGACGGCCGGAGCCGTAGCCGAACTGGAGCAGGTACCGCACGATGAGCGCCGCGCCGATGGAGGCGATGAGCAGCGAGATGCCGTCGCGGTCCCGCATCGGCTTGTAGAAGGCGCGGTCGAGCCCCACCGCGAGCAACGCGGTGATGACGAACGCCGTCACCAGACCGACGAGGATCGCGCCGGGCGTGGTGAGGATGTGCGCTCCGATGTCGCCCGGGGAGGCGCTGCCCGCGTCGCGGACGGTCACCAGCGCCCGGACCGACGCCTCGCCGAACCCGGCGATCAGGAAGGCGACGCCCCACCCGGTGAACGCGCCCACGCTGACGAGGTCACCGTGCGAGAAGTTGGCGAACGAGAGGATGCTGTACGTCATCGAGAGCCCGATGCCGGCGAGCCCGATCACGAGGCCGATCACGATTCCGTTCCAGAGGTTCGAGCCGAACCGAGCGACCGAGATCGACCCCCCGATCGGCCCGAGGCCGACACCCGCGAGTTTCGCCGCGAGGTCGACGAGCAACAGGCCGCCGAGGAGAGCGACGAAGAGAAGCCCCGGCCGGGCCCGCGCCGAGTCGACGAACGACGAGTCAGTTGTACCCATGTGTACGTCTCACTGACGCAGGGTGAGTCACCGAGAGGTAAATAACTCGCTGTTCGGACAAACGTCGGCGGCGAAATGGCCTGACAACTGGCTAAGGGGCGCGGGTTTCGAGGCGGCCGCCGCGGGCTCTCGGTTCGTCGGCGGGTCAGGCTCCGCGAGGGAGCGGTGAGAGACCGGCGACCGGGGTCCGCGAGGACCGGACCCTCAGTCGCCGCCGGCGGCTCTGGCGCGTCGTCTCGCGTCCTCGGGCGAGCGGTCGTCGCGCAACAGCGCCTCCACGAACAGTTCGCCGGCCTTGTACGACGAGCGGACCATGGCGCCCGACGCGCAGTAGAGGAACTCGAACTCCTCCTCGGCGACCCGCCGCCACGTCTCGAAGACGTCGGGGTGGACGTACTCGAACACGTCGAGGTGCGACCGGGACGGCTGGAGGTACTGGCCGAAGGTGACCACGTCGACGCCGACCTCGCGGAGGTCGCCGAGGGTCTGGTACACCTCGTGGTCGTACTCGCCGACGCCGAGCATGAGGCTCGTCTTGGTGTGGATGTCGGACTCGCGGTCGACCTGATCGAGCACCGCCAGCGACTGCTCGTAGTTCGCGCGGCGGTCGCGCACCGGCCACTGGAGCCGCTCGACGGTCTCGACGTTGTGCGCGATCACGTCCGGCTCGGCGTCGATTATCCGGCGGACCGCCTCGGGGTCGCCCCCGAAGTCCGGGATGAGCGTCTCGACGAGGATCTCGGGGTCCCGGCGCTTGATCGCGCGGATCGTCTCGGCGAAGTGGGCCGACCCGCCGTCCGCGAGGTCGTCGCGGTCGACGGACGTGAGGACGACGTAGTCCAGCCCGATCTCCGCGACCGCGTCCGCGACGTTCGCCGGCTCGTCGGGGTCGAGCGCCTCCATGCCGCCCGTCTCGACGTCACAGAAGTTACACCCGCGCGAGCAGCGGTCGCCCATGAGCATGAACGTCGCCGTGCCCGGGCCGTCGTTCCCCGACCAGCACTCGCCCATGTTCGGGCAGTTCGCCTCCTCACAGACCGTGTGGAGGTCGTGGTCGCGGAGGGTGGACTTGATCTCGGTGAACCGACTCCCGGACGGCGGGCGCGACTTCAGCCAGTCCGGCTTCCGGCGGCCGCGTTGCATACACGACCGTTAGCGTCCGAGCGCAAAAGGATGCGGGTCGTGGAGGTCGCGCCGCGGACGCCACTCCTCCCGACGACCCTACGCCTCCGGGACGAAGACGTTCATCGACGGCGTCTGGATCCCTTGGAACTTGTTCTTCCAGTTGTACGCGATGTTCAGGACGCGCCGGCGGTTCCCCGGCGGTCCCGTCACCACGCTGACCGAGGTGCCGTCCTCCGGGATTTCGACCCGCGTGTCCTGCCACTCGAAGCCCGCGAGCAGCTCCGAGGGGTTCTCGACCGACACCGTCCCGCTGTTCCTGTTCACCTCGTAGAGCCGGTAGGAGTCGGTTTCGAGCAGGCGCTTGATCTCGTTGAGGTCCGCGTCGAAGTGCTCGCGAAGCGCGTCGGCGGTGTGGTAGCCGCAGACGATCAGGTGGGCGAACGTCTCGACGGCGCGCGGGTCCTGCTCCGCCGCTCGGAGGTGATCGAAGTACGCCAGCTTCTCGTCCCTGTCGAGTTCGAGTATCTCGTTGACGATCCGCGCCGCCTCCCGCTCCGCCTCGGTCGACTCCGGATCGGCGAGGACCTCGTCGGCCCGCGACCCGGTGTTCTGCCCCCGCGACACGTCGAGGACGTTCTTCAGGTGTTTCGCGCGGTCGTACACCGCCGACTTGTACGACCAGTCGCGGACGTCGTCCGGGTAGTCGTCGAACCGCTGGAGCAGCGCCTGCCGGTCCTCGGGGAATCCGATCTCCTCGCGGAAGTCGCTCCACGCCGTCGCGTCCCTGAAGAGCCCGAACTCCGTCAGCGTGTCCTGGCCGAGGTTCGCCCGCGTGCCCCCGCTGGCGACGAACTTGGCTTCGAGGAACGTCTCCCCGCCGTTCGACTCCACGATGAGGTCGCCCAGCGAGTCGTAGGAGTTGCCGGCGTGGCGTACCGCGGTCCGATCCGGGAAGTCGGCCTCGATCCGCTCGGCGAGGGCCTCGGCGAGATCGGGGCGGCCCCGTTCTTCGAGGTCCTCGTCCGGTTCCTCGCCGTTCGCGAGCCGCGCCGTCAGCTTCTCCGTGGCCTCGACCCAGCCGCGCTCGTGTTTGCCCATGTGGTGTGTCGGTCGGAGAGTCGGGGATAAAAAGGCGCCTACCGCTGGGAACGCCCCCTTCGCCGAGAGACGCGACGACCAAGGGAATTTACGCCGGGCGACACCGTACGACCGTTCGACAGGGTGTCTCGAAATGGATGAGGTCGCCGACGGGATGTTCGTTGGGACCCAATCGCACGCCGAAAGCGGGTCGCTCCTTCGGGACCGCGGCGTCGACGTCGTCGTCTCGCTCACCCACGACGATCCGAACACCGGGGCCGTCGACCGCGTCGATGTCCCGATGTTGGACGGACCGCGGAACGCGTATTCGGCGTTCGCCGACGCCGCGAAGGCGGTCGTGGAGCGGCGCGAAGCCGGTCAGCGCGTCCTCGTCCACTGTTCGGCCGGCTCCTCGCGCAGCCCGGCGGTCGCCGCGGCGGCGATGACGCGCCTGACGGACCGGGACCTCGACGGGGCGTTCGAGCAGGTGTCCGCGCGGCGGTCGGAAATCGACCCACACGACGCGCTGATCCGGCGGGCGGCGACGTTCGCGACGCAGGATCGGGAGTGAAGCGCGACGTCGCAGGAAGAGCTTAGGCCGGGATTGCGCGTGAACACCGTCTAAGCAGAAATAATTCAGTGTGCCACAGATATAAATCGTTAGACCCAGTAGGCTGCTGTACGGAGACTCTCACGCATGGACCCCACAGACATCCCCGACGATGCATACGACGGTGAGGAGTCCCCACCTAATCTCGACGATCTGGACTCCCTTGACACACTGCTCAGGGACGGACCAATCCGAGAACGGCTTCTCGACGTTGTCGTCGGAGTTCGCACGCCGACGAAGGTCTCGACGATCGCCAAGCGTGCCGATTGCGGCACTGAAACGGCACGCGACTACTTAGCGTGGTTCGACGAGATGGGGATGGTTCACCGGCACAACGGTCGCCCGGTCCGCTATGAGCGCAACGACGCGTACTTCCAGTGGCGGCGCATCGACCAGATCCGAGAAGAATACTCTGAGCAAGAGATCGTTGACGCACTCGACGATACGCTCAACCAGATCGAGGATTACAGAGCGCAGTTCGATGCAACGCACCCGGACGAGGTGTCCCTCGTCGACGCGACTCAGGAGCAGAATTTGTCCACCGAAGTAGCCTGGGAAGCGCTCTCTGAGTGGGAGACGCTCGAACAACGAGCCGCACTCCTCGACGCAGCACGCCGAAACAATCCAGTCGCTGGTAGCAAGCCCGGTCCAGTCGATGCCTGAGGATACGGCTGACCCACCCAGTCGCGGTCCCATCGATACGGAAATCCTCGACCGGATTGCTACACACCTCGCTCGTAGCGATCGGTTCGACGACATCCAGACACGACCGGAATACGCGCCGAACGCAGTCGTCGCTGACTACGATCTTGGATACTTTCCAGGCGGCGTCACCCGTGCGTATCTACGGGTCCGATGGTTCGAGACCGACGACTTCAGCATCCACTATTCGGAGCAGTACCAGACCGGCAACGAGTGGGAGTGCCGATGGGACTGCCACCCGAATGATCATAATACCCGCGAGCACTTCCACTCGCCCCCAGATGCGTCGACTCCCGGAGCGGATGCCGACTATGCTGATGACTGGCGGAACGTACTCACAACTGTCCTAACCGATCTCGATGACAGGATCAATGCCTTCTGGAACGAGTGACGATCTGAGAGGATGAACTCACTCAGTCGTCGTCAGCGGTGTACGGCCCGCCTCGACGCTTGACACGTAGACGACGAGCCGCTCGTCGTCCTGCCGGAAGCTCACGGAGAGCCGGAAATCCCCGACGCGTATCTTTTTGTACGGGCTGTTCCGGAGCGGTTCGCCGTAGTCCGGTGGGTCGCGCCACGGCGAGGAGACGTGTCTCGGTAAAATGAGTTGAACGACGGGAGGCGCAAGGAAAGCGAACGCCGAGAAAGCCTAGGCCGAGATTTGAACTCGGGGTCTCGTCCTTACCAAGGACGCGCTTTACCGCTAAGCTACCCAGGCGCGATTCATCGTTGCGCGGAATCGACTTTAGGGGTTTCGATTCGACGGCGCGGCGTCGGGGGATCGCGGAGCCGCCCCGATCCGCCCCGCGCCGCTCACCGGTCCGTCGCGCTGACGGCGCGGTCCGAGATGTCGGCGATGCGGTCGGCGGTCGCGTCCGGCAGCGCGCGGCCGGCGGGCGGGAACTCGCCGTCGCAGTCAGCGGCGAGGTCGCGGGCGTACGCGAGCAGTTCCTCGGGCGGGTCGCCGCCGACGGCGGTGGTGCCGGCGACGACGGCGAGTTCGAGGGCGTCCACCTCCAGGTTGCGGTCGAGCGCGGCCGCCGTCTCGGCGTCCGTTCCGTCGCGGTCGCGCAGCGTCTGGTCGCGGCCGAACGCGCGCACCACGTCGACCGCCGGGCGGGCGGCGTCGGTACAGGCTAAAAGCGAGAAGCCGCGGGAGACGAGCACGTCGGCCGCGAGGATGTCCATGTCGGCGTCGATGTCGGCGGCGGACGGCGCGGTCACCCACGGCTCCTCGCGGGCGACCGTCCGGGTGAGCCGCAGCCCCTCGTAGATGAGCTGTACGCCCGCTGCGCGGTCGACCACTCCGCTCAGGTCGACCTCGGGATCGAGCGCGCGAGCGGTGACCAGCGACAGCACGCCGGGGGTCACCGCCGCGTCTGCGAGTCGGGCGTCGAGGGCCTCGCGGAGCTGTTCGGGTTCCACGTCCGCGAGCGCCTCACGCGCGGCGTCACGCGCTCGCGCGGCATCGTCCATTACCAACCGATAGGCAAGCGAAGGGCAAAGACCTTTGGAAACGAACGGAATTCCGTCCCGTGATTCGAACCCGAGTCGACGACGGCGTCCGCGTCGTCACGATCGATCGCCCGGAGGCGCGCAACGCGCTCCGGCCCGCGGACCTGACGGCCCTGCGCGAGGCCTTCGAGGGGCCGGAAGACGAAGACGGCGCGGAGGGGCGAGACGCCGAAGCGCCGGAGCCGTCGGTGACCTACCTCCGGGGCGCGGGCGACGCCTTCTGTGCCGGGGCGGACCTCGACGCGGTCACCGACCTCGACGACCCCGAGGCGTTCGCGCGGCGGGGGCAACGCGTGGCGACCGCCATCGAGGAGTCGCCGACGGCGGTCGTCTGCGGGGTCGACGGCTCGGTCCGCGGCGGCGGCGTCGAGTTGGCCCTCGCGGCCGACGTTCGCGTGGCGACGCCGCGGGCGACGTTCGCCGAGCCGGGCGTCTCCTTCGGCCTGTTCGGCGCCTGGGGCGGGACCGTCAGGCTCCCTCGCGTCATGCGCGAGGGCGACGCGCTCGACTTCGCGCTCTCGGGCCGGGTGCTCGACGCGGAGGCCGCGCTGCGCGCCGGACTCGTGTCGCGGGTCGTAGACGATCCGCGGTCCGTGGCCGACGAGGTCGCGTCCGGCGCGCCGGACGCGCTCGCGACGATCAAGCGTCGGCTCCGCGACCGACGCGACGACGAGGTCCGAGAGCGCGCGGAAGCGACCGCGTTCGCCGAACTCCACGAGGCGCACGCCGACGCCATCGCACGCGAAAGAGAGGAGTGATCGGGCGGCGGGCCGGCGGCGGTTCGATCGCCGCGCCGTCCCGATGTGACAGGTTTAAGTGATTCTCCGACCAACCACGAGATGCGAAGCACGCACCGGTAGTGTAGTGGTATCACGCAACCTTGCCATGGTTGCAACCCGAGTTCAAATCTCGGCCGGTGCATTTTGCGAACCAAGTGAGCGAAGCCGAGAGAGATCTGAACGCTATCAGCCGCGCGCAGCGAACCGCGAGCGAAGCGAGCACGTCTGATTCTGAGTTCAAATCTCGGCCGGTGCACTTCCGACGGACTCCGTCAGTCGACGTTTGTCTCACTTCGTTCGACAAACTCCTTTCAGTCAGGCCGGTACATCTTCTCGAACGAAGTGAGCGAAATCGCCGAGCGGCGTCTGAGTCGCGAACGGTCGAGTGAAGCGAGCGAGCACCGGCGACCCCTTTCGGTGAATCTCCAGTGCGTTCATTCCGGCTTGGAGGGGTCTCGCGGCCGGCGGTCCGGCGGCGTAACCCCTCCGTTTAACAGCGCGTGCGTACTCTGATATCGTATATGGTCGAGATTCTTCTTCTCGTGGGAGTCGCGGTAGCGGCGTTCGTCGGATACAACATCGGCGGCGCGACGACGGGACCGGCGTTCGGGCCGGCCGTCGGCGCGGACGTGTTGTCGAAGTCGGGTGCGGCAGCGCTGATGGCGGTCTTCTTTTTCGTCGGCGCGGGGACGCTGGGACAGCGCGTCGTCACGACGCTGGGCGAGGACCTCGTCTCGGGCGCGAACGTGTTCACCCTCGAGACGAGTATCGTCGTGCTGTTTTTCATCGGCGGCGCGCTGTTCGTCGGTAACTTCGCCGGCGTCCCGGCGTCGACGTCGATGACCGCCGTCGGCGCCATCGCCGGCCTGGGACTGGCGACGGACACGCTCAACTGGGCCGAGATGGGCGAGATCGCGATCTGGTGGCTCGTCGCCCCGATCATCGGGTTCTGGGTCTCCGGCATCGTCGGCCGCTACTTCTACTCGGCTATCGACGACTGGGTCGCGATAGACAGCACCGAGGGCGCGCTGTTCGAGTTCGACCTGTCGGGGACGCTCCCGAAGCCGGTCCTCGGACCGAACACGACCCGCCGCGAGCTGTTCGGCGGCTTCATCGTGATCGCCATCGGCTGTCTGATGGCGTTCGCCTCCGGAACCTCGAACATCGCGAACGCCATCGCGCCGTTGGTGGGCGCGGGCGTGGAGATACAGCCGATGATCCTCCTCGGCTGTGGTGCGGTCGCCGTGGGCGCGTTCACCATCGCCCGGCGGACGCTCGACACGCTCGGAAACGACATCACCGACCTCCCGCTGACGGCCGCGATCGTCGTCGCGATCGTCTCCTCGGGGATCGTCATCAGCCTCTCCGCGGTCGGGATCCCGGCGTCGTTCGTGATCATCGCGACGATGTCGATCGTCGGCCTCGGCTGGGGGCGCGCGACCCGCACGGTGACGATGCGACAGGGGATAAAAGGCGAGAAGGAACCGACGGTCTCCGTCGGCGCGCTGACGGCCGACGAGATGCCGGAGATCGGGGAGGGCGACGCGAGCGACATTCCCTCGGCGTCGGACCTGTTCAACCCGGGGACGAGCGCGCGCGTGGTGCTGATGCAAAACGTCGTGCCGATCCTCTCGACGGTCGGCGCGCTGGTGACGTTCAGCGCGCTCTTCGCGTTCTTCTGGTAGACCGGTCCCCCGAGCGCCCGCGTCGGTTACCGGCCGAACCGGCGGTGGCGGTCCTGGAAGTCCAACACGGCGCGGAGGTACTCGCGCCTGCGGAAGTCCCGCCAGTTCACGTCGGTGAAATAAAGCTCGGCGTACACCGACTGCCAGATGGCGAAGTCGGAGAGCCGCTCGGCCCCGGTCTTGATGACGAGGTCGGGTTCCTCGGGGAACAGCAGTCGGTCCGCGACGTCGGTCTCGTCGATCGCTTCGGGGCGCAGTTCGCCGGCGTCGACGTCGGTCGCTAGCTCCCGGACCGCGGCCGCGAACTCCGCTTTGCCGCCGAGACCCACGAGGATCCGAACCGGGGCGTCGGCGTTCGGGTCCGGGTCCGGACCTGGTTTCGAGTCGGCGTTCCTCTCCGTCGACGCGTCGGCGTCCGGGCCGCGGACGACGGTCTCTGCGGGAACGTCGAGACGCCGCAGCTCCCGGATCAGCGTCGGCGCGACCGCCCTGTCGAGCACGGAGACCGAGACGGTGACGCGTTCCGCCCCGTACTCGAACGCCCAGCCGATCGCCGACGCGAGCGTGTCGAACGCTCCGTCGGCGAGGAGGTCGCGCTCCGTGACCACGAGCGCGACGTGTGCCGGCGGCTCCGCGTCGTGGAGCCGATGGCGAGTCGCGAGGTACGCGTCGTAGAGACCCACGTCACGTGGATCCGGTCGGACGTATAAATGGCTTCCCGCCGACGAGGGGTTTAATTCGCCGACGCCCCTACGACGGCCGATGGCAGACAGCTACCGCGGGGTGTTCGGTGCGATCCCCTACGCCTTCCGCGCCACCGAGTCGTGGACGATGCGAGCGTACGCCGCGCTCGGGGCGCTGGCCGCCGGATTCGTCGCGCTCGTCGTCACGCTCGCCTTGGTCGTCTGGATGGGCGAGACCGTGTCGGCGCAGGGCGGCACGTTCCTCTTCTCGCGGTCGCTGTTCGTGGTCGCCGGCCTCGGTGCGGTCGGGCCGCTGCTCGCACCGATCCTGTTCGTCGCGCGCCGGCACCGCCGCGGTGACCCGGTCGCGAGCACGTACGACCGGTGGATGGGGGTCGCCGGGTTCCTGTTCCTCGTGTCGCTGTACCTCGGGATGATCATCTCGGCGCCCGCGGACCTCCGCGACCCGAGCGGCTCCGCGGTGCTCAACGCGCTGTACATGCTGCCGCAGCTGGCGGGGTTCGTGCCGCCCGTCGCGGCCGCGTTGGCCGTCTTCGCGACGCACTTCCGGCTCCGCGGTGGCTCCGACGGCGACGCGTCCTGAGGGGGCCGTCGGACCGTCCGCGGCTCGAAAGCCCGAAGTCGCCCGAGCGCGTCCTCGGTGGTAATGACCGACGAGAAAGAGAGCACGTTCCTCGTCACGCACGTCGAGGCCGACTCCGCCGTGCTGAAAGACGTCCACGACGGCCAGGTCCACACGCTCAGCTCGAACCCCGGACTCGACGTCGACGACGCCGTCGAGGCGACCGTCGCCCCCGACCCGCCGATGGAGGTCACCTATCAGGTGATCGAGGTCGAGGACCGTCGCTCGCTGTCGATAGAGGAGAGCCCGGAGCCGCCGACCGTCCACGAGCGCGAACTCGCCGCGGAGACGGCGACCGGGGAGCTGGCGCGGGAGCCGCGCGCGGGCGTCGGCGAGGTCCACGTGCTGACGCCGCCGGAGTCGGAGACCGAGGACGCCGTCGCCGACGTGATCGACGACCGCGAAGGGACGCTTTCCCGCGCGGCTCGACTCGGCGTGAACCGCGTCGAGATACGCTCCGAGCCGGGGGTCGTCGCCGTGCGGTACCTCCCGTGAGGTCGGCGTTCGCGTCGGGGTCACGGGTCCTCCCGCAGTCCGGCGAGACGCGGAATCTCGCCAGATAAGAAGGCTTATTCGCGCCCGCGGAGGAACCGGTATTTATGGTATCGATCGAGGTGCCGGAGGTCAACTACACCGACTACTCGAACCGGCAGCTTGCGGCGGTGCCGCTCGCGTTTCTGGTCCTCGCGTTGGCGATCATCGGCGGCTGGTTCGTGGCCACCGGTGCGCCGGCGAATCCCGGGCTGGAGTTCACGGGCGGGGTCGAACTGCGCGTCGCGGACGACACGAACGAGGACGTCGAACAACGCATCCGGGCGGCGTTCGACCGGGAGCCTGACTCGATCCAGACGATCCCCGGCGACGACGTCGTCGTGGTGACGTTCCGGGCGGCCAATGACGATCCCGAGGGACTGGCGAACGACTTACAGGACCAAGCGGACGAGGCGGGGTTGACGACGACCGCGGTCGACCAGGTGTCGCCGAGCTTCGCGAGCGACACCGCACGGACCGCGGTGTTCGGCGTGTTGCTCGCGTTCCTCGGCATGAGCGTCCTCGTGTTCGCACTGTTCCGGACGTTCATTCCGTCGTTGGCGGTCGTCGCGTCCGCGTTCTCCGACCTACTGATACCGGTCGCAGCGATGAATCTACTCGGTATCCAGATGACGCTCGGAACGGTCGCGGCGCTTCTGATGATCATCGGGTACAGCGTCGACTCGGACATCCTGCTGAACGACTCGGTGCTGCGCCGTACCGGCGGGTTCTACGAGTCGGTGAGCCGCGCGATGCGGACCGGCGTGACGATGACGCTCACCTCCATCGCGGCCATGGTCGTGATGGCGGTCGTCGCCTCGGTGTTCGGGCTCGGACTGCTCCGTGACATCGGGATCATCCTCTCCGTCGGACTGTGTGCCGACCTCATGAACACGTATCTAATGAACGTCTCACTGCTTCGCTGGTACAAGTTCGAGGGGGTGAACCGGTAATGCTCGAACCGATCAAGAACAACTGGCGGATCCTGCTGCTCGTCGTCGTCGTGATCGGGTCGTCGGTGGCGCTGTTCGCGCCCGGGTTCGGCCCGGAGCCGGCGCCGGGCGAGAACGCGAGCGAGGCCCAACAGGGGATCACGAACCTCCAGTACGGCCTCGATCTGGCCGGCGGGACGCGCGTCCGAGCGCCGCTGTCGGGGTACACCGCCACTGAAGTCGCGTTGGGCGGGGACCAACCCGGGGCGGTCGCGGAGGCGGTCGCGGCCGAACTCGACAACGCCTCGACGCGTGACGTCGGGGTCGTCCCGGAGGAGAGCGCGGTGGAGGTCACGGAGCCGTCCGTGACCGAGGCGCAGTTCCGGCAGGCGATGGACGCCTCCGGCTACGAGTACGAAGAGATTCGGTCGGGCGTCACCCAGCAGACGCGCGACGCGACGATGAACATCATCCAAGGGAAGATCAACGAGGCCGGCCTCTCGGGCGGGAGCGTCCAACAGGTCGAGTCGCTCAGCGGCGAGTACTTCATCCTCGTCGAGGTGCCGGGCGAGGGTCGCCAGAACGTGATCGACCTCCTCGAAGAGCGCGGGACCGTCCGGATCGACATCGCGTACCCCGACGGGAACGGAACCGCGGTCCAAGAGGGCGCGTTGATCCAGGACGACTTCGAGCAGATCGGGACCGCGAGCCAGCGGGAGCGAGGCACCGGGGCGTACGTCCCGGTCACCGTTCGTAACACCGCCGAAAACGGCCAGTCGCCGGCTCACTCCTTCCAAGACGCCGTCGCACAGCGCGGCTTCCAGGACGCGTACGAGACGCAGGCCGACCGCTGCGGGTACAACGCGGAGACCGGCGAGATCGAGAACTCGAACCCGTGCCTCCTGCTCGTCGTGGACGGCGAGGTCGTCAACTCCTTCGGAATGGACCCGGGGCTCGCGGACAGCATGGCGGGCGGCTCGTGGGCGGACACCGGTAACTTCCGGCTCACGACCGGCGAGTTCTCCGAGGCGCAGACCATCTCGCTGAACCTCCGCGCCGGCGCGCTCCCGGCCGACCTCGACATCAGCGGCGAGGGAACGTCCTCGTCCATCTCGGCCGCGCAGGGCGAGAACTTCCGGACGTACTCGCTCATCATCGGAGTGCTCTCCGTGTTCGCCGTCGCGGGGATGGTGTTCCTCCGCTACCGCGAACCGCGCGTCGCGCTGCCGATGATCCTCACGGCGCTGGCGGAGGTGTACGCGCTGCTCGGATTCGCGGCGCTGTTAGGGTACCCGCTCGAACTCGCGGTGATAGCCGGTTTCATCGCGGTCGTCGGGACCGGCGTCGACGACCTCGTCATCATCGCCGACCAGGTGATGAGCGAGGGCGACGTGAACTCCCAGACGGTGTTCGACTCGCGGTTCCGCCAGGCGTTCTGGGTCATCGGCGCGGCCGCGGCCACGACGATCATCGCGATGTCGCCGCTGATGGTGCTCTCGCTCGGCGACCTCTCCGGGTTCGCCATCTTCACGATCCTCGGCGTGCTGGTCGGCGTGTTGATCACTCGGCCGGCGTACGGGGACATCCTGCGGCGGCTGCTGACGGTTCGGTGATCCGAACCGCCGACTGACGGGCCGGCGGTTCGCGCCGCCGATCGAGGGTCACGCCGCCGCTACACCGATATCGATCAGGAATCTCGCCTGACGGGCGCGGAAATGACCGTTCGTTCGATCGACCGACCCGGTGAGCGCGCTCCGTCTCGGTTTAGCTATCAATCCGTCAAACTATTACTTTAGACCGGTCAAAAGCGGGTATGCCCACCGACGCAGTCGAAGATTATCTCAAGGCGATCTACCGGATCGAATCGCGGGGCGGGCCCCCCGTTTCGACCTCGCAGATCGCGGAGGCGCTCGATAAGACTCCCGCCACCGTCACCAGCATGATCGAGACGCTCTCCGACCGCGGGCTGCTCTCCAGGGAGAAGTACAAGGGCGTCGAACTCACGCCCGCGGGCGAGGTCGCAGCGCTGGAGGTCGTGCGGCGGCACCGGCTCATCGAGGCGTTCCTCGCCGAGCAGTTGGACTACGAGGCGACCGAGGTCCACGACGAGGCCGACGCGCTCGAACACCACGTCAGCGAGGAGTTCACCCGCCGGGTCGAGCGGGTCCTCGACTACCCCGCCGCCGACCCGCACGGCGATCCGATTCCGCCGGCGGACCTGTCGACGCCCGAGAGCACCGGGACGACCCTCGTCGCGGCGTTAGAGCCCGGCGAGCACGGGACGGTCATTCGCGTCAGCGACCGCGACCCGGACGTGTTGGAGTTCCTCGTCGACGCGGGCATCACGCCGGGGACGACCGTCGAAGTCGTCGACGTCACGTCGTTCGGGCTGGTCACCGTCAGAACGGACGACGGAGCGGAACACGGTCTGCCCGAGGCGGTCGCCGACCGCGTGTACGTGCGCCGCGGGGCGGACTCGGTGGGACCGACCGACGAGCAGGAGGCGAGTGACGCATGACGGGCTACTTCGAGATCGTCGTCGTCGCGTTCATCGCACAGCTGACGGTGTTACCGGGCGAGAAGGTCCAGTTGATGATCGCCGGGCTCTCGACGAAGTACGACCCGAAGATCGTCGTCGCCGCCGCCGGGACCGCGTTCGCGGGCTGGACAGCGGTCGAGATCGCGGTGGGAGAGGCCCTCCAGTCGGCGCTCCCCCCGCTCGCGTTAAACGCGGTCACCGCGGTGTTGTTCTTCACCTTCGCGGTGTTGCTGTACCGTTCCGCGCCGGAGCGGGGGACGAGCATGGAGGCGGAGCGTACCGACGGCGGGACGGCCCGGTTCGACGACCTCTCGCTTCCCGGTCCGCTCTCGCGGTACTCGGGGTCGCTCGGCGGCTTCCTGCCCATCTTCGCGCTCACCGCGACCGGGGAGTTCGGTGACAAGACACAGCTCGTCACGATCGGCTTGGCGGCCCAGTACGGCGCGACCTCCGCGATCTGGGCCGGCGAGATGCTCGCGATCATCCCGGTGAGCATCGCGAACGCCTACTTCTTCCACAAGTTCGCCGGGCGAGTCGACATGCGGCTCGCCCACCTCGGCTCGGCGCTGCTTTTCGCCTTCTTCGGCGCGGACACCGTCCTCGCGATCACGACCGGGTTCTCCGTCTGGGAGACGCTGGTCGGCGCGGTCGGCGGCCTCGTCGCCGGACTGGTCTAACGGGTCAGAACTCGTCGAGCGCCGACTGTTCGGCGGCCGCGAGCACGTCTTCGCAGGTGGCCCACGACGTTCGCGCACAGTCCGGGAGCGTCCCGTGGTCGGCGACGTACGCGGCGAGGAACCGCCGGGTGGACGGGTCGCTGGGGTAGCCGCTGCCGAGGTCGTCGTAGTCGGGGTACGCGGCGTCGACGCCGGCCATCCGATCGTCGCGGGCCGCCTTGGCGACGACGCTGGCAGCCCCGACGACCGGATCGTCCCCGTCGGCGCCGTGTGCGGCCGTCACGTCGACGGGCGGGAGTGGGTCGGCGTCCTCCGCGGACGCCTCGCCCGCGGCGACGAACTCGCCGAGTCGCCGCGCGAACCGCTCCTCGCTGGTGTCGCCGGCGTCGGCGACGACGCGGATCGGCTCGTCGACCCCCGCCGCGAGCGCGTCGGCGAGCGCGGCCCGGACCGCCCGGGCCTGTCCGCGAACGGTCAGCGTGTTCATGTCGGTGTCCGGGCGGTCGATCTCGGCCGGCTCGACGAACGCGACGCCGACCGCCACGCGGGCGTCCTCGTCGAACGCCGCCGCCATCGACTCGCGTCTGTCCGGCGCGACCCGTTTCGAGTCGTCCACGTCGGCCGGGAGGCTCGTCGGATCGGCGAGCACCGCCGCCGCGACCATCGGTCCGAGCGCGGGGCCTTTGCCGGCTTCGTCGACGCCGAGGTACACGCGTCGGTGGTGGGGCGGCGGGGAGAAATACCTTCAGAAAGGCTGCGGCGAACTCAGTCGAGCAGGACCGCGTTGACCTGACCGGTCTGGCCGGGTCGGGAAGTGACGCGCGCGCGGCCGGCCGACGTCTCGATGATAGCGCCCTTCGTGATGATGTTTCGGCGGACGTAGTTGACGTTCGCCGGGTTGTCGATGACGTTCTCGATCTCGGCTTCGCTGATGTCGCCGTCGGCGGCGACCTGCGCGACGTTCGTCGAGAGCGCGCGGACCTTCTTCTCCGTGCCGCGGGAGTCGATGTACTGGAGTCGCGTCTCGCCGACCGTCGTCTCTGCGGGCTCGCGACCGAGCTGATGGCGCTTCTTGTTCGAGGCGTGCTTGAGTCGGCCGCCGGTGCGCTTGCGTGCGGAGCGTCCCTGATCTTTCATACGGGTACGAACAGCCAGCGAATACTTGAAGCGTTCGACTCGTCGCGGCGGGCTCGGCGGGACGAGCGGGTCTCGACGGAGCTCAGGCGAACGCGCGCTCGAACGCGCGGACGCCCTCGTCGGTGCCGGCGACGATGAGTTCGTCACCCCGCTCGATCCGCGTCTCCGGCCCCACGTCGGTGATGACCTCGTCGCCGCGCTCGATGGCGATGACGGTACAGCCGGTGGTCTCGCGGACGGCCGCCTCCCCGACTGTCCGGCCGACCAGCGTCGGCGTCTCGCTCCTGACGACCTCGACGTGCGTATCGAGCGAGAGCACGTCCCGGTCCGTGAGGACCGCCGACGCGGACATCCGGCCGGTCACCAGGGAGAGCGATAGGACGTAGTCCGCGCCCGCTCGGTGCATCTTCGGCACGCTCTCGGGCTCTTCGACCCGCGCGAGCAGTTCGACGTTCGGCGCCTGGTCGCGGACCACGAGCGTCGCGTACTCGGCGGTCGCGTCGTCGGGCAGGGCGAGGACGACGGTCCGGGCGTCGGCGACGCCGGCCTCCCGCAGCGTCTCCGGATCGGTCGCGTCACCGACCACGTCGACGGCCTCGTCGTCCTCCCGGTCGACGACGGTCACGGGGAGATCCGCGCCCTCGAGGGCGTCCGCGACGGTCTTCCCGACCTGTCCGTGGCCGACGACGACCGTCTCGCCCGCGCCGAACCGACGGGCCGCCGAGTTGGTCATGTCGACGAGCCGCTCCACCTGGTCCTCCGTTCCCGAGACGAGCAGGACGGTGCCGGCCGACAGCGTCGCGTCCGGCGGCGGCGCCGCCTCGAACGACCCGTTGAACCACGCGCCGATCACGTCGACGCCGGTCCGTTCGCCGATCCGACTGCCCGCGAGCGTCGACCCGGCGAGCCCGCTCCCGTGGTGGACCGACACCTCCGCGATCCGGTGGGTGTCGCCGATCGCGACCGCCTCGTCGAGGTCGGTCCGCACCGCCGTCGTCACCTTCGAGGCGAGGCTCTCGCCCAACAGCGACCGCGGCGAGAGCACCTCGTCGGCCCCGGCGAGACGGTGGTACCGCTCGCGCTCCGGGTCCTCGACGATGCTTATCGCCTTGACGTCGAGCGAGAGCTCCTTGGCCGCGAGGATGATGCTGGCGTCGACGCGGTCGGAGACGTCGGTCACGAGGGCGCGGGCGGCGCCGAGCCGCGCGCTTTCGAGCCCTGCGGTCGTCTCCGGGTCGGCGCGGACCACCTCGTGACCCGCCTCGTACAGCGCCAGCGCCCGGTCCGGGTCGGGCTCGACCACCACGTACGGGACCGACTCCGACGCGAACTCGGTGAGGAGCGCGTCGGAGCGCGTGGTGTCGGAACAGACCACGACGTGGTCCTCCAGTTCCGTTTCGAGCGCTCGCGGGACGGTCGTCGCAAAGGCGGACTCGAGGAGCGGCGTGGCGACGACCGGGAGCGCGCCGATCAGCAGCATCATGCCGACCAGGTCCATAACGGCGATGAACGCGTGCATCTGTTGGCTCTGCCAGTCGGCCGAGTCCCCCCCGAAGCCGGTCGTGGTGAACATCTCGATCGCGAACTGGAACGACTCGATCAGGGTTCGCGGGTCGTTCTCGTACACCCGCATCCCCCACCGATAGGCGAGCGCGGTGAACACGAGCACGACGGCGACGAACCCGACGTATCCGCCGACGCGACGCTTCCACGTGTCCATTGACCGCCGGTACGCCGGCGCCACACAAAAACGGGTGGACTCGCAGTGCTAACACGCACCGAGTCCGGCGCTCGACAGTCGGACGATCGGAGCGGCCGGGTCTCGGGCCGAAGTTCGATGGTTTAAGTCCCGGGGGCCGAACGGTCACGCATGGTGCGGGACCCGTCGCGAGACCCGGATCCGCCGTCGGTCGACGAGGTGCTCGACGCGCTGGCCGACGACGCGGCCCGTCGGATCGTCGCGGCGCTCACCGAGCCGATGACCGCGAGCGAGCTCTCCGAGGAGTGCGACATCCCCCTGTCGACGACCTACCGGAAGCTGGAGAAGCTCACCGACGCCTCCCTGCTCTCTGAGTCGACCGACATCCGCAGGGACGGGCAACACACGACGCGGTATTCGGTGTCGTTCGACGCCGTCACCGTCTCGGTCGACGACGGCGCCGACGGCGACGAGGACCGCCGCGAGTTCGACGTGGAGTTCTCCCGACCGGATCGGACGCGAGACGAGCGACTGGCCGACCTGTGGTCGGAGCTACGAGAGGAAACATGAACCCGTACATCGACCTGACGATCATCGTCGCAAAGACCGCCATCCTGGTGCTCGGTGGCAGCATCACCTACTACGCGCTCCGCGCGTACGACCGGACCGGAGACCGGTCGCTCCGAGAGCTCGGCGTCGGCTTCGGCGTCGTCACCGTCGGCGCGCTGCTGGGCGGCGTCTCCCACCAGATCATCGGCGCCGACCTCGCGGTCGGTATCGCCATCGACGGGCTCCTCACGGCCGTCGGCTTCGCCGTCATCGTCTACTCGCTGTACCTGGAGTGACGCTCGATTCGAAGACGGGCCGCGACCGGCGTCCGATGACCCGGTCGATGTCGACAAGTGACGAACGGTACCCTTTTGCGGCGCTCGGTCCTCGATTCGGGGTATGAGCGACGCACGAGAGGAGCTCTCCCGCCGGATCGCCGGCGAGATAACGCTGAGCGACGACCCGGGCGCGACGCTCCGGAAGTGGCGGACCGACTTCGACGTCTCCCAGACGGAGCTCGCCGACCAGCTCGGCGTCTCCTCCTCGGTCGTCTCCGACTACGAGAGCGGTCGCCGCGAGAGCCCGGGTATCGGCGTCGTCCGCCGTACCGTCGAGGGGCTCCTCGACATCGACGAGCGGCGCGGCGGCGGTCGCCTCCGCCAGCACGCCCGGGTGCTCTCGGCCGGGTTCGAGAGCGACATCGTCCACGACCTCCGCGAGTACTCGACGGCGGTCCCCCTAGAGGAGTTCTACGAGGCGATGGGCGCGACGGAGATCGTGCGCGGCGACCACGACCACGTCAACGGTCACACGGTGATCGACTCGATACAGGCGATCACGCGGCTGTCGAGCGAGGAGTTCTACCGCCTGTACGGACAGTCGACGAACCGCGCGCTCGTGTTCACGCGGGTCACCCGCGGCGAGTCCCCGCTCGTGGCGCTGCGGGTCGTGAGCCCGACCCCGAACGCGGTCGTGCTCCACGGCATCGAGGACGGCGCCCTGTGGGACCACGCGGCCGACCTCGCACGCGTCGACGGCGTCTCGCTGGCCACGTCGAACCGTGACCTCGACGACTGCCTCGCGGACCTCCAGGCGCTGTGAGCGGCCGGCCGACGCCGCCAGTCGGCTGCGGTCGGCCGGCCGAACCGCGAGCCTGAAACGGCCGGCGGCCGTCGAGTGGCCCATGACCGACGACTACGCCGAGCGGCTCCGCGCGAACCGCCGAGAGAAGGACGAGTTCTTCGCCGAACACCAGCAGTCGCCGATCCCGCCGGAGCAGCGCGACGCGTTCGAGGGGCTCGACTACTTCCCGCCGAACCCGGACTACCGCGTCGACGCGACCGTCACCGTCCACGACGAGCCCGACCCGGTCGAGATGGAGACGACCGCGAGCAACCCGGTGCGGTACCTCCGGGCCGTCACCTTCGCGTTCGAGATCGGCGGCGAGGAACACGCGCTCGCGGGGTACCGACAGGAGGGCGACGACGGCGCGCTGTTCGTCCCCTTCCGCGACAAGACGACCGGCCAGCAGTCGTACCGTCAGGGCCGGTACATGGAGCTGGCGCCCGACCGAGATCTCGGCGACGGCGACGAGGTCACCGTCGACTTCAACCTCGCGTACAACCCCTTCTGCGCGTACAGCGAGACGTTCTCCTGTCCGCTGCCGCCCGAGGAGAACTGGCTGGAAATCGCGATTCCGGCCGGAGAGCGGGCACCGTCGCTCGACTGATCTGAGGCTAGGGGAAGCGGACGCCGGAGAGCGATCGCTGTGCGGGTGCGGTTCGAAAGAAGTCGGACTCGGACGCTGGGCGTCCCGAAAGCGGTCCGTCGCGGTCGGCTTACTCGAGCGTCTCGCTCGTGACGAGCGTGTCGTCCTCGAGGTAGTGCTCGAGGTGGTGGCCGTGTTCCTCGACGTCTTCGAGGATGTCGCGGAGCTGCTCTTCGGTGTTGTAGTCGCCGAGGTTGTTCGCGAGCTGGATGTGCTCGCGGAGCTGCTCTGTGATGTCGCCGAACATCTCGAGGTCGTGTTCCAGCGACGTCCGGATGTCGTAGGCGTCGGCGTCCTCGGGAGTCACGGGGGCGTGTTCCTCGTAGTTCGCGCCGCCGGAGAGCGGCACGCCGCCGAGCGCCTGCGCTCGCTCCGCGAGCACGTCCGCCCCCTCTTCGAGGTCACCGGCGACCTCGCCGAGGTACTCGTGGATGCCGAGGAACTCGGCGCCCTCGACGAGCCAGTGGTGCTTCTTGACCTGGTGGTAGAGGACGTACGTCGCCGCGAGGTCGCTGTTGAGCGCGTCGACGAGCTGTTCCGCCTTCTCCTCGGGGACGCGGAGCGCTTCGCTCTCGTGGACGTCGCCGTATCGCTGACGGGCCTGCTTCTGGGTACTCATTTCAATTGTACATACGCGCGCGACCTACTTAATGCTTCCCACTGAGAAAACTACTCTTTCACATTAGCAAAATTATTTTCTGCTATTCGTCGACGACCCCGACGAGGTCGCGCTGTGCGGCCAGCGTGTCGCGGTCGAGCGTCGCGGTCAGGGTCGTCGCCTCCCGGTCGAGTTCGGTCGCGACCGCGCCGTCCGGTCGTGCGACGAGGGATCCGCCGGCGTACGTCGCCTCGTCGGCCGCGCGCTCGCCGCCCGCGGTCCCGGTGCGGCCGGCGCCGACGACCCACCTGACGCCGTCGAGCGCGCGAGCGCGGCACAGGAGCCGCCAGTTCGCGGCGTGGTCGGCGGGCCACGCCCCGACCACGACGAGGGCGTCGACGGCGCGGTCGGCGAACCACGCGCTCTCCGCGACGAAGTTGAGGTCGTAGCAGGTCAGGAGTCCGGCCGAGCCGACGGGCGCCTCGACGACGACGCGGTCGCTGCCGGGCGTCAGCAGCTCACCCTCCGCGTCCCACAGGTGTCGCTTGCGGTAGACGGAGAAACCGGTGTTCGGGCCGTTCGCGTCGGGGGTCCGCGCGTCGGTCGCGCCTCCGCCGACGCCGTCGGTCGAAACGCCGTCGTGAGGTGCGTGGTTCGGCGGCGGAACGTACGCGCTCGCGTTGTACACCGCGTCGCCGTCGCGCTCGGCGTAGCCGGCGACCACCGCGGCGCTCGCTACGTCCGCGATCTCGTCGAGGTAATCCCGCGCTTCGTCGCGCGATAGCGCGGCGTCGCGGATTCTGTCATCCGGCGCGAAGCCCGTGAGCGCGTACTCGGGGAAGACCGCGAGGTCCACCGCGGCCGGCAGCTCGGCAGCCCTCCTCCGGAGGCGCTCGACGTTCGATCGAACGTGGAGATCGTCGACGGAGATCTGGGGGACCGCGACGGTCGGGTTGACGGGGGAGAGATCGGACACGGATACAGCATCACGCTCCATGAATAAAACGAACGGTGCGACGGCTCGCGGCGTAGAATCGCTCACGCCGTTTGTGTGGATTCATGATAGTTTGTGTGGTAACATTTGCCCGTGCGCCGGTGACATACGCTATAAGGATGAAAAGAACCGTTCTTCCCAGACAAACGTTTGAAAATCTGATACGGACTTGACGACCGGGGGTTTCGTAAGTTATTATAGTGTTTGGTTGTTGGATGTCTAGTATGCCAAGCAGGCACGAACCATCCGACGCAGGCAGTCAGCTCAATCGCCGGAACGTTCTCGTGACGATCGGCGCGGCAGGAAGCGCCGGTCTCGCGGGGTGTAGCGGTAACGGCGGAGACGGCGGAGATGGCGGCGACGGCGGCGACGGCGGAGACGGCGGAGACGGCTCCGACGGCCTCTTCCCGCTCGACGTCCGGCTGGAGACGAACGCGGGCAACGACGACCGCGTCCAGCTCCTCGAACTCATCGCCGAGTCGATGAGCCAGACGGAGTACTTCAACACCTCCATCGAGACGTTCGAGTGGAACACGTACGTCGGCCGCGTCCTCGACCCCGAGTATCAGAACAACGGCTACGTTCCGTGTATCGGCCTGTCCGGCACGTTCAATCCGGGGAGCTTCTGTAACGCGCTCCACTACTCCGAGAACCAGGGCGCCTGTTGTAACCTCAACGGGATCGACGACCCCGAGCTCGACGAGATGATCGACGCCGCGCGGTACGGGCCGGAGGTCGCCGGCGACTCCGAGCTCCGCGGCGAGCGCTACGACGAGGTCTGGAACTACCTCGCCGAGGAGCGATACAGCTCCATCACGCACTTCGGGCTCAACAGCGCGGTGACCAGCACCGACATCCACGGCTACTCCATCTTCCCGTTCACCGAGGGGACGTTCAGCTACGCGATGTACGCCCCGCAGGACGAGCAGGTCATGTGGATCGACCGCGAGAACACTGCGGCCGGCGACAGCGAGCTCGGTGACCTCGTCGAAGGGGGTACGCTCGCCGGCGCCCTCTCCGCGAACCCCGAGTCGTTCGACCCGCCGCACAGCAGCGACACGACCTCGACGATCGCGCAGAACTTCATCTTCGAGGGCCTCACCACGAGCGACGAGGAGGGGAACGTCTACCCGTGGCTCGCCGAGAGCTACGAGCTGCTCGACGCGACCGACGTGGACGTGACCGCGTACGCCGACTACATGAGCACGGCCGGCACCACCGAGGAGGGCGCCGTCGACACCGAAGAGCAGGTCATCATCCAGCACCCCGAGGACAACCCGGCCGAGGACGACGAGGTCCGCGTGCTGCTCCCCGACGACGCCGTCGAGGCGGCGCAGGACGGCACCTACGGGATGCAGTACCGGTACAACCTGCGTGAGGGCGTCGAGTTCCACAACGGCGACGAGCTCACGGCGTCGGACGTCGTCGCGACCTACGAGTACGCCGAGAACTCCGTGGTCGCCCCGCAGACGTTCGACTCCGTCCTCGCCGTCGTCGAAGTCGACGAGTACACGGTCGACATCTACGCGCAGATCGCCGACGCGGAGGCCGAGCGCCTCCTGCCCAGTCTGTTGATTCTCAACGAGAACCAGATATCCGACGTCGACAAGGGCAGCCTCGACCCCCGCGAGGGCAACCAGCCCGTCGGGACGGGCCCGTACGAGTTCACCGAGTTCGAAGACGAGCAGTACTACGAGGTCAACAAGTTCGGTAACTACTGGCTCGAGAACGTCGGCGTCAGCGAGGCGTTCAGCTGGTTCGACGGTCCCTCGGAGTTCCCCGACGGTCCCGTCATCGACGCGTTCGAGCTCCAGATCGTCTCGGACAACTCCACGCGCTCCGCCGCGCTCCAGAACGGCGAAATCGACATGACCTACGGTCTCAACTCGGGGACGCTCGCAGACTTCGACGAGTCCGAGGACTTCCTGCTGGACTCCGTCGAGGCCGGCGGGTACACGTACATCCAGTACCCGGTCAACATCGAGCCGTTCGACGACAAGCGCGTCCGCCAAGCGATCAACCACTTGGTCCCGCGGGAACGCATCGTCGAGAACGTCCTGAGCGGCTTCGGGAGCCCGGCGTTCACCGACATCCCGCAGCTCGCCCGCGGTTCGGGAACGGCGGACTACGAGGAACTCCTGAGCGAAGTGAAGCCGACCAACGAGTACGACCCCGAACGCGCCGTCGAGCTGCTCGAAGAAGTCGCCGCCGAGCAGTAACGGTCCCTCCGGACCGGGTTTCGTTCCCACACGCACACACCACTACTCACAACTGATGACTATCACGGTACCTCAGCGACGATGAGCCTCCAACGTTTCATAGTGAAACGCGCACTGTCGATAATCCCGATTATGTTCGGGGTCTCGGTGATCACTTTCGGGCTGTTCCACCTCACGCCCGGTGACCCGGTCACGCGGCTGGTCGCCTTGAACCCGGACGTCACAGCCGCCGAGAAGGCGGCACTCCGGGCGCGCTGGGGCCTCGACGGCCCCGTCTGGGTCCAGTACTACGACTGGATCACCAACGTCCTCGTCGGCGACTTCGGGCAGGAGCTGCGGACCGGTCGCGCAGTCTCGGACATCGTCTGGCGGCGACTTCCCGAAACCATCGCACTCGGTCTGTTCGGCTGGGCGTTCGCGCTGATCATCGCGATCCCGGCCGGTATCTACGCCGCGGTCAACAAAGACCAGATCGGCGACACGATCAGCCGCTTCCTCGCGCTCTCGGGGATTTCGATCCCGAACTTCTGGCTCGGGCTGATGCTGATCCTGATATTCTCCCTGTACCTCGGACTGTTCCCGGTGTTGGCCCCCTCGGGCGTCCCGCTGTACCACCCGAGTATGCTCTGGTACCTGATCTTGCCGGGCATCACGATCGGGACCGCATCTGCCGCGAGCATCATGCGCGTCATGCGGACCTCGATGACCGAAGAGCTGAACAAAGAGTACGTGACCGCGGCCCGCGCGAAGGGGCTACCGGAGCGGACCGTGATCTTGAAACACGTACTGCGGAACTCGCTCATCTCGGTCGTCACCTTGGCGGCGACGCTCACCGCGTCCATCGTCGCGGGCTCGGTCGTCGTCGAGGTCGTCTTCAACTGGCCGGGACTCGGCCGTGAGTTCATTAACGCGATCAACGCACGCGAGATCAACGTGGTGATGGCGATCACGTTGTTCACCGGCTTCTTCGTGATCCTCGCGAACTTCGTCGCGGACATCGTGTACGCGGCGCTCGACCCACGGATTCGATATGACTGACGAACGACAACATCACAGCGATCGCGGTCGCATCCGGGTCTCCGGGTTCGACTCCGAGCGCGTCACGGAACGCGAACCGCTCTCCAACTGGACCGACGACACGGGCGGCGAGACCGTCGGGCGGTGGCGGCGCGGTCTCCGTCGGTTCACCCGGAACCGATCGGCGATGGGGGCGCTGGTGATCGTCGTCCTGATGGCGCTCGCCGCGTTCTTCGCGCGTCCCATCGAAGTCGCCGGGGTCGTCGTCCAGCCGTTCTCGCTGGCGCCGTACGACCCGACGACGATCCTCTATCTCCAGGACCCGAGCGTGGACGTCTACGGCCCGCCGTCGTGGGACTACCCGATGGGGATCGACGGCTCGGGCCGGGACCTGTTCTCCCGCATGCTCGTCGGCGGCCGGTACAGCATTTCGATCGGGTTCATCGTGGTCGGACTGACGGCCTCGTTCGGCCTCATCTACGGCGCCGTCTCCGGCTACTACGGGGGTAACGTCGACGAACTGATGATGCGGATCGTCGACACGATCTACGCGTTCCCCGGTCTCGTGTTGGCGCTCATCATCGTCGCCATCCTCGGCGGCGGCTACTGGCAGCTCGTGCTGGCGTTCAGCCTGTTCGGCTGGGCCGGCTACGGCCGGCTCGTCCGCGGTGAGGTGCTACAGATCAAGGAGAACGAGTACGTGTTGGCGGCGAAGGCGCTCGGCGCGCGCGACCGATCGGTCGTGTTCAGACACATCGCGCCGAACGCGATGCCGCCGCTCGTCGTGTTGGCCTCGCTCAACATCGGTAGCGTCGTGATCGGCGTCGCGGCGCTCGGGTTCCTCGGGCTCGGTCTGGCGCCGAGCACGGCCGAGTGGGGAACGATGCTCGACGCGACTCGCGAGACGCTCATCCAGGGTCCCGGCGGACGGATCCCCTGGTGGGCGACGGTGTACCCCGGCGCCGCCATCTTCATCTTCGTGATGGCGATGAACATGATCGGCGACGGGATCAACGACGCGCTCGACGCCCAGCAGACCGGCGTCGGTCGCGGAGGTGAAGAGTAATGGCACTTCTCGAAATCAACGATCTGACGGTTAGATTCTACACGCAGGAAGGCGTCGTCACCGCCGTCGACAACCTCTCGTACCGTATCGAGAGCGGCGAGAAATTCGGAGTCGTCGGCGAGAGCGGAGCCGGAAAGAGCGTCACCGCGCTCTCTGTGCTCCGGCTCATCGAGAGCCCCGGTCAGATCGAGAGCGGGGAGATCCTCTTCAAAGGCGAGGACCTCCTCGAGATGTCCGAATCGGAGATCCGCTCGATCCGGGGCAACGAGATCGCGATGATCTTCCAGGACGCACAGACCGCCCTCAACCCGGTGTACACCGTGGGAGGGCAGATATCCGAAGCGATCGAACACCATCTGGACTACTCCTCCGAGGAGGCGCGCGAGCGGACGATCCAGCTGCTCGACCGCGTCGGGATCCCGGAGGCGGAGACGCGCTTTTCGGACTATCCGCACGAGTTCTCCGGCGGGATGCAACAGCGGGCGATCATCGCGATGGCGCTGTCGTGTGACCCGGACCTGATCGTCGCCGACGAGCCGACGACCGCGCTCGACGTCACGATCGAGGCCCAGATCCTCGACGAACTGCGCGAGCTCGCCGACGAGTTCGACACGGCCGTCCAGCTCATCACGCACGACCTCGGCGTCATCGCCGAGGTCTGTGACCGCGTGATGGTGATGTA
Organism: Halorubrum ejinorense; assembly: GCF_039522565.1. GTDB lineage: Archaea > Halobacteriota > Halobacteria > Halobacteriales > Haloferacaceae > Halorubrum > Halorubrum ejinorense. The sequence goes on along the minus strand of NZ_BAAADQ010000015.1, from coordinate 39,840 downwards.
CGCCGGCAAGGCGGTCGAGAAGGCCTCGGCCGAGGAGCTCTACTACGACCCGAAACACCCGTACACGGTCGGACTGATGAGTTCGATCCCGCGTGTGGGCGACGAGCGGGACCGTCTCCAGACGATTCCCGGCACGATGCCGGACCTCGTCGAACTCCCCTCGGGGTGTAGCTTCCACCCGCGGTGTCCGTTCGCGGAGGAGGCGTGTACCCGTAGCGAACCGGCGCTGACGGACGTCGAGACCGGTACCGAGGCCACGCTCGACACCGAGCACGCCGCGGCGTGTCTGGAGTACACGGAGGGGCTCTCGCAGGGGCTCACCTACTCCGTCGACGTCGACGGGCCGACGAACGACACCGTCGAGCGGTACACCGGGGGTGGGGCCGGTGAGTGAGTCCGAGCCCATCCTCCGCGTCGAGGGGTTAGAGAAGTACTACGAGTCAAGCAGCGGATTCGTCGACACCCTGCTCGGCCGCTCGCAGCCGGTGAAGGCCGTCGACGGCGTCGACCTGACGCTCCACGAGGGCGAGACGCTCGGCGTCGTCGGGGAGTCCGGCTGCGGGAAGACGACGCTCGGTCGGAGCATGCTCCGACTGATCGAGCCCACCGGCGGGTCCGTCTACTACAAGGGACAGGACCTGACGGAGCTGTCGAGCTCGGATCTGCGGTCGCTGCGCACTGACATCCAGTACATCTTTCAGGACCCGTTCTCCAGCCTGAACCCGCGGCTGACCGTCGGTGACATCATCGGCGAGCCCCTGGACATCCACGGCATCGCGGAGGGCAAAGAGCGGACCGAGCAGATCTACGAGCTGTTAGAGACCGTCGGGCTGAACCCCAGCCACGCGAACCGCTACCCGCACGAGTTCTCCGGCGGTCAGCGCCAGCGGATCGGCATCGCCCGTGCGCTCGCGGTCGATCCGGAAGTGATCGTCTGCGACGAGCCCGTGTCGGCGCTCGACGTGAGCGTCCAAGCGCAGATCCTCAACCTCTTGGAGGACCTCCAAGACGAGTTCGGGCTCTCGTACGTGTTCATCGCACACGACCTCAGCGTCGTCGAACACATCTCCGACCGCATCGCGGTGATGTACCTCGGCGAGGTCGCCGAGGTCGGCGCGACTGGGGACGTGTTCGAGCCGCCGTATCACCCCTACTCGGAGGCACTGCTCTCGGCGATTCCGGAGCCGGACCCCCTGTGGGACAGCGAGCAGATCTTCCTCTCGGGGACGGTTCCCTCGCCGATTAATCCGCCGTCCGGCTGTCGGTTCCACACGCGGTGTCCGCAGGTCATCCCCGACGAGGAGTACGACCTCTCACAGGAGGTCTGGCGCTCGGTGATGGACATGAAGCTCCGCACGCGGCAGGCGGACTCGGTGGAGTCGGTCACCGCGGAGCTCGACTCGGAGATCGACGGGGACCGATCGGATCCCGCCGAGGCGTCGATAGACGTCTTCGACCGCATGGTCCGCAAGGAGTTCGACCTGCCGGAGGAGCTGTCGGACCCGGCGGCGGAGTCCGTCGTCACCGAGGCGATCGGCACGCTCCAGGAGGGCCGGATCGACGCGGCCGGGAGCGCGCTCGAAGAGGCGTTCACCTCGCCGTGTTCCCAACATCACCCGACGGGTTACACCGTCGGAGACGGGCACGAGATCGCGTGCCTCCGCTTCGACGAGGGCTTCGACGAGGAGGCGAACGCGTTCCACGCCGACGCCCCGCCGGCCGACGGCGAGGCCGACCGCGGCCGGGCGGACGACTGATCGGCGGTGTCACTCGCCGGGCGGCGCCCGCCCGGCCGATCCGACTTCGGTGACGGCTCTCCCCGGGCATAACACTTTATCGGCGCCCTCGCGTACGGAGGGTAATGCGTCGCATCTACGAATCGGACGCGCTCCATCGCGATGACGACGAGTCGCACGCCCCGACCGAACGGGATCGGGAGACGGCGCTCCAGTCGCTGCGATCGGTTCCCTCGGGGTCGCTGAGTGACCTCTTCCTGCCCGCGAGTCTCCGGCACCGCTTCATTTCGGTCGAGGTGTCGACGCCGAGCGAGGAGTACGAAGCCGGAGACCTGATCCCGTTCACCGTGACGATGCGCAACCGCCTCCCGATCCCGGTTTCGCTGGCGACGGAGTCCCCGCTGTTGTGGGAGTGGTCCGTCGACGGCGACGTCGAGGCGTCGAGCGTCCCGCTGCGGGACCCGCCGGACGAGCCCGGAGAGTTCAGGTTCGACCGCGGGGAGCGCAAGGAGTTCCGCAAGCGCTGGGACCAGATGTTCCGCGTGGCCGACGCGGAGTGGGAGCCCGCCACGCCCGGCGAGTACACCATCGGCGCCGCGATCAACACCGGCGACGCCGAGGCGAAGGGGCTCTCTGCGGAGACGACCGTCCGGATCGTTCGCTGACGCGCGGTCGGGCCTGCTTCGCGGCGACTATCTCTCGCGGTCCGTCCCGCCGTCCGCGACCGGCGGCGCTTCCGTCGTCGGATCGTGTCGCAGGCACGCGACGGTGCCGCCCGTCTCGCGTTCGACCGCGGTCGGCGACTCCCGCTCACAGCGCGTCGGGAACGCCTCGTCGAGCGTCGCCGCGGCGGCCTCGGCGTCGCCGGCCGCGAGCGACGCGGCAGCCTCCACGACCGCCCGCTCGGCGTCGGGGTCCGCCAGTTCGCCCTCGAGGCCTACGGCCCGTCGAACGTCGGTCGGGGCCACCGCGTCGGCGTCCGTCGTCCCCGGCCCGTCACCCACGGCCTCGGGCGGCAGTTCGTCCGCGCGGACCGCGAAGCGGAACGCGGCGACATCGCGCCACGTCTCGTGAGAGAGGTCGAGGTCGACCGCCGGGATCACGGCCGGACACCGAGGGTGGAAGCGACAGCCGGAGGGCGGGTCGCTCGGCTCCGGAACGGTGTCGGTCAGCGGCCGTCCGAGCCGCCGGTCGGTCGGGTCGAGCGAGGGGATCGACGACCGGAGCACCCGCGTGTACGGATGGTCCGGGTCAGAGAGCACGTCGCGTGCCCTCCCCCGCTCGACGAGTTCTCCGAGGTACATCACCGCGACCCGGTCACAGAACCGCTCGACGACGCCGAGGTCGTGACTGACGAACAGGATCGCAACGTCGAACTCGCGCCGGATCCGGTCGAGGAGGGCGAGGATGTCCGACCGCACCCGCGCGTCGAGCGCGCTCGTCGGCTCGTCGGCGACGATCAGGTCGGGGTTAGTCACCAGCGCGCGGGCGATCGAGATGCGCTGCTTCTCCCCGCCCGAGAACTCGTGCGGGTAGCGGTCGGCGTCGTCCTCGCCGAGTCCCACTCGCTCCAGCACGTCGGCGACGATCGCCTCGCGGCGGACCCGGTTGATCCCGTGGACCCGGAGCGGCTCCGCGACGCTCTCGCCGACGCGCATCCGCGGGTCGAGCGCGTCGTCCGGGTCCTGAACGACGAGCTGCGTGCGCCGCCGGAACGAGCGTTCGGCGTCGCCGGACAGCTCCGAGACCAGGTCTCCGTCGAACTCGACGGTGCCGCCCGTCGGCGTCTCCAGTCCCAGCAGCGTGTGTGCGACCGTCGTCTTCCCGCTACCGGACTCGCCGACCAGCCCGAGGGCCTCTCCCCGTTCGAGCGCGAAGCTCACGCCGTCGACGGCGCGGACGCGGCCGACCTCGCGACGGAGCCAGCCCCGGGTGATCGGGTAGTGCTTCTCGAGGTCGCGCACGACACAGAGCGGGTCCGACTGGCGGCTCATCGGCGGTCACCTCGCTCTGCGGTGTCGCGGTCGGCGTCTCTCCCCCGTCCGTTCCGGTCCCGGCGGTCGCTCGCCGCGAGCGACGCGGCGTGTGCTCGGATCTCGCTCGCGTCGCCGTCTGGCGCGTAGTGGACGCAGGAGGCGACGTGACGGTCGGCCTCGGCGGCCACCGCCCTGAACGAGGGCTGTTCGCCGCCGGCACACGCCTCGACGGCGTACGGACACTCCTTCCGGAAGCGACAGCCGTCAGTCGGAACGTCGCCGCGGGCGACGGACTCGTCGGCGGGAGCGTTTCCGCGGGCGACGGATTCGTCGGCCGGAGTGTTTCCACGGGCGACGGGCTCGTCGGCCGGAGCGTTTCCACGGGCGACGGACTCGTCGGCCGGAGCGTTTCCGCGGCCGTTGTCCGTCGGACTGTTTCCGCGGACGACGTGATCGTCCGCGCTCCGAGCCCTCGCGGGACCCCCGACGCGGCGGTCCGTCCCGTGACTGTCGAACAGCGCCTGCGTGTACGGGTGCGCGGGGTCGGCGAACACCGACTCGACCGGGCCGCGCTCGACGACCGTCCCGCCGTACATCACGACCACGCGGTCGGCCGCGGCGGCGACCACTCTGAGGTCGTGGGTGACGAGCAGTAACCCGGTTCCGCCGTCGCCGAGTTCGCGGAATAGGTCGAGCAGCCGCGCCTGGACCGTCACGTCGACGGCCGTCGTCGGCTCGTCGGCGATGACGAGGTCCGGATCGGCCGCCAGCGCGGTCGCGATGGCGACGCGCTGTTGCATCCCGCCGGAGAACTCGTGGGGGTAGTCGTCGGCCCGGCGGTCGGCCCGCGGGATCCCCACGCGGCGGAGGAGGTCGACGGCGCGCTCGCGGGCGTCGGCCCGCGAGACGTCCTCGTGGATTGCTATCGGCTCGGCGACCTGCTCGCCGACGGTGTACACCGGATCGAGGGCGCGCGACGGGTTCTGGAACACGTGTCCGATCCGCCGTCCCCGAACCGCGCGAAGTTCGCTGTCGGGAACCGAAGAGAGGTCGCGGCCGTCGAAGGCAACCGATCCGCCGACGATTTCCGCCGGCGGTTGGGGAACGATGCCGGTGAGCGACTCGCAGGTGACGCTCTTGCCGCTGCCGGACTCGCCGACGAGACAGACGGTCTCGCCGCTGTCGACGTCGAAGCTCACGCCGTCGACCGCGAACAGCGGACCGTCGTCGGTGTCGATCCGCGTCCGGAGGTCCCGCACCGAGAGGAGCGGGTCCTCTTCGGTGGGCTCGTCGGAAGCGGCGTTCGCCCGCCCTTCGTCCGGCTCTGGGTGCCGGGCCATCAGCGGTCACCCCGCGGGTCGAGCGCGTCGCGGATCCCGTCTCCCAGCGTCTTGAGCGAGAACAGGGTCGCGGTCAGCGCCAGCGCCGGCAGCGTCGAGACCCACCAGACGTCGGCGGCGGGCACGTCGGCGCGGCTCTGTAGCTGGCCGGCGACCGCGGCGTTTGTCGCCTCGCTTATCGTCGACCCCCACGAGTAGGTGCCGAGTTCGTGGAATCCGAGGAAGGCGATCCCCGCCTCGATCAGGACGAAAAGCGCCAGTAGCTGGAAGGCGGCCGGAACGAGCGTGTTCGTGCTGTTCGGGAGAACGTGGCGGCGTGCCACGTCCCACTCGGAGGCGCCGAGGCTCCGCGCGACCAACACGTAGCCGTCCTCGCGGCGCTGGATCACCTCGCTGCGGACCAGTCGCGCGATCCCGCCCCAGCTCAGGAGGCCGAAGGTGGCGAGTAACAACAGGAGCGACGGCCCGTAGTACGTGTAGCCGACGAAGTACAGCAACACCGCGGGGAGACTCAACTGGACGTCGACGTACGCCGACAGCAGGTCGTCGACGCGCCCGCCGCGGAACCCGGCGACGACGCCGACCGCCGCCGCGAGCGGGACGACGAACGCGGCGGCGATCACGAGGAGGTACGCCGCCACGCGAGCGCCCTCGACGAGGAGGAACCCGAGCGGGTGTCCCCGTTCGTTCGTACCGAGGGGGTACTCCCACGATCCGTGACAGACGCTGTCGAAGGGGCCGCCGGTCACGGTGCCCAGACACTCCTGTGGCGGGACCGTGCTCGCGAACCCGACCGGCGGATGGAAGGCGTGTTGAAACCGGATGGAAGAGGCGCCGGCGAGCGGTCCGACTATCCCGACCGCGAGCAGCGCGAGCAGGAACGCCGCGGCCGCCGTCGGGGCCGGGCGCGACCGGAGGAGCGAGAGCCACGAGTCCGGGGAGTCGACGCGTCGCGCGAGCGGGACGAGGCCGTACGCGGCGATCAGGACCGAGGCGGCCGCGAACAGCCAGTCGATCGCGGCCGGCTGCCAGCGGCCGACGAGGAACGGGTCGGCCGACGTTCGGTTGTACGCGTACAGTCCGCCGACGAGGGCGGCGCCGAGGAGCAGCGTCGCTCGCTCGGTTGTCGCGACCGTGCGAGACCGTTCGACGTTGTCCCAGTCGACGTCTTCGAATCGGGGAGGGGAATCGTCCGATCGCATAGAGCGGGGGAACTACGTTCTCATTCGCCGACGACAAGTTAAAACCACCCGCCGCGGCGGCCGGCGTCGACCCCCGAGGGTCCCGAGAACGGTCGCCTCCGGGGAGACGCGTCCGATGGCTCGAACCCGTCCGGTGGCTTGATGTGGATTCGGACGGGTTGTTTCCCCGTGTCGGTCCGCCCCATGCCGCTCCGATGCCCTCCGAAACGGTCGATTTCGGTCGTCGAAACGAGCCGCCCCGCGCCGAACCAGCCGACCTCCCGTCGACGACGAGGTCAGCGGGGATGAACCCGCTCCGGATCCTCGCGAAGCGCGCGCTCATGGGGGTCGCCACCGCGTGGGTCGTCCTCACGGCGGTGTTCGGACTGTTCACCCTCACGCAGGACTGGGTGCTCCAAGGGCAGATCGGGGCCGCCCGGTTCGCCGGGGAGAACGACCCCGAAGTGCTCGCGGAGATCCGCGCGGAGTACTTCGCCGCTCGCGGGTTGGACCGCCCGCTCACGGAGGTGTACGCCGACTATCTGGGCAGGATGGTCACGCTCGAGTGGGGAACGTCGCTGGGCGGTGACGCCGTCTTCCCGCTGGTCACCGACGCGGTCGTCCGGACCGCGACGTACGTCCTCCCGGCCCTCGTGATCGCCGTCGCCGTCGGCGTCGGGGTCGGGACGTACGCGGCGTTGAACCCCGACGGGCGGCTCGCGTCGGGCGGAATCGGCGCGGCGTACCTGCTGTTCGCGCTCCCGAACTTCTGGATCGGCGGACTGCTCTACTCGCGGACGCTCGGCGACTCGACCGCCGCGTCGCCGCTGCTGTACGACCACCTGCTCCCGATCGCGTTCGCCGCCGCGACGCTGCTCGGCGGGTACGTCAGCTACTCGCGGGCGCACTCGCGTGAGTACGCGAGCGCCGACTTCGTCTCGCTCGTCCGGGCCAAGGGCGCCTCGGACCGCCGCGTGGCCGCTCACGTCCTCCGGAACGCGGCGATCCCGTTCTTCTCGATGCTGTTCACCGAGGCGCTCGGGCTCTTGGTGCTCGCGACGTTCGTGATCGAGGTGCTGTTCGGGATCGAGGGGTTCGGCCTGCTGCTTCTGGACGCGGTCGAGAACCGCGACCTCCCCGTCTTGCTCGGCGGTACCGTGGTCATCATCTGGGTCGGCGTGATCGGGAACGTCGTCCAGGACCTCGCGTACGGGTACCTCGATCCGCGGGTCGACATCGGATAGGTCCCGCGAGCTCGACGAGAACAGAAAGAACCAGGACTCAGGGCGTGATACCGGTCGATTCGGCGTCGCGGCTCACTTCCTTCGGGTCCAGTTCGAGGACGTGTTCGCCGCAGTCGTCACACCGGATCGCGACGACCTCGTGAGCCAGACAGCAGGACTCGACGGTGTCGGCCGTCGACACCAGTTCGCCGCCACAGGCCGGACAGGTCTCGTGGAACGACCGGAGCGACTGGAGGATGGAGAGCCGCTGTGCGGACGGCACGTCGAGCCACCGGTCGGTGCGGTCCGCGAGCGCGAGGTGAGAGGCGACGTCGGAGAGGAACGCGGCGTCGCCGGGCCACTTCCGGATGCGCCGCCGGACCGTGATCGCGGGGTACGAGCGCCCCTCGAAGGTCACTTCGTCGGGCTCGACGCCGAACATGGCCGCCAGCGTCTCGCGGTCGACCGCGTCGCGGTCGATGTCTGCGACCGTCTCGGCGACGCGGTCCGCGAACGCGGGCTCGAACGCCAGCTGCTCCGGCCCGTCCGTCTCCTCGACGACGCCGACGTCGAGGAGGAACGAGACCGGGTCCACCGCGTTCTCACGGCGGTTCTCGATCCGCTCGACGGTCTGGAACTCGTACTCGTCGTCGTCGGTTCCGGCGTCTGCGCCCTCATCGTCGCCCGCGGCGGAACGCTCCGACTCGCCGGTCGAACCGGGGGCCTCGTCGTCGCCGACCGCGGTCTCCTCGGTGACGACCGTCGGCTCGCCGCCTTCCCAGCCGTCGCGGGGGCCGTCCGGCGTCTTGCCGAACGCCGCGAGCACCGGCTCCGGGAGGTACCGCTGCGTGAACTCCGGCGTTCCGGGAATCAGGTACCCGCGGTAGTAGATGCTCACCATCGAGGCGGTGAACACCGCGAGCGCCGAGATCGGTCCGAGGACGGCGGCGACGAGCGTCAACACCCCGGCGATGGCGACGTTGAGCACGGTACACGGCACGCATCGGTTCTCGCCGGTGTACTCCGGTCGCTTGAGCCGTTCCAGCAGGGATTCGTCACGAGAGCTCATACCAGCACCTGTGGCCGGAGCGGTAAAAACGGGCGTCATCGCGGTGGTTCGGGCCGCAAGGACGATACGCCCGCGGCGACGACCGACGAGCATGACCTTCGGCGACCTGTTCGACCGCGCGGCCGCGAGCGCCGGCGATCCCGACGAGGCGGCCGTGCGACGCGCGCTCGACGAGGTGCGGTCGGCGCCGACCGAGGACGACGAACCGACCGATGACGACGACCCGACCGAGGACGACGAGCCGACCGGCGACCTCGCCGCCGACCCCCCAGACCCCAGTCCGGCTCGCGTGGTCGCCGACGCCGACGCCCTCGCGGCCGACCTCCTCGTCGGCGGGGCCGCCCGCGAGGGGCTCGACGCGCTGCGCTCGCACGCGTGGACGACGCTGCTCGCGAGCGACCGGCTCCTCGACGACGCGGAGGCGGTGATCGCGGCGCTCTCGGACCCGGAACTGGCGGCCGACTGGCGCGACGCGGCCGAGGCGTGGCGGGAGCCGGTCGCACAGCCGCCGGGCGACCATCCCGCGCTGGCGTCCGCGTACCGGGGCGGCGCGATGCAGATCGTGAGCCTCGACCCCTCGCTGACCGGGCCGGGGGCCGCCGCCGGGCTGCGCGAGCGTCTGCCCGTGAGCGTTCGGGAGCCGCGCGCGTTCGCCGCGGTGTTCGACCCCGCAAAGCTCTACCCGGACGCGGTCGGCGGCGAGTACCCCGGCCCCGACCGCGACCCGCGGACCATGGCGCCGGTCCGCACCGACGAGGAACAGCACCGATAAACCGTCGCCGGCCCGACCGACGAACATGACCGAGCCGGACGGGTCCTCCTCGGATGCCGACGCCGACGGCGCCCCCAGCGAGGGCGACGCCGGCGGCGGGTCGCCCCCCGACGAACCGGAGCTCCCGGACGACGTCGACGCGGTCCGCGAGGCGCTCGTGGCGTGGTACGAGGCCGACCACCGGGCGTTCCCGTGGCGTCGCACCGACGACCCCTACGAGATCCTCGTCAGCGAGGTGATGAGCCAGCAGACGCAGCTCGACCGGGTGGTGTCCGCCTGGGAGGACTTCGTCGACGAGTGGCCGACGACCGCGGCGCTCGCGGGGGCCGACCGGGCCGACGTGGTCGCCTTCTGGTCGGACCACTCGCTGGGGTACAACAACCGCGCGAAGTACCTCCACGAGGCGGCCGGACAGGTCGAGTCCGAGTACGGCGGCGCGTTCCCCCGGACGCCCGACGAACTACAGGAACTGATGGGGGTGGGGCCGTACACCGCCAACGCGGTGGCGTCGTTCGCGTTCAACGACGGGGACGCCGTCGTCGACACCAACGTGAAACGCGTCCTCCACCGCGCGTTCGACGTGCCGGACGACGACGACGCGTTCGCCCGGGTCGCCTCGGCGCTCATGCCGGACGGCGAGTCCCGGGTCTGGAACAACGCGATCATGGAACTCGGCGGCGTCGCCTGCGGGAAGTCCCCGAAGTGCGACGAGGCGGGGTGCCCGTGGCGCGAGTGGTGTCACGCCTACCAGACGGGCGACTTCACCGCGCCCGACGTGCCGGAGCAGCCGAGCTTCGAGGGGAGTCGCCGCCAGTTCCGCGGGCGGATCGTCCGACTGCTCGGCGAGCACGAGGAGATGGCCCTCGACGCGCTCGGCCATCGAATCCGGGTGGACTACGCCCCCGACGGCGAACACGGCCGTGAGTGGCTTCGGGGGCTCCTCTCGGACCTTTCTGCGGACGGCCTCGTCCGAGTCGAGAGCCGGGACGATCAGACGACCGCCCGACTCCGGTAGCTCACTTCCGGTACCCGAGCAACCGAAGCCCGTTCAGCGAGACGAGGACCGTCGATCCCTCGTGGCCGACGACTGCGAGCGGGAGCGGAATTCCCCTGAGGAGGATCGCGCCGACCATGAGCGCGATAGCGCCGAACGCGACGGCGAGGTTGACCGTGAGCGTCCGACGAGCCTTCCGCCCTAATCCGAGGACGTACGAGATCTTGCTGAGGTCGTCGCCCATCAGCACCACGTCGGCGGTTTCGAGCGCGACGTCCGTCCCTGCTCCACCCATCGCAACGCCGAGCGTCGCCGTGGCCAGCGCCGGCGCGTCGTTGACGCCGTCGCCGACCATCGCCACGTGCTCGTGTCTCCTGACCAGCGCTTCGATGGTCGCTACCTTCTCTTCCGGCAGCAGTTCGGCCTGTACTTCGTCGATGCCGACCTCGTCGGCGATCTGCCGTGCGACGCGCTCGTTGTCACCGGTCAACATGACGATGTGCTCGACCCCGAGCGAGCGGAGGTCGTCGATCATCTCGGCGGCGCCCGGTCGAACCGTGTCAGTGAACGCGAGCCAGCCCAACACCGTGGTGTCGCCGCCGCGCGCCCGGGCGACGAGGACGCTCGTTTTTCCCTCCGCCTCCAGTGTTCGGAGTCGGTCGAGACCCGGTTCGATACCGTCGATCGACGCGTCTCCGAGCACGGTCTCGAAGTAACTGCGATTCCCGATGTGGACGGTTCCGTCTCCGACGTCGGCTCGAACCCCCTTTCCGGCGACCGACTGGAACCGCTGTGCGCTCGGCACCTCCAGGGACTGCGCTTCCGCCGCCGTCACGGTCGCGTGAGCGAGATGGTGCTCCGACCGGGCTTGTACCGCGGCCGCGAGCGAGAGCAGGTCGTCGTCGGTCGAGACCCCGCCGGCCGCGCCTTCACGGACGAACACGTCGGTCAACTGCGTGTCGCCCCGCGTGAGCGTCCCCGTCTTGTCGAACGCGACGGCGTCGATGTTCGCGGCCGCCTCGACGTGTTCGCCGCCCTTGAAGAGGACACCCTGTCTGCCGCCGGAGGCGATCGCCGAAAGGACCGCCGCCGGCGTCGAAATGATGACCGCACACGGCGAGGCGGCGACCATCAGCGTCATCGCACGGTAGAACGTGCCGGTGAACTCGCCGCCGAGCGCGAGCGGAATCGCGATCGCCGCGATCGTGAGCGCGAACACGCCGAGGACGTACGGTTGTTCGAGGCGGTCGATGAGGCGCTGGGTCGGGGCCTTCTCGCTTTGGGCGCGTTCGACCATGTCGATGAGACGCGTGATCGCCGACTCGTGGGCCTGCCGCGTGACTTCGATTTCGAGGCTCCCGCTTTCGTTGATCGTCCCGCCGAACACCTCGTCGCCACGTACCTTCGGTACGGGCACCGACTCGCCGGTGAGCGAAGCCTGATCGACTGTCCCCTCGCCGGACGTGACGGTACCGTCGAGCGGGATTCGGTCGCCGGGGCGGACGACGAACACGTCGCCGACCGTGACCTCATCGATGGGGACGGTGACTTCCTGCCCATCGCGTAGTACCTGCGCCTCGTCCGGTCGCATCTCGACGAGGGACTTGATCGCCCGCCGCGAGCGCCCGATCGCGTAATGCTGTAGCGTGTTCGACAGCGAGAACAGGAAGAGGAGCATCGCGCCCTCGAACGGCGCTCCTATCGAGAGCGCACCGAGCGCGGCGATGATCATCAACAGGTCGATGTCGACGGCGCGGTGGCGGAGCGTCTCGATTGCGCCCCTGAGTCCGTACCAGCCGCCGAAGACGTATGCGACGCCGTAGCCGGCCCACAACAGCGGTGTCGGTCCGTTGAGCCACTCCGTCGCTAGGCCGGTCACCATGCCGACGAGAGTCAGGCTGACGAACACTGCCTCCCGCCTGAGTTCCGATCGGGAGCTCCCGTCGTCGGTTGCTGGCTCGGCGTCCGCTCGGACCGCGACGTTACGATCACGGACCGCTTGTCTGAGCGTTTTCTCCGAGGTGGCGCTCTCGTCGTAGGTGATCCGGACGCTTCCCGTCCGAAACGAAACCTCGACGTCGCGGACGCCGGGAGCGGTCCGGAGCCGTCGTTCGAGGGCCCGTGCGCCGGCTTCACCCCGACCGCCTCGACGCTCGATCCGGATCGTACACGTCGACGGCGGGGCCGGTTCAGTTACTGTCACGCGTTCCCTCCCGACGGGTAGCGCGTGTCTCACGAGGGCTGTACGGCGACAAGTCGTTGTCTGGTCGTCTATGGACCGGTATTTTCATCGACAGCGCACCTGTTGTGTTGATACCGCTTCGCCGGTCGAAACGGGTCATCGGACGATCGTCACCGGAATCCGTGCTCGGCGGGTAACGGCCTCGGCGACGCTCCCGAGGATCGCACGGCCGACGCCTGATCGGCCGTGGCTTCCCATGACGATCTGATCGATGTCGTGTTCCTCAGCGTATCTGACGATCTCTCGTGCCGGTTTCCCGACTCCGGTGACAGTCTCGAGTTCGATATCGTGATCTGCTGCGAGAGTTCTGGCAGTCGTCTGGATGGCAGTTGCTCGCTCTTGGGCGTCGTCGTACCACCCTTCGGCGACGGGGAGACCGCCGGACTCGACGTCCGCTATCGAGTCAATCGGGTTGATGACGTACGTCGCGACGATGGTCGCGTTCAGGAAGTTCTCGACAGCGTATGTGAGGGCACGCTCGGAGGGAGGAGATCCGTCGAACGCGACGAGAACGCTGTCAGGCATACGAACGGACTACAGTGTGGGTCGCCATGAGTGCACTGGACACGGAGCGTTTCGTCTCGGTGGTCCACGACGCCGCAGAGAGTAGGAGTCGGTCTCTCCCGCTCGTACTGCGCCGGTGAAGCAGGCGGTCACCGAATCGGACGAAGTGGACCGTGAATTCGCGCTCCGTGTTTGCGGGACCTCGTTCCGGCCCGCCGCGGGAACCGTCACCCGTTTATTACGGGAGCGGGAAAGATCGGGTATGAGCGAGACCGTCGACGCGGACCTGTACGCCCGCACCAAAGCCCTGCTTGAGCCCGGCGACATCGAGCTGGCGGGCTGTATCGTCCACACGGACCTCGACGGCCAACAGGACCTCGAGATGCACGAGCTGACGGTCGCCGCCAACGAGGTCATCGCCGACCACGCGGAGAAGGGCGAGACGTACATCGAAGCGGGCAACGACGACACGGAGTTCGCGTCGAACCAGTTCCAAGGGCTGACCCTCGACGACGAGTCGTTCGTCTGGGAGTGCCAGCAGCTGCTCCGCGACGGCGCCTTCGACCTCGTGTTCTATTACGAGGCGGACGTCGATCAAGAGGCGCTCGCGGACGACCTCGCGGCCCTCGGCAACGTCGACCGCGTGACGCAGGTGCCCTGAGCGGGCCGGACGAGACGCCACCACACCCGTGAGCGACACCGTCCTGATTCCCGGCGGCCGCGACGTGCGCGCCACCCTCGACACCGCCGCGAGCGACGGCGGTGGCGACGCCACCGGGAACGGCTCCCGCGCCGACGCGGTCGTCGTCGCCTGTCCGCCGCACCCGCAACAGCGGGGCCACCGCGGCGACGAGCGCCTCACGGCCGTGAGCGACGCCCTGACCGACCGCGGGATCGACTGCCTCCGGTTCGACTACGGGGACTGGGACGAGGGCTACGGGGAGACCACCGACGCGGACGAGGCGGTGAGGTGGGCGCGCGACCGCTACGACCGCGTCGGGCTGTTCGGCTTCTCGTTCGGGGGGACGGTCGCGCTCGTTACGGCCGCGTCGCGACCCGGTCTCGCAGGCGTCTGCGCGCTCGCCCCGACCGCGCGGCTGAACCCCGACGTCGACGCGGTCGAAGCGCTCGGCGAGGTCGTCGACCACGGGGTGCCGGTTCGCGTGCTGTACGCGACCCGCGACTCGACCGCCGACTGGGAGCCCGTCGTCGAGCGGGCGACCGAACTGGGCGTCGAGACGGTCGCGTTCGAGTCGGACCACTTCTTCGTCGGCCGAGCGGGGCGCGCGGGAGAAGCGGTCGCCGAGTTCTTCGCCCCGCGACTGCGCGGCGACTCGTGAGTTCGGTCCGCGAACGCGGATCAGGGCCGCCTCGCGGCGGGATCAGTCGCTCCCGACCTTCGTCGTCACCCGGAACGTCTCCGGCGGGTTGAGGATGCCCGCGACCGTCCCCATCGAGTGAACGACGGTGATGAGCGGCGCGAGCGGGACCGCGAGCGCCCAGTGACGGTGGTCGTCGCCGTAGTAGTGGACGCCGAGCAGGAACCACCCGAGGGTACACAGCGCCAGTCCCATCGACGCGGCGAAGAAGAGGCCGCTGTAGACGATGGTCACGCTGAGCAGCGACAGCGGGACGACGAGCAGGGTGACGATCGGCGAGAGCGCCCACGCGTAGTTGCGGACCCGCGTCAACAGCTCGTAGCGCAGCGGCAGCATCGCCGACGCCTGAACGTTTCCGGCCGCCCAGCGGCGGCGCTGCTGGAGGATCTCGTACAGCGAGGGGGGCGCCTCGTTGCGACAGACCGCGTCCGACAGCGCGAACGTCACGTCGAGCTCACGGAAGGCCGCCCAGACGAAGGCGGTGTCCTCGACCAGCGTCTCGCGGTCCCACGTCGTCCGCTCTTCGACCTCGGTGCGGACGGCGATGCCGCCGCCCCAGGCGAAAAGCGGGATCGAGAGCCGCGCGAACGCGCGCTGTTCGAGCTGGACGCCCATCCGGTAGACGTCGGCGAGGTAGCTGAGGTTCGAGTCCGTGCGACGCGGCTTCTCGCGCAGCTGGACGATGTCAGCGTCAGGAAGGCCGTCGAACGACTCGACGACGCTGTCCTCGTCGAGGTAGAGGACGAACTCCTTCCGACAGTCCAGCGCCTGCCGCGCCCACTCCTGTGCGCGGCCCTTCCGGACCGCGTGACACGAGAACTCGTCCGGGACGGCGTGAACCGTCGCCCCGCGCGCGTCGATGGGTGACTCCGCGATCACGTGAACGTCGTCGAGCCCGTCGGGGAGCGAGTCGACCGTCTCCTGAACGACCTCGGCGGCGTCGACGGTCATGATCCGGACCTGTACCTCGTCGAGGCCGTACTCGTTCGGCGGCGTCTCGTGGCCCGCGCCCACGACGGTCGTGAGCACGAACCAGACGAGCGCCGTCGCGCCGAACAGGAGCGTCACGCCCCAGAGCGCGACCCCGAACAGCGATCCGAGTCCGCCGTCGGTGACGACGGTGGTCGCCGACGCCTGCCCGGGGGCGCCCCCGGGGCCGGAGACGACGGTCGGTGCGAGCAGCGTCGCGACCCCGCCGACGACGAGCGCCAGCGTGACCGCGACCAGTGCGATGCGTTCGGTGTTCATCGTGCCCCGACCTCTCTCGTCGAGCCCTATGAACCGGCCAAACGCTACAGCGGAATTCAGTCGTGTTTGGGCCGGATTTACGCCCTTAATCTCGACCGATTCAGATAAATCGGCTGACGGAACTGCTATGGTGATAGTTGACATTCACACTGACACCGAATGACTCGATCGGGGGCGACTTCGGGTTCGACCCGGGCGATGGCGTCGCGCGCACCGGACCGCTACGTCACATTCGACTATCTTTGCGCTGCTCTCGGTGCGGTCGAAAAAGAGGAATGAGAGGGGTTCATCAGGGAGTCGGAGGGGCTCGGAGATGCTCGAACTGGGGCGGGGGCGCTCACCGGAGGTCGTCGATCAGCTCCGCCGCCATCCGCTCGCCGCGGGCCGGGTCGTACCCCTCCATCCTGAGATGCGCCAGCGGCGCCACGTACGGGTTCCGCTCCCAGTGGGCCCACACCTCGGTCGAGCCGTCAGGGGCGGGGAACAGCCGGACGTGGACCTGCCAGTCGCCGGTGAGCCCCTCCGGGCGGTGGACGAAGCTGCCGACCTCGTGAATCAGGTCGCCGTCGCGCTCGTACGCGTGGAAGTACGCTCGGACCAGCTCCGAGAAGCCGTGTTCGGGGAGCCGGTCGCGGGTCTCGGCCGGCGTCGTCGGGAGCGTCCCGGCGTACTCGTCGGCCGGCGGCGGTAACACCCGGACGTGGTCCGGGGCCCCCTCGTCCGGCAGCAGCGCGAGCAGTTTGCCGACGGCGAGCCGGAGCCGCCAGAACCCCAGCGCGCGGCCGAGGAGGAACGCGGCCGGAAGCGTCACCGCGAGTGTGAGGAGGGCCTGCGGCGTCCGGCTCGTGCGCCCGTTGCCGGCCATCGGCGTCAGTTGTACCCCCGCCAGCGGCGGCCGCACTCCTTACACTTGAAAAAGCGGGTCGGCGGCTCGTCGGCGGCGCCGGTCTGTTTGATCGTGTACCACGCCTCGCCGTGACCGCACTCGTCGCAGACGACGTCGGTGGCGGTCGGTTTCCCCTCGAAGTTGGCCCCCTCCTCCGTCTCGATCACCTCGTCGCCGGTCTGTTCCGTCGTCGACTCGAAGGCGGCGGCGAGCGTCTCGTCGCGCTCGGTCGTGGCGCCGCAGTCGTCGTTTTGGCACACCATCTCTCCGTCGCGAGAGACCATCATCGAGCCGCAGTCGTCACAGAACTGCATATACTCGTTCGGTACGTGGTTGAGCGGTTTAGGTTCGGCGGGTACGGTCGAATACGTCGCGTGAGGTGATGGATTCGTATCCCGAGATCTCGGTGTCGTCGGGTAATCGCCGGCGAACACCGCCAAAGCCCCAGCCGATTGCTTATGAATGGGTGTCAGTAGATCGGCGGAGAACTCCTCCAAAGCCCCAGCCGCGAGGGCCGCCCCGCACAGCACCGCACCTCACGCCTCCCCAGCCTCGTCGGCCTCCCTTCGGTCGGCCGACTCCCTCGCGCGTGCTGGCTCGCGGCCTAGCGGCCGCTCGCAGGCACACGCCACCGCATCCTGTTTATAACTGGTCTCCTCCCACTGACCCGTTATCCGCCGATCCGCTCCCACGCGAGGTGTGCGGCGATCCCGACGAGGAACGCGACGCCGAGGTTCGTCGCCAGCGCGAGCAGCCCGATCCCGACCGAGAGCGCGCGGTTCCCGGAGTCGGTGACGTTGCGCGCGAGCGAGACGGCGACGACCGCGAGCAGCGCGCCGAGCATCGCCAGCGGGAACGCCGCGATCACCGCGGGCGTGGCGAACATGGCGGCCGCGAGGTAGCCGACGCCCAACACGACGTTCGCGCCGCCGGTGCGCGCGCCGAACGCGTGCTTGCCGGCCACGCCGTCGCAGCCGTGACACATGGGAATCCCGCCGAGCGGCACCGCGATCAGGTTCGTCACGCCCATGCTCGTCGACAGTTCGTCGGGCGTGACCTCGGCGTCGAGCAGGTCCGAGAAGAGGAGCGCGGTCGCCAGCGCGGCGTTCCCGATGGTCATCGCCAACTGCGCGACGACGCCGTCGAGCGTGGCGCGCGTGGGGGCCGACCCGAACGCCGGCGTCGGCGGCGTGCCGGGCAGTCGCGGCGTCGGCAACCCGGCGACGACCAGCGCGCTCGCGACCCCGACGGCGGCGACGACCAGCGCGCTCGCTTTCCCGTGCCCCGCGAGCGCGAGCGCGGCGGCGATTGCGACGCCGACGAGCGCCACCGCCGGGTCGTCGACCGCGAGTCCGACCCCGGTCTCGAAGAGGACGAGCCCCACCGCAAACTGGACCCCGCGGACGACCGGCTCGCCGATCCAGCGCTCGACGCGCGCGAGCGTCCCCGTCAGTCCGATCGCGAGAAGGGCGACACCGAGGATCACGCCGGCGAGCGCGAGTTCGGCGTAGGTGAGCGCGCCCGCGATGGCGAGCGCGGCCAGCGCCTTCATCGGCTCGACGGACACCGGCAGTCCGTACCGAACTCCCCAGACGATCTGGAACGCGCCGAACGCGGCGAGCGCGTGCGGCAGCGACACGTCCGTCAGCAGCGCCAGCGCGACGACGAGCGGGACGACCGTAATCGAATCCCCTACCGCGCCGGTGACGGCTCCCGACCCGAACTCGACCGACCGACTCCCCTTCGATGCGGGCCGTATCACGAGACGCGCGCCCTTTCGTCCGAGCGCGCTTGAACGTGTTCAGCAATCGCTCGGACCTACGGGAACGCTTGCGAGAAACCGCTTCCGGTTACTCGCCGTCGAACGCGGGGTCGTTGGCCTCGACGATCGGACAGTTCCGGACCCGGAACCGCGAGAAGTCGACCGACTCGACGATATCGGTCCCCTCGTGGGTACACGCCGTCTCCGGCGGCTCCGCGAAGTGCGGGCACTGCTGGCAGTAGCTCCGCTTGTCGATCACGCGTTCGTCGCCGGCCTCCGGGGGCCCCGCCGCCCCGGGGAACCGAGTCGACGCGTCGGCGGCCGCGCCGGCCTCGTGGTCGTCGAACGTCCCCGCGTCGGCGCCGACCGAGCCCTCCTCGTCGAGCGCGTCCCACACGTCCTCATCGCCCACGTCGCCGACCTCCATCGACTCGAAGGGATCGCCTCCGTCCGCGTCGCCGGCGTCGGCGTCCAGTTCGGCGAACGGGTCCTCGTCGGTCGCGGCCGGCGCCGGGTCCGCCCGATCGGCGGCGTCCGTCGATCGGCCGAGGCCGAGGTCGTCCGAGTCGTCGCCATCGTCGAAGCCGGTTTCCTCGAGGCCGGTTTCGTCACCTAGATCGCCGTCGTCGACCCCGTCGCCGAGCGCCGCGAAGGGGTCGTCGACCTCGTCCGAGTCGGGCGCTTCGAACTCGTCGTCCGGCTCGTCGTCGCTCATCGGCGGTCGCCGTCCGCGCCGCCGTCGCTCGCGGCGGCGTTGTTCGTGTCGGTCGGGTCTCGGGCCTCCGCGCCGTCATCGGAGACGTCGCCGTCGATCGCCGGGCGGTCCCCGACGAGCAGTCGCGACGTGCCGAGAAAGCCCGTGTTCGGCTCTAGATCTTCGAACCGGTGTCCGCAGTGGGGGCACTCCGGCGTCGACAGCAGCCCCAGTTCGACGCCGCCGCCGCAGTGGTCGCAGTCCGCGCTCCGCACGCCGTGCCGGTTCGCGGTGCGGGTCAGCGCGTCCACGCGCTCCCGGTCCGCGCGGTCGCGCTCGGCCGCTTCGAGCCGGCGTTTGACCTTGACGACCGCGTTCGCGACCCGCGAGAGCTTGTCGTCGACCTCGGTCAGCCCCTCCGTGGATATCTCGTCGAGGTCGGACTCGACGCTCGCGACTCGCCGGTCCATCTCGTCGACTCGGCCGCCGACTGCGTCGACGCGCTCGTCGACGCCGTCGAGCCGGTCGCCGACCACGTCCAGTCCGTCGAGGCGCGCGTCGATCGCCTCGATCCGATCGCCGAGGTCGTCGACGCGGTCCGCGGACGCGGCGTCGGCCGCCGTCGCGTCGAGGCGGTCCAGACGGGACGAGACCCCCTCGAGTTCGTCGGCGAGTTCGTCGAGACGAGCCGCGGTCTCGTCCGCGGTTTCGCTCGCCGCGCCCGCGTCGGCCGATTCGAGCGACTCGACCTCGCGGTAGAGGTCGATGAACCGCTCGCGGAGGTCGCCGACCTTCTCGTCTAGCTCCTCGTCGAGGTCGTCGAGCCGCGATTCGATGGCCGCGACCTCATCGGCGTCGGGGACGTCGACCCCCTCGGACTCCGCGAGCGCGACGATAGCGCGCTTGAGGAGTTCCTCACGGGTCACGCCGGCCTCATCGGCGGCCGCGTCGAGAGAGGCCACCGGGTCGAGGTCACTCATCGCGGTTCCTCCGTCATCTGTGCGACGTTAAGTGGCGAGGGTTAAGTAACCTGTCGCGCCGTTCTCCGAATCGATACTCGGCGGCGACCCGACCGGAGCCCGGAGCGCCCGCTACCGGATCTTGCGAACGTCGCTGATGTCGAATCCGCCCTCGTGGATCTCGGTCTCGAAGCGAACGATGTTCTCCGCCTCCAGCCGGGAGAGGACGCCGCGGAACTCGCGAACGAACATCGTCCGGGCCCGCTGTGAGCCGCCGCTCTCCCAGCTGAATTGGAAGGTCCCGCCGGCCGCGTCCATCAGGGTGCCGAACTCGCGGTCGCTGATGGAGTCGACGTTCACCAGCACGAGCACGAGCGCGTCCCACTCGTAGGCGGCCTTCTTCAGCCCCTTCATCACCATGGCGACGTCGCTCCACTCGGTGTCGTCCGAAACCATCGAGACGAGGTCGGTCACCGAGTCGATACAGACGAGGCTGCCTCGTCCGTGCTCGGAGAGGTAGTCTCCGAAGGCGGTGAGTACGTCCTCGTACTCGCCGCGGTCGCCGAGCTCCGTTATCGAGGTCGTCTCGGTCTCGTACCAGTCTCGCGGCACCGGCGACAGCTGGAAGTACTCGGGCGAGAGGTCACGAAACGATATCTCGTCGACCGCGGCGTCGACTATCTCGTCGGCCATCGTGTACTCCATCTCCCGAGTGATAGCGCCGGTGTCGGCGGTGAAAGAGATGTAGTGGACCGACTCCGGAAGCTCGGCGCCGGGGTCGATGTCGCCGTAGTAGAGGTCGAACAGCTCCTCGTCGGCGCGCGCCAACGCGTTCATCGCCGCACTGGTGTAACAGAACTCTCGGGCGCCCGCGCCGGACTCGCCCGCGAGCAGCACGACGCTGCCCGGCGGCGCCCCGCCCCCGAGGATCGAGTCGAGGCGCGCGACTCCGAACGGTAGACTCGACATGTCACACACCGGGTGGTGGCGGGGCTTAGTGTTACCCCTCGTCGCCGCCCGTCGTCACCCGCGCTCCCCCGTTCGCCGCTCGGACCACCGAGACCGACCCGGCGACGCCCGCCTCGTCGAGGGCTCGCTCCCCGGCCGCGGCCGCCGCGTCCGCGTTCGCGGCGTCGGTGACGCCGTAGACCGTCGGTCCCCACGAGGACTGACCCGCGCCGAACACCGCCGACTGCTCCGACAGCGAGGCCACCACGTCGCCGACCGGCGGGCGGTACACGCCGCCCTGCTCGTCGGCGTACCATGCGCCGTTGAGCCGACCGATCTCGGCGACCGCAGCGCCGAACGCCTCGGCGTTCCCGGTCGCGACGGCCGGGAGGACACGTCGGGTGACGATCCCGCCGATCCGATCGGCGAGCCCGGGGTCCGCGCGCTCGACCGCGGTCCGCATCGCGTCGTCCTCGGCGGCCCCGCTCCGCCCCGGCTCCGCGGCCGGTTCGACGAGGAGGAACCGCCAGTCGTCCGGCACCGCGTGGCGCGCGGCGACCGGCGGAACCGTCCACTCGCCGTCGGCCGGTCTGTCGGTGGTGAACCGCGCGGTCGGGTGGCCGGCGTCGAGGACGAACCCGCCCGCCTCGAACGTCGCGACGCCGATCCCCGAGCGGCCGCCGCGCCCCATCGTCGGCGCCCGCTCCCTGACCCGAGCCGGTTCGCCGTGGGCGCTCGCGACCGCCGCGAGCGTCGCCGCCGCGAGCTGGGTCCCGCTGCCGAGCCCGGCGTGTCGCGGGAGCGACTCGCGGACCGTGACGCGGGCGCCGTCGACCCCGAGCGCCTCGACCGCGAACCGGGCGTACTCGCGCGCGTCGGCGGCGATCGTGGCCGCGTCCGAGTCGCCGGAGCCGTCCGGGGCGCCACGCTCCGAGCCTCCCCGGCCGCCCGCGCCGCCCGCGACGTCCGCGACCGAGACCGTCACGCCGTCGGCCGGCTCAGCGTCGACGACGACCCGCGGGTCCGCGAGACTGACCCCGAGGGCGCCGTAGAGGCGCTCGTGCGAGAGGCTGAGGTTACAGAAGCCGAAGTGGAGCCGCGCCCCGGCGCTCGCGCGTGTCATCTCGCCCGTCGCTTCGGGGCGGAGTGATAAAGGGGGCGTGACCGTGGCGGGAGTTGCCTCGGAAGCCGTAGGCCCGGCGCACAGGGTCGGACGAGCACGTCGCCGTAGCGGTGGCCGAGGCGACCGAACTGGTGCGCTTTTGAACGCGGGGGCCTGAGTCCGCGTATGACCGAAACGCTCAGGCTCGCTACCCGCGGGTCGGACCTGGCCCTCCGACAGGCCGAGACCGTCCGCGACGCGCTGTCGAGCCGGCGCCGCGACGTGGAACTCCGGCAGGTGGAGACGCGCGGCGACCAGATCCCCGACGAACTGATCCACCGCCTCGGAAAGACCGGCGCGTTCGTGCGCGCCCTCGACGAAGAGGTACTCGCCGGCGACGCCGACCTCGCGGTCCACTCGCTGAAGGACCTCCCGACCGAGGAGATGGACGACCTCGTCGTCGCGGGCGTCCCCGAGCGCGCCCCCTCGGGAGACGTGGTCGTTCACCCGGACGGGCTCGGCATCGACGACCTCCCGTCCGGCGCCGTCGTCGGGACCGGCTCGCTCCGCCGCGGCGCGCAGATCCGAGCCGCGAGGCCCGACCTCACCGTCGAGCCGATCCGCGGAAACGTCGACACGCGGCTGGAGAAGCTGCTCGCCCCCGGGCTCCAGGCGGAACACGAGCGGCGGCTGATCGCCTCCGGCGAGGCCGGCGCGCTGACCGCGGAGGGTGACGGGGACGATGCCGACGACGCCGAGACCGACGCGGACGAAGACGAGGGCGAGGAAGTCGACGAGGAGTTCGACGAGAGCGTCGAGGAGTGGTTCGACTCGCTGTCGGACCTCGAACGCGCCGCGATGGAGCGGAGAGTCGAGACCGAGTACGACGCGGTCGTCCTCGCGGAAGCGGGGCTCCGGCGTTCGAACCTGTTCCACGAGGTCGAGACCACGCGACTCCCGCGCGAGGAGTTCGTCCCCGCGGCGGGGCAGGGAGCCATCGCCGTCACCGCGAGCGACCCCGACGTGATCGAGACGGTCCGCGAGGCGGTCGACCACCCGCGGACCCGCGTTGCCGTCACGGCCGAGCGAACGGTGCTGAGCGAACTCAACGGCGGCTGTATCGCGCCGATCGGCGTCTCCGCGCTCGTCAAGGGCGAACACGTCCACGTCCGGGCGCGGGTGCTGTCGACGGACGGGACCGAGGAGGTGGCCGACACCCGCGACCTGCCGATCCGGTCGCACGCGACGGCGGCCGCGGAGTTCGCCGCGGATCTCGCTGACCGCGGCGCCGCCGACCTGATCGCCGAGGCCCGCGAGGAGTCGGAATCGGAGGCGGGGGCCGATGACTGAGGGCGGGACGGGTGCCGGCCCGGGAGCCGGCGCGGACGAGCCGCCGACCCGCCGACGCGACGACGGCGTCGGCACCGTCTTTCTCGTCGGCTCCGGGCCGGGCGACCCGGACCTCCTCACGATCAAGGCGAAGCGCCTGATCGAGTCGGCCGACGTTGTCCTCCACGACAAGCTTCCTGGCCCGGAGATCCTCGGCGAGATCCCCGAGGCGAAACGCGAGGACGTGGGGAAACGCGCCGGCGGCGAGTGGACGCCACAGGAGTACACCAACCGGCGCATGGTCGAGCTGGCGGAGGACGGCAACCGCGTCGTCCGGCTGAAGGGCGGTGACCCGTTCGTCTTCGGCCGCGGCGGCGAGGAGGCGGAACACCTCGCCGAGGCGGGGGTCCCGTTCGAGGTCGTGCCCGGCGTCACCTCGGCGATCGCCGGGCCTGCGGTCGCCGGCATCCCGGTGACCCACCGCGACCACGCCTCGTCGGTCTCGTTCGTCACCGGCCACGAGGACCCGACGAAAGACGAGTCCGCCGTGAATTGGGACGCGCTCGCGGCGACCGGCGGAACGATCGTCGTGCTGATGGGCGTCGGAAAGCTCCCGGCGTACACCGCCGAACTCCGCGACGCGGGGCTCGACGGCGACACCCCGGTCGCCCTGGTCGAACGCGCCACCTGGCCCGACATGCGCGTCGCGACCGGCACGCTCGACACCATCGTCGACGCGCGCGACGAGGCGGAGATCGAACCGCCCGCGATCACGGTGATCGGCGACGTGGCCGCGACCCGCGATCGCGTCGTGACCTTCCTCGAGAACGCCGGCTCGGCGCCCGTCCAGTCCGCGAACGAGGGAGGAGAGGCCGACGGGGACGGAGACGACCGTCGAGGTGACGGCGCGTGAGCGACGGCGGCCCCCCGAGAGTGGCCGTCTTCCGCCCCGACGACGAGCGGATCGAGGCGGCGGTCGATCTGCTTCGCTCGCTCGGCGCGGAGCCGGTGCCCGACCCGATGCTCGAAGTCGAGCCGACCGGCGCCGTCCCCGACGACGCGCCCCTCGTCGTCCTCACGAGCAAGACGGGGGTCGAGCTGGCGGCCGAGGCGGGCTGGAAGCCCGGCGACGCGGACCTCGCCGCCATCGGCCCGGCGACCGCCGCCGCGGCCAGTGAGGTCGGCTGGACCGTCGACGTCGTCCCCGACGAGTACACCTCCGAGGGCCTCGTCGCGGCGCTCGCGGACCGCGTCGCGGGCACGCGCGTCGTCGTCGCCCGCTCCGACCACGGCAGCGACGTCCTGCTCGACGGGCTCCGCGACGCCGGCGCCGACGTGACCGAGACGGTGCTGTACCGGCTCTCGCGGCCGACCGACGCGGGCGACTCGGCGGAGTTGGCCGCGGCCGGCGACCTCGCCGCGGTCGCGTTCACCTCCTCGCTGACCGTCGAGAACTTCCTCGCGGCGGCCGCCGACCGCGGGGTTCGCGACGAGGCGCGAGCGGGACTGGCGGACGCGGTCGTCGGAGTCATCGGACCGCCGACGGCCGAGACGGCCGCCGACAGGGGGATCGAAGTCGACGTCGTCCCGGACGAAGCGTCCTTCGAGGCGCTCGCGACCGCGGTCGTCGAGGCGCTCGACGTCGAGACCGCGGAGACGCTCGACGCAGACGAGGAGTGACGCGTCGACGACGGGACGCGGCGCACTTCGCCCGCGCCGTCGTCGGGATCAGACCCATCAGCGGAGAGGTAAGTAAGACGGCGCGGACGCCGCCGGCGGTTCTCTCGACGAGAAACGGAGTGGTTCCTCGCTCCGTTCGGCCCGTGAACGCGTTCGTCCGCCTCTCGGCGACGGGTGCCCGTCGCTCTGACGCCGCGACCAGTTACTAACTCTGATATTTTGGGCCGCGGATTTATAATCGAGAATATGATAGCTGGTGGCATGGAACCGAGCGAGCGCTGGCTGCTGCGGGTCGAGGGGGACGTCCTTCTCGTCGAGTTCCCGCACGGAACCGGGCTGAGTCCCGCCGCCAGCGAGGCGCTGCTCGATCGGTGGCGGAACGTGGCCACCCCCGACCAGGTCGACGCCGTCGTGATTATCGTGCGGACGAGTCGGCCGTGTTCGGACGCCGGCCGGCGGGCGCTCCGGGAGTCGGCGCAGATCGCCGTGGCCCGCGGCGTCGAGCGCTTCGCCGTCGTCGGCGAGCGTTCGAAGCGGCGATTTCTCAAACGGACGATAGACGTCGAGGATATCGAGGTAGAGGCGTTCAACGACCCGTCCACCGCCGCGACGTGGGCGTCGTCCGGCGAGCCCGGTTCGGCGCCGTCGGTCGAATCCACGCTGTGACCGCGGCGGGCTCGGACGGACGTTCTCGATAGTACCGCGCGACGCGGACCGACGGGTCCGTCGGAGCGTCGGCGTCGCTAACTGCCGTCCCCGTCGGTCTCGGCGGTCTCGTTGCCGGCGTCATCGTCGTCCGACCCACTCTCATCGGTGTCGTCGCCGTCGTCGCTCGACTCGTCGCCATCGGTCTCCGCCGCTTCGTCGTCCTCGTCATCGTCGTCGATCTCGTTGACCTCGACGTCGCGCCCGGCGACCCCGCTCCCGGAGATCACGGGCTTGAGGATGTAGCCGTTGTTCGGGCCGCGCTTGACGACGTTGATGTCGAAGACGAAGCTGACAGATCCGTCGGGGGTGACCTCGAACCCGTTCGTGATCTGGAGCTTCTCGCTGGGGAGTTTCACGTCGACCTCGCCGCCGTCGACGATACCCTGAACGGCGGAGACCTCGAGTTCGATCTTCTCGTAGCTGCCCGCCGGGATCTCGCCGTCGAACACGGCGATCGCGTCGTCTTCGATCACCTGTGTCAGGTCGACGGTGGCGTCTTCGAGGTCGACGACGGTGTAGCCGCGGCTGCCCTCCGCGTCGTCTTCCTCTTCGGTCTCCGAGTCGTCGTCTTCGCTTTCGACCTCCTCTTCTGCGTCGTCCTCCGTGTCGGTCTCGTTGCCCGTGGGGTCGTCCTCCGTGTCGGTCTCGTTGCCCGCGGCGTCCGACTCGTCGTCGTCAGGGCTCTCAGTGTCCTCGTCGGCCTCGCTGTCCTCGTCCTCCCCTTCGCCCCCGGACTGGAACACGCGGGCCTCGTCGAGGGTGACGTCGAGCCGGTCGAAGTCGGCGATGTCCGCCGGGGCGTCGCTGATGAGCAGTCGGAAGCTCCCGGTGGTCACGTCGGCGTCGTCGGTCCCGTCGGACCCGCCCGAGCCGTCCGAGCCGTCCGGCGAGCCGGAGCTCCCGCCGCCGGCACAGCCGGCGAGCATCGTCGCGCTCGCGCCGGCGCCGAGTGCCACGAACTCTCGTCGTCCGAATCGGTCGGCGGGGTCGTCGTGAGTGCGGTCGTCGTTCGTCGTCCGCGATCGGTCCGTCATGGTGTCTGCTCCGAGGGGCGCGACACGCATATAAAATCGAGGTCTTCAGTCCGAATTTGTCCGACTCAACGCCGTTTTGCGCCTTCGCTCCGGGTTATCGTCGAAAACCGGTCTCGTTCGATCGATCAGGGCGCGCCGATCTCGATCCCGGCCTCCTCGACGACGCGGGCCGCGTGGCGCGTCGCGCGCTCGCGGACCGCGGCGGCGTCGACGCCGACGTGTTCGCCGTCGGCGTAGCGGACCGTGCCGTCGACCATCGTGAAGACCACGTCGTCGCCGTGGGCGGCGTACACCAGGTGCGAGAGCGGGTCGTGGAGCGGCGTCGCCCGCGTCCGGTCGGTCGTGATCCCGATCACGTCGGCGCGCTGGCCCGCTTCGAGGGTACCGAGGCGGTCGAAGCCGGCGGCGCGGGCGCCGTTCGTCGTCGCCATCTCCAGTATCGTCCCCGACGGGAGCCGCGTCGGGTCGCGGGCGTCGACCTTGCCGAGGAGGCTCGCCTGCCGCATCTCGGTGAAGGGGTCGAGCGTGTTGTTACACGGCGGCCCGTCGTTGCCGAGCGCGACCGTGATCCCGCGGTCGAGGTAGTCCTGCACCGGCGCGATCCCCGAGGCGAGTTTCATGTTCGAGGAGGGACAGTGGGTGACGACCGTGTCCGTCTCGGCGAGCACCTCGCGCTCGCGCTCGTCCGTGTGGACGCAGTGCGCGAGCGTCACGTCCGGCCCCGTGAGCCCGACCTCGTCGAGCCAGAGCACGTTCCGGCGCCCGGTGTCGGCCTCGACGGTCTCGATCTCGTCTTCGTTCTCGCTGGCGTGCGTGTGGATCGTCACGCCGTCGTATCGGTCGGCGAGGTCGCGGCAGCCGCGGAGACACGCCTCCGTACAGGTGACCGCGAACCGCGGCGTCACCGCGTACCGGACGCGCCCGTCGGCGGCGCCGTGGTACTCCTCGATGAGCGCCTCGCTCTCCGCCAGCGCGGCGTCGGTGTCCTCCAGCAGCCCCTCGGGCGACTCCTTGTCCATCAGGACTTTGCCGAGTCGCGCGCGGATCCCGGTCTCGACCGCGGCCTCGAACGCCTCCGCGGCGTGGTTGACCGAGAGGTGGTCGACGACGGTCGTCGTCCCCGATTCGAGACACTCTAGGTAGCCGAGTTCGGCGGCCGCCCGAGTGGCCGCGGCGTCCATCGCGGCCTCCATCGGGAGCACGGCGTCGAACAGCCAGTCCAGCAGCGCGGCGTCGTCGGCGATCCCCCGGCCCAGCGACTGGACCGAGTGAACGTGGCCGCCGACGAGGCCGGGCGCGACGACGTCGAATGCGCGCCGCTCGTGGTCGGGGTAGCGCTCTCGGAGGGCGGCCTCGTTGCCGACCGCGGCGATCGTTTCTCCCTCGACGACGACGGCGCCGTCGGGGATGACGGTTTCTGGATCGGCGACGACTGTTCCGGCGATCAGCATGTCCGTCCGTTTCTGACGGTCGGCCGGTAAGAGGCTGTCCCTCGGTGCCTCGGGCGATCTCGTCCGTCCGGTATCAGCGAACGACCAGCGTAGCATCTGTGCGGTCGGCGCGCGCCTCCGAGTGGCCGCCGAAGGCGGCCGCGAGGAGCGCGTGCGAGGGAGTCAGTCGGCGAGCGGAGCGACGGCGACTGACGAGGCTGGGGAGGCGTGAGGCGCTGTGCGGTTGTGGTCGGGTGGGACTCAAAGGGGCAGCCGCGAGGACGGCGCAGGCGACGCAAGCACCGCAGGGAGCGAACGAAGTGAGCGACCGAGAAGCGCAGCGAGCGTGCGCCGTCCTCGCGGCTGGGGCTTTAGAGCCATTCACCGCCGATGCGT
Organism: Halorubrum ejinorense; assembly: GCF_039522565.1. Classification (GTDB taxonomy): domain Archaea; phylum Halobacteriota; class Halobacteria; order Halobacteriales; family Haloferacaceae; genus Halorubrum; species Halorubrum ejinorense. The sequence goes on along the minus strand of NZ_BAAADQ010000015.1, from coordinate 11,248 downwards.
GATCGACTATTTTTAAAATGTCCGTCAAGACGGTTCTGTTGAAACCCTATTCTTTAGGAAGATTCTCGCCTGAAACGGCCGGTCGCTGAAAACTCTTTACGGAGTATTTCAACAGAGCCCCTACTATCTATATGTCTGATTTCCGGAGAGCTTTCTTGATGAAAAGCTTATACAACCAGTGACCCATCGACATGTATGGATTCGCGGTTAGAATCGTTCCTTCTCGGGAAGTCGTTGAACCTATCGCTTCGGTATCTCGGGTACTCCGTCATTCTCATGGCCTTGTTCTTCGGTCAACTCTATCTTGTTGGAAATTCCGAGATGGGAAACTCATCTGGTTTGCTTATGAGTCCACTTGGGGTTACAGTATCAGCGATTATTCTGGTAGGGAGACACACATATCGCAACGACGGAATACTGCTGAGTATCGCCGTCGCCGTGATCATCATGAGCGGCTATTCCCTGTACGGTGTCACCGCTCTTACTCACCCCCAACCTAACTATGGAGTTTTAACGGGCGTGGGGACAGCAATTTTGTATGGCGTCCCAATAGGGACTGTATCATCTACTGTTGCGTTTGTGTTACGGCGATTTCCCCCGACCCAATCGCCTGTAGCTGAGAAAAAATAGAACGACTCTTCCACCGAGTAAACTCTGGGAACTGTTCCAAAGATATCCTGTACTGGCTCTGTGGAAATCCTCAGTAACTGATAGTTTTCCACCCCAATCGCTCAGCACAGGACAAGTGCGTATCAAGATGAACCTATGACCGAACAGGAGGGACAAGACATTTTCTTCGGTACCTGCCACAATATCTTATGATCAGTCTTCCGCTGATAGGATTTGGAATTATATCTATATTTATAGGCGGGATGTTCGCAGTACATCCCCCTATTATGGATAAATACTATCGCATCGCGCAATCATGGGGGACAAAACAGACTGCGGCTGATATCGGAATGACTCAACTATCGATTACTGTCGGCCGGATCGCGGGTGTTGTTATCGTGTTCTATGGTATTAGATTTGTACTTCTCGGATTATGATTTATAATTTGGATCATCTAAAATTTACTGCTTGATATAACACATACGCACCCTTTCAGCGACCAGTTGTTTCAGGTAAGAACCTATCCGAACAAGAGGATTTCAACAGAGCCGTCAGGACTGTTCGCGTCGAATTACTCTAGTCGGCGGTCGCGGAACGCGCGGACCACGTCTTGGCGCGCGATGATCCCGACGACCCGCTCGTCGTCGTCCACCACGGGGACGCGGTTGATGTCGGGGTCGTCGCCGACGAGCAGGTCCAGCACGGTGTCGACGTCCGTGTCGGGCGTCACCGTCGCCACGTCGGTGCTCATCACCTCGGAGACGGGGCGGTCGGCGTTGCGGATCAGGTCGATGCCGAGGTCGAGGTCGGCCCACGGTCGCTTCACCTGGTAGCTGAGGGTGTCCACGAACGGGGGGAGCCCGATCGGAATCCACAGCGTCTCGTCTTCCGGCTCGAACAGGTCGACGAGGTCCGACTCGGTGATGACACCGACCAGTCGCTCCGCCTCGTCGACGACGGGGAAGCCACTGAACTCGTACCGAGCGAACTTCTTGAACACGTCGGTGACGTCGTCGTCCGGCGAGACCGTCTTCACGTCCGGTTCCATCAGGTCGCGGGCGGTGAGCGTCATACCGGACCGTCACGGCCGGCCGTGGTAGGCGTTTCGCCCGGCCGCGGAACGAGAGCGATGAGCCCGCACCGCGGTCCGCCCGAGGTCGGAGCGCCCGGCGAGTCGACGCAACGGACTTACGCGCCGGGAACGCAGCCTATCGCGTGTACCGTAACGGCCACGTCGGGGCGTCGCTCGCGGTGTACGCACCGTTCGGGTTCGTCCTCACGGCCCTCACCTCGCTGGAGCTCGGGGCCGCCGGCGCCGTCGGCATCGCCTCGACCGCGATGGTGCCGGACCTCGATACGCGCGTCCCCTTGGTCAAACACCGGGGGATCACGCACACCGTCTGGTTCGCGCTGCTCGTCGGCGCCGTCTTCGGCGTCGTCGGGGCGGGACTCGGCCTCGGGAGCGGCGTCGCCGCGGCGCTCCTCTTCGGCGGCGCCGGGTTCCTGTTCGGCGCCGTGACGATCGTCTCGCACCTCCTCGCCGACGCGCTCACGCCGATGGGGATCCGGCCGTATGCGCCCGTGCGAGACACCGAGTACACGCTGGATCTGTTCACCGCGGCGAATCCGGTCGCCAACTACGCGCTGCTCGGTCTGGGCGGCGTCGCCGTCACGGTCGCGCTCGTCGCGGGGACGGCGGTCGCGCTGTAGGAACCGTCGGCTGGGGTTCGATATCGCCGAGCGGTCCCACGACGTGCCCCGAGAACGACCACAGTTGAAAAGCGCCATCGCTCGCAGAGTAAACAGACTGTGAGAGTGGCCGGGGTGGGCTCCGAACCCACGATCTCCGCATGTCCCAGGTCCGAGGCTCGGCGGAGCCACGGGAAGGACGCGGACGCTTCCAAGGCGTCACCGCACCGAATCTCCGAACCCTATGAGTGCGGCGCTATGTCCAGCTAAGCCACCCGGCCTCACTGTTTCGTACCGCGATGAGACTCTTTAACCTTCCCATCCGTCGGAAGCGTGTGAACCGATCGCAGAGCGCCGCGGGCGGTCGCTCTCGAGGGTCGAGGATCCGCGATCGGCCCGTGCTCGCGGTCGACCCAGCGGATTTATGCCGGGCGCGGCGTATCCGAGGCGTATGAGCCTTCCCGAACTGCTCGCGGCGACGGTCGGAGACGAGGACGTCGTCGCCGAGGTGCCGCTGGGCGGCGGCGATCAGCTCGCGGTCACGCCCAGCCGGACCCTCGTCTACCGCGGCGACGGACTCCTGTCCGACGAGTCCGTCGACGAGTACGGCCACGACGTCGAGCGCATCGAGGTCTCGACGGGCCGCCGCAAGGCCAAGATCACCCTCGGGTACGGCCTCGACGGCGACGAGACGCTCTCGGTCCCTAGCAAGCGCGTCGACGACGTACTCCATCCGCTCCTCGCCGGCGTCCTCTCCGCGAGCGGCGTCACCGGCACCGGCGAGACCGTGCTGCGAACCTTCCGCTTCTCTGAGCTCACCCTGGTCGTCACCAGCGAGCGGCTGGTCAAACACGTCGGGTCGGCCGTCTGGGACCCCGACTTCGAGGAGTTCCACTACGCTGACCTCACCGGCCTCGACTTCGAGGACGGAACCGTCGCCACCGCGGTCGTCCTCGTCCACGACGGCCGCTCGGAGCGCTTCAAGGCGCCGAACGAGTCCGCCCGGGCGCTCCGAGAGACGCTCGCCGACGCGGTGTGTTCGTTCCACGAGGTCGACAGCTTAGAGGAGTTCCGGGTCGTCGCCGCGGAGTCGGACGAGTCGGCGGTCGACGCCGAGACGGGCGGCGGGGCGACCGACTTCGGCGAGGGGCCGGACCCGCTCTCGGCGTCGCCGGTCGCCGACGCGGAAGCCGATGCGGAGGCAGACGCCGCCGGAACCGACTCTGACGAGTCCGCCCCTACGACGGGTCTGGGCGGCAGCGCCGCGACCGACACGGCCGGCGCCGGTTCCACCGAACCGGAGACCGTCGTCGGGTCGGACGGAAGCGACGCCGCCGATCCGCTCGGCGAGGAGTCCTTCGACGGGGACCCGCTCGACGCCGACGCGGCCGTCGACGAGGCGACCGTCGACGACCCGACCGCGCTCGACGCCGACGCGACGGGGACCGAGTCCGCTGCCGACCGGCTGGACGGAGAGCCCGAGGCGGAGCCTGCGGCGCCGAACGACGCCGAATCGGTCGCGGCGGAGTCGGCGGTCGCCGACGCCGCGACCGCGGATCCGACGGCAGGGGAACCCGTCGAGACCGATGTCGGCCCCGTCGGGGAGGAGGACGCGGACGCCGCCGTCCCGTCGGACGACGCGTTCGACGGCTCGCCGTTCGAGAGCGCGGGGGTCGAGGACGCCGACCTCGCGAGCGAGGTCGCCGCGCTGCGGCGCACCGTCGAGACGCAGTCCGAGCGCTTGGACCGACAGTCGGCGCTCATCGAACAGCTGATCGAAGAGCTCCGCAGAGGCCGGTGACGGCGAGGCGGTCCGCGGCTCGGGTAGAGTCGCTCCGCCGAGCTAATTCTCTCAGGTGAGACTCGCGTCGGATCCGTTATCCGGCCGGCGACGAACCACCTACCGTGATCGGGGGACTCGGAACTCGCGCCGGTGCGGTGTTGAGCGACGTCGCCAGCACGGAGGGGCGACTGGCGGCCACCGCGGGCATCGCGCTCGTCACGCTCGCCGTGGGGTGGCTACTGCTTCCGAAGGCCGTTCGTACCGGGGAGCAGGCCGTCTCTGGATGGATCGACCAGGTCATCGACGACCGGACGGACGAGTCGGGGGAGGGAGCCATCGAGACGCTCCGCGGGGGCGTCCCGGCCTCTTTCCTCCTGCGGGTGGCGGTCGGGCTCTCGCAGCTCGCGCTGTTCGCGCTCGCCGGCGTCGCCGTCCTGACGGTGTGGGGGCAGTTCCAGTACGTGGTCGCGGTGCTGCCCGTCGCCGAGAACGCCGTGCGGGTCGGCGGGCAGGTCATCGTCTCGGTCATGCTGCTCGGGGGCGCCTACGTGGTCAGCGACGCCCTGGAGACGTACGTCGCCGACCTGTCGGCCGACAGCGACCGGATCACCGCCCACCAGGAACAGCTGCTCACGCGGCTCGCACAGGTCGGGCTGCTCGTGCTCGCGCTGATCACGGTCCTCGGCATCTGGGGCGTGAACCTCGGCGGCCTGCTGGTCGGGGCGGGCTTCCTCGGGATCGTCTTGGGGATGGCGGCCCGACAGACGCTGGGATCGCTCATCGCCGGCTTCGTGCTGATGTTCGCCCGTCCGTTCGAGATCGGCGACTGGGTCGAGATCGGCAACGAGGAGGGGTTCGTCACGGATATCACGATCATGAACACCCACATGCGCAACTTCGACGGGGAGTTCGTCGTGGTGCCCAACGACATCGTCGCCAACCAGGCGATCACGAACCGGAGCCGCGAGGGTCGCCTCCGGATCCACATGGAGGTCGGGATCGGGTACGACGACGACCCCGAGGAGGCGGCCGAGATCGCCGAGGAAGTCCTCACCGAGATCGCGACGATCGCGAACAACCCCCAGCCGTACGCGATCCCGTCCGGCTTCGGCGACTCGGCGATCCTGCTCGACCTCCGCTTCTGGATCGACCCCCCGACTCCGCAGGCGCGGTGGCGCTCGAAGGCGACCGCGGTCGAGGAGATACAGGACCGCTTCGCCAACGCCGGCATCTCGATCCCGTACCCGCAGCGGACGGTCTCGCACCCGCCCGAGACGTCGGGCGGCGAGGAGAGCGTCGAGCGGGTCGACGGCGAGGGGCGCCCGGTGGACTCCTCGGTCTGAGACCGCCCCGTCGGGGTCGTCTCGGACCGCACTGCTCTCTGCGGCTCCCTTCGGATGCGTTCGGAGGAACGGTCGACGAGCCCAGCGACTCCGGTCCCGTCGCTACGCGGTCGAAGATACGTCGCCTGCCTCTCCGCGGAGCTACCGGTCCGACGGCCCGGTGTAGCCGCTCGGCAGCTGCGAGCCGCGTCCGGTGAACAACCGTTCGAACTGGTCGATGCGCTCTAACACGTAGCTGAGCGCCGCCGTGAGCGAGTCCGCACCGATCGACAGCAGGTGCCGCGCGCCCTTCGTGCGGTCGGCGTGATAGAAGCTGATCTCCCCTTCCGGCTCGGTGTTCCGCTCCGGCATCACCACCAGGTCCTGTCTGGTGGGACCGTGCCTGAAGACGAGCACGTCCGTGAGCGAGTCCGTCCCGTAGGTGACCACGTCGTGGAGGACGCTCCACTTCGGGGGAGTCCGGTCGGCGATCGCGTCCGCGTCGACGACGTTCCGCATCGTCGTCGCGGTCGAGACGCTCTCCAAGGCCGACTCTCGTCGGTTTCGAAGCCACGCGAGAAGCCGCTCGACGAGGTCGCGGAAGCCGTCCGGGCCGGAGAACCGGCCGGCGGACCGCTCCTGCGGTAGCGAGCCCCGAGTCACGTTCGGCTCCTCTCCCATACGATCACCCCCGGGTTCTTCGCGTTAATAGATACCGGTCAGTTACGCCCGTTCGGTCGGCGCTCGCCGCGCGCGGCCCCCGCTCATCGATCGCGACCGAACCCGGCCGCGAACGTCCCCTCGTCGACCGAGAGGACGGTCGGACGGCCGTGCGGACAGGCGAAGGGACGGTCGCACTCGCCGAGGCGGTCGAGCAGGTGTCGGAGTTTCTCGTCCCCGAGGTCGTCGAACTCGCCCCGCTTCAGGGAGGGATGACACGCGAGGTCCGCGAGCAGGTCGTCGCGCACGTCCGCCGAGGCGCCGCGGCCGCCGTCTGGTCCGGAGATCGCGCCGAGCGCGTCGCGGAAGGCGTCCGCGTCCGCGGTCCGCCCGAAGGGGGCGGGCACGGTCCGCAGCCGGCGGGTCCCGCCGCCGAACGGCTCGGTCTCGAACCCGAGCGCGGCCAGCTCCTCCGCGTGCGCCTTCGCGGCCGCCGCCTCGTCCGTCGACAGCGAGACCGTCGCGGGCGGGTCGAGCGTCGCGGTCGGTAGCGGGTCGCCGTCGAACGCCCGCGCGAGGCGCTCGTAGTTCACGCGCTCGTGGGCGGCGTGGCCGTCGATCACGAGCAGTTCGTCGCCGGCCTCGACGAGGACGTACAGGTCGCGGAACACCCCGATCGGGTCCGCGTCCGCGAACGCCCCGGCCCGCGAGCCGTCCTCGTCGCCGACCGCGTCGAGCGCCGATTCGAGGTCGGTGTCGACGTCGGCGGAGCGTCGGAGGTCCGCGCCGGTGAGCGCGTCCGCGACCACCGACTCGACCGCGTCGGCGACGGCGTCCGAGTCGCGGAGTCCGACCTCCCGCTTGGCCGGGTGAACGTTGGGGTCGACCCGGGCCGGCGGCAGCGACGCGTCGACCGCGGCGACCGGCTCACGGCCGTCGGGGAGGAGCCGGCCGTAGCCGTCGCGGACCGCGGCCGCGAGCCGGTCGTTGCGGACCGGCCGCCCGTTCACCGACACGCGGACGTGGTCGCGAGTGGCTCGGGTGACGGACGGGTACGCCAGCACGCCGGAGACGGTCAGCGAGACCGGCGACGACCCGCCCGCGTCCAGGTCGACGCTCGCGGAGAGGGTCGTCGCCCGGCTCGCGGTGTCGCGGTCGTACACCCCGAGCAGCGCGTCTGTCCGGTCGGTTCCCGGCGTCGAGAGCGTCGTCGACCCGTCGTGTTCGAGCGCGAACGCTACCGACGGGTTCGCCAGGGCGTAGTCGGCGACGAGCCCGGAGATCCGCGAGAACTCCGCGTTCGCGCCCGCGAGCGACTCGCGTCGGGCCGGCCGGGTCGCGAACAAGTCCTCGACGACGACCGTGGTCCCCCGGCCTCGCCCCGCCGGTTCGACCGCCGCGCCCGACTCGGCGTCGTCCGCCGAGCGGCTTACGCCACCGCCCTCGCTCGCGGTCCCGTCGACGACGACCCGCGTCCCGACGCCGTCGCCGGGGCTGGTCACGAGTTCGAGCCGGGCGGCCTCGGCGATAGCCGCGAGCGCCTCGCCGCGGAACCCGAGCGATTCGACTCCGACCGGATCGCCGTCCGGTGCCAGCTTGCTCGTGGCGTGACGCTCGACCGCCCGGGTCGCGTCCGCCCGAGCCATCCCGCGGCCGTCGTCCGCGACGCGAATTCGATCGGTCCCGTCGCCGTCGACCGCGATTTCGACCCGGGAGGCCCCCGCGTCGAGCGCGTTTTCGACCAGTTCGCCGACGACCCTGGCCGGCCGCGTCACCATCTCGCCGGCCGCGATCCGGTCGACAGTCTCGGCGTCGAGCCGGCGCACGCGGCCGGCGTTCCCTCTCCGGTCTTCGGCTCCGGGCGCGCCCCGACCCTCGTCTCCGTCACCCGTCATCGTCGATTCGCGACTGGAGGTCGTAGAGTGCGTTCAGCGCCTCGATCGGCGTCATGCGAGCGAGATCGAGGTCGCGAAGGGCCGCGGCGAGGTCGGTCCCGCCCCCGGCCGGGACCTCCGCGTCGCCGTCGGGCGAGCGGTTCCCGGCGTCGCCGCTCTCGGCCGGAGCGCCGGGAACGTCGCCCGAGTCCGAGCCGCTCGCGCCGCGCTCGTCGGAGGCCTCCTCCGCGAGGAACTCGCGGAGCGACGCGTCGCCGTCACGGTCCTTATCGCCCGACAGTTCCTCGCCGCTCGCCGCTCCGTCGTCGACGCGCGCGCCGGCGTCGGTCCCGTTCGTCCGGCGATCGCGGTCCGCCTCGTCGGCGGCGACGAGGTCGCGGGCGCGGTCGACGACGGAACGGGGGACGCCGGCCAACTCGGCGACCTCGACGCCGTACGACGACGAGGACGCGCCGGGCACGACTCGGTGGAGGAACGTCACGTCACCGTCCTCGCGGGTGGCGGTGAAATGGAGGTTGAAGACGCGCTCGCGCTCGTCTGCGAGGTCGGTGAGCCCGTGGTAGTGGGTCGCGAACAGCGCGGTGGCGCCGAGCTCGTCGTGGAGGAACTCCGCGGCCGCGCGGGCGATGGCGCGCCCGTCCGTCGTCGCCGTTCCCCGCCCCACCTCGTCGAGGAGGACGAGCGAGTCGGGGCCGGCGTCGTGGAGGATCTCTGTCAGCTCGCTCATCTCGCGCATGAACGTCGACTGCCCGCCCGCGATGTCGTCCGAGGCCCCCACCCGGGTGAACACGCGGTCGAAGACGGGGAGCGTCGCCGCCTGCGCGGGGACGAACGACCCAGTCTGCGCGAGTACGACCGCGAGCGCGACCGACCGCATGTACGTCGACTTCCCGCTCATGTTCGGCCCCGTGATCACGGCGACCGACCCGCGGGGGAGGTCGGCGTCGTTCGGGACGAAGGAGGTCTCGGTCCGCTCGACGACCGGGTGTCGTCCGCCCTCGATCGCGATCCCCGCGTCGCTCTCGACGCTCCCCTCGGCCTCGGCGCGCAGTTCGGGGCGGACGTAGTCGCGCTCGACCGCGACGGCCGCGAGCGAGGTCAGCGCGTCGAGTTCGGCGAGCGCGTCGGCGAGTCCCTGAATTCGCTCGGTCTCGCTCGCGACGCGGTCGCGGACGTCGACGAACAGTTCGTACTCCACGGCGTCCGCGCGCTCCGCGGCGCCGACGATCGACTCCTCCCGCTCTTTCAGCTCCGGCGTGACGTAGCGCTCGCTGTTCTTCAGCGTCTGGCGCCGGCGATAGTCGTCCGGCACCCGGTCGAGGTTGGCGTCGGTCACCTCGATGTAGTAGCCGTGGACCTGATTGTGTCCCACCGACAGCGAGTCGATGCCGGTCCGTTCGCGCTCCGCGGTCTCGAGGTCCGCGACCCACTCGCGGCCCTCGCGCTCCGTGGCGCGCAGGTCGTCGAGGTCGTCGTCGAACCCCTCGCGGATCACGCCGCCCTCCGTGATCTCCTGTGGCGGGTCGGTCGCGATCGCCGTGTCGATCAGCTCGCGGACCTCGGCCAGCGCGTCGAGCCGCTCGCGGAGGTCGCGGAGGTGGTCGGTCCGCGGGAACTCGGCGTCTGAGCCCGCTTCCTCGGCGACGGCGTCCGTTCCCCCGGCGTCGCCCGACGCGTCGGCGAGGGTCGCCTTCAGCTCCGGGACCACCGCGAGCGTCCGGCAGAGCGAGCGCAGGTCGCGGGCGTCCGCTCGCCCGCGAGAGACGCGACTCACCAGCCGCTCGAGGTCGTAGGCGGTCGCGAGCGCGTCGGCGACTCCCTCGCGCGCGAGGCTCCGGTCGGCGAGTTCGCCGACCGCGTCGTGGCGGCTCCGGATCGCGTCGGCGTCGACGAGCGGGCGCCGGAGCCAGCGTTCGAGACACCGCCGACCGAGCGCGCAGTTCGTCTCGTCGAGCGCGTCGAACAGCGTGTCGCTCGCGCCGAGCCCGCGGTTCTCGAACAGTTCGAGGCTCCGCTGGGCCGCGGCGTCGAGCCGGAGCCGGTCGTGAGGGTCGTACCGGCGGATTCGCGTCACGTACGAGAGCGGCCCGTCGTCGCCCTGCGTGTACTCGGCGTACGCGAGCACCGCGCCGGCGGCCCGCAGCTCCGCGTCGGACGCGAAGCGTCGGTCGGGCGCGGAGAGGTACGGCTCCAGCCGCTCGGCCGCCTGCCGGCGGTCGAACGCGCCGTCGTCGTACTCGTGGGGCGTCCAGCCGCGGGCCGCGTCGCTCGGCGCGAAGTCCGGAGCGTCCGGCCCCGAAATGAGCTCCGCCGGCGCGATCCGGTCGAGTTCGCCCGCGACCGCGTCCGCGTCGCCCGACGTGACGAGGCACTCGCCCGTCGAGACGTCGACGGCGGCGAGTCCGACGCGGGCCGCAGAACCGCTCTCTCCGGCGGCGTCGTCGGCCGCCACCGCCGCCACGTAGTTCGTCGTCCCCGATTCGAGGAGGTCGTCCTCGACGACGGTACCGGGCGTGATCACCTCGGTGACGGCGCGGTCGACGAGCCCGGATGCCTGTTCGGCGTCCTCGACCTGGTCGCCGAGGGCGACGCGGTAGCCGGCGTCGAGCAGCGACTCCAGGTACGGCGCGGCGTTGTCGATGGGAACCCCCGCCATCGGGTAGTCGCCGGTGGAGTCGGACCGCTCCGTCAGCGTCACCTCACAGACGCGTGCCACCGTCTCGGCCGCCTCGCAGAACGCCTCGTAGAAGTCGCCGACCTGGAACAACACGAGTGCGTCCTCGTGGGCGGCACACAGGTCGGCGTACTGCGAGAGCATCGGCGTGAGCGTATCGCGGGCGGCGGCGATCCCGGGCGGCAGCCCCGTCACCGTCTCTCTGTCCGCCGGTTGCATACCCCGTATCCGGGCGGCCGCGGGCATAAACGGTGCGGAGCCGACGGCGTTCCGCCCCGGCGGCGGCGAGAGTCTTACGGTCCTTCGACCCCCATTACGCCCGTGACGAACCGAACGATCGTCGTCGGGCTCGCCGGGACGTTCGTCGGCATGACGGCGCTGCTCGTGATCGGCGGGATCGTCCTCCACCCGATCGCGTTAGCGCTCGCGGTGCCGTTCGGCGCCGTGTCGTACTTCCTCTGGTACCACGCCAGCGGGCGCCTCCACGACCAGGCCCGGCGGTCGGCGGCGCAGGCGGGGCCGACGGCGCGAGAGCGCGCCAGACAGCGCGTCCGCGCCGAGGCCAACCGAGAGCGCGCGTACCGCGCCGCCGGCACCACCGACGGCGGGCGCGGCG
>NZ_BAAADQ010000014.1:0-750 GCF_039522565.1 Halorubrum ejinorense | reverse complement strand
TTAGACTCGCCAATCAAGTGCACTCCCTGGGTCGTTTTTCAAAACGCACGACACGACGCCGGCTCGTCTCTTTTCCTACTAGAGGATCGCTCCTCGGTCGTTTCAAGAGACGCCTTGTACGCCCTGTCGCTCGATCGCCAGCTGATTTCAGGCCCTATTGCACCGCCCTTCTCGGGGTGCTTTTCAGCGTTCGCTCACGCTACTTGTTCGCTATCGGTCTCGAGGAGTGTTTAGCCTTCTCAGGGGATGCCTGAGATGTTCATAGAGGATATCCGACCCCTACTACTCTGGATTTGACGCCATCCGTACTGACTCATCTTACGGGGTTGTCACCCTGTTTCACGCTCCGTTCCAGGAGACTTCAGATGAGTTGTCAAGATTTGGTTGTCAACCCGAACACCACATTGGTCTGACGACCTTCGGTTTGGGCTGTGTCGCGTTTACTCGCGGTTACTGACGACATCGCTGTTGCGTTCTTTTCCTGCCCTTACTGAGATGTTTCAATTCAGGGCGTTCCCTATTGCGCGAGGCAATTGTTGAACGGATTCCGATTGGGAGATCTCGTGTTCTTCCCCTCCATGCGGGTCCCACGAGCTTTTCGCAGCTTGGCACGTCCGTCGTCGGCTCTCGAGCCGAGCCATTCACCAGCTGGCACAGTAGCCAGTAGTGTGTCAGTCTGCTCTCGAAGGAGAGAGACTGACGGTGTCAAAGACGGCAAAGTCTTCGACTGTTATGGTTCACTGACGTTCC
>NZ_BAAADQ010000013.1:151831-515835 GCF_039522565.1 Halorubrum ejinorense | reverse complement strand
ATACGGGAGCAATACCGCTCCCACCGTATCATTTCGTTCGGCGAGCGAGAGCGCTCGCCAGACATCCACTCCACTAGCGACCGCTAGGCTTAAACGCTCGACAGCGGTACGTCAGATTAGCGCCAAGGTGGCAGAGTTCGGTCAGACGCAGCGGCCTGCAGAGCCGCCCAACGCCGGTTCAAATCCGGCCCTTGGCTTCTGATATTCTCCGGGAAGCGTCGCGGAGCGGTCCCACGAACTGACCCGCTTAGTAACCGTTAAACACCGGGTGACCCATGCGACAACCATGCAACGACGCGCTGTGGCTGTGTTCGTCGCGCTCTTCCTCGCCATCGCAGGCGTGAGTGGCGCGCTGACCGCGACGGCCGATAGTCCAGAGATAGCGCTAGAGAGTCCGGATTTCGAGGTTTCTCAGGGTGACCCGGTCGAAGTCAACGGGACGTCGTACACGGTGGCCGACATCTCGGAGTCCGAGGAGGGTGGCGGTGGCCACGGTGGCGCGGCGACGACCGTCATCTCGGGGACGCTCGAACGCGAGTTCACCGCCGAGATGTCCGAGACGTGGGCGAACGGGTCGACGGTCACGGTCGGTGACCGCGACTGGCGCGTGACGGTCGACGGCGCGAACGCGACCGAGTTCACGCTCGTCGAAGTCCTCGACCGGCAGGCGATCCTCGAAAGTGACGACGCGGCCGAAAACCAGACCGTGACGCTCGAAGACGGCGAGTACGTCGCAGTGACCGACGACTCGGGCGAGCGGACGCTGGTGCCCGTCGAGGAGTACTTCCCCGCGCCCGAAGAGCGGACCTACGAGACGGGAGCGACGTTCGAATACGGTGGGAACACGGTCACCGTTGACGGCGTGACGGCCGACGGCGCCGTGCTCGTGTGGGAGGCCACCCAGACGGAGACGATCGATGTCGCCCAAGAGGGGACGGTCACGCTCGGCGGCACGGACTACATCGCGCACTTCCCCGACGCGTCGACGCTCAGACTGTCGAGTGACATGGAAGGGTACGAGGCGCAGGTCGCCGAGATAGACACGTTCAAACAGTACAACACCGGACTCACCCGCGTGTTCGTTCTCTCGGCGCTGTCCTCGATCCTGCTCGCCGGAGCGGCGTTCCTCCCGTCGCGGTACTGACTCCGCCCGGCGGTCGATTTCGGTTCCGTTCTATCGCCTGATTCTCTATCGACAGTCACTAGCCGACGGGAGCGCTATCGGAGGCATGACTTCGGCGACCGCGAAAGTGCGACAGCTCACGCCCCACTGGGTTGTGATGTTCGTCGCCATGTTCCTCGCGCTAGGGGTCGCCGATCGGGCGCTGGGCGGGCTCGGCCTCGCGGCGTCGCTGGCGCTCGTGTTGGGAATCGCCGTCGCCTATCCGTTCGTCGTTCGGGCGCTCGGCGTCGCGCCTCCGGTCTGGCAGCGGTGATCATCGGACTCCACAGATGACGACACAGATCAAAGACCCGGTTCACGGCTACATCGAACTCGACGACGCGGTCGTCGACCGTGTGATCGACACGTCGACGTTCCAGCGGCTCCGGTACGTCAAACAGCTCTCGGCGACCCACCTGGTTTATCCGGCGGCCAACCACACGCGGTTCGAACACAGCCTCGGCGTCTACCATCTCGGCCGTCGCGTCTTCGAGAATCTGCGCGAAGAGCCGTACTTTACTCGCGAGACGTCACCGGCGGGACTCGACGAGATCCAGTCGACGCTGGAGTGTGCGTGTCTGCTCCACGATGTCGGTCACCCGCCCTTCTCGCACGTCTGTGAGCGCTTCCTCGACGCCATGGAACTGCGGGATCGGCTCGCAGATCGGGGCTTCGTCGCGTCGCTTCGGGACGCCGGACTCGACGACGTTCCGCTCCGAGAGGCGAGTCCGCACGAACTCATGAGCTGTCTGCTGATACTCGACCGCTTCGACGGCGCGCTCCGGTCGCTGTCGGTCGACCCGGAAGAGGTGTGCGCGTACGTCTTGGGGTACAGCCTGGTGTACGAGCGCGGGGGGCCGTGGCAACACGGGCTGGGCGCACAACTGCTCCACTCGCCCGTCGACGTCGACCGCCTCGATTACATCTCGCGGGACAACTGGATGACGGGGGCGAACGTCCTGAACTTCGACACCGACCGCATGGTCGACGCCTACACCGCTCACCCCGACGAGGGGCTCGCGCTCTCGGAGAAGGCGCTCTCGACGCTCGGCAACTACCTCGAAGGCCGGATCGCGTTGTACATGTGGGTGACACAGCACCACAAGTCGGTGTACGCGAACGCGCTGCTCGCGGCGCTCACCGAGCGGGCCGCCGAACTCACCGGTGAACCGCCGGTGACGATCGACGGCGTCCTCGACGGGGAAATCGACGACAACACCGTCGCGGAGCGGCTGCGCCGACTCGCGCGGGACCGACCCGACACGACGTTCGCGACGCTATACGAACGGTATCGCGCGCGGCGCTTCCCGAAGACCTGCTGGAAACACCGGATCGCCTACGCGGATCGGATCGATGTCGACCGCGAGGCGTTCGGGGAGTGGCTCGTCGCGGGCGACGACCGGCTCGAACGCGAGCTCGCCGCCGAGTTGGGCGTGCCGACACACGACGTGTGGATCGAGCGGTCGTACGTCCCCGAGTACGAGCCCTCGGAGCTGGCCGACATCCCCATCGCGTACGGCGGCACGACGCGTTCGGCCGGCGACTGGGGGCTGTACGGCGAGCGCGCCTTCGACAGCCCGATCCCGTTCGTCTACGTGCCGGAAGGGGAACGCAAGCGCGCGACCCGGTGGCTCGTCGATCGGTTCCGCGCGGAGTACGGCGGCTGACGACGGTCGCAGCGCCCGACTCCGATAACACCGGTGTTAGCCGGTCACAGTCCCGTCCCTGTCGATTTTATACGGCTCGGTCGCCTTCAAACAGCTATGAGCGACGAGAATCAGGCTCCGGTCACCGCGGAGTCGCCCGACGCACCGTTTCACACCACCGGGACCGACCACATCACGGTCTGGGGGAGCAACGAGGAGGACACGCTCGCCTTTTACCGCGACCTGCTCGGGATGCCGCTCGTGTTGCGCCAGCCGAACCTCGACGACCCCTCGCAGACGCACCTGTTTTTCGACACCGGCGACGGCCGGATCCTCACGGTGTTCGTGAGCGACGAGCGCGCGTCCGCCCGCGGCCAGCGCGTCAACACCGGCGCGGTCCACCACCTCTGTTTCAGCGTCGAACCGGACGAGTACGAGGAGATCATGGCGGCGCTCGAAGACGCCGGGAAGGGGTACAACGTGTTCGATCGCGGCGTCTTCCACTCGATCTACACGCAGGACAACAACGGCCTCGTCGTCGAGCTGTCGGCCGACAAGTACGAGATTCCGTCCGACCGGAAGGGAGAGGTACTCGCGACCGCACAGCGGCTCCGCGAGGAGGACGGTGCCGACTTCGCGCAGGACCGTCACATGGAGGGGGCCCTAGAGGAGCTCGGCCTCCCCGTGAACAAACACGACCTCCCCGACGCCGACGCCGGCGTCGGCGTCTGAGATGGCCGACCGCTCCGCGGACCCGCACGCGGGCGACGATCCGCACGGCGACGAGCCGCTGGTCACGGCCGGGACGCCGCTCGACGCGGCCGACGCGGCGCTCGTGCTTGTCCACGGCCGCGGCGCGACCGCCCGCAGCGTCCTCGACCTCGGGGAGGAACTCGCCGGGGACGGCGACGTCGCTATTCTCGCGCCGTCGGCCGCCGGCAACACCTGGTATCCGAACTCCTTCCTCGCCCCGGTCGCGGACAACGAGCCGGGGCGGAGCTCCGGACTCAGGGCCGTCGGCGCGGCGGTCGACCGCGCCGTCGACGCGGGCCTCGGCCGCGAGAGCGTGCTGGTCGGCGGCTTCTCGCAGGGCGCCTGTCTCGCCAGCGAGTTCGTCGCTCGGAA
This sequence comes from Halorubrum ejinorense, assembly GCF_039522565.1. Classification (GTDB taxonomy): domain Archaea; phylum Halobacteriota; class Halobacteria; order Halobacteriales; family Haloferacaceae; genus Halorubrum; species Halorubrum ejinorense. The sequence goes on along the minus strand of NZ_BAAADQ010000013.1, from coordinate 511,902 downwards.
CCCGACCCGGTACGGCGGGCTCGCCGTCTTCAGCGGCGGACTGATCGGCGAGACGGTCGACGTCGGCGACTACCTCACGGACGCGACCGGCGACGATGAAGACGGCTCGGACGACGCTGCTCCGCTCGCCGGCACGCCCGCGTTCGTCGGCTGTAGCGACGTCGACCCGCACATCCCCGAAGAGCGTGTCCGCGAGACGACCGCCGTGCTGGAGGCGCTCGGCGCCGACGTGGACGAACGCCTCTACGAGGGGATGGGTCACGGGATCAACGAGGAGGAGGTGGCGGCGGTAGCGGCGATGGTCGCGCCCCTCGCCTGAGGGCCGCGCTTCCCGATCCGAGAGCGACCCGTCTCGACCGGCTCACGCCAGCCAGTCGTCCGGTTTCGTGTCGTAGTCGACCTCGTCGGCGGCGATCCGCTCTCGGATCGCGTCGTCGAGGTCGTGTTCCGTCACCGCGCCGCCGTCGTACTGGAACCGCACGCCGACCTCGGTGCCCTCGGGCTCTTCGCCCCGGCGCTTGGCGCGCCGGACGGCGCCCTCGTCATACTCGACGCGGATCGTCGCGAGGTTCACGGGTCGGCCCCACAGCTCGAACGCGCGCTTCAGCGTCGACCGAGCGCGCTCCTCGTCGAGCGCGACGCCGTTGTACCGGTGGCCTAAGAGCAGTTCCCCCCGGTTTCGGAAGTTCCCGTCCAACACGACGACCGTCGGCTTCCCGAAGTTCGTGAACCGCAGGAGCAGCTTCTTGCGGACGTCGTCGGCGTCGACGCTCGCGACGCGGTACTCGTCTGCGGCCCGGCTGTACTCGTAGGTGAAGTAGTTCCCCTCGCGCACGAACTCGTCGGTGAGGAACGCGTCGATGAACGTCACGTCGTTGTGGCTCTCGCGAACCTCGACCATGCGGTCCCAGCCGGCCTCGCGGTCGACGTCGCCGATCGCCGCTTCGACCGTCTCGTACCGGTCCACGTCGAACAGGTACCGCGCCTGCTCGGCTAACGCCTCGCGGGAGACGTTCCGGAGCGCACCGCGGTGTTCCGGCCGCGAGAGGACGTAGTGCCGCTCGGCGAGCCCCTCTCGCGTGAGCAGCTTCCACGGGTAGCGCTCGATGTCTAGACCGTCGCCCTCGCTTTTGTCGGGATCCCCGTTCGGGTCGCCTCCCCTGATCGAGAGCGCCCGATCGACCGCCTCGGCGTCGATGCGAGGGTCGCCCTCGGCCGCGAGTTCGGCCAGTTCGTCCAGCGTCGCCGGTCCGGCACCGGCGATCGCCGGGTGCGGTTCGAGCAGCTCCGCGACCCGGTCGAGGTCGATCCGGGCGTGGAAGTTCTCCGGCGTGACTCCCTCGACGCGCAGCAGCTTGTCGATCACGTCTCGACGCGCGGCCCGCAGTTCGACGTGCGTCCACAGCTCGAAGCCGAGCTTGTAGGGGTTGAGTCCGGGCGAGCCGAGCACCCGGGCCATGTGGTCGGCGTACGTGAGGAACTCGTCGGGGCCGGCGAACCCCTCGCCGCCCATCATCACGGACTCCCAGTACGTCGCCCACCCCTCGTTCATCACCTTCGTCTGCTTCTGGCCGGCGAAGTAGTACGCCTCCTCGCGCAGCGCGTCGATGACGGTGGTCTCCCACGGCTCGCGGTCGACGGCCTTCCCGCTCTCGGGGTCGTACCGCTTCCCGTGGTCGCGCAGGAACGCGAGCACGTCCGGGCGCGGCTCCTCCGGCTCGACGCCCTCGCCGCGCTCGTCGAGCCACTCGTCGTCGAACACGTCCCGCCGGACCTCCTCGGAGAGGTCGAGCTCGTCGATCTGCGCTTCGACGGCCGCGAGCGGGTCCTCGTCGCCGTCGCTCACGTCCTCCGTGAGTCCCGGCTCGTCGACGGACCGGGCGGCGTCGACCGGGCTGTGCTGGTCGATCGCGTCCTCTAACGCGGTCACGGCGTCGATCAGGCGCTCCACGTCGTCGCGGTCGACGTCGGCGCGCTTCGCGATCGACGCGATCCGGTCGGCGTTGCGCTCTAGCCGCGCCGCGGCGTTCGGGCCGCCCTCGCCCCGGTCGGCGTACAGCCCGAACCACCCGTTGTTCGCGAAGAAGTCCGCGTGCGCCTCCACGTGGGTGATCACGGCCTTCTGGTCGGCGGCCGCGTTCGACTCTTGGAGGAACGCGTGGGCGGGGTCGTCGTTGTTGACGATCTCGAACGCCTTCCCGAGCCCGTGCCGGTCTTTCTTCCGCTGTCGCTCGTAGTTCATCCCCCACCGCCAGTGCGGGTAGCGGCGCTGGAAGCCGCCGTACGCGATCAGCTCGTTCATCTGGTCGTGGTCGACGACCCAGTACCGCACCGGGTACGGCGCTAATCCGAGCCGCTCGGCCAACGCCCGCGCCTCGCGGGCGGGCTCGTCGAGCGTCGACGCCTCGCGTTTCGCCTCGACTCGGTCGTCTCTCATCGCCGCTCACCTCCGTCGGTCCGCCCGCGGGCGCTCTCGCCGCCGGCGCTCCCGGTCGCTTCCGACTCGGTGCTGAGGATCTCGTAGATGGCCTCCGTGACGTCGTCGGGCTCGCCGACGCGCGCGACCGCCACGTCGTCGGCGTCGCCGAAGGCGGACTCGACCTCGTCGGCGTGGCGGGCGTTCGCCGCGCCGTCGCCGGGTTGGGTCTCCACGTACCCGTGGAGGTTGGCGTCGATCGACTCCATCAGCGGGATCACGCGCTCGGTGGTGTCGCTGGCCGCGTTCTCCGAGTCGCCGGCGGCGAACACGTACCGGTTCCACTCGCTGTACGGGTACTCTTCGAGGATCTCCTCGACCAGCTCGTAGGCGCTGGAGATGCGGGTCCCGCCGCCCGACTGGATCCCGAAGAACTCCTCGCGGTCGACCTCCCACGCCTCGGCGTCGTGGACGACGTACCGGAACTCGGCTGCGTCGTACTTGCCGGTCAGGTACCAGTCCATCGGGGTGAACACCCGCTCGACGAGCTCCCGTTTCGTCTCCCGCATCGAGCCGGAGGCGTCGCGGACGTTCACGACGACGACGTTGCGCTCGCGCTCCTCGATCACCTCCGGATGGCGGAACCGCTCGTCCTCGCGGCGGAAGGGAACGCTGTCGAGCCCCTCGCGCCGAATCCGGTGCGCGGCGGACTCGCGGTCGACTTCCTCGCCGAGCGCGTCGAAGCTCTCCCACCGGTCGAGCGCCGCCACGGGCTCGCCGCGCTCCGATTCGAGCGTCGCGGCCGCGTCCGCGACCCAGGCCCGCGAGACGGGGACCCCTTCGCCTCGCGCCCACGCGAACACGTCGTCGGCGTCGGCGCCGTCGACGAACAGGCCCTCTCGGACGTACGACTCGTCGAAATCGGTCGCGAGGTGCCGCTTCAGTCCGCGCTTGAAGAACTCGTTGACGTCGAGAGCGCCCCTCGGACCCGTGCGGGCGGTGTCGGTGAAGTCGCCCTCGACCTCCTCGACGACCCGCTTTCCCTTCGGTTCGAGGTCGAGCCCGAGCGCCTCGTCGAGCTCGCGCGCGAACTCCTCGGGGTCCATCTCGTAGTACTCGTGGTCGCCGCCCTCCTCGCCGGGGTCGCCGTCCTCGTCGCCGTCGCCGGGCTCGGGATCGACCGGCTGCCCGGGCTGCGGCTGCCCGTCGCCGCCCTGTCCGACTCCGCCGGCCGAGCGCTGGTCGTACTCGAAGGCGGGGAGGTCGACCACCTTGATCGGGATCCGGATCCGGTCGGCGCCGGAGCCGCCGAGGTCGCCGTGGCTGATGAACTCGGCGAGGTCCTCTCGGCGCGTCTCGCCGACCTCGCGGAACCGCTCGCGGTCCTCGGTCAGTCCCACGGGCCCTCACCTCCGTTCCGGCCGTCGTCGGCGTCCGGGTCGCCGCCCGCCGCGCCGTCGACGTCGGGCCACTCGTCGCGGACGTCCTCCATCACGGCCCGGCTCGCCAGCTCCGCGGAGGCGGGGCTGTACCCGCGCTCGCAGAGTCGGCCTATCGTCTGGCGTTTCACGCGGGCCGTCTCTGTGTCCGCCGGCGGGTCGGGCCACGCCGCCGGGTCGAGGTCGGGGAACCGCCGTTTCACGTCGGCGAGGTCGTTCGCGTCGAGCACCGCCTTCAGCTCCGGAACCTCCCCGAGGTCGACGTCGTCGATGCTGAACGCGTCGCCGCGGTTCCGCCACGCGTACCGCGTGAGGCCGCGGATCACCCGCTCGCGCCGGAAGCGCTCGACCGCGCGCCCGGGGTCGGTCCCGCGGTAGTCGCTCTCGTCGAACCGGCCGAGCGTCTCCGTCTCGAACACCTTCAGGGCGAGCGGGTCCGGCGCCTCGCCCTCGCGGCCGCGCGTCGTCGGCTCGTCGTCGTCCCACGCGTACACGTGTTCGACGTACTCCGCGACCCGCTCGGTCGAGACGGTCGCCTCCGCGAGCATCGCCTCGATCACGTCCTCTCGCTGCCGCTCGCGGACCCGCGCCGCGACCGGCTCGCGGCGCCCCTCGAACTCGGCCGCCTCGGCCCGCGAGAAGACCGGGGCGTCGGCGAGCCCGTCGGCCATCGCGTCGAGCACGTCCGTCGGGGTGACCACGTGCTCGACGGGGAACTCCGGATGGCTCCGGTCCGCCGGCGTCGCGAGCAGGTCGGCGACCGCGTCCCGGGCGTACGTGACCGGGATGCCGTTCCGGCCGTCCCCGTCGGCGACCTCCACGTCGGCGACGGTGACGGCGTCGTCGCCGCGTCGAACCTCGCCGCTCTCGTACAGCTCCGCCGTCTCGATCAGGTCGAGCCCGCCGGGGAGGTCGTCGGCGTCGAGCCGCGTGACGACCGCGTACAGCGCCGCGGCCTCGATCGCGTGCGGCGCGATCTCGCGGTCGACGACCGTCCCGTCGGACTCCCGCACCCCGATCGACAGCGGCGCCGCGCCCGGGTCGCTCTCGGGGCTGTCGGGGTTCGCGGCGTCTTCGGGCGTCGCTCCGTCGCCGGGGCTCGCGGCCTCGCCGCCGCTCGCGCTCCCGCGCGAACCGGTCTCCGTCACCGGCGTCGCCCCGGCTATCTCCCGGCGCAGGAGCCGCGCCTCCAGCCGGCGGTTCGTGAGGTAGCGGAACTCGTGTTTCGAGAGCCGACGCTTCAGCGCCTTCAGCGGGTCGGCGTCGCCGCGTTCGGCGTGGCGGTCCAGCTCCGCGTCGAGGTCGGGGTTCGAGATGACGATCAGCTGCGTGTCCAGGTCCATCCCGATCCCCTTGTCGAGTTTCACCCGCCGCTCGTCCGGCACGTTGAGCAGGCGCCGGAGGAGGTCGGCGTGCTGGCTCGCGTCCTCGACGACGGTCGCGACGCCGTTCCCCTGTGAGAGCACGCCGTCGTAGCTGAACGCCTGCGGGTTCTTTCGCCCGCGCGAGTCGAGTTCGCGGAGCATCCCCCCCATCCATGAGCCGACGAGGCGCTCCTTCGGCGTCCCGTCGTCCTCGGCGTGGAGGACACCGATCCCGCGTCCCACGTCGACGACGTAGCTCGTCACCCGGAGGTGGTCGCGGCCGGCGATCGCCGAGAAGAGGTCGTCGTGCCCCTGCTCGCGGTACACCGACTCCAGGTGGTCGTACGCCTCGCGGCTGAACGGGTCGAGTTCCACGTCGGCGGCGATCGGGTACGCCTCGTCGTCGACCGCCTCGGCGACCGACTCCCGCACCGACTCGGGGAACACCGACAGCGGGTGGGTCTGGACCGGGCTGCGGTACCACGCGCTCGCGTCGCCGCCGCCCCCGTACGACAGCGACGCGCCGCTCGCGCCGCCACCGGTCCCCGCGCCCGTGACGTTCCACTCGACGGTGTATCGGCGGCCGGCGTCGGTCTTCGAGAACGCGCGGAGCCCGTTCACCAGACACCGCTTGAACTCCGATTTCCCCGTCGCGGTGGGGCCGTCGATCCAGACTATCGTCTCGTCGTTCCCCCGCCCGGTCGCGGCCGCGCGGAGGTCGTCGACGAACGCGTTGAGCGCGCGGGTGTTGCCCAACACGGCGTGTTCGCCGTCGTTCGCCGGGTCGTCGAAGAACCGGTACCGGTCGAGCGTCTCGCCGCGCTCGCGGACCTCTCGGGTGCCGTACGCCTCGATGGCCGCGAGGATGTACCCGGCCCCGGAGGCTGCCGCGGTCGGGTCCTCCAACACGCGGTCGACGTAGGACTCGAGGCTCATCGGCGGGTCGTACGCGCCGCGAAGCCGCTCGTCGGCCGCGGCGACGAACCCGTCGCCGTCCGATCGGGTGCGGTCGCTCATCTCACTCCCCGCCCTCCATCTCCGAGCGCGCGACCGCCGCGCCAGCGTACTCCAGCACCTCGGCGGCGCCGTCCTCGGAGTAGCCGCGCTCGACGAGGGCGTCCACCCAGGCGCTCCGGTCCTCGTCGTCGATGTCGGTCGCGGAGACGAGCGCGGAGAAGTTGATGTTGTGTTTCTTGTCCTCCCACAGCTTGCGTTCCAAGGCGCGGCGGAGCCGGTCGTTCTCCTGCGGGTCGAAGCCGCGCCCCTCGCGGGCGCGGCGGGACACCCAGTTCGACACCTCCTGTCTGAAGTCGTCCTTCCGGTCCGAGGGAATGTCGAGCTGTTCTTCGACCGCGCGCAGGAACGTTTCGTCCGGCTCGGTCTCGCGGCCGGTGAGCTCGTCGTCGACGGTGGCGTCGTCGATGTACGCCATCACGTGGTCCATGTACTTCTCGCCCTGTCGCCGGAGCTCGTCCACGTCGTACGCCAACGCGTGTCGCACGTCTTCGATGGCGCGCTCGCGGTACTCCTCGCGGACCTGGTCGAGCAGGCGCTCGTAGCGGTCGAGGTCTTCCGCCGCGATCGAGCCGTGGCCGCCGAGGTTCGCCTCGAAGTGGTCGAAGACGGACAGCGGCGAGAGGTGGTTTCGGTCGCGGTGGGTGGCGTCCATGATCGCCTCGGCGATCTCGTCGCCGACGAACCGCGCCGAGATGCCGTCCATCCCCTCGCCCACGTCGGCGGACTCGGCGGCGTCCTCGCGGAGCTTCCGCCGGTCGATCTCCTCGTCTTCGAGCTCGCCGTTGTACGCCTTCGCCTTCTCTAAGAGCGTGACCGTCTCGTCGGTCGGCTCCTCCAGTCGGGTGAGCACGCCGAACAGCCCCGCCATCTCCAGCGCGTGCGGCTCGACGTGGACGTTCGGCACGTCCGCGTTGGCGAGCATCTTCCCGTATATCTCCGCCTCGCTGTCGTACTCCAACACGTACGGGTAGTCGATGCGCTTCGTCCGGTCGTTGAACGCCTCCATCTTCTCGTCGCCCGTCTTCTCGCGGTACTCCGGCATGTTCGTCCGCCCGACGATCACCTGGTCGATGTCGATCCGGGGGTTGTTCTTCGGCTTGATCGTCGACTCCTGGGAGGCGTGAAGGAAGTCGTAGAGGAACTCCCGCTGGAGCTTCAGCAGTTCCTCGCCGGAGAACAGCCCGCGATTCGCGTTACAGAACGCGCCGGCGTAGTCGAACGCGCGCGGGTCGGACTCCCCGTAGACGGCGAGTTTCGCGTAGTTCACGTCGCCGGTGAGCTCCGTCTCGTCCTGATTCTTCTTGTCTTTCGGTTCGAACGTCTCGATACACTCGCGCCGGTTCTCGTCGGCGACCAGTCGCACGACCTCGACGTGTTCGTCGAAGACGCGCTGGAGGTCGTCGTCGTAGTGGGCGAGCAGCTCGTTCAGGTAGAACTCCGAGGCCGGGTCCGGGTGTTGGTCGTTCCGGAGCGTGTACGGCGCGTCGAGCCGCTCGTTGAGGTCGTCGATGACCTCCTGACGCTGCTCTTTCGGGAGCAGCACGAGCGGATCTTGGCTCATCGGCGACCGGACCGTGTCGTCGTCGGGGTCCTGGTCGTCGATCACCGAACAGAGGTCGACCCACCGGAAGGTGTACATCCGCCCGGCGTCCTCCCGGGTGTACGCCTCGAAGTACCGACGGACGAGCCAGTCGAAGTGAGACTTCCCGGACCCCACCGGACCGAGCAGGAGCTTGATCCGTTTCTCGGGGCCGAGGCCGCGGGCGCCGGACTTCACCTTGTTGACGAACTCGTGGATCGCCTCGTGGATCTCCCGGCCGTAGAAGACGTTCTCGCCGTCGTGGAGCGGGTCCTCCGCGGCGAGCGCGTACTCGACGACGCCGCGTTCCTCGTCGTAGTGGGTCCCGTAGTGGTCGAACATGTCCGCGACGCGCTGGTGAGCGTTTCGCGTGATCTTCGGATCGTCGTACAGCGCGTCGAGGTACCAGTCGAACGATCGGGCCGCTCTGAGATCGTCCGGTACCGCGGTCTGGTACGCCTCGCTGAGCCGTTCGAGCGTGTGTCGTTCTGCCATCGTATCACGTTCGCTCGGAGAGGGCGAGCCCACCGACCCCCGGCGCGCACGAGACGGCGCTGCGGCTCTCGGTGCGCGTGTCAACACATCGTCGAGCCGCGAGCGACGCGTCGTCGGTACGCGATCGGGTGCCGGTCGGTGCCTCGCCCGTATCCGAGGCTATATATGTGGGAGGGATTGGCACGGATAAGTATGTCGCCCGTTGACACCCGACATGAACTGATCGGCGCCTCCGCGGTCGCCGGATCCGGTCGGCTCGGTGACGGTCCGTCGGCGGCTCTTATCAGCGACCCGTGAATTCGACGGCGGCCCCGAGCGCTCGGCTCCCGCGGGTCGCTCGCACGCGCGCTCTTCGCGCGCAGCCGGAGAACCGGAACCATCACCCCCGGAGCGCACCCTTTTGCGGGTCGCCCACACAGGACCAACGTGACGTTCAGCATCTGCGTTCGCGAGCGGTACACCGACGAGGACGGCGGCGATCAGACCCGGTTCGGCGTGGCGGTGACGACTCGGCTGCCCGGCGTGGGCACGCTGTGTCCGTTCGCCTCGTCGGACGGCGCGGTGGCCACCCAGTCGCTCGTCAACGTCGAACTCGGGCGGAAGGGGATCGAGTACCTCGACGACGGACTCGCCGTCGACGACGCGCTCCAGTCGCTGTTGAACGCCGACGAGGGGAGCGCGCAGCGCCAGCTCCACGGCGTCGACGCGGACGGGACGTTCGCGTTCTCCGGCGACGAGTGTAACGACTGGTACGGCCACGTCGTCGGCGAGAACTACACCGTCGCCGGCAACCTCCTGACCGGGGAAGACGTGATAGACGACACCGCGGCCGCCTACGAGTCCGACGCCCACGGCGAGGCGCCGCTCGCGGAACGGCTGATCGACGCGCTCGCGGCGGGCCACGCCGCGGGCGGAGACAAACGGGAGGACCTCGAGGTCCAGTCCGCGGCACTCCTCGTGTGTAACACCGAGGAGGAGGCCGACGACCCCTACTACAACGACCTGCGCGTCGACGCGAGCGAGACGCCCGTCGCCGACCTCCGGGAGACGTACGAGACCGCCAAGCGCGGCTACGAGACCATTTTGGAGAAGTACGCGGAGGAAGACGGAGAGACGGACGACGGCGACGAGGAGTAACGGACGGCGGGACCGAGACGGAACCACCGGTCGCGACGAGGCCCGATCCCCCTACAGCGACAGCCGCGCGAGGATCGGGAGGTGATCGGAGGGGTACCGGCCGCGGTCGTCCCGGTCCGCCAGCGTCGCGAACGCCTCGACAGACACCTCGGGCGAGACGAGCGCGTGGTCGATCCGCCGACCGTCGATGAGTCGAGCGAAGTCCGTGAGGCTCGTCTCCGGGCCGTGCCGGAGGTCGGCGGCCGCCGCAGCGTCGCGCAGCGAGAGGCGCCCCGCTCTCGACCGGTCCGGCTCGCCTTCCCCGTCCCGTGGTGAGCCCTCTCCGACGAGAATTTGGTGCGGCTCGGACCCCGGCGTACAGTTGAAGTCCCCCACGAGGACTATCGGAGTCGCGCCGTCGGACTCTCCTGCGCCCCCGCTCGCGATTTCCGGAAGCCGTTCGCGGAGCAGCCGGGCGGACTCGCGGCGCGCGGTCGCGCTGACGTGATCGAAGTGCGTGTCGACGGCGAGGAAGGCGGCGTCGCCGTCGGTGGCGCGCACCCGCGCCCACGTCGCGATCCGCGGGTGCGTGGCGCCCCAGCCGGTCGACGGCTCGTCCGGCGTCTCGGAGAGCCAGAACGTGCCGTCGTCGACGACCCGCCAGCGCTCGCTTCGGACGCCGATCGGACACCCCTCTCCCTCGCCGTCGGCCCCTCGCCCCCGGCCGACGAACTCGTACGCGGGGAGCCGCTCGCGGAGGTCCCGACGCTGCCCGGGCAGCGGTTCCTGGAACGCGACCACGTCGGGTCGGTGAAACCGGACGAGGCGGCCGACCGCGTCGCGGCGGTCGTGCCAGGCGTCGTGGTGGTCGCCGCGGTTGGCGTAGCGGACGTTGTAGCTCAGCACCCGGATCCCGGTCATTGTCGTGGGACTCGCGGGCGAGGCGATTAAAACACGCGGAGCGATCGCGGCCCCGCCCGGCCGTGATCGCGTCGCTCGCGCGGACGCTCCTCGCCGCTACCGCAATCGCGGCCGCGGCCGCTCTTCGGTCGCCGACCGCGGTTCACACCGAGAACTCGTAGAGGTCGTCGCCGACGTGGTGGATCGACTCGACGACTTTCCCGCTGTCGCCGACCATCGCGTCGCCGTCCACCATCGCGCGCCCGACCGCGAGCACCTTCTCGTGGGTCTCCTCGGCCACGACGACGAGGTCGCCCTCGCGGATCGCCGAGTCGGCCTCGACGATGCCGGGACGCATCACGTCGGCGCCGTCGGAGACGAACGAGATGGCGCCCGCGTCGACCGTGACGATCCCGGTCTCCGGCTCGTAGTCGTTCGCGCCACGCACGGTGAGGAACGGCTCGTCGTCGTCGACGTAGAACACCGCCGGCTCGCCGTCGACCAGGACGAGTTCGTAGCCGGCGTCGACGAACTCCACGAACTCGAACGCGTCGCCGTCGATGTCGACCCCGAGGTGGTCGGCGACCGCCTCACGGATCGTCGTGATCTCGTCGCTCCGGAGGTGGTGCCGTGATTTCACTTGCATGGGCGCTACGTCGACCGCTCGGGCGATAAATGGACCGCTCCGTGACGTGTCTCTCGGACCTCCTCTCCCCCTTCGTCACCCCGTATCCGGACCCCTCGGCGCTCTCGCCCGGTTGGACCGATCAAAACGGCCTTAAACTACCTCTCCTAATCGACTCGTATGTTCAACCCACTGGCGATCGTGGCGATCGCGACGATCGTGAACCCGCCAGCGATCGTGCTCGCGGCGGTCATGACGTTGTTCATCGTCCTCATCGGCACCGTGAAAGGGACGGGGTGGGAGCCCACGACGGACATTTCGGACGAAGTGCTCGAACGCCGCGCGGCGACCGTTCCGGAGACCGAGTTCCCGGAACCGGGCAACCGCGCGGTCGGCGGCGGCGGCGGCGGCGCGGGCGCCATCCCCGCCGGTGGCGACGGTGAAGAGGGCGAACTCGAATCGGGCGGCACCGTCAGCTCCGGCCCCGGTGACATCCCCGAAGACGAGGTCGAGTACTTCGAGGTCGAGTTCGTCAAGCAGGGCCAGACGGTCGAGCTCGCGAACGACGAGCCGATCCTCGATCAGGGCGAAGACGAGGGGTGGGACCTCCCGTACGCCTGCCGACAGGGGCAGTGCGTCTCCTGTGCCGGCCGGATCGCCGACGGTCCCTCCGAGGACTTCGTCGAGCACGACAACCAACAGATGCTCGAAGAGGCCGAGATCGACGACGGCTACACGCTCACCTGCGTCGCCTACCCGCGCGACTCCTTCAGCATCGAGACGGGCGAAGCTCCGTAGCCGCTCCGCTCGCAGGTCCGTTATCCCCGCCGCTCCGTCTCGGCTCTCTCCGCCGCTCCGTCTCCGCTCTCCTCGCGACACCCTTTTTCGCGTCTCGCCCCAACCGTTCGTATGTCAGTCACCACGGCGCTCGTCGCCGGCGGCGGCGGCGCCGTCGTCGCGCTGATCGCCGCGGCCGTCTACCGCGACGCCGTCCGCGTCGGGGTCGACCTCGGGTCGCCCCCGCTGTGGGCCGCGCTCGTCGTGTTCACCGGCGGCGCCAGCCTCGTCACCGCGATCCTCGTACCCGACGCTCCCCTGCCCGGAGTCCTCGTGTTGACCGCGCTCGGCCCCCTGTTGTACCTGCTCGAACGCGACGACTCGATGCACGGGGACGCCGCGGCCGACCCCACGCAGCTCCCGAGCGAGTCCGGGAACCCGCCCGACGGCTCCGACGACTCGGACCGATAGCCCTCCTCTCGGCGATCCGGACGAACGGCCGGCTCGGCGACGATCCGGGCAAACGACCCGTCTCGCGACCGCATCCCGTCTCATCGACGATGACACAGTTCCTTTCTCGCTCGTTTCGCGCTCCTAAACCGCAACTTTCCATACCGTCGGGGGAGAAGGAGAGACAATGAGCGACGAGAACGACGAGAGCCTCGCGGACCGGGTCGAGCGGTGGATGGTCGGACAGATGCCGATCATCCAGATGCACGGCGGCACGAGCGTCGTGCGCGAGGCCGACCCCGACACCGGCGAGGTCGTCGTCGAACTCGGCGGCACCTGCTCCGGCTGCGGCATCTCGAACATCACCGCCGACAACATCCGTCGCGACCTCATCATGGACTTCGACGAGGTCGACAACGTCACCGTCCGAACCGCCTCCTCCGGCGACAACGGCGCGTCCACCGTCGAGGGCGGCCGCGGCGGCGAACTCAAACACGAGACCGAGTCCGCGAACCACTTTTAGGTCAGCTCGACCGGGCCGCTCAGTCGCTCCGAACGGGGTGCCGCCGGCGCACCTCCCGCCCGAGACGCTCCGCGTGGTCGAGGCGAACCCGCCTCGCGTCCGCCTCGGTAAGCGGTCTCTCCTCTCGTAGCCCGGCCGACAGCGGCTCGTACGCCGCCGTCTCGAAGCCCATGCGTTCGAGGTACGACCGGACCGCGTCCGAGGCGAGCCCGTCTCGGACGGCGTCTTCGACGCGTTCGCGAACCGTCTCGAACGGCGGGAGGACGACGGCTTCGTCTCCGACGCCCCGCCGCTCGCCGCCCTCCCACGGATCCTCGCCGACGCGGAACTCGGCGTCTTCGAGCCGCTCGACGACGCCGGCGATGTCGTCGGCCAACCGGACGACCTGGCTCGGGAGCGCGGCGTCGGCCGAGCGCCACTCGACAGTCCCGAACTCCGCTCGGAGCTTCACCGGAGTCCAAGCCGCGCTCTCCGGGGTGAAACACCCCTCGACGGCTTCCCGATCGCAGCCGGTGACGACCGCCCCGGTGACGAACGCCTCGTACCGGCGTTCGAGGCGCGTACCCCACTCTTCGGTGCTCTCGGCGTACGGCCACAGCTCGCCCTGCCACGGGAGGTGGTCGTACGCCATCCACCGGTACAGCATCGATCGCGCGCCCGCCGCCAGCGGCTCGTGACCGAAGTACGGCGAGGAGTTGACGAGCGCCAGCGCCGGGTCGAGCGCCGTCAGTAGGTTGAGCTGGTCGATCTCACGTCCCGGTAGCTGCTCGACGTGGACGTGCGTCCCGGCGCAGTGGCGGACGTACTCGAACCGGTCGCCCAAGACGCGGTCCTGAACCCGCGTCCGCTCGCTCCCGAGATCGGGGATGTCGCCGTCGCAGATCGGTGTCGCCAGCGGGACGAGCCCCTTGTCGAGCGCGTCTGCCCGTTCGAGGACTCGGTCGAGGCGGTCGAACAGCTCCTCGCGGAGTTCCGCGGTCGACTCGCACGGCGACGTCTTGACCTCCAAGAGCGGAACGACGAACTCGCGTTCGACGCCCGCCGCCGCGTCGACGAGCCCGCCCGGTTCGGTCAGCCGACCGTTCTCGTCGACCACCCAGTACTCCACTTCGACGCTCCGCCGCATCGGTCCGGTGTCTGCCGTCGATCCACCGTCCGGCCCGGCCGCCTCGGTTACGTCGCTCACCGTCTGCCGGTCCGATCGCCGTCTCCCGTCCGCTCGCTCGCTCGAACAGGTGTGGTATCAAATAGCATGGTTTCGAGTCACGACAGCGAAGTAATAACTCTTCTGTGGATACTGTTAAGAACACCTCAGAATCCTTGTTCTCATTTAGGAATATGGCTTTTCACATATAGAAAAGAAATTTTCACCCGCTAGCTCAGTCGTTTCGACAGTCTATGACGGCCGCTTTCGATCGGCGGGTGAAGGGCGGTCAGAGGGGACCGATCTGACGCGGACCGGATGTCCGTCTCTCGGCTCTCGTCCCGACGCTTCGACCCGCTACAGCGGCGTGAACGGCAGCGACGCGAGCGTCTCGGCGTCGTAGTCGAGCGCGTCCGCCTGCGAGACGCCCTCCGGCGTGATCAGGTCGATCACGCGGGGCGCGTTCCCGGCCGCGCCTTCCTTTGCGCCGCCGAAGACGAAGGCGCCCCGGCTCTCCTGTACGTCGCGGAACGAGCCGAAGTCCTCCGACCCGACGACCGGCAGGACTTCCCAGTCGGCGAGGTCGGCACCGCCGAGCGCGCTCTTCGGCACCGAAACGACCGCGACGCCGGACTCGAAGTCGGCGATCCGCTCCGGGGAGCCGAGTCCGTTGCCCTCGGCGTCGACGACGCTCCCGCCGAACCCGCTCGCGGCGACCCGGTACCGCCAGTCGTCGTCGAACTCGGCCGTGACGGAGAGGTCGCCGAGTTCGGTCGCCCGGCCGCCGTCGCCGTCCGGATCGCGGAGGTAGACGACGAAGTAGTGCGGCGAGAACGTGCCGCCGAACCCGGCGTAGAGGTTCTCGACCTCGAACGCGAAGCGGTACTTGTCGTCGGTCTCTAACAGCCGGAACGAGCGCAGGTCGAAGGCGTCCTCCTGGAACGCTTCGTTTGTCGGGTAGACGTACTCGCCCGGCCCGTCGTCGTCGCCCGCGGGATCGGTCAGCGTCGCGATGAGGTCACCCGGGGCGACCGTCACCGTCTCGGCGGCGAGCGTCTCGCCCGTCTCGGGGTCGCGGACGGCGATGTCGAACTCGTCGATGGCCGAAATCCGATAGCCCAGCGTGACCGTCTCGTCGGTCGCGTTCGGGGGGAGTCGCACGTTCGCGATCGCGTCCACCTCGCCGTCGACGACGACCTCGACGTTCGTGCCGCCGACGAAGCCGGCGTCGTTCGAGCCGGTCGCCGTGATGAACGGCTCGTTGAGGTCGGCCTCGTCGGCGATGTCGATCGAGATCTCCTGTTCCGGTCGCTCGTACTCGGGGAGGCGGCTGATCTCGGGACCGCGGGCCGGCCGGAGCCTGACCGCGGTACCGCCGCTCGGCGCGGTCGACGCGAGCAGCGTCGTCGACGGGTCGACGACCGCCTCGTCGATCCGGGTCGCGGTCGGATCGGCGTCGACGCCGCCCCCGATCGCGTCGCCGTAGATTTCTGCGACGTACTTCGGCCCGGAGCGGCCGTTGCCCTTGCCGTTTCCGTTGCCGCGTCCGTTCCCCTTTCCGCCGTTCCCCCCGCGTCCGGGCGCCTCGCCGGAGTTCCCGGGCGCGAGGAAGTCGAGCGGCACGTCGATCGCTCGGCCGTCGCCGTCGGTCATCACGCCGACGTACCACTCGTCGCCGTGGCGTCGGGCGATGGCGAGGTACTCACCGATCGCCGAGCCGACGACGCGCGTCTCGTCCCACCCCGCGGCGGGGACTGCCTCGATGAAGCCGAACTCGGGTTTGGCGTCGAAGTTCTCGTTCGCGGGGACGTACCCCTCGTAGTCGGCCGGAACCGGCGACGGCTCGCCCGACTCGGTGACGGCGACCGCGTTGAGGTTGAACCCGCCCACGTCGCCGACGAACCCGTCCTCGCCGTCCTCGTAGTCGAGCTCGATCGCTATCTCGTTGTCGCCGGCCGCCAGTTCGACCTCGGTCGTGAACACCTGCCAGTCGTCCCAGTAGCCGGTGAATCCGGGCGCTATCGGCTCGGTCTCGTCGTTGACGCGCAGCGTGGCCTGCGGGCCGCCGGCGTCGATCACGCGCCCCGCGTTCTCCTCCGGCGCGCTCGCGTAGCGGAGGTGGAGGTCGTAGGTGCCGGCCGCCGGCGCGTCGGTCACGGTGTACCTGACGGACGAGCCGCCCGGCGCGCGGTTCGGGTCGACGGCGACGTGGTTCGTGCCGAACGCGTCTCGCCACGTGTCGTCCGTGACGAGTCCGTCGCGGTCGCCGGCGGCTGCCTGAAGGCCCTCCCCCACGCCGAACGTCTCGTCGACGTACCCCTCGATCCGGTCGGCGGCCATCTGGAGGCCGCTGAGGTACGTGGGATACATCGCGAGCTGTTTCGCCCGCGTGGTCTGGATCTGGTCGCCGCGGTCGTCGCCGAAGGTGATGTCGAAGATGCCCGGCTGGAAGCTCACCGGGCCGGCGAGGTTCCGCGTGAACGGGAGCGTGACGTGGTGATCGCGGCCGACGTTCGAGCCGAGCTGGCCGAACCCGTCGTACTCTTGGGCCTTCACGACCTCGCGGTTCGCCACGTTCGGGTAGGTGCGGATCTCGCCGGTGGGCTTTATCCCCTCGTGGATCTCCAGCAGCTGTCGGTTCGCGGCCGCCTCGCGGATCACGAGCCGGTGGTGGTTCACCGCGAGCTGGTTGTGCTGGTTGTGGGTCGGCCCGTCGGCGCCGTCGTCGATCCTGAGCCCGGGGTCGGAGACGTACCCGTTCTTGATCGAGTTGATCCCCTGGCCCTCGTAGCCGGCGAACACGTCCTCGTCGAGGATCGCGTCCTCGTAGTTCGGGAGGTTTCCGGCCGTCTCGTTGTGGATCGTCATCTCGACGGGATCGGGGAGGCCTGCGCCGTAGCCCGTCACCTCCCGCACGTCGAAGTCGGGATACGAGTCATCGACGCCGAAGCCGAAACCGGTGCCGTCGCCCGGGTAGGTGTCCCACCCTTCGTTCCACCCCTCGACGAGCACGCTGTCGAGGCCGTTCTCGCTCGCGAAGCGCATGTACCGCTTCATTCGCTCGGTGCGAGCGCCGTGGACGTACGAGGCCGGGTTCCCGCCGCCGCCCGCGATCGCGTCGTCGGAGCGGTACTCCCAGTTGGCCTGTCCCGCGATCATCGTCCACCAGATACCGACGTACTTGCGGGGCTCGATCCAGTCGGTGTCCGGCTCGCCGCCCGCGGTCGGTAGCGCCGACTCGTCGAGCGGGTCCGAGAGGAGCGGCACCAGCTGCGACTCGATCAGCTCGCCCGGTCGGTCGACGAGCTGGATCGTCCGCCACGGCGTCGCCGCCGGCAGGTCCAGCGAGGCACGCGACCCGTCGGGCAGCGGCGTGAGTTCGGTCGCGAACCCCGTCCCGCCGCCGTCGCTCCGGGGGGCCAGCGTCGCGGCCGCGTAGTCGTCGAGGTTCGCCTCGTGGACGCTGAGGTACGCGTCGCCCGCGTCGACGGTGAGCGGCGTGTGCGCGCCCTCGCGCATCTGGGTACCGGTCGGTCGTCGCGGCTCGCTGCCGCCCGGAATCTCCGACAGCGGGGTCTCAGCGTACTCCTGCTCGAACCGCGGGTTGGTCACCTCGTTGCGGATCCACCACGCGTCGTAGTCGTCCGCGAAGTCGAGGCCGGTGTTCTCCGAGTCGATCACCGCCCTCTCCGAGTTGCTCGCGAACCCCTCGCCGAGGACCGTCCGGAACCCGACACCGTCGTCGAACACGCGGATCTGGAGGGTCGCGCCGCGCCCCCCGTCGGCGGGGGAGCCGTCCGACGCCGCGTCCGCGAGGCCGACGCTCACGGCGCTGTACTCGGCCGAAACCTCGTCGGCCGCGCCCCACACCGGCTCCCACTCCTCGGTCGCGGCCTCGCGTTCGGTCCCGGTGACGGTCACCGCGCCGTCGTCGCCGGTCGCGCTCGCGCCGAACGTCGGCTGGTTCCGGAAGTCGAAGCCGAGCGTCGACGACTCCACGTACGTCGTCCCGCCGCGCGCGACCTCGTAGGTCGGGACCCCGTCGCTGACGTCGACCGTGACCGTGATCGACCCGTCCGGTGACGCCACCGTCTGGACCGGGTCGTCCGCGTCGTTGGCGACCCGCGCGGCGTCGTCGGCCGCGACGCTCCCCGAATAGGCGGCCGCTGCCACCAGCGCCCCCACGCTCCCGAGGAAGCCGCGCCGACTCGTTTCGTCGAATCTGCGCTGTGATAGTTTTTCACTCATTGTGCGTCTCCCATGAATGCGATGATTGATAATGTTATTGTAACGAACGAGAGGTGTTTCATCCGTTCGTATTCGAGTTAAAACTACGTGGGGACAGGTCGCTTCGGTTCGCCGTCGCGCGGCGAGCGGCGCTTCGTCTCCCGATATTGAAACGCCGTCTCGGGGGCGTTCTCGCCGCGGTCGCACGGAGCGGCGCGGCGTTTCGGCTCAGCCGTCGCCTCGCTCGACGTCGTCGAGCCAGTCGGTGACGGCCCCTTCGAGCGCCCCGGTCGTGCTCCCGAGGTTCACGATCTGGTAGCCGTTCGCCGCCTTCTCGCCGGCGTCGTCCATCCCGAACCCGAGCCCGCCGACGGGGACGCCCGCCTCGACGGCCGCGGAGCGGACCGTCTCCACGGCGTCTCGAACGTCCGGGTGGTCGAGTTCGCCGGGGTGACCGAGCGCCACGGAGAGGTCGAACGGGCCGATGAAGACGAACCCCAGCTCCGGGACGGCCAGGATCTCGTCGATGTCCTCGACGGACTCCGCGGTCTCTATCGTCGCGCCGACGAGCGTCTCGTCGTCCTCGGTGGCGACGTACTCGTCGGCCAGTCCCCAGCGGCTCGCGCGCGGCGACGCCAGCCCCCGATCGCCGGGACCGTCATCGTAGCGGAACCGGGCCGACCGGACCGCCTCTCGCACCTCGTCGGCGGTCTTCACCCGGGGGAGGAAGGCGTTCCGAACGCCGAGGTCCAGCGCCTTCCGGACGAGCGTCGGGTCCGTGTCGGGGAGCCGGACGAGCAGCTCCACGCCCGTCCGCTCTGCCGCGCGGAGCAGGTCTTCGATCCGTCCCGCGTCCCGCGGGGACGGGCCGCCGTGTTCGAGGTCGATCCAGACGAAGTCCGCGCCGAGCTCGCCGTAGAGCTCCACGAGCGTCGGACTGTACGCGTTGTCGAGTACCCCGAACGCGACCCCGCCGCCCTCGACGGTCGCCGCGAGGTCGTTCGTCGGCTGTGCCGCGTTCACGAGCGACCGCCCCCTTCGTCGTTCATCGTGGCTCGGACGTTCGCGAGCGGCTGGTAAAACACGGCGTATATTCACGCTCTGCGTGTTTGTGATTAACCGAGAGACGGTCGGCGGCTCACAGCGCGCTCTCCAGCGCCGACGCGACGCTTCGCGCCTTCTCGGCCAGCGGTTCGGGGACCGTTCCGGCCGCGACCGCCTCTCGGAGCTCGTCGTCGTCGACCCGCTCGACGGTGCCGTCCGGCAGTTTCACCACGTCGACGTGGAGGTCCACGTAGCGGGCTGCGTCGGGGAACACCTCCACGGGCGTGCAGACGTTGACGTACGTCCCTCGGACGGTCCCGTCGCGGCCCCGGTACGTCGTCGGGTACCACCAGCGCCCCTCCTTCAGGCTCGTCTCGGCGACGTCGCCGGCCTCGCGGTCGACGCCCAGTCCGTCGTATGTCCCCCCGCCGGTCATCTCCCGTTCGACCGTGACGCCGCCGTCGGCGTCGACGCCCGTGACCGTCCCCTCGCCGAGGGTGATCAGCCGGCCGTCCGGCTTCCCGTGGTCGATCCGGAACGCGTCGCCTTCCGCGGGGCCGAACGCGTCGGTCACGACCGCGAAGGGGAACGCGGCGTCGGGGTCGGGTTCACAGAGCGCCTCCGCGAGGTCGACCCCGGCCGAGGCGTCCGCCGACCCCGCCTTCACCCGGTGGTGGCCCGGCATCGTCGCGGTCGCGGTCCGCCGCGCGTCGTCGAGTCCGCCCCGGCTCTCGCGGCCGAACCAGACCCAGACCCCGGCGTTCGGCTCGGCCACCGGCGTCTCGCGGAGTCGAGACCGGTCGTCGAGGACGCCGAGGCCGCTCTCGGCGTCGCCGGGTCCGTCACCGCCCCCGCCGACCGCGTCGCTGCCGTCCCCGGTCGCCGCGCGCAGCGCTTCCGCGGCGTCGACCGCGCCGTCGAGTCCGGATTTCAGCGCCTCCGTGTCGGCGTCGACTGCCGGCGGGAGCCACACCGCCCGCCACCCGGCCGGCGGTTCGAGGCCGAGCAGGTCGAGCATGCCCGACAGCTCCCGAGCGTCCTCGTCGTTCCGAACGTCGACCCGGGTGCCGGACCCCGGTTCGAGCGCGACGAGGCCGCCGCCGACCCGGAGTTCGCCGGCGAGTTCGGGGCGGCGGTCGGTCCACGGCGCCGCCGACTCGCGCACCTGGACGCGGACCGCGTCGCCGGACTCCACTCTGGCGTCGACGCTGCCGAACGGGAGGTATCCCTCGACCGGGCCGGCCGGCTCGGCCGATTCGAGCGCGCCGTCGCCTTCCGTCCCGCCGGTTCGGAGCGTCACCACTGCCCCGCCGCCGAGCGTCTCCGTCACCTCGCCGTCGAGGACGGCGCCCGGCGGGGTCGGGTCCGGCCACGCGAGCGCGTCGCGGCCCGCGCCGGTCAGGGGTTCCCGGACCGCGGCGACCGCGTCCGGATCGCCGCTCGCTCCGACGCCCTGCCGGTCGTCGCTCGTCTCGACCCGGACCTCCGGCGGGTCGTCGGGGAACGCGGCGTCGAAGCGTCGCCGGATCGGCGCCGAGGCGTCGACCACCCCGTGGCCCGCGTCGAGCAGTCGCGCGGTGAGCGCCGTCGCGTAGATGCCGCGGACGCGAACCCGCGCCATCGTCACAGGGCCCCGCGGTCGCGCGCGAACCGCACTCGGTCGTTGACGGTGTCGCCGAGGGTGAGCTCGACGACTATCGGCCCGCCGTCCGAGCCCGACGCGCCGTCGTCCTCCCCGCCCCCTCCGTCCGCCGCTCGGAGGATCCGTCCGCCCTCGACCGGGACCCCCCAGCCGTCGAGCGAGAGGTACCCGCGCAGGTCGCTCCCGTGCGTGAAGAGGTCGACGTCGGCGGTCGCGTGTTCCTGGACCTCCGCCGTGCTGTGTGCCATCTCCATGTCCGAGTAGTAGGGACCGTCCGCGTCGAAGAACGATCGGAGGCGGTCGGCGTCCCGCGCGACGAGTTCGGCGACGCGGTCCGACGCGTCCGCGACGGCGTCCGCGTCCAGCCCGGCCTCGCTGAGGGCGCGCTGGACCCGAGGATCGAAGTGCATACTCCGCCTTCGGGCGCCGCCGTTTCAATCCTGTCGACCGCGGCGCTCGGCGCCCGCGGCTTCGATCGACCGGCGACCCGTCGCACGGTCGCCGCCGCGTGGCCCGGGGGCGACGCCGCGGTCCGTCCCTCTCGCGAGTGTTCCCCCGACACCGACGATTAAGTCACCGTGGCGGCAATCGACCCCTATGCCATCCGAGGAGGACCCGATCGCGTCTCGGGCCGACGACGACCGCGACCTCTACGACATCGCGACGTGGGAGGAGCGGACCTCGCTCGACGGGCTCTCCGTCGCGCTCCACTGGTTCATCACTCGGTCGGCGAAGGCCGCGGTCGTGCTCGTCGCCTTCGCCGGCCTGCTCGTCATTCTCGGGTCGTTCGGGATCGGACTGCTCTTCGACCCCGCGATCGCGATCCTCCTCGGACTCTCGGTGATCCCCGCGCTCGGGCTCGCCGCCTACGTGTACTCGTCCGATGTCACGACCGGCGAGCCGCTGTCGCTGCTCGTCGCCACGTTCCTGTTGTCGATCCTGACCGCGACGTTCGCCGCGGTCCTCAACAGCGAGCTCCAGCCCTTCTTTCGGCCGTTCGGCTTCCCGGGGCTCGTGCTCTTCTTCTTCCTGATCGTCGGGCCCGTCGAGGAGTCGGTGAAGCTGCTCGCGGTGCGGCTGTACGCGTACACCGACGCCCGGTTCGACGCCGTCATCGACGGGGCCGTTTACGGCGCCATCGCGGGGCTCGGGTTCGTCGTCATCGAGAACCTCGTGTACATCGCACAGAACGTCGACCTCGGAGAGCTGACCGTCGGCATCGCCACGCTCGGCGCCGGCGACGGGATCGCGGCGTTCCGGGCGCTCGCGGGCCCCGGACACGTGATCTACTCCGCGTTCGCGGGCTACTACCTCGGGCTCGCGAAGTTCAACCCCGGCAACCGCGGACCCATCGTCGTGAAGGGACTCGTGCTCGCGGCCGCGATCCACGCGCTGTATAACACCCTCGTCGGGCCGGTGACCGGCGTCGCGGCCGGGCTGATCGGGATCCCGCAGGTGATCGCGCTGTTCGCGTTCGTCGTCGTGTTCCAAGGGGCGTTCGGCTTCGTGCTCCTCCGGAAGATCCGGCGCTACCGCGACGCGTACCTCGACACTCGCGACTCGGTCGACCCCGAGGTCGAGCCGGAGCTCGACGAGTTCGAGCAGTAAGGGCGAAACCGGCCTCGTTTCCGGCTTCCGTCAGAGCGCCTTCTCGACGCGCGAGCGGTCGCCCGTGCCGCCCGTCACGGCGGCGTCTCGACTCGCGAGCGGTCGCCCGTCCCCCCCGTGAGCGCGCTCGCGAGGGCGCCTTTCACGACGACCTCGTCGCCGAGGTCGGTCAGCCGGACCTCGGGGACGTTGATGAACACCATCTCCGGGAGCTTCTCGCGGATCGGATCCAGCACGCGGTCGGGGTTGTTGAGCGCGACCGCGCCGCCGACGCTCACGACCAGCGGCGCGTACGCGTGAATGACGTTGGCGATTCCCATGGCGTTCCAGTGGGCGACCTGGTCGATCACGTGGTCCGCGAAGGTGTCCTCGCCCGCCGCCTCGAACACGTCGACCGCGGAGAAGTCGGGGTCTTCGATCGGGAGCACCGTCTCGATCGGGTCCTCCTCGTGGAGTTCGCGGGCGTACTTCGGGATGTTGTTGCCCGAGCAGTACCCCTCCCAGTGTCCGTCGAGCCCGCAGCCGCAGGTCATGAAGCCGTGGGGGTCGACGGTCATGTGCCCGACCTCGCCCGCGTTCCCGTCCCACCCCGAGAGCACGTTGCCGTCGACGGCGACGCCGGCGCCGATCCCCGAGGAGATGGTGAGGTACACCATGTCGTCTGGGTTGCGCTCGGAGTGGAACCGCTCGCCGATGACGCCCGCGATGGTGTCGTTGTGGAGGTACACCTCGTCGGTGTCGAGCAGCCGACCGACGGGGCCGACGAGCGGGATGCGCTCGACCGTGTCCGGGAGGTTCGCGGGCCCCTTGACGACCCCTTCCGCGAGGTCGAGCGGGCCGATCGAGCCGATCCCGGCCGCGACCGCCTCGTTCGGTGTGATCCCCGCTTCCGTACAGGCCCCCCGAGTGACCTCCAGTACCGCCTCCGTGACGGCGATGCCGTTCGGTCCCCGCGGGGTGGCTCGCGACGCGGAGCCGAGGATCGCCGCGGTCTCGTCGCCGACGACCGCTCGGACGTTCGTCGCCCCGAGATCGACGCCCACGTAGTACATCGGGTGTAAGCGCGGACCCGCTTCACTTAAGCGGGACGCTTCGCGTGGTCGAGCGACGGGAAAGAACCCGGTCGTCACCGAGAAATCGCGTTACGAGGCGACTTCGCGGACGAACGTCACCGGACACGGAGCGCTGAGGAGGACTCCCGTGCGACGCTGCCGAACGCGGCCTTCTCGGTCGGCGAGCGCTGCCGAACGCCGACGAACCGGCGGATCTCGACGGACGGACCGCGCTTCGCGAAGAGATCGCTCTCGGTGGCTCGACCGACGGAGGCGACGGCCGCGGGGACCGCTCAGTAGTCGGGCGCGTCGTCCTCGACTTCGCGTTTCAGCGAGTCGCGTCGGGACTTCGCGTCGCGGCCGGTCGCCTCCAGCAGGAACTCGTTTTTCGCGTCGACGGCGTCCGCGGCGGCGTCGGCGTTGCCCTCCGCGATGACGTCTTCGGCGGGTCGCTCCTCGAAGTGGACCGCCAGCTTGTCCTTCTTGCTCCCGTACTCGGCGGCGCCGGCCACGATGCGGTCGAACACCGGGTTGTCGGGGTCCTCGACGACGTACAGCTCGTGTCCCTGCCACTCCTCGGTGCCGGTGACCTCGCCGAAGTAGTCCTCGATCGAGGCTTTCAGGTCCGGCATTCGGTCGTCCAGATGCTCACCGCGTCGCATCTTGTACTCCTTCATGCCGCGACCGTTCGACAGGCCTGCGTAAACCAGTTTCGTCACGGCGGCTCGGCGGGCTCGACCGCCGACGCGCCCGTTTCGACGACGACTACCGGGGGCGTTCGTCGACGTACCCGCGCTTACACTCCGGACAGATGTCGCCCGCGCGCATGGAGCTCCCGTCCGAGGCCCGAACCATCCCGCACTCGGGACAGTAGTACTCCGTCGGCTCGTTCGAGCCCGCCGTCTGTAGCTCTGGGCTCTCGCTCCGGGTGATCCCCGTTCCGCCCTCGCCGTCGGCGTCGAGCGAGACGCTCTCCGAGTCGTCGGGCGCCTCGACGTACTCCCCCTCTCCGTCCGCTTCCTCCTGTTCCGCGGCCTCCGGAGTGAGTCCGCCGCCGAACTCGACGCCGGCGTCTCCGCCCTCGCCGACCTCGGCGCTGAACCCCTCGTCTTCGCCGCCGTGGTCGGGCCAAGCGGCCGCCCCGTCTCCCTCGGCGTCCTCCTCGTCGACCTCGGGCCACGCGCCGCGCTCCCGGCCCTCGACCGACTCGTCGTCGTCCTCGTCGAGGATCACGCCGTCGTCGGTCTCCGCGTCGGGCTCGTCGTCCGACGCGGCGTCGGTCGCGGGCGCCTCGCCGGCTCCCGCCCCGCCGCCGGCCGCCGCCCCGTCGCCGGCGTCTAACAGCTCCGCGTCCTCCTCCGAGGGTCCCGATCCGGCCGTTCCGGGCGAGTCGTCGACGGCGCTCGCTTCGGCGCCTCCCGACGCCGCCCCGGGACCGCCGTCGTCCGCGTCGGCCGTCGCTCCGTCGTCGAGGATCACCGCGTCGTCGGCGCCGGCGCCGGGCTCTTCGTCCAGGGTCACCGACTCCTGTGGGGCGTCGTTCGGCTCGCTCCGTCCCGCGGGTTCCTCCGCGGCACCCGGGGTCGTCGCCGGACCGGCGGGACCGCCGGGGTCGCTCTCGCCCGTCCGGTCCGCGGCGGCCTCGTCGGCCAGCTGTTGCATCGTCGTTACCTCCGTGTTCTCGCTGACGACCTGCGTCTCGCCGCAGCGAGCGCAGGTCTTCACCTCCCTGACGGTCGTGACGACCTCGTCGCCGTCCTCCTCGCGTTCCCGCTGGAGTTCGGGTTCGTCGAAGTCGTGCCCGAGCAGACACCTGAGTCCCATTGTGCCTCCCTGCGGTGCCGAGGGTAAAAAACGCCCCGTCGGCGTCCGACGCTCGGCGCACGACCGTTTCGGACCGCCGCGACCGGTTTCCCCCCGCGGGCCGCGGACACAGACTCTTTGTGGATCGCCGCTGTACCGTTCACCGACATGCCTACAGTATCCTATCAGGGCGAGGAGATCGAATGCGAGAAGGGCGCCGTGTTGCGCGACGTGCTCAAGGAGGCCGGCCTCTCGGTGTACAACGGCAAGATGAACCAACTCAACTGCCGGGGCGCCGGGTCGTGCGGCTCCTGTGCGGTCCAGGTCGAGGGCGAGGTCAGCGAGCCGGGAAAGAAGGAGCGCGCCCGCCTCTGGTTCCCGCCGCATCACCCGAGCCACGACGTCCGCCTCGCCTGTCAGACCAAAGTCGAAGGCGACGTCGAAGTGACGAAGGGCCGCGGGCTCTTCGGCCAGCACATCTGAACCGCGACCGACGCCTTCTCCGTCGGTTCAGCAACTTCTATCCAGCGCGGCCCTCGCCGCTGCTCGCGACGAGCCGTCCGCTGGTCGGTGTGAAATACGACCGCGACGGACGTGAGTCCGCGACGCGGGCAAAACGTTCGATACCGTGTGTCAGAGTCGCGTTCGGCGTCAGCCGGACCGACCCACCATTTCGGATCGGCTTACTGCCGAACGACGTTGGACGCGCGCGGGCCCTTCTCGGAGGACTCGATGTCGAACTCGACCTCCTGTCCCTCCTCGAGGTCCGGGCCGCCGACGTCTTCCATGTGGAAGAACACGTCGTCGTCCGCGTCGTCAGTCTCGATAAATCCGTAGCCGCCAGTGTCGTTGAAGAAATCAACCTTTCCGGTCGCCATTGCGTCTGAACGAACGCGCTATCGGATTATAAGGATTGCGAGTGTACAGTTACCACGGCCCTCTTCGGACAATTGTTTCTGAAAAGCGCGCTATCGCAGACAATTAGTGACCGTCCATGGGAGGACTATCGCCCGTCTCGATTGATCCGTCGGTTTCACGTCACCCGGCTCGACGCCGACGTTTATGCCCACGGCCTGAAAACGAGGTGCTGTGTCTCGCACGCGTCACGCCGACGGTCCCGCGCTCAGCCTGCGCGAGAACGGTCCCGCCCTGCTGGTCCCGGCGGCGTGGGGCGTCGCCGCGGCCGCCCTGACCGGCGCCGTCTCCGAACACGCGTTGTTCGTGGCTCACGTCGTCATGAGCGTCCTGCTCGT
Source organism: Halorubrum ejinorense (assembly GCF_039522565.1). GTDB lineage: Archaea > Halobacteriota > Halobacteria > Halobacteriales > Haloferacaceae > Halorubrum > Halorubrum ejinorense. The sequence continues at coordinate 485,428 of NZ_BAAADQ010000013.1, read as the reverse complement.
CGCCTTCGTCGTCGCCTCGTGGCGCGACATGGAGACGGGCGTCCTCAGGGCGTGGAAGCTGGTTATCCTCGCGGGGACGCCGGTCACGCTCGCGGGCGTCGCGGGCTTCCTCGCGCTCGCCCCGCTCCCGGCCGACGCGCTGCTCGCCGTCGCCTTCTACGGCTGGATGCTGCTGCCCGCGCCCGCGTTCGTCTACACCGGCCTGCGCGACTCGGCGGTCCCCCGCTCGACCGTCCACTACGTCGCCGCCGCGTGTTCGGTCGCCGGGGCGGCCGTCGCCGCGCTCGCGGGCTCCCCGGCCGGGGTCGTCGCGGGAGTCGCGCTCGTCGGCCTCGGTCAGACCGCGGGCATCCTCGCGGCGACCGCGCTGTACTGAGCGCTCTCTCCGCCTCGGACCCACGGACGCCGAGGCCCCTCGCCGTGCCCTCACTCGACCGATCCGTCGAGCGCGTTCCGGAGCGCGCGCCGGTGGAACGCGACCGCCGCGTCCCGGTCGACGGGCGGGTACCGCGGGTTCGTCACGACGCCCGCACTGTCGACGACGGCGCTCGTGACGGCCGCCACGCGGTGGGCGCGCCCGACGGGCGGTAGCGGGGCGACCGACTCGTACCCCTTGCGAAACGACCGCCGGAGCGTTTCGGTCTCGGCCGCGGGCGCGTACCAGTCGACGACCAGGTGTTCCGCCTTGGCGACCGACACGCCCGCCGGAGCCGAAAGCGGCGCCTCCCAGTCGATGACGGCCGTCACCGCGCCGTCCGCGACGAGGGCGTTCCCGGGCCGGAAGTCCCACGGGAACAGCCGCGGCGCGGCGTCGCCCTCGATCGGTTCCCGAAGCGCCTCGGCGAGCGCCCCGCGGAGGTCGTCGAACTCCGCCGGAAGCCGATCCGCGTGTCGCTCGCCGAACCGTCGGAGCCACGTCGTCGCGTCGACCGGCTCTCGGACGACTAGCGGCGAGTCGCCCCCGAGCGCTGCGTTCGATTCGGCCCCTCCCTCGACGGCGAGGCGACCGCACCCGTCGAAGCGAAACGCCTCGTGGATCTCGGCGAGGAACCGTCCGAACGCCTCGGAAACCTCTCCCCGAGCCGCCGGATCGAGGTCGACGAACGCCTCGTGGAGGTCGCGTCCGTCGATCAGCGGCGTGACGAACCACCCCGTGCCGTCGACGGTTCCCCCGCCGATCGGACGCGGAACGGGAACGGTCGTTCGCTCGCCGATCGCCGCCAGCAGCGCCGCCTCGGTCCGCGCCGCGCCCGGCGTCGAGGAGCACTGGACGACGACCGGGTCGGCCGCCTCGAACCGCACCACCTCCGTCCGCTTTCGGTTTCCGCGGCCCAGCGGCTCGACGCTCGTCGCCGTCGCTCCCGGGCGCGTCTCCGCGAGGGCCCGCTCTCGGACGCCGTCGCTCACGGGTCGGCCTCCGCCTCGGCCTCGGGCTCGCACGCCAAGAGCGACGCGAGTTCGTCCAGCGAGTCGAGGACGTAGTCCGGCCGGTACGGGGCCGCCGCGTCGTCGGGGTCGGCCCGCAGCCACGCCGAGAGAAGGCCGGCGTTGTGCGCGCCCGCCACGTCGTACGACAGCGAGTTTCCGACGTACAGCGTCTCTCCCGGTTCGACCGAGAGTGCGGCGGTCAGCCGCTCGAACGCCTCCGCGTGGGGTTTCCGGCGCGGCAGGTCGCCCGCGTACACGATCGCGTCCACTCGGTCACCGAGACCGAGCGCCTCGACTTTCGCCCGCTGTCTCCGCTCCGGGCCGTTCGTGAGAACGCCTACGGGCCCCGCCGCCGCCGCGGCCGTCAGCCCGTCGACCGCTCCGGGGAGGTACGCGACCCGCGAGTCGTCGGCGACGGACTCGAACGCCTCGGCGAGCGCGATCGGATCGACGTCGCGGCCGTGTTGGGCCGCCAGCCGCGCGAACCCCGCGCCGAGGTACCCGACGCGGTCGTTCGGGTCCGGCGCGCCGTCGAGGAGCGGCCACAGCTCGTCGGGCTCGCCGAACGGTTCGACGCCCGCCGCCTCGAACGCCCGTCGGTACAGGGCGTCGATGTCGTGGTCGTGGCGGCACAGCGTGTCGTCGAGGTCGAACGCCACCGCCGCGAACCGGCTCATGGGAGATCGGTGGCGCCGCGCGGCGAAGTCCGTTTCGGCGACGCGCCCGTACATCCGACGATGCCCGACCCCGAGGACACCCACGCCTGCGAGACGTGCGGCGCGACAGTCTCCGTCGCGGACGCCCGCCGGTCCGAGCCGTTCGGCGACCTCGACCCCAACACGTGGCAGACGCTGAACTGTCCGCACTGCGGCGACCGGCTCGCGACCGTCTTCGTCGGCGACGAGTGAGCCGCGGCCGATCGACAGGCGGCGAGAGCCGTCATCGACCCTTGGTGACCCCCCACACTATCTACGTCTCCGGCCCGTAGTCGCCCCCATGCTGGACGCCGGCACGGTCTACCTCGTCGCGACCGGCGCGGCCCTGCTCTTCGCGTTAGGACTCGGCGTCCGTGTTCTGGTCGGTATCTTCCGCGAGGGCCGCGAGCGGAGTCGAAAGCGACGGGCGGGCGAGACCGAGCGGTACACCGAGGACCCGATCTACGACCGCGACCCGCCGGCGCCGGACGAGCGGTCCTCGTCGACCTGTCCGCAGTGCGGCGTGGAGAATGAGTCGGAGTTCACGTACTGTCGCGAATGTGCGGCGCCGCTCGGTCCGGGCTAACGACCGAACCCATTCGCTCTCGTCGGTGGTAGATGAATCGACGACCGAACTGCCGCCGGTCGCCGTCGCTCACGGCTTTAGAGTATGCCGCCCCCGCGATCTGAACTCCGGAAGCCGTGCTCGCTTCGCTGCGCTCGTCTTCCGTGCTCAACTCGGGTCGGGAGCGTTTTCGCTGCTCACGACTCGGTCGCTGCGCTCCCTCGTAGGTTCGCAGGAAAATGCCGCCTCCCCGATTTGAACTCGCCGAGACGCTCGCCCTCGCTCCGCTCGGGCTCACGACTCGTCTGCTCAAATCGGTCCGGCGTCGTTTTCTCGACGGTGAGGGCCGCTCACCGTCTCGAAATATGCCGCCTCCCCGATTTGAACGGGGGACAGCTCGATCTTCAGTCGAGTGCTCTCCCAGTCTGAGCTAAGGCGGCTCGCACTCCCACCAACGCCGATTCGGGACAAAAGGATTTCGAAAGGCGGCGGTCGGATCGCGCTCCTTCGCTCCCCCTCGCCGCCGTGGTCGTGGACTTCCCGTCTCGACCCTTCTCCCGATATCGGAGGATATCGCCGCCGCTCCTCGGCGACGGCGGCGATCGTCGTTTCCGCAACGGGTCCGTCTCCGGCGTCCGTCCGTTCTACCGATGTCACACGACCATGACCAAGACGATCGCGACACGCATCACGAGCACCTCGAAGCCGCCGTCGACGAGCGCGACGACTGGGCGCGCCGCCGTCGGAAGGGGATCCCGACGGACGAGAACCTCCTCGTCGTCGCCTGTATGGACGAGCGGATCCCGATCGAGGAGGCGCTCGGCATCGACCTCGGCGACGCGCAGGTGTTCCGCAACGCGGGCGGAAAGGTGACCGACGACGTGATCCGGTCGGCCGCGCTCACAACGAACTTCTTCGACACCGACGAGATCGTCGTGATCAACCACACCGACTGCGGCATGATGAGCGCCCCCGACGAGGCGATCCGCGACGGTCTCAAGGCGCAGACCGGCGACCTCGACGCCGCCGACTTGGACCCCTCGCTGCCCGATCTCACCATCGGTGACGCCGACCTCCTCGACTGGGTGAAGATGACCGACGACATCGACGCCGCCTGCGCCGCGCAGGTCGAGTACCTCCGCGAGTCCGCGTTCATCCCCGACGACACGACCGTCTCCGGCTACGTCTACGAGGTCGAGTCCGGCGAACTCCGCCGCCCCGACGAACGGATCGCCGAGGAGATCAGCGAACGACGCGCCTGAGTCGATCGAATTCGACGACGACGCCGGCCGCTCTCGTCGGTCTCGCCACCGCGGGCTTCGCCGACTCCGCCACCACGGGCTTTCCGCCCTCGCCGCTTCGCCGGCCGAGGTGTGACGTTTTTATGCGCCCGCGGCGAATCCGGTGACGAATGGACCGAGTACGCGCGCCCGCGTTGAAACGAGGTGGTGCCCGTGGGCGCTGACGACGCCGACGCCCCGGTCGTCGCCGGGTTCTTCTCCGGCTGCGGCGGCCTCGACCGCGGGTTCGAGCAGGCCGGCTTCGACGTTGTTCTCGGCAGCGACGAGTGGGAGCCGGCCGCGCAGACGTACCGACGCAACTTCCCCGACACCGAGTTCCTCGAAGGGGACGTCCGCGAGTTGGACGCCGACGCCCTCCGCGAGGCCGTGCGCGGGGCCGGCCACGAGCCGGCCGACATCGAAGTGGTGATCGGCGGGCCGCCGTGTCAGGGATTTAGCCGGCTCAACAACGAGCAGATAGAGCTCGACGAGATGGAGAAGGACCGCCGGAACACCCTGTTCGAGGAGTTCCTCCGGGTCGTCTCCGTCCTCGAACCGCAGGTCGTCCTGATGGAGAACGTCCGCGACCTGATCAACCGGCAGACCAGCGACGATCGGTACGTGAAAGACCTCATCGTCGACGAGTTCGCGGCCCACGGCTACAAATGCGAGTACCGGGTGTTAGAGGCCGAACAGTACGGCGTCCCGCAGAAGCGTCGCCGGATCTTCTTCGTCGGCACCGACCGCGACGTGCCGATCCGGTTCCCGGAGCCGACGACGCCGGAGGGGAGCTGGCGCACCGCCGGCGAGGCGCTCGCGGACGCGACCGACGACCTCCCGAACATGACGTACGCGAACACCGGCGAGAAGACGCTCGAACGCATTCGCCACGTCCCGCCGGGCGGCTACTACCGCGACCTCCCGGACCGCCTGAAGACGAAGAAGTACCGCTGTGACTGCGAGGACACCGACGCCTGTCCCCACGAGCCGGAGATCGTCAAGCGGTACGGCACGTACCTCCGCCGGCTCCACCCCGAGGAGCCGTCGCTGACGGTGAGCACGAACGTCTTCATCCACCCGCACGAGGACCGCTACCTCACGCCCCGGGAGATGGCGCGGCTCCAGACGTTCCCCGACGACTTCGCGTTCGAGGGGACCAAGACCGACGTGATGAAACAGATCGGTAACGCCGTCCCCGTCCGGCTGGGCGAGGAGCTGGCGAACCAGATCCGGGAGTACTACCCCGAGGTCCGCGACGCGCCGCCGGCCGACCCCGACGTCTACGAACAGCAGTCGCTCACGGACCTGGCCTGACGCCGCGACTTCTCTCGGTTCGTTCCGTGGTTCGCATCCGTTCCGACGCTGCTGCTCGCGGAGTTGCTCGCAGCAGGAATGGGACCGCCCGGATTCGAACCGGAACCGGACGTGCTCGCTCGCTCCGTTCGCTGCGCGCGACCGGTAAAGTTCGAATCCGTTCCAGCGCTGCCGCTCACGGATGTTCGCGGCAGCGATGGGACCGCCCGGATTCGAACCGGGGTCACGGGCACCCAAGGCCCGGAGTATACCACTAACCCACGGTCCCGCACCAGTACGTACCCGCAAGAGTCGCTAAAGGGTTTCGTTGCGCTCGCGCGGGAAGGGGGAAGCCTCTTTGGCCTCCCCGGTATCTGAGGATCAACGGTGTTGCCGACGTCACTCCTTCCACTCACCGGCGCGATCCCGCCGATAACGACCGAAATCGCCGTGATATTCGGTCTCGTCGCCGTCGCGCTCGTCCTCTTCGTCACCGAACTGGTCCCCGTGGACGTCACGGCGATCGCGGTGATGGTCGCGCTCGTCGTCTTAGAGCCGTGGACCGGCGTCGACGCCGCGGTCGGGATAAGCGGGTTCGCCAGTCCGGCGACGGTGACGGTCCTCGCGATGTTCATCCTCAGCGAGGGCATTCGACAGTCGGGGCTCGTGAACCTCGTCGGGGCCGCCATCGCCGACCGCTTCGGAGACAGCCCGAACAAGCAACTGCTCGCGGTCCTCGGCCTCTCCGGCGGGACGGCCGGCTTCATCAACAACACGCCGGTCGTGGCGATCATGATCCCGATGGTGAACACCATCGCCGAACGGACCGGCATCTCCCCGTCGAAGCTGTTGATGCCCGCCTCCTTCGCCGCGATGCTCGGCGGGATGCTGACGCTCGTCGGCACCTCGACGAACATCCTCGCCTCCGACGTCTCCGCCCGCCTCCTCGATCACCCCTTCTCGATGTTCGAGTTCACCGGGCTCGGCCTCGTCGTCCTCCTGACCGGGGTCGCGTACCTCGCGACGGTCGGCCGGTACCTCGTCCCGGAACGGATCGCGGCCGGCGACGGGCTCGTCGCCGAGTTCGACATGGCCGAGTACCTCACCGAGGCCGTCGTCCGCGAGGACTCCCCGCTCGTCGGCGAGACGATCGGCGCGAGCCTCGAAGCGCTCGACGTCGACGCCGACGTGGTTCAGCTGATCCGCGACGACCGGGCGTTCACCGAACCGCTGGGCCCGAAGGAGGTCCACGCGGGCGACGTGCTCGTGCTCCGGACCGACCGCGAGAACCTGCTCTCGCTCGTCGACGCCGAGGGGCTCGACCTCGCGCCCGACGCCGAGGTGACGGATGAACAACTCGACGCCGACGAGGCGGCCGTCGAACCGGTGACCGACCAGAGCCTCGTCGAAATCGTCGTCTCGCCGGAGGCGTCGGTGATCGGGGAGACGCTCGAAACGCTGTTCTTCAGGGACCGCTACGACGCCAGCGTCCTCGCGATCCGACGCGGCGAGCGCGTCATCCACGCCCGGATGGACGAGCGACCGCTCCGCGGCGGCGACGCCCTCCTGATTCAGGCGACGGAGACGACGATCGGTCGCTTCGCCGCCGACCGGGACTTCGTCCTCGCCCGCGAACTCACCCGCCCCGACTTCCGGACGAGCCGGATCCCCGTCGCGGTCGGCATCCTCGTCGCGGTCGTGGCGCTGGCGGCGCTGGAGGTGCTCACGATCCCCGTGAGCGCGCTCGGCGGCATCGTCGCGATGGTCGTGACCGGTTGCGTGAAGCCCGGAGAGATGTACGACGCGGTCGACTGGAGCGTCATCCTCCTGCTCGCCGGACTGATCCCGCTCGGCGTCGCCGTGGAACGGACCGGCGCGGCGGCCTGGCTCGCGGACGTCGCGGTCGTCGGGACCGTCGGCCTCTCGCCGGTCCTCGTGTTGGGCGCGTTCTACCTGTTCACGGCGCTCGTCACGAACGTCATCAGCAACAACGCCAGCGTCGTCCTCATGATCCCCGTCGCGGTCGAGACCGCCGTCCAGATCGGAGCGAACCCCTTCGCGTTCGTCCTCGCGGTGACGTTTGCGGCCTCCTCGGCCGTGCTCACCCCGATCGGGTATCAGACGAACCTCATGGTGTACGCGCCGGGCGGCTACGAGTTCACTGACTTCTTCCGGGTCGGCGCCCCGCTCCAGTTGCTGTTGGCGGTCGTCACGACGGCGGGCATCGCGGTCCTCTGGGGCGTCTGAGCCGGACCAGTTCGCGGGATCCGAGGACGGAGGCCGTCCGCCCGAGCGCTCGCTCTGCCGTCACTCCTCGTCGTCGCGCCGCTCGAGGTCGGCGACGATGTCGTACGGGTCGGTCCCCTTCCGCACCGAATCGAGGATGAAGAACGCCTCGTCGGGCGCGAGGAAGTGCCTCGTGACGCCACGACCCAGCGCCGTCGGTTCGAAGCCGTCGATGAAGTTCCACTCCAGCAGCTTCCCCAGGGCGTGTTTCGTGGGCACCTCGCCGATCATCCGGTCGTTGAGTCGCTTGGCTTTCTTCCCGGCCACGACGACGTTCGCGAGCGTCTCCTCGGCGGCCGCGGTCTCGTCGTAGTGGGTCGCCACGTCCTCCATCTCGCCTTTCAGGAGGGTGAACGCGACCTCGTCTTCCGTGCGGTCCATCGAGCCGTGGTACACGCCGTCGGGCTCGACGAGGAGGTAGACGCGACCGCGGTCGTGGTAGTCCGGTCGCCCCGCGCGCCCGAGCATCTGCGAGAACTCCTGGACGGAGAGCCACTCGATCCCCATCGCCAGCGAGTCGAAGATCACCTGCGAGGCGGGGAAGTCGACCCCGGCCGCAAGCGCCGCGGTGGTGACGACCGCCGAGAGGTCCTGGTTCCCGAACTGGCGCTCGACCTTCTTCCGCCGCTTGTAGTCGAGGCCGGCGTGGTACGGCGCCGAGTCGTACCGCAGCTTGCGGCTGATCTCGTGACAGCGACGCCGCGAGTTCGTGAAGATGATCGTCTGCCCGCGGTACCCCTTCGACGATTTCGTGTCGAACTCGCGTTTCACGAGCTTGTCGGCGATCTGCGCCTTCTCGCGGCTGTCGGCGAAGGTGACGTGACGCTCGATTGGCACGGGCCGCTCCTCGTACTCGATGAGCGTGGCGCGGAGCTTCTTCGCGAGCCACTCCGGGTTACCGACGGTCGCCGAGAGGTAGACGAACTGGGTGCCGTCGTACCCCTCGTGGGTCTCCATCCGGTCTTCGCTGTAGTACTTCAGACGCGAGATGAGCCCGTCGAGCCGGTGGCCGCGCTCGCCCTCCTTCAGCGTGTGGACCTCGTCGATGACCACCGTTCCCACGTCGCCGAGGTCCTTACCGGTCCGAAGCGCGTGGTCGATCCCCTCGTAGGTGCCGACGATCACGTCGGCGTGCGGGTCGAAGCGGTTGCCGTCGTCGTTCACCCGCGAGGAGCCGACGCGGATGGAGACGTCGAGGAGGTCGCCGTAGCGCTCCTCGAAGTCCTCGTGTTTCTGATTGGCGAGCGCGACGAGCGGAACCAAGAAGAGCAGCTTCCCGTCCCCCTTCAGCGCGCGGTCGATCCCGGTCAGCTCGCCGACGAGCGTCTTCCCGGTCGCGGTCGCGCTCACGACCAGCTGGTCGTCGCCGTCTAAGAGTCCGTTCCGGACGGAGAGGCTCTGGACCGGCAGCAGCTCCTCGAACCGGCCCTGAAGGTGCGCGGAGAGGTCCGGATGGAGGTCCAGATCCTCGGTCCGCACCGGCGAGACGTCGTCGACGTTCGCGGAGACCTCGTCGTACTTCGTGAGGTCCGGGTCGAGCCCGCCCTGAAGCAGGCTCACGATCCGGTCTAAGTCACCGGACTCGTACAGGAGCTCTTCGAGGCGCTCCTCGGCCGCGCCCGTGAACTCGCCTTTGTACGACAGCTCTCGTTCCAGCTCTCGACGGGCACAGTCCCGACAGATCAGTTCGCCGTTGTGCTCGATCGCGTCGTCGCTCGTGATCGGCCCGTACCGGCCGTCGTTCGCGCAGCGCCGGCAGGTCCGCACGGCGAGCGAGTCCAGCTGATAGCCGTCGAGCATCGCCTCCAGCCGCTTCCGGTTCTCCGGGGTCGTCTGCTCGGAGATCCGGATGCGGTCGGCCGCCCGCGCGAGGTCGACGAACTCGTCCGGCTGGCGAGGGTGGTCCTCGCCGTCGCGGACGACGCGGAACTTCGCCGGGCGCGGGCCCGCAGACGTGTCCTTGAGTTCGAGCCGCCCGCGGAGGACCCGGTTGCCGTCGCGGGTGGCGACGACGGTGTAGTCGCTCCGCGACTCGTGGAGGAACAGCGTCTCGACCTCGGCCAACTGCTGTGACACTGCGGTTTGGTACGCGAGCGAGGTATTTCAGGAGTTCGGCTCGGGGGTCGCACCCGCGTCTCTCCGTGCCCGGCGCCGCGGCTGTCCGGAAACGGTCGCGCGGAAAAGGACCCGCCTCGGGGACGGGGGTGGAGTCGGTCGTTACGAGACGAGCAGCTTCTCGCCGCGGTCGACCGTGATCCGGCACGGCGGCGAGAGCTTGTTGTACGCGCGGCGGAACGCTTCCTTCACGACGGACGCCTGCTCGACGTCGCAGTAGGCCGTGAAGACCACGTCGTCCTTGCTGAGTCGCGCGGCGGTGCCGACCGGCTTGCCGAACGCCTGCCGCATCCCGTCGGAGACGCGGTCCGCGCCGGCGCCGGTCGCCTGCTTGTTCTCTCGGATGACTTGGTGGGGGAACTTGCGGAGGGTCATCTTGTAGTTGCCCTCGCCGAGCTCCTTGATGAGGTGACGGTTCGCCGAGAGGCGCGCGCTCTCCAGCGAGCCGTGTCGGACCTGGAGCTCCTCCTCGACGCGGAGGCTGATCTGGACGGGGTAGTCGTCCGGCTCCGCGGAGAGGTCGCCCATGTTGTGCTGGGCGATCTTCGAGCCGGGAATGCCCGTGATGTATTCGCGGCGGGTGTACGACGGCTTGTCGATCGTCCGATACATAGAGGCGGGTTTGTCAGACATGGCTACTTGTCCGATGTAGCCCGTGCTGCGGCGATAAAGCCTTCGATAGCGAGCCGTCTCCGCCGACCCGTCGGCCGTCAGCGTCTGTCAGCCGCCGGATCGAGCCACGGGTTGACACGCGATTCGAGTCACCCGTCCGGGGCCGGTTCGAGCGCGACGTGGGCGAACCCTCGGTCGGCGAGTCGCTCCGCGGCTCGATCCGTGACCGACGGCGCGACCAGAACGCCGCGGACTTCGGGCGCGCTCTCGCCGTCGCGGTCGCCTTCGCCCTCCAGATCCCCGTCGCCCTCGACGCCCAGCTCCTCGCGGAGCGCGCGCACGTACCGGGCGAGCTGCCCGACCGCGTCCGGTCCGACCCGGCGGCGTTTCAGCTCGACGACGACCGGCGTCCCGTCGGCGTCGACGCCGAACACGTCCATCGGCCCGGCGCCCGAGGGCCGTTCGGTCTCTCGGGGTTCGAACCCCGGCTCGACGAGGTCCGGGCGTTCCAAGATTCGAGTCCGGAGGTCCTCCTCGCTGCCGTGAAGCTCGAGGTCGCGGCCGCCCGTCACGCGCATCGCCGAGAGCTGTTCGACGGCCGAAAAGCGGACCGTCAGCGTCTCGTCGGGGTTGGTTCGCGACGAGACCACGCGCAGTCGCCCCTCGCGGACCGCGGCGCGGTGTTCCGACCCCGGCGGCTGCCAGTTGACGGGCTGACGGCCCTCGTCAGTGTGGACGAGGGCGGCGCCGTCGGGCTTCAACACGAGCAGCCGGTCGCCGGCACCGAGGTCGGAGGCGGCGCGGCCCTCGTACGAGACCGTACAGCGGCCGAACAGGCTGACGAGGTCGCCGCGCTCGAAGGCGTCTTCCAGCTCCCAGAGCGCCTCGCGGTGGCTCGGGTCGTGGACGCTCGTGACTGTCACTGGGCTCCGTAGGCGGTCGCGGGGCAAAAAGGGCGCGCGCCGGAGGCGCTCGCCTCAGTCGCCGCGTCGCGACACGACGATCCCGGCGACGAAGAGCACGGCGCCGAGCGCGAACGCGGCGATCCGAAGCGTCGTGTCCGAGACGAGAATTCCGGCCACCACCGCTACCCCGAAACCGCTGTGTAACACCGCCGTCAGGTTCATACACTCGGTACGGTCGCGTCGCACAAAAGCCGGTCGAACGGACCGCGCGGCACCGACCTACCGGAGTCGGCCCCAGTCGAGTCCGATCAGGTGCCGTGTTCCCAACTGCCCATGTACTCGCGCTGTTCGTCGGTGAGGTGGTCGTGTTCGACGCCTTCGGCGGCGAGTTTGATCTCGGCGACCTCGCGGTCGAGTTCGTCGGGGACGTCGTGGACGCCGGCCTCGTACGCGTCGCCGTTGTCGGCCAGTTCGCGCACGACGACCGCTTGGACGCCGAAGCTCTGGTCCATCACTTCGACCGGGTGACCGAGGGCGATGGGCGCGGCGAGGTTGACCAGTCGCCCCTCGGCGATGACGTTCAGGACGCGTCCGTCGGGCATCTCGAACCCCTCGACCCCCTCGCGGACCTCGTAGCGGTCGACGGCGAGGTCGTCGAGGTGATCGAGGTTCACCTCCACGTCGAAGTGGCCGGCGTTCGCCAGCAGGACGCCGTCACCCATCTCCTCGAAGTGCTCGCGGGTGATCACGTCGCGGTTGCCCGTCGTCGTGATGAACACGTCGCCCTTCTTCGCGGCCTCGACCATCGGGAGCACCTCGTACCCCTCCATGTGGGCTTCGAGCGCCTTCCGCGGGTCGACCTCGCAGACGATGACGTTCGCGTTCTGGCCCGAGGCCTTCTTCGCGACGCCCTTCCCGCACTGGCCGTAGCCGCCGACGACGACGTTCTTGCCGGCCCACGAGAGGTTCGTCGTCATCGCGATGGTCGCGAGCGACGACTCGCCCGTGCCGTGGACGTTGTCGAACAGCTGTTTCATCGGCGTGTCGTTCACGGCGAAGACGGGGTAGTTCAACTCGCCGTCGGCGTCCATCGCGCGCAGGCGGTCGACGCCGGTGGTCGTCTCCTCGGCGCCGCCGACGATGGAGTCGATGAGGTCCGGGTACTCCTCGTGGACGAGTTTCACCATGTCCATCCCGTCGTCGACGGTGATGGTGGGGCCGTGCGCGATACAGGCGTGCATCGCGTCGTAGTACGCGTCGTCGTCGACGCCGCGGACCGCGTAGGAGGTGATCGACTCGTGCGCGTCGAGCGCGGCCGACACGTCGTCGTGCGTCGAGAGGGGGTTACAGCCGGTGATCGCGACCTCGGCGCCGCCCTCGGCGAGCAGTTCGACGAGGTTCGCCGTCTTCGCCTCGACGTGCATCGCCATCGCGATCGTCTCGCCTTCGAGCGGCTGCTCGTCGACGAACTCCTCGCGGAGCGCGTTCAGAATCGGCATGTGCTGGAGCGCCCAGTCCATCTTCCGGCGCCCCTCCTCCCGGGCCGCCTCGACGTCCGAGAGGTGCTGTGACACCGGCGCGTACGCGGTTTCGCTCATGCCTCACGCTTCGCTCACGGCGCACTAAACCCTGCCGACACCGGACTCCCCTCCGAAAAAGCCGCTTCGGCCGTCAGTCACCGTTCGGGTCGCTCGCGCCGCCGGACGGGCGGTCAGCCCGTCCGATCAGTTACCGCCCGGGCCGCCGGCGTGGTCCGGCGGTCCGCCGTCGTCCTCGTCGTCATCGTCCTCGTCGCCCGCTTCTTCCTCCTCTTCGTCTTCGTCCGCTTCGTCCGCTTCGTCTTCCTCACTCTCTGCCTCGTCCTCTTCCGCGTCGTCTTCTTCTGTTTCGTCGGCGTCGTCGCCGTCGTCAGCGTCGTCGCCGTCGTCCTCACCGGGACCGGCGTGGTCCGGCGGGCCGCGCTCGCCGTCGTCGTTCGCGTTCCCGACGCCTTCGGGAGCGTTACCCGGAGCGTCGCTCGCGTTCTCGTCGTCGGTCTCGTTGGCGCCGTCGTCCTCGGCGTCAGCCGGACCGCCGGGTCCGCCGGCGTGGTCCGGCGCGTTGCCGGGGTTGTTCTCCGTCACGAAGTCGGAGACGGCCCCGCCGATGCCGCCCTCGCGGCCGCTGAGTCGCTCGATGAACTCCCGAACCAGCTGTCCGAACGGCTGGTCCGCGGACGAGTTCTCGCCGCCGACGGTCAGGTCGACGGTCTGCGTGACGCTCTCCCCTTCGTACTCGGCGGTCACATCGACCGTGACGTTCTCCTCCGCGGCGGGGAGTTCGACGGTCCCGTTCGCGTCCGTGGTGTAGTCGCCGTCGCCGGCGTAGGTGGCGTTCTGCCCGTCGACGGTCGAGACGTTCACGCTCGCGTTCTCCACGGCGTCGTCGTCGTTCGTGACCGTGACGACGGGCGCTCCGTCGGTGTCGGCCACGTCGAGTTCGAGGCCCTCAGGGGCTTCGAGGTCGACGGTCGCCGAGTCGGTCTCGTTGTCCGCGGTGGCCGAGACGTTGACCGTCACGTCCTCCTCGGCGGCGGGGAGTGCGACCGTTCCGTTCTCGTCGGTCGCGTACTCGCCGTCACCGACGTAGGTGACGTTCTGGTCGGCGGCGGTCGAGACGTTCACCGTGGCGTTCTCGACGGCGGTGTCGTTGTCGGTCACCGTTACCGTCGGTTCGCCGTCGGCGTCCTCGACTCCCACTTCGAGGTGGCCGTCGGCGGCCGCGACGCCGGTCATCGCACCGAGTGCGACGACCGCGATCAGCAGCAGACTGGTCGTGCGTTGTCTCATGTCCACTCGGGTCCACTCCCTGTTACCGTATAAAAAGAGAAGTCCCTTAACGCGGTTTAATTCGGTTTGTATCCGGCTTAACGGCTCTGAGGCGTCTGTTTTGGTGGATCAGAGGTTCGGCGGCGGTTTCGCCGTGATCGGTGCCGGGTTCGTCCCTGGTTTCGGGTCCGTCGTCGCTCGCGCGCGATACGTCTCCGGGACTGTCGCGCTCTACCGAGTCGTGTTCCGTTGTTTATAAGCAGGCGACCATCTCGCGGCGATGATCTCCAAGGCCCCGGCCGTTCGCTTACAAACGGTTGATACCGGATCGACAGCGAACACCTCCAAAGCCCCAGCCGCGAGGGCGGCGCACGCTCGCCGTCGTTCGAGACGCCTTCGGCGTCTCGTGATGACGAGAGAGCTTCGCTCTCTCGAACCACGCTCCTCAGTCGGTCGCTGCCGCTCTCCTTGCGGTCCTTGCGTCGTCATCAGAACGCTGCGCGTTCTGATTGGCTCACGAGAGCTTTGCTCTCGTGAACGCCTGCGCCGCCCTCGCGGCCGCCCCTTTGAGTCTCGCCCCGCACAGCACAGCGCCTCGCTGCCGTTCGCTCCGGCCTCCCTTCGGTCGCCCGTCGCTCACGGCGTCCCTCGCGCGTGCGACTCACGCCCTTCGGGCGTTCGTCGGCACGCGCCACCGCGCGTTCATTGATAAACAGGCCGCGGGTCCTGAATTTGACAGCTAAATACTGCCGACGCGGGTCGGGTTTGCGCGTCGCGTTTGATCGCGCTCTCGCTGTGCGCTACGCCGATTCGACCCGCTCGACGAGGTCGCTCGCGGCGTTCGCGGCGCGCTCTCGGACCGCCGCCGCGTCGAGCGTCAGGACCTCGCGGTCGCGCATCAGCACCTCGCCGTCACAGACCGTGTGGCGCACGTCGCTCCCGTGCGCCGCGTACGCGAGGTGGGAGACCGGGTCGTGGACCGGCGTGAGGTGCGGCGCGTCGAGGTCGACTACCGCGAGGTCGGCGGCCGCGCCCGCTTCGATCCGGCCGCCGGGGAGCCCGAGCGCGTCCGCGCCGCCCGCCGTCGCCATTTCGACGACCGCGCTGGCCGGGACCGCCGCGGCGTCGTCCGCGGCGAGTTTCCCGAGCATGGCGGCGTCGCGCATCTCGTCGAACACGTCGAGGTCGTTGTTCGAGGCCGCCCCGTCGGTGCCGAGCGCGACCGTCACGCCCGCCTCCCGGAGCCGCTGGACCGGCGCCATCCCGCTGGCGAGTTTCATGTTCGAGGCCGGACAGTGGACGACCGCGGTCCCCGCCTCGGCGAGTCGGTCGACCTCCGAGTCGTCGACGTGGACGCCGTGCGCGAAGAAGTCGTCCGCGCCGAGCGCGTCGAGAGACTCGGCGTACGCGATCGGTCGCTCGCCGCGCTCGTCGACGATCGGATCGACCTCGTCTGTCGTCTCGTTCGCGTGGAGGTGAACCGGGACGCCCGCCTCACGCGCGCCGGCGACCCCCTCGCGCAGGTACTCCTCGCCGACCGTCGTCAGCGAGTGCGGCATGAACGCGGTGCGGATCCGGCCGTCCGCGGCGCCGTCGAGTTCGCGCGCGACGGCGAGGCTCTCCTCCACGTCCGCCCGCGCGTCCGCGTCCTCTTTCGCGACCGTCACGACGCCGTGGCCGAGGCGGGCGCGCAGCCCCGCGCGGTCGACCACGTCGGCGACGCGGTCCATCGCGAAGTACATGTCCGCGAACGCCGTCGTCCCCGACCGGATCATCTCGAGGACGCCGAGTTCGGCGCCCGCCTCGATGTCGTCGGGCGTCAGTTCGGCCTCGGCCGGCCAGATGTCCTCGCGGAGCCACGGGTCGAGCGGCTTGTCGTCTGCGTACCCGCGCAGCAGCGTCATCGCGACGTGCGTGTGGGCGTTGACGAGCCCGGGGATCACCAGCGACCCGTCGGCGTCGAGCGCCTCGCCGGGCGGCTCGCCGACCGCGTCGTCGACTTCGTCCGGCGCTCCGACGGCCCGGATCGTTCCCTCGTCGCGATCGACCGCGACGTCCGCCCGCTCGACTCGGCCGTCGGGCCGGAGCACTCGTCCGCCGGCGACGCGGAGGTAGTCCATACCGGTCCGTTCCGCCCGCCCCACCAAACGCCTTCGGTTCTCAGCCCCGGGCGATGACCGGTTCCTCGCCGGCCGTCCGGACTGTCTCGCCCGCCGGCGGCCGCGTCCCGCCGCGGGAATCGATGCCCGGAAGCCGTGTTTCGGGGCGGGAATCACGTTCGGCTCGTCGTACCGCCAGTTCGCCGGCATGCCCGTCACCCCGTCGGGCACGCGGACGACGACCGAGGGCTACCGGCTGATGGAACCAGTCCCCGTCGAGAAGTGACCCGCCTATCGGCACGTGTGACGTGGGTGTCGGCATAGCATTGTACATCGATCACTGATAATGGAAATAAAATCTCAGTAGAGACACTATATTCTCAATATGTGGTTGTTTTGTCGGTGAAACGGCCCATAGATTTATTATCCACACACTGGTGTCAGTAGACGACCCGAATGAGTGACCGCGACCAGTCGGACGGGCTCGACCACTTGTTCGCCGAGACCGTCCGGGAAACGATGGATAGCTCCGTGTACGGGGCGTGGCGGGATATCCGCGACCCCGAGGCCGTCCCGCTGAGCTTCGGATTCCCGTATCCGGACTCGTTCCCGAACGAGGAGTTGGTCTCGGCGGCCGAATCCCTCTTCGACGCCGAGGGCGACCGAGCGCTCCAGTACGGCGGCGGCGAGTACGCCGACGCCCTCCCGGAGGTGATCGCCGATCGGGCCCGCGACCGCGGGATCGACTGCGGGACCGAGGAGATCCACGTGACGAACGGCGCGACGAACGCGATCGACACTGTGTGTCAGACAGTCCTCGACCCGGGCGACACGGTTTTCGTCGAGGCGCCAACGTTCATGGGCGCGCTGCGCCTCTTTCGCAACTACGGGGTCGACATCGAGGGCGTCGACATGGACGAGGCGGGGCTCGACATCGAGGCGCTCGCAGCCGACCTCGCCGCGCGCGAGATGGCCGGCGAGCCGCTGCCGAAACTGCTGTACACCATCCCCAACTTCCACAACCCGACCGGGGTAACCCTCTCCGCGGAGCGGCGCGAGCGCCTGCTCGAGCTAGCGGTGCGGTACGACTTCTTGGTCCTCGAGGACGACCCGTACGGACAGCTCCGGTACAACTGCGCGGAGCCACCGCCGCTCCGGTCGCTCGACGAGACGGGCCGGGCGATCCGGGTCAACACGTTCTCGAAGACGATCGCGCCGGGCGTCCGGACCGGGTGGATCATCGCCGAGCCGTCGTTCGTCGAACAGTTCGACCGTATCAACGCGGGCGGCGAGCCGAGCTTCACCCGCGGTCTCATCGCTCGCTACGCCGAGGACGGTCGGCTCGACCGGGCGATCGAGGAGCTGACCGCTGGCTACCGCGAGCGGCGCGATCGGATGATGGAGAGCCTCGACGAGCGGATGCCGCCGGAAACGACGTGGAGCGAACCCGACGGGGGCTTCTTCCTCTGGGTCGAGTTCCCCGAGGGGGTCGACGCCGAGGAGATGCTCCCCGACGCCATCGACGAGGGCGTGGCGTACCTTCCGGGGTCGTTCTTCTATCACGAGGACGGGGGGACGCGCAACGCGCGGCTGTCGTTCAGCCACGCCTCGCCCGACTCGATCGACGAGGGGATCGCGGCGCTGGCGACCGCGGTCCGCGCCGAGGCCCCGACGGTCGAGGCGGACGACTGACTCTCTCCACCCGGCCGTCAGAGGATCCGGTTCCGGAGGTCCTCGAGGTCGCCGGCGGCGTAGCGCCGGTAGTTCTCCTCGAACAGCGACCCGACCCGGTCGGCGTATTTCGGCGTTGACCCCGCCATATGCGGGGTGATGACCGCGTTCGACAGGTCCCACAGCGGCGACTCCTGGGGAAGGGGTTCCTTCTCGAACACGTCGAGGGCGGCCCCGCGGATGCGGCTCTGCTGGAGGGCGGTCTCGAGAGCCGACTCTTCGACGACCTCCCCACGGGCAACGTTCACCAGCACCGCGTCGGACCGCATCGACATCAGCTCCTCGGTGCCGATCAGCCCCCGCGTCGCCTCGACGAGCGGGCACGCGAGGACGAGGTAGTCGGACCGGGCGAGCAGCTCCGGTAGCTCCTTGGGCGGGTACGCCTCGTCGACGGCGTCGGGGGCGGTTTCCGGCGTGCGCTTCGTGCCGATCACCTCCACGTCGAACGCCGAGGCTAGCTCCGCGACGCGCGTGCCGATGGCGCCGACGCCGACGATCCCGAGGGTCTTCCCGGCGAGTTCGCCCGCGGAGTACCGCCGCCAGACGCCGTCGCGCTCCTGTTGGCGGATCCCCTTGTGGATCCGACGTTCGAAGACCAGCAGGTAGCCGAGCACCTGTTCGGCTATCGGTTCGGCCGCGACGCCGGCGGCGTTCGTCACCGCGACCTCCCGGTCCGCGAGCGTGTCGAGGTCGTACGAGTCGACGCCGGAGTTGAGCGTCTGGATCCAGTCGGGCGCCGCCCCGTCGGAGAGCTGGTCGCTGATCGACCGGATTGTCAAGACGACGTTCGCGTCGTCGATGGCCGCGCGGGACTCCTCGGCGGTCGTCGCCGTCTCGACCTGCTCCGTCGACGGGAGCGCGCTGTCGACCCCCGACGCCAGCCGCTCGACGAAGTCGCCGCCGAAGACGGCCGAGACGCTGTGGTGGAGCAGCACGTCTGTTCCCTCGGCTGCGGCGTTCGCGTCGATGCTTCCATTCATGCGAGTTCGATACGTTCGTTCGGATCGATGGTGGTGTCTGAGTTCACTTTCGGTGTTCCGGGAGCCGGGGCGATCGGTCGGCGGACGACCCGTCGGCGGGCACCGGTCGCGCGACTACGCTCGGCCGAACCGGGCGGCTACTTGGCGTACACGCTCATCGCGTCGGGGTTGAGGTCGACGGAAACCTCGCCGGACTCGGGGACGCTCGTCCGGCCCTGTACGGCGACGTCGAGCTCCGGGAGCGAGTCGTCGTGCGGTTCGATCACTAGGTTCGTGCGGTCGCCGTGGAAGTACTGATCGACGACCGTTCCGTCGATGGCGCCGGCCCCGGCCTCCGCGATCTCGACCTCTTCGGGACGGATGGACGCGACCACGTCGCCCTTGGTCGGGGCGTCACCGAGGTCGATGCTCACGTCGGTCACCGCGTCGAGTTCGAGCCGCGGCGGGTGCGTCGTGTTCTCCACGACGCCGTCGAGGAGGTTCGTGTCGCCGATGAAATCGGCCACGAACGCGGTCGCCGGCTCGCGGTAGATCTCCTTCGGCGTCCCGATCTGTTCGATCTCGCCGTCGTTCATCACGGCGAGACGGTCTGACATGCTCATCGCCACGTCCTGATCGTGTGTCACGTAAAAGAACGTACTCTCGACGCGGTCGTGGATCTCCTGTAGTTCGACCTGCATCTGCTGGCGCAGCTTGCGGTCGAGACTCGAGAGCGGCTCGTCCAACAGCAGGATGTCCGGCTCGTTCACAAGCGCACGCGCGATGGCCACGCGCTGCTGTTGTCCCCCCGAGAGGTCCTGCGACTTGCGGTCTCCGTACCCCGAGAGGTCCACGATGTCGAGGTACTTCTCGACGAGGCGCCCCCGTTCGCTCGAGTCGACGCCCGCCTTTTTGAGTCCATACCCGACGTTCTCGGCGACGGTCATGTGCGGAAACAGCGAGAGGCTCTGAAACACCAGGTTCGTGTTCCGCTTGTTCGGCGGCCGGTGGACGACGTCGTCGCCCTCGATGCGGATCGAGCCCTCGGTCGGGGTCTCAAAGCCGCTGATCATCCGGAGGGTGGTCGTCTTTCCGCAGCCGGACGGTCCCAGGAGCGAGAAGAACTCGCCGTGCCGGAGATCGATGTCGATCCCGTCGACAGCGGTCGTGTCGCCGAACTCCTTCCGAACGCCGTCGAGCTGTACCGCCGTCGTTGGTGTCGTCATACGGCGACCGAACACGCCGATAGTATTTAAGTTTTGTCCAGTTAAAACGATTATATTCGAGAATACATACGATTTAAACACGTAATACACAAAATATGGGCGCAAATACCCGAATTATTGAATCAAGCAGGATAAAATATGACTGTTCGGGGGTGAGAGCAAAAAAACACCGACCTGAAATGGGTATATGTCACATTGCACGTCTCAGAAAGTTATAGGTAGAACAATATAAGGGTAATATTTTGCTATAACAGTGTTACTTGGGGCAGATTTATAACATATCAGCAAAATCCGCTGATGCGTATGGTAGACAGACGGCAGTTCATCAAAGCGACGGGCGCGGCCGGTGTCACCGGTATGGCGGGCCTGTCCGGATGTATTGGTGGCGGCGGATCAACCACGGTCTCGATCCTGACGTGGACCGGATACGACGGGGTCAACGATCAGGTCGAGGAGGCGCTCGACGGCGTCGAGTTGGAGATTTCGGTCGCCGACGGCTCCGCGAACATGTTCTCCACCGTGAACGCGGGCGGAG
This sequence comes from Halorubrum ejinorense, assembly GCF_039522565.1. Classification (GTDB taxonomy): domain Archaea; phylum Halobacteriota; class Halobacteria; order Halobacteriales; family Haloferacaceae; genus Halorubrum; species Halorubrum ejinorense. The sequence goes on along the minus strand of NZ_BAAADQ010000013.1, from coordinate 464,892 downwards.
GCGAACAGTACGACATCGTCATCCCGAACAACGAGTACGTCCCGCGGTTCATCGACGCGGACCTGGCCGCCCCGGTGGACATGGACATCATGACCAACTTCGACGCGCTGTATCCCACGTTCCAGAGCGCGGCGGAGGGCCAGTTCTCCGACGGCGACGACGTCTACGGGATGCCCGTCCAGTTCGGGTGGTACGCGTACGGCTACGACAGCTCGAAGCTCCCGGAGGACCACGAGCACTCCTACGACGTCCTCTTCAGCGAGGAGTACGCGGGCGTTGACCTCACCGGCAGCATCACCCTGTACGACGGCTACTACAAGTCGATCATGGCGACGGGGCTCGCGCTCGGTTACACCGAGGCGTTCGAGGGCGACACCGTCTCGTTCACCGACGAGCAGCTCACGACGATCGAGGAGACGCTGACCGAGTTCAAGCCGAACCTCCTCGGGTTCATCCACGACGAGGAGACGCTCACGCAGGACTACCAGAACGGGAACATCGCCGTCTCGTTCGCGAACCGCAGCACCCACGTGGGGATCATGAACGACGTCGACAGCGTGGAATTCTCCCAGCCGAAAGAGGAGGAGCTCACCTGGTTCGAAGGGGCCGTCGTCACCGCCGGCTCCTCGAACAAGGAGGCCGCCTTCCAGGTGTTAAACGAGTACATCAGCCCCGAGACCGGCGCGGCGCTCTCGGAGAACCGGAACATCATGAACACCTCGCAGGACGCGATGGACAACATCGAGAAGGAGTCGCTCCAGATCGAACCGGGCGTGCTCGAGGGGATGATCCCATTCAAGCCCGCCGAGAAAGACGACGAGTGGATCGAGATGTTCCAGCGGGTAAAGAACGCGTGAGCACGAGATGAGCACCATCCAAAAGCTCGACGACGCGTTCGGACGGCGAAGCAAGCGGGCGAAGCTCGCGCTCATGGCGGGACCGGGAGTCGGATGGCTGCTCACGCTGATACTGGTCCCGACCGCGTTCCTCGTGATGGTGAGCTTCGCCGAGATCAACAGCTCGTACGACGTGGTGTGGTCCTTCTCCGTGTCGAACTACAGAGAGCTGTTCGTCGGGGAGAGCGGGCTTTTCCAGACCCCGTTCGTCGACTCGTTCTTCCTCTCCCTACGCATCGCCGGGGCCACCACGTTCCTGACCGTCGTCCTCGCGTACCCGGTCGCGTACCTGCTCACGCGGCTCTCCGGACGGCGATTCAAGCTCCTGTTGTTCGCGGTCTTGGTCCCGTTTTTCACCATCTTCATCGTGCGCATCTACTCGTGGCTCTCCCTGTTCGGCAGCCAGGGGCTGATCAACTCGGCGCTGGTCGCGACGCCTCTCGTCTCCGAACCGGTCGGGGCCTTCGAGTACGGGGAACTGGCGGTGATCATCTCGCTCACCCACGCCTTCTTCCCGTACATGCTACTGACGCTGTACTCGAGCCTCGAGGGAATCGACTACGGCGTCATCGAGGCGTCGCGCGACCTCGGGGCGACGCGGCTGGAGATCGCGAAGGACGTCGTGGTCCCGCTGTCGGCACAGGGGCTCATCACCGGGTGCGTCTTCGTGTTCGTCCCGGCGCTCGGGACGTTCATCACGCCCCAGTTCCTCGCCCGGGGGAAGTTCCTCATGATCGCCGAGGTGCTCACGGCCAGGATAAACGAGATGTACGCGATCGACTTCGGGGCGGCGGGGTCGCTGTTCCTCATCATCCCGACCATCGTCGCGTTCGCGATCGTGATGCGTACCACCAGCCTGGAGGCGATGGGGTGAACCATGTCGGACAGCGAGAAATACAGCCGGCTGTCGCGTCTCGTCGGCCGGCCCGGCCTCACGGAGACCGTCTCCGTCGACCGGATCGTCTCCGGCTTCGCCTCGTACGGCATGTGGGCGCTGACGATCGGCATCGTCCTGTTCCTCTGGCTCCCGCTCTCGCAGATAATCGTCCTCTCGTTCACGGAGAACTCGGTTCTTTTCCCCCTCGGGGGCGTCACGCTTCAGAACTACGTCAGCCTCTTCACCAACGCGTCGCTCCTCATGGCGGCCAGACAGAGCGCGTTCGTGGCGACGGTGTCCGCCTCGGTCGCGACGCTGCTCGGCGTCCCGCTGGGGTTCGCCATCGCCCGGCACAGCTTCCGCGGGAAGTCGCTGCTCAGAGGTCTCGTCATCGTCCCGCTGTTGATGCCGGGGATCATCATGGGGATCTCGCTCCTGATCCTGTTCCGCGTCGTCGGGCTCTCTTCCGGCTTCTTTACGACCGTGCTCGCTCACTCCGTGTACGGGCTGCCGTTCATCGTCCTGCCGGTGATCGCTAGGCTCGCCGTCTTCGACCGCAAGCTCGAGGAGGGCGCCCGCGACCTCGGCGCGGACGGCAGCGCCGTGCTGAGAGACATCACGCTCCCGATCATCTCTCCCGCGATCGCGGCCGGCTTCGTGTTCGCCTGGCTCCGCTCGTTCGAGGACTTCATCCGCGTCTTCTTCGTCGGCGGCACGATGGACGCGCTCACGAAGGAGATGTACGGCATGGTGGTGTACTCCCAGGGCACGGAGGCGATGGATCCGATGGCGACGATCATCGTGCTGGTCATCAGCGCCGCGTTGGCCGTCGCGATCAACTTCCGCGACATCCTCGAGTACGTCTGACCACGGCGGGTCGCCCGCGACGCTCCGGCGGCTCCGTCCGGTCACCGATTCGGCCCACGCGCCGCGCGTCGACCACCGCGTCCGCGCCCGCCCGCCGTCCGAACCTTCTTGCCCGCCCGCGGCCGCGTTCCACCATGGCAACCGACGCCCAGCAGGCGTGTTTCGAGGCCGGGATCAAATTCGGCTCGCTGTACCACCAGTTCGCCGGAACGCCCGTCAGTCCGTCGAGCACGCGGAGTCTGGAGGCCGCGATGGCGGAGTCGATCGAAAACCAGCCGCACTGCGAGGCGGTCGACGTGACGATCCACGACGACCGGGTCGCCGACGCCATCGACCACGAGAACGGGTACACCGAGCTCACCGGCTCCCTGATGGACGTCGAGATGCGGATCGAGTACGAGGGCATCACGGCCCGCACGCGGATGGCGATGGCGGACGGCTATCCCCTGATGGAACTGGTCGAAGTGGTCGACGACGCCGGCCCGTCGCCCGCCGACGAGACCGACCCGAACGCTTAGTACCGGAACACTCCTACCCGGAGTCGAACCGCGGAGTCCCGATTTACCACCTTCAGAGACGCACATGGTCGACAAACGCCACGACGGTTCGGCGGACCGCACCGGCTTCGACGAGACGCGGAACTACCTCTCTGACGCCCTCGGTCGCGTCGTCCCGCGCTCGGTGGCGCGGCGAGCGATCGAGGTGACCGTCAGCACGGACGCCGCCGAGTACGCGCCCGACGAGCCGGTCGCGATCACCGTCGCGATCCGCAACCGCCTGCCGGTCCCGATCGAGGTCCCCACGACGACCCGCCGCCTGTGGGGCTGGGCGGTCGACGGCGTCGTCGAGGCCACCGACGAGCGGCGCTACGTGCCCGCCGAGGCGTCCTCGCTGTCGCTCCGAGCCGGCGAGACGAAGCACGCGACGGCCACGTGGAACGGGCGGTTCCGCCGCTCCGGCGGCGACGACGGGCTCGACCGGTCGGTCCGGGCCGAGCGCGGCGACCACACGATCACCGTGTTCGTTCCCGTCCCGGACGCCGACGCCCGTCACGAGGACGCCACGCAGATCCGGATCCGGTAGCTCCCCGCCGACCGACCCCGTCCTCGCCGAACCGAATCACCCTCGAAAAAACGACCGTTCTCCCCGACCTCCGACCCGCGGCGAGCGCTCAGTCGTCCGCGCCGGAGGCCCCCGTGTTCGGCGACACCGACCCGTCCAGCGCGGCCTCGTCGACCGCGGACGCGATCGCCTCGTCCCGCCGCAGGTGACACGCCGCGTAGTGACGGCCGTCGTCGAGGTCGGGGTCCAGTTCGTAGGCTGGGTTCGCGGTCGCGCAGACGCTCTCGTCCGTGAACCGCTCGGTGAGAAGTCCCTCGGCGTCCTCGAACTCCTCGCGTTCGATGTGGCCGAGCGCCTCGTCGAGCAGCGTGCCCGCGTCGCCGCTCGGGACCGCGTCGTCGAAGTAGCGCGCCCGGAGGGCGTTCGGATCGGTCTCCTCGAACGCCCGCCGCCTGACGGCGCGCTGGAACTCCACGACGTTCCGCCAGGCGGCGTCGCTCATGTCGTACGCCTCCGGCTGGATCACCTTCGGACACCGCGTCCGGAACCGACAGCCCGACGGCGGATCGATCGGCGACGGCACGTCGCCAGAGAGGAGTTCTTTCCGCCCGTCGCTCCGCGGGTCCGGGACCGGGATGGCGTCGAGTAACGCCCGGGTGTACGGGTGTTTCGGGTTCTCGAACAGCTCCTCTTTGTCGGCCAGCTCGACGATGTTCCCGAGGTACATCACCGCCACGCGGTCGGAGATGTGGCGGATGACGCTCAGGTCGTGTGCGATGAACAGGTACGTCAGGTCGAACTCCGCTTGGAGCTCTTCCATCGTGTTGAGCACCTGCGCCTGGATCGACACGTCGAGCGCCGACACGGGCTCGTCGCAGACGATGAAGTCGGGGTTCACCGACAGCGCCCGCGCGAGGTTCACGCGCTGGCGCTGCCCGCCGGAGAACGCGTGGGGGTAGCGGTTGTAGTGTTGCGGGTCGAGTCCCACCTTCTCTAACAGCTCCTTCGCTCGCGCCTCCCGCCCTTCGTCGTCGAGCATGTCGTGGGCCTTCATCGGCTCCTCGACGATGGGGCCGACCTTCATCCGCGGGTCCAGCGAGGACTGCGGGTCCTGGAAGATCATCTGCATGTCCTTCCGCTTCCGCCGCAGCGGCTCGCCGGACAGCGACGCGAGGTCCTCGCCCTGGAAGTAGACGCTCCCGTCCGTCGGCTTGAGCAGCCGGAGGACGGTGCGCGCCAGCGTGGACTTCCCGCAGCCGGACTCGCCGACGAGTCCGAGGGTCTCGCCCTCCTTGATGTCGAAGTTCACGCCGTCGACGGCGCGGACGTCCGACGGGTCCCGTCTCACGTAGGGGAACTCGCCGTCGACCGAGACGCCGCCCAACAGCCCGCTGTCGTTGTCGAAGTACTTACACAGGTTCCGGACCTGTAACAGCGCCTCGGGGTCCGAATCCGGCGGTCCGACCTCGGTCATTCCGCCTCACCTCCGGTCTCCGTGAAGCCGGCGGAGAAGCCGCCGGTCGCGTCCGTGTCGATCGGCGGGCTCTCCTCGTAGCCCACGTCGAACGCGTCGTGTTTCACGCACGCCGCCGTGTGCGTCGCCTCGCCCTCTCCGCTCAGGTTCCTAGGCTCGGGGTGGACCTCGCGGCACACCTCCCGCGCCTCCGGACACCGCGAGTGGAACCGACAGCCGGCGGGCGGATCGATCGCCTCCGGCATCACCCCCTTGATCGGTTTGAGCTCGTCGAGCGTCTCGTCCGGGCGCGGCATCGAGTCGAGCAGCGCCGACGTGTACGGGTGTTTCGTGTCGTAGAACAGGTCGTCCACCTCGGCCTGTTCGATGATCTCGCCGAGGTACATCACGCTGACTCGGTCGCAGATCTCCGCGACGACGCTCATGTCGTGGGTGACCCAGATGAACGCGGTGTCGTACTTCGCCTGGAGGTCCTTTACCATCTCTAAGATCTCGCCCTCGACGGTGACGTCGAGCGCGGTCGTCGGCTCGTCGGCGATGATCAGGTCCGGCTGGCACGCGAGCGCCATCGCGATCAGCACGCGCTGTCGCATCCCGCCGGAGAACTGGTGCGGGTACTCGTCGTACCGGGACTTCGGCGCCGGGATCCCGACCTCCCTGAGCATGTCGATCGCTTCCGCTTTCGCTTCCTCGGCGTCGAGGTCGCGGTTGATCTCGATGAACTCCCGGAGCTGTCCCCCGACGGTGAACACCGGGTTCAACGACTCCATCGGGTCCTGGAAGATGATCGCGATCTCGCGGCCGCGGATCCGCTTCCGCATCTCCGACTCGGAGAGCATGTCCTCGCGCGGCCGCAACTCGCCGCCGTCGTCCTCCTCGAGGCCGAAGATCGTCTCGCCTTTGAACTCGATCTCGCCGCCGACGATCTCACCGGGGCTGTCGACGAGCCGGAGGATACTGGAGGTCGCGACGGACTTTCCGGCGCCGGACTCGCCGACGAGCCCGACGATCTCTCCCTCGTTCACGTCGAAGGAGATGCCGTCGACCGCGCGGACCGTGCCGTCTTCGGTGAAGAACTGTGTCTTGAGATCGCGTACGCTGAGTAGTGGTTCGGTCATATCAGTTGTTTATCCGCGGGTCGAGAGCGTCCTGTAGGCCGTCGCCGAGAATGTTGAAGCCGATGACGGTGACGAGAATCGCCAGTCCGGGGAAGAGGCTGAACGTCGGCGCGGGGAGCATGTAGTTCCGCGACGCCGAGAGCATCTGCCCCCACGACGGGGTCGGCGGCTGCGCGCCGAACCCGAGGAACGAGAGCCCGGCGACGATGAGGATGCTCACGCCGATCTGGAGCGTCGCCTGGACGAGCACGGGGGCGAAGCTGTTCGGGATGACGTGCCGGAGGATGATGTTCCGGTCTTTCACCCCGGCCGCGCGGGCGGCCTCGATGTAGTCCTCCTCGCGGACCGAGACGACCCGCGACCGGATCAGGCGGTTGAACACCGGGACCGAGGTGATCCCCACCCCGACCATCGCGAAGGTGAGCTCCTTGCCGAACGCGGTCATGAACGCGATGACCAAGACGAGGAACGGGATCGCGTAGATCGTCTCGGTGACGCGCTGGAGCACGTCGTCGATCCAGCCGCCGTAGTAGCCCGAGACCGCGCCGATCAGCGTGCCGCCGACGAGACCGATCGCCGTGGCCATGAAGCCGACGGTGATGGCGATCCGAGTCCCGTAGAACAGCCGGCCGAAGATGTCGCGGCCGCGGTGGTCGGTCCCCATCGGGTGTTCGAGGACCCCCTGTCCGTACTGGTTCTCCATCCCGACCGGCGGGAGGAGCCGTTGGACCTGTTCGGGGTCCTGTACCGGGCTGTACCAGATCGCCTCCGCGATCCCGTAGTCGAACACGTAGTGGTCGATCGACGCGAGTATCGCCACGACGGCGATGAACCCGACGGTGTAGATCCCGATCCGCGCCGTCGTGTCGCGTTTCACTTGTCGCAGGGTGTATCGGAGGCCGACGCGGGCCTCGATCTCCTCCGGGCCGGTTCCCCCGGTGTCGGTCGGGGCGTCAGTCGATGAGTCGGTTTCGGTAGCCATTATGTCTCGTCACCGTAGGCGACACGGGGATCGATGTACGCGTACGCGATGTCCGTGATGATGACGCCGACGACGAACGCGACGCCGAACATGAACGTCGTCCCCATGATCAGTTCGTAGTCTTGGTTGCTGATCGCCGTGATGATGAGCCGCCCCATCCCCGGTATCTCGAAGACGGTCTCGGTCAGCACCGCGCCGCCGAGGGCCGTCGAGAGGCCGAGACCGATGATGGTGATCACGGGGAGCTGTGCCACTTGGAAGGCGTGTTTGCGGACGATCTTCGACTCGGAGACGCCGTAGGCGCGGGCGAGTTTGACGTACTCCCCCTGGAGCGACTCCACCATCGACGACCGCTCGATCCGGGTGATCTGGGCCATCTGGAGCGTCCCGAGCGCCACCATCGGCATCGCGAGGTGATGTAACGACGTCCGGAGCACCTGGAGTTGGGTCTCCGCGCCGCGGACGTCCGTCGGATCCGCCCACGGGAGCGGCAGTCCGCGGGCGGGGAACCACCCGAGGTAGAACGCGAAGACGATGATGAGCATGAGACCGATCCAGAACGACGGCGTCGAGACGCCGATGAGCGAGACGATCCGGGAGACGTGGTCGGCGGGCTTGTTCCGGCGCTTCGCCGAGATGACGCCGAGCGGGATGGCGGTCACGATCGCGAACATGAACGCCGACACGGTGAGGTACAGCGTCACCGGGAGCCGGAGCAGGATCATCTCGAGGACCGGCCGGTCGTAGTAGATGCTCTGGCCGAGGTCACCTGTTGCGACGCCCGAGAGGTACGTCAGGAACCGCTCGTAGGCCGGGCGGTCGAGGCCGTATCGGGCCCGGATCGCCTCCACCTGCTCCTGTGCGGGACTGGGTCCCAGCATGATCTCGACCGGATCGCCGGGGATCTGGTTGGCGAGGAAGAACGTGATCGTGATAATTCCGACGAGTACCGGGATCGCCTGTGCGAGCCGCCAAAGTGTGTACCGTAAGAGCCCCATTTGTTAGTTTATTACTGTCGATGACTGTGGACGGTTACTTAATTGTCCGCGTTTCCACCACGCCCGTGTCGTCGCTTCTCGGAGGTTCGGCCGGTCTCGGTCGGCGGAAATCCGGTCCGGAACCGGAGGCCGCGGAACGGTTCGCCGCGGGAACCGTTACTCCACCGCGACGTTGTTGTGCCCGGTGAAGAGCTGAATCTCGCTCGAGATGGCGTGCGAGCTGAAGTCCGAGACCCTTTCATGGATCCCGTAGGTGTTCTTGAGGTTGTACGCCGGGATGTGGACGCGCCCCTCGAGCAGCTCCGTCGTCGCGTCGATGTAGAGCTGGCGGCGCTCCTCGTAGTCGGCGCTCTCGCGGGCCTGCGTCAGCATCTCCGACGCCTCGTCGTATCCGTGGAAGGTGCCGTTGGTCGTTCCCTCGACCTCCTGGCTCAGCAGCTGGTACGCGAACGCGTCCGGGTCGGGCGAGCCGGACCAGCCGAGCGTGTACATGTTGTACCGTTCCGGATCGCCGGTGACGTAGGCGTCGAGGAACGTCCCCCAGTCCAGCCGCTGGACTTCGACGTTGCTGAAGCCGGCGTTCTGGAGCCCGTCACCGATCGAGATACCGATCTGTTCGCGCTTGTCGTCCGGCGGGACGATGATGCGCCAGTTGTAGTCCATGTCGACGCCGGCCTCCTCGAAGAGCGCCTGCGCCTCCTCGAGGTCCTGGTCGTGCGAGATGTCGCCCCACTCGTCGATGGGGAAGTCCCACTCGTCGGCCATCGTCTTCGGGTACGGACTCACCTGCCGCACGCCGGCCGGTTCGACGAAGTTCTCGACGGCCTGGTCCATCGAGACGCAGTAGTCGACGGCCTCGCGGACGAGGGGGTCGGCCGTCGGTCCCTCGGCGCAGTTGAACGCGAGGTAGAAGTATCCGATACCGGGCGTCTCGCTGATCGAGGCGTTCTCGTTGTTCCTGACCGTCTCGTACAGCTGCGGCGGGATGGTCTCGATGATGTCGACGTTGCCCGTCTCGAGCTCCGTCACGCGGGTCGTCTGCTCTTCGATCGGCTCGAACTCGATGGTCGCGAGGTTCGGCAGCCCGTCGGAGTCGCCCCAGTAGTCGTCCCAGCGTTCGAGCGTCGCGTAGCTCTCGGGCTCCCACTCGGTGAGCTGGAACGGCCCCGAGCTGACGGGGTCGGTGTTGTACGCGTCTCGGTCGCTGGTCCGGACCTCCTTGTTGACGACGCTCCGAACCAGTGCGGTCTCGAACGCACCGTAGGGGTACGCCAGGTCGAACTGGACCGTCGTCTCGTCGATGGCCTCCGCGGAGTCGACCATGTTGACCTCCGCGGCGTTCTCCGTCTCCTCCTCGGCGGGCGCGAGGACCGTGTGCATGACGTCTTCCGCCGTCACCGGGTCGCCGTTCTGGAACATGGCGTCGTCGCGGATCGGCACGATGAACCGCGTTCCCTCGCGTTCGACGGTCGGCATCTCCGAGGCGATGCCCGGCACGAGACCGACGCCCTCGTCGTACTCGTAGATGCCGTCGAAGATTCGCCCCGCGATCTGCGCGGACGGGACGTCGTTGATGATGACTGGGTCCATGTCGAGCGGGCCCTTCACCTGCGCGAAGTACAGCTCCTGGTTCGGGAGGTCGCCGCCGTCGCCGCCGCCGCCGTCGCCGCCGTCTCCCCCGCCGGTACACCCGGCAAGGAGGAAGGACGTGCCGGCCGCACTGCCGGCGAGGACCTTCCGTCGTGAAATGCGTTGTGTGTGTTCTTGACGCATACAGCGAACTCATCTCTCTATCATATAAATGCTTTGGCGGACGTGTCCGTACGGTCACCATTGTTCGCTGTGCTGTCGGTTCTTCGTACCGATCGAAGCGACTCTCTTCCGAATCAACGAAAACAGCGACACACTCGGAACGGCCGGCCCGACATCGGCGTCGCTCCGCGCCGAACGGGAGTCAGCGACCGTCGGGCGACGCTCCGTCTCCGCCGGTTCCGGTGCCTGTCACCGTCCCGACCCCCTTGCTCGATCCCTCGCGGAAGACGAACCGCTGTCCCGCCTCGACCAGGTACGGACGGAACTTGAACCGGACGCGCGACTCGCCCGTGTCGCCCGGCAGCAGCCGCCCGTCCGCCGGGAAGAACGCGGCCGCCTCGGAGACGGTCTCGAGGTGGACCACGGGCTCGTACCCCTCCTGAATCCGGGTCGGATGGTTGAGCACCATCACCTCGGCGTCGAACTCGCGGACCGGCTCCGGCTCGCTGTCGCGGGGAACCAGGGCCATCCCGCGTTCGATCTCCGACTCGTCGACGCCCTTCAGCGCGATGCCGACGATCCGGCCGGCTGTCGCCTTGTCGACGCGGTGGTAGTGCATCTCGATCGAACGCACCTCGACCTCGCGGAAGGACCCGTCGGGCATGGGGCCCAAGAGCAGTTCGTCGCCGGTCTCGACGGTCCCGGAGTTCACGGTGCCGGAGGCGACGGCGCCCACGCCGGTCACCTTGTAGCTGCGGTCGATGTACATCCGGAAGGTCTCGCGGTCCGGCGTCGCCCGCTTCGGCAGGCACTCGAACAGCGTGTCGAGGGTCTCGATCCCCGCCTTCGTCACCGCGCTCGTCCGCAACAGGGGCACGACCCCGTCGCCGACTTCCGCCACCGCGGTGTCGACGCCGTGGCGGTCGACGAGCAGCGGGGTCTGCCCGGCGTCCCGCAGCATCGACTCGACCTCGCGTTCGACCGCGGCGAGCCGCTCGTCGCTTACGGCGTCCGCCTTCGTGACCGCGACGATCGTCGGCAGCTCCGTCGCGAGGAGGATCCCCAGGTGTTCGCGGGTCGTCTTCGTCGGCCCGTCGTCTGCGGCCACGACGAGCAGCCCGTAGTCGAGCTTCTGCCCGACGAGCCCGCGGATCGTCGTCCGGAGCCACGGCTCGTGGCCGACGGTGTCGACGAACGAGACGAGGCGGTCGGCCGCCTCGACGACGCCGGCCCGGTCGGACTTCCGGTGGGGGTTGTCCATCCGGACCGGCTCGTCGGCCTCGTCGTCGAAGCCGTACACCGCGTACGACAGGTCGGCGGAGAGCCCCCGCTCGACCTCGTGCGGTTGGACGTCGAGGAAGCCGCGCGTGCCGCCCTGCCCGTCGTCCGCGCGCCCGGTGACGAGCGTGCCGACGAGCGTCGACTTGCCGTGGTCGACGTGCCCGGCCGTGCCGACGACGAGGTGGTCCTCGTCGGCCTCGAACACGCCCCCGTCCCGCAGCGTCGCGAGCCCGACGAGCCCCGCGTCGTCGGCGTCGCCGCCGGTCCCGGCGCTCCACGTCTCGGCGTCGGCGATGTGCGCGTCCGCCTCGTCCGCCAGAAGCGAGAGCACGTCCATCGTCTCGGAGAAGGCGTCCGGAGAGATCCCGGCCAATCCGCCGTCGTCGGTGACGCCCAGGACGTAGGTGGCCTCGCCGTCGCCGGAGAGCACGCGGTGGCGGAGCTGCGCCACGAGCGACTCCATGCGGCCGTCGGCCAGATGTACCTCGCGGGTCAGTCGCTCCTTGAACTCGATGGCGCCACCGTCCCGCTCGCCGCGCTCGATGGCCCGCCGGAGGGCGGACCTGTCAGCGCTCATGCCCGCTCGTAGGCGACAGCCGGGCTTAACGGTTTTCGTGCTATGAATCCCCACGTCACGTGATCGCCCGTCACTCCTCGGGGGCGCTCCGGCGGACTATTTAACCGACCGCCGCGGACAACGACGGTATGGACACCTCGGTCCCCAGCGTCGCCGAACGCCGCGTCCACGTCGTCCCGCTCGGCCGCGAGCGCGATCGGATCGTCGAACCCCTCCGCCGCCACGGCGCCGACGTGGCGTACCTCCTCGTCGACGCCCCCGACCGCGAGGGCGCCCGCGGCGACGTGGACTTCGACGCCGCCGGCGCTTCGGACCCGGCCGACACCCGCGTCGACCACGACCGACTCGTCGAGTACCAGCGCGACGCGTGGGCGTCGGTCGCCGAGTTCGCCGCCGTCCGCCCCGTCCCGGTCGCGCTCGCGGACGTGTACGACGTGCTCGGCGTGACGACGACCGTCGCCGCCCACCACCGCGCCGGCGAGGACGACGGCGACCGGCTCTTCGGCAACGTCTCGACGGGCCCGCGGATCGCCGCGGTCGGCGTCGCGCTGGCGTGTATGATCGTCGGGGCGCGGCCGTACAGCGTCGAGCCCGAGCGGCACCGCCACGACCTGCGCGAGGAGCCGCTCACCGAGGGCGTCGAGCGCACCGTGGACCTCCCCATCTACCCGATGGACGCGCCGACGACCGATCAGGTCGCGGTGCTCGGCCGGCTCCACGAGCGCAGCGAGGAGCACTTGGCCACGGACAAGTGGAACCTGATCGAGTGGGCCCGCGAGCGCGACCTGCCGTTCCTCCGCGAGGCGGGCGAGAGCCGGACGGCGAAGTACCGGGCGCTGGAGACGCACGTGCTCTCGCCGCTGCGCGAACGCAGCTACGTCGAACTGGAGGACATCGGTCGCTCCGACACGGTCCGGCTCACCGAGACCGGCCGCCGCGTCTTCTTCGCGTTCAAGCACAAGATCGACGGCCGGTAGCCCGGGTCGCGGGCGATGACCGGCGTCCGGGCGGCCGCAAGCGCCACGACGCGTGACGCGCCCGGTCGGTCACGGCCGACACGCAGCGAGCGATTCGTGCGATTCGAACGCACTGTTCGGTCCGTCCGTACTGTCGACGGCTAACGTAGAATTACCCCCCGCACGTCGACTAAGATGCGTGACGCCCGCCGGGCGGCCGGGGCACCCTCCCCGCCCTCCATTCCCCCCGCCCGCTATCGCGGTCCCCGCTGACGCCGCCGCGGCCGCCCGACGGTGCCGTCACGGCCGACGGATCGCCCGTCGGCGTTCCTCCGTTCACTCTCCGGTCAGATCGACGTACGTCCGCCGGACGGTCACCGGCGTCACGTCGGCGACGTCGGCGGCCTCCCGCTGGGTACACTCCGCGTCCAGTTCGCGGGCCGCGGTGTACAGGCACGCGGCCGCGACGCCGACCGGGTTGCGGCCGTTCGCGATCCCCTCCTCGACGGCGCGCTCGGCCAGCTCTCCCGCCCGGCGCTCGACGGCCGGGTCACAGCCGAGGTCGCTGGCGAACCGCGGCAGGTACTCCGCCGGGCCGGTCGGCGCGATGGGGAGGCCGAGTTCGCGGTTCATCGCGTCGAAGGCGGCCCGGTGTTCGTCCTCAGTCGCCTTCGCCTCCGCGCACACCTCCTCGACGGTGCGGGCCACGTCGGCGGTCCGGCAGGCGACGTAGACGCAGGCCGCGGCGAACCCCTCGAGCGAGCGCCCGCGGAGCAGGCTCTCCGACTGCGCGGAGTCGAACAGCGCGCAGGCGGCGTCGCGGACGCTGTCGGGAAGCCCCAAGGCGCCGGTGAGCCGCCGGATCTCGGTGTACGCGTACACCTTGTTGCGGTCGCGCTTCGTGGAGATCTGCGCGCGGTTGTGCTGGGTCCGCATCCGGGCGAGGCGCCGGCGCTTGCGACCCTTCACCTTCGTCGACCGCCCGATCTCCGTCGAGAGGCCGCGGTCGTGCCGGGAGCGCGTCAGCGGCGCGCCGGTGCGTTTCGGATTCGTGTCGTCGTCGTCGAACGACCGCCACTCGGGTCCGTGGTCGATCCGGTCCGCCTCGACGACGAGTCCGCAGTCGGTACAGACGCGCTCCGCGGCGTCGGCGCGCGTCCGCCCGCCGCACTCGGGACAGGTCTCCCGGTCGGCGGTCGCCTCGTCGCCTGCGTGTCCACTCGTGACGGCCTCGTCGTCGGTGGTCTCCTCGTCGCGAGCCGCCTCGTCGGTGCCGGCCGCGGCGCGGTCCGGCGCCGCGACGTCGTCGGTTTCGGTCCGGGGCGAACGAACGCGGGTCGAGCGTGCGTCACTCATCACACGTCGAACTCGGGCCCGATGCCTTACTTAAACCCGGGCGAATCGGCGGGTTCTCGGCCGGATCGCGGGCGCTCAACCGACCGGTTATCGGTCGGTGATTACGCCGTCCAACCCGACGCAGTACGGTGGTTTTAAGCGCTAACACGATCCAGCCGTTCGCATGACGCTGTCGGAGATCGCGGCCGGGGTCGAGGTGACCGCGGACCAGCGCGACCGCGGGGTCGCGCTCGCGGACGACACGGAGACGCCGCTCGTCGATCGCCTGTCGGACCACGCCGAGTCGCTGCCCTGCACGCCCGAGGCGACCGCCACGCTCGTCGACGCCTACACGGCCGGACGGAGCGTCGGGGACGCGGCAGCGGAGGCGGGCGTCACTCCGATGACGGCCGCGAAAACGCTTCACCGATGCGGCGTCGCGGGGGTCTGTCCGCTCTCTCCCACGGGCCGCGACATCGTCCGCGACTGGCTCGCGGGCCGGACCGCCCGCAGCGAGGCGGTCGAACTCGCCGGCTGCGACGAGGCCGACTTCGCGCTGGCGACGTACGTCGAGACGCACGACCCCGTCGACGCCGTCGCCGAGGCCGTCGACGCGCAGGTCGCGGGGTCCGCGCCGCTCGGGGACGGCCTCGGCGACGGCGGCCCCCTCGGCGACGCGCTCGGCTCCCCGGACGGTCTCCGCTGAGCCACGACACCCCGTTTCGACTCCCTTCTCAGGGCGTGAACCGCTCGATCAGCCCCGACTCTGGGAACTCGACGCCGAGCGAGGTGTCGAAGGCGGCCTCGTAGGCGGTCGCGATCGCCTGCGCGTACGCGTGACTTCCCATTGCCGCGGTCGGCGCGGCCGCCACCGCCGGGTCCGTTTCGGGCAGGCGAACGACGGCCGCGTCGCCGCCGCCCTCTTCTCCGTCGTCGTCCGCCCCCGACCGCTCGACCGCGAGGGTCGCGTCGAGACCGCCACCGACGTCGGCGATCCGCCCGCGCAGGCGCTGTGTCGCGTCCCGGCCGTGGGCCGTCGCCGGCCTGACCGCCACCGCGCGGTCGACGCTCGTCGCGGCCGCGACGGCCTCGTTCGACCCGACCGGCGCGGCGTCGACGACCACCGCGTCGTACGTCGTCGCCGCCTCGTCGATCCGCCGTTCCAGCTTCCGACCGGCCTCCGCGGTCTTCGCCCGCGCGACGCGCTCGAACGGCGCCCGCGCCGGCACCGCGTCGACGCGTCCCGGGAGGTCGGGCGCGTCGCTCTCGTCACCGACGCCGAGGCCGGAGCGCCCGCGTCCGTCGCCGCTGCCGCCGCCGGCTCGAGTCCCGGCGATCGGATACGCCGCCGCCGACAGCGCCGCGTCCGAGTCGTCGGTGAGGAGCGCGGTGAGGTCGGGGTCGATCCGCCCGGCCACGTACTCGGAGAGCCCCTGCGTCGTGAACGCGGCGTCGACGACCGCGACGTCTCGACCGTCGCGAGCGCCCATCGCCGCCAACTCGACCGCGGTCCGCGTCGTCCCCGCACCGCCGGTCGCGCCGACTACCGCGAGCGTCGTCGTCTGCATGTCCCGGTCTCGCCCGAGGCGCTTCTTAAAAATCGCGAAGCCGAGCGACGCCTCTCCCGCCCCCTTCGTTTCATCTGGAGAACAGTATGGCCGCAGTCAGCCGTCTATCGCGGCCGCGACCTCGTCGGCGACCGCGTCGAGGTCGTCGTCGGAGAGGTCGGGCCGCCCGCCGGCGACCGCGTGGATCGCCGCGCCGCCGTCGCCCTCGAAGCGCGGGACGACGTGGACGTGGACGTGCGGGACTTCCTGTCCGGCCGCCTCGCCGTCGTTGAGGCCGACGTTGGCGCCGTCGGCGTCGACCGCGGCCTCGATCCGCGGGGTGAGCGTCGCCACGGCGTCGAACAGGTCGCTCGCGAGGTCGGCGTCGAGGTCGCCGACGTGTCGCGCGTGCGACTTGGGTATCACGAGCGTGTGCCCGCGGGCGAGCGGGTTGGCGTCGAGGAACGCCAGCACGGAATCGGTCTCGTACACGGTCCGCGCCGGGATGTCCCCGGCGACAATCGAACAGAAGATACAGTCTGCGGACATACGCGACGGATCGGCGGGGCGTCGTATCAAGGTTTCCCGGCGCCGCGGCGGTGCGGGCTCGCCTCGGCAGGGTTCGCCCCGATTCGGCTTCGCCCGCCCCGCCAACGGACCTATATTCGCCGCGCCGAAACGGGCGGTATGGACGACCGGCTCGAACGCGTCATCCGCCAGCAGCTCCGGAAGGCGGGCAAGCAGTTCGAGGAGGCCAAACGCGCCTACTCAGAGGGGCGCGACGACCCCGACGGCTCCGCGGCCGCCGCGGCGCGGTTCGACCTCCCGACCGACGACGCCGGCCGCGCTCGCATCGTCTGTCGCCGCCACGCGGAGCGCCGGACCGTGCCGGTCGACGCCGAGGGCCGGCCCGCCTGCTTCGCGTCCGGGCACCCCGACTGCGAGGGCTGCGCCGAAGATGTCCGTGACGGCGTCGTCGAGACTTGGTGACGTATCGATAGCGGCCGGACGCGGCCCCGCCGCGGCTTCGGGCTCACCAGAACGCGTTTCTTTCCCGGGGCTCTCAGGCTTCCCATGAAGCGGACCGGCGTCGTCGTCGCCCTCCTCCTCGTCGTCGGGCTCGGGCTCGCCCTCTCCGGGTTCCTCGGCGGGCCGGCCGGGGAACCCACCGCCGGCGACGTGCCGGACGACCGCCTCATCGAAGTCGACGGCGACTACCGGCTGTGGCCGTACACGAGCCGGAGCAGGACCGTCGAGGGTCGAACCCTCGCTATCAACCTCGTGTTCCACGCCGACGCCGCGGCGACCCGGGCCGCCATCGAGGGCGATCCGGCCGCGAACTGGGAGGAGACGGCGCCCGACGAGGCGGCGTCGACGCCGAACGACGACGACCAGGTTCGCGAGTTCGTCGCCCGCGACTGGCAGGACGCCCACAGCTCGCTCCGCTACTCGTACGTCGAGGGCCCTGACGGCGGCGCGTGGCTCACCGAGACGTTCGAGCTCCACGACGGGTCGTACCTCGGCGTCCGCGACCACCTCCGCGCGTACGAGTCCCCCGACGGCGCCTACACCGCGGTCCAGGCCCACGAGGAGTACTACGACTGGTTCCGGCTCCGCCACACGGTCCCCGACATCGACGCGCCCGCGACGCGGCTCGAGAGCGAGTTCGTCGAGTCGAACCGCGCGACCGACGTGCGCCGCGAGTACCGCGGCATCGACGGCGGGCGCAGCGACGGCTGGCTCTCCGTGATCGAACTCGCGACGGCGACGGCGGTCGCCGGGTCGCTGCTCCGCCGCCGGACCCGCGAGACCGCCGTCGACCTCGCTCGTCGGCTCCGGACCGACGCGGGGCGACACGCCGCGGCCGCGACGCTGGGGGTCGCGCTCGCCGCCGTCGTCGTCGGCGTCCGCGTCGCGGGCGTGACGCTGGAGACGGCGCTGCCGGGCGCGTCGCCGAAGGCCATCGCCGCTCCGCTGTACCTCGTCCTCGCGGCCGGACTCCCCGCGCTGGTCGTCTGGCGCGCCCGGCGGACGGAGCCGGCGGCCGCCACGCTGGCGGTCGTCGTCGGCCTCGGCGCCGGGTTCCTAGCCGACTTCGCGACGCTCGGCGTGGCGCTCTCGCCGGACCTCGTCGTTCACCGGGCCGCGCTCCTCGCCGCGCTCGGCCTCGTCGCCTTGGGCCGGGCGGCCGCGGACCGACCGATCGTCGCGGTCGGGCTGGCGGCGTGGGTCGTCGGGCTGGCGCTCCCGCTGGCGGGCGTGATCTGACGCCTCGGTCGCCGGACGACGGGGCCCGATCCGCGGGCTCGACTCCGATCGGGCCTCGACAGCACAGAAGAGATATACAGCGTGACGGAAAACAGGAGGAAACGAACGCATGACGCGACCGATCAGTCGACGAGCGGCGCTCGCTGGCCTCGGCCTCGCGGCCACCAGCGCCGGTTGTCTCGGTCGTACGGAGAACATCGCCGGACGAGACCCCCACTCGCAGCTGACTCTCGAGATCAACGCGACGCCCGCCGACGGCGACCCTCACGGCATCCGCATCGCGAGACAGCTCGAAGAGCATCTGACCGCGGTCGGCATCGACGTCCGCCTCAACACCGTCGGTCAGACCGACCTCCTGCGGAAGGTCCTCATCAACCAGAACTTCGACATCTACGTCGGGCAGTTCGTGGAGACGCAGCCGTTCGACCCGGACGCGCTGTACGGGCTGGCCCACTCGAAGTTCGTCGCGGAGCCGGGGTGGCAGAACCCCTTCGGCCTCACCGAGATGGCCGTCGACGACCTGCTAGAACGCCAGCGCCGCGCCACGGGCGACGACCGGTCCGCCGCCGTCGACTCCCTCCAGGAGACGGTGTGCGAGGTCCAGCCCTTCTCGGTCGTCGCGTTCCCCGACGCGCTCACCGCCGTTCAGGAGAACCGGTTCGACGGGTGGACGACGGACCGCCAGCCGACGTCGGTAACGGGGCTCCTCGGCCTCGAAGGCGTTCCCACCGCGGTGGACGACGGCTCGACGGACGGCGGGTCGAACGACACCGACGCGACGAGCGACGGGTCGAACAACACCGACGCGACGGGCGACGGATCCTTCGGCGACGGGTCGTGGGCCGACTCCGACGTCGGCGTGCTGCCCGACGGCAACGTCACGGCGAGCGACGCCGAGTCGGAAGCCGTTCTCCGGCTCGTGACGACCGACGACCGCATCACGCAGAACTGGAACCCGATCGCCGCGGAGTACCGCAAACACGGCACGTTCACGGGGCTGCTGTACGACCCCCTCGTCCGCACGGACGGCGAGGGCGTCGTCCCGTGGCTGGCGGCCGACTGGGAGCGGGTCGACGCCGACACGCTCGACGTTTCGCTTCGGGACGCCCGGTGGCACGACGGCGAGCCCGTGACCGCGGGCGACGTCGCGTTCACCTACCGGTTCCTCCGGGACACGTCGCTCGGGAACGTCGAGACGCCGGTCCCGGCGCCCCGGTTCCGCGGCCGGAGTTCGCTCGTCGAAGACGAGCGAGTCGTCGACGACGCGACGGTTCGGCTCTCGGTCGCCGAGGCCAACGACACCGTCGTCGCCCGCGCGCTCCGGGTGCCGATCCTGCCGGAACACGTCTGGTCGGACCGCACCGACGCGGCGACGATCGCCGGCTTCGAACTCGACTTCGAGACGACGGAGGCCGTCGTCTCGAACAACTCCGATCCGGTCGGGAGCGGCCCGCTTCGCTTCGTCGAGGCGACCGCGGGGGAGTCGGTCGTCTTCGAGCGGAACCCCGACCACTTCCTCGTCCGGCCGGCCGACGGCGACTCGACGCCGTCCGCCGAGTCGACGGACCCGCGAGCCGGAATTCCCGAGCGATACCACGGGAAGCCGGCGTTCGACCGGCTCCGCATCGGCGTGTTGCCCTCCGACATCTCGGCCGTGGAGTCGGTCGCCGGGGGCGCCGCCGACGCGACCGTCTCGAACCTCGGTCCCGCGGCCGTCCCCCGGATCGCCCGGTCGGACGAGACCCGGCTCGTGAGCGGTCGCTCGGCCGCGTTCTACCACGTCGGGTACAACGTGCGCGAGAGTCCGCTGTCGAACCCCCGGTTCCGGGCGGTCCTCGCTCGCCTGATCGACAAGTCGACGATCGTCCAGGACGCCTTCGACGGATACGCGCGGGCGGCGGCGTCCCCGCTCGCGGCGTCGCCGGACGCGGTCCCGGACTCGGTCGCGTGGGACGGCGCCACGGACCCGGTCCACCCGTTCTTCTACGACGGGGGATCGCTGGACGTCGCGGCCGCCAGGGACGCGCTCCGTGACATCGGGTATCGCTTCGACGACGAGGGGCGGCTGCTCTCTCGGGGGCAATGACGCCGTTACTGTCGGTTCTCACCTCGGTCTTGGCGTCGGTCGCCGCGATGTTGGCGGTCGCGAGCCTCGCCGTGATCGGTCCCGCCCGACTCCGCGAGACGTGGGGCGGGCTCCGCGACCGGATCTGGGACGCGCGGCGGGCCGGCGCGGCCCTCGCCGCGGTGTTGATCGCCAGCGCGATCGGCCGCAGCTCGCTACAGACGGTCTCCGAACTGTTCGGCCTTCAGGCGACGGCGCTCATCTACGGCTTAGAAGGCGGCTTCGTCCCGTGGGTCCAAGCGACGTTCGCCGGTCCCGCGCTGACCACCTACTTCTCGTGGGTGTACGTGTACGGCTACGCGTTCCTGCTCGCGTTCCCGGTGGTCGCGTACCTCGCGCTCCCGCAGACGGCGACGCTCAGGCGGCTCCTCGTCGCGTACGCGCTGAACTA
Source organism: Halorubrum ejinorense (assembly GCF_039522565.1). Classification (GTDB taxonomy): domain Archaea; phylum Halobacteriota; class Halobacteria; order Halobacteriales; family Haloferacaceae; genus Halorubrum; species Halorubrum ejinorense. The sequence goes on along the minus strand of NZ_BAAADQ010000013.1, from coordinate 444,386 downwards.
CGGGATCGGGTTGGTCGTCTACACGCTGGTGTTCGCGCACGGCCCGCGCAACGTGATGCCGGACATGGTGACGCCGCTGCTTTTCGCCAACAACCCCGACGTGATGGCGCTGACGAGCGAGGTCAACGTGAACACGAACGTCTTCCCGTCGCTTCACACCTCGCTCGCGGTCACCGTGGGGACGTTCGGGCTCCTGACCCGCGAGGAGTACCCGCGGTGGACGCCGGTCGCGGTCCCGCTCTCGCTGTCCGTCGTCGTCGCGACGATGTACCTCGGTATCCACTGGCTCACCGACGTGATCGCCGGGTTCGCGCTCGCGTTCGGTTCCGTTTTCCTCGCCTATCGCTCCGTGGACTCCCGGGCCGACGCACCTGAACCGAGTGGCGACGCGGGCGACACGGACGACGAGCGTCCCGAACCCGGGGCGGGCACGGACGACTGAGGCGAACGCCGAGAGACCGTCTCCGCGATCAGGCCCCTTCGACGAGGCGCTCGAGCTGTTCCGGCGGGACCGCGCCCCGCGCGGCGTGCCCGTCGTACGCGAACGTCGGCACGCCGGTGACGCCGCGCCGCCGGGCGGCGTCGAACAGGTCGGTAACGCGCCCGCGCAGCGCGTCGTCGTCGAGCGCCTCGTCGACCACGTCGGCGTCGAGGCCCTCCACGTCCGCCGCGACGTCGGTGAGCACGTCGCGGTCACCGATGCCGCGCCCGTCCAGCCAGAGCGCGTCGAAGACGCCCTCGTCGAACGCGAGCCACGCGTCGGGCGCGGTCTCCCGCACGTGGACCGAGACGACCTGCGCCGGCAGCGAGTCGACGTCGGTGCGGAGCTCCTCGGCCATCTCCACGTCGTACTCCGCTTGGAGGCGGCGGACGTTCTCTCTCGCCTGCTCGTAGTAGTCCTCGTCTTTCCCGTCGTCGGCGTCGTGGTCGATCTCGCCGTCCGGGCCGCGCTTGCCCGCCCGGAGGTCGAACGGGTGCCAGTCGATCGCGAGCGGCTCCTCGCGCGTCTCCTGATACTGCGAGAGCGACTGCCGTCCGAGGAAGCAGAACGGACAGACGTAGTCGGAGTAGACGGTGATCGCCTCGGGTTCGTCGGCGCCGGACGCGGCGTCGGACTCGGTTGCCATACATCGCATACGCCGCGGAGCCGAAAAGGTCGTTCGGCGACGGCAGGCCCCGGACGCGGGATGCCGACCGACCGGCGAGCGGAAGTCCGTCCGGTTCGGTCTCGAACCATCACGGATTAATATAACTAGGTTGTACCACTGCGTATGTCCGACTACGACCCGATCTATCCCCCCGTCGCGCTCTCTGTCGCCGGCAGCGACAGCGGTGGCGGCGCGGGAATTCAGGCGGACCTGGGCGCGATGACCGCGCACGGCGTCTTCGGCACCGCGGTCGTGACGGCGACGACCGCACAGAACACGCGCGGCGTCGAGGACGTTCATCCGCTCCCGCCGGACCACGTCGCGAGCCAGTACGCGGCGGTGGCCGACGACTTCGAGATCGCCGCGATCAAGACGGGGATGCTGGCGACCGCTGCGATCGTCACCCGGGTGACCGACCTCGTCGCGGGTGCCGACGCCCCGCTCGTCGTCGATCCCGTCATGGTCGCGGCGACCGGCGACCGACTGCTCTCGCCGGCGGCCGAGGACGCCTACGAGGACCTGATCGCGGCCGCGACGCTCGTCACGCCGAACGCCGACGAGGCCGCGGTCCTGACCGGCGAGCCGGTCGAGACCCCGGCCGACGCCGAGCGCGCCGCCCGCGAGCTCGTCGCGCTCGGCGCGGACGCGGCGCTCGTCAAGGGCGGCCACCTCACGGGGACGACGAATTCGGACGACGACGAGGTCGTCCTCGACACGCTCGTCCGCGGCAAGGCGGCAGGAGGCCCTGACGACGCCGCGAACGACGGACCCGCGTCCCGGCCGGCCGTCGACCGCTTCGAGTCGCTGCGTGTCGACACCGACGCCACCCACGGCTCCGGCTGTGCGCTGTCGAGTGCGATCGCCGCGCGACTGGCCCGCGGCGAACCCCTCCGCGACGCCGTCGCCGCGGCGGTCCGCGAGATGAGCGAGGCGGTCCGACGCGGCTACGACGTGGGCGCGGGTCCCGGCGCGGTCAACCCGACGGTTCTGGGCGGGGAGTGAGCGCTCGGGTCGCCGGGTCGGTCGACCCGGACCGCTCGGGTCGGACGACTCACACGAGTCGGTCCGCAGTCACAGGTACGCGAGCGGGACCATCAGCGCGACGCCGAGCGCGACGCCGCCGACGAGGACCGGCTTCCCGCCGCGCGGGAGGTCGGCGCCCGTCTCCAGCGCCTCGGGGATGAACTCCGAGAGGACGAGGTAGACCATCGCGCCCGCCGCGAAGCCGAAGCCGTACGGCAGGAACTCCCTGGCGTACCGCACGAACGCGAACGCGATCACGGCCCCCACCGGCTGCGGCAGGCTGGAGAACACCGCCCACCACACCATCTTCCACTTCGAGACGCCCATCGCCCGCAGCGGGATCGAGATCGCCGTCCCCTCGGGGACGTTGTGGATCGAGATGGCGACGGTCATAAACACGGCCAGTAGCGGGACCGTGAAGCCGAACAGCGCGGTGCCGCCCGCCAGCCCGAGGTCCGCGAAGGAGACGCCGACGGCGATCCCCTCGGGGAAGCTGTGGACCGTCAACACCCCGAGGATCAGGATGAGCTTCTTGAAGTCGGCCTCCTCGTACTCCTTGGGATCGACGTCGGCGTCTAACAGCACGTCGTGCGCGATGACGACGAGGGCGACGCCCGCGAGCATCCCGACGCCGATCTGGACGGGCGTCCCCTCCGCGAGCCCCTCCCGAACCAGCCCGAACAGCGACGCCGAGACCATGATCCCCGACGCGAACCCCCACAGCGCCACGTTCCCGCGGTCGCTGATGGTCTCGAAGAAGAAGAACGGGAGCGCGCCGATCCCGGTCGCCAGCGCCGTGATAAGCCCCGCGACGAACACGAACGCGTAGGCGTCGAGCGCGACCATTCGATGGCTGGTGGTACGCCGGTACCGCTCATAACTCCGGCGGGCGCGGTCACCGGCTGAGAACCGCGTCTCGGCCGCGCGGTCGGCGAGTTCACCCGAGCATCCGAACGAGGCTGGCGAGGAACACGAGGAGAAGCAGCGCGACGAGCACCAACAGCGCGGTGAGTTTCGCCCCGGGCGCTGCGTACCGCGCGCCGAACCGCGTGCCGCGCTTCCGAAGCCGCTCCCGCGGGCGACTCGGCGAGGCCACGCTCACGCTCCGTCAGCGGACTGCGACGGGTCCAGAGGGTGCCGAACGCCGGCCGCGTCGACGCGGTTCGCGTCGTCCGCGGTCGAGCCCTCGGCGGTCGCGTTCTCCGCCGGGGCCGACTCGTTCGTCGCCGTCTCGTCATCCGACGAACTCGGCTGGTCTCCCGTCGGACCGGTCGGCGTCGGTTCGTTTTCGTCCGTCTCGGTGTCGTTCGCCGCCGGCGCCGTGGCGTTCTGGTCCGTCGGAGCCGAGGCGTTCTGGTCCGTCGGAGCCGAGGCGTTCTGGTCCGTCGGAGCCGAGGCGTTCTGGTCCGTCGGAGCCGAGGCGTTCTGGTCCGTCGGAGCCGAGGCGTTCTGGTCCGTCGGAGCCGAGGCGTTTTCGTCCACGGGCGGCGCCGTGGTGTTCTCGCCGGTCTCCGTCCCGTTCGCCGCTGACGACGTTCCGTTCTCTCCCGCGGCGGTCGTCCCGTTCTCGACGGGCACGGTCGCCACGGCGAACCCGCTCCCGATCGACTCGTTCACATCGCGCAGTTCGTCCGGCGTCTCGAACGTCGTCGTCACGTCGACGCTCGCCGAGAGGACCGCGACCGTGGCCCCGCCGGCGAACGCGACGCTCCACACCAACACGGCCAGCGCGACGAGCGCGACGAGCCCGCGGTTCGCTGGCATCAGTCCACCTCTCCGGCGGCGTCGGGGCGTGCCGTCGGCGTCCGTACCGGTGCCGACTCGTCCGGTTCCACGCGCGCTTCGTCCGTCGCGACGGCCGCCGAGTCCGTCTCGTCGACGTCCGCGTCGCCCTCACCGGCTTTCGGCTCGCCCTCGTCGACGTCCCGTTCGCTCTCGGAAACCCCGCCGTCGGCGGCCGTTTCCGACGCGTCTCTCTCCGACTCCGCCGCGGCGCTCCGTCCGCTCCGGTCGAGCACGCCGCTCGCCGGCACCCACATCGCGAGCGCGCCGAACAGGAGCGTCGCGGTCGCCACCGCCACCGCGATCGCGGCGGCGCTCCGGAGCTCGAACGCGACGTACGCCGCGTACGGAGCGAAGACGACGAGCACCGCCGCCGCGCCGCCGACCGCGTCGACCGAGACGCCCCCGGCGCCCTCCGTGGCGGCGCCGACTGCGGCCGGATCGGCCTCGGCCGCACCGACCGCCGTCGGCCCGCTGGCCTCGTCGTCGGCCGACTCGCCGGTCGGGTCGACCGTCGTCGTCGGGCGTTCCTCGGGCTCGTCGCGACCGCGGACGATCGACCAGACCTCGGTGACCGCGAGCAGACCGAAGGGGAGCAAGACGAGCGCGACGAACCCGGCCTGCGTGCCCGCGAACTGGATCACGTACCCGATCCACGGGATCGTCAGCGCCACGACGCCGACGAGGTTGCCTGCGGGGACGAACCCCGGATCCGGCCCCTCGTTGGCGTCGCCCATCGTCTCGAACGCGAGGGTGCCACCCTCGCCGACCACGTCGATCACGCGGTGTGTCACCGGCACGTCGCTGGTGCCTCGCATGAACGTGATCACGTCGCCCTCCGCGATCGCGGTCGGATCGCGATCGGCGACGATCACGACGTCGCCAGGCGCGATGGCGGGCGTCATGCTCGCCGTGAGCACGACGAAGCTCTCGTCGGCGCCGACGACCTCTGGGGCCGCGTACACCGCGAACGGCGCGACGAGCGCGATCAGCAGGACGATCCCGAGTACGTTCGCCGCGCGTTTCGTCCGTGGTGATGTGAGTATATTGGTCATCAGTTCGCCTCCGTGCCGCCGCTTCCGCTGCCCTCGCTTCGACCGTCGGCGTTCGCGGACCCGCCGTCGGACTCCTCCGGTTTCCCGTTCCCTTTTCGGCCGGAGCCGCCGCCGCTGTCGTCCGCGGCACTGCTGTCGTTCGCGGCACTGCTGTCGTTCGCGGCACCGCTGTCGTTCGCGGCGTCAGCGAGGTCGTCGCCGCGCTCGCCGTCGCCGGCGCAGACGCTGACGGTGACGTTGCTGACCCCGTACCGCTTGCCGTTGGTGGGGTTCGGCGGCGCGAACACGACCGCTCCCGTCTCCGGAGCCACCGGGGCGATATCGACGCCCTCGGGGTCGCGGTCCGGTCCGCCCTTGACCGCAACGGCACACATGTCCGGTCCCGGGTTCCCGTCGGCGTCCCGGAGCGCGAACGCGACGCCGACGACCTCGCCGCCGTCCTTCGTCTCGACCTCGGTGACCTCGATCTCGTGCGGCCCCGCGCCGTCGAGGATCATCTCCAGCGGGAGGACGTCGCCCGGTGCGGTCGACCCACCGAATTCGGCCTTGCCGAACTCGACGCACTCGGGGCAGTCCACCGCTGGCTCCCCGCAGAGGACCTCCGCGAAGGGGTTCGCCCCCGGCGCGTTCGCCTGCTCCTCCGAGACGTGGCGGCACTGCTCGGCGTACAGCCGGAACGTCAGGTCCGTTGTCTCTCCGCCAACGTCGGGCGAGTCCGCCGGGAGGTACGGGGCGACCTCGACGACGATCGGGCCGCCGTCCGAGTCGAGGCAGCCGGCGTCGATCCGCACGCCGGTCGCGAGGTCGCGCTCGACCTCCGCGAGGGGGCGGTAGCCGTCAGTCACCGACTCGCCGTCGACGACGACCTCGAGTTTGAGGGCGTTCCCCAGCCGATCGCCGTCCGGGCACTCCGTCGCGAGCCACACCCGCACCGGGTTCTCCGACGCCCCCACCTCGAACCGCTCGGGGGCGGGGCGCTCGTCGAACGTCGTCCGGTCGACCGCGAGCGGGCCGACGGTGACGGTCCCGTCCGTGGGGTCGCCGTCCACCGTCAGGCCCACCTCGCCGGCGCCGAAGGCGTTGCCGGGGAACGTCTCCCGGTCCGAGAGGTACGCGCCGGTGCCGAGGCCGCTCGCCATTCCGACGGCGCCGACGCCGCCGATCCCGGCGAGCAGCCGGCGGCGGCTCAGGCCGCTCGGGCGCCGTCCGACGTCGTCTCCGGGGCTCATGCGCTCCCTCCGACCCCGTTGGTCTCCGTCGAGGCGCCCATCGCGAACGGGTTCCCCTCGGCGCCGCAGTCGTCGGCGGCGAACGCCACGTCGAACTCGACTGCGCCGCCCTGTCCGGCGTTGCCCCCCTCGGCGTCGAACGCCCAGTCGAAGGTGAGACAGCGCCGCTCTCCCGGGAGGAGGCAGCCGTCGTCGAAGAGCCCGGGGTTGAGTTCGACCCCCGCCGCGAGCGCGGATCCGTCGAACGACGCGAGGCTGCCGGCGCCGATCGACTCGCCGTACTCGGCGAAGTCGCCCTCGGCGCCGCCGCATCCGCCGATCCCGAGCACGCCCGTGTCGTACCGCACGTCGAGGCTAATGCGCTCGGCGAGCGCGGCGCTCGCGGCGTCGGAGCCGTCGAAGCTGGGCGCGATGCGCAGCCACACGCGGACGCCGTCCGGGGCGGTCCCCGCGGGGTCGTCGAGCCGCAGCCCGACGCTCGCGGTCCCGTAGTCACCGGGCAGCGCGTTCTCGACGTCGACGAGCCGGATCCCGGCCCCGACGTCGTCGACGGCGTCGGTCGGGCTCGAATCCACGACCGCGCCGTTCTCCGTGCGCCGCCAGCCGACTACTAGGTTCCAGGGCGTGTCCGACTGGGCGTACGTGTACTCCGAGTACTCGCCCCAGCCGTCCGTTCCCGTCGGCCGTCCGGAGCCCGCCCCGAGGGCCGCGAAGCCGACGGCTCCGAGTCCCGCGAGTGCCTGCCGCCGCGTGAGTTTCGATTCCTTTTGTATCATTGTGTGTCGTCGCGGCTCCGAACGGCCGTGTCGTCGATATCGTCCCTCGTCTCACCACCTCTACCGTCGCCGTAGTGGTATGTATGCGCGTCATACCCGGCCGGCCCGGTGGCCGTACCCGACGGTACGGACACCGTACCTCACCGTTGGTCGCTCGATCCGGCCTCGCCGCCGATCGGCCTCGCCCGTCGACGCCGCGGTGGGATCGGAACGCCGGATCAGGCCGGCGTCGACGTCCCGGCGCCGTCGTTGTGACGCGCCTGCTCGGTGTAGAAGCCCAGATCGAAGGCGAGCGTGTCGCCCTGGATCTCGTTGCCCACCTCGAGGGGCAGCTCCCACTCGAGCGCGACGCAGTGCATCACGCCGTCGCCGCGGAACGCGTCGCGGTCCGCGTCGTCCGCCGGGTCCGCGAGCTCGTCGTACAGCGTCGCGCGGTTGCCGTCGAGCGGGATCCCGTCCCCGTCGGCGAGCTCGGCGAGGACGTTCGCGAGCGTGTCCTCCATGATGATCTTCTCTTGCGTCGTCTGCGCCGCGAGATTGCCGAACACCGTCGGGATGTTCAGCGGGTCGTCGAGGTCGTTGAAGAACAGCAGGTCGCCGCCCGCCCCGCCGGCGGGGCCGGCCATCGCCAGCAGGGTGCTGGCGCTGCCGTCCACGTTGATCGTGTAGACGTCGGTCGCCGGGCTCGGCGACGCCGCGCGGGCGTCGTCGGCCGCGTCGGTGGGCGAGGAGAACTGGGTGGTGCCAGTCCCGTTGAACGACTCGCCGTCGGAGAGGACGATGTTCTGCTTCGCCGCGCTCGGGCGACCGTTCGCGTCGAGTTCGGCCTGGGCGTCGTCGACGCCCTCGCCGATGTACGTGCCGGTCGCGATGCTGCTCGCGTTCGAGAACGGGTTGGCGTCGCCGTCGCCGTCGGTCGGGGTCGAGCTCGCGCCGCCGCTCACGACGTTCGCGAGCTTTTGACGGAGGCCGTCGAGCGCGCCGTCGACGACCGAGAGGTCGCTGGTCAGCGCCTGTAAGACGCCGGTCCGGGGCTCGCTGTCGACGCTCTTCTCGCCGTCGAAGTACGCGACGCCGACCTGTACGTCCGCGTTCGCGTTCTGTAGGAAGTCGATGAACTGCCGGGTGCCGAGCTCGACGAGGTCGATCTTCGTCGTCTCGGTGTAGGTGGTCCCGTTGATCGCGATGTCGTCGTTACTGACCACGCCGCCGTACTGGTCGTACAGCATCGAGCCCGAGAAGTCGAGCGTCAGCATGATGTCGACCGGCTCCGCCGGGTCGTAGACGTTGTCGCAGTCCTCGTCGTACCAGAGCCGCGCCTCGATGGCGTCGCCGAGGTCGCCCACGTTGTCCGGGTCGACGAGCAGCTCGGGCTCGGTGCCGGCGCCGCCGTCCTCGGAGACGTTGCCCGCCTGCATCCAGATGTACCCGGGGTTGTCACAGAGGTGCAGCGAGAAGGTGATCTCGCCGGAGTCGCCGGGCTTCACGTCGGTGAGCCGGACGAGCGTCTCCATCTCCTCGCCCGTGACGGGGTCCGTCCCGAAGTCCGCCTCCGAGAGCGGCGGGATGTTGTCGCAGGTCAGCACCGGGAGGTTCGCCCCGTTGCTGTCCTCGTCGGTCTCGTCCGGGAAGTCGCTGTAGCTGAACACGTCGCCGTCGATCTCGACCGACTGCTCGCCGTCGCCGTCGTGGTCGGGGTGCGCGCTGACGAACTGACGGCCCTCGCCGAAGTCGTAGGTCTGTTGCCAGTCGACGAGCAGGTCGAGGTTCCCGGCGGTGAGCGTGTTGTCCTCGAACGACTCGGTGTCGTTGAAGTACGCCGTGGTGCCGAGGCCCGCGCCCGCGGAGGCCACGCCGATCGCGCCGAGGCCCGCCAGCATCTTGCGCCGCGACAGTCCGATCGTGTCGAATTTCTTGCTGTCTGTCATGATTGTGAATCCCCGAGGGGAGTCCCACCGACGGAGTCGAACCGTCGAACGCCAGTGTGGGAGTGGTCACCGTCGGCGCGCGAGCGCCGAGAGCGATTACTCGACGCTGATGTCGAACGCGACGCCCTCGTCGCTGCCGGAGTAGTCGCCCTGTACGTCGACGGTCACGTCGCCGGTGATCGCGAACGCGTTCGCGACGTCCGCCGCGTCGGTGTCGAACGCGAGGTAGGTGACCTCGCGGCCGGAGCCGTCGTTCGTCGCCGAGACCGCGTCGGGACCGCTGAGGGTGACCGCGGTACCGTCGAGGTCGAGCGCGAGGTTCGCGACCGAAACGGTCGCCTCGTCGGCCTTCGTCGTGATGGCCAGCTTCCCGCTCGGGGCGGGGATCCCGCTCGCGACGGTCACGCCGTCGAGGGTGAACGAGGCGTTGCCGCTCCCGTCGTACGAGTAGCTGAACGGAACGGTGTCCCCGGGCGTCCAGACGTAGTTCGCGAGGTCAGCGCTGCCGACGTCGGGGCCGACCGCGACTTCCCACGCGCCCGAGGGGCCGTTGTCACCGAAACGCCCGCGAGCGAAGGAGGTCTCCTGCTCGGTAGCGAACTCCTGCTGCTTGGCGAAGCCCTCGCCGGTCCGGGTCGTGATAGACGGGACGCACGGGTTTGCCGTGCCGTCGTTGTGGCGCGACTGGACCGCGTGGAACTCGAAGTTCATCGTCAGCGAGTCCGACTGGATCTCGTTGCCGACGCTCGTCGGGATTTCCCACGAGAGGCACACACAGGGGCCGGTGATGAACGCCTCGCCCTCGTCGGGCTCGACCACGTCGGCGTACTCCGCCTGCTCGCCGGGAACGAGGCCGGCCGTCCCGTCGCCGTCGAGGGCCGCGCCGCTGGAGATTGCCGCGATGACGTCGACGAGCGAGCCGGAGACGATCTCCCCGTCCGCGAGCGGTTCGCCGTCCTCGTCACAGTAGGCGAGACTCGCAACGATCGAGTCGCCGAGCTCGCCGAGGTCGGGCGTGTCGTCGACGGCCGACTCGGGTTCGTTGATGCCGTTCTCCGCCTGCGAGAGGTCACCGCACGCCCACATGTACGAGGGGTTGTCCACGATACGGAAGCAGAACTTCACCTCGCCGGAGTCGCCGGGCTTGACGTCGTCGAGGTCGTAGAACATCCCGGCGGGCTCGCCGTCCTGCGTGCCGCTCGCCATGTCCGCCATGTTCTGTACCGCGCCGTCGCTGTCGTACGAGGCCTCGTAGTCGACGAACAGGTCGAGCGAGCCCGCCGTCAGCGTGTTGTTCTCGAACGTCTCGGTGTCGTTGAAGTACGCCGTCGTTCCCAGTCCCGCGCCCGCGGAAGCCACGCCGACCGCACCGAGTCCCACCAGCATCTTGCGCCGCGATAGTCCGATTGTGTCGTCGTTCATTGTGTATCATCCCCGAAGGGAACTCCCGGCGGCGGTCGCGAGCCGCCGCGTCGGCCGCCCGAAGGCGCCGAACCGGGAACCGGACGTGTCTCGTCGTCCGGAGTGACTGCGTTGCTCCGCGGCGTTACACGCTGGTGCTGTTCGCCTCCGTCCCGTTGAACGTCACCTGCGGGTCGTCGTTGTGCCGCGACTGCTCGGCGTAGAGGCCGATGTCGAACATGACCGAGTCGGTCTGGATCTCGTTGCCGACCTCCGCCGGGAGCGTCCACTCGAAGCCGATGCACTGGGTGGTCGCGCCGGGGTACGGCTGGCGACCCTCCTCTTGGCGGTTACCGTCGAGCGCGACGCCCTCGGCCAGTTCCGCGAAGACCTCCGCCATCGACCCTTCGAGGATCTTCTGTTCGCCCGCGAGGACGATCTGCGCGATCTCGGCGTAGACGGTGTCGAGGTCGGCCGGGTCGGGCGCGATGAACGCGTCGTCGGGACTGGTCGCGATGTTGTTCTCGAGGAAGGACGTCGCGGCGCCCGCGCCGAGTGCGATGGTGAAGATGCGGATGCCCGCGTCCTTCGCCGCTGTCGCGGCGCTCGTCGCGGCGCTGGTGCTGGACGGCTGGCCGTCGGTGAGGACGATCATCACCTTCGATGCGCCGGCCGTCGCGTTCGCGCCGGACAGGAGTTCGGTGGAGCCGGTGGTGATCCCCTGGCCCATGTCCGTTCCGCCGCCCGCGGTGTACTGGTCGATGGCGTCCTTGACCGCTTGGTAGTTCGTCGTGAGTCCCTGGTCGAGGCTCGCGCCGTTCGAGAACGAGATGGCCGCCGCCTCGTCGGGGTTCGAAAGGTTGTCCACGAAGTCCTTCGCGGCGGTCTGTAGGTCACCGATCTCCTGGCTCATCGAGCCGGAGACGTCGCTAACCAGCGCGACCTCCAGCTCCTGCTGCTGGCCCGTCCCCGTGGGCTCGTACACGTTGTCGCAGTCCTCGTCGTACCAGACGCAGACCTCGATGGCGTCGGCGAGCTCGCCGATGCCGTCGGTGTCCTCGCCCTCGTCTTCCATCTCGGGCTCGCTCTGCCCGTTCTCCGCGTTCTCGGTCAGCTCGCCCGAGAGGTAGAGGAACGCGGGGTTGTCACAGATGTGAATGCTGATGGTGACTTCGCCGGAGTCGCCGGGCTTCACGTCGTCGAGCGTGAACACCGGGATCCCGCTGCCGTTGACGAGGTGCTCATCAGCTTCGGGCGAACAGAACGGGAACTCCTCGCCCTGGACGAGGTCCTCCCACTCCTGTAGGGCCGCAGGCGCGGGCGCCTGTCCGATCAGGTACTGCCCGTCGCCGAGGTCCTGCGCTAAGAAATTGTCATTCGGGCCGTATCCCATCGCCCGAATGTCGTCCAGGCGGCCGGGGCCGCCGAGGTACGTCGACTTGTAGTCCAGCTTCAGGTCCAGCTCGCCCGCGGTGAGGGTGTTGCCCTCGAACGACTCGGTGTCGTTGAAGTACGCCGTGGTACCGAGTCCCGCGCCCGCGGACGCGACGCCGACGGCACCGAGGCCGGCGAGCATCTTGCGCCGCGAGAGTCCGATTGTGTCGTTTGTATCCTGGCTCATGGTTTCTCCCCCGACCCGCCCCCCGTCCGCGCTAGGCTGACCGAATCGGTTACTTCCCCCTCCGAGAGATACCGACGTAGTTACGCGCTCCCACGTCACCGTCGAACGGCCGATTCCACGCGATAGAACGTCTCACGCCGCGGGTCAAAGGCTCAGTTCGACCGGCGGTCCGGCGACCCTACTCCGGGCGTTAGGGCCGGTATGAGCCCCGTACCACCGCCTCCGGAGGCGGCACGAAGACCGTACTTGTCGGGCCGAATCCGACAGGGACCGCGTACTTTCGCGGCTCGATCGGCGGGCCATCGGGGTAGCGAGCCCATACATATACTCCCGTCTGACGCAGTGGGGGACAGAACTTGGGCGCCGCCGAGCGCGGCCGCCCGGATCCTATTCCATGAAACTCCGCAACGACGTGCTTCCGGCCGAACAGGTGTACGCGATCCTCGCCAACGAGCGCCGACGGCACGCGATCGAACAGCTCCGCTTGACCGGTGGCACGGTCTCGGTCAACGAGCTCTCCACGCTCGTCGCTCGCCACGAAACGGGCGAGAGCCCGCCGCCGAAGCGCTCTCGCGAGAGCGTCTACACCTCGCTGGTCCAGACGCACCTCCCGAAACTGGAGGCCGCGGGCGTCGTCACCTACGACCGCGGGTCACGGACCATCGAACTCTCACGCCGTGCGCGCGACCTCGGCCTGTACACGGAGGTACTGGCGCCCGGAGGCGCGACGTGGTCGGAAATCTACCGCGCGCTCGCGGTGGCGTCGCTGCTCGTCGTGCTCGCCGCGCTCCTCGACGTTCCGCTTGTCTCGGCCGTCGACCCGGTCCTCTGGACCAGCCTCGCGCTCGGCGCCTTCGCCGCCGCGAGCGCCGTTCAGCTGTGGGTCAACCGCTTCTCGGTGCTGCGACAGCTGCGGCCGCGGTGACTCGGGTCGAAAAAGACGTCTTTTCAGTCGCACTCCGCTCTCCCGTCCGAGCCGCCGGTCCCGCCTATTCGGCGGCAGCCGCGAGCGAATCGGGCAGCCGAAGTTCGAACAGCCGCTCGTCACAGCCCGCACAGCGGCCGGCGACGACGTCGTAGCTGGAACAGCAGGACTCGACGACGCGCTCTTCGAGCCCCACGTCGCCCTCGCAGCTCGGGCACTCCGCGACGAACAGCCGAAGCGCGCCGAGCGTCGCGCTCCGGTCCGCGAGCGGGAGGTCCGGCCAGTCGCTCCGCGTCGCCGTCAGCACGCGGTCGGCCGCCGCGTCCGCCCGGAACGCCGCGCGGGACTCCCAGCTGCCGATCAGCTCGTCGTCGGCGTACGCGAACCCCACGCCCCCGCGCCAGTCGATCGACAGCGCGTCGCGGTCGAGGCCGGTGAGCCCCGCGAGCGCCTCGATGTCGTCTTCCGCGCCCGCGCTCGCGTCGCCGTCGGGCGCGCTGCCGTCGCGGTGTACCGCCGCACGCCACGCCGCGGCGAAGTCGGCCGCGAACGCGAAGTCGTCGCCGGCCGGATCCTCGACGAGGATACCGGCGTCGAGGAGGTACGCCTCCGGGTCGACGTCGCCCGCCGGACGCCCGCCCCGGCCCGTCCCGTCGGGCGCCTTGCCGAACAGCGCGAGGACGCGTTCCGGGAGGTACCGCTTCGTGAGTTCGGGCGTGCCCGGGATCAGGTAGCCCCGGAGCCAGATCGCGGCGAGCGAGACGAGGGAGACCCCCGCGCCGAAGCCCGGGCCGACCAGTCTGCCCGCGGCGAGCGCCGCGCCGGCGGCGACGGCGACGTTGACGGTCGTACAGGGCAGACAGCGGTTCGCGCCGGTGTACTCGGGTCGGCGGAGGCGGTCCAGCGGTCGGCGGCCGGCGCGTTCCGCCGGCAGGTCCGACGCCTTGGTGTCGTGTGACGTAGACATGGCCGGTAGTTCGCGCCGAACGATCGTATGTATGGAGGTCCTACCGCCCGGTAACCGGTCGCGGAGATCTCCCGGTGGACGCTCCCCGGCCCCCGGAGAGCGCGAATTCCGGTATATCACGCCGAACGCATCTCGTTAAAAATTATAGAAAATGATATGTTCATCGGTGTCAATTAACGTATTGATTACTCACATGAGGTCCCCATGACGCTTCAACTCAAGACGCCCTCGCGGGTACCGGACGAGGAGGGGCCGTCTCGCGACGAAGTGTTCACCGCGCTGAGCAACCGACGTCGGCGGAACGTGATCACGTACCTGAAACGGAACGGCGACGACGCCCGCGTCAGGGACATCGCCGAGCAGCTGGCGGCGTGGGAGAACGACCTCGAGATCCCCGAGGTGACGTACAAACAGCGCAAACGCGTCTACACCGCCCTTCACCAGTCGCATCTCCCGAAGCTGGCGTCGAGCGGGTTCATCGACTACGAGTCCGACCGCGGGATCGTCTCGCTCACCGACGAGAGCCGGCAACTGGACGTGTACCTCGAGGTCGTCTCCGAGAACGAGATCCTCTGGAGCGAGTACTACGTCGGGCTCGCGGTCGTCTGCGGACTGCTGGCGGCGGCGGCCTGGGCCGGGACCGTTCCGTTCGACGCGGTCTCCGGGTACGCGTACGCGGCGCTGTTCGCGCTGGTGTTCGGCGTCTCCGGGCTGGTCCATCGAACGGTGACGCGTCGCAACCGGGTCGGATAGCGTCGGCTCGGTCCGACACCCGCAGGGTTTTACGCGCCGGTGGCCGGTGTACGGACATATGGCAACGGGGATCGTCGGGGAGTTCCTCGATCTCAAGGCGGAGACGGACGCGGACGTCCTCGCGATGCAGTGCGGCGACTTCTACGAGTTCTTCGCGGACGACGCCGAGCTGGTCGCCGACGAGCTCGATCTGTCGGTCTCGCAGAAGTCCTCCCACGGCTCGTCGTACCCGATGGCGGGCGTGCCGCTCTCGGAGCTGACGCCGTACGTGAACGCCTTGGTCGAGCGCGGCTACCGGGTCGCGGTCGCCGACCAGTACGAGACCGACGCCGGCGACCACGCCCGCGAAATCGTCCGCGTCGTCACGCCGGGGACCGTCCTCGAAACGAGCGACGACGACGCGCGCTACCTCGCCGCCGTGGTCAGCGAGGAAGGCACAGATTCCGACGCCGACGGCCCCTACGGGGTCGCGTTCGCCGACGTGACCACCGGGCGCTTCCTCGCCACGACCGTCGACGACGGGGGCGACCTGCGCGCCGAACTCTACCGGTTCGACCCGGCGGAGGTGCTCCCCGGCCCCGCCGTCCGCAACGACGACGCCCTCCTCGGAGCGGTCCGCGAGGACCTCTCGGGGCGCGTGACGGCGTTCGACGCGGAGGCGTTCGCGGCCGGCCGCGCCCGTCACGCGGTCCGCGAGCAGTTCGGCCGCGAGACGACCGACAGCGTGGGGCTCGACTCGGCGCTCGCCGTCCGCGCCGCGGGCGCGGTCCTCTCGTACGTCGAGGAGACCGGCGCGGGCGTGTTGGCGTCGATGACCCGCCTCACCGCCTACCGAGACACCGACCGCGTCGCCGTCGACGCGACGACGCAGCGCAACCTCGAGATCACCGAGACGATGCGGGGCGACGCCGACGGCTCGCTGTTCGACACCGTCGACCACACCGTCACGGCCGCCGGCGGCCGGCTGCTCCGCGAGTGGCTCACGCGCCCGCGCCGCGACCGCGAGGCGCTCACGGCCCGCCACGACGCGGTCGAGGCGCTCGCGTCGGCGGCGCTCGCGCGCGATCGGATCCGCGAGATCCTCGGTGACGCGTACGACCTCGAACGGCTCGCGGCGCGGACGACGAGCGGGAGCGCGGGTGCGCGAGAGCTCCTCTCGGTTCAGGACACGCTCGCGCTGCTCCCGGCGCTCGCGGACGCCGTCGAGGGCACGCCGCTCGCCGACTCGCCCGCGGCCGCCGTGCTCGGCGGCGTCGACCGCGAGCGCGCGGCCGACCTCCGCGCCGAACTCGCCGACGCGCTCGCCGAGGACCCGCCGAAGGCGAAGACCGGCGGCGGGCTGCTCAAGCGGGGGTACGACGCGGAGCTCGACGAGCTGATCGAGCGCCACGAGTCCGTGAAGTCGTGGCTCGACGGGCTCGCCGAGCGCGAGAAGCGCGCCCACGGGCTCAGCCACGTCACGGTCGACCGCAACAAGACGGACGGCTACTACATCCAGGTCGGCAAGTCGGTCGCCGACCAGGTGCCCGAGGGCTACCGCGAGATCAAGACGCTGAAGAACTCCAAGCGGTTCGTCACCGACGAACTGACGGAGAAGGAGCGGGAGGTCCTCCGACTGGAGGAGGCCCGCGGCGAACTGGAGTACGAGCTGTTCGAGGAGCTCCGCGAGCGGGTCGCCGAGCGCGCCGAACTGCTCCAGGACGCCGGGCGGGCGGTCGCCGAACTCGACGCGCTCGCCTCGCTCGCGACCCACGCCGCCCGCAACGACTGGACGCGCCCGACCCTCACCGACGAGCGCAGGCTCGACGTGGAGGCCGGGAGACACCCCGTCGTCGAGGGCACGACCGACTTCGTGCCGAACGACCTCCGGCTCGACGAGGACCGCGGCTTCCTGATCGTCACCGGCCCGAACATGAGCGGGAAATCGACGTACATGCGCCAGGCCGCGCTGATCCAGCTGCTCGCGCAGGCCGGCTCGTTCGTCCCCGCGCGCGCCGCCGAGGTCGGGCTCGTCGACGGCATCTACACCCGCGTCGGTGCGCTCGACGAACTTGCGCAGGGCCGGTCGACGTTCATGGTCGAGATGCAGGAGCTGTCGAACATCCTCCACTCAGCGACCGAGGACTCGCTGGTCATCTTAGACGAGGTCGGCCGCGGCACCGCCACCTACGACGGCATCTCCATCGCGTGGGCGGCGACCGAGTACCTCCACAACGAGGTGCGCGCCCGGACCCTCTTCGCGACCCACTACCACGAGCTGACGACGCTTGCGGACCACCTGCCGCGCGTGGCGAACGTTCACGTCGCCGTCGACGAGCGCGACGGCGAGGTGACGTTCCTCCGAACCGTTCGGGACGGCCCGACGAATCGATCGTACGGCGTCCACGTCGCCGACCTCGCGGGCGTCCCCGACCCCGTGGTCTCCCGCGCCGACGAGGTCCTCGACCGGCTCCGCGAGGAGAAGGCGATCGAGGCCCGGGGCGGATCGCGCGGCGGCGGAACCGGCGGCGCGGCGGGCGCGGACGGCGACCGCGGCACTCAGCAGGTCGTGTTCGACCTCTCGTCCGGGTCGTTCGCGGGCGGAGAAGGGAGTCGTTCCGACGGCGAGTCGCCCGCGACCCCGAACCGCGGCGGGACCGCGGCCGAGCCGGAGTCCCGGGCCGCCCCGGCAGATTCGGAGTCGGGCGCCGCCGCCGGCTCGGAGGCCGGGGCGCGACTCGACCCGGAGACGCGGGCGGTGATCGAGGAACTCTCCGGCGTCGACGTCGCCGAGACGACCCCGGTGGAACTGCTCTCCCGCGTTCAGGAGTGGCAGGACCGGCTGGAGTGAGTGCGTCTGACGTAAGAACTAATGTCTGACCTCGTCGTGTGGTGTGTATGGGCATCATGAGCAAGATCCTCGGCGGGGGCGGGAGCCGCTCCGTCGACGACTACGTCGAGCTCGACACGGACGACTTCGCCGACGCGCACGCGGAGACGGGCGTTCAGGTACACTTCGCCGAGATCGGCGACCAGAGCGACATCATCCCGATCAAAGACGCCGTCTACGACGGCGACTTCGTCATCGCCGACATCACCCGGCACTCCACGTCGGACCGAACGATAGAACACGTCTACGACGAGCTCCGCCAGGTCGTCCAGGAGGTCGACGGCGACATCGTCCAGAAGGGCGACGACCAGATCATCGTCACGCCCACCGGCGTGAAGGTCTCGCGTCAGAAGCTGTAACCCTCGCCGCCCCCGATTTTGGGGCGGATCGGGGCGTACCCGGCCGAACCGTGTCATATATGCCGTTCTCTCGCCCACGTACAGTCGAATGGACGAGCCGGTCCTGTTGACGGGCGCCGGCGGACGGGTGGGACAGGCCATCCTCCGCGGCATCGGCGACGACTACGAGTGGCGGCTCCTCGACCGGGAACCCCTCCCGGCCGCGAAGGTGCCCGCCGGGGTCACCGACGCCGACCGGTACGTCGCCGACATCACCGACGAGCGCGCCGTCCGCGAGGCGGTCGCCGACGTCGGCGCGGTGATCCACCTCGCCGGCGACCCCCGGAAGACGGCGCCGTGGGACTCCGTCCTCCGGAACAACATCGACGGGGCGCAGGTCGTGATGCGCGCCGCCGCCGAGGCCGGCGTCGAGCGGTTCGCGTTCGCCTCCTCGAACCACGCCGTCGGCGGCTACGAGACGGAGGACCGCACTCCCGACCTGTACCGCCCGGACGACGACTACCGGCTCGACGGCACCGAGCTCCCGCGGCCGGGAAACCTCTACGGCGTCTCGAAGGCGGCCGGCGAGTCCCTCGGGCGCTTCTACCACGACGAGTTCGGGATGAGCGTCGTCTGCGTCCGCATCGGCAACCTCACTCGCGATCACCCGCCCCGCGAGTACGAGCGCGGCCAGGCGATGTGGCTATCCCACCGCGACTGCGCGCACCTGTTCGACCGCTGCCTCCGGGCCGACTACGACTACGAGGTCGTCTACGGCATCTCGAACAACGACCGACGGTACTACTCGCTCGAACGGGCGCGCGAGGCGCTCGGCTACGACCCCGCCGACAACTCCGCGGACTACACCTTCGAGGGGAAACCCAAGGACGACGGCGACTCCGATACCGACGGGGAGTACGTCGACGACCCCGACGTGACGACGGACGACACGCCCGCCGAACCGAACTTTCCCACCGACCCCGACGCGCCGAGCGACGGCGCCTGATCGGCTCGACGCCCGTCCGAATCGACGCCTGTCCGAATCGACGCCCGTCCGAATCGACGCCCGTCCGCATCGACACCAGTCCGGCTCGACGCCTGCCGGCCCGATGTCCGATCCGCTCGGCTAGAACAGGTCGTCGACGTCGCGCCGCTTCCGCTCCTCGATCGCGACGTGATCGCCGAGCCGCGCGGCCACCTGCGGCCGGGTCTCGGGCGTGCGAAGGTACGCGAACAGGAGTTCGGCGAACCGACTCCGACCGGTCCCTCGCTCCGCCGCCGCGAACTCCGCCGCGGCCGCGAGCGTCGCCGCGTCACCGGGCTCGCCCGCCCTCGCCAGCGCCGGCGCCGCGACCCCCGCCGCGTCGAGCGACAGCCCGTCGAAACGCGGGGGTTCGCCGTCGACGTCGATCCGGGGCTTCTGTCCTTCGGCCGCGTTCTCGGGAGCCGTGGCTAGGCGATCCACCCACTCTCGGACGGGCGCCAGCCGCACTCCGTGCGAGTCGGAAACGCCCTCCAGCGAGGCGACGGCGGTCTTCGCGTACTCGGCCGCCTCGTCGGCGTCGCCGTCCGCACCGTCGGCCGCACGGTACGTCGCCGCCGCGGTCGCGGCCAGTCCACGGAGCAGTCGCTCCGCGTCGGTCCCGTCGAGCGACTGGCCCGCCGTCTCCCAGACGTCGCGCGCCGCGAGCGGGTGCCCCTCGTTGAACAGCGCGGCACCGGCGGCGAGCGCGGCCGGATCGGGCGCGTGCGCGCCCCCCTCGGAGTCACCGTCGCTTCGGTCGTCGCGATCACTGCGGTCGCGATCGGTCACGCCTCTCGGTCGGTGACGG
This sequence comes from Halorubrum ejinorense, assembly GCF_039522565.1. Lineage (GTDB taxonomy): Archaea > Halobacteriota > Halobacteria > Halobacteriales > Haloferacaceae > Halorubrum > Halorubrum ejinorense. The sequence continues at coordinate 424,739 of NZ_BAAADQ010000013.1, read as the reverse complement.
CGACTGATAAGTGACGAGTTCGACGGGCGCGACCGCGGATAGAACGCGGCCACGAGCCGAACGCGACCACGGATAGAACGCGGCCACGAACGGAGACTGGCCGTGCCTCTGCCCGCCGAGTCGCGGAGCTGTCCCCCTCGCTTTGCCTTTTCTACCCGTACACTAAGAGGGTAGAGTGCGTATCGGTAGCAGACGTGTCCAGTAGCCTCCTCCCGGTGATCGCGGCGATACTCGTGTCTGGGCTCGCCGTCCAGCTGCTCGCTCACCGGCTCCAGGTCCCGAGCGTCATCTTCTATCTCGCGATCGGCGTGCTGTTGGGCCCGGAGCTGTTGGGGATCGTGACGCTGGAGACGTTCGGGGAGGGGCTGGAGATCATCGTCGGACTCAGCGTCGCGATCATCGTCTTCGAGGGGGCGTTCGCGCTCCGGATCGATCGGATCCGACGCGCGTCCACGGTGTCCCTTCGGCTGGTGACCGTCAGCGCCCTCGTGATGTTCGTCGGGACCGCGGCGGCGGTCCGCGCGTTCACCGACGGCACGTGGGAGATCGCGCTCCTGATCGGGGCGCTGTTGGTGGCGACCGGTCCGACCGTGATCACCCCGATCCTCAACGTGGTCCGGGTGCGAGACCACGTCGCGACCGCCTTAGAGACGGAGGGGATCGTCAACGACGTGACCGCGGCGATCGTCGCAGTCGTCATCTTCGAGACGCTGCTGCTCGACGACCTCGGCGTGCCCGCGACGGTGGCCTCGTTCCTCCAGCGGTTCGGCGTCGGAGTCGCCGCCGGACTGCTCGCCACCATCATCATCTACTACCTGTTGGACAGCGACTTCGTCCCCGAACGCGACGTACAGGCGTCGCAGTTCCTCGTGCTGGCGGCCGCGATCGGCTCGTTCGCGGGCGCCGAGGCGGTCGCCGCCGAGGCGGGCATCGCGGCGGCGGCGACGAGCGGCATCCTCCTCGGGAACCTCGATCTGGACAACCGCGAGGAGATCGAGCGCTTCGCGCAGAACACGACCACGATCGTCTTGTCGTTCGTGTTCATCTCGCTCGCCGCGCTGATCGACGTCGAGGCGATCGCCGGCCTCGGGGTCGGCGTGGTCGCGATCGTCGCCGTCATCATGCTCGTCCTCCGGCCGCTCGGGGCGTTCCTCGCCACCGTCGGCGTCGAGCGGTTCACGCGTCCGGAGCGGCTGTTCATCGCGAGCGTCGGGCCCCGTGGGATAATCCCGGCGAGCGTGGCGACGCTGTTCGCCATCGAGCTGGAACTCGCTGGTAGCATCGCGGCCGGCGAACTGCTCGTCGGGACGGTGTTCGCGGTCATCTTCGCGACGGTCATCGTCGAGGCGGGGCTCGCGCGACAGATCGGAGCGTTCCTCGGAGTGTCACCAATGCGCACAATAATCATCGGCGGGGGCCGCGTCGGTCAGGCGCTCGCCACGCGACTGGAGAACAGGGGCGAGTACGTCGTCATCCTCGAGGCGGATCCGGACGTCGTCGAGCGGGCGCGGGCGGACGGGTTCACCGTCTACGAGGGCGACGGCAGCGACACGGAGTCGCTTCGGGAGGTGGACATCGAAGACGCCAAGCGGTTCATCACCACGACGGCCGACGACGACATCAACCTCCTCGCGTGTCAGCTCGCGATCACCAAGTTCGACGTCGAGTCGGTGTACTCGCGGGTGACGGACCCGGCCAACATCGACGCCTTCGACAGCATCGGCGTCACCGCCATCGACGCGTCGACGGCGACCGCGGTCGCCATCGACGACGAGATCGAACGCCCGGCGCTCACCCACTGGATGAACGAACTCGGCGACAACCACGACGTCCAAGAGGTCGAGGTGACGTCGTCGGAACTCGCGGGGCGGACCATCCGCGAACTCAACGCGGAGATCCCCGACGGCTGCTTCGTCGCCGTCTTGAGCCGCGACGGCGAGAACCACGTCCCGTCCGCGGACAGCGTCCTCGAAACCGGCGATCACGTGACGTTTATCGGCACCAGCGACGCGGTCCGCCGCGCGATGGACCGGTTCCACCCGCACGATTAAGACGTGAACTATGTCGACCGGACCGTCTGCGGAGGGTAGATCGTGGCCGATGGACCGCAATTGGACCGTTCGGAAATCACCGACGATGGCGCGGCGAACACCGCCAAAGCCCCAGCCGCGAGGGCTCGGTGCGCTCGCTGCGGTCCTCAGTCGGTCGCTGACGCTCCCTCCTTGCGGTCCTTGCTTCGCGCGCCTTCGCCCTCGCGACTGCCCCTCCGAGTCCCCCCGACCGCACAGCACCGCAGCCTCACACCTCCCCATCCTCGTCAGTCGCCCTCCGCGTTGCTCCGGGCGACTGACTCCCTCGCACGCGCTCCTCGCGGCCGCCGGTGGCGGCCGCTCGCAGGCGCGCGCCACCGCAGAACAAAGTACCATTGAACGTGTTGCGTAGGACCTACACACCGGTCGCAACCGACGCGAGACTGTAATCAAAAAAGTCCTGACGGAGTCCGACGCGAGCGGTGCGAGGGCGACCGAAGGGAGCCCTCGACAGTGAGCGGCGAAGCCGCGAACGAGCGAGCGCAGGGCACGTCAGGACCGAACGCAGCGGCCGTCGAACGAAGTGAGACAGCCGCAAAGTGAGCGTCCTGACGGAGATTTGAACTCGGAACGACGGTCGGCCTCGCTGCGCTCGGCCGCTGCGACGTTCCTGCTCAAATCTCCGCGTCGTTTCTTTCAGCACGGCTGCTCGCTACGCTCACAGCATTGTGCTGAAAGAAACGTCCTGACGGAGATTTGAACTCCGGTCCCTGGCTCCGCAAGCCAAGAGGATAGTCCACTACCCTACCAGGACTCATCTCCACGTACCGCGGTAGAACATAAGACGGTTACGGTCCGGCGGCCGCGTGCCTGCGGTCCGCACGCACCCGCCGGCGCAGGATGAACACCTTTTGTATCGACGGGACCCATGAACGCCTATGAGACGCCTTCGAGCCGCGACCGCGCCCCCGGTCGGTCGCTCCGCGGACCGTTCGGATCCCGGCGCGACCTCCGGGCAACGGCAACGCTTATGCGCGAATTCGTCGACAACGGGGGTACGCGTATGGGAGCTATAGAGGAGGTGTACGAGGATCTCGACACCGACGTCGAGTTCGAGGAGTTCGAGGCCGCGGTCGAGGACAAAGTCGAGCAGATGGGTGGGCTCGCGGACGAGGAGACCGCCGCGATGCTCATCGCACACGAACTGCGCGACGAGCAGGCCGACACCATCGCCGACATCGAGCCCGGGATGAACGAGGTGAAGTTCCTCGGCAAGGTGACTGCCATCGGCGAGATCAAGACCTTCGAGCGCGACGACGAAGAGGCCGACGAGGGGCGCGTGTGTAACGTCGACGTCGCGGACGCGTCCGGCTCGGTGCGGGTCGCGCTGTGGGACGAGATGGCGACGGCCGCCGAAGAGCAGCTGGAAGTCGGACAGGTGCTCAGGATCATGGGTCGCCCCAAAGAGGGGTACAGCGGCCTCGAAGTGAGCGCCGACAAGGTCGAGCCCGACGAGGACGCCGAGGTCGACGTCCAGGTGCTCGACACCTACCGCGTCGAGGACCTCACGCTCGGCGCGTCCGACGTCGACCTCGTCGGACAGGTGCTCGACACCGACTCGATCCGGACGTTCGACCGCGACGACGGCAGCGAGGGGCGAGTCGCCAACCTCACCCTCGGCGACGAGACGGGTCGCGTCCGCGTCACCCTCTGGGACGCCAAGGCGGACCTCGCCGAGGAGTTCGCGGCCGGCGAGGTCGTCGAGGTCGGCGACGGCTACGTCCGCGAGCGCGACGGCGACTTGGAACTTCACGTCGGCGACCGCGGGACGGTCGAACGCGTCGACGAGGACGTCGAGTACGTCCCGGAGACCACCGACATCGCCGACCTCGAGATCGACCAGACCGTCGACATCGGCGGCGGCGTCATCGAGACCGACCCGAAGCGGACGTTCGACCGCGACGACGGCAGCGAAGGGCAGGTCCGGAACGTCCGGATCAAAGACGAGACCGGCGAGATCCGCGTCGCGCTGTGGGGCGACAAGGCCGACCGCGAGATCGATCTGGCCGACCGCGTCGTCTTCACTGACGTGGAGATTCAGGACGGCTGGCAGGACGACTTAGAGGCGTCCGCGAACTGGCGGTCGACCGTGTCCGTCCTCGACGAGGGAAGCGACGCGTCGGTCGGCGCCGCGAGCGGGGCGGCGGGTTCAGGCGACGACGCCGGAAGCGAGGAGCGAGACGCGAACGACACCGGGCTCGGCGCCTTCGCCGAGGACGGAAAGAAGGCGGCCGCGGAAGCGGTCGCCGGCGAGGCCGGCGGCGACGAGAGCGACGGCGGCGGTGCCGCGGCCGCGACGGCGGAGCAGTCGACCGAGGCCGTCGAGTTCACCGGCACCGTGGTCCAGACGGGCGACCCGGTCGTACTCGACGACGGCCAGCAGACGAGGACGGTCGACACCGACGCGAGCCTCCGGCTCGGCGAGGAGATAACCGTTCGCGGCCCGGAGCGCGACGGGACCATCGACGCCGACGACGTCTTCTGACCGATCTCCTCTCCGGCCGGTTCCGGCGGCGATGCGGGTAACGGAAAGCGTTATACGATACACGGACGCGTCTGTGTGTATGAGTGTCGAGTTGCCGTTCGCGCCGGTGGACGGGATCATCCGGCGGAACGCGGGGGAACTCCGCGTCAGCGCGGACGCCGCGGAGGAGTTGGCTCGCCGGATCCAATCGCACGGCGCGGAACTGGCCGTCGCCGCCGCGGAGCGAGCGACCGACGACGGCCGGAAGACGCTGATGGCGGCCGACTTCGGCGTCGAGCAGGTCGTGGCCCGCGGGGACCTCACGCTACCGGTCGCGCCAATCGACCGGATCGCTCGGCTTCGGATCGACGACAGCTACCGCGTCGGTGTCGACGCGCGGATCGCGCTCGCCGACATCCTGGAGGATTACGCCAACAACGTCGCGAGCGCGGCCGCGACGCTTGCCCGCCACGCAGACCGACGCACAGTACAGGCCGAGGACATCGAAACGTACTTCGCGCTCTTCGAGTAGATGCGGTTCGGCTACAGCGAGCGGTGTCTCGACCACGACACCGGCGAACGACACCCGGAAAACCCGGACCGGCTCCGCGCCATCCGTCGCGGTCTCACGAAGCGACACGGCGTCGAGTACGTCGAGGCGGACGCCGCCGAGAAGTCGGCGGTCACGGCGGTCCACGACCCCGACTACGTCGACGAACTGGAGTCGTTCGTGGCGGACGGCGGCGGCAGTTGGGACCCCGACACCGTCGCCAGCGACGGCACGTGGGACGCGGCGCTCACCTCGGCGGGGCTCGCCCAGTGGGCGGCCCGCGAGGCCATCGAGGGCTCGACCGGGCGGCAGACGCCGTTCGCGATCGGCCGCCCGCCGGGCCATCACGCGGTCACCGACAACGCGATGGGGTTCTGCTTTTTCAACAACGCGGCGGTCGCGGCCCAGACGGCCCTCGACGGGGACCTCGCGGACCGCGTCGCGATCTTCGACTGGGACGTCCACCACGGGAACGGCACGCAGGACATCTTCTACGAGCGCGGCGACGTGCTGTACGCGTCGATACACGAGGACGGCCTCTACCCCGACACGGGCGAACTCGACGAGACCGGCGACGGGGACGGGACGGGAACGACCGTGAACCTCCCGCTGGCCGCCGGCGCCGGCGACGCCGACTACCTGTACGCCGTCGACGAGGCGGTCGCCCCGGCGATCGAGCGGTTCGACCCCGATCTGCTGCTCGTCTCTGCGGGGTTCGACGCGCACCGCCACGACCCCATCTCGCGGATGCGCGTCTCCTCGGAGGGGTACGCGCTGTTGACCGACCGCATCCGGACGCTCGCGGACGAGGCCGGCGCCGCCGACGCGTACGTTCTCGAAGGCGGCTACGGCCTCGACACGCTCGCCGAGGGCGTTTCCATGGTTCACGAGACGTACGACGGCCGCACCCCCGTCGCGACCGACGAGGAACCGGACCAGAAGACCGAGACGATCGTCGACGACCTGCGGGCGGAGCTCGACTTGTAAGTCGGGCGAACGCACTGTTCGACTCGTTCACCGCCATCACGTCGCTGTCGCTCCTCGCTCGCAGTCGGCGTCGACAGAAACGCCCGGAGCGGGATTTGAACCCCAGTCGTTCCGCTCGCTTCGCTCGCTCCACTCCCTGATTCAAATCCCCGTGCGAACGCTTTCGACGAACGGCTCGCTTCGCTCGTCGTGTTGTCCGTCGAAAACGCCCGGAGCGGGATTTGAACCCGCGTCACGACCGTGACAGGGTCGTATGATGGGCCACTACACCATCCGGGCAAACAGCGACTAACCCCGAAGCGTGGGGACGCCCGGAGCGGGATTTGAACCCGCGTCACGACCGTGACAGGGTCGTATGATGGGCCACTACACCATCCGGGCTTGTCGCGTCAGTTCGTACCCCTGTCTGGCAAATAAGGCTTGTCATCCCCGACGACGGTGCGGGTCGGTGACAGGGAAATCTGTCACTCGGTGCGCTGACGACGCGGGCGTTCGAAGCGGTCGCGTGCGCTCGATTTTCGCCGGCTCTCTCCTCCCGTCCGGTATCCTTTTGTGTGAACCCCGCATGCGTGGGAGTGTCGAACGCCCCGGCCCGTGAGCCGCGCACGGCGGCGCTTGGCAAGTCTTATGACGCTGGCGTATATACGTCTCTGTAGTATCTCGTGATAGCTTCTCCCCACCACCAGCACCCATGGTAGACGTAAGCCAACACGAACTCGTCCCGGACCACGTGCTCCTCGACGACCCCGAGGACGTCGAGGAGGTCCTGGCGGAGTACGACGTGAAGAAGACGGACTTACCGAAGATCAAGCGCACAGATCCCGCGATCCCCGACGACGCCGAGGTCGGTGACGTGGTGAAAATCGTCCGAAACTCCCGCACGACCGACGAAGCGGTCGTGTACCGACTAGTCGTCTCATGAACAGGCAAGACCGACGCGTGGTTTCACGCGAATATTTCTCAGACGAACGGCTCGCCGAGCACCACTTCCGCTCGTTCAATAACTTCCTGGACCGCGGCATGCAGGAGGTCGTCGACGAGAAGGAGACGATCGAGACCGACATCGGCGACAAGGAGGGCCAAGAGCCCGTCTATGTCGAACTCGGCGACGTTCGGATGGTCACGCCGCGCGTCCGCGAGGCCGACGGCTCCGAGGAACTGCTCTACCCCCAGGAGGCGCGGCTTCGTAACATCACTTACTCGGCGCCCGTGTTCATGGAGATGTCCATCGTTCGCGGCGGCGAGGACGAGCCCGAGCAGGTCGTCGACACGACCGAGACGAAGGTCGGCCGGATGCCGATCATGGTCGGCTCGGACAAGTGTAACATGGCCGGCTTCTCCGACGACGAGCTCATCGACATCGGCGAGGACCCCGTCGACCCCGGCGGCTACTTCATCGTCAACGGCTCCGAGCGCGTGCTGATGACCTCGGAGGACCTCGCACCGAACAAGATCCTCGCGGAGTACGACTCGAAGTACGGCGACGAGATCCAGGTCGCGAAGACGTTCTCGCAGCGGCGCGGGTACCGCGCGCTCGTGCTCTGCGAGCGCAACCGCGAAGGACTGCTCGAGGTCTCGTTCCCCTCGGTCTCCGGTTCTATCGACTTCGTGACGCTCGTTCGGGCGCTCGGACTCGAATCCGACGAAGAGATCGTCCACCGCGTCTCGGACGACCCCGAGATCGTGAAGTTCATGCTGGAGAACCTAGAGGAGGCCGACGTTCAGACGACCGAGGGCGCCATCGAGACCCTCGGCGAGCGCGTCGCCTCCGGCCAGGGCAAGAACTACCAGCTCAAGCGGGCGAACTACGTCATCGACCGCTACCTCCTCCCGCACCTCCACGAGGAGGGCGTCGACGAGGAGGACGTGCGGATCAACAAGGCGTACTACCTCTGTCGGATGGCCGAGGCGTGCTTCGAGCTCGCCTTGGACCGCCGGGAGGCCGACGACAAGGACCACTACGCGAACAAGCGCCTGAAGGTCTCCGGCGACCTCATGCGCGACCTGTTCCGCACCGCGCTGAACAAGCTGGCGCGCGACGTGAAGTACCAGCTCGAACGCGCCAACATGCGGAACCGGCAGCTCACGGTCAACACGGTCGTCCGCTCGGACGTGCTGACCGAGCGGCTCGAACACCCGATCGCGACGGGGAACTGGGTCGGCGGCCGCTCGGGCGTCTCACAGCTCGTCGACCGGACGGACTACATGGGCGTGCTCTCGCACCTCCGGCGCCTGCGCTCGCCGCTGTCGCGGTCGCAGCCGCACTTCGAGGCGCGGGACCTCCACGCGACCCAGTGGGGTCGCATCTGTCCCTCCGAGACGCCGGAGGGGCCGAACTGCGGGCTGGTGAAGAACTTCGCGCAGGCGATGGAGCTGTCACAGACGGTCGAGGACGAACAGGGGCTGAAACGAGAACTGGCGTCGATGGGTGTCGAGGGGATCCCCGGCATCGAGGGCGTCGAACGACAGACGGCGGACGACTAACATGGCACAAGCAGAACGCGAAGCGAAGGTGTACGTCAACGGGAGCCTCGTGGGCACCCACGAGAACCCGGACGAGCTCGCCGAACAGATCCGCGAGGCGCGCCGCCGCGGCGACGTCTCGGAAATGGTGAACGTCTCGGTGAAAGACCGGACCCGCGAGGTCATCGTCAACGCGGACGCGGGCCGAGCCCGCCGTCCGCTCATCGTCGTCGAGAACGGCGAGCCCCTGCTGGGCGACGAGGAGATCGAGGCGCTCGAACGCGGCGAAGTCGAGTTCGAGGACCTCGTCGAGCGCGGCTACGTCGAGTTCATCGACGCCGAGGAGGAGGAGGACATCCTCGTCGCGGTCGACGAGGAGGACGTGTCCGACGACCACACGCACCTCGAGATCGACCCGCAGCTCGTGTTCGGTATCGGTGCGGGGATGATCCCGTACCCCGAGCACAACGCGAGCCCGCGGATCACGATGGGCGCAGGGATGATGAAGCAGTCGCTCGGGCTCCCCTCCGCCAACTACCGCATCCGGCCCGACACCCGGCAGCACCTCCTTCACTACCCGCAGCTGGCGATGGTGAAGACGCAGACGACCGAACAGATCAGCTTCGACGAGCGGCCGGCCGCACAGAACTTCGTCGTCGCCGTGATGTCCTACGAGGGCTTCAACATCGAGGACGCGCTGGTGATGAACCAGGGCTCCGTCGACCGCGCGCTCGCCCGCTCGCACTTCTTCCGAACCTACGAGGGCGAGGAGCGCCGCTACCCCGGCGGTCAGGAGGACCGCTTCGAGATCCCGGAACAGGACGTCCGCGGCGCCCGCGGTGAGGACGCCTACACGCACCTCGACGAGGACGGCCTCGTCAACCCCGAGACGCGGGTCGACGAGTCCTCGGTGCTTCTCGGGAAGACGAGCCCGCCGCGGTTCCTCGAGGAGCCGGACGACATGGGCGGCCTCTCCCCGCAGAAGCGCCGCGAGACCAGCGTGACGATGCGCTCGGGCGAGTCGGGCGTCGTCGACACGGTGACGCTGATGGAAGGCGAGGACGGGTCGAAGCTCTCGAAGGTGAAGGTGCGCGACCAGCGCGTCCCCGAACTGGGCGACAAGTTCGCGTCCCGACACGGACAGAAGGGCGTCGTCGGCCACCTCGCGCCGCAGGAAGACATGCCCTTCACCGAGGAGGGCGTGGTCCCCGACCTCGTGCTCAACCCCCACGCGCTGCCGTCGCGGATGACGGTCGGCCACGTGCTGGAGATGCTCGGCGGGAAGGTCGGCTCGCTGCGCGGCTCCCGCGTCGACGGGACGCCGTTCCAGGGCGAAGACGAGTCCGAGCTCCGCGACGGACTGGAGGAGCACGGATTCAAGTCCTCCGGCAAGGAGGTCATGTACTCCGGCGTCACCGGCGAGAAGATCGACGCCGAGATCTTCGTCGGAACGATCTTCTACCACAAGCTGTACCACATGGTGTCGAACAAGCTCCACGCCCGTTCCCGCGGGCCGGTCCAGGTGCTCACGCGCCAGCCGACCGAGGGGCGCGCCCGCGAGGGCGGGCTGCGCGTGGGCGAGATGGAGCGCGACACGATCATCGGCCACGGCGCGTCGATGGTGCTCAACGAGCGGCTGCTCGAGTCCTCCGACGCCGAGACGGTCCACGTCTCCGCGGAGACCGGGCTCGTCGCCGTCGAGGACCGCGAGCAGCGCCGCGTGTACGACCCGGTGACGGGCGACGAGGACGACATCCACGAGCTGGAGGTCAGCTACGCGTTCAAGCTGCTGCTCGACGAGATGATCGCGCTCGGCATCCGACCGAAACTCGAACTGGAGGACGCGATTTAAATGTCAGTACAAACACCCAAAGTGCTCGGCGGCATCGACTTCGGCCTCATGGACCCGGAAACGTACCGGGACATGTCCGCCACGAAGGTGATCACGGCCGACACCTACGACGACGACGGTTACCCGATCGACATGGGGCTGATGGACCCGCGGCTGGGCGTCATCGACCCCGGTCTGGAGTGTCGGACCTGCGGCTCCCACTCCGGCTCCTGTAACGGCCACTTCGGCCACATCGAACTCGCCGCCCCCGTCATCCACGTGGGCTTCACGAAGCTCATCCGACGGCTGCTCCGCTCGACGTGCCGGGAGTGCGGGAAGCTCGCCTTAGACGAGGCACAGCGCGACGAGTTCCGCGAGCGCTACGAGCGCGCGAAGGAGCTCGGCGACGACGAACACGACGTGCTGAAGGCCGCCGTGCGGCAGGCCCGGAAGGCGTCGACCTGTCCGTTCTGCGGCGAGCCGCAGGCGGACATCAAACACGAGAAGCCGACCACGTACTACGAGGTCCAGGACGTGCTCTCGGGCGACTACTCCGAGCGCATCGCGGCCGCGATGCAGCCCGACGAGGAGGAGGACGATCCGGGCACGTCGCCCCAGGAGCTCGCCGAGAAGACGGACATCGCCCTCGACCGGATCAACGACATCATGGCCGGCGAGTTCCGCCCGCGCAAGGAGGACCGCCGCGCCATCGAGAAGGCGCTCGGCGTCGACCTCACCGAGGAGGACATGAACAAGCTGATGCCCTCGGACATCCGCGACTGGTTCGAGGACATCCCGGACGAGGACCTCGAGGTCCTCGGCATCGACTCCGAGCACTCCCGACCCGAGTGGATGATCCTGACGGTGCTGCCGGTGCCGCCGGTCACCACCCGTCCCTCGATCACGCTGGACAACGGGCAGCGCTCCGAGGACGACCTCACCCACAAGCTGGTCGACATCATCCGGATCAACCAGCGGTTCATGGAGAACCGCGAGGCGGGCGCTCCGCAGCTGATCATCGAGGACCTCTGGGAACTGCTCCAGTACCACGTCACCACGTTCGTCGACAACGAGATCAGCGGGACGCCGCCGGCGCGACACCGCTCCGGTCGCCCGCTGAAGACGCTCAGCCAGCGCCTGAAGGGGAAGGAGGGTCGCTTCCGCGGCTCTCTCTCCGGGAAGCGCGTGAACTTCTCTGCCCGGACCGTCATCTCGCCCGACCCGACGCTCTCGCTGAACGAGGTCGGCGTCCCCGACCGCGTCGCCAAGGAGATGACGCAGACGCTCAACGTCACGGAGCGGAACGTCGACGAGGCGCGGCAGTACGTCCGGAACGGACCGGAGGCGCACCCCGGTGCCAACTACGTGCGCCGTCCCGACGGTCGCCGGCTGAAGGTGACCGAGAAGAACTGCGAGGAGCTCGCCGAGAAGGTCGAGGCCGACTGGGAGGTGAACCGACACCTCGTGGACGGCGACATCGTGATCTTCAACCGGCAGCCGTCGCTCCACCGGATGTCCATCATGGCCCACGAGGTCGTGGTGATGCCGTACAAGACGTTCCGGCTCAACACCGTCGTCTGTCCGCCGTACAACGCCGACTTCGACGGCGACGAGATGAACATGCACGCGCTCCAGAACGAGGAGGCGCGCGCCGAGGCGCGCGTCCTCATGCGCGTCCAAGAGCAGATCCTGAGCCCCCGCTTCGGCGGGAACATCATCGGTGCCATTCAGGACCACATCTCCGGGACCTACCTGCTCACCCACTCGAATCCCGAGTTCTCGGAGACGCAGGCGCTGGACCTGCTCCGGGCGACCCGCGTCGACGAGCTGCCCGAGGCGGACGGCGTCGACGACGACGGCCGCGAGTACTGGACCGGCCGGACGCTGTTCTCGGAGCTGCTTCCGGACGACCTGAACCTCTCGTTCACTTCGTCGGCCGGCGACGACGTGGTCATCGAAGGGGGACAGCTGATCGAGGGGACCATCGACGAGGACGCGGTCGGCGCGTTCGGCGGCGAGGTCGTCGACACCCTCACGAAGGACTACGGCGAGACGCGTTCGCGCGTGTTCATCAACGAGATCGCGTCGCTGGCGATGCGCGCGATCATGAACTTCGGGTTCTCGATCGGGATCGACGACGAGTCGATCCCGCCGGAGGCCGAAGAGCAGGTCGACGACGCGATCGAGAGCGCCTACGACCGCGTTCAAGAGCTGATATCGACGTACGAGGCCGGCGAGCTGGAGTCGCTGCCGGGCCGCGGCGTCGACGAGACGCTGGAGATGAAGATCATGCAGACGCTCGGGAAGGCCCGCGACTCGGCCGGCGAGATCGCCGACCAGCACTTCGGCGACGACAACCCGGCTGTCGTGATGGCCCGTTCCGGCGCGCGTGGTTCGATGCTCAACCTGACGCAGATGGCCGGTTCCGTCGGTCAGCAGGCGGTTCGCGGCGAGCGGATCAACCGCGGCTACGAGGACCGGACGCTGTCGCATTACCGACCGAACGACCTCTCCTCGGAGGCGCACGGGTTCGTGGAGAACTCCTATCGCGGCGGGCTCACGCCACAGGAGTTCTTCTTCCACGCGATGGGCGGCCGCGAGGGGCTCGTCGACACGGCGGTCCGGACGTCGAAGTCCGGGTACCTCCAGCGGCGCCTCATCAACGCGCTCTCCGAACTGGAGGCGCAGTACGACGGGACGGTCCGGGACACCTCGGGCCGGATCGTTCAGTTCGAGTTCGGCGAGGACGGCACCTCGCCCGTGAAAGTCTCTTCCGGCGACGACAACGGCATCGACGTCGACGGCATCGTCGACCGCGTCGTCGACGCCGAGTTCGCGTCGAACGAGGAGAAAGAGCGGTTCCTCGGGGAGCGTGAACCCCCGACGAACCTCTCGGAGCACGCCGGTCCGGGGCTGAACAAGGCCTCCGAACTGGAGGTGGAGTCGGATGACTGAGTACGACCACGTCACCGACGACATGGAGGCGGTCGTGGAGGCGACGGAGCTTCCCCGCCGACTCAAGACGAAGGTGTACGAGGCCCTCGACCGGAAGGGCGAGGAAGCCGGTGAGGTCACCATCGAACAGGCGACCGACATCGTCGAGGGCGTCCGGAACCGCTACGAGCAGACGCGGGTCGACCCCCTCGACCCCGTCGGCACCGTCTCGGCGCAGTCGATCGGCGAGCCCGGGACGCAGATGACGATGAACACCTTCCACTACGCGGGGGTCGCAGAGATCGACGTCACGCAGGGGCTGCCGCGGCTCATCGAGCTGGTGGACGCGCGGAAGACGCCGGACACGCCGATGATGACCGTTTACCTCGACGGCGAGTACGCGACCGACCGCGAGAAGGCCCACGAGGTCGTCTGGTCGATCGAGGCCACGCGGATCTTAGCGCTCGGTGACGTCTCGACGAACGTCGCCGACATGCTGGTCCGGATCGACTTAAACGACGACACGCTCTTAGAGCGGTGGCCGACCCACTCGGACCCCACCGAGATCGCGGAGATCATCACGGAGACGATCGAGGACGCCCTCGGCGTCGACGCCCGGCAGGCGGGCACCGTGATCGAGTTCGGCCCCAACGAGCCGAGCTACCGCGAGCTGCTCCAGCTCGTCGAGCGGCTCCGCGAGATCGTCTTCAAGGGGATCGAGGAGATCGAGCGCGTCGTCATCCGCAAAGAGGAGCTCGACGGCGACGAGGAGTTCGTCCTCTACACCGAGGGGTCGGCGTTCGGCGACACCCTCGCTATCGAGGGCGTCGACGCCTCCCGGTCGACGTGTAACAACATCCACGAGATCTACCGGAACCTCGGCGTCGAAGCGGCCCGCGAGACGATCATCGACGAGACGAAGAACACGCTCGAAGAGCAGGGGCTCGACGACGTGAACGTCCGTCACCTCATGCTCGTCGCGGACATCATGACGAACAACGGCGAGATCGAGTCGATCGGCCGGCACGGCATCTCCGGCAACAAGGACTCGGTGCTCGCGCGGGCGGCGTTCGAGGTGACGGTCAACCACCTGCTCGACGCGGCGATCCACGGCGAGTACGACGAGCTCGACGGCGTCATCGAGAACGTCATCGCCGGGAAACCCATCTCGATGGGGACCGGCGACGTCGACCTCCGGATGGGGTCGCGCGTCGTGGGCGACGACTAATGTACGTCGAGCTCTCCGACGAGGCGCGGCGGTACATCGGTCGGTTCGACGAGCTGACCGGCGTCACGCCGACCGACTGCCTCGTGGAGGGCGACCGGCTCGTGTTCGTGGTGCCCGCCGGCGAGATGGCGGCCGCGATCGGACAGGGCGGCGAGACCGTCGCGGAGGCCGAACGGCGGCTCGGCATGTCGATCGAACTGGTCGAGGACGCCGACACCGTCGAGGCGTTCGTCGCGAGCACGCTCGCGCCAGCCGCGGTCAACGCCGTCACCGTCTCGGAGCAGAACGACCGCGTGGCGTACGTCGAGGTCCCCGAGGCGGACCGCGGCGTCGCCATCGGTGCGGACGGAGACAACATCGAGACCGCCCGCCGGCTCGCGGAGCGACACCACGACGTCGACGATGTCCAGCTGACCTGAGGCCGGAACCCGCCCCCTTTTGCCCGCCGGCCCGCTTGTCGACCCATGAACCGGAGACGCCTCCTCGTCGGTCTCGGAACCGCCGCCGCGGTCGGACTCGCCGGCTGTTCCGGCGACGACAGCGACGGCGGCAACGAAAGCGACGACACAGGCGGCGACTCGACCGATCGACCGTTCCCCGACGCCGACTGGCGGAGCGAGGACGGCCTCGACCTGCCGACCCTCGCGGCGCGGCACGCCGACGCGCTCGTCGACGCCGGGGGCGCCACGCTGTTCTCGACGGCGGCGACGAGCCACGACGGCGACGCGGAGCCGACGCCGTGGCTCCCCTCGCAGGAGTACGAGGCCGCGTACGACCTCGAAAACGGGCGCCAGCACGTGCGACAGGAGCTGACTGAGACCGAGCAGGTCGACGCGTCTGAGCTGTACGTCGCCGACGGCCTGGCGCTGATACGTCGGGAGGCCGGCGGCGAGACGCGATACGCCCGTCGGGCGGTCGACCGCTCGGACGGCGACCTCGAGTCGCTGATGCGCTCGGAGGTCGCGACGGGGATCCGCGTCGAGGGCGAGACCGCGGGCGGCGAGGCGGAGTACGAGGGGCTGAACCTCTGGAACCCCACGAGCGACGGCGGCGGCGAGGTTCGCGGCGAGCCGACCGCCCGGTTCACCGCCGACGCCTTCGACGGCGACCGGAGCGTCCCCGAGACCGTCGACACGGCGTCGGCGACGGTTCACGTGTACGAGTCCGGCGTGGTCCCGCGGCTCGAACAGTCGTGGGCGGGTACGCACGACGAGCAGGCGGCGTCCGTCGACGTCGACATCGACTACCGGGACGTCGGCGCGACGGTGCCCGTGCCCGACTGGGTCGAGACGGCGCGCGACGAGACGGGCGACTGACGACCGCGCTCCGGCCGAAACGACGGGCGCTCGCGCCGGCTTACCGTCTCAGCGGGAGCGAACGTCCGTCATTTCCTCTCCGAGACGGTCGGCGAAACACCCTCAGATCCGTCGAGAGGTACCGCTCGGGGGATCTGAGGCCGTTTCTCGACAGAGAAAGACGACGCTTAAGTAGCTCCGTTCGGAAGTAGACGTACGATGGCGAACGGCAAATACGCGGCCCGTAAGCTCAAAAAGGACCGGCAGAAGCGCCGCTGGTCCGACTCCGAGTACGCTCGGCGAGAGCGCGGGCTCAAGACGAAGTCCGACCCCCTGGAGGGTGCCCCGCAGGCGCGCGGCATCGTCCTCGAAAAGGTCGGTATCGAGGCAAAGCAGCCGAACTCGGCGATCCGAAAGTGCGTCCGCGTTCAGCTCATCAAAAACGGGAAGCAGGTCACCGCGTTCTGCCCCGGTGACGGCGCGATCTCGTTCATCGACGAGCACGACGAGGTCACCATCGCCGGGATCGGCGGTGCGAAGGGTCGTGCGATGGGCGACCTCTCCGGCGTCAACTACAAAGTCGAGAAGGTCAACGGCGTCTCGATGATCGAACTGGTTCGCGGTAACGCGGAGAAACCGGTCAGATGAGCGGTGAGGAGACCGAGGCGCCGTCCGAGGAGGATGTCGCCGCCGACGAGCCGGACCCAGACGCGCCCGCGTCGAGCGAGGCCGCAAACGAGAACGCCAAGCTGTTCGGCGTCTGGGACGTGACCGAGATCGCCTACGAGGACCCCTCCACGAAGCGATACATGACCGTGACCCCCATCGCGCACACGATGGGCCGGCACGCGTCCAAGCAGTTCAAGAAAAGCGAGATCTCCCTGGCCGAGCGTCTCATCAACCGTCTCATGCAGACCGATGAGAACACCGGGAAGAAACAGCAGGCGACGCGGATCGTCCGCGACGCCTTCGACATCGTCCACGACCGGACCGAGGAGAACCCGGTCCAGGTCCTCGTGACGGCCGTCGAGAACGCCGCGCCCCGCGAGGAGACCGTCCGCCTGAAGTACGGTGGCATCTCCGTCCCGAAGGCGGTCGACGTCGCGCCGCAGCGCCGCGTCGATCAGGCGCTGCTTTTCATCTCCGACGGCGTCGCCAACGCGACGTACAAGTCGAGCACGCCCGCCGCCGAGGCGCTCGCCAACGAGCTCGTCGCCGCCGCCGACTACGACGTCGAGGGCTCCTACTCCATCTCGCAGAAGGAAGAGCGCGAACGCGTCGCCGCCGCGGCCCGCTAACGCGTCGACACCCGCTTTTGCGGTTCTTTCTTTCGGCTCGCTAGCGACGCGGCCGGGGTCGCCCCGGTCGGCGGATCGCGTCGCGGTCGGTCAGTCGACCTCGATCCGTTTCGACGCCGGTGAGCGGCTGCCGTCGCCGGAGACGGCCGCGGCGCTCTCGGGGCGAAAAAACGAGAAATCGATGTCGGACCGGGCGGTCGCGGTCGTCAGTCGTCCGCGGGCGCCGCGCCGGAGCCGCCGCTCGAGTGCTGCTGTTTGACCCACGCGAGCTTGCCGCCGGCCGCGAGGATGTCGCGTTCGCGCTCGGAGGCGTCCAGGTCGGCGGTGAACTCCCACTCGCCGTTGACGCTGACGGTGAACTCCTCCTGTCCGGAGCGGACGCCGGCCGGCACGTCGTCGACGATCTCGAGGTCGTCGCCCTGGTCGATCCGCTCGTACGTCTCGGAGTCGATCGCCAGCGGGACGATACCGAAGTTGAACAGGTTCGCCTTGTGGATACGGGCGAAGCTCTGCGCGAAGACCGCCTCGATGCCGAGGAACATCGGGCAGAGGGCGGCGTGTTCACGCGAGGAGCCCTGTCCGTAGTTCTCGCCGGCCACGAGGACGCCGCCGTCGGCCTCGAGCGCGCGCTCGGCGAACGTGTCGTCGACGCGCGAGAGCGTGAACTCGGAGAGCTTCTCGATGTTCGAGCGGAACTTCAGGATGTCCGCCGTCGCCGGGATGATGTGGTCGGTCGTGATGTTGTCCTCCATCTTGAGGAGGGCCTCGCCGCCGTCCACGTCGATCCCGTCTTTGAGCGGCACGTCGCCGATGTTCGGGCCCTTGACGAGGCCGTCGTCGATCGCCTCGTCGGGCGAGATGATGTCGGAGTCGGACTCGCCCATGCCGGGGCCGTACTTCGTTCCCATCTCGAAACCGGGCTCTTCGAGGTCGCCGAGGTCGTCGGCGAGGTCACGCGGGTCGACGATCTCGCCGGTGATGGCCGCCGCGGTGGCGACCTCGGGCGAGCAGAGGAAGACGGAGTCGTCCTCGATGCCGGAGCGACCCTCGAAGTTGCGGTTGAAGGTGCGCAGCGAGACGGAGTCGGAGGCGGGCACGTGACCGATACCGATACACGCGCCACACGTCGCCTCGGAGAAGTTGACGCCGGCCGCCATCATCTCCGCGGTCCAGCCCTCGCGGGCCAGCATCTCGGAGGCCTGCTTCGAACCGGGCGCGACGATCATCTCGGTCTGCTTGGCGACCTCGCGGCCCTCCAGCATCTTCGCGCTGGGGAGGATGTCCTCGTAGGCGCCGTTGGTACAGGAGCCGATGATGACCTGCTCGACGTCGGTGCCCTCGTACTCGCTGACGGGGGCGACGTTGTCGGGCATCGAGGGGGCGGCCACGAGCGGCTCGAGGTCGGAGAGGTCGACCTCGATCTGCTCGGCGTACTCCGCGTCGTCGTCGGGCTGGAGGTCGACGTACTCCTCCTCGCGGTCCTGGCGCGCGAGCCAGTCTTTCGTCTTCTCGTCGGTCGCGAAGATCGAGGAGGTGGCGCCGAGCTCGGTGCCGAGATTCGTGATCGTGGTCCGCTCGGGGATCGAGAGGTTCTCGGCCCCGGGGCCGGTGTACTCGAAGATCTTCCCGACGCCGCCCTTGACGGTCAGCTCGCCGAGCAGGTGGAGCGCGATGTCCTTCGCGGTCGCCCACTCGGGGAGCTCGCCCTCGAGGTGGACGTTGACGACCTCGGGCATCTCGACGTAGTAGGGGCCGCCGCCCATCGCAACGGCGATGTCGAGCCCGCCCGCGCCGATCGCGAGCTGGCCGAGCCCGCCGGGAGTCGGCGTGTGCGAGTCGGAGCCGAGCAGCGTCTTGCCGGGCGCCGCGAAGTTCTCCTTGTGAACTTGGTGGCAGATACCGTTGCCGGGCCGCGAGAAGTACGCGCCGTATGTGCCGGCCGCAGAGCGGAGGAAGCGGTGGTCGTCGGTGTTCTTGAAGTCGAACTGGTACGTCTGGTGGTCGCAGTACTGCGCGGCGAGCTCCGTCTGGACCTCGTCGAGGTCCAGCGCCTCGAACTGGAGCCACACCATCGTTCCCGTCGTGTCCTGCGTCAGCACCTGGTCGATCTCGATGCCGATCTCCTCGCCGGGCGTCAGCTCGCCCTCGACGAGATGATCACCGAGGATCTTCTCTGTAATCGTTTGTCCCATATCATCCCGAATTGGCTCTCCCGTGGATATAAAACCCGCGAGTTTCCCGAAGATCGACCGTGTTAGATCGCTCACGCCGGCAACGTTCTCCGCGACACGCCCGTGGTATCACACGCCGTGGAACACGTATCCTTGCCGAGTGTTTTAGGTCATTAAACGTCTGAAACGCGCGAAAACAGAACTCTCAGCGGTCCCGGCGAGACCCGCCGCTTCGCCCGCGATCGGCGCGCGTCGCGGCCGACACCGTTGCGCGTCGCGGCCGACACCGTTGCGCGTCGCGGCCGACACCGTTTAGTCTCGCCCGCGGCTCCGGACGCGCATGTTCGACTCGGGAGCCGCGGTCGCCGAGGCGCTCTCCGCGGCCGGCGCCGACCTCGCCGACGAGCAGCGACAGCCGAACGGCGTCGACCTCACCGTCGACGCGGTGTTCGAGCAGACCGAACCGGGCTTCGTCGGACGCGACGAGAAACGCGTGGGCGAACGTCGCGAGGTGGAGCCTGTGGACGGTCGCTACCGGCTCGACCGCGGCACCTACGTCGTCCGCTACGGCGAGCCGGTGGGAATCCCCGAGGAGCGGATCGGCTTCGTCCTCCCTCGCTCGACGCTGCTGCGCAACGCCTGTACCCTCGACACCGCGGTGTGGGACGCGGGCTACGAGGGGATCGGCGAGGGACGGCTCGACGTCGGTCACCCGATCGAGATCGAGCCGGGGGCCCGCATCGCGCAACTCGTCCTCGCGAGCGCGGACCACGAGGGGACCTACGACGGCGACTATCAGGGCGAACGCCTCTGAACCGTCCCTCGACCGATCGCCGTCGCCGACGGTTCACGTTCCGTGACGGTCACGGCGACGTGACCGGCGGCGGTCTCCGTCTCCTCGGTGTACCGGTTGGGGACGAACGCGACGAGCGACTCGCGCTGCGCGGGCGACAGCGACAGCGTCGACGAGAACTGTAACAGGGGTATACCGGAGGCTCGCTCGGGGGCGACTTCGGTCTACCGGCGGAGAGCGATCGCTCTTTCGGTCGACTCCGTCGTGACAAGACTGAGCGAGCGCGTCGCTCGGTAGGTAAAGGAACGAACGGCACGCCCGTGCCGGGAAAAGATGGCACGAGCGTGTCGTTCTGTAGGTCCCCGCTGACGCTTCGGCCCTCCAGACGAAGCGTCACCCGATACAAACGGTAGTAGACACTTAAGCGTGCCGGGGGCGGCAGTACCGTCGTATTAGATAGCGGTAATTCGTTCACAACAGTTCGCTAACAGGCGGTCGAAAACCGCACGACTACGCGCCTTTCGAGCCGATTCGGGCTGCCGACTTCCCTCCGTCCGCTGCGATCCCGGTCGTTTTCGCTCGGTTCCATCTCCCGACGCCCGCGCTACTTCCGGGCGGGGTGGTCCGCGCGGAGCCGCGTCTGTCCTTCCCCGAGGAGTCGCTCGCGGAGCGTCTCGCCGCGCGGTTCGGCGTCGACCGCGGGAACGAGTCCCCGCTCGCGTAGCTCCGGCACCACGAGGTCGACGAAGTCGACGAGCGAGTCAGGCCGAACGACCTCCTTGACGTTGAACCCGTGAACGCCGACCTCCTCGTGCCAGCGCTGGACCTCGTCGGCCACCTGCTCGGGCGTGCCGACGATCTTCGGCGACGTGGTGCCGAGCCCGCAGAACTCCGCGACCTCGCGGACGGTCCACTCGCGGTCGGGCTGGGCCTTCGTGAACGCGTTCATCGTCCCCTGGATCGCGTCCGTCTCGATGTGTTCGACCCTCTGGTCGGGATCGAGCTCCGACAGATCCATGTCGAGGAATCCGGACAGGAGCGCGAGCGTCGCCTCGACGTCGACGTGCCGCTTGTACTCTTCGTATTTCGCCTCCGCGAGCGCCTCCGTCTCGCCGACGACCGGCACCACGCCGATGAAGAACCTGAGGCTCTCGGGGTCGCGGCCGGCGTCGGCCGCGCGCGATTTCACGTCGTCCACGTACTCGACCACGCCCTCCTCGGTCGGCTGGCTGGCGAAGACGGCCTCCGCGTTGCGCGCCGCGAACGACCGGCCGTAGTCGGAGGAGCCGGCCTGATAGACGACCGGTGTGCGCTGGGGCGACGGCTCGGAGCCGTGCGGGCCGGGCACCGAGAAGTGGTCCCCCTCGTGTTCGACCGCGTGGACCTTCTCCGGGTCGGTGTACCGGCCGGCCTCGCGGTCGACCTCGACGGCGTCGTCCTCCCAGGAGTCCTCCCACAGCTTGTAACAGACGTCGAGGAACTCGTCGGCGCGCTCGTAGCGGGTCTCCTTGTCCATCCGCTCGTCGAGCCCGAGGTTCGCCGCGGCGGACTCGAGGTACGAGGTGACCACGTTGATCGCCACTCGCCCGTCGGTGAGGTGATCGAGCGTGGAGAACTCGCGAGCGAGCTGGTACGGGTGGTTGTACGTCGTCGAGCGCGTCACCGCGAAGCCGAGGTCCTCCGTGACCTCCGCCATCGCGGGCACGACGAGCTGCGGGTCGTTCGCGGGCGTCTGAACCGCCTTCTCGACGGCGACCGCGCGGTCGTCGCCGTACACGTCGTAGACACCGCGGACGTCCGCGAAGAACACGGCGTCGAAGCCGCCCCGCTCGGCGGTGCGGGCGACCTCCGTCCAGTACTCGCGGTCGGCGTAGTCCGCCGAGCGGTCGCCGGGGTACCGCCACGACCCGGGCGAGACGTGCTCGACCGAGGTCATGGTAAAGAGGTTGAGATGCAGGTGATCGGACACGCGTCTCCGTACGCGCTCCGGAATAATACGACCACAGAAAGTGGCGGCACTTGTCGCCGTCGCGGACGGTCCGGGCGAAACGTCGAAGCGCGTCCCTGCCGACCGATCCGGTCGTCCGGAGCGCGCTACGCCGAGACGGACTCCGGCGAGGAGACGTACGCCGCGAAGTCGGAGGTGGTGATGATGCCGATGGGCGTGTCGCCGTCGACGACCGGAACGTGGTGGAAGCCGTGTTCGAGCATCGTCGCGGCGACCGCGGCTACGTCGTCTTGCGCGCCGGCCGTGATCGGGTCGCGGGTCATGTATCGCTCGACGGTCGTCTCGGCCTTCGGCTGGCTCTTGGCGACGATGTCGACGAAGTCCGTCGAAGTTAAGATTCCGACGAGCGACCCGTCGTCGTCGACGACCAGCACGGAGCTGATGTCGTTGTCGAGCAGCACCGCGGCCGCGTCCTCGACCAGCGTGTCCGGCGTCACCGTGTGGAGGTCCGTCGACATCAGTCGGGCGACGAAGACGTCTTCGATCTCGTCCATACCGAGAACACCCGCTCTCGCCGTATAAGCGTTCTCACGGCCGCCCGTCGGCGTCGCGCCGAGGCGTTCGTCGGCACACGTCGCTTCACGCCAGCCGGCCCGGGCACGCCGCTCACGGAGGCCCACCGGTCCCGGCGGTCACAGGTACCGCGAGAGCCCGGACTGCCGGCGCGGGCCGTCGCCCTCGGGGGCGGCGACCCACGCGGTCCGTTCGTCTCGGAGGCGGTCGCGCTCCGCGTCCGGCGGGTCGGCGGGCTCGAAGGCGGGACAGCCGCTTCCGCACTCGCGGCCGGGGTCGACCACGCGGTCGAAGTGCGCACAGCGCGGTCGCCCGTCGGCGGTCGCCTGGGCGTGCGCGCACGCCGGCGGCTCGGGGCGCCACCCCTTCCCGTACGCTCGCTCGGCGATCCGGCGCCGCTTGCGGGCCTTCGCGTCGGGACCGACGAGCGCGACGTCGGTTCGAGAGGGCCGCTCCGATCGGACCTCGACGCCGGGCGCCTCCGGGTCGAGCGGCGTCGGCTCGCGGACCACCTCCCGGTCGCCGGTCTCCGTGTCGAACCGCCAGACGCCGACGGCGTCGGGGATCCGGTTGAGGTGCGCGCGGGTGACGTACGAGGCGGTCGCGAGGACCACCTCGTCGAACAGGCCGAGCGCGGCGTCGTAGCGCAGTTGCGCCTCCAGGTCGCCCGGCGTTCCGAGGTCGGGTTTGTTCTCGACCGCGACGAGGTCGCCGATCCAGTCGCCCGGGTAGCGCGCGGTCGCGCGCACGGCCGGTCGACCGTTCCGGCGCTCGCGTTCGAGGTAGCCGACCTCGACCGCGCGGTCGACGACGGCGGCGGCGCGGTCCGGCGGGAGGTCGAACGCGTCGGCGACGGGAACCGCCTCGCCGGGACCGACGGCCGCCTCGATGGCGGGGTCGGGGATCCGCTCCGCGCTGATCTCGGCCCGCTCGTCGAAGTCTGGCCCCGGCGACAGCAGGCAGACGTCGACGATGCGCGCGCCGGGTCGCTCGACGCCCGCGCCGAGCTGTCGGGCGACGACGCGCTCCGGGGATTCGAGGGCGGCACACAGCGCCAGCTCGAACCGGAACTCCATGCGTCACGCTGGGCCGCCGCGGGCTAAAGCGCGTCGGCGGCGGCGCCACCCGCTTCCCTCCCGACGCCGCGCCGTCGTCGGCCGAAACCGGTATTCCCCGCCGGCCCCTACGGCGACCATGCGCCGGGTCACCCGGAACGTCGTCATCGCCATCGTCGTCGTCGTCGTCGCGCTGCTCGCGCTCGGCGCGCTGCCGAGCTATCTCGGGAGCGGTGACCCGTACTACCTCACCGTCGAACCGATCGAGACGAACGACACCCTCGCCGACGTGAACAACGTCTCGGACCGTCGGTACCCGTACCTGATCGGCGCGATAGAGAGCGCCGACGGCCGCTCCGAGGGGTATCAGACCGGTCCGTTCGGCATGAAGGAGTCGTTCACGCACACGCCGTTCGACGAGGTCGGCGCCCTCACGAAACAGGTGCCGGGCGCCGCGACGGAGACCGGCGTCCGGGTGCGTCGCGGCGGTCAGGCGTACCGCGTCGAGGTGGTCCGCCCGTGAGCGGCGACGGACGCGACGACCGCGCCGACCGAAACGAGGCCGCAGCGGACGGCGGCGGCGCCCCCGCCGCCGACCTCCGCGACCTCCCGGCCTTCTCCGACGGCCGGAACCACTCGCTGCCGGGCGAGCCGGAGTGGCCGGTCCGCGAGGTCGTCGTCGAGTACGACGAGGGCTGGTTCGTCGGCGGCTACGACCGCGTCGAACAGCCCGACGGGACGGAGAAGAAGTACTACTGGGCGGAGCTGTCGCCCGCGACGGTGATCGTCGCGGTCGCCGACGACCGCGTGCTGTTCGTCGAGCAGTACCGTCCCACCGTGCGGAACACCCAACTGGAGCTCCCCGCGGGGATCGTCGAGTCCGGCGAGTCCTACACCGAAGCGGGCGCGCGCGAACTCGCCGAGGAGACCGGCTTCGAACCGGACTCGACCGCCCTGCTACAGGAGGTGTGGTGTTCGACGGGGGTGTTGCGCCACAAGCGCGGCTACGTGTTCGCCGAGGGGTTAGAGCCGGTCGACGTCGACCACGACAGCAACGAGTTCCTCGCGCCGCGGTCGGTCCCGGTCGACGAGGCGCTGGAAATCGCCCGCGACCC
Source organism: Halorubrum ejinorense (assembly GCF_039522565.1). Classification (GTDB taxonomy): domain Archaea; phylum Halobacteriota; class Halobacteria; order Halobacteriales; family Haloferacaceae; genus Halorubrum; species Halorubrum ejinorense. The sequence continues at coordinate 399,944 of NZ_BAAADQ010000013.1, read as the reverse complement.
CCCGACGAACGACGCGACGCTGGAGGGGCTCCTGCTCGCCGAGCGAGAGGGCCTCCTGTAGGCTTACGCCCGCCGTCAGCCCCGCCTGCGAACCCGACGAACGTCCAGTTCCCCGCGCCGACGGGGAGCTATTAGGCGTCTCGGCCCCTAACACCTCCCATGAGCCAGACCTCGGAGCAGTCGGTGTTGCTGTCGGACGACCCGCCGCTCGACCTCCGCCTCTCGGAGGACGAACTGGAGGCGGCCCGCGAACGGATCGTTTCCTTCATCCGCGACGTCGTCGACGACGCGGGCGCCGAGGGGGCGGTCCTCGGCCTCTCCGGCGGTATCGACTCGACGCTCACCGCCCACCTCGCGGTCGAGGCGCTCGGCGAGGACGGCCTCCACGGCCTCACGATGCCCTCGGCGGTGAACGACGCGGACGTGATGAGCGACGCGGAGCGCGTCGCCCACGACCTCGGGATCGAGTACGACGTGGTCGAGATACAGCCGATCGCCGAGGCGTTCTTCGACGCGATGCCCGAGGCGGCCGACGACCGCATGGCCGCGGGCAACGTCTACGTCCGGACCCGCGCCGTGTTGAACTACTTCGTCGCCAACGCGGAGGACCGCGTCGTCCTCGGGACGGGCAACCGCGCCGAGGCGATGACGGGCTACTACACGAAGTACGGCGACCAGGCGGTCGACTGCAACCCGATCGGGAACCTCTACAAACAGCAGGTGCGCCAGCTGGCCGCCCACGTCGGCGTCCCCCGCGAACTGGTGATGCAGGAGCCGACCGCCGGCATGTGGGAGGGACAGACCGACGCCGAGGAGATGGGGCTCGACTACGACACCGTCGACGCCGTCCTCGCGGTCCACGTCGACGGCGGGCTCTCGCGCTCGGCGACGGTCCGCGAGTTGGACGTCCCGGAGGCGGCCGTCGACCGCGTCGTCGACCTCTACGAGCGCAGCGCCCACAAGCGCGCGATGCCGCCCGCGCCCGAGCGCTAGGCGTCCGCGGACGGAAGGCGAGCACGGAAAGAGAGGGCCGATGCGAACGGATGGCGGGACTCGGCGGCGGGGGACTCAGACGTCCGGCGCTCGCTCCTTCGCGACCTCCGCGATCCCGGCGTTCGCGGAGCAGTTCGGACAGGCGTGTACCCGACCGCGGGCGTCCGAAAACACCCGGACGAACCGCTCGGAGACGTGCGCCTCGCAGTGTTCACACGTGGGCATCTGAAGCGAACACCTCGTGTGGAGCGTGGACGAGTACCACTTGTTTGACGCCGCACTCCGAAGTTGGGTCTCCACCCGTAAGTGAACTTTCCAAACTCCGACCAAAATCTCACCCAAATCTGCGTGAGAGGCGTCGAAAAGACGATATTCGGCAGCCGCGGTTGGTGCGTGACTCCCGGCGATCAGAACTCGCGGAGGTCGTCGAGGACCGCCTGCGCGGAGCCGTCGTCGATCGCTTCGCGGGCCATCGCCAGCCCATCCTCGATGGAGTCCGCGTCCTCGCCCGCGTAGATCCGGAGCGCGGCGTTGACCGCGACGGCGTCCGCGAAGGCGCCGTCGCGCTCCCCGGCCAGCACCTCCTCGGTGATCGCCGCCGACTCGGCGGCGACGTCGTCGACCGCCAGGTCGTCCTCCTCGAGGTCCATCCCGTACTCGGCGGTCTCGATCTCGAAGTCGTCGAAGGACGCCCCCTCGCTGCCGGCCTCGTCGTCCCCGTCGGCCGCGTCCCACTCGGCGACCTTCGTGTAGCCGGGGCGCACGTCGTCGTACCCCTCCATTCCCTGGAACATCAGGACGCGGTCGAGGTCGTGAAACTCGCTTTCCACGAACGTGTCGACCACCTTCTTCGCGAACGCGAGGTGGTAGAAGGAGCCGAGGTGGACCGAGGCGCCGGCGGGGTTCGCCAGCGTCTCGATGGTGTTGACGAACGAGCGGACGCCCATCATGTCGCGGCGCTCGAACAGGTCGTCGACGGCGGGGTTGAACGCGGGCTGGTAGTAGAAGCCGAAGCCGGTCTCGTCGACCATGTCGGCCGAGTCGCGGGGCGTGAGTTCCGTGTAGACGCCGAGCTCGTCGAGGACGTGTTTGTACGCGTCCTGCTTCTGCGTGGGGACGCGGTCGCCGGAGTGGACGACGACGGGCGTGCCCGCCGCGGCCGCGACGGCGCCCGCCGCGACGCCTAAGATCGCGGTCCGGCCCTTCCCGTCGTAGTTGGCGCCGCAGTCGACGGGGTCGACGTCCGGCTCGGCGTACTCGACGCGGTCGCACATCACGTCGACGTACGCGCCGAGCTCCTCGGGCGTGTTTCGCTTCCAGCGGTTCGCGAGCCAGAACGCCCCGAGCGTCGTGGGGTCGGGCTCGCCCGCGAGGATGCGCTCGAACGCCTCCGTCGCCTGCGCGCGGGTGAGGTCGTCTGCCGACTTGTGCCCGGAGCCGCAGACCTCGGTCATCAGCCGCTTGAGGGGCCAGTCGCCGAACTCCTGGGTCGCCTGAGCCATACGTTCCGTTCGGCCTACCCGACGAAAAGTCCCCCGCTCGACTCCCGCGCACCGGGAACGAGACGGACCGACCGCTCACCCGAGTGCCCCCGGACCTGGAGCCGACGCGCGCGAGCGACGGACCCGAACCGCGAGGCGGTTTTCGCCGCGTCCGTGGGAACCGTTCGCAAAGTAGAAAAACACGTTCGTACTTTTCCACCGAATAAAATCACTCATCTAGTTTGTTCTATTTCGTTTGTATCCCGCAATCAGTTCTAAACAGCGCCAGAGTTATATGTACGTCCATACTGTACGCAATCGTACCCGATGACGTCCAAATCCGTGTCCACGGCTCTCACGCTGTACCGTTCCCGCACACTGACCCTCGAACAGGCCGCGACCGTCGGCGGCTGTTCGACGGCGCAGCTCGAGGAGAGCGCCCGCGCGTTCGCCCCGACGCCCGCCGCCAGCGACGACTGACCTCGAGCCGTCGTCGGCCGGCACGGTCCCCGCTGACGAGCGCGATCCGCTCTTCCCCTGACGAGCGCGAACCGCTCTCCCGCTGACGCTCGCCCGCTCCGAGCCCCCGCCCCTCTCGCTCCGAAACCGGTACGTACGCGCGACCCCAAACGAACGTAATGAGCCTGGACGCCGACTGGCGGGCCGACATCGACGCCGTCGACGCGGCCCTCATCGACGAGTACCAGAGCGACTTCCCCGTCGAGCGACGCCCGTTCGAGCGGGTGGCCCGAGAGATCGCGGCCGAGACGGGTGTCGACCTCGACGCCGACGCGGTCCTCGACCGCGTTCGCGACCTCCGCGAGCGCGGCGTGTTCCGGCGGTTCGGTGCGGTGCTCAACCCGCCGGTCATCGGCTCTTCGACGCTCGCGGCGGTACGGGCGCCCGAGGACCGGTTCGACGAGGTCGCCGAGGTGATCAACGGCTACCGGCAGGTGAACCACAACTACCGGCGCGACCACGAGTGGAACCAGTGGTTCGTCGTCACCGCCGGCTCCCGGGAGACGCGCGACGAGATCCTCGCGGAGATCGAGGAACGCACCGGCTGCGAGGTGCTCGCGCTCCCGATGCTTACGGACTACTACATCGACTTGGAGTTCCCCGTCGTCAACGCCGACCGGTTCGCGAGGGAGTCGCTCGACGAGACCGACGTCTCGGCCACCCGCATCTCCGAGGACGCTCGCGGCGATCTGAGCCCCCTCGAAGCCGACCTCCTCTTGGCGATCCAGGACGGCTTCCCGTTGTCTGCGACCCCCTACGAGGACGTGGCGGACGAGATCGGCGCGAGCGACTCCGGCGTCGACCCGACTGTCGACGACGTCCTTGCGGCCGTCGACCGCCTGCTCGCGGACGGCTGTATCAAGCGCGTCGGCTGTATCGTCAACCACGTCGTCACCGGGTTCACGAACAACTGCATGGTGGTCTGGAACGTGCCCGACGACGAGCTCGACGAGCGCGGCGAGGCGGTCGGCAGCCTCCCGTACGTCACCCTCTGTTACCACCGGCCGCGCCGTCCCGACCAGGACTGGCCGTACAACATGTTCACCATGATCCACGGCCGCGAGGCGGAGGCTGTCGACGCGAAGATCGACGAGCTGGCGGCCGATCACCTCCCGTTCGAACACGAGCGGCTCTACTCGACGGAGACGCTGAAACAGACCGGCGCGCAGTACGACGACCTCGTCGCCGGCGACGCCGAGTGACCGCCGGGGTCCACCAAGCTCGCCCGCGCGAACGGGCGGATTTTTGCCCCGGCCGTCGGAACCCTTCGGCATGGCCGACGCATTCGACAGGCTCGGGTACGGGACGTACAAGCTGGCCGACGGCGAGGAGTGTGTCTCCGGCGTCACCCACGCGATCGAGACCGGCTACCGTCATATCGACACTGCGCAGGGGTACGACAACGAGGCGTCGGTGTCGGCGGGGATCGACGACACCGACGTCGACCGCGAGGAGCTCTTCGTCGCGACGAAGCTCTCGACGGACAACCTCTCGTACGACGACGCGACCGCGACCGCCCGGGTGAGTCGCGACCGTCTCGGCGTCGACTCGATCGACCTGCTGTACGTCCACTGGCCGATCAACAGCTACGACCCCGCGGAGACGCTGCCCGCGCTCGACGACCTCGTGGACGACGGCGTGATCGACCGGATCGGGCTCTCGAACTTCCGGCCGGACCAGCTCGACGAGGCGATCGACCGCCTCGACCACGACGTGTTCGCCCACCAGGTGGAGTGTCACCCGCTCTTACAACAGGAGACGCTCCGCGAGTACGCCGTCGACGACGGCCACTGGCTCGTCGCGTACTCGCCGATCGCGCGCAACCGCGTCGCCGACGTGGACGCGCTCCGGGAGATCGCCGCCGCGCACGACGCGACGCCCGCCCAGGTGAGCCTCGCGTGGCTGCTCTCGAAAGAGCGCGTCGCGCCGATCCCGAAGGCGGCCGACTTCGGGCACGTCGCGGACAACTGGGCCGCCCGCGAGATCGACCTGACGGCGGACCAGATCGCCCGAATCGACGCGCTCGACCGCGGCGAGCGGGTCGTCGACTTCGAGGAGGCCCCGTGGAACCGCGCCTGAGTTACGGAGCCGTCCATAGCGGTATCGACCCCTCATAGTCGGTTTTACCGTCACTGGAGTCGAACGCCCGCCCGTGCCGAGACCCGGTCACGACCTCGACGCCGACGCCCAACCCGACCCCGCCTCCGACGGTGACGCCGACACCGGCGCACCCGAGCCAGGCCGCGGCGACCGCCCGGCGCTCCTCGCGGCGACACCCGACGCGAACGCGGTGTTCGCTCGGCTCCGAACCATCGCCGTTCTCGTCGGCGCGCTCACGCTTTTCGTGCTGTTGGTCACCGCGGAGCTGCTCGTCCGACTCTGAGCTGCGTCCGCCCGAACCGAAACTGAACGCGATGCGCCCTCGATCGGACGACTGCCGCGCCCTCCCCGGCGGTTTCACTTCCGCTTTCGGGCGCGTTTTTAAAAGGTGCGGGCACGACGGTTCGGACATGGCCCAGTCCACGTTCGACGACGACGACCTGTTCGGCGAGGCCGCCGAGGAGACTCGCGCGGAGGTCGAAGAGCACCTCGCGGCGGCGCGCGAGCAACTCCCGGATCCGGACGCCGTGTGGGAGACGGACGCGGACAACGTCCTCGGCGCGCTCAACGGACTGAAGTCCGCGCTCGACGCCGGCGACGCGCTCGACAGCGTGCGCTCGGCGAAGAAGGCGTACGTCCTCGGCGAGCGCGCCGACGCCTTCGACGACGCCGAGGACCTCGAAGCGGAGATCGAGGAGCTCGAATCGCTCGTCGGCGACATCCAGAGCGCCGCCGACGACGTGGCCTCGCTCACCGGAACGGTCCCGGCGATCCGCGGCGCGCTTCAGGACGCGGCGGACGACGACGAGTAGCCCTCACAGCCCTTCTCACGCCGATTTCCGCTCGACGACGGCCGCCGCCAGCTCCGCGAGCGCCCCGCTCGCGCGGTCGAGCAGCTCCGTGCCGCGTGCGGCGTCGCCGTCGCGCGGGTCGCCGACGACGCCGTTGTCGGTGAACTCGTCGGAGTCGTGCGCGAGGTTCACGCCCGAGACCCACTCGCCCCACCGGTCGGCGGCGCCCGCGCTCGCCCCGTCGACGCGTTCCTCGCGGACCAACTCGGGGTTCGTCGCGCGCAACAGCGCCGTCTCCAGCGGCCCCGCGTGGCCCATGTCGCTCCCGTGGTCGCCGACCGCCTCGAACCACGTGAACGCGACGCCGTACCCGTCGTGGTCGGGGTCGCGCGAGAACCGCCGGGCGACCTCGGCGAGCGCCTCGACGTTTCCGCCGTGCCCGTTGACGAACACGACGCGGTCGACCCCGTGGGCGACCAGCGACTCGGCCGACTCCCGGACGTACGCCCGGAAGGTCTCCGGCGAGACCCACATCGTCCCGTCGAACGCGCGGTGTTCCTCGGCGACCCCGACCGGTATCGGCGGCGCGACCGCGACGGCGCCCGGGGAGTCGGCGGCGTCGGCCGACGCTGCGTCTCCGTTCTCGTACGCCTCGGCGCCGGCCTCGGCGACCGCGACGGCGTTCAGCGTGTCGGTACCCAGCGGCGCGTGCGGCCCGTGCTGTTCCGTGCTGCCGACCGGGAGGAACGCGACGTCGACGTCGGCGTCGCGCACGTCGGTCCAGGCGGCCTCGCTGAGGCGCATACCCACACCTCGGCGGCCGGCGTCGTATAGCCGGCGGTCGTCGCCGACCTCGCACCGATCCGGTTCGTCCGGGTCGGTCGCATCGGTCCGGGTCGGTCGAGCGCGTCCGCGTCGCTCGCGTCGCTCGGGCCGCGAGCGGCCGACGCCGGCCTTCGTCGGCTCCGCTCCCGGGGTATTATGCCGTTCCTCGTGGATCGCGGTCATATGAGCAGTGACAACGCGGACCACGATCTGGAGGGGGACGACCCGGCTTCCGCCGTGACGTTCGGCCCGCTGAAGCGGGCGCTCCGCGAACACCGCTATCCGGTGACGACGGCGGAACTCCGGGAACAGTACGGCGCCGCCGCCGTGGAGACGCCGACCGCGAGCGAGCGGTTCGGCGGCCTGCTCGAAGGGTGTGAAGCGACGCGGTTCCGGGAGCCGCGGGAGGTCCGTGACGCGGTCCTCTCGGTCCTCAGTACGCGCGACGGGTCGATACCGGACCCGTCGACGAAGGCCGCGGACGACTGGACCCGCCTCCGGCGGTGAGGCGGCCGTCGCGCGGCTCCGTCAGTCGTCGTCGCCGCTCTCGGCCTCTTCGGCGATCCGCGCCGTGCGCTCTTGCGCCCGGTCGATGAACTCCTGTGGTAGCTCGTCGATCTCGCCCGCCTGAACGCCCCAGAGGTGCGCGTACAGCCCGTCGTTACTGAGCAGTTCGTCGTGGGTGCCGCGCTCGGCGATCTCGCCGCCCTCCAACACGAGGATCGTGTCCGCGTCCTTGATAGTCGAGAGCCGGTGGGCGATCGCGAACGTCGTCCGGTCGGCGGTGAGTCGGTCGAGCGAGCGCTGGATCAGCATCTCCGTCTCCGTGTCCACGTCCGAGGTCGCCTCGTCTAGGATGAGGATGTCGGGGTCTTTGAGCACGGCCCGCGCGATGGTGACGCGCTGGCGCTGCCCGCCGGAGAGCTTCACGCCGCGTTCGCCCACCATCGTGTCGTAGCCGTCGGGCAGGTTCTCGATGAAGTCGTGGGCCTCGGCGGCCTCGGCCGCCTCGCGAACCTCCTCGTCGGTCGCGTCGAAGGTGCCGTACGTGATGTTCTCGCGGACGGTGCCGTAGAACAGGTACGACGACTGGCCGACGTAGCCGATCGACCGGCGAAGCGACTTGAGCGTCACGTCCCGGACGTTCTGGCCGTCGATCTCGATCGACCCTTCGTCGACGTCGTACATCCGGAGCAGCAGTTTGAGGACGGTGGACTTCCCGGCGCCGGTCGGTCCCACGAGGGCGAGCGTCTCGCCGCCCTCGACGGAGAAGTCGACGTCCTCGACGATCGTCTCCTCGCCGTAGCCGAAGGAGACGTCGTCGTAGACCACGTCGCCCTCGCCGACGGCCAGGTCCTCGGCGCCGGGGTCCTCTGCGAGCCGAGACGGCTCGTCCATCAGCCCGAAGATCCGCGCGGAGGAGGCGCGGGCGCGCTGGTACATGTTAATTATTTGTCCGAACTGCGCCATCGGCCAGATGAACCGCTGCGTGTAGAGGATGAACACGACGAACATCCCGACCGAGAGGTCACCCGTGAACGGCCCCGGCGGCGCGTCCTGGAACACCCAGAGCCCTCCCACGACGAACGTGAGCACGAAGCCGATACCGGCGAGCACGCGGAGCGCCGGGAAGAACTTGATCCGGGTGGTGATCGCGTCCCAGTTGGCGTCGAAGTAGTCCATCGAGACGTCGTCGACGCGGTCGGACTCGTACGGCTCCGTGTTCGACGACTTGATCACCTGGATGCCGCCGAGGTTGTTCTCCAACCGGGAGTTCATCTTCCCGACCGACGAGCGCACCTCGGCGTACTTCGGCTGGATGATCCTGATGAACAGGTAGGTGAAGCCCGCGATGATCGGGACGGGCAGCAGCGCGACTAAGGCGAGCTGCCAGTTGATCCAGAACAGGAGCACGCCGATACCGACCACCATCACCGACAGCCGGAACAGGGAGTTCATCCCGTCGTTTAAGAACCGTTCGAGCCGGTTCACGTCGTTCGAGAGGATGGACATCATCTCCCCGGTCTGCTTGTCGGAGAAGAACTCCATGTTGAGCCGCTGCATCTTGTCGTAGGTGTCCGTCCGGACGTCGTGTTGGATGTTCTGGGCGAACGCGTTGAACCCCCAGTTGCGGATCCAGTGGAACCCCGCCCCGATGCCGAACGCCCCGCCGATGACCGCGATTGTGAACCAGAACTGCTCCGTCTGTCCCGTCGGAAGCCACGCGTCCGGGAGGACCACGAGCGGGATCTGCTCGCTGAACAGCGCGTCCTCGTAGAACACGGCGTCGATGGCGATCCCGAGCATCAACGGCGGCAGGAGATCGAGCAGGCGCGCGAAGACGCTCGCGAAGACTCCCACCGTCACCTGCGGGACGTAGTCGCGGCCGTACTCAACGAACAGCCGCTTCATCGGATTGTCGATCTTGTCCCGCTGCTCCTCGAAGGGGTCGTCTTCTTCCCATTCGACGCCACTCATCACACGAACGTATCCGACAGGGCGGCAAATAGGTTTCCTTCGAACCGAAATACATCGGCAGAAAACGCCGGTAACACGCCCCCATTCGGGCGATCCCGCCCTCGACGGCCGCGGGCGAGAGACCGGTCGTGGCCGTTCGACCGGTCTCGATCGGCAGGCGCGGTGACTGCGGGCCCCCGCGGCGTCGAGACCGGCACTGTTCGCCGCCGACCCGCGGCGTCGGAACCCTCGTCGCCCGCCTTCGATTCGCGGCGTCAGAGGTCGCGCCGCTCGATCGCGGGGTCGATACCGGCGGCTTCGAGGTCCCCCCGGACGCGACGCCTGAGCGGATCGGGGACGCGCTCGCGCGGGATCGGCGCGGCCGTGCCGGCCTCGTCGTCCTCGGTCGGGACGGTCCAGTAGAGGGTGCGCTCCGTCTCGGCGTAGAACTCCACCGCGAACTGCTCGCGTGCCCCCTCGTAGTGGACGCGGGCCGCCGCGCCCTCGGCGCGCCAGCCCTCCTGTCGGACCAAGGCGGCGATCGGTTCTCGCATGGCCGCCTTCGGGCGGCCGGACGGATGTGGGTGTCGGCCGCGGCGTCGAACGCTCGTCTCCCGTCCGGCCGCATCGACACCGGTTTACAACCGCCGCTCCGACGAGTGGACATGTCTCTTCGCGTCACGTTCCTCGGGACGGGCGGCGCCGTTCCGACCGTCGAACGCGCGGCGAGCGCCGTCTTCGTCAACCGCGAGGGCGACCGCTTCCTCTTCGACTGCGGCGAGGGTACCCAGCGCGAGATGATGCGCAGCGGGACCGGCTTCGCCGTCGACCGCGTGTTCGTCTCGCACCTCCACGGCGACCACGTCCTCGGCCTCCCCGGACTCGTCCAGACGCTCGGGTTCAACGACCGCACCGACCCGCTCACGATCCACTGTCCGCCGGGGACCGGCGACCGTCTCCGGGATCTGGTCCGCGCCGCCGGACACGACCCCGCCTTCCCGGTCCGGATCGACCCCGTCGCGCCCGGCGAGGTCGCCCACGAGGCCGACGACTACGCCGTGCGCGCCTTCGAGACGGAACACCGGACCAAATCACAGGGCTACGTCCTGGCGGAGGACGATCGACCGGGGCGGTTCGACCGCCCGAAAGCCGAGGAGCTCGGCGTTCCCGTCGGGCCGAAATTCGGCCGCCTCCACGAGGGCGAGGCGGTCGAGGCGGAGGACGGGACGGTCGTCGAGCCCGAACGGGTGGTCGGCCCGCCGCGTCCCGGTCGCAAACTGGTGTACACCGCCGACACGCGCCCGAGAGAGCGGACCGTGGAGGCGGCCGAGAACGCGGACCTGCTGATCCACGACGCCACCTTCGCCGACGACATGGCCGACCGCGCCCGCGAGACGGCCCACTCGACCGGCCGCGAGGCGGGGTCGATCGCGGCGCGCGCGAACGCGAAACGGCTCGCCTTAGTCCACATCTCCTCGCGGTACGCGGCGGACGCACGCCCGATCCGGCGGGACGCCCGCGAGGAGTTCGACGGGGAGTGCCTGCTGCCCGACGACGGCGACCTGATCGACGTGCCGTTCCCCGACGCGGACTGAGGCGTTGACGGTTCGACCGGTCGGTTCTACTCGGATGGTTTTGTGACTGGCACGAACGCCGCCGGAGCCCCGACCGCTCGATACGAGGTAGCTGCCGCTGCGGACACGACTGCCGAAGCCCCACCCGACCGCAACCGCACCGCACCTCACGCCTCCCCGGCCTCGTCGACGGCTCCCTTCGGTCGCCGCCGACTCCAGCGAGGGACCGAAGGTCCCTCTGGCAGCCGGCGCGTAGCGCCGGCGACAGCGAGGCGCGACGCGCCTCTGGCAGTCGGGCGAAGCCCGACGACCTCGCGCGTGCTCCTTGCGGCCGCCTCCGGCGGCCACTCGCAGGCACGCGTCATCGGATCGGTCCGTTGCTCTCGTCGAGCCCTCGTCTCGTGCGGCTGCGACCCGTGTGATCGTTCCACTCGAAACGAAGCCCGCGTGTGGCTGACGAGCGTCTGACGCGGTCGACGCCGCTGCGTCGTCGGATCTCCGCGGATCGAGAGAACCCTGTTCTGACGCCCTCAGACGACGGTTTTGATCCACTTTCACCGCGGTCACCGTCGTTTTAATACGGTGAGGAACCAACCACCGTACGCCTCCCACCGAAACAAGACCGGAGGCGGAGACACCCCATGAGCGAACTGCGACAGGAAGCGGAAGCGATAGCGGAACAGTTCTCGGACCACGTAGACGTCGATCCCGACGACGTCGAGGAACGGCTGGCGACGCTCGTCGACGAGTACCGCGTGCCGCTCGACGAGGCCCGCCGGAGCGTCACCAACAGCTACCTCGAAGACGCCGGGATGGAGCGGGACGAACTCGGCCGCGGCGGCAGCGAGTCCGTCCTCGTCAACGAGATCGACGAGGACGAACAGTGGGTCGACCTGCGCGTGAAACTGGTCGACCTCTGGGAGCCCCGCAGCGACTCCATCTCACAGGTCGGACTCGTCGGCGACGAGTCGGGCACGATCAAGTTCGTCGCCTTCGAGACCTCCGACCTCCCCGACCTGACGGAGGGGCAGGCGTACGAACTGACGAACGTCGTCACCGACGAGTACGAGGGGAGCTACTCGGTGAAGCTGAACCGGACGACCGGCATCACCGAGGTCGACGAGGAGATCGAGGTCGGCGACAACGCCGACACCGTCGAAGGCGCCCTCGTCGACATCCAGTCCGGCTCCGGACTCATCAAGCGCTGCCCCGAGGACGACTGTACGCGCGTCCTCCAGAACGGCCGCTGCTCCGAGCACGGCCAGGTCGAGGGCGAGTTCGACCTGCGGATCAAAGGCGTCCTCGACGACGGCGAGACCGTCACCGAGGTCATCTTCGACCGCGAGGCCACCGAGAAGCTCACCGGTATGGGCTTAGAGGAGGCCAAGGACATGGCGATGGACGCGCTCGACACCACCGTCGTCGCCGAGGAGATGGGCGACGACGTGCTCGGGCGCTACTACCGCGTCACCGGCCCGACGTTCGGGCGGTACGTCCTGGTCGACGAGATGGAGGACCCCGGAACCGTCGACGTTGAGAGCGCGCTGATCGAAGCGAGGTCGATCTGAATGAGCCAGTCAGCACCCACCCGAGAGGTCGCCCGGCGCGTGTTCGCGAACGAGTTCAACGACGCCGGCTACACGTTCACCGAGTCCGACGACGAGCGCGCCCCCGTCTACGCGCTGTTACCGACCGGCGAGTCCTCGAACCGCGTGTTCTTCGTGGGCACGCTCACCGAGAAGGAAGACGTCGGCGAGGACAGCGAGTACTGGCGCGGCCGCATCGTCGACCCGACGGGCACGTTCTTCGTGTACGCCGGGCAGTACCAGCCGGAAGCCGCTTCCAAACTCCGGGACATGGAGCCCCCGGCCTACGTCGCAGTCGTGGGGAAACCCCGGACCTACGAGGCCGACGACGGCACGGTCCGGGTCTCCGTCCGCCCCGAGTCGATCACCGAGGTCGACGCCGCCACCCGCGATCGCTGGGTCGCGGAGACCGCCCATCGGACCGTCGAGCGCGTCGCCGCGTTCGACGACGAGGGCAACGAGTACGCGCGCATGGCGCGCGAGGAGTACGACCTCGACCCCGAGACGTACAAGGCCGCCGCGCTCTCGGCGTTGGAGGACCTCGACGAGAGCGGCGACGAACTCGCGGGCGACGACGCCGCCGACGGACCCGACCCGGCCGGCACGCCGGAACCCTGACGGCGCCGGCGCGTCCCGGCTCTCGCACGCGATCGCATTTCTTGCTACCGTCTGACAAACGCTTAAGTGATCTGCGGGACCAACGTTCCGCTGATGGGCAACAAGAACAAGACGATCTCGTTCCGCGTCAACGAGGACGCGTTCGAAGCCCTCCGCGACATCGCCGAGGAGCGAGACATCTCGCTGTCGGCGGTCTTCCGGGATTACGTGGACACGCTCGTTGCCCACGACGGTCAGGTCCGAGCCGTTCCGGAGGCCGAGTTGGACCGCATGGACGACGGCGGCGAGTCGTTCCCCCCGAAGATCGAGGTCCCGAAGAGCTTCGTCCGCGAACACGAGCGGCTGGAGCTCGAGGCCGAACACCTCCGCGAGCAGCTCGAAGAGCACAAGCGGTACGTCAACCACCTCCGCGAGCAGCTCGACGACGACGACGAAGAGGTGATCCAGCTGGAGGACTTGGACGGCGACGCCGACGAGCCGTCGTTCCGGCTCGGATAACGACGTTCCGACTCACTCACTCTCGCCGTACCCCCGCCCGTTCAGCCGCGCCGCCGCCCGTCGCCTGCGGTCCCCGCGGTCGAACCCTCGCGCGAAAACCTTCCTGTTCGTCCGTTACTAACCCGCGAAACGCACATGTCGGCGAAAATATTGCCGGACTGCTCGGAGTTTGTTCAGAAATGTCCGATTCTCTCCCCGTCTGATGGACGGTTTCTCAGCGCTAACCCACTATTTCTGATTATACTAAATTATTTACGAAAACAATATTACCCGGGCGGTGGACGGATCGGACATGCGAAGGTGGGTTCGTCCGTGACCGTGTTCGACAGGGCGTACGACGAGACGGTTCGCGTCCTCGACGAGGACGGCGAGGTCGTCGGTGATCTCCCCGACCTCGACGACGAGTCGCTCGTCGAGATGTACAGACACATGCGGTTGGCGCGTCACTTCGACGGCCGCGCGGTGAGCCTCCAACGACAGGGCCGGATGGGGACGTACCCCCCGCTCTCCGGGCAGGAGGGCGCTCAGATCGGCTCCGCGTACGCGCTCGACGAGGACGACTGGATGGTCCCGTCGTACCGCGAACACGGGGCCGCGCTGGTCCACGGGCTCCCGCTGAAACAGACGCTCCTCTACTGGATGGGCCACGAGGACGGCAACAACGCGCCGCCGGACGTGAACGTCTTCCCCGTCGCCGTCCCCATCGCGTCGCAGGTGCCCCACGCCACTGGCGCCGCGTGGGCCTCGAAGCTCCGCGGCCGAGACGACGCCTTCATCTGCTACTTCGGCGACGGCGCGACGAGCGAGGGCGACTTCCACGAGGGGCTCAACTTCGCGGGCGTCTTCGACACGCCGACCGTCTTCTTCTGTAACAACAACCAGTGGGCCATCTCCGTCCCGCGCGAGCGGCAGACCGCGAGCGCGACGCTGGCACAGAAGGCCGAGGCGTACGGCATCGACGGCGTCCAGATCGACGGGATGGACCCGCTCGCCGTCTACAGCGTCACGAAAGCGGCCTTGGAGAAGGCTCGCGACTCGGAGACCGACCGACCGCGACCGACCCTCATCGAGGCGGTCCAGTACCGTTTCGGCGCGCACACGACCGCCGACGACCCGACGGTCTACCGCGACGACGACGAGGTCGAGCGGTGGAAGCGAAAGGACCCGATCGACCGCCTGGAGTCGTACCTGCGGGACGAGGGCGTCCTCGACGACGAGCGGATCGCGGAGATCGAGTCGTCGGTCGAAACGCAGGTCGCGGACGCCATCGACGCGGCGGAGTCGATGGCCCGCCCCGACCCGCGGGCGCTGTTCGAACACGCCTACGCGGAGATTCCGGCCGAGTTGGAGCGACAGTACGACGAACTCGCCGCGCTGCGCGACGAACGGGGCGACGCGGCGTTCTTGGAGGATTGAATGACTGACACACAGAATCTCACGCTGGTACAGGCGGTGCGCGACGGACTACAGACCGAACTACACGAGGACGACGACGTCGTCGTGATGGGCCAAGACGTCGGCAAGAACGGCGGCGTCTTCCGGGCGACGGAGGGGCTGTTCGACGAGTTCGGCGGCGACCGCGTGATCGACACGCCGCTGGCCGAGTCGGGCATCGTCGGCACCGCGGTCGGCATGGCCGCGATGGGGATGCGACCGGTCCCGGAGATTCAGTTCTCCGGGTTCATGTACCCCGGATTCGACCAGATCGTCTCCCACATGGCGCGGTTCCGCGCCCGCAGTCGCGGGCGGTTCACCCTCCCGATGACGCTGCGTGCCCCCTACGGCGGGGGAATTCGCGCGCCCGAACACCACTCCGAGTCGAAGGAGGCGTTCTACGCCCACGAGGCGGGGCTGAAGGTGGTCATCCCCTCGACGCCGCACGACGCGAAGGGGCTGCTCGCGGCGTCGATCCGCGACCCCGACCCGGTGATCTTCCTCGAACCGAAGCTCATCTACCGGGCGTTCCGCGAGGCGGTGCCCGAAGAGCCGTACACCGTCCCGCTCGGCGAGGCGGTTACCCGCCGCGAGGGCGACGACGTCGCCGTGTTCACCTACGGCGCGATGACACGCCCCACGCTGGAGGCGGCCGAGACGCTCG
This sequence comes from Halorubrum ejinorense, assembly GCF_039522565.1. GTDB lineage: Archaea > Halobacteriota > Halobacteria > Halobacteriales > Haloferacaceae > Halorubrum > Halorubrum ejinorense. Next base: position 384,404 of record NZ_BAAADQ010000013.1, on the reverse strand, counting down.
CCGAGGAGGGGATCGACTGCGAGGTCGTCGACCTCCGAACGATATCGCCGCTCGACCGCGAGGCGGTCGTCGAGTCGTTCAAGAAGACCGGCCGCGCGGTGGTCGTCCACGAGGCGCCCAAGACGGGCGGGCTCGCGGGCGAAATCACGGCGATCCTCCAGGAGGAGGCGCTGTTGTACCAGGAGGCACCGATCGGGCGGGTCACCGGGTTCGACGTGCCGTACCCGCTGTACGCGCTGGAGGACTACTACCTCCCGTCCGCGGCGCGCATCGAGGACGGCATCCTGGAGGCGGTCGAATTTTAACATGGCCGTCGGAGATACACCCATGACCGCCGAGGACCGACGCGTGGCCCCAGAGGTGACCGACAGATGACGATCAAGGAGTTCAAACTGCCGGACGTGGGCGAGGGCGTCGCCGAGGGCGAACTGGTCTCCTGGCTGGTCGCTCCCGGCGACCGCGTCGAGGAGGACCAGCCCGTCGCCGAGGTCGAGACGGACAAGGCGCTCGTCGAGGTGCCGTCGAGCTACGACGGGACCGTCGAGGAGCTGTTCGTCGAGGAGGGACAGATGGTCCCCGTCGGCGACGTGATCATCTCGTTCCGCGTGGACGAGGACGGCGGCGAAGACGCCACCGCGGCCGACGACGGCGAGAGCGCCGCCGCCGCGAGCGAGACGGCCGCCGACGAGGGCGCTCCCGACACAGCCGACGCGGAGCCCGAAGCAGCCACCGAGGACGGCACGGAGCCGACGGACGCCGAGCCCGACACGCCGAGCGGTCGGACGTTCGCGCCGCCGTCGGCCCGCCGCCTCGCCCGCGAACTCGGGGTCGACGTCGCGGCCGTCGACGGGAGCGGCCCCGGCGGTCGCGTCAGCGAGGCGGACGTCCGGGCGCACGCGGAGGGCGGTTCGAGCGACGCCCCCGACCCGCGGCCCGCCCCGACGCCGACCGACACCGACGCGGGCGAGCGCAAGTCCGCGGTCAGCAAACGAGGGAGCGCCGACGCGACGGACGCGGGCGGATCCGAGGCCGCGTCCGCCGCGAGCGCGCCGGACCCCGCGGGCCGCGAGACGACGCTCGCGACGCCCGCGACGCGGAAGGTCGCCCGCGAGCGCGGTGTCGACCTCGACGACGTGCCGACCGACGAGACCCGCGACGGCGAGGCGTTCGTCACGGCCGACGCCGTCACCGCGTACGCGGACGCGCTGGAATCGCCGGCCGAGTCGACGCCCGAGCCGGAACCGACGGACGTCGACGCGGGCTCCGCCCCCGACGCGACCGGCGAGCCTGCCGCCGCCGAGACCGCCGGAGGCGACGAGACCGTCCCCTACCGGGGCGTGCGTCGCACCATCGGGAAGCAGATGGAGCGGTCGAAGTTCACGGCGCCCCACGTCACGCACCACGACACCGCCGAGGTCGACGCGCTCGTGGAGGCCCGCGAAGAGCTGAAGCCCAAGGCGGAGGCGGCGGGCGTGAAGCTCACGTACATGCCGTTCGTCATGAAGGCCATCGTCGCGGGGCTGAAAGAGTACCCCTACCTCAACAGCGAACTCCGCGAGGACGAGGAGGAGATCGTTCTCAAAGGCGAGTACAACCTCGGGATCGCCGTCGCGACCGACGCCGGACTGATGGTTCCCGTCGTCGAGGACGTCGACGAGAAGGGCCTCTTCGAACTGGCCGAGGAGGTCAGGGACCTCGCCTCCCGCGCCCGAGAGCGCAAGCTCAAACCCGCGGAGATGAAGGGCGGCACCTTCAGCATCACCAACTTCGGCGCCATCGGCGGCGAGTACGCCACGCCGATCATCAACTACCCGGAGACCGCGATCCTGGGGCTGGGCGCCATCGAGGAACGCCCCGTCGTGCGCGACGGCGACGACGGCAGCGAGGTCGTGCCCGCGCCGACGCTCCCGCTCTCTCTGTCGATCGACCACCGAGTCGTCGACGGTGCGGTCGCGGCCGAGTTCGCGAACACCGTCATGGAACACTTAGAACACCCGCTGCTACTACTCAACGAATAATGGTCGTCGGAGATGTCACCACGGGAACGGAGGTACTGGTCATCGGCGCCGGACCGGGCGGCTACGTCGCCGCCATCCGCGCCGCACAGGAGGGGCTCGACACGACGCTGGTCGAGAAGGACGCCTACGGCGGCGCCTGTCTCAACCGCGGCTGTATCCCCTCGAAGGCGCTGATCACGGGGAGCGGGCTCGCCCACGAGGCCGGCAACGCGGAGTTCATGGGGGTCCACGCGGACCCCGCCGTCGACATGGGGAAGATGATCGAGTGGAAGGACGGCGTCGTCGATCAACTCACGAGCGGCGTCGAGAAGCTCTGTAAGGCCAACGGCGTGAACCTCGTCGAGGGAACGGCGTCGTTCGCCAACGACCACACCGTCCGCGTCGCTCACGGCGGCGACGGGCAGGGGTCGGAGTCGATCGAGTTCGAACACGCGATCGTCTCGACCGGCTCGCGACCGATCCGGATTCCCGGGTTCGACTTCGCAGACGATCACGTCTGGAGCTCGGCGGACGCGCTCGACGCCGAGACCGTCCCCGACCGGCTCGCGGTCGTCGGCGGCGGCTACATCGGCATGGAGCTGGCGACCACCTACGCCAAGCTCGGCGCCGACGTGACGGTCGTCGAGATGCTCGACGACATCCTCGACCCGTACGAGGACGACGTGAAGCGGATCGTCCGCACGCGGGCGGAGGAGCTCGGCGTCGAGTTCCGGTTCGGCGAGGGCGCGAGCGGGTGGTCGGAGGGCGGCGACGGCGGCTACCTCCTCCACACCGAGACCGAAGGAGGTGAGGAGGCGTCGTACCCGGCCGACAAGATCCTCGTCGCGGTCGGCCGGCAGCCGGTCACCGACGGGCTCGACCTCGAGAATGCCGGGATCGAGACGGACGACCGCGGGTTCATCGAGACGGACGACCGCACGCGGACCGCGGTCGACGGCATCCACGCCGTCGGCGACGTCGCCGGCGACCCGATGCTCGCGCACGCGGCCTCCAACGAGGGGATCGTCGCCGCGGAGGTGATCGCGGGCGAACCGGCTGCGCTCGACCGGCAGGCGGTCCCCGCGGCGGTGTTCACCGATCCCGTGATCGGCACGGTCGGCATGACCGAAAGCGAGGCCGAAGAGGCCGGCTTCGAGCCCGCAGTCGGCGAGATGCCGTTCAACGCCTCCGGCCGAGCGATGACGACCGGTCACACGGACGGTTTCGTCCGGATCGTCGCCGACGAGGAGACCGGCTTCGTCCTCGGCGGACAGATCGTCGGGCCGGAGGCCTCGGAGCTGATCGCCGAGGTCGCGCTCGCGGTCGAGATGGGCGCGACCCTCGGGGACGTCGCCGCGACCGTCCACACTCACCCGACGCTCGCGGAGGCCGTGATGGAGGCCGCGGAGAACGCGCGCGGACAGGCGATACACACGCTGAACCGCTGAGGGCTCCCCGAACCGCTCGGGACTCTCGGTCACTGCGGGCGTTCCGATCGTTGGAGGCCCTCCATCCGGGGTGCCCGCTTCTCGAGGTATCGACACACGACCGCTCTCGAACCGTTCGTTCGAACCCTGCTTTCGACTACCGTCTGCCGAACTCTCTACTCCGGCCGGTGCCATCGCGGGCCGCGGGACCGGTTTCGTAGATCGGTAAATAGAACTTCATTATTTTGATAGATACTCCGTTATAATGATTATTCTCTTCCCGAATTAGACAATATTATCAGCGGAGAGGGCGGACGCCTTTTCGATGGCTAGCAACACCCGAGACTGGTGGCCGGACCAGTTGGAGTTGGAGATTCTCGATCAGAACGCCGCTAACGTCAGCCCCTACGACGATGAGTTCGACTACGCGGCGGAGTTTGCGGAGCTTGATCTCGACGAAGTGAAGGCGGACATCGAAGCGGTCCTGACGGACTCGAAGGAGTGGTGGCCGGCCGACTACGGCACCTACGGCCCGCTGTTCATCCGAATGACGTGGCACGCGGCCGGGACGTACCGCTCCACGGACGGCCGCGGCGGCGCGGCCGGCGGTCACCAGCGGCTTCCCCCGATCAGCAGTTGGCCCGACAACGTGAACCTCGACAAGGCCCGCCGGCTGCTGGAGCCGGTGAAGACGAAGTACGGGCGCAAGCTCTCGTGGGCCGACCTCATCGTGCTCACCGGGAACGTCGCGCTCGAGTCGATGGGCTTCGAGACCTTCGGCTTCGCGGGCGGTCGCGAGGACGACTTCAAGGGCGACGACGCCGTCGACTGGGGTCCCGAGAGCGAGTTCGAGACGACCTCCCCAGACCGCTTCGACGAGGAGGGCGATCTCAAGGACCCGCTCGGCAACACCGTGATGGGCCTCATTTACGTGAACCCCGAGGGGCCGAACGGCGAGCCGGACCTCGAAGGCTCCGCGAAGAACATCCGGCAGTCGTTCAGCCGCATGGCGATGGACGACAAGGAGACCGTCGCCCTCATCGCCGGCGGCCACACGTTCGGGAAGGTCCACGGCGCCGACTCCGGCGACAACCTCGGCCCCGAGCCCGAGGACGCTCCAATCGACCTCCAGGGCCTCGGCTGGGACAACGAGTTCGGCGAGGGGAAGGGTCCCGACGCGATCACCAGCGGCATCGAGGGACCGTGGAACGCCACGCCGACCGTCTGGGACACGAGCTACGTCGACAACCTGCTCGGCCACGAGTGGGTCCCCGAGAAGGGCCCCGGCGGCGCCTGGCAGTGGACCACGAAGAACGACGAACTCGACGACGCCGCTCCCGGCGTCGCCGACCCGGACGACGAAGAAGACGTGATGATGCTCACGACGGACGTCGCGTTGAAGCGCGACGAGGACTTCCGGGCGGTGTTAGAGGAGTTCAGCGAGGACCCCGACGAGTTCCAGGACGCCTTCGCGAGGGCGTGGTACAAGCTCCTCCACCGTGACATGGGCCCGCCGGAGCGCTTCCTCGGTCCCGAGGTCCCGGAGGAGACGATGATCTGGCAGGACCCCCTGCCGGAGGCCGACTACGAAGTCATCGGCGACGACGAGGTCGCCGAGCTCAAAGCCGAGCTCCTCGATTCGGAGCTGTCGGTCGACGAGCTCGTCAAGACCGCGTGGGCGGCGGCGTCCACCTACCGCGACAGCGACAAGCGCGGCGGCGCCAACGGCGCCCGCATCCGCCTCGAACCGCAGCGGAGCTGGGAGGCCAACGAGCCCGACCAGATGGAGACCGTCCTCTCGACGCTCGAAGCCGTTCAGGCGTCGTTCAACGAGTCGCGCGACGACGACGTGCGCGTCTCGCTCGCCGACCTCATCGTGCTGGGCGGCAGCGCCGCCGTCGAGCAGGCCGCGGCCGACGCGGGCCACGACGTCGAGGTCCCGTTCGAACCCGGCCGCGTCGACGCCACGCCCGAGCAGACGGACGCCGAGTCGTTCGAGGCGCTCGAACCCGACGCCGACGGCTTCCGGAACTACCTCGGCGACACGGACGAGGCCGTCGAGGACCTCATGGTCGACAAGGCTGACCTACTCGGGCTGACCGCCGCCGAGATGACGGTGCTGGCCGGCGGCCTGCGCGCGCTGGGCGCGACCTACGGCGACTCCGACCGCGGGGTCTTCACCGACGAGCCCGGCACGCTCTCCAACGACTTCTTCGCGAACCTGCTCGACATGCGGTACGAGTGGGACGCGGTCACCGACGACCAGGACGTCTACGAGATTCGCGACCGCGACACCGGTGAGGTCCGGTGGGAGGCGACGCGTGCCGACCTCGTCTTCGGCTCGAACGCGCGACTCCGCACCATCGCGGACGTGTACGCGAGCGACGACGCGAAGTTCGTCGAGGACTTCGTCGAGGCGTGGAGCGAGGTCATGACGCTCGACCGCTTCGACCTCGAGTAACGCGTCGCTCGCGGTTCCTCTCCGATTCGACGCCGTTCTCTCCGGTTCCGCCGTCCTCCCTTCCTCCCTCGCTCGCCGCTCGTCGAGCCTGCCGTTCGCATTCGCCAGTCCCCACTAACTCACGACCGCGGACGACGGGAGCGCTGCCCTTCTGGAGTCACCTCGGACTCCGCTGGCGCTGCCTGCGCAATTCTATATCGCGTTATACGATTTATTACTGGACTCACTATGGGCTCCCCGCTGTGACGGCACACCGCTCCGTTCCCGTCCGTGCCGGCGTTTCGCCGCCGATCGACCGGCTTTTTTCCCGCCGAGCCGTGGTTCGCGACATGGCAAACGAGTTCGACCCGGAGAAGTTCGAGGACAAGTACGCCAACTACTTTCAGGAGCTCCAGCGGGCGTACAAGAACGCGTTCAACCAGATGAACGACCGGTACGACTCGGAGCTGATCCACGGTATCGACCAGACCGTGCTCAACGAGTCGGAACCGTTCTACGAGGACGGTGCCTTCCGCGTCGAACTCCCGGAGAACCCGCGCGAGCGGATCCGCGGCGCCGTTCCGGTCGACGACGACACGTTCGAGGAGGCGCTCGACGAGTACGTCGAGCGGATCGAGTCCGAACTGTACCGGACGCTCGGCGTCGACCGCCCGGAGTAACGCTCCACCCGAATCCGCCCGAACCAAAGGCATAAGCACGCCGCCCGCCAACTCGCGAGCATGAGCACGGACACGACTGACGCGGACAACGACCTCCGCGAGCGGATCACGAACTTCCTGCGGCGCAACTTCCCGCAGATCCAGATGCACGGCGGAAGCGCCGCGATCAACCACCTTGACCGCGAGACGGGCGAGGTCACGATCCAGCTCGGCGGCGCGTGTTCCGGCTGCGGCATCTCTCCGATGACGATCCAGGCGATCAAGTCCCGGATGGTCAAGGAGATCCCCGAAATCGAGACGGTCCACGCCGACACCGGCATGGACTCGGGCGCCGACGGCGACCTCGGCGGTACGAGCAGCGGCGGCGGCATGTCCCCCTCCTTCCCCGGGGAGACCACCGACGACGGCGGCGACGACGAAGGCCCGCAGGCGCCGTTCTGAGGTAGCCGACGCCGCTCCGTTCTTCTATATTCTCGGTTCGACGAGCCACTGCCATCGAAATCGGCCGTTTTGCCGGAAGAATCGTCTCTATCGCCTGATTCTGTAGTCTGAGATGCGCCACCGTCCGCCCGTGCCGACGCGAAAATAAACCTCATGACGCTATATAGAATTCGGTACGACATCCCCGTCGCTCCGACTGAAGCCTTTTTCATCCCGGCAGTCGTGGGGAGACTCTATGTACCATCGCAAGGTCGAACCCACGGCGGAGTACGTCGCGCGGTTCGAGACGGGCGCCGACTGGCGCGAGGAGATCGAGTCGCTCGCCCGCGAGGAAGACGTCGAGGCCGGCTGGTTCACGGCGCTCGGCGCGGTCCAGGACGCGGACGTCTGGTTCTACGACCAGGAAGACACCGAGTACCGGTCGGTCACGTTCGACGAGCCGCTGGAGGTGGCCGCCTGCGTGGGTAACGTCTCGCTCCTCGAAGGCGAGACCTTCGCGCACACGCACGCCGTCCTCTCGCGGCCGAGCGGGCAGGCGCTCGCGGGCCACCTCGACTCGGCGACCGTGTGGGCCGGGGAGTGTCACCTCCGCGCGTTCGCCGAGCCGCTGGAGCGCTCGCACGACGAGGCCACCGACCTCGACCTGTGGCTGTGAGCCGACGAACGCGAGGCGACGAGTCCCGGCGATGAGACCGGACGACGAGCGCTACTTCGCGCGGATCGAAGACCGTCTCGACGAGGCGTGGGACGTCGCGGAAGCGGCCAAAAAGCAGGGACGTGACCCGGAGCCGGAGATCGAGATCCCGGTCGCGCGCGACATGGCCGACCGCGTCGAGAACATCCTCGGGATCGACGGCGTCGCGGAGCGCGTCCGCGACCTGGAGGGAGAGATGTCCCGGGAGGAGGCGGCGCTCGAACTCGTCACGGACTTCGTCGAGGGGACCGTCGGCGACTACGACTCCCGCGAGGGGAAAATCGAGGGGGCGGTCCGGACCGCCGTCGCGCTGCTCACCGAAGGCGTCGTGGCCGCGCCGATCGAGGGGATCGACCGCGTGGAGCTGTTAGAGAACGACGACGGCACCGAGTTCGTCAACGTCTACTACGCGGGACCGATCCGGTCGGCGGGCGGGACCGCACAGGCGCTGTCGGTGCTCGTCGCCGACTACGCCCGCTCGCTGCTCGATGTCGACGAGTACAAGGCCCGCGACCAGGAGGTCGAGCGGTACGCCGAGGAGATCGCCTTATACGACAAGGAGACCGGGCTCCAGTACACGCCGAAGGACAAGGAGTCGAAGTTCATCGCGAAGCACATCCCCGTCATGCTCGACGGCGAGGCGACGAGCGACGAGGAGGTGTCCGGGTTCCGCGACCTCGAACGGATCGACACCAACTCCGCCCGCGGCGGGATGTGCCTCGTCGCGGCCGAGGGGATCGCGCTGAAGGCCCCGAAGATCCAGCGGTACACCCGCGATCTGGAGGAGGTCGACTGGCCGTGGCTCCAGGACCTCATCGACGGCACGATCGGGAAGGACGGGGCCGGCGACGGCGACGACCCCGAATCTGCGGACGGGGCGGACGAGGCGGACGAGGCGGACGACGCGGCGGGCGGCGACGAGGCGGCCGACGGCGAACCGGACGACGCGGAGTCCGACGTCGAAGCCGAGGCCGACGGCCCGCCGCGAGCCGAGCCCTCGCAGAAGTTCCTCCGTGACCTCATCGCGGGCCGCCCCGTCTTCACCCACCCGAGCGAGGCCGGCGGGTTCCGGCTCCGTTACGGCCGGGCGCGGAACCACGGCTTCGCGACCGGCGGCGTCCACCCCGCGACGATGCACATCGTCGACGACTTCCTCGCGGCCGGGACCCAGATCAAGACGGAGCGGCCGGGGAAGGCGCACGGCGTCGTGCCCGTCGACTCCATCGAGGGGCCGACCGTTCGACTCGCGAACGGCGAGGTCCGGCAGATCGACGACCCCGAGGAGGCGAAGGAGATCCGGAACGGGATCGAGAAGGTGCTCGATCTGGGGGAGTACCTCGTCAACTACGGCGAGTTCGTCGAGAACAACCACCCGCTCGCGCCGGCCTCGTACGTCCCCGAGTGGTGGGTCCAGGAGTTCGAGGACGCCGGCGCCGACGTCCGCGCGATGCGGGACGATCCGCACGTCGACCTCGAACACCCCGCCGTCGACGCCGCGCTCGCGTGGGCGGACGAGTACGACTGCCCGCTCCACCCCGAGTACACCTACCTCTGGCACGACGTGTCGGTCGACGCCTTCGAGACCCTCGCCGACGCGGTCGCCGCGGGCGATGTCGTCGAGGGCGTGCTCGCGATCGAGCACACCGACCGGGTGCGAGACGCCTTGGAGTCGCTGCTGATCGAGCACGCGGCGACCCCCGACGCCCTCCGAATCCCGACGTGGCGACCCCTCGCGCGGTCGCTCGGAATCGACGACGGACTCCGCAAGGAGTGGGACGCGGACGACCTCTCGCGGGCCGCCCGCGGGTACGCAGACGGGGAGAACGCGGTCCGCGCGGTCAACGAGGTCGCCCCGTTCGAAGTGCGCGAGCGCGCCCCGACCCGGATCGGCAACCGGATGGGGAGACCGGAGAAGTCGGAGAGCCGCGACCTCTCGCCGGCGGTCCACACCCTCTTCCCGATCAACGAGGCGGGGGGGCCCCAGCGCGACGTCGCGGAGGCGGCGAACGTGATGGACGACCGCGGCCGCCGCGGCCGCCACGACCTGGAGGTCTCCGACCGCGTCTGCCCCGACTGCGGCGACCACGCCTACGCCGCTCGGTGTCCGGACTGCGGGGCGCACACGGAGCCGCACTACGAGTGCGGCGACTGCGGCACCGTCTGCGAGCCGGACGAGGCCGGCCGCGTCGAGTGCCCGAACTGCGAGTGGGAGGTGACGGCCGCGAGCTACCAGGAGGTCGACGTCAACGACGCGTACCGCTCCGCGCTGGAGACGGTCGGCGAGCGCGAGTCCGCCTTCGAGATCCTGAAAGGCGTTCAGGGGTTGACCTCGCGGAACAAGACGCCGGAGCCGATCGAAAAGGGGGTCCTCCGCGCGAAGAACGGCGTCACGTCGTTCAAGGACGGGACGGTCCGCTACGACATGACGGACCTCCCCGTCACCGCGGTCCGCCCGGAGGAACTCGACGTCACCGCGGACCACTTCCGCGAGCTGGGCTACGAGACCGATGTCGACGGCGAGCCGCTGCGACACGACGACCAGGTCGTCGAACTGCGAGTCCAGGACATCGTCCTCTCGGACGGCGCCGCGGAGCACATGCTGAAGACCGCGGACTTCGTCGACGACCTCCTCGAACAGTTCTACGGGCTCGACCGCTTCTACGAGGTGAACGAGCGCGACGACCTCGTCGGCGAGCTCGTCTTCGGGATGGCGCCGCACACGAGCGCCGCGACCGTCGGGAGAGTGGTCGGTTTCACATCGGCCGCGGTCGGATACGCGCATCCGTACTTTCACGCCGCGAAACGGCGGAACTGCTTCCATCCGGAGACGGAGATCGAGTATCGAGACAACGCGGGTCGGCACCGCGAAACGATCGAGACGTTCGTCGAGGACCGGCTGGACGATCCGCGGACCGACGACTTCGGAACGCTCGTTGAGGAACTCGACGGTGCGATCGAGGTGCCTTCGATCGACGAACGCGGAAACGAGGTGACACAGCCGGTGACTGCCGTCTCAAAACATCCGAGTCAGGATCACCTCGTCCGGATCGAAACGCGTCGAGGGCGTTCGATTCGCGTGACGCCCGACCACACGATGCTGCGAGTCGTCGACGGGGAAGTTGAAAAAGTGGCCGCGAACGAACTGGAGGTCGGTGATTCCGTTCCGTCGAGTCCTTCACAGCAGAACGTATCGCCGAACGCCGCCACCGGCATGGCGACGGACGGAGGAATCGAGACTGACGAAGTTGCGTCGGTTTCGTTCCTCGAAAGCGACGTCGAATACACGTACAATCTTACCGTCGCCGAGACGCACACGCTCGCGGCGAACGACTTGTCAGTCGCTCAATGTGACGGCGACGAGGACTGCGTCATGCTCCTCATGGACGGACTGCTCAACTTCTCGAAAGAATACCTCCCCGATCAGCGTGGCGGCAGTGTCGCCGAGGACTCCCGACTCGTCGCTCGCGATCCACATGGACGGATCCGATACCTCACATTCCAGGAGTTCTGGAACGAGCTCGAATCGCCCGTCGAAGTCGATGGGAAGTTCAAGAAACGAACGTGCGTACACGAAGGCTGGCAGACGTACACGTTCGACGGGAGTCATGAGTCGAGTCTCCAACCGATCGAGAAGGCGATCCGATACCGCGCCGACGAGGACGAGACCCTGCTTAGGGTCGAGACGCAGTTCGGACGATCGCTCGATATCACGCCGAATCACAGTCTGTTTCGGTACGATGACGGTATCGAAGAAGTCGCCGGCGATGACCTCGAAGTCGGCGACCTCGTCGTCGCGCCACAGCAGTTCGACGTCGAGCCGCAGGCCGGCAACGTCGTCGACGTCGCGGAGTGCGTCGACGATCCCTACGTGTTCATCGACGAATCGGTTGAATCCTATCTCCGAGAGGTGTGGGACGAGACGCCGTGGGGAAGTGACGCTCGCGCTGCCTTCGACGGCGGACTCTCGTATCGACTCTCGAAAAAGAAGATCGCCTTGCGAACCCTCCGTGATATCGAAGGGGTATCACGAAACTGGCGCGCTGAGTGGAACCTGCAGATCGGTCGCAAGGGATCCTCAAAAGGTGTCTCGCGGTATATCCCGATGAACGAGGACTTCTCGTGGCTTCTCGGACTGTTCGCCGCTGAGGGATCGACCTCGTCTGTTCGACCGACTATCACCAACGCCGACGAGGAGGTCGTCCGACGGGCCGAGCGCATCATCACGGATACGCTCGGCGTCGAACCGTCAGTACGGTGGTCGAACAAGGCGTACGAAATCGGGTTCCCGGCTGTGTTCGAGGATGTCTTGTTCGAACTCGGCTTCCGTGACGAGGAGTCGTACGATTCGAGCGAGAAGGTCGTTCCCGAACCGATCCGCCGCGGCGACCGATCGGTGGTACGGTCGTTCTTGCGTGGATTCATCACTGGAGACGGGAGCGAACCGACCGACGAAAATCACACGTCGATCAGATTCCATACGACGAGTGAAGACCTCAAAGACGGGATCGTCTTCCTGCTCCACCGACTCGGCATCGTTGCCAACGTCTCGACGCGCGACAGAGAGACGCCTCGACAACGGATCTACACGGTTACCGTCTCCGGCGGGGCCTCAGACAACCCGCTTCGACGCGTTCTTGACGGCGAGGATCCATATCAACCGAAGAGTCTCACAGTCGGCGTTCCTGAGGAACTCCTCGAAATCAGACGCATGGACATCTCGGGAATCACCGAGCTCATCCCGAAATACCTCAAGCGACGTGAAAACATCAGCCTCGAACAGCTGGAGTCGATCGTCGAGACGCTCGACGAGCGCGACCTCCCAACCGTTGCACGCGAGATGCTCGAGACGATCCGTCCGCTCGTTGACGGTGACCTCGCGTATCTCCGGGTTACCGATGTAGATCGCATCGATTACGACGGTCACCTCTACGACTTACAGGTCGGCGGTGACCCGGTGTTCACGGCCAACTGGCTGTACGCTCACAACTCCATGGACGCGCCGCTCGTCATGTCCTCGCGGATCGACCCCTCGGAGATCGACGACGAGGCGCACAACGTCGACATCGTGCGCGAGTACCCCAAGGAGCTGTACGAGGCCTCGCGGGAGATGGCCGACCCCGAGGCGGTCGAGGATCTGATCCAGATCGGCGAGGACACCCTCGGCACGGACGACGAGTACCACGGGTTCGACCACACCCACGACACGACGGACATCGCGATGGGGCCGGACCTGTCGGCGTACAAGACGCTCGGCGACATGATGGAGAAGATGGACGCGCAACTTGAGCTGGCCCGGAAGCTGCGCGCGGTCGACGAGACCGACGTGGCCGAGCGCGTCATCGAGTACCACTTCCTGCCGGACATCATCGGGAACTTGCGCGCGTTCTCGCGACAGGAGACGCGCTGTCTCGACTGCGGCGAGAAGTACCGCCGGATGCCGCTGACCGGCGAGTGCCGCGAGTGCGGGGGTCGGGTGAACCTCACCGTCCACGAGGGGTCGGTGAGCAAGTACGTCGACACCGCCATCGAGGTGGCCGAGCGGTTCGGCTGCCGGCCCTACACGAAACAGCGGCTGAAGGTGTTAGACCAGTCGCTCGAATCGATCTTCGAGGACGACACCAACAAGCAGTCGGGCATCGCGGACTTCATGTGAGGCGGTCCGTCGGGCCGCTCGCGGCCGCCCCTCCGGGGTCACCACTCGTGGCCGCCGACCCGGACGACGGCGCCGCAGGCGCCGCACTCGTACACCTGTAGCGGATCGTCGGCCGAGTTCGCGACGACGAGCCGACCGCGGCCGGTCGACGCGCCGCAGCGGACGCAGCGGTCGGCGTCCGTGGGCATCGGGATGGTCGTCATCGAGAATCGCTCATAGCGTCTCTCACGCTCGCTGACGCAATAAGCGGGTATCCGGGTTCGGCTGTCAGGTCCGGATGATCGCCGGAGCGCTCGACGCCGGTCGGCACGGCGTCGTCGCCGCAGGCGCCGCTGAGCCGACGGCCGGCGCGCGGCGCGGTTCCCCCGCTTACTCGTCCCCGCGCGCCTCCTCGACCACTCGCGTGAACTCGCGGGCGGTCTCGGTGATGACCTCGTAGTCGCCGCGCTCGGCGGCGTCGTAGTCGACGAGCGCGCCGCCCGCGCCGACCGCGAACGCGCCCGCGTCGACGTAGTCGGCGGCGTTGTCGGGGCTCACGCCGCCGGTCGGCATCATCGGAATCTGTCCGAGCGGCCCCTTCATCGCGCCGAGGTGGTCCGGCCCGACGGTCTTGGCCGGGAACACCTTCACGAAGTCGGCGCCGGCCTCGTAGCCGCGGACCGCCTCCGTCGGCGTCATCACGCCCGGCGCGCTGACGGCGCCGTAGCGGTTGCACGTCTCGATGACGTCCTCGTGGAGGCTCGGCGAGACGACGAACTCCGCGCCCGCCATCAGCGTCGTCCGGGCGGTCTCGCTGTCGAGGACCGTTCCGGTGCCCACGACGACCTCGTCGCCGAAGGAGCCGGAGACCTCGTCGATGAGTCCGGCGACGTTCGGCGTGTCGGCGGTTATCTCCACGGCGGTGACGCCGCCCTCGCGCAGCGCTTCGGCGATTCCGATGAGCTGATCGGCGGGCACTCCGCGCAACACTGCGACAACGCCGCTGTCGACGAGCCGTGAGAGCGTCTCGTTCATACCTCCCGTTTCCCGAGTCGGTCTTAAAACCGCGCCGATGACGGTAGACGGTGTCACGGAACGCGGCTCGGGAGGGGGCCCGACGGCGACCGCTCCGTGACACCCGTCGACACGAAATCGGCGGGGTTCCCGGGTGATCCCCGGCGAAACGGCCGCGACGAAACACTACCCTTTTGACCCTGCTTTCGGTAACACTCGGTATAATGGGCCGACGCAAGAAGATCGTTCAAGAGTGCGAGCGGCTGATGGACACCCCGGAGAACATCCGGAACATCGCCATCGCCGCCCACGTCGACCACGGCAAGACGACGCTCTCCGACAACCTGCTGGCGGGTGCCGGGATGATCTCTCAGGACACCGCGGGCGAGCAGCTCGCGATGGACACGAAGGAGGACGAACAGGAGCGCGGCATCACCATCGACGCGGCGAACGTCTCGATGACCCACGAGTACGAGGACACCAACCACCTCATCAACCTCATCGACACGCCCGGCCACGTCGACTTCGGGGGCGACGTCACCCGCGCGATGCGCGCGGTCGACGGCGCGCTGGTGGTCGTCGACGCCGTCGAGGGCGCGATGCCCCAGACGGAGACGGTGCTCCGGCAGGCGCTCCGCGAGGGCGTGAAGCCGGCGCTTTTCATCAACAAGGTCGACCGACTCATCTCGGAGCTCCAGGAGGGGCCCCAGGAGATGCAAGAGCGGCTGATGTCGGTCATCGCCGACGTCAACGAGCTCATCCGCGGGATGGCCGAGAACATGGACGACATCCCCGAGGACTGGACCGTCTCCGTCGAGGACGGCACGGTCGGGTTCGGCTCCGCGCTGTACAAGTGGGGCGTCTCGATGCCCTCCATGCAGCGGACCGGCATGGACTTCGGCGACATCATGGAGCTCGAACAGAACGACAAGCGCGAGGAGCTCCACGAGCGGACGCCGCTCTCGAACGTCGTGCTCGACATGGTCTGTGAGCACTTCCCGAATCCGGTCGACGCTCAGCCCCGTCGTGTCCCGCGCATCTGGCGCGGCGACGCGGAGAGCGAGCTGGCCGACACGATGCGGATGGTCAACGAGGACGGCGAGGTCGTCTTCATGGTCACCGACATCTCGATGGACCCGCACGCGGGCGAGATCGCGACGGGCCGCGTCTTCTCCGGGACGCTGGAGAAGGGCCAAGAGCTGTACGTCTCCGGCACAGCGGGGAAGAACCGCATCCAGAGCGTCGGGCTCTTCATGGGGTCCGAACGCGAGGAGGTGGACCGCGTCCCGGCGGGGAACATCGCCTCGGTCACGGGGCTGCGTGACGCCATCGCCGGCTCCACCGTCTCCTCCGTGGAGATGACGCCGTTCGAGTCGATCGAACACATCTCCGAGCCGGTCATCACGAAGTCCGTCGAGGCCCAGAACATGGACGACCTGCCGAAGCTCATCGAGACGCTCCAGCAGGTCGCCAAGGAGGACCCGACGATCCAGATCGAGATCAACGAGGACACGGGCGAGCACCTCATCAGCGGGCAGGGCGAGCTCCACCTCGAAGTGATCACCCAGCGGATCCGCGACAACCAGGGCATCCCGGTCATCACCGGCGAACCGATCGTCGTGTTCCGCGAGCAGCCTCAGGAGTCCTCCCGCGAGGTCGAGGGGCAGTCGCCGAACCGGCACAACAAGTTCTACATCACCGTCGAGCCGATGGACCAGGACATCGTCGACGCCATCCAGCTCGGCGAGGTCTCGATGGACATGCCCGAACTGGAGCGCCGCGAGGCGCTGCAGGAGGCCGGCATGGACAAGGACACCTCCCAGAACGTCGAGGACATCCACCGGACGAACATCCTCATCGACGACACGAAGGGTATCCAGCACCTCAACGAGACGATGGAGCTGGTCTTGGAGGGGCTTCAGGAAGCGCTCGACGACGGCCCGCTGGCCGCCGAACCGGTCCAGGGGTCGCTGTTCCGCCTCCACGACGCGAAGCTCCACGAGGACACCATCCACCGCGGCCCCGCGCAGGTCATCCCCGCGGTCCGCGACGCGGTCCACCGCGCGCTGATCGACGGTGAGGTCCGCCTGCTCGAGCCGATCCAGGACGTCCGGATCGACGTGCCCTCGGAACACATGGGCGCGGCGTCCGGCGAGATTCAGGGCCGTCGCGGCCGCGTCGACGACATGTACCAGGAGGGCGACCTCATGGTCGTCGAGGGCATCGCGCCCGTCGAGGAGATGATCGGGTTCTCCTCCGACATCCGCTCGGCCACCGAGGGCCGCGCCTCGTGGAACACCGAGAACGCGGGCTTCCGCGTGCTCGTCGACAACCTCCAGCGCGAACAGATCATGGAGATCCGCGAGCGCAAAGGAATGAAGCTCGAACTGCCGCAGTCGATCGACTACTTCTAAGTCGACGACGCGGTTCGCGGTTTCTGCGGCCGCTCTTCGCACGACTCTCCGTTCGACCGCCCGCTCGTGACGCTTCTCGCTGACCGGCTCCCGTCGTCAGCGGCGGAACCGGTCTCGCGCCGCCCCCGTCAGCCGCGGACTCGCTTGACCGCCGACCGTCCGCCGACGAGGACGAAACCCACGCCGACCGCGACCGCGAGCAGCGGCGCGTTCGACGTCTGGGACCGGAGGAACGCCCCGTCCGGGTCCGACGGATCGACGTACGCCGTGGCGGTCTCGTCGACCGCGTACCCGTCGAGGACCGCTCGCGCCGCCGACTCGGTGTCGTAGTTCGGTTCGATCGCGGACGGGAACACGTTCGTGCTCTCGTGGTCGCGCCCGTCGTACTCGTAGGTGAACCGGACCGTCGGCCGGTAGCTCGCGCCCGTGCTGCTTCCGGTCGTGACCGGTTCGACGCCGAGTTCGGTGACCGTGGCGTCGACCTCGACGGCGCCTTCCACGGCGTTCGACTGCTGGGTGTAGTCGTACGCGCCGTAGCCGGCCGCGGCGAGGCCGATGACCAGCATCACCACCGCACCGGCGACCGTGCTCGGCCCGTTGATCGTGAGTCCGTCGCCCATTCGCTACGACACCTCGGGGCGGCGGCGGACGATTCTACGGGGACGTTCGCGTCGTGGCCGCCGACCGGCGGGGTGGAGGGAGTTCACACCCGCGAGACGGGTCGGTGACACATAATTCTCCCGTCGACACCCCCGTCGTCGATCGGTTTCCCCGCGATCGACGCCCCGATTCGACCCGTGGGGCGCGTTGGCAGACGCGGAGGCGAGGCAACGCCTGCCATCGCCGAAGGCTTATAGCGGATCGTCCGACTCCGTTCGGGTATGCAGACGGGCACGACTCCCCCCCGGCGCATCGCGACGGAGCCACCGAGCGACCGCTCCACGTCGGGAACAGGAACGCGCCGACCTCGGGCGTGCCCCCGCAGCCGTGACGCGCCGGAGGTGGCGGCGTGAGCGACCGTCGCGACGGGGCGCCAGAGGCCGCGTCCGACGAGCCGGACCCGACGACCTCCGGAGCGTCTCCGGACGGCGGTCACGCGGCCGCGACCCCATCGACGCACACGGTGCGGCTGGAGCTCGTCGACGAGCCCGGACAGCTGCTCGCCGCGCTCCACCCGATCGCGGACAACGGCGGCAACCTCCTCTCGATCTACCACGAGCGGGGGAACAAGACGCCGCGGGGGCGGATCCCGGTCGAGGTCGACTTCGAGGCGACGCCGGACCACTTCGAGGAGATCGTCGAGGCCCTCCGCAGCGAGGGCGTGAACGTGATGCAGGCCGGAACCGAGCGCTACGCCGAGGAGGTGACGATCCTCCTCTTCGGCCACCTCATCGACACGGACCTCTCCGACACGCTCTCGCGGATCGAGGCCTGCGAGTCGGCGTCGGTCGCCGACGTGTCGCTCGCGGCGCCGCAGGGGACCGAGGAGGCGTCGAGCGCGCGGCTCCGCCTAGAGGCCCGCGCGGGCGAGACGGACGCGGCGCTCGCGGCGGTCCGCGACCTCGCCGCGGAGAAGGAACTCCGCGTCGTCGAGCCGCTCACGGGGGTGGACGCGTGAGACTCGCCGTGATCGGCGCGGGCGCCGTCGGGCGCTCCGTCGTCGAACTGGCCGGCGAGTACGGTCACGAGGTCGTCGCGGTCGCGGACTCCTCTTCGGCGGTCGTCGCCGACGGGACCGGCGGTCCGGACGGTCACGCCGGCGTCGATCCCGAGGCCGTCGTGGCTCGCAAAAGCGAGCGGGGGATCGTCGGCGACGACGACCCGGCCGACGCGCTCGCCGCCGACTACGACGCCCTCGTCGAGGCGACGCCCACGACGCTCGGCGACGCCGAACCCGGCTTCTCGCACGTGACGACCGCCTTGGAGCGCGACCGCCACGCCGTCCTCGCGAACAAGGGTCCGGTCGCGGAGCGGTTCGGCGACCTGCGGGCCGCCGTCGACGACAGCGACGGCGAGATCCGGTTCGAGGCGACCGTGGGCGGCGCGATCCCGGCGGTCTCGACCGTCGAGGACATCGAGCCCGGCCACGTCACCGCGGTCCGAGGCGTCCTCAACGGGACGGCGAATTTCATCCTGACGCGGATGGCCGCCGAGGGGCTCGACTACGACCACGTGCTCGCGGAGGCGCAGGACCTCGGCGTCGCCGAGGCCGACCCCTCCTTCGACGTCGACGGGACCGACGCGGCGCTGAAGTGCGTCATCCTCGCGAACGTCCTCTCGTTCGGTGCGGCCGACGCCCCCGCCGACGCTCGGGAGTTCACGCTCGACGACGCCGACGTCTCCGGAATCCGCGACGTGCCCGGCTCCGCGCTCCGCCTCGCGGCCGAGGACGGACGGACGGTGCGGCTGATCGGCGAGGCGACCGGCGAGACCGTCCGGGTCGCCCCGCGGCTCGTCCCCGAGAACGGGACGCTCGCGGTCTCCGGCACGCAGAACATCGTCCAGATCGAGACCTCTCACGCCGGGCGGCTCAACATCTCCGGTCGCGGCGCGGGCGGCCCGGAGACGGCGAGCGCGGTCCTCGGCGACGTGGGACGACTCGAGTAGCGCTCCCCGGTCGATCGTTTTCGCCCTGTCGACGCAGTTCGGCGTCAGCGCGTCGCCGCCGAGCCGACGCCCGTGCGTCGGTGTGGCGTGCCCCGCGTTGTCGAGAATCGCCGGACAGCGCCGGGATCGTCTGTGGGCCGTATCGAAACCGTTTTAGTGGAATCTACCGAAACTTACTCACAGAGCGCCTTAGCGCGTGATTACCCCATGAGTGACAAACCGCATCAGAACTTGGCCATCATCGGCCACGTCGACCACGGCAAGAGTACGCTCGTGGGTCGCCTCCTCTTCGAGACGGGGAGCGTCCCCGAGCACGTAATCGAGCAGCACCGCGAGGAAGCCGAAGAGAAGGGCAAGGGCGGCTTCGAGTTCGCCTACGTGATGGACAACCTCGCCGAGGAGCGCGAGCGCGGCGTCACGATCGACATCGCCCACCAGGAGTTCGACACGGACAACTACTACTTCACCATCGTCGACTGCCCGGGCCACCGTGACTTCGTGAAGAACATGATCACGGGCGCCTCGCAGGCCGACAACGCGGTGCTCGTCGTCGCGGCCGACGACGGCGTCGCGCCCCAGACCCGAGAGCACGTGTTCCTGGCCCGCACGCTGGGTATCAACGAGCTCATCATCGGCGTCAACAAGATGGACCTGGTCGACTACCAGGAGTCCTCCTACAAGGAGGTCATCGGCGAGGTCGAGGACCTGCTCAACCAGGTCCGCTTCGCGACGGACGACACGACGTTCGTGCCGATCTCGGCGTTCGAGGGCGATAACGTCGCCGAGAAGTCCGACAACACGGACTGGTACGACGGCCCGACCCTGCTGGAGTCGCTCAACGACCTGCCGGAGTCCGAGCCGCCGACGGACGCGCCGCTCCGACTCCCCATTCAGGACGTGTACACCATCTCCGGTATCGGGACCGTCCCCGTGGGACGCGTCGAGACCGGGATCCTCAACACCGGCGACAACGTCTCCTTCCAGCCGTCCGACGTGGGCGGCGAGGTGAAGACGGTCGAGATGCACCACGAAGAGGTGCCCAAGGCCGAGCCCGGTGACAACGTCGGATTCAATGTCCGCGGCATCGGCAAGGACGACATCCGCCGCGGGGACGTCTGTGGCCCCGCCGACGACCCGCCGAGCGTCGCCGAGACGTTCAAGGCGCAGGTCGTCGTCATGCAGCACCCGTCGGTCATCACGGCCGGCTACACGCCGGTCTTCCACGCCCACACGGCGCAGGTCGCCTGTACGATCGAGTCGATCGACCAGAAGATCGACCCGTCGTCCGGTGAGGTCGCCGAGGAGAACCCGGACTTCATCAAGTCCGGCGACGCCGCGGTCGTCACCGTGCGCCCCCAGAAACCGCTCAGCATCGAGCCGTCCGGCGAGATTCCGGAACTCGGCAGCTTCGCCATCCGCGACATGGGTCAGACCATCGCGGCCGGCAAGGTGCTCGAAGTCAACGAGCGATAATCGATGCAGCAGGCACGCGTCCGCCTCGCCGGCACGAGCCCCGAGGACCTCGACGACATCTGCGACGACGTCCGCGAGATCGCGGACTCGACGGGAGTCGCCCTGTCGGGCCCGATCCCGCTGCCGACGAAGACGCTCGAGATCCCGTCGCGAAAGTCCCCGGACGGTGAGGGGACGGCGACGTGGGAGCACTGGGAGATGCGCGTCCACAAGCGTCTGATCGACATCGACGCCGACGAACGCGCGCTCCGTCAGCTGATGCGCGTCCAAGTGCCGAACGACGTCAGCATCGAGATCGTTCTGGAAGACTGAGCGCTAGGGCGTTTCTCTTTCACCCCTTTCGTTTTTTTCCCACCGAGTAGCGACGCGGCCCGCGAACGCCTCACCGCGCGTCGAGGAGACTGACCCGGCCGGCCACGAGGCCGCAGAACGCGCCGGTCGCGTGCGCGACGAGCGCGACGCCCGGCGCGGCCGTCGTCGCCGTGAGGACGACGGCGACCAGTCCAAATAGGAGCAGTTGGACCCGCGGGGAGAGCCGCAGCCGGTCGAACAGCGTCGCGCTCACGACGTTGCCGGCGAGCAGGTAGCCGCCGAGCGCGAACAGCGCGCCGCTGATCCCCAACACGGCGGCCGAGGGTCCGAGGATACCACTGAGTACCACCTGCGTGACGCCGGCGAGCGCGCCCGTGGTGACCACGAACGCGTGGAACCGAGCCCGGGTCGTCCGGCGCTCGACGAGCGGACCGACGAGCAGCAGCCCGACGCCGTTCGCAACGAGGTGACTCACGGAGCCGTGCGCGTACACGCTGGTGACGAGCGTCCACGGAGCGACCGACAGGGGCGTCGACAGCGCGAACAGGCCGGCGAGACCGACGACGCCGAGTACGGACTGGACGGCGCCGACGAGGAGGGTGATTCCGAGCGTTTCGAGGGTGGCTCGCATCGGTCGAGCGTTCGGGCCGCGCGGTCAAAAGCGGTGTGGGCGGCCCGAGCGCGGGACCGCTCCGGCCGCGACTCGCTCGCGGCTCAGATCACGTCGTCGGGGTCGTGCGCGTTCGCCATCCGGGCCGCCTCGGCGGCGTACCGCTCGCGGTCGTCGGGGTCGTCGACGGTCCCGACGTTCGACGGCGCCGCGTCAACGGCCGCCGTGGTGTCGCGGATGTCCGAGAAGGAGGTGAGCGCGCGCTCCTTGCGGAAGTAGCGGTCGCCGTCAGGCGTCGCGTACGTCAGGATGACCATGTTCTGCTCGTCGTCGGAGTAGGTGCGCTCGACGAGCCACATCCGCACGCCGTCCCGTTCGGTACCGGCCTCCGGGCTGTTCGCGTCCATGTGTGCCAATCACATTTCTCCGAACAAACGAGTTTCGGCGGGCCGGGCCGGATCACGGCTCCGGTCTCGTCGGCACGAACCGCCAGCGTTTTACTGTTTAGGCCAACCTAAACAATTGAATGAACCCGCGCGTCGCCACCGCTCGACTCCGCGAACGCCTCCCTCGGGGGTCGCTCACGGTCGCCGGAACCCTCCTCGTGCTCGCGGTCGGCGGCGCGGTGACGGTGCGAACGCTCGACGTCGAGGCCGTCGTCGCGGCGGCGACGGCCGCGAACCCGGCGCTCCTCCTCGCGGCGCTTGCGGCGTACCTGCTGTCGTGGCCGGTTCGCGGCCGCCGGTACGGCGACGTCCTCGCGCCGATGGGACACCGCTGTCGCACCGGCTTCCTCACGGCGGCGGTGTTCGCGAGCCAGACCGCGAACCTGATCGTCCCCGCGCGGGCCGGCGACGGAGTGCGGGCGTACCTCCTGAAAGACCGGCGCGGAGTGCCGTACCCGACCGGCGTCGCGTCGCTGGCGGTCGAGCGCGCGTTCGACCTCGTCGCGCTCGGCGCGATCGGGGGCACCGCGCTCGCGGTCCTGCTCGTCGACGGTCGGGCCGTCACGCCGAACGGGTCGGGGCAGGCGGTCGCGGCCGCCGCCGGGATCGCCGTCGCGGCCGCGGCGTTCTCCGCGGGGGTCGTCGCGCTCGCCCGCAGCGACCGACGGTTCGGCCCGTCCCTCCGGGAGCGCGTCGACGGTCCTCGGCTCTCCCGAGCCGTCGACGCCGCGGTCCGGTTCGGGGCCGCCGTCCGGGTCGTCGCCGCGGACGCGACCGCGCTCGTCCGGGTGTTCCTCGCGAGCGGCGTCGTGTGGGCGCTGGACGTGGTGACCGCCGTCTTCGTGCTCGCGGCGCTCGTCGGCGGGTTCTCCGGGGCGGTCGCCCCCGCGACGCTGCTCGTCGTCGGCACCCTCGCCGTCTCGGCCGGGAACCTCGCGAAGGTGTTACCCCTCTCGCAGGGAGGGATCGGGCTGTACGAGGCGGCGTTCACCGCCATCGTCGTCGCGACCACGCCGATCCCGGCCGAGACCGCGCTCGCGGCAGCGGCCCTCGACCACGCGCTCAAGAACGCCGTCACGCTCGCCGGCGGCGGCCTCGTCGCGGCCGCGCTCGACCTTTCGGTGACCCGCGCTCCCGACGAGTCGACCGCTGAGTCCGACTCGGCGACGCGGGCCACCCCGGACCGCTAATTTTTTTTAGGTGGGCCTAAAAACTACCGTGTATGGATGCGACCGCCTCAGGCCGCGACGGTCCGGACACCTGCGTCATCGTTCCGACGATCCGAGAGTACGACTGCGTCCGCGCGTACGTCGAGAACGCTCGCGAGCACGGCTTCGACGTCTCGCGGCTCCACTTCGTCTTAGTCACCGAGGACTTCTGTGAGGTCGCCGAGATGCGCTCGATGCTGGACGAGTTGGGCGTCTCCGGCGAGGTGTTCGACGGCAGCCGCCGCGAGGAGTGGTACGAGGCCAACGGGGTCGCGGAGTACGGCCACGTCGTCCCGGCCGCGAGCCACGCCGAGACGAGCTTCGGCCTGCTGTACATGTGGGCCGACGAGTCGTTCGACTACGGCGTGTTCATCGACGACGACACGCTCCCGCACGACGACGTCGACTACTTCGGCCGGCACATGGAGAACCTCGCGTTCGGCGGTGAGATCGAGCGCGTCAGCTCCGACGAGGACTGGGTGAACGTCCTCTACCAGAACGCCGACGAACACGGCCTCTACCCGCGCGGCTACCCCTACGCCGCGATGGACGAGACGGTCGAGACGGACTCGGTCGCGGTCGAGGCGGGCGAGGTCGTCGCCTCGCAGGGGCTCTGGACGAACGTCCCCGACCTCGACGCGGTCCGGATCCTGATGGACGGCGACTTAGAGGGGCAGGCGCAGACGCGGACGAGCGCCGACGACTTCGGCGAGGACTTCGTCGCCGCGCGCGGCAACTACCTCACCGTCTGCTCGATGAACCTCGCGTTCCGCCGCGAGGTGATCCCGGCGTTCTACCAGCTGCCGATGGACGACAACGAGTGGGACGTGGGCCGGTTCGACGACATCTGGTCGGGCCTCTTCGTAAAACGCGCCTGCGACGTGCTCGGCAAGCGAATCTACAACGGCGGGCCGCTCTGTGAACACAACAAGGCCGCGCGCTCGACGTTCGACGACCTCGCGAACGAGGTCGCGGGGCTGGAGCTGAACGAGCACGTCTGGGAAGTGATCGACGACGTCGGCGACGACGCCGACTCGTACGCGGCGGTCTTCGACGCGATGGCCGACGCGCTCGCGGAGGGCGACTTCGACGAGTGGAACAACGGCGCGTTCCTCAACCACTGCGGCGAGTATATGCGCGACTGGCTCGACTGCCTCGACGCGATCCGTCGAACGCCGGCGCCCGCGGACGATTGAACCGACACGACTAAACCCATTTAGGCAAGCCTAAAACACATGACGAACCACGAATCCAACGGACGTGACGGACGCGACGTTCGACGACGGAAGTTCCTCGCGACGGCCGGCGCGGTCGGCGTCGCGGGGATCGCCGGCTGTAACGGGACCGGCGGCGAGGACGGCGACGGCGACGACGACGGCGGCGACCTCGTCGGGCAGATCGGCTCCGGCCGCGCGGGACGGGGCGCCCCCGGCGGTACGTCGATGTCGGAGATGCCGGCGCTCGAAGGCGAGCTGACCGTCTACTCCGGCCGCGGCGAGTTCCTCGTCGGCGAGCTCGTCGACTACATCGACGACCTGTACGACGACCTCGACCTGACCGTCCGGTACAACAACTCGACCGACCACGTGAACGCGATCATCAACGAGGGCGAGGGCTCGCCCGCGGACGTGTTCTACTCGGTCAACGCGGGGTCGCTCGGCGCGCTCGCGGACGAGGGGCGCACGCAGGCGCTCCCCGACGACGTGACCGAGAAGGTCCGCGAGGAGTTCCGCACCGAACAGTGGGTCGGCACCTCCGGGCGCGCCCGAACGGTCCCGTTCAACACCGAGGAGTACTCCGAGGAGGACCTGCCGGACGACATCATGGCGTACCCCGAGGAGTTCGAGGGCGACCTCGGGTGGGCGCCGTCGTACGGCTCCGCGCAGGCGTTCATCACCGCGATGCGGCTGCTCGAAGGCGAGCAGGCAACCCGCGAGTGGCTCGAAGCGATGGTCGAGCGCGGCGCCACGACGTACCCCGACGAGTTCCGCACGTGTCAGGAGATCGCCGACGGCGAGATCGACGCCGCGTTCACCAACCACTACTACATCCAGCGCGTGCTCGACGGCAACCCGGAGGCCCCGATCGCGACCTCGTTCACCCAGGGCGACGCGGGCGCGGTGTTTAACGTCGCCGGCGCCGCGGTCATCGACACCGCCTCGGACGCGGACCTGGCGTCGAACTTCGTCCGCCACCTGCTCTCGGCGGAGGCGCAGGACTACTTCGCGCGCTCCACCTTCGAGTACCCGCTGATCCCGGAGGTCGAGCCGATCGGCGACCTCCCGTCGATCGACGAGCTCGACGTCCCGGACCTCGACCTCTCGGAGCTGTCGAACCTCGAACCGACGGTCGACCTCATGCGCGACGCCGGCGTCCAGCTCTGAGCGGACGCAGCGCTTCACACCACGCTCACGTCACCACCGCCTCCCGCTCGTGTCACTCCTGCCACCGTCCGTCCGTCCGCGCCGCCTCGCCGCTCGCCTCCGCGAGCGACTCGACCGCGCCGACCGGGTGAGCCTCGCCGCGGCGCTCGTCGCCGTCGCCGCCGGCGTCCTGACGTTCGCGGTCGCGGCCACCGTCTTCTCGCACCACTCCGCGAACCACGACGAGGGCGTCTACCTCACGCAGGCCGCGTTGCTGCTGGCCGGCCAACTGGAGTTCCACGCCGGGCCGCTCGCCGACGCGGTCCACCCGTGGTTCTTCATCGAAGACGCGGGGCGGCTCTACCCGAAGTACAACCCCGTCCCCGCGGCGACGTTCGCCGTCTCGATGGCGCTGTTCGACGAGCCGCGGGTGACCCTCGCGGCTGTCGCCGCCGGGAACGCCGCCCTCGTGTACCTGCTCGGGTCGATGACGGTCGGCCGCCGGGCCGGCCTCGCCGCGGCCGTCCTCTTCGCCGCGTCGCCGATGGCGGTCGCGACCTCCGCGGCGTTCCTCCCGTACGCGCCGACGACGTTCTTCAACCTGATCTTCGCGGTCGCGTACCTCCGGAGCGTCCGAGACCGGTCGCTCGCGGCCGCCGGCGTCGCGGGCGTCGCGATCGGGATCGCCTTCTTCTCGCGGCCGTACACGGCGGTGTTGTTCGCCGCCCCGTTCATCGGCCACGCGCTGTGGCAGGTGGGGTCGGCGGTCCGTCGCTTCGGCGCCGAGTCCGGGGCGTCGACACCGCGCGCGCTCGCGGCCCTCGGCCGCCGCGCGCTCGCAGTCGGCGGGTCCCGCGGCCTCCCGGGTCTGATCCGCCGGCACGGACTCACGGCGCTGTTCGGCACCCTCTTCGTCGGTGTCACGCTCGCGTACAACGTCCGAATGACCGGGTCGCCGCTCACGTTTCCCTACCAGGTCTTCGCGCCGATGGACGGGCCCGGCTTCGGCGAGCGGCGCATCCTCGGCCACTCGGTCGACTACACGCTCGGGCTCGCGCTGGAGTCGAACCGGTACGCCCTTCAGGAGATAGCGACCCGCTGGTTCGCTGCCGGCCCGCTCGGGACGGCGCTGGCGCTCGGCGGCGGCGCGGTCGCGGTCGGCGGGTGGCGCGCGAGCGGCGACCCCCGTGGGCTCCTCGACGGCGGCGCGGCGGGGCCGTCAGAGACGCGCGACGCGTCCGGTTCGGCCGCGTTCCGACGGACCGCGGCGCTGCTCGTCGTCGGCGTCGCGGTCTCGGTCGTCGTCGGCAACCTCTACTTCTGGGGGACACACAACGCGCTCGCCGAGCTCTCGGACCCCACCGACGGGCTCGCGTCGCTGTTCGGTCCGTTCTATCACTTCGACCTGCTCGTCCCGCTGTCGGTGTTCGGCGGCCTCGGCGTCGCCGCCGGCCACCGGGCGCTGTCCGCGGCCCGGACGCGACTCGTCGAGCGCGGCGTCTCGGCGCCGGCCGCCCGCGTCGCGCTCGCGCTCGTCGTCGCGGGCGCGCTCGTCGTCGGCGGACTCGCCGCCGTCGACGCGGCCGCGGACCCGATAGAACGCAACGCCGCGGTCGATGAGAAACACGAGGCCGCGTACGCCCCGTTCGACGAGACGACGTTCGGGAACGGGCTGGTGTTCGTCCCCGCGCCGTACGGCGAGTGGCAGAACCACCCGTTCCAGTACCTTCGGAACGGGCCGGGGCTCGACGGCGACGTCGTGTACGCGCTCGACCGCGATCCCGTCGAGAACTTCGCGGTGCTCGACGCGTACCCCGACCGGACGCTGTTCCGGTACGGCTACCAGGGGGTCTGGACCGCGAACCCGGACGTCCGCGTCACGCCGAAGCTGGAACCGCTGGACCGGCGGTCTGGTTCCCGGATCGACGCCGAGACGACCGTCGGCGTGCCGGACCGCGTCGCCCGCGCGCAGGTCCGCGTCGACCCGCGCCGCGGCGCCCTGGACGGTCCGGACCACGCCTCCTACACGGTGAGCGACCTCGGCGACTCGCTCGCGGTCGACTGGGCGGTGACGCCCGAGGGGGTCCGGCTGCCCGGCGCGGCGGCCGCGGGCGACCCCGACGCGGCCGAACCCGTCCCGTTCGATCCGGAGGGCGACGTGGTCGCCGTGACCGTGACGCTCGTCGACTCCGCGGGGTCGACGTTCACCTACCGGCAGGAGGTGACGGTCCGGGTGACGCAGGATGGAACCGTCGAGGCCGTCTGGCCGCCCGAGCGTTCGACCTGCCGGCTCGTCACGGAGTGCGGCAACGAGGGCACGTACCTCCCCGACGAGCCCGACGCGCACCCCGACTGGGTCGTCTTCGAGACGGACGCTGAATCGAGCGACTAATACGTCGATTTCTTATAAATAATTGTCACCAGACCGGCGGCGAACACCTCCAAAGCCCCAGCCGCGAGGTCGCAGTACGCTCGTTGCGCTCCTCGCTCGCTCCGCTCGCTGCGGTGCTTACGTCGCCTACTGCGACCTCGCGGCTGCCCCTTTGAGTCCCGCCCCGCACAGCACCGCCCCGCGCCTCACGCCTCCCCAGCCTCGTCGGTCGCCGTCGCTTTGCTCGGCGACCGACTCCCTCGCGCGTGCTGACTCGCGGCCGCCGAGGGCGGCCGCTCGCAGGCACGCGCCGACCGCCGTGTTCATTTATAAATAATCGGCGCTGTCGCTCACGAGTGTGAAAACGCCGCCGGCGGCGGTCCACTGTGCCCACAGTGTCCGTCCGGACCGCCGTCCGACGCCGGGTCGAGGAGGGAAGCGTCCTCAGAAGCGCCGCAGTTGTTCTTCGAGACAGACGGTGACGATCGACTTCGCGATGGCGGCGCCGCCGCCGATCGGGTCGAGCTTCGTCTCGCCGAGGCGCTCGGCGTAGCGGATCGGGCGCTCGCGAACGTCGTAGCCGCGCATCAGCGGGCGGACGAGGAGTTCGGCCGAGAGGCCGGTGTTCTCGGTCCAGCCGATGTCTTGGACCACGTCGCGGCGGTACGCGCGCATCCCCGTCGTGGTGTCGTGGACGCGCTCGCCCATCAGCAGGCTCGCGAGCGCGGCGAACGCGTGGTTGCCGAAGCGGTTGAACGCCGGCATCGCCTCCGCGCCGTGGTAGAGCCGGTCGCCGCTCACCACGTCCGCGCCGTCGTTGATCTCCGCGAGGAACTCCGGGAGCGCTTCCATCGGATAGGTGTCGTCGCAGTCGGTCGTGACGACGACCGGGCGGTCCGGCGTCAAGACCGCCTCGCTGACGGCGACGCCGTACCCCTGCGGCTCCTGCTCGATGACCTGCGCGCCGTGTTCGCGGGCGATCTCCGGCGTCCGGTCCGAGGAGCCGTCGACGCAGACGACCTCCGCCTTCCCGTCGGTCACCTCGTCGATGTCCTCGAGGACCGTCCCGATGGCCTCCTCCTCGTTGTACGTCCCCATCACGACGCTGAGGTCGTCGAAGGTGTACTCGCCGGCCTCTGTCGCGGTCTCGCTCTCCCCTTCGGCGTGCGCTGTCGCGCCTACGGCGCTCGCGGATCCGTTCGTCGCGTGTGCTGAGTCGCTCATTACGCGGTACTCCGTTCGGACGCACTTGAGTTTTTAGGTTTGCCTAAAATAGTGGCGGCGAGCCGTCAGGTCTCGTCCGCGAGCCAGTCCGCCACGCCGTCGCCGACGCGGAGCGCGAGCGCGGCGATGGTGAGCGTGGGGTTCATCGCCCCGCTCGTGGGGAAGACGGAGCTGGAGGCGATCCAGCAGTTGTCGAGGTCGTGGGTCCGGCAGTCGGCGTCGACGACGCCCCGGTCCGGGTCGTCGCTCATCCGCGTCGTGCCCATGTGGTGGTAGGCGGGACCGGTCGCGTCCGGGCCGGCGACCCACTCGACGTCGGCGCCGAGCTCCTCGAGGATAGACACCTGAATCTCGTTCGCGCGCTCGATGGTGTCGAGCGCGCGGTCGCCGACGGTCCACTCGATCCGCGGGACCGGGTTGCCGTGGTCGTCGGTGCGGTCGTCCGCGAGCGTCACGCGGCTCTCGGCGTCGGGGAGCTGCTCGACGAGCCCGCCCATCGCGACGTGGGTCCCGTACCCGTCGCGGAGGCGTTCCAAGAGCGCGTCCCCCCAGTCGTCGCCCGACAGGGCCATCTCCACCGGCGAGGGCCCGGCGTAGTTGAAGAACTCCAGCTTGAACGGCGCCTGCGCCTCGTCGGCCTCGTCGTAGAACTGGTCGCAGGCGCTGGTGTAAAAGCCGACGTGGTTCTGTCTGGTCGGCTCGTCGAGCGTGCCGCCCGCGCCCGCGAACAGGTGGTCCATGAAGAACTCGCCGACGTGGCCGCTCCCGTTCGCGAGCCCGTCCGGGTAGCGGTCGGACGCGGACAGGAGGAGGAGCCGCGGCGTCTCCACGCCTCCGGCGGCGACGACGAACGCGTCGGCCTCCTGTCTGTGCTCCTCGCCGTCCGGCGTCGCGTAGACGGCGGCGGTCACCCGGTCGTCGCCGTCGTGGTCGAGCCGCTGGACCGGCGCGCGGTCGATCACCGTCGCCCCCCGCTCCTCGGCGCGCTCGACGTGGACGGTCGCGTCGTACTTCGCGCCGCTCGGGCAGACGGGCTGGCAGGTGCCGTAGCCGACGCAGGGGGAGCGGTCGTCGTACGGCTCGGAGTTGCGCGCGTTCGGGACCGAGTGCATGTCGATCCCGAGCGACTCGCAGGCCTCGGCGAACAGCGAGTCGCTGTAGGACGGCTCGAACGCCGGCATCGGGTGCGGCTCCTCGCGGGGCGGCGCGTAGGGGTTGTCCGAGGCGCCGGCGACGCCCAACTCGCGCTCCGCCTCGGCGTAGTAGGGCCGGAGGTCCACGTAGTCGATCGGCCAGTCGGGGCCGACGCCGCGCTCGCGCCCGGAGTTGAAGTCGTCCTCGTGGAGGCGCATCACCATCCCCTGCCAGTGGAGCGTCGACCCCCCGACGCCCTTCACCCGAGCGTGGTTCAGCGGGTAGAACCGGTTGCCGGCGTTCTCGTGCGCGTCGCGCGCGCCGCCCACGCCCCACACGTCCGGGCGGTCGTAGAACGGTCGGATCGCGCGCTCCTGTCTGGCGAGGCGGTCCGCCGGGTCGAACCGCGGTCCCGCGTCGAGCACGACGACCTCGTGGTCTCCCGCCAGCCGGTCGGCGGCGAGGGCTCCCGCCGGACCGGCACCGATGACGCAGACGTCCGCGTCCGGGACGGGCGTCCTGTCGACCCCGTCGGCGTCCGACCGCTCGTCGCCGACGCTCTCGGCGCCGCTCACGGCGGCCCCCGCTGGTAGCTCTCCGCGCCGCCCGCGTACCCCTGCGGGTTCTCGATGCCGACGAGCTCGCCGCCGGTCGGAGAGGCGTACAGCGCGAGCAGTAGCTCGTTCACGACGTAGTAGCGCACCCGCTCCGCGGCCGTTCCGTCGGGGTTCTCCTCGGCCGTGTCTGCGCCGAGCTCCCGGAGCAACTCGTCTCGGTCCGCGGGCGGGAGGTCGGCGACGGGGGCGTCGTACCACGACCGCGCCGCCGACTCGACCTCGGCGACCGCCGCGCGGATCCCCTCGGCGTGGGGCGACCCGTCGAGGCGGCCGTCGAGGAACGCCCCGACGAACGCGTCGACCCCGGAGACCGCTTCGGGATACGCCGCCTCCGCGACCGCGCTCATCGCCGTCCGAACCGCCTCGTCGCCGGGCGGTTCTCCGCCGCCCCACGGGGGACCGTCCCCGTCGACTCCCGACCCGTCACCCCGCTCGTCGGCCGCCCGACGGACGCCGAGCGCGACGCCGCCGGTCGCACCGAGCGCGGCCAGCGCGGCCGCCGCGTCGCGTCGCGTCAGTTCCATAGAAGAGTTTAGGTAGCCCTAAATTCAAATATCCGTCGGAGCGCGCTCGCCGAGCGATCGGAACCC
This sequence comes from Halorubrum ejinorense, assembly GCF_039522565.1. GTDB lineage: Archaea > Halobacteriota > Halobacteria > Halobacteriales > Haloferacaceae > Halorubrum > Halorubrum ejinorense. The sequence goes on along the minus strand of NZ_BAAADQ010000013.1, from coordinate 352,710 downwards.
CTAACGCCGGCCGCGCCCTCCCCCCGACAACTCGCCTCTCCCCCACGATGACTCTGCGACATCGGCTCCGCGACCGCCTGACCGACGGCGACGGCGACCTCCCGCTCGGGCTCACGCTGCTTTGCGCGGCGATCGCCGCCACGCTCGTGTTTCCGCTGGTGTGGCTCGTCATCGAGGCGGTCGCCGTCGAGCGCGAGCGAGCACTGGACCTCCTCTTCAGCGCCGGGACCGCCGACGTCCTCCTCAACAGCCTCCTGTTGATGGGCGGCGTCACGGCCGCGTCCATCCTGATCGGCGTCCCCCTCGCGTACCTCACGGCTCGGACCGACCTCCCTTTCCGCCGCTTCTGGTCCATCGCGGCCGCCCTCCCCCTCGTCGTGCCGAGCTACGTCGGCGCCTTCTCGTTTGTCTCCGCGTTCGGCCCGCAGGGGGAGTTCCACGAGGTCCTCGCGCCGCTTGGCGTCGAGCGCGTTCCCGAAATATCCGGGCTCTCCGGGTCGATCCTCGTTATCACGCTGTACACGTACCCGTACGTCTACCTGACGACGCGGGCCGCGCTGCTGTCGTTCGACACGACGCTCCTGGAGGCCGCCCGCACGCTGAACCACGGGCGGCTCGCGGCGTTCCGCCGGGTGACGCTCCCGACCATTCGGCCCGCGATCGCCGCCGGATCGCTGCTCGCCGCGCTGTACGCGGTCTCTGATTTCGGTACCCCGTCGATCATGCGGCTCCCGGTGTTCACCCGCCAGATCTACGTCGAGTACAACGCGTTCGGAAGCGACTACGCCGCGCTGCTCTCCCTCCAACTCCTCGTCGTCGTGGTCCTCGTGCTCGCGTTGGAGTGGGCCGTGCGATCGGACCGAGAGACGAGCGGCGACGACGCGGGCCGGACCGAAGACCGCGTGTCGCTCGGGCGGCTTCGGTGGCCGGCGACGCTGCTCCCGGCCGGCGTCTCCGCGTTCGCGCTGCTCGTTCCGCTGTGGATCCTCGGACTGTGGCTGGTCCGGTCGGAGGCCGGCCGCCGGCCCTCGCTCGCGTTCGAGCCGATACAGGTGCTGAACTCGGTATCGGTCTCGGCGGCCGCGGCGGTCGTCGCCGCGCTCGCCGCGGTCCCGATCGCCTACTTCGCCGCGAACCACGACTCCCCGCTCGCGGTCGTCTTCGAGCGGGCGACGTACGTCGGGTTCGCGGTGCCGGGCATCGTGCTGGCGCTCGCGCTGGTGTACTTCGGGTCGGGGTACGCGCCGTGGATCTACCAGACCCTGCCGCTGCTGATCTTCGCGTACGTCGTCCGCTTCCTCCCGCAGGCGGTCGGGTCGACCCGGACGTCGATCCTCCAGGTCGACCGGCGGCTCGTCGAGGCCGGCCGCACCCTCGGCGAGTCGCCGACGGGCGCGTTCAGGCGCGTGACGTTCCCGCTCACGCGCTCCGGCATCGTCGCCGGGGCCGCGCTCGTGTTCCTCACGACCATGAAGGAGCTGCCGGTAACGCTGGTGCTCCGACCCACCGGGTTCGACACGATCGTCACGCAGATCTGGCGGGCGCAGTCGACCGCGCTCTACCAGTACGCCGTGGTGCCGACGCTCATCCTCCTCCTCATCTCCGGGCTCTCGATGGTCGTCCTCCTCGCGCAGGAGGGCGGCGAAGAGGGGCTGTGAGGCGACGCCGCGGGCGGCGCTCCGCTCGCGGGCCGTCGATCCCCCGTTCCGATCCCACACGTACTTATCCGACACCGCCGACGAACCGGTATGAACCTCGAAGATTCGCGGGTCCTCGTGACGGGCGGTGCCGGGCTCGTCGGGAGCCACCTCGCCGCCGGCCTGCTCGACCGCGGCGGGACCGTCCGCGTCGCCGACGACCTCTCGAAGGGAACCCGCGACCGGGTGCCCGACGACGTCGAGTTCGTTCAGGCGGACCTGACCGACCCCGACGACGTCGCTCGCGCGGTCACGGGCGACCTCGACGTGGTCTTCCACTTCGCGGCGTACACCGACACGAACTACGACGACGACCGCGCGCTGTTCGAGGACAACACCGCGATGACGTACAACGTCTTAGAGCGGATGCGCGAGGTCGGCGTCGACCGGTTCGCGTTCACCTCCTCGTCGACGGTGTACGGCGAGGCGCCGCGGCCGACGGCGGAGGACTACGCGCCCATGGAGCCGATCTCCGTGTACGGCTCCGCGAAGCTCGCCGACGAGGCGCTGATATCGACGTTCGCGCATTCCTACGGCGTCCAGTCGTGGGTGTTCCGGTTCGCGAACATCGTCGGGCCGCGCCAGCGCGGGAACGTGATCCCCGACTTCATCGAGAAGCTCGACGCCGACCCGACGCAACTGGAGATCCTCGGCGACGGCCGTCAGGAGAAGTCGTACATGCACGTCTCGGAGTGTATCGACGCCATCCAACACGTCGTCGAGCACGCGGACGACGCGTACAACGTCTACAACCTCGGCACGCGGACGACGACTTCCGTCACCGACATCGCCGACATCGTGAGCGAGGAGCTGGGCGTCGACCCCGAGTACAGCTACACCGGCGGCGACCGCGGCTGGACCGGCGACGTGCCCAAGATGCGCCTGTCGATAGAGAAGCTGTCCGCCCTCGGATGGGAGCCGTCGATCGAGAGCGACGAGGCCGTGCGGCGGAGCGCGCGGGAGCTCATCGACGAGATCGTGGAGTAGCGGCTTCCGTCGACCGCCCCATAACCCTTCTTACGCGAGCGCCCCTGTGTGTATACATGCAGCTGCATTGGCACCGTCGCAACCTCCGGCCGCATCCGAATCCGGCGCTTTCGGCCGCCCTCACCGCTGCCGAGCGAGCGGACTCCCGTGTCGTTTCGGCGTTCGTGCTGGACGACGCCATCTTGTCGCGTGCCAATGGGTTGGGCGTCGCGTTCATGCTCGGCTCGCTGCGCGCGCTTCGAGACTGGTACCGGGACCGCGGGAGCGACCTCGTGATACAGCGCGGAGACCCGACCGACGTCGTCGGTCACATCGCCGAGAGCGTCGGCGCTGAACGGGTCGTGTGGAACAGGGACCACTCGCGACTGGCCCGCCAGCGCGACCGTGCGGTTCGGCGCGCCCTCACTCGCGCCGGAGTCGCCTACGCGTCCGTTCCGAGCGGACGGCCGACCGAGCTGACACCGTCCGCCACGCCCCCTTCGGATCCGGCGGCTCGTCTGGCCACCCCGGACGCACTGCGTATCGAGAACGAAGCGGTGCCACGGCTCGAAGACCTCGGTGAGGACGCGTACGACTCCGCCCCGCTCACGTTCGGCACCGAATCCGCTCGAAACCGACTACGAGCCCTGTCGAACGGAACGACCTATCGTCAGTGCGACGAGCGGAGACGCCGTCAGTTAGCGCGATACGGTGAACGACTGCGCCCCGCGGCTCATTCGTATCGCGGTGCCGGTTCGCTCAACATCTTCGAACCCCCGCCCGCGCCGACCGTCCTTCGCTTCGCTTCGGGCGACTGACCCCCTCGCGCGCCGCTTCGGAAGGCCCTTTTAACCCGCCCGTCGAACGGACGGTATGTTCAGGCAGTTCCGGTCGGAGGTCGAGTCGGCGCTTTCCGCGGCGCTTTCAGACCTCGACCTCCCGACCGACGACCTCGGCATCGAACGCCCGCCGGAGGAGATGGACGCGACGCTCGCCTCCAGCGTCGCCTTCCGACTCGCGGGCGCGGTCGGCGACGCGCCGCCGAACGTCGCGGCGACGGTCGCCGAGGCGGTGTCGGTCGCCGACGCCGACTACGTCGCGAGCGTCGACACCGCCGGCCCGTACGTCAACTTCCACGCGAACGACCGCTACCTCGCGGACACCCTCGACGCGGCCGCGAGCGACACCGGATACGGCGCGCTCCCCGACAGGGACACCTCGGTCGTCGTCGAGCACACGAGCGCGAATCCGACCGGTCCGGTCCACGTCGGCCGCGCCCGGAACCCCATCGTCGGCGATGCGGTGGCGAACCTCTTGGAGTACGCCGGCTACGACGTCGACCGCCACTACTACGTCAACGACGCCGGCCGACAGATGGCGGTGTTCACGTGGGCCTACGAGCGCTTCGACGAGTCGGACCTCGACGCCGACCCCGCCCGCGACCGCGCCGAGTACGACCTCGTGCGCTACTACCGCAAGGGGAATTCCTTCCTCGAGGAGGCCGACGCCGACGACGTCGAGGCCGCGGAGGCGGAGATCCAGTCCATCCTTCAGGGACTCGAAGCCGGCGACGAGGAGACCTACGAGCGGGTCGGCGGGGTCGTCGACACCGTTCTCGGCGGGATGAAGGAGTGTCTCGGCCGCCTCCCCGCCGAGTTCGACGAGTTCGTCAAGGAGACGCGGTTCATGCGCGACGGCTCGACCGACGACATCGCCGCGCGGCTCAAGGAGACGGAGCAGGCGGTCTACGAGGAGGACGCCTGGCAGCTGGAGCTCGACGAGTGGGGGATCGACAAGAATCTCGTCTTCCTGCGTTCCGACGACACGAGCCTCTACACCACCCGCGACCTGGCGCACCACGAGTGGAAGTTCGACACCTACGACCGCGCCGTCACCGTCCTCGGCGAGGACCACAAGCTCCAGGCCGACCAGCTCGACGCGACCCTCGAACTGCTCGGCAACGACGCCGACCGGCTCGGCCACGTCATCTACTCGTACGTCAACCTCCCCGACGGGAAGATGTCGACGCGGAAGGGGACGGGCGTGATGCTCGACGACCTGCTCGACGAGGCCATCGACCGCGCCCGCGACGCCGTCGAGTCCCGGATGGACGACCGTATCCGCGACGACGACCTCACCGACGAGGACGTCGAACGCATCGCGCATCAGGTCGGGATCGGTGCGGTCCGGTACGACATCGTCTCGAAACAGCCCGCGAAGGCGATCACCTTCGAGTGGGAGGACGCGCTCGACTTCGAGGCGCAGTCGGCCCCGTTCGTCCAGTACGTTCACGCCCGCTGTGCCGGTATCCTGGGTGAGGCCGCGGCCGCCGGGATCGACGTTCCCGAGCCGAACGACCCCGTCGACGTGGACGCGAGCGTCCTCGAAACCGACGCCGCCCGCGACCTCCTGCGGGAAGTCGCGCGCTTCCCCGCGGTGATCGAGGCCGCCGCGGACGACTTGGAGCCGCACACCGTCGCGACGTTCACCCGCGAGTTCGCCGACGCGTACAACGCCTTCTACCGCGAATGCCCCGTGGTCACGGCCGAGACCGACGCCCTCCGCGACGCGCGTCTCGCGGTCGTCGCGGCCGCGAAACACACCATGGCGAACGCGCTCGACGTGTTGGGCGTCGAGGCGCCGGAGTCGATGTAGGATCGGCGCTGTCGAGTCCGGCCTTCCTCGGGTGCTGACCGAAGATCGGCGGCGAACACCTCTAAAGCCCCAGCCGCGAGGCGGCCGTACGCTCGCTGTGCGCTTCACTCGGTCGCTCACTCTGCTCGCTCCCTCGTTCCAGTGCTTGCGTCGCCTACGGCCGCCTCGCGGCTGCCCCTTCGAATCCCGCCCCGCACAGCACCGCAGCCTCACGCCTCCCCAGCCTCGCGGCTCCCTCCGCTTCGCTCCGGTCGCCGCGTCCCTCGCGCGTGCTGACTCGCGGCCGCCGAAGGCGGCCACTCACAGGCACGCGCCACCGCCGTCAGTTTATAAATACCCACGCGTTTAGCGATCCGTTTGAGCCCGTGTCGACGCGCCGGCCGAGAGGTCAAAGATTACTTACACGCACGCGACCGTATCTCGGACAATGAGTAGCGACGCACAGGAGGCGAACGCGGACCGCCGGAAGTACGAGTTCCGCAAGGTCATCGAGGAACTCAAAGACTTCGAGGGCTCCGGCACCCAGCTCGTCACCATCTACATCCCCGAAGACAGGCAGATCTCCGACGTGGTGGCCCACGTCACGCAGGAACACAGCGAGGCGTCCAACATCAAGTCCAAGCAGACCCGGACCGCCGTCCAAGACGCGCTGACGTCAATCAAGGACCGGCTGCGCTACTACGACACCTTCCCGCCGGAGAACGGCATCGTAATCTTCTCGGGCGCCATCGACGCGGGCGGCGGCCAGACCGACATGGTCACCCGGACGCTGGAGTCGCCCCCCCAGCCGGTCGAGTCGTTCCGGTACCACTGCGACTCGGAGTTCCTCACCGAGCCGCTCGAACACATGCTCGAAGACTCCGGCCTGTTCGGGCTCATCGTCTTGGACCGCCGCGAGGCGAACGTCGGCTGGCTGAAGGGGAAACGCGTCGTGCCCGTCAAGTCCGCCTCCTCGCTCGTCCCCGGCAAACAGCGGAAGGGCGGCCAGTCCGCCCAGCGGTTCGCCCGTCTGCGCCTAGAGGCCATCGACAACTTCTACCAGGAGGTCGCGGGGATGGCCAACGACCTGTTCGTCGACAAGCGCCACGAGCTCGACGGCATCCTCGTCGGCGGTCCCTCGCCCACGAAAGACGAGTTCCTCGACGGCGACTACCTCCACCACGAGCTCCAAGACAAGGTGCTCGGCAAGTTCGACGTCGCCTACACCGACGAGTCCGGGCTGAAAGACCTCGTCGACGCGGGCCAGGAGGCGCTCGCCGACCAGGAGATCGTTCAGGACAAAAACGACATGGAGGAGTTCTTCGAGAAGCTCAACACCGGTCAGGAGGCCACCTACGGCTTCGAGCAGACCCGCCGGAACCTGATCATGGGCTCCGTTGACCGCCTGCTCATCTCCGAGGACCTCCGCTCGGACGTCGTCGTCTACGAGTGTCCGAACGAGCACGAGGAGTACGAGGTGGTCGACGCCCGCCACTCGACGCCCGACCACGAGTGTAGCGAGTGCGGCGAGGAGGCCGCGGTCGACGAGCGCGAGGACGTCATCGAACACCTGATGGCCATCGCGGAACAGCGCGGCACCGAGACCCGGTTCATCTCCACCGACTTCGAGAAGGGCGAACAGCTGCTCGACGCGTTCGGCGGGATCGCCGGCATCCTGCGGTACTCCACCGGCGTCTAAGGCGGACCGCCGTCTCTCGAATTAGCGGCTTCCTCGCGAGAAAACGTCTCCCGTGACAGCCCTCACTGCTGTTCCGGTTCGACCGGCGTCGACGCGATCTCCAGGCACGCGCAGGCGTCGGACTCGGGGTCGAAACAGTCCGGACACTCCGGCTGTCGGTCGATGATCGTGTCGAGCCGCTCCGCGACCGTGTCGTCGATGACCGCCTCCAACTCGCGGGCCTCGGCTCGGAAGTCCTCGACGGCGAGGACGTTCGCGAGGAAGCGCTCGATGATACAGTAGGTCTGGAGCGCGTCTCGGGCCCTGATGATGCCGTCGTCGGTGAGGCGAACGCCCTTGTACTTCTCGTGTTCCGCGAGACCGCGCTCTTCGAGCTTGCCGATCATCTCGTTCGCGCTCGCCGGGCTGACGTCCAGCGCGTCGGCGATCGCGCCGGTCGAGGCGGGGCCGTCCTCCTGCTCCTGTACGACGTATATGGTTTTGAGGTACTGGTCTGCGGTGTTCACGGTGCTCCTCCGTCGGCGGTCGTCCTCGACTCGGTCCCTCGACTCATCGTCGCTCCATGACTGCCGTGACCTCGCTTACCCCGTCGGCCTCCTCGCTCCGGATCGCTTCGAGCGTCGCCACGAGCTCGTCGCGGTCGATCGAGAACTCCGCGTCGGACCCCTCGATCGCCTCGATGAGGTCGTCGTAGAACTTGTACGCCGTTTCCTCGTTGCACAGTTGATCGTACAACACGCCGTCGAAGTCGTCGGGCCGGGTCCGACCGTACCGAGCGTCGACGAGCGACTCTATCTCGTCGAACGGGACGCTGTCGACGCCGAGCCCGTCGATGAGTTCCTCCAATCGCTTGCGGTGTTCGGCGGACTCGTCGGCGGCGTCCGCGAGCAGCGCTTCGACCTCCTCGTCGAGTTCGGCGTCGAGGCTCTGGTAGTGGTGGTGCGCCCGCGCTTCCACGACCTCCTCTAGCACGATCCCGATCTGGAGGAGGCGCGCGAGCTGGTCGTCGGACGCCACGCGCGTTCCGACGCTCATCGTCGTCCCCGGCTCGATACGCCCGTTCGCATACGTACACAGTTCAGCGCCTCTGTGACTTAAGCGGTTCCCTCGCCCACCCGCCGGACGCGGCCGCGTCCCGGGCTGCGCGGCTCGGTCGTCGTCTCGACGAACTATCCGAAAAATACCGGAGATCCGCGCCCGAAAGCGCGGTTACTGGAGCCGCTCGAAGACGAGTTCCTTGACGTCGTCGCGGAACTCGTCGACCGCGATCTCCTCTAATACCGGCACGAAAAAGCCCTCGACGAGCATGTTCCGGGCCGTCAGCGAGTCGATCGACCGACTCTCGAGGTAGAACAGGTCCTCGGCGTCGACCTGGCCGACCGTGGCCGAGTGCGACGCCTCGGTGTCGTGGTTGTGGATGATCAGCTTCGGCGACGCGTCGGCCTCGGCGTCGTCCGACAGCATCAGCGTGTTCTCGCGCTGGTAGCTGGACGTGTTCCACGCGTCCTCCCCGACGTCCTGAACGCCCTCGTAGACGGAGCGAGCCACGTCGTCGAGCACGCCGCGGGTGACGAGGTCGGCCGTCGTCTGCTCGGCCTGGTGCCACACGCGGGCGTTGATGTCGAAGTGCTGGTCGTCGGTGCCGAAGAACGTCCCGACGATCTGGCTCTCGGAGCCGTCGCCGTTGAGTTCGGTCTCGACGTCGGAGCGGGTGAGCTTCGACCCGAAGTTGCTCTCGATCCAGTCGATCGTCGCGTACGTGTCCGTCACGCCGCGCTTCAGCGAGTAGGTGTACGCGTCCGAGTCGAGGTTCTGGAGCGAGCCGAACTGGACGTTCGAGTTCTCGCCCGCGACGACCTCGACGAGGTTCGAGAAGTACCGGTCGCCGTCGACGCTTTCCGAGGCGGCGGCCTCGCTATCGCCCGACTCGATCGATTCGAGGATCGTCACCGACGACGACTCCTCGGCGACGACGAGCGTCTGGCTGAACAGCGAGCGGGAGTTCATCTCCGCGCGCACCTTCACGTCCTCGACGTCGACGCCCTCGGGGACGTAGACGAACGTGCCGGTGGTGAACAGCGCGACCGACAGCGCCGTGAGGTAGTTGTGCTCGGGATCGAGCACGGAGCCGAAGTTGGCCTCGATGACGTCGCCGTACTCTTCGAGCGCCTCGGTGAACGGGAGGACGACCGCCTCGTCGTCGCCCGCCGTCCGCTCCGTCGCGTCCGACTGGTTCAGCGGGTCGACGAGCGACTCGAAGTCCAGCGCCTCCAGGTCCGTCCAGCGGCGCCCCGGCGTCTGGATGACGTCGGGCAGGTCGGCGGTCTCCAGCGCGGCGAGCGCGTTCAGACGGGTCTCCAAGAGCCACTCGGGCTCGTCGCGTTCGTCGGCGATGCGTCGTACCGTGTCCTCCGAGAGGCTCTCGATTGCTTGCGTGCTCATGTTATCCGAGCGAACCTTCCATCTCCAGCTCGACGAGCCGGTTCAGCTCGACGGCGTACTCGATCGGCAGTTCCTCCGTGATCGGCTCGATGAACCCGGAGACGATCATCTGTTTCGCGTCGTCGTCGTCGAGGCCGCGCGACTGGAGGTAGAAGACGTCCTCGTCGCCGATCTTCCCGACGGTCGCCTCGTGGGCGACGTCGACCTTCGACTCGTTGATCTCCATGTACGGCATCGTGTCCGAGGTCGACTCGTTGTCGAACATCAGCGCGTCACACTCCACGGCGGTCGAGGAGTTCTCGGCGCCGTCGGCGATGTGGACGAGGCCGCGGTAGTTGGTGCGGCCGCCGTCCTTCGCGATCGACTTCGACTCGACGGTGGACTTCGTCTCCGGCGCGTTGTGGTACACCTTCGCGCCGGTGTCGATGTCCTGGCCCTCGCCGGCGAAGGCGATGGTGATGTGGTTGTCGGAGGCGCCGCGGCCCTTCAGGATCGTCGACGGGTACAGCATCGTCGCCTTCGACCCCATCGACCCCGAAATCCATTCCATGCGCCCGCCCTTCTCGGCGATGGCGCGCTTGGTGTTCAGGTTGTACGTGTTCTTCGACCAGTTCTGCACCGTGGAGTACTGGACGTGGGCGTCCTCGCCGACGAACACCTCGACGCCGCCCGAGTGGAGGTTGAACGCCGAGTACTTCGGCGCGGAACAGCCCTCGATGTAGTGGACCTCCGAGCCCTCCTCGGCGATGATGAGCGTGTGCTCGAACTGGCCCATTCCCTCGGAGTTCATCCGGAAGTACGCCTGGACCGGCATGTCGACGGTGGTGTTTTCGGGGACGTAGACGAACGAGCCGCCGGACCAGATGGCGCCGTGAAGCGCCGCGAACTTGTTGTCGCTCGGGGGGACGCACTTCGTCATGAAGTGCTCGCGGACGAGTTCCTCGTGCTCTTGGACCGCCTCGTCCATGTTACAGAAGATGACGCCCTTCTCCTCCCAGCGCTCCTGCATGTTCTGGTAGACGACTTCCGACTCGTACTGGGCGCCGACGCCGGAGAGCGCGTTCTTCTCGGCCTCGGGGATGCCCAGTTTGTCGAAGGTGTCTTTGATCTCGTCGGGGAGTTCGGTCCAGTCGTCGACGCCGGCGCGGACGTCGACGTCCGGCCGGATGTACGGGATGATCTCGTCGACGTCGACCTCGCTCAGGTCCGGCTGGCCGGGCCAGTCGGTCGGCATCGGCATCTGCTGGAACTGTTCGAGCGCGCGCAGTCGGCGCTCCAACATCCACTCCGGCTCGTCTTTGTCCTCCGAGATGACGCGGACCGTCTCCTCGGTGAGGCCCTTTTCGCTTTTGAAGGCGGACTTCTCCTCCTTCTTGAATTCGAAGCGGGCCTCAGTGTCTGTCTCTTTCAGTTCGTCCTGTTGTGAGCTCATAGTGTGTTGTTACGGATTTCCGTGTTTACGTGTGTCGCGTGCCCGGATTCGGTTACGCCGTCTCGAAGGCGTCCTCGCGGACCCAGTCGTACCCCTCGTCCTCGAGCTTCTCGGCGAGTTCCGCGCCGCCGCTCTTGACGACTTCGCCGTCGAGCATTACGTGGACGTGGTCGGGTTCGACGTAGTCGAGGATGCGCTGGTAGTGGGTGATCTGGAGGATACCCGTGCCCTGCTCGTCGCGGAGCGCGTTGATCCCCTTCGAGACGTCCTGAAGGCGGTCGATGTCGAGCCCGGAGTCGATCTCGTCGAGCACGGCGACGCTCGGCTCCAACATTGCTGCCTGAAGGACCTCGTTCTGCTTCTTCTCGCCGCCGGAGAAGCCGGCGTTGAGGTACCGCTGCATGAACTTCTCGTCCATGTCGAGCAGCTCCATCTTCTCGGAGAGGATCTCCTGGAACTCGGCGACGCCGATTTCGCCGTCGTCCGCCGGCCCCTCCATCGGAGAGGTCTCGTACCCCTCCTCGTCGTCATCGTCGGCCTCGGCCGACTCCTCGTCTTCGTCCTCGAACAGCTCCTCCCGCTCGTCCGCCTTCGCGTTGAGCGCCTGTCGGAGGAAGTTCGTCATGGTAACCCCCTCGATCTCGGCGGGGTACTGGAACCCGAGGAAGATGCCGAGCGCGGCGCGCTCGTTGGGTTCGAGCTCGAGCAGCTCCCAGCTGTAGTCGTCATCGTCGAGGTCGGCGTCGATGTCTTCGACGTCCGCCTCTTCGAGGTGGAGCGTGATCGACCCGTCGGTCACCTCGTAGGCCGGATGGCCGGCGATCACCTTCGCCAGCGTCGATTTCCCGGAGCCGTTCGGACCCATCAGCGCGTGGATGTCCCCGGATTCGACCGTCAGGTCGACGCCGCGGAGGATGCGTTCACCGCCCTCTTCGGCCACTCGTGCCCGAAGGTCGTTGATTTCGAGAGTTGCCATTGTAGTCTCGTGCCTCGTGTGTGTACAGTGTATGTTACTGGGGTTAACGGTTACGAATCTCCACCTCAAAACTCGCAAATCGAATAAGAAATTTTCTACCGATCGAAAACTGCTTTCAGTAGGCGGGCTTCTCGCTCGCCGCCGCTCACATGAACGACCCGAGACCGGTCTGCTCTTGGCCGGTCTTGACCTCCTCCCACGACATGCCGAGCGCCTCTATCACGCGCTCTATCGGTCCTTTCAGCGTCTTGTCCAGCATCTTCTCCCGGTCGATTTCGAACTCCGCCGGCACCTGGTCCGCGTACTCGAAACAGATCACGTCCGGATCGCGTTTGAACTCCCCGTAGAGGGGATCCCGCTGCGGGTCGAGCCCCTCCTCCTCTTCCATCCGCTTCCAGAAGTCCGGATGGACTTTCTCTAAGTAGAGCCGCTTCGGCTTCGATCCGCTCCCGAAGTTCGTCCCGAGCATCAGGTTGGCGTACTTCGCCCCGCGGACCTGCGCGGTCGGAGTCTCGTAGGCGTCGAGCTTCTTGCCGATACCGCCCGGGATCCCGATGTCCTCGACGTCGACGTCGCCGTCGAGCACCCGCGCGATGACGTCCACGAGGTACGCTTTCACCTCCTCCATGTCCGCGTCGATGTCGTCGCCCGTGACGATCGTCTCGATGACGTTCTGCTGGACCTCCTTCGTGATACCGGCGATGTCCGAGCGCTTGTACTCGAAGCCGGTGATGTCGATGTCGTCGACGTCTTTCCCTTCCTTCCAGACGATGTGGCCCGCGTACCGCTTCTTCTTGCCCGCCTGGAAGAAGCGCCGGTAGAGCTTCTCGAACTCGATCTGGAAGCGATGGAATTCGGCGTTCAGCTCGTCGCGCGCGAAGTCGTCGTAGCGCTCGTTGATGTGGTCCTCGATCTCGAAGGAGGTCTCGATCGCCTCCTCCTTCGACATGTCAGATAAAGATAACATGACGCTGTCAGTATCTCCATAAGCCACCTGATAATTAAGCTCCTCTGCGGCCTCCTCCGTGAAATCGATGACCTCGCGACCGGTCGCTGTGACGGCCGCTGCGCCCTCTTTGTCGTAGAGACGGAACCGATCCCATCCCGTCACGCCGTACAGAGAATTCATAATAACCTTGACAGATGCCTGCTGTCGGTCGTACTGCTCGTACGGCTCGGTGCCGGGCTCGTGGTCGTTCCGGAGGGCCTTTTTCTCCTCGCGCTCGGAGAGCAGTTCGTCGACCATCTCGCGCATGATCCCGTCCGGCTGCTTCCGGAAGTGGGTCCCGTTGGGCGCGACGTACGTCTCGCCGTCGTACTCGTCGGGGTCGACCTTCGTCTCCGGGCCGGCGTTGATCGTCACCATACACATCGGGTAGAGGCTCTTCAGGTCCTGGACCGTCACCATCTCCTTGACGCCCGTGATCGGGTCGAAGACGGCGCCGCCCTCGAAGTCCTCGGACTCCTGTTGGCCCTTCGTCGGGAGCGCGAACTTCCCGAACGCCTTGTGGAGGACGTACATGTCGACGGTGTCGCCCGGAGTCGGCGCGTCCTCGATCTTACAGCCGACGAAGGTTCGAACCTCGTCCCAGAAGGCGATCACGTCCTGTTTCCGGTCGATCTCGACGCACAGCTCCACGTCGCGGATGCTGTACTCCAGCAGGCGCTCGGGGTCCTGCTCCCAGAGGTCGCCGATGTCGCCGGTGTAGCGCTCCTTGCCGACGCCGAGCTCGCGTTCCCCGACCGCGTCGAGGCGGTACGACTCCAACTCGGTGAACATCGTCCGCTTGTAGGCGTACAGCAGGTCGAACACGACCCGTCCCTTCACGTCCGGGCCGCCCCAGCCGGAGCGCCACACCTCGCCGATGCGGGAGAGCCGGTCGACGTCGAGGTCGTACTGGCTGCCGTCGTCGAGCACCTCCATTCGGTCGAGGACGTACGGCATGTCGAAGTCCTCGAAGTTCCACCCGGTGAGCAGGTCCGGGTCGGTCTCGTCGAGGTACGCGATGAACGCGTCGAGCATCGCGGCCTCCTCCTCGAAGGTGCGGACCTCGAAGTCGAGCGTGTCGCCGCCGTCCTCGGCGTCCACGATACCCTCGTAGTCCGGGAGGCCCTCGGGAGACGGCACCGCCGCTTCGGGAGCGTCGTACAGCCAGACGACGTACTCGTCGTCGTAGGAGTCGTGGCTGGTGAGACAGATGATCGGCTCCTCGCCGTCCTCCGGGAAGCCGCGTCGGTCGTCGACTTCGATGTCGAAGGTGTTCACGCGCATGTCGGCGTCGACCTCGGCGGGTTCGAGGTGCCCCTCGTGGACCTGAATGGTCCCGTCCTCGTCGTCGAGGCGACGCTCCTCGACGCGGATCCCGCCGTTGAGCCCGTTGTCGATCAGAAAGCGGTTCGGGAAGAGGATGTCCGCCTCGAAGCTGGTCGCGAAGTCGTCGCGGATGGACCCCACGTCGCGGGGTGTGCGGGTGACGATCCGAGTGAGCGGCTCGCCGCGGATGCTCTCGTACGGTTCGCCGTCCGGGTCCTCCTCACGGGTCCCGATCACCACGTCGTACTCCTCGACGGGGTCGCGGTCGATGTCGGCCGTGGGGACGTAGAAGTACGGCTCGACGCCGAGGACGCGGAGGTGTTCGACGGCGTCGTGGTCGGCGTCCCCGTCGACGTGTTCCGCGTCCCCGTCGACGTTCTCGGCCGGCCGCCGACCGAACACGTGAACGACCGGGTACTCGTCGCTGCCGTACCCCTCGACGGCGTAGTCGATCTGGGTGATCATCAGCTCGACGGTCCCGGTCGACTCCGGGAACTTCGCCTCGTCCACGTCGACGACGTCGCTGACGTGGCCGCGTCCGCCGCCGGCGACGACGGCCGCCTCCTGTGCGGCGAGGTCCGCTCGTTCGGTTTCAGTGCCGCCGTCGGCTCCGTCGCCCGCGTCTCCGCCCGACGAGAAGTCCGACAGCCCCGACTGAGTCATACCCGTCCTTCGGCGTTACCCGGCTAAAAAACTCGGCTTTCGGGTCCGGCGAGGACTCCCGCCACAGAAAGGCATTTAATGTGTTACGACTTACCAAGGTCTATGTCTTCGGACCCACGTTCCGAACCCCAGGCGGCTCGCCCGGCCGGTCACGACGCGGTCGACGCCGAGGTGGAGGTGTACGAGGACGACGGGAGCGTGGTGCTTTTCGACGCCGCGAACCCGCTCGCGTGGGTCGAAGCGAGCCGAACGGTACGGCTCGCCGACGCGATCTGACGGCGGGTCTTTCGCCCGCCCGACGCCGCTCCGCCGACTAGCCGCCGCGTCACCGCCGAGACCCGCCTCGGTGTTCGGGCCCGGACGGAACCCCTTTGCCCCGGCGCGGCGTACGCCGACGCGTGTTCAGCCTCGACGAGGACGACGAGGGCGAGATCTCCGTCGGCGAGAGCTCAGACGCCGAGCGGGAGATGACGCCCGACATCCCCAAGGCGCCGTCGGTGAAGACGTTCGACGACGCCGGCGACTTCGAAGGGGCGAGCGACGTGGATTCGGGCACCCTCCGCGCGTTCGTCGCCGCCGTCATCTACGCCAACGCCGCCGTCCTCCTCGTCGCGCTCGGTCCGATGGTGTGGTACTTCGAAGGGTGGTCTCGGACCGGTCCCGCACTGCTCGTCGTCGGCCTCCTGGCCGGCGTTCGGACTTACCAGACGTACCGCTCGTGGAACCGATCGCGGGACGACGGCGCGGACTCCGACACGGGCTCTGACGAGTCCGAATCCGAGGCAGAGAGCGATGCGAACGGAGCGGCCGCCGCCGACAGTGAGACGCTCCCTGACGACGAGACCGGTCCCGACGGTGTCGACGATACGGGTTCCGAGTCGGATTCGACCCGCCCGGAAGCGTAATGTCCGACGGCCGCGGCCTTTCACTCATGCAGACGGTTCGCGACGGCGACGGCGACACGTACCTCCTCGTGAAACGCTCCGCCGAGTCGAGTCGCGTACGCGACCCCGACACCGGCGCTGAGCGGTACGTCGACAACGGCGACCTCACCGTCGTCGACGGCGAGTCACCCCTCGAAACCGCCGCCTCGGGCGTCCCGGAACCGGTCCGTCGAACTCTCGGTGCGGTCCGTGACGACCGGTCGCTCGGCCTCCTCGCCGTGATCGTCGACGCGGGACCGATCGCCGCCATCGACCTCCTCGACGCCGCCGACATGTGCGAGTCCGACCTCCACGGCGCGGTCACGACGTTCCGCGCGGCCGGCCTCGTCGAGGAAGTCGAGGTCGCGGGACAGCGCGGGTACGAACCGACTCCGGTCGCGGTCGAGGCGATGGGCTCGCTGCGGGGCGACGCCGGCGCCGGAGCCGACCACTGACGCGGAAGCCGATCGTGGACCCGAGCTCAGTCGTCGGCGAGCGACGCGACGCCGAGCTCCGCCGCGTCCTCGCGGCGCACGGTCGAGCGGTTCGAGCGGGGGTCCTTCTCGACGGTGACCAGTTCGTCGGCGGCGCCGACCAGTTCGTCGTCGTGGCTCACGATGATAATCTGACGCACCCCGAAACCGCGCATCTCCTCGACGAGGCGCACCAGCCGCGAGACGTGGCCGGAATCGAGGAACACGGTCGGTTCGTCCAGGATGAGCGGCGGCGTCGGCGCGGCCCCCTCGATCCCCTCCGAGAGCAGCCGGTAGATCGCACACCGGAGCGAGAGGTTGAACAGGGCGCGCTCGCCGCCTGATAGCTGCTCCGGGTCGAGCGGTTCGCCGTCCTTCTGGTAGACGGTGAGGACGTACTCGCCGTCGAGCTCGATGTGCGAGTAGGCGTCGTTACCGTAGACGAGTTCGAACGTCTCGTTGAGGGTGCGTTCGAGCTCGGTGACGTTGCGCTGGCGGAGCTCCGCGCGCAGGTCGGCGTACATCGACTCCAGTTCGCTCGTCTCGTCGTGGAGCGTTTCGAGCGCGTCCACCCGCTCTCCGAGCGCCTCACGCTCCTCGCGGCGCTCCGCGAGCTCCGCGAGATCGGCTTTCACGCCGCCGATCGCGTTCTGGAGCTCGGTCCGTCGCTCCTCGAGCCGGTCGAGCTCTTCGGCGACCTTTTCGAGGTACTCCTCGGCGTCCGATTTTCGTCCCTTCGCGTCCTCGACCGCCTCCTCGTCGACCGCTTCCGCGAGCTCGTCGCGGCGGTCGCGCTTGTCGGCGAGCCGATCGCGCCGCTCGTCGTTCACCTCCGCGAGGCTCTCGCGTTTCTCCCGCCGCCGCTCGATCTCGTCTTCCGCGTCGGCGATCGCCGACTGCCGCTCTTCGACGGCCGTCACCGCCTCTCGGGCGTCGTCGACCGCCGCCAGTTCCGCCTCGAGTTCCGTCACACGCTCCGCGGCCGTCTCGGCCTGTCCGCGTTTCTCCGCGGCGACCTCGCGGGTCTCCTCGGCCTCCTCGCGCAGCGCCTCGGCGCGCTCGCGCTTCTCCGCCTCGGCGTCCCGCTCGCGCTCCGCCTCGGCCCGCTTCTCCGCGACCCGCTCTTCGAGCATCTCGACCGTCTCGTCGATCTCGTCGAGCCGGTCCGCGGCGGCCGCGAGGTCGTCGAGTTCGTCGATCCCGTCGTCGAGACTCGCCTCGCGCTCCCGAGTCTCGTTCAGCTCCGACTCCAACTCGGCGACACGCTCGCGGTCCTCGTCGATCCCGCTCGCGTGCGGCGAGTCCTCGACGGGCTGCCCGCACTCGGGACACTTCCCCGCCGCGAGCAGCTCCTCGGCCTCCTCGACGCGCTCGCGGGCGTTCTTCAGCTCCGTCGACAGCTCCGCGATCCGTTCGCGGACCTCGCCGCGCCGCTCGCGCAGCGCGTCGCGCTCGTCGGCCACGCCGTCGCGGTCGACGTCCGCGTCGGCGGCCTCGAACCGCTCGCGCAGGCTCTCCGCCTCCTCGCGGAGCTCCTGGATCGACGACTCGCGCTCGGCGACCTCCTCCGCCGCCGCCTCCGCCGCCGTCGCCGCCTCCTCGGCTTCGGCCTCGATCTCTCCGGCGCGCTCGGTGCGGTCGTCGGCCTTCCCGGCGAGGTTCGTCGCCTGATTGCGGAGCGCCTCGGCGTTCACCCGCTCGTCGTCGAGCTCCTCGCGGACCGCGGCCTCGCGGTCGTCGAGCTCCGACCGGCGCTCGGCGACGGCCTCGTCGGTCGCCGCGTCGAGCCCGGCGTCGTCGAGCCGCTCGTCGATCGCTGACTCGATCTCCGCGATCCGCTCGCGGGTCTCGCGGATCGCGTCGCGATGGTCGTCGCGCTCGCGTTCGGCCGACCGGATCGCCGCTTCGATCTCCTCGATCGCCGCCTCCACCGCCTCCAGCTCCTCGCGCTTCTCGGCGTGAGCCGACAGCGTCTCCGCGGCGGCCTCACGGGTCTCCTTCGCCTGTTCGCGCTGCGTCTCGTACCGGTCGATCTCCTCCGTGACCTCGCCGAGTTCGCTCTCGAGCTCGTTGAGTCGCTCGTGGAGGTCGCGGTCCTCCTTCGCGGCGATCTGCTCGTCGAGCTGGTCGAGCCGACCCCGCCGGTTCTCCAGAACGTCCTCGACGCCGAGCCTGGCGTCGCCGGCGCGCTCGCGGTACTCCTCCAGTTTGCCCAGTTGGAGCAGGTCGTCGATCGTGTCCTGTCGTTCACGGGGCGTCGCGTTGATCAGCTTGTTCACCTCGCCCTGCCGGACGTACGCGCAGTTGACGAACGCCTCCGCGTCCATCCGCAGGAGTTCGCTGACGAACTCTCTGACCGCCCGCGCGCCGTCGCGAGTCACGTCGCTCCCGTCGGTCGATTCGAGCGTACACTTGTGGTCGATCCGTCCGTCGTAGGACTTGAGCCGTCGCTCGACGCGGTAGGAGGTCCCGGCGTGGGTGAACCACAACTCGACCTCGGTCTCCGCTTCGCCGTTCGTGATCACGTCTTCGAGGGTCCCGTCCAGCGCCTTCGACCCGTACAGCGCGAAGAAACAGGCCTCGAGCAGCGACGACTTCCCGCTGCCGTTGAGCCCGTGGATGACAGTTACCCCCTCGGTCAGTCGCAGGTCCGCGTCGCCGTACGGTTTGAAGTTCGTGAGCCGCACGCGGTCGAATTTCACAGGTAGTCCTCCATGGAAACCTGCCCGTCCGTCGACGCCGACCCGGCGTCCGCGGCCTCCTCGGCGGGCGACTCCTCGGCGTCCTCACCTCCGCTGTCGACCTCGCCGTCGTCGGCGTTGACCTCCTCACCTCCGCTTTCATCACCGCCGTCGACCTCGCCGCCGTCGAGGTCGTTCCCGGCGTCACCGTCGAGGTCGTTCCCGGCGTCACCGTCGAGGTCGTTCCCGGCGTCACCGTCGTCGACGGCTTCGTCGGCTGCGTCCGGACTGACCGGATCGAACGCGCCGAGGTCCTCGTCCTCGTCGAGTCGCTCCTCGACCCGGCGTTTCACGGTCTCGCGGACGTTGGTGTCGGGGATCGCCTCCGAGCGGACGGCGCGTTCGACGTCGCGCGTAGCGGTCGAGAGCGACATCTCGTCGAGTCGGTCGCGGACCGCGTCCTCGGGGTCGGCGAAGCTCACGTCCACCTCGCCGTCGGCCTCGACCTCGCGCCGGTCCGCGACGCGGGCGATGAGCGCCCCCTCGTCGGTCGCGAACTCCTCGACTGCGGCCGGCGTCACCGGCTCGCCCTCGCCGGTGACCTCGACGTGAACCACGGCGTCCGCGAGGTCGTACTCGCGTACGCGCTCGCGAACCCGCGACTCGCCTTCGCCCTCGCGCAGTTCGACGGACACGAAGACGAACGGACGCGTGTTGAGCGCGCGGCGCCGGATCTCCACCCGGTCGTCGCCGCCCGCCGCGTCGGCGTCGAAGACGACGACGTTGTAGCCGCGGCCGTCGCGTTCGCTCGCGCTCGCGCGTTCGGTGGAGCCCGGGTACGTGACCCACGTGTCGGCGACCGTGGCGGTGTCCGGCGTGTGGTTGTCGCCGAGCAGCATGGCGTCGAAGTCGACGTCGCTCTCGGCCAGCACCGTCTCCGTGTCCCAGTCGGCGTAGCCGAACGGCTCGAAGAGGCCGTGCGCGACGAGCGCCGCGTGCCTGGCGCCGTGGTCGGCGAAGGCGTAGTCGAGGTCGTCGCGGCGCGACACCGGGACGTGATCGAGGCCGTAGAAGGCCGTGTCGCCCGCGACGACCGGCTCGTCGCCGAGTCGGGTCGCCAGCCCGAGTCGCTCGAAGAGGTCGAGCCACTGTCCGTCTCGGGTCGACTCGTGGTTGCCGACGACCGCGAGGAACGGGATGCCCGCGTCGTCGAGTCGCCGGAGGACCGAGATGGTTCCCATCAGGTCGCGGAGGTCGGGCCGGCGGTCGTGGAAGAGGTCGCCCGCGTGGACGACGGCGTCGACGCCCTCGTCGACCGCGTCGTCGACAACGGCCTCGAACGCGTCGAGGAAGTCCTGTCGCCTGACCGGCGACTGGTACTGCGAGTACCCGATGTGGGTGTCGCCGGTGTGGATCACCCGTGTCATCTGTCCGCGTCTTGGCCGGTGTCGGGCTTATGGATTCCGGGGCCGGAGCGGAAGTGGTCCGCGACGCCGTCAGGGTCTGGGCCCGGATCGCCGCCACCGCCGTTCTCGACGGTGTCGCCGGCCGCGACCCGTCGGAACCGGCGGTACGCGGTGAGCGCCTCGCATCCCCGTTCTGCGGTCGTCTCGTCGCCCGCGCGGTCCGCGGCGTCGACCGCCTCCGCAAGTCGGTCGAGTCCGACCGCGTCGGCGAATCCGGCCGCGCGCCGCAGGTCGCCGCGCGCGGCGTCCGCCTCGTCGATCACGGCGACGTACGGTCGTCTCGCGGTGTCGGTGCGCGTCGCGAGCGCGGCAAGCGCGCGCTTGACGGCGGTAGTCGAGACCACGGGTCGACTCGCGCGATATCGGATAAAAACGGTCGCCGGCCGGACCGGTCGCGCGGCGCTCGGCCGCTCAGACGCCCAGCGAGTACAGGCGCTTGCGAGCGTCGGTGAAAGAGAACCGGGAGTCGACGACGCCCTCGTCTTCGAGCCGCGAGAGCGCGTACCGTACGGTCCGCGGCGGGAGAAGGGTCTCTTCGGCCAGTTCGCTCTGCGTGAGCGTGTCGTTGTAGTCTAACACTTTCGCGACGAGCTTCGCGCTCGGGGGAAGGTCGCGAACGGCCGCCCAGCGATCCGCAGTCCCGTCTTCGGCGGTAACGGCGTCGGTCGTACTCATGCGTGTCTCGATCATTGGGATGCTGTATGATAATATTTACTATCCACTTTCATTACTCTCAAGAATAAACTATCGGACGACGGCGACGCCCGGTCGGGGAACGCTCCGCCGCCGTCGGGCGCCGATGCCGGCGAAACACGCCGCGTCGTGCCCCCACCCGAAACCTCTTATCCGCGAGACGCTTTAAGAGACACAATGAGCGATACGGTCGACGACGTCGACATGCCTTACGACGAGGGTGCGGCGTCGAAACAGGAAAAAATCGACTCCTTACAGGAGCGTCTCGACGTTCTCGAGTCGCAAAACGAGGAGATGCGCGACAAACTCCTCGACGCCAACGCGGAGAACAACAAGTACCAGCAGAAGCTGGAGCGGCTCACCCACGAGAACAAGAAGCTGAAGCAGTCCCCGCTGTTCGTGGCGACGGTCCAAGAGATAACGCCCGACGGCGCCGTGATCAAACAGCACGGCAACAACCAGGAGGCGCTCACCGAGGTCACCGATGAGATGCGCGAGAAGCTCGACCCCGACGACCGCGTCGCGGTCAACAACTCGCTGTCCGTGGTCAAGAAGCTGGAGAAGGAGACCGACGTCCGGGCCCGCGTGATGCAGGTCGAACACTCGCCCGACGTCACCTACGCCGACATCGGCGGGCTCGAAGACCAGATGCAGGAGGTCCGCGAGACCGTCGAGATGCCGCTGGAACACCCCGACATGTTCGAGGACGTCGGCATCCAGCCCCCGAGCGGCGTCCTGCTGTACGGCCCGCCCGGCACCGGCAAGACGATGCTGGCGAAGGCGGTCGCCAACGAGACGGACGCGACGTTCATCAAGATGGCCGGCTCCGAGCTGGTTCACAAGTTCATCGGCGAGGGCGCGAAGCTCGTCCGCGACCTCTTCGAGGTCGCCCGCGAGAACCAGCCCGCGGTCCTCTTCATCGACGAGATCGACGCGATCGCCTCGAAGCGCACGGACTCGAAGACCTCCGGCGACGCCGAGGTCCAGCGCACGATGATGCAGCTGCTCTCCGAGATGGACGGCTTCGACGAGCGCGGCGAGGTCCGGATCATCGCCGCGACCAACCGCTTCGACATGCTCGACCCCGCGATCTTGCGTCCCGGCCGGTTCGACCGCCTCATCGAGGTGCCGAAGCCGAACACCGACGGCCGCGAGATCATCTTCCAGATCCACACTCGGAACATGAACCTCGCAGACGGGATCGACTTCACCGAGCTGGCCGAGCTGACGCCCGACGCCTCCGGCGCCGACATCAAGGCGATGTGTACGGAGGCCGGGATGTTCGCCATCCGCGACGACCGCACGGAGATCACGCTCACCGACTTCCTCGAAGCCAACGAGAAGCTCCGGAAGGACGACGAGACCAACGTCGACGACTCGCTGGCGTTCGCCTGATCGGAGCCGGTCCCGCTCCCGTCACCGGGTCACTCGTTTCTCCGCGCTCGCTTTCTCGATCCCTTCAGCGCGCTCGCTTTCTCGATCCCTTCAGCGCGCTCGTCACTCGCCTTTGCCTCGCAGTCGAGCCGCTCGCCTACAGCGTCGCGACGGCGAGGTACGGGACGATGAAGAACAACAGGAACACCAGCCCGACCGCGATCCCGTAGCCGACGCCCACGCCGATCAGCGCCCGCCAGCCGTCGTCGACCGCGATGTCGATGCTCATACCACACCCACCGCGAGCCGCGAAGTTAAATCCGCCCGCTCGCTCGCGACGGCCACCCTCGAACCGCCGGTCGGACCGGAAGCCGCCGATCCCGATCCGGTCACACGTCGCCGGCCATCGCCCGGAACAGTCCGTCGGCGAGGGCGTCGCGGTCGACGGTCTCCGACCCCGCTTCTCCGGTGGGGTCGATCGCCGGTTCGATCGTCCCGCCGCCCATCCGGGAGTGACCGCCGCCGTTCCCGCTGTCGACGTCGTCCAGTACCGCCCCGATGGCGTTGCCCATGTGAACGCGGTCGTCTCGCGACCGCCCCGAGAGGTGGACCGTTCCCTCCCGCTCGCCGATCACCACGACCGCGCTGACGCCCTCCAGCTGTATCAGCTCGTCCGCCGCCTGCGGGATGGCGTCGACGTTGTTCACGCCGCCCACGTCCGCGACCGCGAACGACCCCTCGACGCGTCGTCCCGCAATCGCTCGGGCCTTCACCTCCAGCACCTCCGCGTCGACCGCGGGGTTCGCGATCCGGTCGAGCCGGTCCTGGTCGACGCCGGGGTAGAGGTACGCCGCCGCCGCGAAGTCCGGTTCGCTGGCCCCGACGGTGAGGTGTTTCGTGTCGGCCAAGATCCCGTACAGCAGCCCCGTCGCCGTGTCGGTCGACAGCGTCAGGTCGCTGCCCGTCTCGCTCGCGTGCTTGTCCGGCGGGACCGGCACCGCGTCGTTGTCCTGGAAGTACTCCGCGACGACCGAGGCGCTCGCCCCGTAGTCCGTCCGCACGTCGGTGAACGCCTCGCCGGCGCCGTCTCCGGGATGGTGGTCGACGACGGCCATCGGCAGCACGCCGTCGGCGCCGGCGAACCCCCGGGGCTCGTTGTGATCGACCAAGACGACCGACTCGGCCGCGAGGTCGCTCACGTGCTCTATCGGCTCCAGTTCAAGGTCCAGGACGGTTCGGAACGCCCGGTTCTCCTGGTGCCGGATCTGGCCCGGATACTGGATGGTCGCGTCGACGTCCACCTGGTCGGCCAGGGAGGCCACCCCGACGGCGGCCGACATCGCGTCCGGGTCGGGGTTCGGATGCATCAGCACCGTGATCTCGTCTTCGGCGGCCAACAGCCGACGGAACCTGATGCCCGGCGTCCGCCGAACGCGGAACACGACGACGGCGACTCCGACGACGATAAGCAGGACGAGCGCCACGCCGACGGCGATCTCCGGGTTCTGCCGGGCCATGGCTTCCGCCTGCGAGAACCGGTCGCCGGCCGCGCTCATCGCTCGCATGCGTTGTGGCCAGTCGCTCCCGATACATGAAGCTTCGTTGCCGTTCCGACGGACTGGAAGCGACGGAACCGACTGCGATCGAGTGACCCGGCGACGATCCGGCGTCCGGCCCGCCGGAACGCGCTACTCCGTCGTGGTCCGGTACGCGCGCACCGCGTCGCGGTACCCCGACCGGAACGTCGGGTGAACGAACTCGTAGCCGAGCTCTCGGAGGAGCGCGTTCGAACACCGCTTGCTCGTCCGGATCCGGCGCTCCGCGGCCTCGGAGAGGTCGCCGGCCGCGATCCGCTCGTCCTTCGACAGCTTCTCCGGGCGCGGCACGCCGCAGGCGTCGGCGAGCCAGTCGGCGAACGCGTGTTTGTCGACCGGTTCGTCGTCGACGACGAGGACGGCGCGGTCCCGTGCGCGGTCCGTCTCCAACAGGTGTCGGATCGACCCCGCGGCGTCGTCGCGGTGGACCATGTTGAGGTAGCCGGCCGTCACCGGTCCCTCCACGTACCGCTCCAGCCGGTACCGCTCCGGACCGTACAGTCCCGCGAAGCGGACGACCGTCCCGTCGATACCGGCCTCGGAAGCGCGCTCGACGGCGATCCGTTCGGCCTCCGCGAGGACCGCCGTCTTCTCCGTGGTGGGGTCGAGCGGCGTCTCCTCGTCGACCCAGTCGCCGTCGTGGTCGCCGTACACCCCCGTCGAAGAGGTGTACACCAACCGGTCCGGCGAGTAGGCCCGCGACCCGTACTCGTCGACGACGTTCGCCAGCCCGTCGACGTACACCGCTCGCGCCGCGTCGGCGCCGCGCCCGCCGGAACTGGCCGCGAAGACGACAGCGTCCGCGTCGGGCAGTCCTTCCAGCGACGCCGGATCGGTCGCGTCCGCGCGCACGGCATCCACGTCCGCCCCGACGGCGTCGACCGCGTCGAGCCCGTCGTCGGACCGACGGACGCCGGTCACCGTGTGGCCGCGGGCGTCGAGCTGGGCCGCCAGCGCCAGTCCGACGTAGCCGCACCCGACGACGACGACCCTCATGGCTTCCGGCGCTCGATGACCGCGAGGATCTCCGCGAGCTGGCCGAGCGTCATCGCGGTCCGCCCTTCCAGCGCCTGCTGGACCTCCTGTCCGGTGAGGTCGGCGTCGATCTTCGCGGCGAGCGAGTCGACGTCGAGGACGGCGGTCGCCATCCCCATCAGCAGGTGGTCACGGACCTCTGCGACCATCGCGTCGGCGCCGCGATCCGGCTCCGCCGCGGCGAGGACGGCTGCGGCGTCCGCGAGCGCCACTCCGCCGATGTCGCCCTCGCGGACGGCGGCCGCGTCCGCCTCGGTCAGTCCGACCTCGTCGACCAACCGATCGGTGCCGACCGTCGACGCTGCCTCCGTCACCATCGCCTCGAAGGCGGCGAGCAGGCTCGCCGCCGTCGGCTCGTCCGGGTCGACGGCGGGTCCGGGTCCGTCGCCGTCGACGACCTCGTGGAACATACCCGCACTCGGTCGCCGCGTCTCAAAACGCCTGCGGTCGGCCGCGTTCCGGTCGATACCCCCCGTCTGCGTCTCACGCCTCCGTACACTCGTCCGCGGTCTCCGGTGACGCGGTGAGCGGGCCGGGACACGGCCAGCCGCCGGACGTCTCCTCGCGTGTCCCGTCGACGTCGCCGACGCCCGGCGGCCCCGCGGGCACGGCGACGACGACGACGGTGCGCGTCTCGAACGCCACCGGCTCCGTGGCCCCCAACACGACCGACTCGCCGCCCGCGTCGACGCGGACCTCGCCGGGCGACCTGACGTACTCGAACGGGCGGTCTGGCGTGCCGACGTTCGCGCGGAGCGCGAACCGCGGGTACTCCCCGCGCACCTGGACGTTCCACGCGTTGACCGTCGCCACCCAGTATCCGGGGACCGGCGCGACCGGGAGTCCCGCCCCGACGCTTCGGACCGGCTTCGGAACTCGGTCGTCGGGGACCGACGCGACCGCCTTCTGCGCCCGGCGTTCGATCGCTGACTCCACTTCGTCGCGGCGGATCGCCCGCGACGCGGCCGTCGTCGCGTCGACGAAGCGGGCCGGCACGCGGACCGCGTCTCGCCCCGCGGACTTCCGCGTCGCGACGCGGAGCTCCGCCGCGAGCCCGATCCGCTCGGCCGTCGACAGCGACCCCACCCGCGCCGCCTCGCTCGCGACTCGGTCGGGGTACTCGCCGGCTCCGACGGCCACGGCCCTGTCGCCGAGCGAGTCGTAGCCCGCCGCGGCGCGCTCCAAGGCGGCTCGTCGCTGCTCACGCGAGAGCTCTGTTCGACCGGCGAGTCGCTCCGCTAAGGCGTCGTCGAGGCGTCGCAGCGAGGCGTCGACCCGTCCCGCGAGCGCGCGACGGTCCGCGCGCAGGTCGTCGTCGTCGGCCGCCGCGAGCGCCTCGTCGGCCGCGAGCAGTGACCGTCCGGCGACGCCGACGCGCACCGTGTCGTCGGTTCCGAGGAGGCGGTCTGCGATCCCGCCGGAGACGTCGCTGTACGGGAGCGTCGCGTAGTTCACGTTCCGGGTCACGAGCGGCCGCGTCGTCGTGCCCTCGACGCCGTCGACCCGCTCGCCGTCGACCGCGGTCCGCGGGAGGTATCCGGGCGACCCCTCCGGCGCAAACGTGACCGCACCGCCCGGTCCGCCCTCTCCGACGACGTACGTCCCCGAGTCGCGGGCGGCCTCGCGGCTGGCGATCACCTCGCCGACGGGCGGTCCGTCGAACGCGCCGTTCACTCTGTCGAGCAGGCCGTTCGCCGCCGACTCCCGCTTCGCGGCGGCGGACTCTAACTCCGCTATCACGGCGTCGAGGTACGCGACGCGGGCGGCGACGCGACCGCGGTCGACCGCGCTCTCGTACCTCGACGGGGCGTCGCGGAGCGCGGTGCGTCGGTCGCGTACGGTCGCCGCGAGGTCACGGTACGGGCTCGCCTCGCCGACCGCGGCGTCGGTCATCGACGCCTCGGTCTCGATGTCACGAACCCGCTCCGATAGCGACGAAATATCGCCGGCGACCCGGTCGAGGTCCGCCCCCGCCCGAGCGCCGTACACGACCGCAGACCGCGTTTCGTCGCCGCCCTCGACGGCGTCGCGCGCGAGTCGGTCGACATCGTCGCCGGTCTCGACGCCCAGTTTCTCCCTCGCGGCCGCCGGCGTGTCCGCGAGGTTCGGCCCCTCCACGTCGCCGCCCGCCGCAGCACCGAACGTCGCCGTCGGCCTGTCCGGCGCCTCCGACCGCGGCGCGTACCGACCGGTCAGCGACACGCGGACGCGGTACCGGTCCGTGGTCTCGTCGCTCGTGACGGCTCGGTCGACGCTGACGTTCCGAACCGTCCCGTTCGGTCCTCGCTCGACGATCTGGCGCTCCCACGTCGCGGTCGCGGACCGCTCGACGACGACCTCCCGGCTCGCGCCGCCGAACGGCACCGACTCGCCGGCCGAGACGACCCCGTCGTCGACTCCCGTCCGAAGGTCGCTCCCGCCGACCACGCGAAAGCGCTCCGTCCGGGAGGCGTCGACCCGGCGCCACGGCTCGGGGAGGTCCGACTGGGGACGGTCCGGCGTCAGCGGGCCGCCGTCGACGACGCGGGTCGTCGCCGTCCGTACGCTCACCTCGACGCGGTGGCTCTCGCGTACGATCGATTCTAAATTGTCGTGGACGCTGACCGCCGCGCGGTCGGCGGCGTGGCCGACCGCGACCGACGCCGTCTCGTCTGCCCCCCCGAGAGACGGGTCGAAGGCCGCGTCCTCGCTCGCCGCCGCCTCACGGTCCGTCGTCGTCTCACCGCTTTCCGTCGGCGTCGGCGCCCCGAGAACGGCGTCCGTCCAGGAGCCCTCGTGGACGCCGGTCGGCGACAGCAGGTCCGTCACGCCGGTCTGAGCGGTCGCGCGAGCGACGCCGCCGCGCGCGTCAGGGTCGCTAGTCCCGAAGACGTCCCGCTGGACGCGGACGATCCCGGCGTTCGTCGAGAGCTCCACGTGGCGGTTCGCGACGACGTTCTCCACCGGCGCGCCGGCGTACTGGCCGTAGCCGCGGGCCCACGCCATCGCGTAGAGGCTCGCGGTGACCTGCCGACCGAGTCCGGGCCCCTCGACAGGCCCGCGGTTGAGTCGCGCTTCGAATCGCTCCGTTCGCTCGTGAGCGGCCAGTGTCGGCACGGCGACGGTGACGGTCCGCGGTCGCGTCCGGTTCACGATCGTTCGGCCGCCGCGGGTCGCGGTGGTCGTGACGCCCTCGAAGGTCACTCGCGTCGCGGTGCCGTTGGCGGCCGGTTCGACGTGGACTCGCTCGCGGGCGGCGACGAGATCGTCCGGCGACGCGACCGCCGGCAACGAGGCGTTCGCCTCCACGCGGCCCACGTCGCTCTCGACCGCAGCCAGCGCGTCCGCACCGGCGATCGCGAGCCGGATCCGGAACGCGTCCTCGAAGGCGGCCCCCTCGCGGACCGCTTCGGTTCCCGCCCCGGACCCGTTTGGCGCGCGCGTTACCGGCTGCGCCGCCGCCTCGTGAGCGGCCTCGCGGGCCGCGCTCCTGAGCGCCGCGGTCGCGTCGGTCTCCACGCGTTCGACGGCGCGCTCGACGCGCCGGTCCTCGCCCACGAGCCCCTGCTCGGCGATCCCCGCGGCGTACGCCGAACTCGTCACCAACAGCAGCACGCCGATGAGCGCGAAGGGTACCCGCGCCCGCTCGTCGACGACGAACGTCGGCGTACGCCGTTCGTCTCCGGACCGACCGTGGCGTCGATCCCCCACGCTCACCACCTCCGAACGACGATCCGAACGACGCCCGCCGACCCGCCCTCTCGGCCGGGCCCGTCGACGGATCGACCCGGGATCGGCTGTCGAACGACCGCGACGGCGACGTCAGCGTTCCGCGGCGGTTTCGGACCGACGGCGACTCGCTTCCGAGACTCGGTCGTGGAGGTCGACCGATCCGGTTCGCCGATCACCCGCGCCGGGACCGCCCCACCGGCGCTCGGGACCGGAGACGACGCGCTCGCTATCCGTTCCGGAGCGGCGGCGGTATCACCGTCGGCCTCGTCGTCTCCCCGCACGGTCGCGTCCGCTCGCGTCCGCGGGCCGAGTCCCGCCCGGACGGCTTCGACGGCCCGGCCGTCGAACGCACCGTTGGCGTCTCGCTCGACGAGCAGCGCGAGCAACTCGGCACGGGTCGCGTGGACGCGCCGCGTTCCGTTGGGCGCGTCGCCGTCGCGGTACGTCACGGTCACCGTCTCGGTGACGAGCCGGTCCGCGGCGTCCGTCGCGGTCGGACCGTCTGGTGCGCCGGCGTCGCTCGCGCCGAGCACGACGACGCCCGCGGAGACGCAGAGCAACAACACGGTCACGTCGAGGACGGTGCTGGTCATCTCCACACCACCGCCCGGAGGGTTCCTCGAACGTTCCGGCCGGGAGCCACCCGGACCGTCACCCGCCTTTCGGCGATCACGACCGCGTCAGACGACCTGACCGCCGGCGGTCCCGGGGCCCTCGGACTCGACGCGGCCAGCCACCGCTCGCCGTCCGCTTCCAGTTCGACCGCGGTCGCGGTCCCCGGCGCCTCGAACTCCCGCATGCGACTCGGCTCGACGACGCCGCCGACGGACATCTCCCGCTCGGCGCGGTCGAGCGCCGCCTCGGCGTCGGCCCGGGACTCGTCGGGTCCGGCGTCGCCCAGCGCACCGGCGTATAGTCCGAGCGCCAGAGCGACGACCGAAACCGCGACGAGCGCCGCGAGCGGTTCGACGGCGGCGCGGTCGGCCGTCGAGAAGGACGCGGACCCCGCGTCCGTCGTTCCCGCCGCGTCCGGTTCCGTGGAACGAGGCGCCATCCGCTGTCACCCCACCAGTGTGACTCGGACCTCGCCGTAGTGAACGCGCCGAACTGTGATCCGATCCGGCGCCGGGGTCCACCGGCTCTCGACCGCCCGAGCGCGCTCGGCCGCCGCGGCGAACGACGCCGGATCGTCGAACGCGACCTGTGGGGGGACTCCGTCGAGGACGCGACGGAGCCGAGGATCGGTCGTCGCGTTCGATTCCGTCCCCGCTCTCGGCCGGATCACCGGCGTGATCCGCGGAGCGTCGAGCGCCGCCCGCGCGGTTCCCTGTTCGTCGCCGAGCGAAACGGACTCGTCGGTGAGTCTGATGCGGTCGGCCGCGACCCCGTGTTCGGCGGTCGCGGGGTACTCTCCGTCCGCCACCGAGTCGACGGTTCGCGCGACGCCGTCGGCGTCCGGCGGCGGCGAAGCGGGGAACGCGGCTGCCACGCCCGCTGTCGCGACGCTCACGACGGCCAGCCCGAGCCACGCGTAGGTGGCGTCGAAGTGGGTCTCGAACACGGGGCGGCTGGCCGCGGCCTCGTATATAAACGATCGCCGTCGCGACGCCGGCCGTTTTGCCGTCCCTTCGCCGTCGAGGTCGGCCTCCCTCTCAGATCAGGAGCCCGGCGCCGCCGAACGCGACGAGAAACGTCGCGGTCGCCGTCGGGAGCGCGATGCCGATCCGATAGGCCACGAGCGTCCGGTCGAACCCGCGTTCGAGGCCCGTCGCCAGCCCGGTGAGGAGCGCGGCGAGGAGTAGCACGTACGTCCCGACGATCCGTCCGAGTACCGGAACCGATAGGCTCGTCGCGCCGTCGGCAGCCGCGCTCTCACTTCCGGCCGCACCGGCACCGGCGGCCCCCACTCCGCCTTCCGTCCCGAGGCCACCGCCGAGCGCGTCCGCACCCGCGGCCGCTCCGGCGCCGAGCCCGCCGACGTCGACCGCGTCGATTCCGGTCGCGAGCGCGACGGTCGCCCCCCCGACGAGGGGCGCGAACACCGCGGCGGTGTTCGAGAGCGTCCCCGTCACGGTCGCCAGCTGTCGGCGAGCGTCGCGTTCGAGGTCCCGGAGCGACTCCAGCTGGTCAGCGAGTTCTAAGAGCACGTCACCCGCCGGGCGACCCTCTCTCGCGGCGACGGCGAGCAGGGCGACCGCCCCGCCAAGCCGGGGAGACGGGACGGCGGCGGCCGGTCCGCCCTGTCCGAGAAACGCCTCGCGGACGCCGACCCGCAGCGTGTCGCTGCGGCGGCCGGCTCGCTCGAACACGTCGCCGGTCGCGCCGTCGAGTCGCTCGCCGGCGTTCGCGACCGCGGTCTCGACGGCGATCCCCTCGGCCACGTCCCCGCCGATGACGGTCATCGCGTCCGGCAGTCCGCGCTCGATGTCGCGGACCTCCGACAACACCGCCCGACGGGGCCGCGCGAAGACGAACAGCGCGGCCCCGGCACCGACGCCGACGCCGGCGATCGGCCACGTCCACGCTGCGACGGCTCGTGCGCCGACGACGGCTGCTACGCTGCCGAGGACGCACCCGGCGACGAGCGCGTGGCCGCGTCGCTCCGGCACGTCGGGGTGGTCGCCGCCGATCCGCTGCGGCGGAAACGCGACTGGCCGACGCGACAGCAGCCACGCCGACGCGGCCGTCAGCCCGACGGGGAGCGCGACGAGGTATAGACCGGCGACGAGCCCGGAACCGATCGCGACGCCGGCGGCGGCGCCCGCGGGCAGCAGCGCGATCAGCGCCAGCGGCAGGAGCACACCGAACGCGTACAGCGCGGAGACCGGCGCTCGGACCTCGCCGACGAACGACGCGAGGCGGTCCGTCGTCCCCGAGAGCGTGGCGTCGAGCGCGCGGTCCAGACACCGCCCGCGGCGTTCCGGCGGCGCCGTCGCGGCAGTCCGAACGAGCGCGGCGGCGCGGTCGATGGCCGGGAACCATGGGCGCCACTCGCGGGCGAACGCCTGAAGCCCGCTCGTCGGACCGTCCGCGCTGCCCCGCTCGTGCCGGGAGAGCGCCCTCGCCAGCGGTCCGTCCCCCGTCCGGGCGGCGAACTCCACCGCGCGCTCGGTCGAGGGATCGAGCCGCATCCGCAACACGAGCCGACCGACGAGCCCCGGTGCCGCACCGAGCGCTCGCGTCCGCCGGAGCGACGCGAGCCACACGGGCGCCCGGTGCGTCGCGTGCACCGCTCCGACCCCGGCAGCCAGCCCGACCGGCGCGGCAGTCACCGCATCGGCAACGACCGCGGCGACGCCCGTGACTATTGCGCCGACCGCAACGCCGATCCGGTAGCCGGAGTCGACGACGCGTTCCGCGGGCACGTCCCATCCGAGGAACGCTACCGCCCGCCGCAGCTCCTCCGATGCGGTCGACTCCTCCGACCCGACCGAGCGTTCTCCGCTCATCGGCCGTCACCGCCGTTGCGCGTGCCATCGGCGGGGTACCGCGTCGGCGCGATCCGCCCCGCTCGAACCGCCTCTCGAATCCGATCGCTCCGCCGGTCGACGGCTTTTCGCACCGACGCGTACGATTCGCTCGGACCTCCGAGCTCCTCGATCAGCCGGCTCTCGCCGCGGTCGATACGTCCCGTGCCGACGAGGCCTCGACCGGTCCGCTCGAACAGCGGCTCGAAGCTCACGTCGCCGTCGTGATCGACGACTTCGACGATCGATTCGACGCGGTGGTCGTCGAGGACCGCGATCAGGTCCGTCGCGGCGAACGACGAGCGTGCGACCCCGAGATCGGTGACGACTCGTTCCTCGACCGCGGCCGGGTCCTCGCCGTGGATCGTTCCGAGGACCGTCTCGCCGGCGGCACCGACGCGCATCGCCTCGTACAGCGCCCGCGCCTCTTCGCCGCGCACCTCCCCGACGGCGATCGCTCCCCCGCCCATGCGGAGCGCCGTCCGGACCGCGTCCGCCGGGGCGAGTTCCGCTCCGTCGCCGACGCGGAGTCGCTGCGCGTCCCGCCCGGCGTCGGCGAGCGCACTCACGGGCAGCTCCGGCGTGTCCTCGATAGCGATCGACCGCGTCTTCGCCGGCAGTTCCCACAGCAGCGACCCGAGCGCGGTCGTCTTTCCGGCCGCCCGCCCGCCGGCGACGAGCCCGCACACGCCGCGCTCGACGGCGACCGACAGCGCTCCGGCGGCCGCGGGCGTGAGGGTGTCGACGGAGACCAGCCGAGCGAGGGTCCACGCCTCCGGGTCGCCGCGCCGGAAGGTGAACGAGAGCCCTTCGCTGGCCGGAGACGTCGCGGCGGCGACCCTGACTCGACCGGTCTCCGACTCGATCGTCGCGTCGATCGTCGGGGTCGCCCGCGAGAAGGACCGACCGCTCGATCGTCGGAGCCGCGACGCGAGCGTGGCGGCTCCCTCGGGCGGGAGCCGCACGTTCGTCCGACATCGCTCGCCGTCGAGAACCACGCGCAGCGGGTTGTCGGCGACCGGTGCGGTCACCGTCGCGTCGCTCACCGCGTCGTCGGCGAAGACGTGCTCGAAGGCGCCGTAGCCGTGGGTGTGCCGCCGCAGGATCTCGGCGAGGTCCGCCACGGGGTCGCCGCTGCCGGCCACCGCTCGCACCGCGCGTCCCGGCGCCCGGTCACCGCCGCTGGGATCGTCGAGCAACCGGTCTCTCGCGGCGGCCAGCGTCGCCACGGCGTCGGCGTCCAAGTCGGCCGGCGGCGGCGTGAGATGGTACGTCTTGAGCGGCCCGTCGCCGTCGTAGAGCCGGACCGTCGCCCCGGTGGAGACCGTCCAGCGGTCGACCAGCTCCGCACCCGGCGGCGGGGCGGCCGCGACCCGCGCGGTCGCGGCCGTCGGTCCGACGTGTGCTCGCAGGACTTCCTCCAGTTCGCGAGCGCGGTCGCCGCGGTCGTCATCCCCTTCGACCGCCGCTCCGGTGAGCGCCTCGACGGTGGACAACAGCCCCGTCTCGCTCGCGATTCGCTTCGCGGAGCCGGCGCGGCCGCTCGCTTCTCGCGCGGCGCCGAGCGGATCGCGGACGACCCGCTCGGCGAGCCGTTCCTCGTGGAACCCGATCCGTTCGCGGAACTTCCCTGCCGCGACTAGTAGGTCGGCAGCGCGGCCGGCGTACGACCGCTCTCGGCCGCGGTGGCGGGTCCGAATCACGTCGGCGTCGCGGTCGGTCAACGCCCCGATCACGGTCGCGAGACAGTCCGGGCTCGCGGCGAGATCGCCCCGCCCCCGACAGCCGTCGGCGTCGACGTCGAGTATCACCCGGTCATCGACGCCCGTCCCCACGGGTTCGCGGAACGTCGGCTCGCACCGACAACGGCCTGTTTCCTCGTCGATCCACGGGAGCGAACCGAGCGGCGTCTGGTCCACGCCGTCGGCGACCCGATCGGTGAGACCGAAGTTCATGGCGGGCGTGCCCGCGGTATCGCATATAAACGGTCGCTCTCTTCCCCCGATCTCTCCCGCTCCCGGCTTCCCGTTTGTTGCGGCCGCCTCGCCGCGAACTGCGCTCATCCGACTCGGTCGATACGGATCGTCGGTCCGCCGTCGTCGACGTACCGGACGCGGACGCGGCTCACTCCGCTCGGGCGGAGCTCGATCGGCGCGCCGACGAGGTCGACCTCCACCGATGCGGGCCCCGTTCCGACTCGCAACACGCGTTTCGGCCGGCCGTCGACCCGATACGCGAGGGCAACGGCGCTCGGGCGCTCCGGCGTCTCGACGAGCGCGACGCGCTCGACGGCCGCCGCGGTGAAGCCGGACGGAACGCGGACGAGGACGGTCGTCCGCGCGGCCATCTCGGGGTCGTCCACCGGCGTCGATCCGGCAGCGAGGCCTCCGATCGCTCGCTCCAACTCGTTCGCCTCGGCGCCGAGCCGGTCCGCAGTCGTCGTGACCCGTGCCGTCTCGACCGCGGGCATCGACGCCGTCAGCAGCGCGACCGCCACGAGGACGGTGAGAACGACGCGGATCACGGCCTCTCCGATCCCCCTTCTCCGGTCGCCGCGTCCGCCGGAACGCTCACCCCGGTCACAGCGACTCCCGAAGCCGGTCCAGCGCCTCCGTCGCCCACGCGCCTTCGTCGCTGCCGGCCCCGCGTTCGTCGCTGTCGATCCCCCTTCCGTGTTCGCCGCTGATGGCCCCGGCGTCGCCGGAGCCCGCCGCACCGTCGCCGGGCTCTCCTATTTCGCCGCCGTCGGCGCGTCCTCGCGACGGCGGACGGTCGTCGGGAAGCGCGGCGTCGAGGGCGCTCTCCGACGGGACGGCGCCCGCCTGCGCGCCCCCCGTCGCGTCTCGCGCTCGCGTCATGCGGTCGTCGCCGGCCGCAACGTCGGCGCCCTCACCGCTCGCGCCGGCGCCCTCACCGCTCGCGCCGGCGGCGTCCGCCTCCCGGTTCGCGGTCGTCGCTCGGGCCAGCGCGAGGTCCGCCCTGCGTTCGACCTCGCGGTTGACGGCCCTGACCGACCCCACGTAGCCGCGGACGGCCTGCGTCGCCGCCTCCAACTCGGCGACGCGCTCTTCGAGGTCATCGATCCGGGACTCGAGCCGCTCGCGCTCGGCCGTCGCCTCCGCGCCGGCGGCCACGTCCGCCGGCCGCGCGTTGCTCCCCGTGACCGCGCGCTCGACGGCGCGGAGTCGCGATTCGATCCGGTCGTCCGTCTCGTTCGTCGGCGTGGGGACCGACTCCGATTCAGCGGGAGTCGTGTCGCTCGCGTCCGTGTGGTCGGTCACGCGACCGGCTGGCCGCGCTTCCGTACTTAAACGCCGGGGAAACAGTATTATCGAGGGAAACGGTACGTTGCGACATGAAGGCAGTCCTCCTCGGCGTCGGACAGGCGGGCGGCAAACTCACGACCGCCCTCGCGGAGTTCGACGCCGATGCCGGCTACGGCGCGGTCTTGGACGCGCTCGCCGTCAACACCGCGTCCGCCGACCTCGACCCGCTTCCCCTCGAAACGGTCCTCGTCGGACAGTCGCGGGTCAACGGCCACGGCGTCGGCGGTGACAACGAACTCGGCGCGGAAGTGATGGACGAGGACGCGGTCGAGGTGCTCGACGCGCTCGCCCCGAAGATCACCGCGGAGGCCGAGGCCGTCTTCGTCGTCGCCGGTCTCGGCGGGGGCACCGGTTCGGGAGGCGCGCCGATCCTCGTCCGAGAGCTGAACCGGGTGTACGACGTCCCCGTCTACGCGATCGGCATCCTCCCGGGCCGCGACGAGGGAACGATGTATCAGGTGAACGCCGGGCGCTCGCTCAAGACGCTGGTGCGCGAGGCGGACGCGACGATCCTGCTCGACAACGACGCGTGGCGGTCGTCGGGCGAGTCCGTCGAGGGCGGTTACGCCGCGATCAACGCCTCGATGGCGAAACGGATCGGCCTCCTCCTCGCCGCCGGCGAGGCGGTCGAGGGAGTCGGCGAGTCCGTGGTGGACACGAGCGAGGTGATAAACACGCTGCGGGCGGGCGGGATGGCCGCGGTCGGGTTCGCCTCGGCGCCCGCGGCGGAGGACCCCGAAGAGAACGTCACCACGGTGATGAGCGCCGTCCGCAGCGCGGTGATGACCGGACTCTCGCTTCCGAGCGCGACCGACGCCGACGCCGCGCTGATCGCGGTCGCCGGCAACCCCGACCGGATCTCGCGGAAGGGCTCCGAGAAGGCCCGCAAGTGGCTCCAGGACGAGACCGGGTCGATGCAGGTCCGCGGCGGCGATTTCCCGCTCGACTCCGACCGGATCGCGGCGCTCGTCCTCCTCGGGGGCGTCGAGCGCTCACAGCGCGTGGAGGCGTTCCTGGAACGCGCCCGGCAGGCGGTCCGCGACGAAAAAGAAGAGACCCCGGACCCGGCCGCGGCGTTCGACAACGACGAGCTCGACGACCTGCTCTGAGACCGCCGACGGGACGCGTGTCGCGTACCGCGACTCCGGCCGTCGCGGACCGCCGCTCCCGCCGGCGAGACAGGTTCCGCACCTTTTTACTCTCGCCCGGTGGAGTCTCGCCCGATGACTAATCCGTGGGACGACTGGGACCACGTGCTGAAGGTCGATCCCGACAAGGACCTGCGCCCGGGCGAGACCTTCGAGGACGTCTGCCGGACCGGGACGGACGCGATCGAGATCGGCGGGACCCTCGACGTCACCGCGGAGAAGATGACCCGCGTCGTCGACGCCGCCGCGGAGTACGACGTGCCCCTGTATCAGGAGCCGTCGAATCCCGGCGTCGTCATCGACTCGCCGGCGCTCGACGGCTACCTGATCCCGACCGTGTTCAACGCGGGCGGCCCCTTCTGGATCACCGGCGCGCACAAGGAGTGGGTCCGCATCGACGACCTCGACTGGAGCCGCACCCACACCGAGGCGTACATCGTGTTGAACCCGGACGCCGCGGTCGCGGAGCTGACCGACGCGAACTGCGACCTCGCCGCGGACGACGTGGAGGCGTACGCGAAGATCGCGGAGCGCATGTTCGGCCAGGAGATCGTGTACATCGAGTACTCGGGGATGTTCGGCGACACCGAGAAGGTCGCGGCCGCTCACGACGCGCTCGACGAAGCCACCCTCTTCTACGGCGGCGGCATCCACGACTACGAGTCGGCCAACGAGATGGCCGCCCACAGCGACGTGATCGTCGTCGGCGACCTGCTCCACGACGAGGGCGTCGACGCCGTCCGCGAGACGGTGAGGGGCGCGAAGGACGCCTGAGCCGTCGCTGACCAGCCGCGCGACTCCTTCGTTTCACGTCGAGCTCACCCGCTGAGCCGTCTGGACGCGACCACCGCGACGGCGACGACGGCGACCGCGACGCCGACGCCCGTCGGCACGGAGCCGCCGGATCCCCACTCCCAGCCGAGGAATCGCGTGCCGACGATCGCGCCGCCGGCGACGAGGAGGCCGAAACCGTTGATCAACGCCGATCGGTCCGGAGGGCTGTCTGTCATCGCCGTCGCTCTACGGTCTTCTCGCTGAAAATTCATTCGTAACACTGACATTTCCGCGGCGCCGGCGTCCCCGGTCTCCACGTTCCCCTCCGAGGGGGATCGCTTCGCGTGGAGAACGGCCCCACCCGGTCGTCGGCGCGCCGGTCAGGCGTACCCGTCGAGCATGTTCTCGACGTACTTCGCGATCACGTCGACCTCCAGGTGAACCGGGTCACCGACCGACTTCGCGGAGAGCGTCGTCAGGTCGTAGGTCGTCGGGATGATCGCCACCTCGAAGGCGTCCTCGCGCTTCTCCGCGACGGTCAGCGAGATCCCGTCGAGCGTCACCGAGCCCTTGTCGACGAGGTAGTCGCCGTGGCCCTCGGGGATCGAGAACGCGAACCGCCAGTCCTCGCCGACGCGCTCGATTCCCGTCACCTCGGCGACGGTGTCGACGTGGCCCTGAACCACGTGGCCGTCGAACCGCCCGTCGGCGGGCATCGCGCGCTCGACGTTGACCGGGTCGCCCTCGCGCACCTCGCCGAGGTACGTCTTCGCGACCGTCTCGCTCGCGAGGAACACCTCGAACCACTCGCCGCCGTCGTCGCCGACGCCGTACTCCTCGACGGTCAGGCAGACGCCGCTGACGCTTATCGACTGTCCGTGGTGGAGGTCGTCGAACCCGTCGACGCCGATCCGCAGTCGCAGTCCGTCGTCGGTCTCGGTCCGCGAACGGACCGCGCCGGTCCCCTCGACGATGCCGGTGAACATACCCGAACTGGGGGCGGGCGACACATATCGGTTCGGTGTTCGGTCGGGGGTTGGACCCGCTCGCGGCGCCCGCGTCCTCGCCGCGTCCCTTTTGAACGCCGGGCGCCAACGCGCTCGCAATGAACCTCGGCCTGATGGACATGATCGGGCTGGCCGCGTCGCTCGTGTTCGCGCTGCCGCTCGCGAACTACGCCGTTATCCGGCTGATAGCGGGCGAATTCGCGCTCGGCGCCGGCCTGCTCGTCGTCGCCGCCGCGATGGTCGTGCTTCCGCAGTACTTCCTCGACCCCGGCCGAATCCTCCGCGGGCTGGTCTCGGGGCTGCTCCCGCGACAGCTCCGGGGCGACGACGACGCTGTCACCTCCGAGAGCGACTCGATCGAAAAATAGCTCGCTCTGAACCTCTCACTCCCGCGACCGAGCCACGAGGGCGACGGCGAGAACTGCGAGCCCGCTGACGACGACCCCGAACCCGGGCGCCTCGACGCCGAGGACACTGCCGTCCCCTTCGACCCCGATCGATTCGTCGACGACGAGGACCTCGCGAGCGTTCGACCCGTTGAGCGCCTCGTTCCCGTGAACGGTCAGCGTCGCGCGGTCGCCGTGGGCCGCCCGGCTCAGGTCGAAGGTCGCGTTCGCCGTTCCCCCCTCGACGGTCGCTTCCCTGGTCATGATGAACGCCGGACTCGCGTCTCCGGTCGAGCGGATCCGGACGCTCACCGTCTCACCGTCGTCGGCTTCCACCGGAACGCTCACTTCGGTCTCCGCCGGCTCGACGACGAGGTCGGCCGCCTCCACGTCCCCCTCGGTGACGGTGGCCGGCTCAGTCGATCCTTCGCCTCCGTCGCTTCCGCCGTCCGCGGTCTCGTCGCTCGCGTCGCCACCGTCTCCGTCGCTCCCGTCACTCGCGTCTCCGTCGCTCCCGCCGTCTTCCGCCTCCTCGACGACGAGAGTGGAGACATCGGCGGGGTCGCCGCCGACGAGCAGTTCCACGTCGTAGCCGCCCGGAGCGATCGCGCTCTCGAGGGACGTCTCGCGTTCGATCTCGACCGTGGCGTCGCCGTCGGCGGTCAGCGGGGTCCCGTCACCGCCGGTCTCCGCGTGGTCGAGGACCAACGTCGTGACGCCGTCGCCGCTCGGCGTCACCGTCGCGCGGAGTTCGTATCCGACCTCGTCCTCGCCTCCGACGACGACCTCGAACGCGTCGACGCCGTCTGTCTCGACGACGACCTCGGCGGTACCGTCCTCGCTCACGGTGATGACGTCCGTGCCGATTTCGGCCGTTCCGTCGGCGGCGACGGCGCCGGTCCCGGCGATAACGACGCTTCCGAGCGTCAACGCGGCCACGAGGAGCGTCACGGCCGCCGGAACTCCCTTCGTCACGATACGCCGGAGCGACTCGGACCCGGCGGTTTCGCCGGTTCCGACGGAGGGCTCGAATCGCATGCGCGTCTGGCTTCGAACGGTAGCAAAAAAGCGGCGCCGATAGCGCAAAGGGCGGTCGTAGCTACCGGCCGCTCACTCGCGCGCCTGCGGAACGATCCCGAACGGGTACTCGGCGAGTATCTCGTACC
This sequence comes from Halorubrum ejinorense, assembly GCF_039522565.1. Classification (GTDB taxonomy): domain Archaea; phylum Halobacteriota; class Halobacteria; order Halobacteriales; family Haloferacaceae; genus Halorubrum; species Halorubrum ejinorense. Next base: position 312,662 of record NZ_BAAADQ010000013.1, on the reverse strand, counting down.
CTTCCTCCGTGACGACGACCGTGTCCTCGAGCCTGACCCCGCCGACCGCCGGGTCGTAGACGCCGGGTTCGACCGTCACGACGTGGCCCGGTCGCAGTTCGCCCGCGCCCGACAGCGACGGCGACTCGTGGAGGCTCACGCCGACCCCGTGGCCGGTGCCGTGGGTGAAGCCGGTCTCGCCCTCGCCGGCGTTGGGGTCGAAGCCGTAGGCGGCCAACTCGGCGGCCGCCTCGCCGTGGACGGTCTTCGCGGGGACCCCCGGTTCGACCTCTTCGAGCGCGGCCTCCCGGGCGGCCTCTACCGCGATGTACGCCCGGCGCTCCCATCCGCCGTCGCCGTCGACGACGAACGTCCGGGTCACGTCCCCGTAGTAGCCGTCCGGGCCGCGCGGCGACACGTCGAGCAGCACCGCCTCTCCGGGGCGGATCGGGTCGTCGCCGACGTAGTGGAGGTCGGCCGCGGACGGCCCGGCGCCGATCACCGTGTTGCCCGCGTCGCGGACGCCCCGAGCGGCGAGGGCTCGGTTCACCTCGCGGCGGAGCCGCTCCGTCGTCAGGGAGTCGCCCTCCCACCGGAGCGGCGGTCGCCGCGCGTCTCCCGAACCGTCGACGACGTCGCCCTCGGCGACCTCGCTCTCGGCGAGCACCGTCTCGGCCCGAGCCATCCCGGCGACCGCAGCGCGCTGGACGCGGCGCATTCGGTCGAGTTCGGCCGGAGTCTTGCGCGCTCTGGCGGTCGCGACCGCGTCCGTCGACGTCAACTCGATACCCGCACGCTCCAGGTACACCGCGGCGTCGTGCGGTATCGACGCCGGGGTGAGGACGGTCGGACCGCCGGCGTCGGTCTCGTCGTCCGTCCGCCGACCGGTGAGTTCGTCGACGACTGCGGCGGCGCGCTCGCCGGCGTGATCGCCGACGGCCTCGCTTCGGACCTCGCGGACGACCCCGTCGTGGAAGTCGGTGTCAGTGTCGGAATTGGGGTCGTTGCCAGTCTGATCGGCGAGCGGGTCGCTCGCGGCCGCAACGAACTCCCGCTCCGCCTGCTCACGGAACAGCGCGGGCGCACAGAGGACGGCCCGGCCGGCCCTCTCCGCCGCCGCGTCGCCGTTCGGCACCACGACCAGCGCGTACGGGCGGTCAGGCCCGCCGAAGCGGGTCAGGTAGCGTAGGCCGTCGTCGGAGCGGTCCCCGACCGCGACGAACGCGTCCGCGTCGGTCGCCCGGACGGCCTCGACGATCGGACGCAGATCGGTCCGGAGCGGGCGGTCGCTCTCGGTTCTGTCCGTGTCCGCGGTCTCGTCCGTGTCCCCGGCGTCGCCGCTCACGGCTCGGGTTCGGGTACCGCCAGCTCCGCCTGGACCTCCTCGACGAGGTCCTGTGCCGGCTCCTCGCGGAGTTCGTTGAACAGCAACACGCTGATCGGCAGCGTCGGGGCGCCGCTGATGAGGCTCTCCATTATCACGAGGCGCTCGCGGGCGCGGGACATCCCGACGTAGAAGACGCGGCGCTCGTTGTCGGTGAGCACCGGGACGGGGCTCGTCGACTTGGTGAACTCCTCGACGCCGTCGACATCGGTCGGGTCGTCGATGGAGGCGGCCATCTGCTCGACCACCTTCTCGGTGAGGTCCGTCGCCACGAACACGTGGTCGGCCTCGCGGCCCTTCGCGGAGTGGATGGTACCGACGCGGACGCGGTTCGGCTCCATCCCCCGGTAGTCGCCCTCGAAGTACGCGCCCATCGACTTGCGCTGGAAGCTCGTCACCTTCCGGACCATGTCGTCGGCGCTCGCGGTGTCCGGCATGAAGGGGATGTACTCGTCGAGGGTGTCGGCCGCGATCTCGATCAGGGAGACGTCGTCGGCGTCCGCCGCCTCCTCGCGGTCGTCGAGGAAGTCGTAGAACTCCTCGCGGTCGTGGGTGCCGAACGCCGACTCCTGTAGCATGTCGGCGAGGCGGCGCGCCTCCAGGCCGGTGACCGGTTCGTCGGCCTCGGCCTTCTCGATGGCGCTCACGTAGTCTTGGACCCGGTCGGTCCACATCCGGCCGTCGGTGAGCATCGAGAACGGAATGCCGTGGTCGATGAACTCGTCGATGAAGTCGAACATCTGGTAGCGCGCCCGGAACAGACACATCACGTCGCCCTCGTCGTCTTCGACGGTGTAGCGAACGTTCCGCACCAGTTCCAGCATCGAGGGCGACTCGATCGCTTCGACGGTGCCGCCCTCCTTGCGCGGGTGGAGGTCTTTTTCCTGCCGCTTGTCGATGTGCCGGATCTCCGCGTTAACGACGTTGAGGATCTCCGAGGGGAGCCGGTAGGAGTTCGGCAGGACCACGTCCTCGTCGACGTCGGTGTCCAAGAGGAGGTCGGGGTCGGCGCCCTGCCACGCGTAGACGACCTGGTCGTCGTCGCCGGCGATCAGCACCCGGTTCATGTGCGGGCGCCACTCCTCGAAGACGTTGTACTGGAGCGTGGTGATGTCCTGGAACTCGTCGATGATCAGGTAGTCGACGCTGGGGACGAGCGAGCGCTGCGCGACCCGTTCGAGCATGTCCGCGAAGCCGACGAGGTCGTTGTCGCCCTTGTACGCGCGCCACGCGCGGATCGTCTCCGGGATGTCGATCCGGTCGTCGTCGGAGGGCCACGTCGGGGTGTACTTGTTCCCCTGCTGGGCGTTCGGGTCCTCCTCGGGCGGGAGTCGGACCTCCTCGACGTTCCACTGGAAGGGAACGTCGTACCAGTCGGCCACGTCGCGCTCGGTGCGCTGGAGCCACTGCGAGGTGGCGATGATCTTGTTGCCGATGGTCGTCGAGCGGGCGGTCCGGCGGCCCGCGCCGCCGTGCTGGTCCTCGAACTCGATGCCGTAGTCCTCACAGAACGCCTCCTTGTCGTCCTCACCGACCACGTCGCCTCGCGACAGGTCGAGCAGCTCGTACGCCTTCGCGTGCATCGTACTCACGTTGCCTTGGAGGCTGCGCGGGGAGATGTCGAGCCGCTCGGCGAGCCGCTCGCGGATCTCGGCGGCCGCGGCGCGCGTGTACGAGACGACGAGCACGTCGCGGACTTCGGCGTCCTCGGTTTCGAGAATCTCCTCGACGCGGTCCAAGAGCGCGGTCGTCTTCCCGCTCCCCGGCCCCCCGAACAGCCGCGTCACCGTGGTATCAGTCATTGTTACTCCCAGATTCCGACTCTCCTTAAACGCCGTGGCTCGACATCCGTCGAGACCGGCTCCCGTTCGACGGCGTCGACCCCCCGCTCCGCCGCCGGTCGCCTCGTCAGTTGCTCCGCGTCGCGCGCGCTTCGCGAACGTCTCCACCGTCGCGGACCAGGTCCTCGCAGGCCGGACAGACCCGGGGCCGATCGACCTCGTTCGGAGTGAACACCCGAACGTAGTCGGTCGTAACGAACGAACCGCAGTTCTGACACGTCGGCATGTTCTCCACTATCGAGTAATTACACATAATACTACCGGGGAGTATGACGGAAAGAAAACGCCGCGGCGGGCTGCGGTGTCGCGAGCGTCAGCTCGGCCGCCAGTCGCAGACGTCACACCGCGCCGTTCCCTCCTCGTGAAGCGCACCACAGTCGGGACACTGGAGCTTGTTATACGATCGCTCCCAGCGTACGATCTCCGTCTCGTGGCCGCGGTCGGACAGGAACTCATCGAACACGTCGTCGTCCGAGCTGGGTGCACTACTGGACATGCGTGCTATGGTATGGCACATCGTCATATATATCTTTCCGCCGTTCTCGTCGTCGAGAATTCGGCGAACAGACGATCAACTTTCGATAGTGTATGTGTGTGAACGGAAGTTCAAACCGACTCTCCCTCGTCGCCGCCGGTGGTTCAGAACCGATCACCGCGGCCCCGTCTAGCCTGCGCTCTCACGGCCTCGGTCAGCGCGCGGTCACCACGGCTCGTTCTTCAGTCCGAGCGCGTAAGCCCCGACGTTCGTGACGACGTGGAGTATCGGCGTCATCACGAGGACGACCGCGAGGACCCCGGGAGTGAAGACGGAGACGGCCCAGTCGGTGTCGACGAGGAAGACGAACCCGAGCGCGACGACGACGAAGTCGAGCTGGTCGAGCCCCGGGAACGCGGCGCCGCGCTCGCGGCCCGACCGGCGCTTGAGGAACGAGGCGCCGATGTCGCCGCACATCGCCCCGAACGCGAGCGCGACCGCCGCGGGGAGCGCGAACGTCGGGAAATCGACCCCGAGCGCGGCGCTCGCGGGCTCGACGAGCGCGTTGAGCGCGAGCGCGAGGAGAACGCCCGCGAGGGTGCCCACCGCCGTGCCGCGCCACGTCTTTCCGTCGCCGAGCAGTCGGGCGCCGCGCCACTCGCGCCCACCGTCGATGGGACGCCCCCCGCCGGCCAACACCGCGGCGTTGTTGGGGACGTACGCGGGCAGCATCGCCCAGAACGCCGTCGCGACAAGCGCACCGATCATGTCCCCACGGGCGGTGCGCGGGATGTTATAAACCCCGGATCCGTCGCCGGGCGGTCGTCGTCTGTTCCGCGAGCGGTGCGTTGCGGTCACCGCCGCCGGGTCGGTAACAGTAAAGTTCGCGCCGTTCCGTGATTACGACATGATTCCCCCCATCGCCCGGCAGTTCGTCGCGGGCGAGAGCGTCCCCGTCGCTCTCGACCACGCTCGCGCCGCGAACGAGGACGGCATCGCGGTCATCCTGAACCTGCTGGGCGAACACTACGACGACCCGGCGGACGCCCGCGCCGACACCGACGCCTACCTCGCGCTGCTCGACGACATCGCCGACAGCGGCCTCGACGCCTGCGTCTCGGTGAAACCCTCTCAGATCGGGATGGACGTCTCGACCGACCTGTTCGAGGAACACTACCGCGAGATCGTCGCCCGCGCCCACGAACTCGGCGCGTTCGTCTGGTGTGACATGGAGGACGCCGACACGACCGACGCCACCCTCGACGCCTTCGAGTCCATCGCGGCCGACTACCCGTGGAGCGTCGGACAGTGTATCCAGTCGAACCTCAAGCGGACCGCCGACGACCTCGACCGCCTCGTCGACGTCCCCGGCAAGATCCGGCTCGTGAAGGGGGCGTACGACGAGCCCTCGTCGATCGCGTACACCGACAAGGCGCGCGTCGACGAGGCGTACCGCGACGACCTGACGACCCTCTTCGAGGGGCGAGACCGCGGCATCGCGGTCGGCAGCCACGACCCCGAGATGATCTCGCTGGCGGATCGGCTCGCTCGCGACCACGGCGCCGACTACGAGGTCCAGATGCTGATGGGCGTCCGCGAGGACGCTCAGCGCGACCTCGCCGCACAGGGGGTCGACGTGACCCAGTACGCCCCCTACGGCGGCAAGTGGATCTCGTACTTCTACCGGCGCGTCCGCGAGCGCAAGGAGAACCTGACGTTCGCGGCTCGGGCGGTGCTGGGACGGTAACCGCTCCTGCCGCTCGGTGCGGTTTCGGGTTCCCGATCCCCCCGTCACGTAGAAGCCCTCTTAAGGATTGCCGACACATACCAACGCGATAGATGTCCACGTGGAAACGCGACTTCGCCAGCGGGCTCATCGTGTTGGCGCCGCTCCTCGTTTTACTCTTAGTCCTCCGCTGGTTTTACCAGTACATCGAGTCGATCCCGCTGATCGACGACCTCCAACCTAACATCATCCCGGCGCCGTTAGAGCCGGTCTCTCGGGTGATAATCGCGATCGCGGTGTTCGCCACCGTCGTGCTGGCGGTCGGGTACTTCATGCGGACCACGCTCGGCCGCTTGGCGGAGGCGGCGGTGGACGACACGATCAACCGGATCCCGGCGCTCCGGGTGGTGTACAACGCCTCGAAACTCGCCATCGAGACGGCCATCTCCGGCACCGACGAACTCCAGAGTCCGGTGTACATCGAGACATGGCCCGGCATTCGCATGACCGCGTTCCGGACCGGGAAGAAGACCCGCGACGGGAAGATTGTCCTGTTCATGCCGACCGCACCGAACATCACCACTGGCTTCGTCATCGAGGTCGAGCCGGAACGCGTCGAGGAGACCGGCGAGACCGTCGAGGAAGGAATGACGCGCGTCCTCTCCGCCGGGTTCGCCGAGTCGGCTCACCAGGTTCCCGTCCACGAGGAAGAGCCTCCCGGCGGCGACGGCACCGGTTCCCCCGGCAGCTACGGACACGTCCGGACCGACGGCACGCCCGGCGACGGAGAGGGAACGGCAGCCGAGGGGAGCGGTTCGACCGAGTAACGAATCCGCGAGACGCGGCTTACAGGTACGTGAACCACTCGTCGTGGTCGTCGGTGCGACGTTCCACGAGGTCGAAGAAGGCGCTCTGGAGCTCCTCGGTCACCGGGCCGCGAGTCCCGGCGCCGATCTCGGTGTCGTCGACCGAGCGGATCGGGGTGACTTCGGCGGCGGACCCGGTGAAGAACAGCTCGTCCGCGGTGTACAGCTGGCCGCGCGAGATGACGGCTTCGTCGTGGACCTCGTAGCCGCGCTCCTCAGCCAGCGTGATGACGGTGTCGCGGGTGATCCCTTCGAGGATCGACTGCGCCGGCCCGGTCGTGTATATCTCGCCGTCGTTCACCATGAAGATGTTCTCGCCGGGGCCCTCCGCGACGTTGCCCTCCTTGTTGAGGACGATGGCCTCGACGTAGCCGTTCCGGCGCGCCTCCTCGCCGGCGAGCATGGAGTTGACGTAGAGCCCGGTCGTCTTCACGTTCGTCGGAACCTGCGAGGAGGCGTGTTTCCGCCACGAGGAGACCATCACGTCGACGCCGTCTTCGAGCGCCTCCTCGCCGAGGTACGCGCCCCACGGCCACGCGGCGAGGACGAGGTCGGTCGGGCAGTCCTTCGGCGAGACGCCCAGCGTGTCGTACCCGTAGTAGGCGATCGGTCGGATGTAACAGGACTCCAGATCCTGCCGGTCGAGCAGTTCGAGGGTCGCCTCGGTGATCTCCTCGCGGGAGTGTTCGATGTCCATGTCGTACATCTTCGCGGAGTCGAACAGCCGGTCGAGGTGTTCCTCCCACCGGAAGACCGCCGGTCCCTTCTCGGTGTCGTAACAGCGAACGCCCTCGAACACGCCGCTCCCGTAGTGGAGCGCGTGGGTGAGAACGTGGGTCGTCGCGTCCTCCCAGTCGAGGAACTCCCCGTTCTTCCAGATCGTGTCGACGTCCATCTCGTCAAAGCTCATAATTCGAGGTTGCGGCGGTCGGGCTTAAATCTGTGACATGCGGAGAACGCGGTTGGCTACGGACGCGTCGCCGGCAACGGCTCGGCCGATCGGTTATAAACGGTTGCTACTGGCGACGAGGAAACACTGCTAAAGCCCCACCCGCGGGCGGCTGTCCCCTTGAGCCCTCCCCGACGGCGACTGTACGACACCTCGCGCCTCCCCAGCCTCGTCACCGGACTACGTCCGGTTTCAACCGAGAGCTTCGCTCTCGCCCTGTCGCTCCCTTCGGTCGCGACTCCCTCGCACGCGCTCCTCGCGGTCGCCGGGGGCGACCGCTCGCAGGCGCGCGCCGACGGCCGGTGTTCCGCTCGCTTATTTCAGCGCCTCGACGAGGGCCGCGCCCTCGACGTAGGGGATGTCGCGCCGGGCCGCGTAGGCCGCGGCGTCCGCGGGCGAGAGCGCGTCGCCGGTCTCGTCGTCGAGCATCTCACAGACCACGGCGGCGGGCGCGGCGCCCACGGCCTCGGCCATCGCGAGACCGAGTTCGGTGTGGCCGGTCCGCCCGGCGAGGCCGTCGCGGTCGCCGCGGAGCACGTGGACGTGGCCGGGCGCGCGGAACTCCGCGGCGAAGTCTCCGGGGCCGTAGCCGGTCGGGTCCTCGCGGACTCGCCCGGCCGCCTTCGCCACCTCGACGATGGTCTTCGCGCGGTCCGCGTCGGTGATCCCGGTGAACGTCTCGCGGTGGTTCACCGGCAGCGAGAACGAGGAGCGGTCGTCGTAGTCGGGGTCGTCGTCGACCGCGGGGTGATCGAGCGCGTCCGCGAGGAACGGCAGGTCGAAGGCGTCGCCGACCGCGTCGTCCACAGCCACGCAGATCAGCCCGCCCGCGTCGTTCCGCATGTGCGCGACGGCGGCCTCGTCGACCGACCCTGCGGGGTAGACGATGTCCGTCTCGCCCTCGCGGTCCGCGAAGTCGTGGACGCAGACGGGGTCGCCGGCCCGGAAGGCGTCGAGCGCGCGCTGAACGGGATCGTCGGCGTCGGCGGACTCGGCGGCGCCAGCGCCCGGTTCCGCGTCGGCGTCGATGTCGGCGCGCATCAGGCGACCTCCGTCTCGACCGCTGTCGACTCGGGGTCGTCCGCGCGGCTCGTCGGCTCCACCCGGACCTCCACGTCGTCGCCGTCGTCGAGGTCGAGCGCGTCGCGCAGCCGGTCCGGCGCGATGAGCTCCAGTTGGTCGTCGTCGTGGTGGGTGCGGTCGGGGACGATGGCGTGGACCGTCTCGTAGCGCTCGTCGCCCGCGACGAGGGTGACCCCGTAGCAGGACGCCGCGCCGTAGGTGCGGTCTTCGCTCTCCCACGCGTCGATGGGAACGGCCTCGATGCCCGCCATCTCGCCGCGCCGGCGGACGCTCTCCTCGGTGAGGTCCACGTTGAGCGTCCCGGGGAACGGCTCGTAGCCGAGTCGCTCGCGGAACTGCTCGGCGTATCCGGGCAGGGTGATGTAGTGGCGGCCCTCGCCCATGCCGCCCGTGACCGCGCCGCGGAGGGCGAGTTCGACGTCCGACTCGAACAGCCGGCGGTAGTCGGCGTACTCGGCGCGGAGCGCGGCCTCGCCCGCGTCCGTCACCGAGACCCACTGGCCGTCGCTGACCACGTCGCGCTCGACGTAACCGGCGGCTTCGAGCGTCTGGAGGCGTCGGGAAGCGGTCTGCGTGGAGGCGCCGAGCCGGTCGCCGAGCGCCGCGCACGACACCTTCGTCTCGGAGAGGTCGCCGACGATTCCGACGTGTTTCAGGGCCGCGAGCGCGGCCGGGTCCACGTCGGTGTCTGCGTCCGTCGCCGTCGCATCTGACATACTCCGTAGTCGGTCGTCCGCACGCAAAAGGGTAACGAATATGGAACGCGTCTCAGAAACGTTACGGCATCGGCGACCGGGTTCGTCGACTGGTCCGTGTTAAAATCGCCGCTCCGGGTACCTAATCCCGTCGGTGCCGGCCGGCTTCGCGGCTGTCCGCGGATTCGCCCGAACCGGTTCGGTTCACGGGTGTGAGCCACACCCGTGCGGGTCGGCGAAAGGTAAGGTACAAATACGAACGGCAACTGTTTCGTTTTGAGGGCTCGTAGATCAGCGGCAGATCGCTTCCTTCGCAAGGAAGAGGCCCGGGGTTCAAATCCCCGCGAGTCCATGTTTCTGCGCCGCGAGCAACGTCGCGAGCGGCGCAAACTCGTAACGAGCTGGGATTTGAACCCTGCCAGTCGCGCACAGCGAGCGCAGCGAGCGAGCACGTCTGGTTCTGGTTCAAATCCCCGCGAGTCCACTCCTGCGTTCACTTCGTTCGGTTAGTCGTTCCCTCGCGTGGTCCCACTTGCTCACTCCGTTCGCTCGCGGGACCCCCGCGAGTCCATGTTTCTGCGCCGCGAGCAACGTCGCGAGCGGCGCGAACCTGTACCGAGCGAGAGTCGAACCCCACCAATCGCGCCGGTCCGCTCGACCCCTTGCCTCCTCGCTGCGTAGCCGTTCCGAACAGTCGGGAACACGGATTTCGAGGTTCTCGCCAGACCCACGCCGCTTATGTACCGTGAGTCAGTTTGGCCGAATATGGGCATCTCTCAGTTCCTTGAGGGTCAGAACCTCACGCACCGCCAGATGGGGGTTATCATGATCGTGTGGATACTCCTCGTCTCGATCGCCGCCGTCGGAATGCTGCTGTACACGTCCTCATTGTAGCCGATCCGGCGCGCGCGGCCGCGAGCGCAACCATACTTATCTCGTCCGTTGCCGGTGGCGGTATGCCACGCGATAGCCTCCCACGGCGACACGCTCTCCGCCTCGCGGCGGTCGCCGTCACCGTCTCGCGGCGGTCGACTACGCGCCGCCGTCGTCGTCCGTGTCTCCGCCGTGCTCGTCGGCGTCGGCCTCGCCTCCGTCGTCACTCTCGGGGTGCTCGTCGTCCTCGGACTCGACTTCGATCGTTATCGGCCCGTCGTCCGTCTCGGTCGTCTCGGACTCGAAACCGCCGGCCTCATCGTCGAGTTCGTCGGCGAGTTCGTCGGCGTTCGACTCCAGTTCGCTCAGGGCGTACCCGACCGCGTAGCCGGTCGACCCGCCGAGGAGGGCGCCGATTCCCGCGCCGACGGGCCCGCCGCGAGCGCCGAGGACCGCGCCGGTGAAGCCGCCGACCGTCGCCGCGCGCTCCGCGTCGCGCTCGGGGTCGCCGGTGGGTTCGAACGCGTCCGGTTCGCCTCGGTCCGCGTCGCCGCCGTGTTCGTGGGCGTCCATACCAACCGTTGTGGCCGCATCGGCCTATATCTCCCGCCTCACGCGCCGTGTTTCGCTTCCTCGGGGTCCTCGACGACCTCCACGCCGCGGTTGTTGACGGCGTACGGGTCGAGCCCCTGCTCTTGGAGGAACTGCTTGTAGAGCCGCTCGGCCGTCTCGCCGTCTTTCTGCTTGTCGCTAGCGTGGTCGCACAGCTCCACGAGGGTCTCCGGCACGTCGTTCTCGTGGACGATCCAGTGGTTGATCGTGTCCGAGAGCCGGCGGATGGGCGAGGTGAAGTGGCCGTAGATGTCGAAGTTGAGCGCGTGGTGACCCCCGAACGGGTCGTTCATGTACTTCGCCCGCGGCATCACCTTCAGCACGGCCCGCTGGATCTTGTTGAGCTGGCGCTCCGGCGACTCCTCTAAGGCGGCGTTGACCGCCTTCCGGGGGTCGTCGCCCCACGCCTCACCGGGGATCGAGACGCCGTCGAGCTCTTGGATCTCCTTTAGGGCCTCGTTCCACTGGTCCGGGGTCGGCTGCGGGTGGACGCGGTACATCGCCTCGACGCCGCGGTCCCACATCAGGGTGTGCGTCACCGCCTTGTTCGCCTTCAGCATCGACTCCTCGATAATGGTGTGCGCGCGGTCCCGCCGGGGGTTCAAGACGAGCGAGCCGTCCGCCTTGCGCTGTTCGTGCATCCGGTCGGCGAGCTCGAAGGCGAGGGCGTTCTCGTCGCCGAGCGGGAGCGAGGGGTCTTCGAGCCGGTTTTCACACTCCTTGTAGGTGAGCCGCTCGTCGGAGTTGATGACGGACTTGTAGATGTCGATGTCCTCGAAGGAGAGCGTCTCGTCGTCGATCTCCATCTCGACGGTGTGCGCGAGCCGGTCCTCGTTGGGGACGAGCGAGCAGACGGTCTCCGCCAGCACCGGCGGCAGCATGTGAATCGTGTAGTCGGGCAGGTAGACGGTGTTGGCGCGCTCGACCGCCTCCTCCCACATCGCGGTGTCCGGGGTGACGTAGTGGGTCACGTCGGCGATGTGGACCCACAGCCGGTAGGCGCCCTCCTCGCGTTCGATCGAGATGGCGTCGTCGAAGTCCTGCGCGTCGACCGGGTCGGTCGTCCACGTCGTCAGGTCGCGGAGGTCCTCTCGCTCGTCGATCTCCGCTTCGATCTCCTCGTAGACGCCATCGGTCCGCGCCTCCGCCTCTCGAAGCACCTCGTTCGGGAACTCGTCGCGGATCTCGAACTCCTCGAACAGCTCCTCGCGCTTCTCGGCGAGTCGGTCCGCGAGCTCCGGCGTGATCGTCACGGGGCCCTGGTCCTCCGCGGACCCGGGCTTCGGCTCGTCGTCTGACATACCTCCACCAACGCGGGTCCGTTAGAAAGGCCTGTCGGGCGGGGAGGAGAGCGCCCTCGCGGCCCGCTCAGACGACCGCCGCGACCGCGGGCGAGAGGCCCACCCACGCGACCACGAGCGCGACGGCGCCGATGACCACCGGGATCGCGGACCCGCCGACCAGTCGCAGCGCGGTCCGGCGCGCGCTCGCGTCGGAGACGATGAACGGCGACCCGTCCGCGAACCGTGATTTCACCTCGCCGACGGGCGCGTCAGGGAACGCCTCGCTGTCGCCGACGACCGTCACCTCGTCGCCGGGTCGGAGCGTTCGCTGGCGGTACCGACGCCGGGGGTCGTCGCCGATCGTGAGCGGACCGATCTCGTACCCCGTCTCCGTTGCGTCGACGGCGTCGACCGCGTCGACGAACCCACGCACGCGCTCAGGCGGCTCCTCGTCGGCGTCGACCTTGATCTTCTCGTCGACGTCGAGGGAGAACGTCGCCGCCGCCGGATCGACCCGGACGCCAGTTCCCCCGTCGTCGACGCGGAAGGGGACGCCCGCCTCGCCGCCGTCGATCTCCACCCACGACTGTCCCTCCCCTTGGCTGCGGAACTCGGACACGTCGTACTCGACACAGAGGCTGGAGTCGTCGCTGAACGGTGCGGGGAGCGTCTCGCCGTCGACCGCGGCGGCCCGCCCGGTCACTCGCACTCGGGACTCGGCGCCGTCGAGCCCGGCCGGATCGGTGGCCGTCGTTCGGAGCGCGCGAACCGCCTCGCGGGCGCCGGCCGCGCCGCGCGCGAGGAACACGAGGCCGACGATCAGCGCGCCGGCACCGACCGCGGTCAGGACCGGGTCGATACGTTCGATCGGGGCTGTGGCTACTACGTGAAGGGCGTCCGCGACGTGGAGGGCGTCCATGCGTACGGGCCGTCGTACCGAGACGTGACGGGTAGGCTTATCGGTCGCGGTCCGTGCGATCGCGGTCGGAGCGCCCCTCGTCCGAGCGTCCCCGGTCCGAGGGGTCGCGATCCGACCGCTCCCGTCCGTCGGTCGCGTCGCGTCCGCCGTCGTCGCTCGTCACCGCCTCGGCGTAGCGGTCGAGGAACTCCTCGTTGGTGAGCCCCTCGGCCTCGATCGATCGGACCAGCGATTCGAGCCCGTCGCGGGGCTGATGACAGATGTCGTCGTCGCAGCCGGCACAGAGGTACTCGAACTCCTTGTCGCGCCGGCTCCAGCGATCGCCCTCCTTGTCGTACTCGCGCGCGTTCTCCCGCGGCACCGACTCGCCACACGCGATACAAACCACCGTTTGCCGGCCTCCACCTCCCCGGGATCCCCACATATCGCGACCATCGGACTCGGCTCACTTAGCGTTTGGTACCCGGCAGCCGACCGTTAGACGAGACCTCGCCCCGCCCAGAGAGTCGCCGCCCCGGCCTCTGTCCCGCCTCCGCCCCGGCCTCTGTCCCGCCTCCGCCCCGGCCTCTGTCCCGCCTCTGCTCCACCTCCACCCTGCTTCCCCCCGCCTGCGCCCTAGTTCCCGCCCGGCGCTCGGCGTGCGACGTACAGACATATTACGGGTGGCCCCGCAGGGCAGGGTATGACGATTACCGAGTCCGACCTCCCCGGAGTCGGAAAGAAGTTCGAGATCGAGCTAGGCGGCGGCGAGGAGATGATCGTCGTCATCCACAACACGGGCAAACGCGAGGTGTTCCGCCGGACCGACCCGAACGCCGACTCCGAGAAGGCGTTCGAGTTCTCCGACGACCTCGCGCGGACCATCGGGTCGATCATCGAGGGGGCGCACTTCCAACCGGTCGAGCCGGAGACGCAAGAGACGACGCTGCCGGGCGGCATCCTCCTGGAGTGGTACGAGCTCCCCCCGGGATCGCCGCTCGTCGGCGAGACGCTGGAGAGCGCGGACATCGGGAACCGGACCGGGGTCGCGGTGGTCGCGATCCAGCGCGGCGACGAGGTGATCGACAGCCCGGGCGCCGAGACGACGCTGGGCGAGGGCGACACCCTGATCGTGGTCGGCACGCCCGACGACTGCGCGACGTTCGAGGAGATCCTCACCGGATGACCGGGCGGTCCCTCGATCTCGTCCGGTCCACCTCCGGCGTCGACCCCGCCACGCTCGTCGTCGACGGCCTCGGAGGCGATCGGTAGTGGCGCTGCTCGACGTCGGCGTCATGTTCGCCGCGGTCGCGGTCGCCGGCGCGGTCGCGCACCGCTTCGGCCAGTCCGTGATCCCCGCGTACATCCTCGTCGGCATGCTGCTCGGAGAGCACGTCCTCGGGCGGTTCTCCCTGCCCGCCCTCGGGACCGTCTACGTCCCCGAGACCGAGTTCATCGCGCTCGGGGCGGAGCTGGGGATCGTCTTCCTCCTCTTTTTCCTCGGGCTGGAGTTCAACCTCGCCCGCCTGCTCGCCCGCCGGCGGCAGATCGGGACCGCGGGAACGATCGACCTCGCGAACTTCGGGGTCGGGCTCGTCCTCGGCTGGCTCGTCTTCGGCGCGTTCGTCCCGGCGTTTCTCACCGCGGGCATCGTCTACATCTCCTCGTCGGCGGTGATCACGAAGTCGCTCATCGACCTCGGCTGGATCGCCAACGACGAGGCCGAACCCCTGCTGGGAACGTTAGTGTACGAGGACCTGTTCATCGCGGTGTACCTCTCCGTCGCGTCGGCGCTCGTCCTCGGCGGCGGCGACGTCGCCGCGGCCGCGGTCGACGTTGGGATCGCCCTCGCGTTCATCACCGCCCTGCTCGCGGTCGTCCAGTTCGGGACGCCGGTCTTCGACCGCATCGTGGCGACGGACAACCGCGAGTTCGTCGCGCTGCGGGCGGTGGCGGCGGTCGTGTTCGTCGCCGGGGCGGCGCTCGCGCTCGGCGTCAGCGAGGCGGTCGCGGCCTTCTTCATCGGGATGGCGTTCTCGGCGACCGAACAGCTCCACACGATCGAGACGCTCTTGGAACCGGTCCGGGACGTCTTCGCCGCGGTGTTTTTCTTCTGGATCGGCCTCGTCACCAACCCCGCCCTGTTCGCTGACGTCGCCCTCCTCGTCGCGCTCGCGGTGGTCGTGACCACGCCGACGAAGGTCGTCACCGGCTACCTCGCCGGGCGCGCGTTCGACCTCGACGCCCGGCGCTCGACGCGGGTCGGCCTCGGGATGACCACCCGCGGCGAGTTCTCGCTGATCATCGCCACGGTCGCGGTCACCGGCGCAGAATCGGGAACCTTCGATCCCGCCCTCGCCGGGACGATCAACGCCTTCGCGGTCGGCTACGTCCTCGTGATGGCGGTGTTGGGTACGACGCTGATGGGCCACTCCGCCCCCTTCGAGTCGATCGCGACCTCGTGGCTGGACTCGACTGACGGTAGCGACGCCGGAGCGACGAGATAGGCCGGCGACGCGGCGATCGGATCCGAATTCCGGGCCGCGCGCCATCGCCCAAGCTAAAATCATGCACCGGCGACCGGCGTCTCTGCGGGTCGCGACCTACGCGTCGGCGTCGAGTTCCGCGAACACGGCGTCGACCATCTCGCCGGTGTCCTCGATGATCGCGTCCATCTCCTCGTCGTCGACCGGGAGCCCGAGCAGCCGTGCGATCTTCATGATCGAGACGTGGTAGACGACCTGCTCGCCGGGCGACTCCTCCCAGACGATCATGTTACACGGGAACAGTCCCCCGATGCGTTTCTCGGTCGCGTCGAGCGCGCGGTCCGCCACGGCCGGGTTACAGGCGCCGAGGACGTAGTACGGGTCGCGGTCGGCGTCGACCTTCTCGTTCAACATCTCCGACGGAGAAAACTCCACGGGGATACCGAACCCCTCGTCGAGACACACCTCGCGGACGCGCTCGACGGCCGACTCGTGGTCGGTCGACAGCGTCGTCTTGGTCTCGCCGTACTCCTCGGGATCGAGTTCGTTCGGATCGAACGGGATCACCATGGGTCGACTCCGCGGCCGCCGAGTAAAAGACCCACGGCGGGCGAGAGCGCGCCCGGGAGCGCTCCCGGCACGGGAAGCCGGTCCGACCTACTCGGTCGCGACCGGTCCGCTCCCGACGAGGTCCTCGACCGCTCCGATGAACTCGCCCCGGCTCTCGAACAGCGGTACCTCCGAGTCCGTGAGCACGTCGTCGAGGGCCCGCGCGCCGTCGGGCGTTCGGAGCTCCGCGTCCCCTTCCTGCGCCAAGATGTCGCTGCGCGTCGCGGGCCACGTGAGCCGCGACGCGACGCGGGCGACCGGCTCGCCGGGCACGTCCGGGCCCGTCCCGAGTTCGACGGCCGGCTCCGCCTCCGCCTCGTCCGCATCGTTGTCGCTCATGCGTCGCGGTTCCGCTCGGGTGACACTAATGGTTTCGATGCGGGTCGCGGTCGCCGCCCCGGCGGTCCGACTGTGAGAATACACCCGGAATAATTCGGTAATACTGTTATTATATCCGGCGAGTACTTCCGGTTGGGGGCACGGCACACGACTCCCGGGTTCGCGTGTCGACCGTCGACACGTCGGTCTCCGTTCTCTCGCTTCGCAGTCGAGCGACGAGCCGCCGCTTTCTGCCTTCACCGGTCACCGCCAGCCGCGATCGGTCCGGTTCAGGCGTTCACAGCCGTCCTCGGTGACGACGACGAGGTCCTCGATCCGGCAGCCGAACCGGCCGTCGAGGTAGATCCCCGGCTCGACGGAACACACCATCCCGGGCGCTAACGGGCGGTCGTTGCCGCCGACGAGGTACGGTTCCTCGTGGACGTCCAAGCCCACGCCGTGGCCGGTGCGGTGGACGAACGCGTCCCCGTATCCCGCGTCTTCGATCACCTCTCGAGCGGCGCGGTCGACCGCGGACGCGGGGACCCCCGGCTCGACCGCGTCCACGCCGGCCGCCTGCGCCTCGCGAACCGCCTCGTGGACCGCCGCGTACTCCTCGAGCGGCTCCCCGCCGAAGGCGAGCGTCCGCGTCTGGTCCGAGGGGTAGCCGTCGACGCGCGTCCCGAAGTCCAAGACGACGGGCTCGCCCGCGCGTATCTCGCGGTCCCCGTGGCCGTGGTGCGGCTTCGCGCCGTTCTCGCCGGCCGCGACGACCGTCTCGAAGCTGACGCCGCGTCCCCCGCGGTCGGCCAGCCGCTCCGCGATCCAGTCGGCGAGGGCGGCCTCGGTCATTCCCACCGCGTCCGCGCCAAGATCGCGGAGGTCGCCGACGACCGCGTCCGCCACCGCGGCCGCCTCGCGGAGCGCCGCCAGTTCGGCCTCGTCCTTCCGGACCCGGAGGTCGGCGACGGCCTCGCTCGCGAGCCCCCACTCGGCGCCCGGCGCCGCCGCGCGGAGGTCCTGCGTGAACGTCGCCCACATGGTGTCGTCGACGAGGAGCCGCCCCGAACCGAGCCCCCGGTCGGCGAGCAGCGTTCGCGTCGCCGCCACCGGATCGTCGCCGTCGGCCCACGTCCGGACCGTCGCGACGCTCGTCGCCTCGCGGACCTGCGTCTCGTACAGCGCGGGCACGAGCAGCGCCGGCTCCGGGTCGGTCGCGCTCGCCGCCGGGACCACGAGGAAGAAGTGTCGTTCGCCGGGCTCCTCGGCGAACCCGGTGAGGTATTCGAGGGTACGGCTCGGGAACGCGACCAGCCCCGTCGCGCCGACTTCGTCCAGCCGCTCTGCGACCCGCTCGCGTCGCCGCTCGTGCGGTCGGGCCGGCTCTCCCGCGTCCGTCCCGCCCGCGTGTGCGTCGTCGGTCACGCGACGGGGTTCGGTCTCGGTATATAAGTAGGGTCGCGTTGACCGGGCGACAAGCGACGCATAACTACGGGTGATCGAGTGTTACGCGATATCATGTCGACCGAGAACGCCGCGACGTTCGACTGCCCCGAGTGCGACGTGACCGCGCCCTCGACGTCCGTTCCGTACGACTCGCTCGGCTACGTCGTCTGTCCGGTGTGCGGGTACGCCGGCACCCCGAGCGCGGGGGGGTCGCCGAGCCTCGAAGGGCCGCCGAGCGCGGGGGACTGACCCGTCGCGCGGCGCAGGTCCATGGCTCCCGTCCCGGAACCGCACCGCTTTAGCCGCGGGACGCGTCCGTACGGGTATGAGCTGGTCGCTAGGGCGCGACGACGGGACGATCACCGAGTGGGAGCGGTCGGACGGGTACGCGAGCGTCAGGCTCCGCGAGCGCGGGGCCGGCGGCTTCGTCGTCCGACTCGACGTGATGGAGCAGGCGGAAGACGAGTCGGCCTACGAGCGGGAGCGGTTCGACGACCGCGAGGAGGCCGAGGACCGGGCCGCGGCGTGGCGCGAGGCCCGCGACATCGGCGAGTGATCTCGGGACGGCACTCGCGACCGGCCGAGTGATCTCGGGACGGCACTCGCGACCGGCCGAGTAATCTCGGGACGGCGCCCGCTCAGTCGATGTCGACCGCCGGGTCGAGGAACGCCTGGCACTCGACGGTCCGCCCCTCCGGGTCCTCGGCGAAACACTGGTAGATGTCGTACGTCTCGTTCTGCTCCGGCTCCGTTACGACCGCGTCACCGAGGCGGTCCCGGACTGCGTCGACGCCGTCTCGATCCGGGTAGACGAACGTGAGGATGCCGCAGTCGTCGGCGTCGGCGCGCTCGCAGAACCCGAACAGGAACCCGTCGAACTCGAGGATCGTACAGTCGGGCTGTTCGAGTCGCACCGTCGCGTTCAGTCGGTCGCGGTAGAAGTCGACGACCGCGTCACGCCGCTCAGTCGCGTGGAAGACGATTCCGGTCACGTCGCTCCGCTCGCGCGCAGGACACTTCATCGCTTCGGGCGTCTCACTGGCCGCTCCGGGCCTCCCGTCCTCACCGCTCCGGTCGAGTCGGCGCGTCGAACCCGCCGCGGACGAGGGGCTTCGACACGTGTCGCCGCGCGCTCGGCGGGACCTCGTACCACCCCTCCTCCAGTTCCCGGTCGATCGGCGCGTCGACCTTCCCCGGCGCGCTCGTCCCGCAGTCGCGACACCGGTACCCCTGTCCCCGCCCCGCAGACGACATCGAGCGTCCGCACTCGGGACAGGTCGGGACGGCGGGCTCGGTCCTGACGAGGTCGCGTACTGCCAGCTTCTCTAGTTTCAGCGTGTTATCCGGCTCGTCGGCCGCCGGTCGCACCTCGTGTTCGCCGCACAGGGTCACCCGGTCGCCGGGGCGGAGCGCCCGGACGCGGTCGCGGAACCGACCGGTGGGGGCGAACGCGACGGCACAGAGCGTCCCGCCGTCGGCGCTGGAGGTCCCCGCGCGGCCGTCCCCGTCGTCCCGGTCTGTATCGCGGGCGACATCGACGCGGACGTGACCCCCCCGTTTCGTCTCCGGCGCGCCCGCGACGACCCCGGAGACGCGGTAGCCGGCGGCGTCGCGGAGGTCGCCGATCCGGCCGGGCGCGAGGTGGGCGTCGGTGCCCTGGTTCGTCAGGAACGTCGCCGTGCGGTCGACGACCTCCCCGTCGATGGCGGCCGCGACCTCCCGGCACGCCGCGGCGTCGTCGCCCCGGATCCCGTGGAGGATCGGCCCCGGAGCGTTCGGGACACAGACGGGAGTGCCCGTCTCGCGGTCGACCGTGTCCCAGACCGTCGGGTACCCCGCCTCCGCGGCGGCGAAGACGCTCTCGACGTCGACGTTTCGGGGGGTCCCACACCGGTCGAGTTCGCGATAGGAGATGTGTTCGACGGTCCAGTCGTCGAACGCCGCCGGCGCGCCCACCGCCGCGAGCGCCCCGATGCGTCCTCTGCCCGCGACCGAGTCGTCGTCCGCGCCGCCCGCCGACCCGACCGCGGCGTGCCGGAAGCCGTGTTCGTCCGCGAGTTCGACGGCCGTCTCGACGGAGAGGCGCTCTCGGAGCGCGCGCCGGGCGAACGCGGCGACCGCGTCGGGGATCGGCGAGCCGGTCGGATCGAAGGGGTCGCCCGCCACGTCGCGGTCGGCGACGACGACGCCCGACGAGGTGCGGGGGTCCGACGCGGCGGCGAACTCCGTCACCGCCTCGACGGCGACGTTCATGGCCCGCTCCGCGTCGATCCCGGTGACGTGGAGCGCGAGCGCCGCGTTCCCCCGCGTCTTGTGTTTCACGGCCGGGTTCAGGCGAACGAGGAGGCGACGCCGGACCCGACCGCCGGCGTCGGCGAGCCGCTCCGCGATCCGGGTCGCCACGTACGTCGTGCACATCCCGCGCTCGCGGGAGTCGGTGTCGTCGACCGCGACGATCGGCATGCGAGGGCGTTCGTGACGCCGGGTCAAGCCCCTTTCGAGGCCGGGCGAGCCCCCCTCTGCGCCGGCCGTGCGGGACCCGGTGGCGGTCGAGTATTTAACGGTTTCCCGCCGTAACGGCGGGAAATCGCACGCGGGCGGCGGTTTCTTCCGGAGAGGACTGACACAACGCATATATACGGCGAGCCGCTTACTCCGGCTATGTCCCGGACTGCGATCATCGGGAACGTCACCGCGATGCTCGAGGACGCCGGCTTCCTCGTCAGCGACCGGTGTGCGGTCCGGCCCAAGAGCTTCGACGTGGCGGCCCGCCGCGACGAGGACCTCCTGCTCCTCAAGATCCTCGGTAACGTCGACGCGCTCGACGCGGAGACCGGCGCGGAGATGCGCCGGCTCGGCGAGTACCTCCACGGAACGCCGATGGTGATCGGCATCCGGACCCGCGACGAGGAACTGAAGCCCGGCGTCGTCTACTTCCGACACGGCGTGCCGGTCATCAACCCCGACACCGCCTACGACCTGTTCGTCGAGGGGATGCCGCCGCTCATCTACGCGGCCCCCGGCGGCCTGTACGTCAGCCTCGACGGCGACCTCCTCGCCGACGAGCGCGAGGAGCGCGGCTGGTCGCTCGGCCGGCTCGCGACCGAACTCGGCGTCTCCAGGCGCACCGTCTCGAAGTACGAGGACGGGATGAACGCCTCCATCGAAGTGGCGATTCAACTGGAAGAGCTGTTCGACCAGCCGTTCTCCAGCCCGGTCGACGTGCTCGAGGGCGCGGACGACGTCCGCGACTCCGAGCCGACGCCGTCGGCGCCCGCGGCCGACCCGGACGACGAGCACGTCGTCCACGTGCTCACGAGCGCGGGCTTCACCGTCCACCCCACGGCCCGCGCACCGTTCAAGGCGGTCTCCGAAGACGAGGACAGCGCCGTGACGCGCGTGCTCACCGGCCACTCGGCGTTCACCCCCGCGGCCGAGAAGCGCGCCCGGATCATGTCTTCTATCGGTGAGGTGGCCCGCACCCGTTCGGTCTACTTCACCGAGGAGGACGAGAAGCGCGAGTCGGTCGACGGCACCGCTCTCGTCTCCTGTGCGGAGCTCGCGGACGTTACCGATCCTGAGGAGATTCGGGAGCTGATCCGCGACCGCGCCCGCGTTCCGTCCGAGGCCTGACTCGGCTATCGGCCGAGCAGTCGGCTGAAGAACCCGCCGTCCTTCTCGTCTTCCTCGTCTTTGCTATCACTCGTCTCGCTCTGTGAGCCGGCGGCTTCGTCGCCTTCGGTCCCGGTCCGGTCCGTGTCGCCGGCGTCCGCGGACGACCCCTCGGCGCCGTCCGCATCCGACGCCGCTCCGCCGTCGTCGTCGCCCTCGGACAGCACGGTGTTCATCGTCCCGGTGTCGTCGTCGCGGAACGGGATGCTCCCGGCCAGCTCGGCGTCGACGTCGTCTCCGGACGCCCCCGAATCGGCGGCCGGCCCGTCCGCGGCGTCCCGCCGCTCGCCGCCTTGGGCGGTCGCGTCGCGCGCCGTCTCGTCCGCGTCGGGGATCGAGTCCGGCTCCCCCTCCGTCTCGGCCTCGGGGCCGGTGGCCTCGAGCTCGGCGGCCGCCCTCCCGCCGGCCATGGACTCGTCACCGGCGTCGGTTCCGCCTGCTTCGTCGTCGCTCGCCGCATCGCCGACGGCCTCGCGAGTCGGCTCGTCGTTCTCGACGGGCTCTCCCGGGTCGCCGCGGGCGTCGCGTGTTTCTGCGTCCGTATCGCCGTTCACGTCTCCGTCCGCACCGTCGTCACCGCCTTCCTTCGTATCGTCGCCCACGTCTCCCTCCGCGTCGTCGTCTACCTTTTCGCCCGCGTCGCCGTCCGGTGGTTCGCTCTCGCTCGCGACGATGATGTCGTCGCCGTCGCCCGGCTCGGCCACGCCGCTCGCGTCGGGGTCCGCGACGATGATCTCCTCGTCGCCTTCGTCGTCGCTCGCTTCGGGTTCGTCCGGGCTCTCCGCCTCGCTTTCCGCCGGCTCGTCGTCACCGCCGTCCGGCTCGTCGTCGACGATCACCGCGTCGTCGTCACCGGCATCGGCCGCGTCAGCGTCGTCTTCGAGGTCGTCGTCGCCGGTCGCGTCGGCCGCCGGTCCGTCGAGTCCCGCCCCGGCGACGTCGACGCCGGTGAGCGCACGGGCCAGGTCACGGTACGCCCGGGTCGCCGGCGCGTCGGGCGCGACGGCCACCAAGGGTCGGTTCGCCGCCGCGGCCCGAGCCACCGCCTCGTCGTCCGGGATCCGACCGAGGACGGGTGCGTCCAGCAGGGCAGTGACGACCTCGTCGGTGTCGTCCGTCACGCGGGTGATCGCGGCGCCGGCGACCGTCCCGCCGAGGCGCTCGGTCAGTTGGCGCGTCTTCTCCGTGTCGCCGAGCGCGCTCCGCTCCGGCGTCGAGACGAGCAGGGCCTCGTCGGCGATCGCGAGCGGCAGCGTGGAGTCGTGCGACAGCCCCGCGCCCGCGTCGACGAACACGTAGTCGGCGTCGTCGAACGCCTCGACGACTCGGCGGAGCCCCGAGGGGTCCGCGGCCGCGTACGCGTCGAGATCGGTCGCGCCCGGCACCACTCGAAGCCCGGACGGGCCCTCGCGGACCGCCGCCTCCGGGTCGGCCTCGCCGGCCAAGACGTCGTGGAGGGTGATCTCGCCGGGCGTCACCCCCACGGCGTCCGCGAGGTTCGCCATGCCGAGGTCGGCGTCGATCGCGACGACGTCGGCGCCCGAGTCCGCCAGAATCGTCGCCAGCGCCGCGGTCGTGGTGGTCTTTCCGACGCCACCTTTCGCCGACGCGACCGCATACACCGTTGCCATACGGTGAAGTCCGACGACTGCTACTTAAATGTAGGCGGCGATACCCGCTGTCGACCGTCACGGTCGGCCCGCGACCGGATCGGGTCCCGGTCGCGAGCGGGCGAACCCCCGCGTACTTTCGCAAACACCTTATACGTCGCTTGTAGAGTTTCAGGCGATTAGTAGCATGGCGAGACCAGAGGTGCTCAACTCGATCAAGGAGGCCGAACGGGAGGCGGACGAGATCATCGCGGACGCGGAATCGGACGCCGAAGAGCGCCTCGCCGAAGCTCGAGAGCGCGCGGACGAGATCCGCGCCGAGGCCGAGGAGGAGGCGGAGTCCGAGGCCCAAGACCGGCTCGAAACGGCCCGCGCGGAGATCGAGGAGCGGCGCGAGGAGATCCTCGAATCGGGACGTTCCGACCGCGACGAGCTCGAACGCGAGGCCCGCGACCGGGTGGAATCGGCCGTCGACTACGCCGTCGAGCAGTTCGAGGCGGCCGTTCACGATCAGGCCGAGGAGGCGGTGGATGCTCAGGCCTGAGCAGATGAGCCGGGTGTCGGTGACGGGCTCGAAGCGCGTCATCGACGACGTCATCGAGGCGGCGTACGCCCACCACTCCCTGCACGTCACCGACTACGACGAGCGGTACGAGGGGTTCGAGCCGGGGACCTCCCTCGACGGCGCCGAGACCGTCAACGAGCGGCTCGTGACGGTGCGCTCGCTCGAAAGCATCCTCGACGTCGACGCGGACGACGCCGACGTCGCTCGCTCGCTGGACGACGACGAACTCGTCGACGAACTCGAACGCGTCCGCGAGCGGGTCAACGAGCTCAACGACGAGCGCGACGAGCTCCAGGCCGCGATCCGCGACCGGCAGGAGGAGATCGAACGGATGGAGCCGTTCGCGGAGCTCGGCATCGATCTCGAGTACCTGCGCGGCTACGACTCCGTCGAGGTCGTCGTCGGTGAGGCCAAGCCCGACGACGTCGAGGCGGCACTCGCAGACGCCGACACGATCGGCGCCTTCGACGTCTTCGTCGGCGGCGACGTCCTCGCCATCGTCGCGAGACCGACCGACGGCGACGCGGAGGGCGTCGTTCAGGACGCGCTCGTCGGCGTCGACATCGCGCTGCTCGACGTGCCGGACGCGGACGCGACCCCCGACGAGTACGTCGCGGAGCTGGAAGCCGAGCAGGCCGACCTCCGCGACGAGCTGGCGGCGGTCGAGTCCAAGCTCGAATCGGTGAAAGAGGAGGCGGCCGGCTTCCTGCTGCGCGCCGAAGAGCAGCTCACCATCGAGGCCGAAAAGAAGGAGGCCCCGCTCTCGTTCGCGACCACGGAGAACGCGTTCGTCGCGGAGGGCTGGGTGCCGACCGAGACGTTCCCCGACTTCGAGGCGGCGGTCGTCGACGCGGTCGGCGACCACGTCGAGGTCGAGGAGCTCGAGCGCGCCTCGTTCACCCCCGACGGCGACCACCACGCCGAGCCGGTCGACGGCGCGGGCGGCGCCGGGGCGGCGTCGGCCGACGACGGAAGCGCGGGGGCGTCCGCCGAGACGGAAGACGCGGTCGCCACCGACGGCGGCCACGCGACCCACGGTTCCGACGAGCCGCCGGTCGTCCAGAACAACGGCGGCGCGGCCGGTCCCTTCGAACTGCTGGTTCAGGCGTTCGGTCGCCCGAAGTACTCCGAGTTCGACCCGACGCTCTTGGTGTTCCTCACCTTCCCGGCGATGTTCGGGTTCATGATCGGCGACGTCGGGTACGGCGTCTTATACGCCGCCATCGGGGCCTTCATGTACACGAAGTTCGACGGCGCGTTCCGCGAGCTCGGCTCCGTCGCGATGTGGGCCGGCGGGTTCACGATACTGTTCGGCATCTACTACGGTATCGACCTGTTCGGCTACCACGCCTACCAGCTGCTCGGGATCCACTGGCCGGTCGAGGGGAAGGGCCTCTCGCCCGCCGACCTCGACTGGGGGCTCTCGTTCCTCGTCGTGAGCGTGGTGTTCGGCATCGTTCACCTGAACGTCGGCCACGTCCTCTCGTTCGTGAGCACGCTCCAGCAGCACGACGCGAAACACGCCGTCTACGAGGCCGGTTCGTGGCTGCTGATCCTCAACGGCGCGTGGATCTGGATCTTCAGCCAGGTGTTCCCCAACGCGAAGCCCGACTTCCTGTTCGAGGCCGTCTCGATCCTGACGTTCGGCGCCGTCTCGTTCAGCGGGTTCCCGGTCGCGGTCGGCTGGGCCGGCGCGGCCGCCGCGGCGCTCGGGCTCGTCCTGCTCGGGATCGGCGAGCCGCCGGAGCTGGCCGAGTTCCTCTCGCCCGTCGTCAACGTCATCTCGTACGCTCGGCTGATGGCCGTCCTGCTCGCGAAGGGCGGGATGGCGCTCGCCGTTAACCTGCTCGCGTTCGGCGCGTACATCGACGACGGCGGCGACGGGAGCTTCCATTTCATCTTCAGCGCCGACTACCTCGCCAAGGTGCAAGAGACCGCCGACTACGAGCTCGTCTTCGCGGGGATCACGACCGCGTTCGACCCGGCCTCCATCGGCCTCGTCGGGGTCGTCGCCCTCGTGGGCGGGATCGTCGTCGCGCTCGTCGGTCACCTCGTCGTCCTGCTGCTCGGGGTCACGTCCGCCGGCATCCAGGCGGTCCGCCTCGAGTACGTGGAGTTCTTCGGGAACTTCTACGAGGGCGGCGGCCGGTCGTACCTCCCGTTCGGTCGCGACCGGAAGTACACCCGCGACGACTGACCGGCGGCCCGACCGCTCGGTCTCGCCTTCCTTCGTTCGGCAACCCCGGTCTCGCAGCGAGTTCGAGACCGCGCTAGCCGCTGGGCTCACCTCCGTTTTCCCGTGGTCTCTTCGATCGTTTTGGGAAGCTTTATGACTCCTCTAGGGGCAAATAGCAACCGTTCGGAGACGAGCAACAGCAACTACTACCAATGTTTGAAGCTACCAACGCACTCGGGAACCTCGTACTGTCGACCGGTGGAACGCTGACTGACCCCAACGCCGCGGCAGCGCTCGCGGTCGGACTCGCGGCGCTCGGCGCCGGCTACGCGGAGCGCGGTATCGGGTCGGCCGCCGTCGGCGCGATGGCCGAGGACGAAGATCTGTTCGTCAACGGGCTCATCCTGACGGTCCTTCCCGAGACGATCGTCATTCTCGCGCTCGTCGTCGTCTTCATCGTCGGGTAACTCTTTCAGCGTTTTTCAACCAATGAGTTTGGAAACCGTCGTTGAGGACGTTCGAGACGAAGCCCGCGCGCGTGCGGAGGAGATCCGCGAAACGGCTCAGGAGGAGGCGGACGAGATCGTCGCCGAGGCCGAGGCCGACGCGGAGCGTATCCGCGAGGAGCGGCTCGCCGAGGCCGACGACCAGGTCGCCCAAGAGCGCGAACAGACGCTCTCGTCGGCGAAGCTCGAGGCCAAACAGGAACGGCTCGGCGCCCGCCGCGACGTCCTCGAAGACGTCCGCGACGACGTCGAGGCCGCGATCGCCGGCCTCGACGGCGACGACCGCCGCGAACTCACCGAGGCCCTGCTCGACGCGAGCCTCGCCGAGTTCGACGACGACGAGGACGTCGCCGTCTACACCCGCGCCGAAGACGTCGACCTGCTCGAAGACCTCGTCGCGGACCGCAACGCCCAGGTCGACGGCGAAGTCGACTGTCTCGGCGGCGTCGTGGCCGAGAGCGACACCTCCCGCGTTCGCGTGAACAACACGTTCGACTCGGTCCTAGAGTCCGTCTGGGACGACGAGTTGAAGAACATCTCGGAGCAACTGTTCGACCAATGAGCACCGCCGGGAGCCCGAACCCCGAGTACGTCGTCGCGCGGGTTCGTGCCCGCCGCGGCAGCCTCTACGGGGACGAGGAGTACCGCAAGCTCAGCCGGATGAGTCCGGCCGAGATCGCCCGCTTCATGGAGGAGTCGAGCTACGGCGCGGAGATCAACGCGCTCGGGAGCCGTCACGGCGGCGTCGACCTGATCGAGTACGCGTTGAACCGGAACCTCGCCGAGCAGTTCGACGCCATCCTCGACTGGAGCGAGGGGTCGCTGTACGGCCTGATAGCCCGGTACCTCCGGAAGTTCGACGCGTGGAACGTGAAAACGGTCATCCGCGGCGTCTACACCGACGCGGACCAGTCGGCCGTCGAGGTCGACCTGATCCGCGCCGGTGAGTTCGACGACCGCCGGATCCGCCGACTGCTGGAAGCGGACTCGATCGACGCGGTGATCGAGGTCTTAGAAGACACGATTTACGGGGCACCGCTGCGGGAGGCGTACGCCGAATTCGAGGAGACGGGCGTGCTGGTGCCGCTGGAAAACGCGGTCGACCGCGCGTTCTACGAGCGACTCCTCTCAAATCTCGGCGGCGACGAGCCGACCCGACAGTACGAGACGTTCCTCAAGGCGGAGGTCGACTTCCGGAACGCGACGAACGCCCTCCGGCTCGCCCGGTCGGGCGCGGACATCGACCCGGCGGCGTACTTCATCGAGGGGGGTGACCTGTTCACCCGCTCGTCGCTCGCGCGACTGGCGCAGAACCTCGACGAACTCGTCGAGTACATCGGCGACAGCCAGTACGGCGACGAGCTCGGTCCGGCGCTGCGCGAACTCGAAGAGGCCGGCAGTCTCATCGCGTTCGAACACGCGATCGACGCCGCGCTGTTGGCGTACGGCGACCAGCTCGGCACGATCCACCCGGTGTCGATCACGCCGGTGATCTCGTACATCCTCGCCAAGGAGCGGGAGACCGAGAACATCCGAGCGATCGCTCGCGGGAAGGAGGCCGGCCTGTCGGCCGACGAGATCGAATCGGAGCTGGTGATAACATGAGCCAGGAGATAGCGGTCGTCGGCAGCCCGGAGTTCACGACCGGATTCCGCCTCGCCGGCGTCCGAGCGTTCGAGAACGTGCCGGACGACGAGAAAGAAGAGAAGCTCGACGACGCGGTCGAGCGGACGCTCGACGACGAGGGCGTCGGCATCATCGTGATGCACGACGACGACCTCGATCACCTCTCGCGGGGGACCCGCGAGTCGGTCGAGGGGAGCATCGAGCCCGTCCTCGTGACGCTCGGCGGCTCCGGCGCCGGCAGCGGTGGGCTGCGCGACCAGATCAAACGCGCCATCGGTATCGACCTGATGGAGGAAGACGACTAATATGAGCAAAGCAGACACAACCGACGCCGTCTCTGACGACGGCGTCATTCAGAGCGTGAGCGGTCCGGTCGTGACCGCCCGCGATCTCGACGCCCGCATGAACGACGTCGTCTACGTCGGCGACGAAGGGCTCATGGGGGAAGTGATCGAGATCGAGGGCGACCTCACGACCGTTCAGGTGTACGAGGAAACCTCCGGCGTCGGCCCCGGCGAACCCGTCGAGAACACGGGCGAGCCGCTGTCGGTCGACCTCGGCCCGGGAATGTTGGACTCCATCTACGACGGCGTCCAGCGTCCCCTGGACGTGCTGGAGGGCAAGATGGGCAGTCCGTACCTCGACCGCGGGGTCGACGCGCCCGGCATCGACCTCGAGCAGGAGTGGGAGTTCGAGCCCACCGTCGAGGTCGGCGACGAGGTCGGCCGCGGCGACGTGGTCGGCGTCGTCGAGGAGACGGTCACCATCGACCACAAGGTCATGGTACCGCCGGACGCCCTCGACGAGGACGAGACCACCGAGGTCACCGCCGTCGAGGCGGGCTCGTTCGACGTCACCGAGACCGTCGCCGAGCTCGCCAACGGGACGGACGTCTCGATGCACCAGGAGTGGCCCGTCCGCGAGGCGCGCCCCTCCGAGAACAAGAAGACCCCCCGGACGCCGCTGGTGTCCGGACAGCGCATCCTCGACGGCCTGTTCCCCATCGCGAAGGGCGGGACGGCCGCGATTCCGGGGCCGTTCGGCTCCGGGAAGACGGTCACGCAGCACCAGCTCGCGAAGTACGCCGACGCGGACATCATCATCTACGTCGGCTGCGGCGAGCGCGGCAACGAGATGACCGAGGTCATCGAGGACTTCCCCGAGCTGGAGGACCCGGCCAACGGCAACCCGCTGATGGCCCGCACCTCGCTCATCGCGAACACGTCGAACATGCCCGTCGCGGCGCGTGAGTCCTGTATCTACACGGGGATCACGATAGCCGAGTACTACCGCGACATGGGGTACGACGTGGCGCTGATGGCCGACTCCACCTCGCGGTGGGCGGAGGCCATGCGCGAGATCTCCTCCCGGCTGGAGGAGATGCCCGGCGAGGAGGGGTACCCCGCGTACCTCGCCGCTCGCCTGGCGCAGTTCTACGAGCGCGCCGGCTACTTCGAGAACGTCAACGGGACGGAGGGCTCCGTCTCCGCGATCGGCGCGGTGTCGCCGCCCGGCGGCGACTTCTCCGAGCCGGTCACCCAGAACACGCTGCGGATCGTCAAGACGTTCTGGGCGCTCGACGCGGACCTGGCGGAACGGCGCCACTTCCCGTCGATCAACTGGAACGAGTCGTACTCGCTGTACAAAGACCAGCTCGACCCGTGGTTCGAAGACGAGGTCGCCGACGACTGGGCCGAGCGGCGGCAGTGGGCGGTCGACGTGCTCGACGAGGAGACGGAGCTACAGGAGATCGTTCAGCTCGTCGGGAAGGACGCCCTGCCCGACGACCAGCAGCTCACCCTCGAGATCGCGCGCTACCTGCGCGAGGCGTACCTTCAGCAGAACGCGTTCCACCCGGTGGACACCTTCTGTCCCCCGGAGAAGACGTACCTCATGCTGACGACGATCCAGACGTTCAACGACGAGGCGTTCGACGCCCTCGAAGCGGGCGTCCCGGTCGAGGAGATCGTCGACATCGAGTCGGCCCCGCGGATTAACCGTATCGGCGTCCAAGAGGACTACAACGAGTACATCGAGGATCTCAAAGCGGAGATCACCGAAGAGCTCCGGAGCCTCTACTGATCATGAAAGAGTATCAAACCATCACCGAGATCAGCGGCCCCCTCGTGTACGCCGAAGTCGACGAGGCGATCGGGTACGACGAGATCGTCGAGATCGAGACGGCACAGGGCGAGACGCTGCGCGGCCAGGTGCTCGAGTCCTCGGAGGACGTAGTCGCGATCCAGGTCTTCGAGGGAACGAGCGGTATCGACAGAGACGCGTCCGTCCGCTTCCTCGGCGAGACGATGAAGATGCCCGTCACCGAGGACCTCCTCGGTCGGGTGCTCGACGGGTCCGGTCGTCCCATCGACGACGGTCCCGAGATCGTCCCCGAGGAGCGACAGGACATCGTCGGCGCGGCGATCAACCCGTACTCCCGGGAGTACCCCGAGGAGTTCATCCAGACGGGCGTCTCCGCCATCGACGGCATGAACACGCTCGTCCGCGGTCAGAAGCTCCCGATATTCTCCAGTTCGGGCCAGCCGCACAGCGAACTGGCGATGCAGATCGCTCGGCAGGCCAGCGTGCCGGAAGAAGACGAGGGCGACGACGAGGAGGGCTCCGAGTTCGCCGTCATCTTCGGCGCGATGGGGATCACGGCCGAGGAGGCCAACGAGTTCATGGAGGACTTCGAGCGCACCGGCGCGCTCGAACGCTCGGTCGTCTTCATGAACCTCGCGGACGACCCCGCAGTCGAGCGGACGGTCACCCCGCGGATGGTGCTCACCACGGCTGAGTACCTCGCCTTCGAGAAGGACTATCACGTCCTCGTCATCCTGACGGACATGACCAACTACTGCGAGGCGCTCCGCGAGATCGGTGCGGCCCGCGAGGAGGTCCCCGGCCGACGTGGGTACCCCGGGTACATGTACACCGACCTGGCGCAGCTGTACGAGCGCGCCGGACGCATCCAGGGCCGCGAGGGGTCGGTGACGCAGATCCCGATCCTCACGATGCCGGGCGACGACGACACCCACCCGATCCCGGACCTGACCGGGTACATCACCGAGGGACAGATCTACGTCGACCCCGACCTCAACAGTCAGGGGCTCGAGCCGCCGATCAACGTCCTCCCCAGCCTGTCGCGGCTGATGGACGACGGGATCGGCGAGGGGCTCACCCGCGCCGACCACGCCGACCTGAAAGACCAGATGTTCGCGGCGTACGCGGAGGGCGAGGACCTCCGCGACCTCGTGAACATCGTCGGTCGCGAGGCGCTGTCGGAGCTCGACAACAAGTACCTCGACTTCGCCGACGCGTTCGAGTCGGAGTTCGTCGACCAGGGCTTCGACGAGAACCGCAGCATCGAGGAGACGCTGGAGATCGGCTGGGACCTGATCTCGATGCTCCCGAAGGACGCCCTCAACCGGATCGACGAGGAGTTCATCGAGGAGCACTACCGCGAGGACGACGCCGAGCGCGAAGCCGTCGAAGCCGCCGACTGATCCGGCTTCTCTCCACTCTTTCGCACCGATACCGACCAGCGGCCACGACGGTCAGTCCTCGTCGGTCGGGTCGTCGCAGTCGGCGAGATCGATCACGTTCTCGCGGCCGATTCGCAGCTTCTTCACCTCGCCGGCGTCGGCCATCCGAGAGAGCACGCGCGAGGTCTTCGACTTCGACCAGCCGAACGCCTCGACCACGTCGGACTGCTTCATCCGGCCCCCGCGCTCGCGGAGGGCGCGCCTGACCCGGTCCTCGTCGGTGAGGAGTTCCGGATCGACCCCGTCGGACCCGTCGTCGGTGACGAGCTCGGCCGCGGTCGAGTCGGTCTCCGCGGCGGTAGCGGCACCGCCGGCATCGTCGGCGGCGCCGTTGCGGTCTGTGGCGGCGGGATCTCCCTCGCGGTCGGTCCGCTCATCGCCGAGTCCAAGCCGACCGGTCCGCACGGCGTAGGCCAGGAGCGCGACCGCCCCGAAGACGAGAGCGAGCGCGGCGGGGAGAGGTGCGCTTTCGATCCCGCCCGAATCCGAACCCCTGTCTGCGCCGTTGACACCGGCGTCGCCAGCGCCTCCCGTCGCCGGCACGGCACGGACGCTCGGCCGGCCGTCGTCGAAGTCCTCGCGGCCGCGCCACTCGACGACGCCGTCGCCGACGTCGTCCGGTTCCGGGGAGACCGACTCGACCGCGTATCCGTCCGGCACCGAGACGGCCAACGCGTCGTCGGCGCTGATGAAGAACCCGCCTGCGAAGACGTCTCCGGCCACCACCGCATCGCCGTCGACCGCGGCGAAGCCGGTCCACGTGAAACGGAATCGCACGACGCCCCACCGCCGCGGGACCTCCTGTATCGCCGTGTCGGCCTCGAAGTCAGTCGCGCGCATCTCGCGGGCCGACGAACCGTTCGCTGCCGCGACGACGCCGGACATCCGCTCGGAGAAGGGATCGAGGTAGCGGCTCGAGTTCGAACGGAATCGCTCTTGGAACCGCTCGTACTCCGCGACGTCGGAGTCGTTCTCGAGTCGCGTCCGGAGGGTGATCTCCCACGTCGCCGACCCGTCGGCGGCTAGGTCGATCCGAGTGATCGTGTTGTCCGGCGCGGGCTGGTCGTCGGTCTGGGGGACGACGACCGACTGCGCGCCGGCGGGGACGGCCACTCCGAGGGCCGCCACACAGCAGACGGCGAGGAGGAGCGCGGCGATCGATCCGGCCGTCCGGCCGCGTCGTTTCATTGAGAGACAGTTCTTCCCCGCCCGGAATTAAACCCACAGATCGTCTCGCAGCGGCGTCGGGAAACGCGGTGAAACTCGGCGAAACGGTCCGTTCCGCGGACGCAAGCCGTCGGAACTCGGCGGAACGGAGCGCCACGGTCGTCCCGGTATATGTGGGTGGCGAGCCTCGCTGCGATCGTCATGCGAGGCACACGAATCCTGACCGTTCTCGTGGCACTGGGGCTCGTCGTGGGCGCCGTGCCCGGCGCCGCGCTGGCGAGCGCGACGACCGGCGGGGACGCGACGGGCATCGGATCGAACAGTGCGGCACCGAGCGGTATCGACGCGTCGGCCGTCTCGGCACAGACCGACGGAAACACGACGAACGGGAACGCGAGCGGTACCGACGACGGAAACGCGACCGGCGAGGTCTCGCGAGCGACGGTCGGCCAGCAGCTCGCGACGATCATCGCCGTCACCGACGACGAGGTGTCGAGCGACGTGGAGGCCTCGTCGCTCGACGCGGCGCTCGAGGAGGCAAACGAGTCCGAACGCGCGACGATTCTCGCGGAGCGATCCGCGTCGCTCCGCGAGCGCGCCGACGAGATCGTCGCCGACCAGCGCGACGCCCGCGTCGCCTACGAAGACGGCGAGTTGGCCCGCGGCGAGTTCGCGCAGCGGATCGCGGTCCTCGCCGGACAGGCGCGGACGGTCGACCGCGGCTTCGAACGGGTCGCGGACGGCGCGGACGGCGTCTCCGGGATCGAGCTTCGGGCCGCCGGATACGACCGGCCCGCGAACGCGGACGCCAGAGAGCGGCTCACCCGCGTGACGGGCACCGGCGCGAGCGCACTGCTCGCGCAGTACACCGCCGAGAGCGCGGGCGAGTTCTCCTTGGAGGTCGACGGCGGCGTCTCCATCGAGGTCGAGAGCGACGATGGCGAGCGCTCCCGCGAGATCGAGCGCGAACAGCCCGGTAACGGCACCTTCGAGGTGACCCAGAGCGAGGCGCTCACCGCCGCCACCGCGCAGCTGTCGACAGACGCCGACGGCGAGTGGACGCTTCGGTCCGTCGATCGCGACGAGGACGACGGCTACTACGAGTTCGAGTTCGCCCTCTTCGGTCCGGAGACGACCGGCGAGGCCGAGGTCAGCGTCGACGGCCAGACCGGCGAGATCTTCGAGTTCGAAGAGGAGATCGAGCCGCGGGAGCGAGACGACGGTGACGACGAGACGCCGCTGTCGATCGCCATCGTCGACGGCACGGCCGAGGCGGGTGCCACGGTGACGCTCCGTGTGACCGCCGCCGGCGAGCCCGTCGAGGGTGCGACCGTCGAGCTGGGCGACCGAACCGTCGGGACGACCGACGCGGACGGCCGGATCGAAGTGACGCTGCCCGACGACGACGAGGTCGAGATCGAGGTCGAGGACGGTGACCGCGACGGCGAACTGGAGATCACGCTCCGGTCGGAGACCGATGAGGACCGCGACGACGACTTCGCCGAGCGGTTCTCCGTCGGCGGCTCCGTCGAGAACGGAACCGTCGACCTCTCGGTGACCTACGACGGCGAGGGCGTCGACGGCGTCTCCGTCTCCGTCGACGGCGACCGGGTCGGAACGACCGGCCCGGACGGGACGCTCTCGTTCGACGCGCCCGCCGCCGACGACTTCGAGGCGGAGCTCGTGAAGGGCGCGTTCGAGGCCGAGATCGAGTTCGAGGTCGGTTCGGACGGTACGCTCGGGGCCGGAGACGTCCACGTCGGGGAACGCGACGACGAAAGCGATGACGACGCCGACGACGCGGAGGGTGGCGACGACGGGGACGACGACCGAGACGAGGACGACCTCTCTGTCGCCGTCGCCTCCGGTGAGCCCGCTCCCGGTGCCGCGGTGACGGTCGAAGTGACCGACGCCGCCGGCGAGCCCGTCGAGGGCGCGACCGTCGAGGTCGGAGGCGAGTCCGCCGGAACGACCGACGCGGACGGTCGGATCGAAGTGACGCTGCCCGACGATGACGAGGTCGAAATCGAGGTCGAAGACGGGGACCGCGGCGGCGAACTCGAGATCGAGTTCGGAGCGAACGATGACGAGAGCGACGAGGCAGAGAATGAAAGCGGTGAAGATGATGACGACGACGAGACTGAGGACGGTGACGACGACGAGGAGGAGGACGAGTGATCCGTTCCCGCGGTCTGACCGCCGCCGTCGCGGCGCTCGCGGTGATCGCCGTGCTCCTCGCTCCGGGGGTCGCGGCGATCGACGGTCCCGGGGCGAAGCCGGCGCTCGAGGAGGGATCTTCGTTCGTCGTCGCGCCCGACGCGGACGGCGACGCGACGGTCGCGCTCGTGTTGGCGTACGACCTCGCTGACGACGCCGACGAGGCGGCGTTCGAGGAGCTGCGCGAACAGCCAGAGAACGTCACGGCCCGGTTCGACGACCGCATGACGCGGATCGCCGAGCGGACCGCGACCCAGACGGGACGAGAGATGGGCGTCTCCGACGCGCGGGTCGAGGTCGAGTCGACGAACGGGACCGGCGTCGTCCGCCTCTCGGTGACGTGGACGAACCTCGCCGCGGTCGACGGCGACCGGCTGGTCGTGAGCGAGCCGTTCGAGAGCGCGTTCCGACCGGACCGACCCTTCGTGCTCGTCGCGCCCGACGGGTACGCGCTGGCCGACGCGACTGTCGAGGCGGACGCGACGACCTCGGCGGACGAGGGCGGCGCCGCGAGCGCTGAGTGGGATCCCGGCACGGATCTGTCCGGGTTCTCGGCCACGCTCGCGCCCCCGGAGGCCGGAGGCGTTACCGACGGCTCGCTGCCGACCCCGCTGGCGCCGACGCTGGCGCTCCTCGCGGTCGGACTCCTCACCTACGCCGGCTGGCGACGGACGTAGGCGGAGCGAGCCGCACGAACTGTCGCGATCGGCGCCGAACCGCACGGACCGAACCGGACCGAACCGATCGGCACGCCGGACCATCACGGGTCCCGACGGGTCATGTCCCCGCCGCCGACCCCACCGGACCCGAACGGGGATCGCCGTCCCGACCTCGGTCGTCAGGAGCGATCGCCCGCCGCTGTCAGAGGCACGCGATCCGTCCCATCTTCCGCTTTTTCTTTCGGACGCAGCCGACGGCTCCGCCGTCGTGCGGACACCGATCCGTCCCGCGACACGCCGCGTCTGAAAAGAATTAACCGCCTCGGAGCGGAAGCTATCCCCAAGATGGCCAAGGATGTCAAACCGACGCGCAAGAACCTGATGGCGATCGAGGACCGCATCGAGCTCTCCGAGCGCGGTCACGACACGCTCGAGCAGAAGCGCGACGGGCTCATCATGGAGTTCATGGACATTCTCGACCAGGCGCAAGACGTCCGGTCCGAGGTGTCCGAGAACTACGAGACGGCCCAGCGCAAGATCGACATGGCCCGGGCGATGGAGGGCGACGTCGCCGTCCGGGGCGCGGCCGCGGCGCTGAAAGAGCACCCGGAGATCACGACCCAGTCGAAGAACATCATGGGCGTCGTGGTCCCGCAGATCGAGTCCTCGAAGGTGCGAAAGAGCCTCGACGAACGCGGGTACGGCCTGCTCGGCTCCTCCGCGCGGATCGACGAGGCCGCCGACGCCTACGAGGAGCTGCTCGAATCGATCATCCTCGCCGCGGAGGTCGAGACCGCGATGAAGAAGATGCTCACGGAGATCGAGACGACGAAGCGCCGCGTGAACGCCTTGGAGTTCACGCTCCTCCCCCGTCTCTACGACAACCAGGAGTACATCGAACAGAAGCTCGAAGAGCAGGAGCGCGAGGAGACGTTCCGGCTGAAGAAGATCAAGGACAAAAAGGAAGAAGAGGAGGCCGAAGAGGAGGCCGAGGCCGCCGCCGAGGCCGCGGCCGCGGAAACCGAGGATCCCGAGCCCGCCGACTGACAGGTCGCGGTCCTCACCGACTCGCCATCGGCCGCCGCCTTCGGCCGTCGGACCCGCTCCTTGGCACCCCGCCGTCCCGACGCGTGTTTTAATTTGCGCGCAGCGCCTACCCCTCTCTATGTCCTGTCCTCACTGTGACGCCGAGGTCGTCGGATTCGCGGTGCCGTCAGCGCTCCGCGATCACGCGCCGGCCGACGCGGCCGCGATCTGTACCCGTTGTCTGCGCGTTGTGCCGGCTGACGAGGCTGGCCTCGCGGGTGACGTCTCCGCGGACCCCGACCTCTCCGCGGTCGACCCCGCGTTTCCGTCCGGCGAGGCCGGCATCGCGCTGGCGCTCTGTTGTGGCAAGCTGGATTCGTTCGCCTTGAACCGCGAATCCATCGAGGCCCTCATCGACCACGCCGAGCGGGCGGGCGCCGACGTCTTCGCGTTCTTGGGTCGGCTCGACGCGGCCGACGCCGCGTTCGACCTCGACCGGCGGCGGGCGGCGCTGATCGACTTCTTATGAGTCCCCCGTCGTCTTCGGACGTACATCTATATGCGTCCCCTCGATACTCATAACGAATGACCGATCCCGTTCGAGCGGACGGGGGCGAAGACGACGAGTTCTATCGGCGACTCGTCGGCCACGCGACGGAGGTGTTCCTGCTCCTCGACCGCGACCGAACGGTCCGATACGCGAGCCCGGCGGTAAGCGACACGCTCGGATACGACCCGGAAACGCTCGTCGACGAACGACTGCCGGAGTACGTCCATCCCGACGACTGGGAAGCGGTGGCCGACGCGCTCGACGCGGCCTTCGAGCGCCCCGACGAACCGACCACGGTCGAGGTTCGGTTCCGCTCGAGCGACGAGTCGTGGTCGTGGTTCGCGTCGACGGTCCGGGGGCATCCGGGTGGCACCGGCGGCGACGGCGTCCTCGTGAGCTGTCACGATATCACCGAGCGGGTGGCCCAGCGCCAGCGGCTCCAGCGGCAGAACGACCGCCTCAACGAGTTCGCGAACGTCGTCTCACACGACCTCCGGAACCCGCTCAACGTCGCACAGGGGCACGCGGCGATGCTCGCCGAACGCGTCGCGGCCGACGCCGACCTGCGGACGAACGTCGACGTAGTCCGTCGGTCGCTCGACCGCATGGACGACATCATCGACGACACCCTGACCCTCGCGAGGGAGGGACAGCCCGTCGGCGAGCCGGAGCCGGCCGAGCTGGCGACAGTCGCGCGGAAGAGCTGGGAGTCCGTCGCGACCGACTCGGCCACGCTGGAGGTCGTCGACGAGGCCACGCTGTACTGCGACGCGAGCCGCCTCCGAAACGTGTTCGAGAACCTGTTTCGAAACGCCCTCGATCACGGCACCGACGGGGACGGACACGTCACGGTCACCGTCGGCCGGATCGACGCCTTCTACACGACGACCCGCGCCGCCGACGACGGCGACGGGTTCTACGTGGAAGACGACGGGCGGGGGATTCCGCCGGCAGAGCGCGAGGCCGTCTTCGAACCCGGACACACGTCGACGGAGTCGGGCACGGGGTTCGGACTGGCGATCGTCAAACGGATCGCGGACGCTCACGGGTGGAACGTGACGCTCAGGGAGGGAAAGGCGGGCGGGGCTCGGTTCGAGTTCACCGGCGTCGCCTTCGTCGAGTGAGCGACCGATCCGGTCGAGTGAGCCATCAACCCGGCCGACCGACTGGTCCGAACTCAGAGGTCGATCCCGTCGGGATCGTTCCACTCGTCGTCTCCGTCGTCGCCCTCGTCCGCTTCGGTTCCCGCCGGACCGAGTCGCTTCTCGCCCTGCCGTGACTCGTGGACCGCGAACCCGCCGCTCCGCTCCTCGCTCCCGCCGGCGTACGGGTCTGTCTCGGGGTCGTAGTCCTGCTCGTCGCGCTCGAAGACGTACGCGAGGAACCCGAACAGCGGGACGACGAAGGAGATTAGCGCCCACTTGCGACGGTCCATCCCGTGGTTCGGCGCGTCGACGTACGCGTACCCGGCGAAGCCGACGAGCCACGCGAGCGGGACACCGACGAGGATGACGGCGACGAACGGCTCCATACCGACGCTTCGACCGCGCGGCAATAAGGTTGCGGGCGGACGGCGACTCCGGCGGCGCTCACAGGAACGGGCGCCAGTAGTACGGGCTGACGAACCCCTCGATGACGGCGGCGAGGCCGAGCAGGAGTCCGAGCCCGACGGTCACCCAGAAGCCGGTCTCTAACGCGTCGGCGAGCCGTTCGCGGCGCTCGTCGCCGCGGAACGTCCGCCACGAGACGGCGCCGAGGTGGATCCCGAGCGCTCCGGAGACGACGAGGGCGGGGATCTCGAAGATCCCGTGCGGGACCACGAACGCGACGAGCGCCGGGAGGTTCTCCTCCAAGGCGGCGGTGGCGCCTAAGGCGACGCCGTTGAACGCGAGCGAGGAGAGCGCGGGGACGACGAACCCGACGCCAGAGAAGGCGGTCGCGATCGCGACCCCCCAGTTGTTGCCGAAGAAGGCGAGCGCCGCCACCGGCGGGACGTGTCCGACCAACCGCCCCTCGATCGAGGTCGTGACCGTTCCGCCGAAGGAGCCGACCGCCACCCAGCCGACGGCGCCGAACCCGACCGCGGTCGCGACCGCGAGCGCGTGGTGGCCCGGCGTCGCCCGGACGAACCCGACCAGCTCCCGCCAGCCGCGCCGGAGCCCGCCGACGAGTTGGGTCCGAACGCCGGCCTCGGGCGGGTCGAGGGGGTCGACCGTGCCGCGGTAGTCGCCGTAGAGGACGGTCTTCAACAGGTCGAGCGCGGGCGCGACGACGACCGCGCTCGCGAGCGCGACGACGGCGCCGCCGCCGAGGAACGCCACCCCGGACGCGGCCGACGAGACGGCGATCAGCGCCCCGACGGCGACCACGAGGTACGCGGCGGCGTCGGTCGGGTTCGACCGCACGAAGCCGCCGGCGCCCTCGACCGCCTCGACGACGCCGGCGTCGTCGACGACGACGGCCACCGGCGCGAACGCGAACAGGACCCGGACGAGCATCACGGCGACGAAGCCGACGAGGAGGGCGGCGATCGCGACGGCAGCCCCGAGGAACGGGTTCGCGAGGAACGCCGCGCCGACCGCGAGAGCGCCCAGCGCTATCACCCCGACCCAGAGGAGGAGTTCGGCGACGTACAGCCCGAGGAACGTCGGCCACCGCGACCGCGCGCCGGCGATCCCGCCGACGAGTGCCCGCTCGCGGCGCAGGGTCGCGACGACGGCCGAGAGCTGTCCGGCCGAGATGACGGTGTACGCGAACAGCCCGAGGGCGGCCGTGACGAGGACGCCGCCGACGAACAGGATCCCGACGGTCGGCGTCAGGAGGGGTTCGAACGCGGGGGTCACCCCCTCTGCCCACGCCTCGAGCGCCGCCGGGTCCTGCGTCTCCGGCGGCGGCTCGAGTCCGGCCAGCGCGTCGCGGGCGGCCGCCAGTCGCCCGGTGAGTTCGAGGTGGAGGTAGATCCCGGCGAGCGCGACGAACGTGCCGAGACGGGCGATCACGGGAACCGCGGTGCCGAGGAGGTAAAAGGGGAGCAGATCGGCGGGACGGCGACGGAGGGTCGCTATCGTGGCCGTTACGGCAGCGGAGAGGTCCATACCGCTCGGTTCGGTCGTCCGGTACTTAAAAACGGGCGTGTCCTCCGAACGGGCCCCCGCGGGGTTTCGACTCGTTCCCTCGCGAGTTTCCGACTAGTCCCAGAACGACTGGGTCCGCGCGTACTCGCGCTCCTGCCGGAGCACGTCGCGGTAGAACTCGTCTTCGTCCTCGCGGAGCTTGTTGATGATCCGCGCGGCGTTGTGGGGGCCGACGCCGCGCGCCGCGAGGGCGATCACCGCCCGCTTGCCGTGCGTCTGGACGAGGCTCGCGGCGCGGTGGGCGCGCTCGGTGCGGCGCTCCTGCTCGTCGTCCTTCTCGGCCGCGCGCACCGCGGCGACCGTCTCGTCGTCCCACGGGTTGAGCGCCGCGATCCGGGTCGACCCGCACTCCGGACACTCGGGCTGGTCGCGGACGCGCCGCACCTTCGTCGTGTGCCGCCAGTCCGTGCAGTGGAGACAGAAGCAGATCACCCGGTCGTCCCGAATCCGCTCTCTGACGGTGTCGATCACGTCCGCGTCGGCGTTGTCGGGGACGAGGAACTCCGTGCCGGCGGAGCGCCCCGCGGTGCCGAGCGCGGTGCGCTCGCGGGCCACCTCGACCGCGAGCGAGCCGTCCCGAACCGCTTCGAGCAGTTCCGCGGTCTCCGGCACCGCGAGGTCCGCGTGGAACACCTCGCGGAGCGCCTCGTCGTAGACGGGCGTGTCCTCTAAGGCCGCGAGCAGTCGGTCGCCGCCGAACCGGCCGCGTCCCTCCTTGTACCGCTTGACCGCGCCGAACTTCGCGGCGACCTGCGCGAGCGTGAACTTCAGCGCGTCCGACTTCTTGACGGCCAGTTCGAGGTACGCCGCCAGCCGGTCGGGGTCGGTCGTCTCCAACACCTCGCGGAAGGTCCCGGGGTCGACGTCGTGTGGCACCTCGAACTCGATCCGGTACGGGTCCACGTCCATCCCGACCGACGACCCCGCGCGCTGGCCGACGAGCGCCGCGAGCAGGCGCGCGAGCGTCTCGTTCACCTCGTGGCCGAAGGCGGCGTTGACCGCGACGGTGCGCGCGCTCCCCTCGATCACGATCCGGTCGTCCGTGGGTACCGGGTGGCCGGCCTCGACGTGGTCGACGACGGCGCTCAACGCGTCCGCGGCCGTCTCCGCGTCGGTCGGATACCGCTCGGTGAGGTCGGCGGCGACCGCCTCGGGCGTCGACCCCGCGTCGAGGGCGGCCGCGGCCTCGCCGCGGATCTTCCCCACCTCCTCGGCGACGGGCTTCGGGACGGGGATCTCCCGTCCGACCCACGACGGGACCTCGCCGGTGGGGTCCGGAATCGGCGTCACGTTCACGCGCTCCTCCTCCTCGTCTATCTCCGTGATGCGCCACATCTCGCCGCGCTGGACGAACGTCTCGCCCGGGCCGGCGAAGTTGACGACGAACTGCTCGTCTAAGGTCCCGATCTGGCGCCGCGAGGACATGTCGTACACCTCGTAGGTGGACTCGTCGGGGATCATCGAGAGGTTCGCGTAGAAGTACTGCCAGGTCCCGCCGCTCTTCTCGAGCGTGTCAGTCTCCTCGTCGAGCCACAGCAGTCGGTTCCCGTCGAGTTCGCGGACGACCTCCTGGAACTCCGGCTCGGAGAGGTCGTCGAAGGGGTAGGCGTTCGTGACGGTCCGGTACGCTTCGCGGGCGTGGACCTCGCCCTCGTCCATCACGATCCCGACGATCTGGTTCGCGACCGTGTCGAGGCTCCCGTGGTGGATGTTCGCGGGCTCGACGAGCTCGTCGCCGGCCCGCCGCGCGATGGCCATCGCCTCGAGGGTGTCGTCGCCGCCCTGCGTCACGACGGTCCCCTCCGAGACCAGGTCGCGGCGGTGGCCTGCCCGCCCGACGCGCTGGAGGAGGCGAGCGACCTCGCGGGGGCTCCCGTACTGGACCACGTGGTCGACGCGCCCCACGTCGATGCCGAGTTCCATCGAGGACGTACAGACGAGCCCGTCGAGATCGCCCGACTTGAACCGGTCTTCCACGTCGATCCGCACGTCCTTCGACAGCGAGCCGTGGTGGAGCTCGATCTCGGTGACCTCGTCGGGGTCGGTCCCGGAGTCGCGCTCGTTCTCCGCGAG
Organism: Halorubrum ejinorense; assembly: GCF_039522565.1. Lineage (GTDB taxonomy): Archaea > Halobacteriota > Halobacteria > Halobacteriales > Haloferacaceae > Halorubrum > Halorubrum ejinorense. Next base: position 270,613 of record NZ_BAAADQ010000013.1, on the reverse strand, counting down.
CGTCTTGAACCGGGAGCCGAGCGCCTCGGCGGTCTGTCGCGTGTTGACAAAGATCAGCGTCGACTCCTTGTCGGCGACGATCCCGCGGATCGTCCGGACGTGGCTCGCGGTCGCCTCGTCGACCGCGAGTTCGCCTGCGAGACGGGTGTCGGCGTCCGTGATCGCCGGGTCGAGGACGCGCACGTCGGTCCGCGTCCCGGCGGCGACCTCGACCGTCTCGAACGACCGGTCGCCGGGGCGGTCGGGGTCCCGTTTCCCGGTGCCGACGAGGAACCGTCCGACTTCCTCGGGGTCGCCCACCGTCGCGGAGAGCCCGACCCGCTGGAACGGCCCCGCGACGCGCCGGAGGCGTTCGAGCCCGACCGTGAGCTGTGCGCCGCGCTTCGCGGCCGCCAGCTCGTGGACCTCGTCTATCACGACGTGGGCGACCGATTCGAGCGCCACCCGCATCTTCGAGCCCGTCAGGATCGCCTGAAGGCTCTCCGGCGTCGTGATCAACACGTCGGGCGGGTCGTCGGCCTGCTTCGACCGCTCGTACTGCGTGGTGTCGCCGTGGCGCACCGCGACCTCCACGCCGAGCCGCTCGCCCCACCACTCCAGCCGGTCCATCATGTCGCGGTTGAGCGCGCGGAGGGGCGTGATGTACAGCGCGGAGATGCCCTCGCGCGGCGGGTCGCCGGGCGAGTTTCGGGCCTCGACGAGCGCGTCGAAGACGGGGAGCATCGCGGTCTCCGTCTTGCCGGTGCCCGTGGGGGCTAAGACGAGCGCGTTCTTCCCGGCCGCGAGCGGCGGGATCGCCTCGCGCTGGGGCTCCGTCGGCGTCGAGAAGCCCTGATCCGACAGCGCCGCGCGGACCTCGCTCCCGAGGTGCGCGAACGCGTCCATCCCCGACGGTTCCGCCATTGTGTGATCGCTCTCTGTTGGACGCTCGGGCGATTAAGCCCGTCGCCACCCGAGATCCGGACGCAGTGCGCGGCGCGAGCGACGCGCCGGACTCGTCGCCGCCGGAAGGTCCGCACACCGGTCACTCGGCGAGCGGCAGTTCGAGGGTAAACACGCTCCCCCTCGGGTCGTTATCTCCGACCCGCACGTCCCCGCCGTACTTGTCGACGAGCGTCTCGACGAGGTACAGGCCGATCCCCGTTCCCCCGCTTTCCAGCCCCTTCTCGCCCTCCTGAAAGATCTGCTCTTTGTGGTCGTCGGGGATGCCGGGACCGTTGTCGGCGATCGAGACGCGTACCGAACCGTCCGAAACGGCGGTCGAGACCGCGATTTCGGCCACCTCCTTGTCGTTGTGGACGACCGCGTTCGTCAGCAGGTTCCGGAACACCGCCTCCAACAGGTCGTCCGCCAACACCGTCACGTCCGGGATCGGCCCGTCGACGGAGACCGTCGCGCGGTCTTTCTCCGACCGAACCTGTTCGATCTGCGCGCTGAGCTCGGCGCGGAGGCCGACCGGCGTCCGGTCGGAGCCGACCTGTAACAACACGTCGGTGACGTCTCTGGCGGTCTCCGTGATGTCCGCCGCCTCCTTCGCCGCCTCGATGACCGTCTGCGCGTACGTCCGGCTCCGGTCGTCCGGGAGCGAGCCTTCGAGCAGCTCGGTGTAGGACTCGACCACCATCAGCTGGTTTTTGATGTCGTGGCGCACGACCTGGTTCAGCAGCTTGAGGTTGTCCCGCTGCTCTTCGACCGTCCGCTCGTACTCCTTGAGATCGGTGATGTCGCGGGCGTAGCCCAAGACGGCGTCTTCGTCCGTCTCCGCCACTTTATACGGAATCTTCGTCGTCTGGAAGATTCGGGTCTCACCGTCCGCCGTGGTCAGCGGCTCCTCGTCTATCGTCTTCGGCCCGCCCGACTCGAAAACCGCCAAGTCGTCCTGTCGGAACGCCTCAGAGTCGCCGGCGTCCGGAATGATCTCTCTCTCGGTCTTACCCTCGACCCCGTCCGGCGTCCGGCCGTACGCCGACGCGGTCGCCTCGTTGGCCAGGAGGTACTCGCCCTCGCGGTCCTTCACGAAGATTAGGTCCGGCACGAGGTCGATAATCTTCCGGAGCTCCTCGCGCGTCGCCTCGAGGGCCAACTCGTACTCCTTCCGCGACGTGATCTCCGAGAGCACCCCCACCAGCCGGCGCGAGCCGTCCTCGGACTCGACGAGTTCGGCACGCACCTCGCCCCACAGCTGCTCGCCGTCCGCGGTTCGGATCCGGTACTCCGTCTTGAGCGGCTCGTCGCCCGCCTTCGCCCGCTCGATCGCCCGCTCTAACGCCGGGAGGTCGTCGGGGTGGACGTACCCGGCGAACGCCTCGTAGGTGCCCTCGAACGTCCCCGGTTCGAGCCCGAACAGGCGCTCCATCGACTCGGTCCAGACCACCTCGTCGGTCGCGAGGTCCCACTCCCAGACCCCGGTCCTCGTGCCGTCGAGCGCGATCGTCAGGCGCTGTTCCGTCTCTTCGAGCGCCTGCTCCCGCTCCTTTCGGTCGGTGATGTCTTGGAACAGCCCCAACACGCCGACTATCTCGCCGTCCTCGTCGCACTGCGGGTCACCGACGGTCCTGACCCACCGAGTCCCGCCGGACGTCGTGAGGATCCGCAGTTCGAGGTCGTACGACTCGCCCTCCGCCGCCAGCCGGGTGAACGCCCGCTCGATGGTGTTGCGGTCGTCGGGGTGATAGAAGTCTAACGCCTCCTCCAGATCGACCGACTCGGTCGTCGGCACCTCGTGGATCCGGAACACCTCGTCGCTCCACGTGAGCGACTCGTCGACCAGATCGACCTCCCACCAGCCGATCGACGCGCTCTCTTGGGTGCGCTCGATGAGGGTTCGCGTGCGCTCCAACTCCGTCTCTCGGCGCTTCTGATCGTCGATATCGAGGTGGATGCCGACCGCCCGGAGGGGCTCTCCGTCCTCGTTCCGCTCGACGACCTTTCCGATGTCGCGGATCCACTTCCATTCGCCCGACGCGGTCCGCATCCGGTGGTCCGCGTCGTAGTACTCCGTCACCCCGTCCATGTGGGCGGACAGGGCGTCCTCGACCGCCGCGAGGTCGTCGGGGTGGACGCGGCGCTCCCACGCGTCGAGGTGCGCCTCGATATCGTCGAGCGAGTGGCCGAGCATCGCCGCCCACTGGTCGTTGAACTCGACCTCGTCGGTGGTCATGTCCCAGTCCCAGACGCCGAGCTGCGCGCCCTCGACCGCGAGTTCGAGCCGGTCTTTGATCTGCTGGAGAGTTCGCTCCCGCGTCTTCTGTTCGGTGATGTCGGTCGAGACGCCGCACACTCCGCGGATCGATCCCTCCTCGTCGTGTACGGGCGACTTCCGCGTCAGCCGAACGCTCTCTCCGGCGGGCGTCGGAACCGTCTCCTCGATCTCGATCTGCTCGCCGCCCTCGATCACTCTGCGGTCGTCCGCCCGGGCCTGCGCCGCGACGGGCTCCGGGAAGAGGTCCTCGTCGGTCATTCCGACGGGGTCCGCGTCGATGTCGAACACGTCGCGACACGCTTGGTTCATGAGGAGGTACCGCCCGTCGGTGTCTTTCAGGAACACCGCCGCGGACATCGTCTCCAACACGGTCTGGAACCGCCGGTACGTCCGCCGGTGTTCCCGCTCGCGTTCCTTCTGCTCCGTGATGTCGCGAGCGACGCCGACGATCTGCGTCACCGTTCCGTCCTCCGTGACCGGAGTCAGCTTCGTCTGCCAGTCCGTCGTCCCGGCCGGGAAGTCGAGTCGCTCCTCGTACTCGATCGTCGTCCCCTGCTCGACGCACCGGCGGTAGTTCGCTTCGACCGCGGCCCCCTGTTCGTCCCCGAGGACCTCCTTCGGCGTCTGCCCGAACATCGCGTCCTCGGTCAGCCCGGTCTGTTGCTGGTACGCGGTGTTGTTCTGCTTGAACGTGAACTCGCACTCGCCGTCCGTCCGCGCCACATCAACGAGAAATATCGCGTCGTCCGCCTCTCGGAACATCGCCTCGTAGGCGTTGGTCACTCGGTCATCGTCCGTCCCGGACCGACCCGCACTGTCGGTTGCCTGTGACTCTTTTCCCATTGTTTCTCTTATTACATCTACGCCATGTCGACTGATAATTCTGCGGATGTCAACGGCAGAACCGCCCCGTCAGTCGACCCCGGCCGCGGACTCCCACGTTCCGCGCCCGCTAGGTCACCCCGCCCTCGTTCGTCGCGTACGCCTCGTGTGCGTCCGAATCGAGGATCGCCTCGATCCCGTCGACCACTTCCAGCACGTCGGCGAAAGCGGTGTACGGCGCGGCCGGACAGACGCGCACGACGTTCGGCGGGCGGAAGTCGACGACGACGCCCCGGTCGTTGAGCGCAGCGCTCAGCCGCTCGGCCTCGGGGTGTTCTAAGGCGACGTGGCCGCCGCGGGCCTCTCGGTCGCGGGGGGTACCGACCGAAACCTCGGGGAGCCGGTCGTCGACGAGGGCGATGAGGAGGTCCGTCAGGGCGAGCGACTTCTTGCGCAGTCGTTCGATCCCCGCCTCGCGCAGGAGTTCGACCGACCCTTCGAGCGGCGCGGCCGACAGCAGCGGCGGCGTCCCGATCTGCCACGCGCCCGCGGAGTCGGCGGGGGTGTAGGTCATGTTCATCTCGAACTGCGTCGCCTTCTCGTGGCCCCACCACCCCGCCAGCGCGGGCGCGAGCCCGTGGTGGCGCTCCGCGACGTACAGCGCGCCGATCGACCCCGGCCCGGCGTTGAGGTACTTGTACGTACACCAGACCGCGAAGTCGACGCCCGCCTCGTCGAACTCGTGGGGCACGGCCCCCGCGGAGTGGGCCGCGTCGAAGCCGGCGTACGCGCCCGCCTCGTGGGCAGCCTCCGTGATCCGCTCCACGTCGAACAGCTGCCCCGACCGGTACAGCGCGGTCGGCATCCAGACGATCCCGACGTCTTCGTGCGCTTCGAGGGCGGCCTCGACGTCTCGGGGATCGATGGTCCTCCCGTCGCGGCTCGGAACGACACGGAGCTTCTCGTCCGGGTCGATCCCGCGCTGGCGGAGCTGCGCCCGGATCGCGTAGTGGTCGGAGGGGAAATCGAGGTCGTTGACGAGGACCGCGGGGTCGGCGTCGGGGTGGCCGTCCGGCGCCCACGTCCCGTCCGCGGCCGCGACGCCCTCGCGCTCCGGCCCGTTGCCGGCCAACAGCTCGTCGAGGAAGGTGCCGACGAGCGTGTGGATGTTCACCGTGATCGAGTTGCCGACGACCACCTCGTCGGGCTCGGCGCCGACGAGCGGGGCGAGCGCTTCGCCGAGCCGCTCCCCCGCGTCGAACCACGGCGGGTCGGCGTCGGTCCACCCGGAGATCAGCCGTTCGCGCCACTCGTCGACGACGCGGTCGAGGCTCGCGAGGGCGGCGTCGCTCGCGGGGCCGAGCGAGTTGCCGTCCATGTACAGCGTGCCGTCTGGCACGTGATACCGGTCGGCGAACGAAGAGAGGGGGTCTGCGTCGTCGAGCCGCGCGGCGAGCACCGCGGGATCGGCGTCGGCCGCGTCGCCCGCCAGCTCGTCGCCTGCGAGCGCGTCGCGCGCGGGGGCGTACGGGTCGTCCATACACGTGGGGGCCGCTCCGGCGACTAATCGCTTCCGGGCCCGGCCGGGCCGTCCGCCCGGACCGCCGAACCGACCCCGGGGGTCGCCGCTCCGTCACTCCACGATGTCGATGGCGGGGCGACCGGGCTCCGCCTTCCGGACCACGTCGTCGGGGGCGTCGGCCGCGCGCTCGACGCTGACCGGCGCGTCGAACTCGCGCTCGATCAGCCACGCGGCCGCGCGCAGGGCGTCGTACTCGGCGTCGCCGTCGAGCGTCTCCCGGAGCGCCTCGCGGTTCGCCTGGAGGTCCTGTCCGTAGGAGGCGGCCGCGTCGCCCCGTTCGCGGATGTGGCTCTCGGCCATCAGCTCCGAGATGAGGTTGTCGGCGTCGCTGTCGATCGCGATCGAAAGCGCGTCGTACTTCCAGTCCGGCGCGACGACGACGTCGATCCGCTCGGGGTCCTCGATGCCGGCGACCTCGACGATGTCGCGCACGTCCTCGCGGGTGTTCTCGACCAGCCGGCGCCGGCGCTCGACGGTGTCGCGGTCGACGCTCGCCGCCGGCCAGTCGGCCTCGGCGACGAACCCGTCGCGGCCCAGCGTCTCCCACAGCTCCTCGGCGAGGTGGGGCGCGACCGGCGCGAGCAGGCGGACCGCGACGTCGACCCCGCGCTCGAAGACGGCGGGGTGCGGGTCGGCGTACTCGCGGTAGCTCCGGAGCGTGCGGACGAGGTCCTGCGCCTCGCGGAGCGCGACGTTGAACGTCAGGTCGTCGTACTCCGCGCCGGCGATGGCGACCGCGGCGTCGGTCTCGTCGGCGACGTACGCGTCGATCTCATCGCGGTCGGCGGCCGCGGCGTCGCCGTCGCCGGCGAGCGCCACGTCGCCCGCGGCGTACTCGGCGACGAGGTCGTTCAGCCGGGTCAAAAAGCGGTGCGTGGACTTGACGCCCTCCTCGGACCAGTCGAAGTCGCGCTCGGGCTGGGCGGCCTCCATCATGAACAGCCGCGCGGTGTCGGCCCCGTACTCGTCGACGATGCGCTGGGGCGAGACCGTGTTGCCGACCGACTTCGACATCTTCTCGCCGTCCAGCTGGACCATCCCCTGCGCGAGCAGGTTCGTGAACGGCTCGCGGTGTTCCAGCCCCTCCTCGTCGGCCAGCACCTTCGTGAAGAAGCGCGAGTACAGCAGGTGCATCACGGCGTGCTCGATGCCGCCGACGTACTGGTCGACGGGCATCCAGTCGTTCGCGCGGTCGAGGTCGAAGGGCGCGTCCGCCAGCCCCGGCGAGACGTACCGCAGGAAGTACCACGAGGAGTCGACGAACGTGTCCATCGTGTCGGTCTCGCGGGTCGCGGGCGCGCCGCAGTCGGGACAGGTCGTCTCCTGCCACTCGTCGGCGGCGTCCAGCGGGTTCCCGGTCGTGTTGATGAACTCGGGCAGCTCGACCGGCAGGTCCCCCTCTGGGACCGGCACCGCGCCGCAGTCGTCGCAGTTGACGATCGGGATCGGCGTCCCCCAGTAGCGCTGCCGGGAGATGCCCCAGTCGCGCAGGCGGTACTGGGTCGTCTCCGCCGCGCCCTCGGTGTCGGCCGTGATCCGCTCCCGCGCGGTCTCGCTGTCGAGGCCGGTGTACTCGCCGGAGTCGATCACGACCCCGTCGTCGGTGAACGCCTCGTCGCTCACGTCCGGCGCGTCCGGGACCGTCTCGCCGTCCCAGTCGTCCGGCTCGGGGGCGATCACGGGGCGGATCTCGACGCCCATCTTCTCCGCGAACGCGTGGTCGCGCTCGTCGTGGCCGGGCACCGCCATCAGCGCGCCCGTCCCCACGTCCGAGAGGACGAAGTCCGCGACGAACACGGGGATCTCCTCGCCCGTGACGGGGTTCGTCGCGGTGAGGCCGGTCTCGACGCCGTTCGGCTCGTCGCCGTCCGGGTCGGCCTCGTGGTGGACGAACTCGTGGACCGCGTCGTCTTCTTCCGCCAGGTCCTGCGCGATCGGGTGGTCGGGCGCGATGGCGAAGAACGTCGCGCCGTGGATCGTGTCGATCCGGGTCGTGAACGCGGTGACGCTGCCGTGGCCTTCAACTTCGAAATCGACCTCGCTCCCGTACTGCCGACCGATCCAGTTGCGCTGCATCTGGCGCACGGAGTCGGGCCAGCCTTCCAGCCCGTCGATGGCCTCCAACAGCTCGTCGGCGTACTCGGTTATCTTCAGGAACCACTGGTCCAGCTCGCGGGTCTCGACGGGGGTGTCACAGCGCCAGCACAGCTCCGCGTCGCCCTCGACCTGCTCGTCGGCGAGGACGGTCTCACAGGAGGGGCACCAGTTCACCTCGGCGTCGCGGCGCTCGACGAGCCCCGCGTCGTGGAACCGGCCGAACAGCCACTGGTTCCACCGGTAGTACTCGGGGGTACAGGTGGTGACCTCGCGCTCCCAGTCGTAGCCGAACCCCATCGACTTCATCTGCCCTTTCATCGTGTCGATGCAGTCGAACGTCCAGTCTCGGGGGTTGGTGTCGCGCTCCTTGGCGGCGTTCTCGGCCGGCAGCCCGAACGCGTCCCACCCCATCGGGTGGAGCACGTCGTCGCCGCGCATGCGACGGTAGCGGGCGTACGCGTCCGTGATGGTGTAGTTGCGGACGTGGCCCATGTGGAGCTTCCCCGACGGGTACGGGTACATCCCGAGGACGTACGTCGGGTCTTCGGCGTCGTCCGGGACGTGGTAGACGGCGGCGTCGTCCCACGCCTCCTGCCAGCGTTCCTCCACCGTCGCGTGGTCGTATCCCTCCTGAGACATCTGCTTATATACGCGTGGTCGATTCGGCGCCCTATAGCTTTCCATCCGTTGGTGAGCGGTGGCACGGACGGGCGCCGGGCGCGGGTCGTCCTACAGCTTCTCCGAGTTCTGCGCCTGCTCGACGCGCTTGGTCGCCTGCTCGATCCGCTTTCCGGTCGCGTTCGCCAGCCCGGGCGGGAGCCCCTCTCGCGCGGCCGCGAGCCGCTCTTCGATCCGTGCGATCCGTTCGGTGACGTTCCCCAGCTGGCGGTTTGTCCCCTCGCGGTCGCCCTCGCGGGCGCGCTCCTCTGCCCGCTCCGCCGCCTCGACCGCGGCCGCGAGGGCCTTTTCGAGCCCGTTGACCGCGTTCGACGGACCGCCCGAGCCGCCGTCGCTTCCGCCGCCGGAGTCGTCACCGTCGTCGCTCTCCGCCGCCGCGGCCGCGACCGCGGCGCGCGTCTCCTCGGCCACGTCGGCGACGTAGCCGGCGAGCGGGGCCGCGCCCGTCTCCGGGCGGTCGATCCGGATCGGGTCTCGTCCCTCATCCCCGCCCGAGTCGTCGCCGTCGTCACTTTCCGACCCCGCCGAGTCCGGATTGACGCGGTACGCGCCGATCTCGTCGTCGGCGTCGCGGACCTCGGTCGTGTACGCGCCGCCGGCGTGAACGTAGGCCGCGTCGCTGCCGTCGACCGCGGAGTCGTAGATCCGCCCGGCGAAGTCGTCCTCGATCGCGGTCCGGGTCAGGTCGACGTCGCTCTCCGCGTCGTCGACTTCGACCTTCCGCGCGTCCTCGCGGGCGACGAGCGGTATCTCGCCGTCGACGCCCGCGGTCGTCACGGGCTCGTCCGCGGAGACGGTCAGGGCCTCGCTGTGAGGCGCCCGACCGGCGCCGTTGACCGTGAAGCGATGGCCGCCTTCGGGGACGCCGTTCGCGACCGCGACGCCGCCGGCGAACGTCGGGACCGCCTCGGGGTCGCTCTCGATCAGGACGAACGACTCGACGTTCGTCTCGGTCGTCGTCAGCCCCTCGCCGTCGGGCGCGTCGTCGCTCTCGGTCGCCTGCGTGACGCGCGCGACGACGGCGTCGAGCGCCTCGGCCGCGTCGTCGCCGAACGACGGGTCGTCGGCGATCGCGTCGTACCGAGCCGCCATCTCCGACCGGTGGTTCCCCGCGGTGACGTCGAGCGCGGGGTTCTCGTAGCGGGGCTGCTCCCACGGCACGCCGGTGGTCGTGATGTGGCTCGCGACGGCGTCCTCGACGGCTTGGGGGACCGCGAACTCGAAGCTGAGCTGCGGGCCGGTGAACGCCGCGATCTCCTCCAGCTCGGCGCTCTCCACGAGCTCGTACTCGACGACCTCGTCCGCGGTCTCGTCCGCGACCGGGTCCTCCCGGTCGGCGTGGCGGAAGGCCGTCCCCGTCTCCCGGAGCGGGAGGTCGGTCGGCGGCGAGCGCAGCGCGTCGAGCGAGCGGACCGCCAGGGCGCCGTCGACCAGCGACTCCTCGCTGACGGAGGGGAGGTCCGGGTGCTCGTAGATCGGTTCCCCCTCGTACTCGGGGACGACGAAGGGGAGCCGCGCCCCCTCGTCGCGGGGGAGCCCGTACGCGATCGGGATCCCGAGGAGGTCCTCCACGGTGTCGATCGTCGTGTTCGTGATGTCCGCGAGCAGGCCCTCCTCGCCGACGCGCTGGAAGCTGTCGGCGTCCTCGTTGACCGAGAGCGTGCTGGAGTGCGAGCCGAGCTCGGAGAGGATCCGCGGAACGACGCCCGGGTCCGGGTCGAGGAACTCGTTGTTCGGGACGCTCCGGGAGTGCGAGCTGGCGACGTACAGCTGGGGGTCGCCCGCGTCGAGGTCGACGAAGACGTGGAGCACCTCCCAGTCGTGCCAGTGGAAGTTCGCCGTGAACTGGTCGAACGCGGAGTAGAACCAGAACTGGACGACCGCGAGCGGCGAGTCCTCGTACCGCATCCCGTTGTAGAACACCGTGGGGTCCGGCGGCTCGCCCGCCTCGTCGTACCGCTCGTGGTAGCCGTCGAACGCCGCGAACCCGTCGACGACGGTCTCGCCGTCCTCCTCGGCGGCGTACGGGCGCGGGTCAGTCGGGAACCACGGCTCCGCGGAATCGAAGTACACCGTCGGCGCGAACCGCGCCGCGAGCTCGTCGAGCCGGTCCGAGTCGAGGTCGGTCGTCGCGGCGTCGTCCGGCCGCGAGCCGGAGCAGCCGGCGACCGCGGCGCTCCCGGCGCCCGCGAGCGCGCCGAGGACCGTCCGTCGGTCGACGCCGTTCGCCGGCGTCCGGTCGGGCGATTCTCTCCCGTCGGCCCCGCCTGCGCCGTCGCTGGCGTCGGAGTGCCGATTCATCTCGTGGGAGCATGTGAGCCGCACGAATAACCTTTCTGGCGGCTCTACGCCGCTCTCACCACTCCGTTGTCACGTCTCGCGCGGTCCGCGAGAGACGTCCGAGACGACGGCGTCGACGCCGGCGGCCGCGACCGCCTCGTACTCCCGGACCGAGTCGACCGTCCACGGTAGCACCCGCAGTCCGGCGTCTCTCGCGTGCGAGACGATGTCGGTCCGGAGACAGAGCTCGTACCGCGGCGACACCGCCGCACAGCCCAGTCTCGTCGCCGTTTCGACCATCGCCCGCACGTCCTGTGGCGGGTACGCCCACTCCGGGAGCCCCGCGCCCGCGGACCCGCCCGGAATCAGCGGCCGGAGGAACCGCGCCGGCACGGACTCGCGGACGCCGTAGACGGTCTCGACCGCCGGGTCGGCCGCGCGAACGGCCTCGATCACGGCGGGATCGTCGGCGGTGACGGCGAGGCCGTGGTCGCGACCCGCGGCGACCGCGAGCGCGTCCGCCGCGATCCCCCGCTCCTTCACGTCGAGCAGGACCCACGCGTCCGCGGGGACGGCGTCGAGCGCGGCCGCGAGCGTCGGTACCGGCTCGCCCGACCCCTCGACCGAGAGGCCCGCGAGTCGCTCGCGCGGCGTCTCGTCGACGCGGCCGGCCGCGTCCGTCACCCGGCCGAGGGTCGCGTCGTGGAAGGCGACGAGCTCGCCGGTGCCACAGCGCCGGACGTCGAGTTCGATCCGGTCGACGACGGCGGTCGCGGCCTCGACGGCCGCCACCGTGTTCTCCGGGTGTTCGGCCGCGAAGCCGCGGTGCGCGATGAGGGGCGGACCGGGGTCGCAGTCGACGCTCCCCTCGCTCGCGTCGTTTCTCCTGCGGTCGATACAACCGGGAGTCATCGCGACCGCACCGACTGCCAGCGGTCCGATCCGCCGGAGTACAGCCCTGCGGGTCGGCCCGTTTCCCGTTTCGGACTCAGACGAGTCGGTGTCGTTCACGACAGTGTCTCCGCTCGTAGTTCGACCGTGCCGGAGAAAAGTCCGCCGTCGCGAGGCCCCGATTAGCCCGGAGCCTCACCCATGAGCGGAGCCCTGCCGAATTTCGCGTGGAGCGAGTCATCCGGAGCCGGTTCGGGTCGGTACAGCGAAGTCACGAGGATTTCTTGTCGCCTCCGCCACCGAACAGTTGACTCTTCAACAGATACGCGGCGCCTCCAAGCGCCGTCACCGCCGTTCCGATCCCGAACCCCGGAGTGTCGTCATCCGTCTCACTTCTGTTACCGCCCGTGGCATTCTCTTCGTCAGACACGTTCTCGTCGTCGTTGTTCTCCCCTTCGGCCTCCGCCGCTTCGGCACCGCCCTCGTCAACCCTGCCGCCTACTGCGTCGATTGCCTCGGCCGCGGCCGCCTTGGCCTGCCCGTACGCTTCGAACGACATCGCCGTCTCCGCGGCCTGTGCCTTCGAGTTTCCGACCACGAGGTCTGCGCGAGTTACCTCGTCCCGTTCGTCCGCCTGTTTAATCGACGCACGCGCGGCTTCGATAGCGTCGAGAGCGGACCCCTCCGAGGTCTCCGGCGCGAGATCCTCCGGGGCTTCTGCCGCCACGATTATTCCCCACTCGACCAACTTCGGCACGGTCACGCGTCGCGATCCCTCCCGCTCAGCGACCTCCAAGTCGGTGGTCTCGCCAGGAGAGTAGTACCGAACTGCGGCCTCCGTGTCCGCCGTCTCTGGAAGTCGCACGCGGACCTCAGACTTCGTCGAGACCGAGTCGCTCTCCGGATCGTAATCGTAGTTGACCAACGGAATCACGGTCCGGTCCGGGTCGGACTGGCTGTGCGCGTGAACCGCGATATCGGCGTCGTCCGTCCGCCGAGCGGGCTCGACGCCGCGCTCCTCCAACGCGCCCGGTAGCGGACTCTCAGACTCGTCCTCCGACTCTCGCTGGCGGTCAAAGGGTCCCGTTACCACTGCCGCGCCGTCTCTCTCGAAGAGCGGCTTGACGTCGCTCCGGGGTCTGTACATCGAGTCTCGGTCGGGCACGGCGTCCGTACAGAGGATCGTCCCGCCGGCGTCGAGATACGTCCGAAGCGCGGCGACCTGCTCGTCTGATAGGCACTCCACGCCGGCTAGTACCACGGAATCGTACTCCGAGAGCCGGCTTAACTGGTCGGCGTCGTCCCAGAGGCGCGGGTGGCCGAACGTGAGGACGTCGTACGTGAAGCCCGCTTCTCGTAGGGCGTTCGCGGCCCCCGTGAACGCGTCGACCGGACCCCTCTCGTCGTCGCCGCCGAAATCCCAGGACCGATCTTGGCGCCAGACGTGAGTGGGAAGCGACCAGACTAGCGCCACGTCCCCGGCCGGTTCGAGACCGGTGAGGAACCGCTTGTGGGCCCACAGGAAATCGACGAATGAGGACAGTTCTTCGGGGACGACGCCGTCGCCGTTCACCCAGTTCGTCACCGACTCCTCCTCGGAGTATCCCTGCCTGTTCGTCAACGGGAGTTGGAAACGGGCCCCGGTCGAGTAAGCCTCTGCCAGTTGGAACCGCTGGAACGTGTCGTTCGCGGCACGCGGGTCCATTTCCTCCGGGAGGGATCGACTACGGGCAGAGAGGGTTCCTTTCGCGATAACCGGCTTCGAGAAGTTCCCGACCGACCGCATGATCTTGTAGTTCACGTCGGACGCCGGATCGCCAGTCGGGAACAGCTCCGTGTATATCATGTCCATCGAATCGCTGACATAAATGTTCGGCGCCTGCGGATTGCGTAGATTCCCCGTGAACTGGTTCGCGTACAGCGCGATGTCACCGTTCTCGGTCCGCTCGGGGAACTCCTCTTCAATGTGACTCCGGTAGTCTTCAAACCAGCCGTCGATCCCCTCGTGCTGGTGGAGCAGGTATTCCCGGAAGACGGGGTCCTCCCGTGGGTCGGCGTCATCCTCCGGCGCGAGCCCGTTCTCCCTCAGATACTCGTGAACGTCGAACGACTGGGGGTCGTCGACGCCGAACGTCGACAGCTTGTCCCCGGAGAGCGACCCGAGGTGAGACCGGAACGCGGACCGGGCCCACCGCGAGAAGTCCAGCCCGTGTAACCGGAACACGCCGACACCGTCGACGAAGAAGCCCGAGTACCCACTTTCGAACTGAGTGACAGTAGCGTTGAGCAGCAACTCCAGGCTGCCCGGTGCGAATACTGAAGGGGTTCCCAGCGTCTCGAACTCGAACTCGGTCTGATGTGGCTCGCCGTCGAACGTCTCACCGAGGATGTCCAACGGCGACTCCACCGGGGTGCCGTCCGGGAACTCCCACCCTGACTCCTCCGCGACGGGTCCGTACCGAGACTGGGCCTTCTCTTCGTCCGTTTCGATGTGAACGTTCATCCCCGACGTCGCGGGGAGGTTCAAATTCTCCGCGAGGGTGAACTGCCGGCGGTACCCCCGAAACGAGTCGTCGATTCGACCGTACTCGTACTTGAGCAACTGGTCGAAAGCGAGCACGTCTGGGTGTAGACCGAGCACCGTCTCCTGTATATCCCCGTTACTGGCCGCTTCCCAGCCGAAGTTCTCCCATCCCAGCAGGTACTGGATGCCGAACGCCGGTTGGATGAACGGGTCGTCCGGGTACGGCGGAATCTCGGTCTCCGCCTGCTCGGACGTATCCCGCAGCGTCGCGCCGGTCCTCGGATTCTTCGACGCCGCCCCGGACCCGGCGGAGAGTGCGAGCAGGCCGGCCGAAGACGTTAGCGCCGTCAGAAACCCGCGTCTGGACCGAGCCGATACCGAATCCGACGAGATGTCGATGACACGCTCGCTCATACTGATATGAATCTTATTTGAACGAACAAGTATAACTGTACCTTCGGTGGCAGTTAGCCGTTGAACCTGCGGTAAGCGTCTGCTACTCACAGCTGTCAATCAGCATAGGAACTGACGCGTCCGCGTTCGATATACTACTCATACGTACCGTTGTTCCGGGCCGTGGCACCTCCGGAAGTCGGTTTTCACGAACTCGCGGGAGAAGGTATTTGCGCCCGGCCGCCCGACGCCGCGGTATGGACGGAAAAAAAGCCCTCTACTACGCGGCGATCGCGATCGCGGTGTTGATCGGGATCTCGGTCGTCGGAACCGTCGTTTCCGCGCTGCTCGGAATCACCGTTTGGGCGGTCACGTCCGCGGTCCAGCTCGCCGTGCTGGCGGGGATCGTCTACGTCGCGTACAAGGCCGGGTCGTGGCTGCTGGGCGACGACGGGGACTCGCTCGGCGTCGACTCGGTCGGCTCGGGATCGTCGTCGGTCGACGCCGCGACGAGCCGGCAGGACCGCCTCCGTCAGCAGTACGTCGAGGGACAGATCAGCGAGGCGGAGTTCGAACGGCGGATCGGTGAGGAGTTGGAGACGGAGGATATCGACGAGATCGACCGCGAACTCGAACGGGAGCGATAGGACCCCGCGTCGCTCTCGCTCGTCGGAGTCAGAACCGGTCGCGGAGCTCTCCGCGGAGGTCGTCGACGTCGAGGTCCTTCATCGCGAGCAGGACGAGCAGGTGGTAGACGAGGTCGGCGCTCTCGGCCGTCAGCTCCTCGCGGTCGTCGTCTTTCGCCGCGAGGATCGCCTCCGTCGACTCCTCGCCGACCTTCTCTAAGACGGCGTTTTCGCCTTTCTCGTGGGTGAAAAGCGACGCCGTGTACGACCCCTCCGGCAGCTCCGCCTTCCGCGACTCGATGGTGGCGAACAGGTCGTCGAGCACCGGTTCTGGCGGCGCGTCGGCGCCTCGGTCCGCGTCGGGGTCGCTCACGCGACCACCTCCCGGTCGGGGAAGAACGCGAGGTCGTGGATCCGCGAGTCGTCGGTGAGCTCCGGGTGGAACGCGGTGGCGACGACGGGACCGTTCCGGACCGCGATCGGCCGCCCGTCGACGGTCGCGAGGGTCTCGACCCCGTCGCCGACCTCGTCGATCGCCGGCGCGCGGATGAACACCGCGTGGAAGGGGTCGTCGAGCCCGGCGATCGGTACCCTCGCCTCGAAGGAGTCCTTCTGGCGGCCGAACGCGTTGCGGTCGACGGAGACGTCGACGAGCCCCAAGGCGTCGACCCGGTCGTCTTTCGCGTCGCGCGAGCAGACGATGAGGCCGGCACAGGTGGCGAGAACGGGTTTTCCGGCCGCGACGTGGTCGCGGATCTCGGGGGCGATCCCCTCGCGGTGGATCAGCCGCGAGATGGTCGTCGACTCCCCGCCGGGCATCAAGAGCACGTCGCAGTCGGGCACGATACCCGCGTCGCGCACCTCGACGACCTCCGCGGACTCGTCGTGGGCGGCCGCGGCGTTGCGGACGGCGGCGGCGTGTTCGGCCACGTCGCCTTGGACGGCGATGACGCCTGCTTTCATACGAACTGATCGGGGAGCGGCGTGGAAAAAGGGCGCGCTACGCGGCGGTCTCGGTTCGTCCGCGGATCGGGCGGTCCTACGCGACCGTCAGCGAGAGGATCTGGACGAACACGCCGAAGAGGACGCAGAACGCGACGACCGTCTTGGGGTCGATCGCGATGGCGTTCCGGTCCTCGTTCTCGAAGTAGCGGACCAGTCCCGCACTGGACATCAGCCCGCCGGAGTTGGAACCACTCATAGCGAACACTCGTCGTCGCCGCGTCCTAAACGTTTCGCTCGCGGCCGAACGCCGGCGACGCCTCCTTCCAAATCACCGCCTACGCTCTCCCTCCCAATCGCCGCCTACGGGGCGGCCGGCCCCGGCGCGTACACGAGTGGGAAACCCTTATGCGCGGCCCCGCGATAGTTGATGCCGACTATGACCGTTCGATTGCTGGATTTCCACGCCGAGTGGTGCGGCCCGTGTAAGACCCAAGACCCCATCCTAGAGGAGATTCAGGAGGACCTCGGCGACGCGTTCGAGCTCCAGAAGGTCGACGTCGACGAGGAGCAGGACGTGGCGAACCAGTACCAGGTCCGCTCGCTGCCGACGCTCATCGTCGAGAACGACGACGGGGTCGTCGACCGCTTCGTCGGCGTCACCCAGCGCGAGGACATCGAGGCCGCCCTCACGGAAGCGGGCGCCTGAGCGCCGCGCCCGTTCGGTCTGCCGGCTTCGAGCCGGCTTCGCCTTCCGCGTTCCCGCGCCGCTGTGCGGTCCGTACTTCGCGCGTCGTCTCGCAACCTTTTACAGCACCGGCCGTCCAGTAGACGTATGGCCAGTTTCGACGCCGCCGAACGTCGCATGCTCGACCGACAGATCTGTATGCGCTGTAACGCCCGCAACGCCTCCGAGGCCGAGCGCTGCCGCAAGTGCGGCTACACCAACCTCCGCCCGAAGGCGACCGAACGCCGCGCCGCGTAATCGGCCGCCCTCGGACCGGCTTCGATCTTCTCCCGAACGGACCATTCGATCGCGAGCCGCGCGTCTCCCGCCCGCAGTTTCTCTCCCTACTCGTCCGGGTACTTCGGCTCCCGGCGCTCGGCCCGCTCGGTCGCGCGCTCGATCACCTCGCGGACGGTGTCCGTCCCGTCCGCGGCGCGGTAGACGCCGCCGTGGCCGGGGAACATCCCCCCGACCGTGTCCGGCAGTCGGGAGAGGATCTCCCGCAGGCTCTCGATCAGGCGCTCCCGTGACTGCCCGGCCATGTCGGTGCGGCCGAAGGACCCGTCCGAGAACGCGCCGTCGTCGTACACCACCACGTCGCCCGAGTACAGTCGCTCCTCGCCGACGAGCGAGACGTGATCGTCCGCGTGGCCCGGCGTGTAGACGACCTCACAGGGCTCGTCGCCGACGAGGACCTCGTCGCCGTCTCCGATCGCCACGTCCCGGAGCGGGTGGTCGGCGTACGCGAGGACCTTCGGATCGAACCGGTCGACGACCGCGTCGAGTTCGCCCACGTGGTCGTGGTGCTGGTGAGTGAGGACGACGTGGTCGAGCCCCTCGGCGCCGGCGTCGTCTACCGCGTCGGCGATCACGTCGTCGACGCCCGGCATCGTGCCCGCGTCGACGAGCGTCGTCGCCTCCCCGGCGACGAGGTACGCGTTACAGGTGAACTCCTCCGCGTCCGCGGTGACGGTGATCGGCTCCATGCCTCCACTCCCTCGCGGAGCGACAAAAGCGTACAGTCGGGGGCGAAACGGCGGACCGCCCGCTCGGTCGATCCGACCGTGGATTTATCTGCTACCCGCCGTTAGCTTTCATTACAAATGGGCTTTGGCAGCTACGACGAGTCCGAACAGGAGAACCAAGACCTGGACGCGGACTTCGACGACGAAGACGGTGTCCAGGCTGCCCAAGAGACCCACGAGGGGTCCGTCGACTACGAGCCCGGCGCCTCGAACGACGAACTCCTCGACCGGCTCCAAGAGATCAAATCCGAGGAGACGTGAGTGGGTCCGCCGAGCCGCACGCTCGGCATCGCCTTCTCCGACGCTCGTGACGCCAGCTACGCGGCCGGCGTCGTCGTCCGCGCCGACGGGACCCCGGACGGCGTCGCGTTCGCGCGCTGTACCGTCGGCGGGACGGACGCCACCGACGCGGCCGTCGACTGCTGGCGCGCCCTCGACCGCGAGGACGTCCGCCACGTCGCCTGCGCCGGCGTCGCGCCGGCCTGGTTCAACGTCCTCGACCTCGACCGCCTCTCCGAGACGCTCGACCGCCCCGTCTACGCCGTGAGCTACGAGGACAGCCCCGGGCTCGAACCGGCCCTCCGGGACGCGTTCGACGGCGACGCGCTCGCCGCCCGCTTGGACGCCTACCGCTCGCTACCGCCCCGAATTCCGGTCGATCCGTCGGACGACGGGCCGACCGGCGACTCCAGGTTCGTTCGCGCCGTCGGGATCGACCCCGGTCGCGCCGCCGCGGCCGTCCGCGGGCTCACGCGCGACGGCTTCCGACGCTGTGAACCCCTCCGCGTCGCGTCGCTCGCGGCGAGCGCCCACCGCGAGGCGGTCGCCGGCGAGTGAGGCCGCCGAGACCGACGCAACTTAGACGACGCCGGCCGGATCGATCGCCATGAGCGAACACGGCGACGGCGGGCTCGACGCGGACCTCCGGGTGCCCGCCTGCGAGCGCTGCCCCGCGTTAGTCGAGTCGCGGAGCCGGATCGTCGACGGCGTGGGCCCGACCGACGCCGACCTGCTGTTCGTCGGCGAGGGGCCGGGCGCGACGGAAGACGAGGAGGGCGAGCCGTTCGTGGGGCGCTCGGGCGACGTGCTCGACGAGGCGCTGCGGGACGCGGGGCTCGCCCGGGCCGACGTGCGGATCACGAACTGCGTCCGCTGTCGCCCGCCCGACAACCGGGACCCGACGAGCGAGGAGCTGGGGAACTGCCGCGGCCACCTCGAAGGCGAAATCGAGCGACTCGACCCCGAGCTGATCGTGACGCTCGGCAAGGTGCCGAGCGAGCACCTCCTCGACCGCTCCGTCGGGATCACCGCGGAGTCGGGCGACGTGGCCGACGCACGGCTCGCGGGCGAATCGCGGCGCGTGCTCCTCTCCGTTCATCCGGCGGCGACGCTGTACGACCGGAGTCAGCGCGACGGCTTCTTCGAAACGATCGCCCGGGCGGCCGAGCTGAGCGGGGTCGGAGAACGGGGCGAGAACGGCGGGGACGGCCAGTCCCGGCTCGGAGAGTTCTGAGCGCGGTCAGTCCCGCTTGGGACCGTCACCGACGCCGAGCCACTTCTTCGGGTTGAACAGGTCGCGGACGGCCTCGACGAATCCCTTCCCCTGGTGTTCGCCCGGGCGGAGTCGGGCGCGGATGCGCGAGGAGATGAGCTCGATGCCGAGCACAACGATGAACACCATCACCAGCCCGGCCGCGGTCTGTTGGAACTCGAAGAGGTCCTGGCTGTTCCGGATCATCAGCCCGAGCCCGCCGGCGCCGACGACGCCGAGCGAGATGGCGATCCGGGTGTTGATCTCCAGGATGTACAGCGTCCACGCGATGAACGAGCGGGACACCTGACTCAGCATGCCGAAGCTCACGGTCTGGGTGCCCGACGCGCCCGTCGACCGGATCGCCTCGATCGGTCCCTCCTCGATCTCTTCGAGGTCGTCGGTGAAGAGGCGGCCGAGGTTCCCGATGCTGTCGGTCGCGATCGCGAGCACCGCCGTCACCTGTCCCGGCGGGCCGACGGGGATGTACAGGAAGATCCAGACGATGGCGGGGATGGCGCGGATGCCGCTGAGGGTGCCGCGGAAGATGAAGTTGAAGGGGAACGGCGTGACGCGCTCGCTGCCCAGCACGCCGAGGATCAGCGCGAACGGGAAGGCGAACACGGTCCCCATGAAGCCCAAGAGGAGCGTCACGAGGCTCGCCTTCACCAGCGACTGCCGCGACGACTGGAAGCTCTCGATGATGTGGGCACCGCCGTCGCCGAAGCTCGCGGGGATCGCCCGCAGCCCGGTGATCCCCTGGTCTTTGGTGTAGATCGTGAAGTTCTGGAAGTCCGGCGGGAAGAACCCGGTCGAGATGAACTCGTACATCCCGGGGAGCCGCCCCGCGACGACGTTCGGCTGGAAGCCGATGAAGCCGAGCCCCCAGTAGGTGACGCCGAGGACCGCGACGAGCAGCACGCCCCACAGGACGTACTTGAGCCGGCGGAGCCGTTCGAGCGCGCGGAACTGGTCGTCGATCGCCGAGTCGGACGGCGAGCTCACGCCCGCTCACCCCCGTCGGCGGCGGCGTCGGCCTCGCCCAGTTCCTCGCTCGTCGTGCCGGTCGGGACGGTGTTGCCGTCCTGCGCGCTCCCGTAGTAGATCCGGTCCATCTCGTCCATCGTGAGGTCGTCGGCGTCGCCGTCGAAGATCACCTCGCCGTCGCGGATGCCGAGGAACCGGTCCCCGAACTCGCGCGCGATGTTCACCTGGTGGAGGCTGGTGATCGTAGTGAGGTCCTTCTCGGTCGCGGCCTTCTTGAGGTAGCGCATCACGTCCCGCGCCGCCTTCGGGTCGAGGCTGGCGACCGGCTCGTCGGCGAGGACGATCTCGGGGTTCTGGACCAGCGCGCGGGCGATCCCGACGCGCTGCTTCTGTCCCCCGCTCATCGACTCGGCGCGCTGGCCGGCCTCGTCTAAGAGCCCGACCGTCTGGAGGGCCTCGAGGGCGGTCCGCTTGTCCGCGTCGTCGTGCATCCCGAGGGCGCTCCGAACGAGCCCGTTCCGCGAGAGCGCGCCAGACAGCGCGTTGCCGAACGCCGTCTTGCTCTCGATGAGGTAGTGCTCTTGGAACACCATTCCGACCCCGCTGCGGTTCCCCTGAAGCTCCTCGCCGCCGATGCGGACGGAGCCGTCGGTGGGCTGGGTGAGCCCGTTTAGCACTCGCAGCATCGTCGACTTGCCGGCGCCGGAGGGACCGAGGAGGATGACGAACTCGCCTTCTTCGATGGTGAACGACACGTCGTCGAGGGCGACGGTGTCCTCGTCGTAGATCTTGCTGACGTTTTCGAATTCGATCGTTGGCATGTGGTGTGACTTTGTCCGAGAACGGACCGATCGTGTGAAAAACGATCCGAAGTGGGGACCGAGCGGGGTCTTACTGGCTGAAGATGTCCGCTCCGACGCCGAGCTCGTCGGCGACGTCGATGACGGACTGGTAGTCCTCCTGACTCGCCTCGCGGACGCGGCTGAACCAGAGGTCGTCTTCGGTGCCGTCCTCGCCGTCGGCACCGTCGTAGATGCTGTCCGGGCCCTCCAGGAACGCCTCTCGGATGGCGGACTTCACGTCGTCGCCCAGCTCGGGCGAGACGACCATCGGTGCGCGCGGGAGGCCCTCGTCCTCGTGGAGGGTCGTCGCGACTTCCTGCCACGCCTCGGGCGTGGGGCCGGTCTTCGTGTCGCGGACGAACCCGCCCATCGCGGCCGCGTCGACCTGGCCCTGCTCGAGCAGGGTGTACGAGCCGACGTGGCCGCCGGCGAAGCGCGCGTCGAACTCGGCCTGCGAGCCGTTGCCTTCGGGGAGCTCGCCGACGTCGAGGTCACCCTGACTCGACATGCTGTACAGCGGGTACAGCGCGCCGCTGGTCGAGAGCCGGTCGGAGAACGCGACCGTCTTGCCGGAGAGGTCGGACAGCTCGGTGATGTCGCTGTCGTTCGGCGTCGCGATGATGCTCTTGTACGTCCACCCGCCGTAGCCGTAGCGCTGGAGGATGACCTCCGCGTTACCGGTCTTCACGCCGAGCGCGGCCGCGAACGGGCCGGTCTCCGCGATATCGGTCGTCCCCTGTCCGAGCGACTGGATGATCGCGCTGTAGTTGCTACCGACGTTCCCCTCGACCGAGAGCCCGTCGGGCACCTCGTAGTTCTCTTGGAGGTAGCTCCCGACGTGGTCGAGGAGCGGGGAGTACTGGACTTCGAGGTCCTCCTGCGGGACCGACGGCGAGATGCCGAAGTCGACCTTGCCGTCGCCGCCGAACGTCATCTGTGAGTCGCCGCCGTCGGATCCGTCCGAACCGTCGGACCCATCGGATCCGTCCGAACCGTCGGACCCATCGGATCCGTCCGAACCGTCGGAGCCGTCGGAGCCGTCACCGCCGCCGCTACAGCCTGCGAGTCCAACGATACTTGCTGCGCCCGCGACCTTGAGGAATTGGCGTCGTCGCTCCATGAGGAGTACGTATTGGCGTTTTACTGATCTATCAAAAGTGTTGCTGTTCAAATATACGGACAAGTATATACTGCTCTGTAATGGATCCCCGATGGAAACTGACTTCCACGCAGGTGATGTATCGGTAACATGGACGAATCACCAACGGATCGAGAGGTGTCCGTCGCCCTCGTGGACTACGGCCTCGGAAACCTCCGGTCCGCGACCCGCGGGCTGGAGCGCGCGGGCGCCTCCGTCGAGATAACCGACGACCCCGAGGCGTTCGCGGCCGCCGACGGCGTCGTCCTCCCCGGCGTCGGCGCGTTTCGGGAAGGGATGGAGAACGCCGGCCCGCTGCGCGAGGCGCTCACCGACCACGCCGAGGCGGGCCGCCCCCTCTTCGGGATCTGCCTCGGGATGCAGATGCTCCTCACCACGAGCGAGGAGGCCGACCACGAGGGCGAGGGCGAAGTGACCGGCCTCGATCTGGTCCCCGGCACCAACGTGCGCTTCGAGGTCGACCGGAAGGTGCCGCACATGGGCTGGAACGAGCTCGAAATCGAGCGGGACCACCCGATCGTCGACGGGGTCGACGGGCAGTACGCCTACTTCGTCCACTCCTACTACGCCGAGCCGGACGACGCCGACGCGGTCGTCGCCACCGCCGACTACGGCGTCGACTTCCCGGCGGTCGTCGCCAACGAGGCCGGCAACGTGTTCGGCACGCAGTTCCACCCCGAGAAGAGCGGCGAGACGGGGCTGAAGATCCTGCGGAACTTCGTCGACTACTGCGCCGAGCAGTAGCCGGCGACTGCGACCGCTTCTCTCAGAGCCCGCCGTACGGACCGGGCTTGGCGGCGGTCAGCCGTTCGACCTGCTCGTCGGACAGGTCGATTGCCGCGGCCGCGAGGTTCTCGCGAAGCTGCTCGACCGTCCGCGCGCCGACGATGGGCGCGGTGACGCCGTCGCGGTGCGCGAGCCACGCGAGCGCGGTCTGTGCGGGAGTGGCGTCGACCGCCTCGGCGACGGCGTCGAGCTCGTCGTGGACGTCGAAGTTCTGCTCGGTGAGATACGCCTCCTGGAACCGGCTGGACTCGGCGGCCTTCGACTCCTCGGGGAGGTCCTCGTCGCGGTCGTACTTCCCGGTCAGGAACCCCTGCCCGAGGGGGCTCCACGGCGAGACGGCGAGGTTCTGCTGCCGGGCGAACTCGAGGTAGTCTCCCTCGATCTCGCGGTCGACGAGGTTGTACCGCGGCTGGAGCACTTTGAACGGCTCCCACCCCTCGTTGCGCGCGATCTCGTTGGCGCGGGCGACCTTCCACGCGTTCGGCCGGAGCGTCGACGCGCCGAGGTAGTGGACCTTCCCGGACTCGACGAGCCCGTTCAGCGTCTTCATCAGCTCGCGAGCCGGCGTCTCGTCGTCCCAGCGGTGGATGTAGAGGACGTCGATGTAGTCGGTGTCGAGCCGGTCTAAGAGCGCGTCGACGCGGTGACGGACGTTCTTGCGGTTCGTCCCGCGGCTGTTCGGGTCGCCGTCGCGGATCTGCCAGTACACCTTCGAGGCGATCGTGTAGCGCTCGCGGTCGCGGTCGGCGAGCCAGTCGCCGATCCAGCGTTCGCAGTCGCCGCCCCCGTACACGTCGGCGGTGTCGATGTACCGCCCGCCGGCGGTCTCGTAGGCGTCGAGCAGTTCGTGGGCGCGCTCCTCGTCGATTTCGACGTTCCCCGCCTCGGTCACGCGGCCGAACCGCCACGTGCCGAACTGGAGTTCGCTCGTCCGCAGGCCGGTTCGGCCGAGCGGGACGGTTCCGAGATCGATCTCGTCGAGTTCGGGCGTCATCGGTCGGTCGTTGTCCCGGTCGACGCAAAAACCTACAGCAACCGGACGGGGTGTGTGAACGCGCCCCGATCAGGCGGTCGCACGCCCGGCCCCGTCACTCGCAGGTCGCGACGAAGTCCTCCTTCGTCGCGGCCGCGGTACACACCGGGCAGCCGGCGTCGAGTATCGTCTCGCGCATCGCGTCGTTGACCTCGATGGTCTGTGCGCAGTCCGAACAGGTGAAGTGAACGGTGGTCAACGCTGGGCCTCTCGTGTCAGCGGAACGCGGGCTGCGGACATAAATGAACGGTTCCGCGACGACCGCGGCCCTCGGGCGCCGAAGGAGTCACGCCGTCGCGGCGCCGCGACGGCGGCCGCCTCACTCCGTCCGGGGCACCGCGTACGCCCCGACGGCGAGGAAGACGGCGGCCAGCGCGGTCAACACGAGGAGGTCGCCGGCCCACGCGCCGCCGTCGAAGGTGATCGCGCGGGTGCCGCGGGCGAAGTACGTCAGCGGCGAGGCCGCGACCGCCGGGAGGAACCACTCCGGCAGGAGCGACGGGGTGACGAACGTCTCCGAGAGGAACAGGAGCGGGAGTGCGACCGTGTTGCTCGCGGCGATCACGCCGTCCTGCGAGTCGGCGAGCGCGCCGAGGACGGCCCCGAGCCCGCAGAAGAGCGCGACCGCGACCGCGACGAAGACGGGTAACGCGGCGAGCGCCGGCGAGACGATAAGCGTCGCGTCGGTCACCGCGAGCACGAGGCCGAGGATGAGCAGGCTCGCGGCGCCGATGATACCGACGTTGACCAGCGTGTGCGCGAGGAGCCACTCGGCCCGCGAGAGCGGGGTCGTCGCCAGCTTCTCGAACCGCCCGCCGTCGCGGTGGCGCGCGATCTCCGAGCCGACCCGCGACAGCGGCGTGAACAGGACCACGACCGCGAGGTAGCCCGGGATGTAGTAGCCCGCCGGCTCGGCGAACAGGCCGCCGCCGGTCGGCTGGGTCCGCACCAGCGCGCCGAAGATGACGACTAGGATTACCGGGAAAAAGAAGGTGAAGAACACCGCCGTCCGGCGACGGGTGAACGAGCGCGCCGCCGCGACCGCCTCCGTCGATATCCGCCCGAACCGGCTCATCGGTCGCCCCCGTCCGGCGTCGCGCCGTCGGCTGCGCGGCGCCCCCGACCGACCCCCTCGTCCGGTAGTCCGCCGTCTCCCCGGCGCGCGTACTCCTCGCCGGTGAGCCGGAGGTACACGTCCTCCAGCGACGGCTCGGACCACGAGAGGGAGTCGAACGCGACCCCGGCCGCGTCGAGCGCGGCGACGGCGTCGCCGATGTCCTCGGGTCGCACGCCGCGCACCCGGAGGCCGTCGTCGGTCGCCTCGACCGTCGGCTCGCCGCCGAGTCGCTCCCGGACGCCCGACGCGACGGCCTCGACGGTCGCGTCCGTCGTCGGGTCGGCGAGCGTCGCGTCCAACCGGGGCGCGCCGCCGTGTTCGCTCACCAGTCGGTCCGGCGCGCCGACCGCGATGACCCGCCCGTCGCGGAGCAGCGCGACCCGGTCGGTGAGCCGCTCGACCTCGTCCATCGCGTGGCTCGTGAGGAAGACGGTGGTGCCGCCCGCCGCCAGCCGCTCGATCAGCCGATGGATCGCCCGTCGCCCGGCGGGGTCGATCCCGGTCGTCGGCTCGTCGAGGAAGAGGAGGTCCGGGTCGTTGACGACCGCGGTCGCGACGCAGGTGCGGCGCTTCTGTCCCCCCGAGAGCGTCTCGTACCACGCGTCCGCGTCGTCGGCCATCCCCACGTCTTCGAGGACCGACTCGGTGTCCCGGGCCGCGTCGTAGAGCCCGCCGTAGTAGTCGACCAGTTCGCGGGCCGTGAGCCGCGCGGGCGGGTCGAACGACTGCGGGAGCAGCCCGATCCGGGCCGGGTCGACGTCTCGCGGCGGCGCGCCGAAGACGCGTAGGTCGCCCTCGGCCTCGGTCGTCCCAGTGAGCGCGCGCACGAGCGTCGTCTTCCCGGCGCCGTTCGGGCCGATGAGCCCGAACACCTCGCCGGCGGCAACGTCGAGGTCGACCCCGTCGAGCGCGTCGACGCCGCCGTACGACTTGCGAATGCCCTCGCCGACGACGACGGGGTCGGCCGCGGGGCCGCCCGGAGTCGCCCCGTCGGCGGGGGCGTCGACCGCGGCGTCGGTCGCTGTCTCGTCCATAACCCGACTGCGGCCGCGGCGCGCGTAAGGGTTGCTCTTCGGCGGCGACACACCCCGATCAACCGCCGTTCAGCGCGCCCCGGTGAGCACCGCAACGCGGCGCGAACAGCGAGGGACCTTCGGTCCCTCTGGCAGCCGGACGTAGCCCGGCGACCGAGCGCGAGCGAGTCGCGAGCGCGTTTAAACGTGAGCGACGAGGCTGGGGAGGCGTGCGGCGCCGTGCGGTGCCGTGCGGGGCGGGACTCGAAGGGGCAGTCGCGAGTCCTCGCGGCAGGGGCTTTGGCGGTGTTCACCGCCGATCCGTGATCACCCATTTATACCTGGGCGACTGGGACTTCGGCGGTCGTCGTGGTTCCGGGGCCGATCTGGTCCGGCCGCGCGGGCGGTGCGTCGACGGTTGCGCTCTCGACACCGGCCGAGTCTCACCCGCTCCCCACGCAATCGACCACCTCGTCCCGGTCCGTTACCCCTAAGCGAGGCGCTCCCGACCTACGGCGTATGTACTACCACGAGGCGGCGGCGTTCCTCTTCGACCTCCGCCGCTTCTCGGTCAAGCCCGGCACGGAGCGGGTCGAGGCGCTGCTCGCGCACCTCGACGATCCGCAAGACGGGGTGCCGTTCGTCCAGATCGCGGGGTCGAACGGGAAGGGCAGCGCGGCGCGGATGACCGAGTCGGTCCTGCGCGAGGCGGGGCTGTCGGTGGGGCTGTACACCTCGCCGCACCTCTCAGCGCTCGCGGAGCGCGTCCGCGTCGACGGCCGGCAGATGACCGAGGCCGCGATCGCCGACTTCGTCGAGGAGGTCCGCCCGTGGCTGATCGACCGGGCGGCCGCCGGCGAGCCGCTCACGTTCTTCGAGGTCGTCACGGCGATGGCGGTCCACGAGTTCGCGCGCCGCGAGGTCGACGTCGCGGTGCTGGAGGTCGGCCTCGGCGGCGAGTACGACGCGACCAGCGCGGTCGACCCCGTCGCCACCGCCGTGACGAACGTCTCCCTCGAACACACCGCGGTCCTCGGCGACACGGTCGCCGAGATCGCCCGCACCAAGGCCCGTATCGCCCGCCCCGACGCCCCCTTCGTGACCGCCTGCGACGGCGAGGCGCTCGACGTGGTCCGCGAGGTCGCGGCCGACGCCGGCGCCCCGGTGACGCGAGTGACCGGCGACGGGGGCCCCGGGAGCTCCGAATCCGACGAGGCCGACGACCGGCCGGCGTTCGCGGCGACCTACGAGGGCCGAGTCAGCGCCACCGACGCCGAGGTCTCGCTCGCCGGCGAGCGCGAGGGGACGTACCGGATCCCGCTCGTCGGCCGCCACCAGGCGGCGAACGCGGCGGTCGCCGTCGCGGTCGCGGACCGGACGGCGGCGGCGCTGGAGACCGACCTCGCCGACCGCTCGGTCCGCGACGGGCTCGCGCGGGCGACGTGGCCCGGCCGGTTCGAGGTGCTTGAGACGGCGCCGCTGACCGTCCTCGACGGCGCGCACAACCCCGCCGCCGCCCGCACGCTCGCCGCGACGCTCGCCGAGTACGACTACGACGACCTCCACCTCGTGTACGGCGCCATGCACGACAAAGACCACGCGGAGACGGCCACCGCCCTGCCCGACGCGGCGTCGGCGGTCACCTGCCGGCCCGCGCTCGACCGCGCCGAGGACCCGGAAGTGCTCGCGGTCGCGCTCCGGTCGGCGGGGATCGACCGCGTGACGGCGGGCGACGACGTGACCGACGCGCTCGCGACCGCGGTCGACCGCGCCGACCCCGACGACTGCGTGCTGCTCGTCGGGTCGCTGTTCGCGGTCGCGGAGGCCCGTGCGGCCCGGACCCGTACGGTCCGCGAGCGCACGGTCCGCGACGCGGACGACGCCGCACACGCGCTCGACCCGGCCGGCGTTCCCCCCGCGGGCGTCGCTGCGCACCGCGACGGCGTCGACCACCGCGCCCTCACGCTGCGCCTCCGCGGCGACCGCGCCGAGCGGCTCGCGGCCGAGGCCCGCGCGGTCGGCGGCGACGCGGACCTCGTCGGGCTCGGCGCCGACGAGCGTCGCGGTGCCGGCGACGAGCAGGTGCCGCTCACCGTCGCCGGAACGGTCGCCGAACTCCGCGCGCTCGTCGACCGCCTCGTCGCGGCCGACGGGGGCGGGCTCGACGGCGTGGCGGCCGACCTCGCGGGCGCACTCTCGAACGAGGCCGACACCGGGGGCGGTGACGCCGCCGCCACCAACGCCGCCGACGAGGACCCCGACTTCCCGTGGACCGACCGCACCGCCGTGATGGGCGTGCTCAACGTCACGCCGGACTCCTTCCACGACGGCGGGCGCCACGCCGACCTCGACGACGCGGTCGCGGGCGTCGAGCGGATGGTCGAGGCCGGGGTCGACATCGTCGACGTCGGCGGCGAGTCGACCCGACCGGGCGCGGAGCCGGTCCCGGTCGACGACGAGATCGACCGCGTCGTCCCGACGATCGAGGCGATTCAGTCGGTGCCGGCCGTGGGATCGGGCGACGTTCTGGTCTCGGTCGACACGCGGAAGCCGGCGGTCGCGTCGGCGGCGCTCGACGCCGGCGCCGACGTGATCAACGACGTGACCGGGCTGGAGGACCCCGAGATGCGCTCGGTCGTCGCCGACGCCGACTGCCCGGTGATCGTGATGCACAGCCTCGACGCGCCGGTCGACCCCGACGCCGACCCCGAGTACGACGACGTGGTCGGCGAGGTCGTCGACGCGCTGCGCGAGCGGCTGGCGCTGGCCGACACGGCCGGCATCGACCGCGACCGCGTCATCGTCGACCCCGGGCTCGGCTTCGGGAAGTCGCCGGCGGAGGACTTCGAGCTGCTCGCGCGCTGCGGGGAGTTCGCGGCGCTCGGCTGCCCCGTCCTCGTCGGCCACTCGCACAAGTCGCTGTACGGCGCGGTCGGGCGCGACGCCGACGACCGCGAGCACGCGACCGTCGCCGGCACCGCCCTCGCCGCCGACCGCGGCGCGGACATCGTCCGCGTCCACGACGTCGCCGAGAACCGCGCGGCGGTCGACGTCGCCGCCGCGGTCGGCGGGGCGCTCCGCGACGAGGGCGACGCCGCGGGGGACGGGGAGTGACGCGGTCGAGCGTTCCGCGCCGGGTCGCGGGCGCCGACGGCAGCGTTTTGCCTCGCGACCCCCTCGCGTCCGTATGACCCGGCGCCTGCTGCTCGGCTGTAGCGCGGTCGGGAACGCGCTCGTCGAGTACGCCCGCGACGAGCGCGGCGGACGCGACGACCTGGTGGCGATCACCGACGACACCGGCTGGGTGTCGACGCTGCGCGACCGCAACGTCGCCACCGTCGAGGCCGACCCGACCGACCCCGGGACCTACCCCGACAGCGCCGCGGTCGTGCTGATCGCGAGCGACGACGCAGAGCGCAACGTCGCCGCCGCCCGCGCGGCCCGGGAGCGGTACCCGGACGCGATGATTATCGCGCACCTCGGACCGTCGCCGACCGACGCACAGCGGGCGGCGGTCGAAGCGGTCGCCGACCGCGTGGTCGACCCGATCGAGGCGGTCGCCGACCGCGTCTTCGAGGCCGTCGGGCTCGACGGCGACCGCGGCGCCGACGGCGACGGGGAGTTCCCCCACATCGACGACGACGGCGAGAAGCCGGCTCGCCTGCTCGCGACGCTCCGCCGGCTCTCCGGGCCGCTCCTCGTCGTCGCGCACGACAACCCCGACCCGGACGCCATCGCGAGCGCCCTCGGACTGGCGCGGATCGCGGAGTCGATCGGCGTCGAGGCGGACGCCTGTTACGGCGGCGAGATCGCCCATCAGGAGAACCGCGCGCTGGTGAACCTCCTCGGAATCGGGCTGCGGCCGTTCGACGAGATCGACCTGGAGGCGTACGGCGGCGTCGCCTTGGTCGACCACTCCCGCGCGGGGATCAACGACAGCCTCCCCGAGGGCCACCCGGTCGACGTCGTCGTCGACCACCACCCGCCGCGGGGGCCGGTCGCGGGGTCGTTCGTCGACATCCGCCCCGCGGTCGGCTCGACGAGCACGCTAATCGCAGAGTACCTCTCGCGGTACGGGATCGCGCCGGAGCGGGACCTCGCCACGGCGCTCCTCTACGGCATCCGGATCGACACGAAGAACTTCACGCGCGCGACCGCCATCGACGACTTCGAGGCGGCGGCCGCGCTGCTCGCGCACGCCGACGAGTCGACGCTCGAACGGGTCGAGAGCCCGAGCGTGAGCCCGGAGACGCTGCGCGTCCTCGCGGCCGCCATCGAGAACCGGGACGTCCGCGGGTCGGTGGCCGCCTCCTGCGTCGGCGAGATAGCCGACCGCGACGCGCTCGCGCAGGCGGCGGAACGGCTCCTCGACCTGGAAGACGTGACGGTGACGTTCGTCTACGGCTACATGGACGGCGTGATCTACGGCTCCGCCCGCGCCCGCGGCGCCGACCTCGACGCGGGCGAACTCCTTCGCGACGCGCTCGACCCCGTGGGCTCGGCCGGCGGCCACGCCTCGATGGCCGGCGCGCAGGTCCCGCTCGGCATCCTGAGCGAGGTCTCCGAGTCGGAGTCGCTGCCGGACGTCGTCGAGGCGTTCGTCGCCGGCCGGTTCTTCGAGGCGCTCGCCGACGCGCCCGCGCAGCCGACCGGGCTCTCGCCCGAGTTCCCGACGGACTGAGGCGAGGCCGGGCGAACCCGCCTCGCGGCGGCGCGACGCATCCGTCACCGGCGGGGACGGCACGGTCAGGCGGTCGTGCGGGAAACGCGCAACGGTCGCAACGTACATACGACGCGCCGGCAAATTACGGAACATGACCGACGACGTTGTCGAACACCGTCGACTGATTATCGCCGGCACCGGTATCTCGGGGCTCTCGGCCGCCATCTACGCCGCGCGGTCGAACAACGACCCCCTCCTCATCGAGGGCGACGAGCCGGGCGGCCAGCTCACGCTGACGACCGACGTGGAGAACTACCCCGGCTTCCCCGAGGGGATCTCCGGACCCCAGCTGATCAACGACATGAAAGAACAGGCGACGAAATTCGGCGCCGAGTCCCGCAACGGCGTCATCGAGGACGTACGGAAGGAGCCGGCGGGACACTTCCGCGTCGCGCTCACCGACGGCGACGTTTACACCGCCGACGCCCTCGTCGTCGCCTCCGGCGCCTCCGCCCGCACCCTCGGCGTCCCCGGCGAGGACGAGCTGATGGGATACGGCCTCTCGACGTGTGCGACCTGTGACGGCGCGTTCTTCCGCGACGAGGACATGCTCGTCGTCGGCGGCGGCGACGCCGCGATGGAGGAGGCGAACTTCCTGACGAAGTTCGCGGACACCGTCTACATCGCCCACCGCCGCGAGGAGTTCCGCGCGGAGGACGTCTGGATCGAACGCACGATGGAGAAGGTCGAGGACGGCGAGATCGAACTGCTCCTCAACACCGAGCTCACCGAGATCCACGGGACGCCCGAGGACGGTATCGACCACGTGACGCTCGTCGAGCACCCGGACGGCCACCCGACGGAGAAGCTGGCCGACTCGGCGACCGCCGACGAGGTCGACGAGTACGACTTCGACGTGGGCGCGGTCTTCTACGCCATCGGCCACACGCCCAACACCGACTTCTTGGAGGGCACCGGGATCGAGACCGACGACGACGGCTACCTGATCACCGAGGGCGGCCGCGGCGGCAACCAGACCGCGACCGGCGTTCCGGGGCTGTTCGGCGCCGGCGACGTCGTCGACTTCCACTACCAGCAGGCGGCCACCGCCGGCGGCATGGGCGTGATGGCCGCGCTCGACGTCGACGAGTACCTCTCCGAGCGCGAGCGCGCCGGCGAACTGTACGAGGCCGAGGTCGACGCCGCGGCCGCGGACGACTGATACTCGTTCGCTGTAGCGTTCATAAAAAGCCCCAGCCGATCGCTTATAAACAGTTGACTGTGGATCGGCGGAGAACACCTCCAAAGCCCCAGCCGGGAGGACTCGCGCGCCTCGCTGCGCGCCTTGCTCGGTCCGCTCGCTGCGGTGCTTGCGTCGTCGGGCTTCGTCCTCCCGGCTGCCCCTTTGATTCCCACCCCGCCCCGCACAGCACCTCACGCCTCCCCAGCCTCGTCAGTCGCCGGAGCGAAGCGGAGGCGACTGACTCCAGCGAGTGACCAAAGGTCCCTCTGGCAGTCGGGCTTCGCCCGACGACCTCGCGCGTGCTCTCGTCGGCGGCTCCGCCGCCGGCTGTCAGAGAGACCGAAGGTCTCTCACTACTCGCGGCCGCCTCCGGCGGCCACTCGGAGGCACGCGCCACCGCAGTTTCATTTATAAATAGTCACTGCGCGCTTCACGACTGGATCTCGACCTCGTACCCCTCGGCTTCGAGCGCGTCGACGATGTCGGCGGCGTGTTCGGCGTCGTCGGTCTCCAATTCGAGTTCGAGCTCGGCCGCGTTGACCGCCACGTCGCGGGAGGTGCGGTCGTGGTGGACCGCGTACACGTTCGCGCCGGTGCGCGCGACGATGCTGGAGACGCGCTCTAGCTCTCCCGGCCGGTCCTTCAGGTCGATCGTGATCTTGAGGTACCGTCCCATCTGGACGAGTCCACGGCGGACCACGGTGCCGAGGCGGTTGAGGTCGATGTTGCCCCCGCACAGCGCGGCCACGATCGTCTCGTCGTCCTCGTACTCGAACGCCTCCGAGAGGACCGCGGCGAGCGCGACCGCCCCGGCGCCCTCGACGAGCGTCTTCGAGCGCTCCAAGAGGAGCGTGAGCGCCAAGGCGATCTCGCGGTCGTCGACCGTGACGACCTCGTCGACGTACTCGGCCATGACTTCGAGGGTCCGCTCGCCGACCGAGCGCGTCGCGATCCCGTCGGCGATCGTGTCGACGCTGTCGATCTCCGTGACCTCGCCGGCTTCGAGCGACTGCGCCGCCGAGGCGGCCCCCTCGGCCTGAACGCCGACGACACGCACGTCGGGCAGCTGCTCTTTGATCGCGACGGCGACGCCCGAGATCAGCCCGCCCCCGCCGATCGGGACGACGACGGTGTCCAACTCGGGGCAGTCGTCGACGATCTCTAAGCCGAGCGTCCCCTGTCCGGCCATCACGACCGGGTCGTCGAACGCGTGGACGTACGTTCGGCCCTCCTCGCGTTCCAGTTGGTGCGCGTACGCCTGCGCCTCGTCGTAGTCGACGCCCTCCAGCCGGACGCTCGCGCCGTATCCGCGGGTCGCTTTCACCTTCGAGACGGGCGCGAACTTCGGCATCACGACGGTGGCGTCGACGCCCGCGCGGCTGGCGGCCAGCGCCACGCCCTGCGCGTGGTTGCCGGCGCTCGCGGTGACGACGCCGGCCTCGCGTTCCGCCTCAGAGAGCGTCTGGATCCGGTTCATCGCGCCGCGGATCTTGAACGCGCCGGTCCGCTGGAAGTTCTCCAGCTTGAGGTGGAGGTCGGCGCCGCTCATCTCGGAGAAGGACCGCGACCGCTCTAAGGGCGTGTGGCGGGCGACGCCCGCGACCCGCTCGCGCGCCTCACGGATGTCGGAGAGACTGAGCATGAGGTCCCGTCGCCGCGCCGCCCGCTAATCGGTTCCGGTCGGTAGCGGTCGACGGGTCGAATCCGCGAGCCGGCGGCTCGCGGTTCGTGAAAGGGGGAATGCACGCGTGTGACGTGCGAGTGGAACGAGGCGGTGGGAATACAAAAAGGTGAGGCTACCAAAGCGAAAGTGAAACCGCACGACTGCGGAGCCGTCATCCGCCCGTCAGACGCGATCTCGGGGTGTCAGACGCACCCGTACCTCACGCTCGCCGAGCACCGCTCGCACCCGGTCGGCGAACGGGCCGTCGCCCGGCCAGGTCGCGTCCGCGTCGAGCCGGCCGGGGTCCCCGACGTACACCGCGGCCGTCTCGGGGTAGTCCGCCGGCGCGTCGAGCGGGACGGTCTCTCTGACGTACAGCCCGCCGTCCACGTCCTCGTACGCGTCGAGCGCCCCGATCTCCTCGGTCCGGAGCAGCCGTCCGGCGGTCTCGCCGCCCGGCGCGAGCGTCGGATACCGCCCCTCCACGAGCCGGAGGCCGGTGAGCGTCGCGGGGCCGACGAAGACGAACGAGTCCGCCACGTCGGCGACGGCGTCGGGTTCGGTCAGCGTCCCGTACACGAAGACGTCCATGGGAGCCGTCGGACGCTCGCGGGTTTCAACGTTCTGGCGGTCAGGCGCGCAAGCCGCTCCGACGGCCCTCGGAGTCGTCCCGTTAGCCCCGATCCCTCCGACCCGTCGCCCCGCCTTCGACCGATCACAACGACTTTGGTCGTAACGACGGTTACACGGACAATGCCGACGTTGCGCGGCCGCCACGCCGTCTCACTGCTCGGTGTCGGTCTCCTCGCGGCCGCGGCGCTCCACCACCTCGACGAGGTCGAGCGGGTCAGGACCGCGACCGGGCCGCTGCTGGCGTTCGCGCTCGACGGCGGGGTCGCGGTCGGGCTCATCGCGGCCGGCCGCCGGATCGCCGACCGCGGGCTCTCGCCGACCGAGGAGTGGCGCGTCGCGCGGTGGACCGGCTTCGGGACGGCCTTCACCGTCGCCGCGTTCAGCGCGACGGTCGGGGTCCGCGTCCTCGAAGGGCGCCCGCTCGTCGAGCCGGTCTTCCCGATGCTCGTCGCCGCGGGCGTCGGGGGACTCGGCGGCGCGGTCGCGGGGTACTACGCGGTCCGACAGGCCGCCGACGCCCGCCGCGCCCGGGACGCGGTCCGGACCGTCTCGCTCGTGAACCACCTCCTGCGTCACGACCTCCGCAACGACCTCTCGACGATCCACGGGTACGCCGACCTGCTCGCGGCCGACGACGGCTCGGACCACGCGGCGGTCGTGGCCTCGAAGGCCGACGAGGGGCTCGAACGCATCGAGGCGGCGAGCGCCGTCGCCGACGCGCTCCTCGGCGACGCCGACCGCGGCCGCACCGACCTGGTGGCGACGGTCCGGAACGTGCTGTCGGGGGTCGACGGCGACCGCTCGGTGACCGTCGAGACCGACCTCCCCGAGACGGCGCCCGTCGCGGCCAACGACGGCGTGCGAGCGATCGTCCACAACCTCGTCGAGAACGCGGCCGAGCACGGCGGGCCGGACGTCACCGTCCGCGTCGCGGTCCGACTCACCGACGACGGCGTCGCGCTGGTCGTCGCGGACGACGGGCCGGGGCTCCCGCCCGCGGCCCGCGACCGACTGTCCGCCCCCGACGAACGGCGCGACGAGGCGGCCGTCGGGTCGGGCGAGGGGGTACTCGGCGACTCGCCGGACGGGACGGTCAGCGGTCTCGACCTGGTCGCGGCGCTCACCGAGGCGTACGACGGCTCGCTCGACGTCGGCGAGTCGGAGCACGGGGGCGCGCGGTTCGCGGTGACGCTCCCGCACGCACCGGTCGAGTCGGCCGGCTCCGATACGTAAAAACCGCGGGCGGCCGTCGGCGGCGGTACATGGACTTCCCGCGGCTGCGGCGCGTCTGGCGGCGCGTGTTCTCGCTCGCGTGGCCCGTCATGTCCGAGCAGACGTTCCGCACCGCGATGCGGACGACGGACATCCTCGTCACCGCGCTGTTCTCGCCCGCCGCGGTCGTCGCGATCGGGCTCGCCGACCTGTACGCGCGGTTCCCGCTGCGGATCGGACTCGGTCTCGGCGGCGGCGCCATCGCGCTCTCCTCGCAGGACACCGGTGCGGGCGTCGCGGACAACCGCGACGAGGCCGTGACGCAGGCGATCCTGATCGGCGCGCTCGCCGGGATCCCGTTCGTCCTCTTCGGGTTCCTCTTCGGAGAGTTCGCGATCGACGTGTTCGGTCGGTTCGTCGGCGAGCCGACCTCGCCGGCGGTCGTCGACCTCGGGTCGACGTACCTCGCGATCGTGTTCGCGACCGCCCCCTTCCGTCACGTCGCCTTAGTCGGCGCCCGCGCGCTTCAGGGGACGGGCGACACCCGGACGCCGATGTACGTCAACATCGCCGCCAACTCCGTCAACATCGCCGGCTCGGTCGTCCTCGGACTGGGACTCTTCGGCTTCCCGCGGCTCGAAGTCACGGGCGTCGGGCTCGCGACCGCGGGCGCGAACGTGCTCACCGCCGGCCTGCTCTGTTTCGCGATCTGGGGCTCGTGGACGGACGCGGACTTCGCGCTGCCGCGCGACCTCACGATCGCGAAGCAGCTCCTGACCGTGAGCGCCCCGCGGGTGGTGGAGGGGTTCGGCTCCGAGATCGCCGAGTTCCCGTTCAACGCCCTCCTCTTGGGCTTCGGCGAGCCCGTCAACGCCGGCTTCCAGATCGGCCGCCGCGTCTACCAGCAGGTGACCGGGCCGCTCTCCCGCGGCTACAACGTCGCGGCGTCCGTGCTGGTCGGCCAGTCGCTCGGCGAGGGCGACCCGGAGGCCGCGCGGTTCGACGGGTGGGCGGTCGCCGCGCTCGGCGTCCTCACGGTCGGCACGATCGGGCTCGCGCTCGTGGTCGCCGCGCCGCGGATCGTTCCGATCTTCACCGACGACCCGGAGACGGTGGCCTACGCGGTCGACTTCGCGCGGGTGTACGGGGTCGCCGCCGGGGCGCTCGCCTGCTTCTCCGCCCTGTCCGGGTCGCTCCAGGGCGCGAGCGAGACGCGGATCCCCCTCGTCGCCCGCGTCTCGGCGATGTTCGGGCTCTTCTTGGGGCTGTCGTGGCTGCTCGGCCGCACCGCGGGGCTCGGCCCCACCGGCGCGTACGTCGGCGTCTTCGCCGCCTACGTCTGGATGGCGCTCGTCGTCGCCGCGGGCTTCCGGTACTCGGACTGGGCGACCCGCGCCGCCGACATGATGGACGCGCGCGGCTCCGGGCCGGACGCCGATCCAGACCCGGACGAGGGGGCGTCGTGAGCGGTTCGTCGGCATTCTCGACGCGAGCGCGAGGCGAACAGTGATACGGCAGGGGGTCGTTTTCGACGCATGCCCAACGAGGCGCTGTACGACCGGCTCGGGGGCGAGCCGGCGATCGGTGCGATCGTCGACGAGTTCTACGAGCGCGTGCTCGACGACGAGCGCGTGGCTCACCAGTTCGACGACGTCGACATGTCCGATCAGCGCTCACACCAGACCAAGTTCCTGAGCGCGGTCACCGGGGGGCCGATGCAGTACGAGGGCGACGACATGAAGACCGCTCACGAGGAGCTGGCGATCACGCCCGAGGAGTACGAGGCGGTCGCGACGCACCTCGACGAGGCGCTGCGCGTCTTCGACGTCGACGACGCCGACCGGGAGGCCGTCATGGAGGCGATCGCCGGGTTCGAAGGCGACGTCGTGGACGGGCCGGCCGACGAGTGACACCGGATGCTACGGCTCGCCGCCGAGCGACTCCTGCTCGGGCGCTCGGTCGCCCCTGAGCCGGCGGCGGCGCTTGTCGTAGGCGGCCTCCAGTTTCGCGTTCGTGGCCCGCGAGACGAGGTAACAGTCGGCGTCGCCGCCGTCGCTCGGGTGCGCGCTCGCCACCCAGACGTGGCCGTCGCCGGCCGAGAGGTCGTCGGCCCACCGCTCGGCGGCCGCCCGGCTCTCGAACGCGTGGAGGGTCCCGTCCTCGAAGACGAGTTTGCCCACCTTCGCGTTCCGCTTGCGTGCGGACGGTTTGATCGCGACGACGACGCTCACGCCCGGTGATCGGGCGCCGTCAGGTAAAAACCTCGTCAGACGCCGGCGCGTTCAGTCGTCCGCGACGGCGCCCGGCTCCGCGCCGTCGGCGTCGGCCTCGGCGGCGAGCAGTCGGTCGAGCCCGTCGACCATCCCGACCACGCTCGCGCGGGTGATGTCCGCGTCCGACGCGGAGACGCTCACGGAGCGGTCGCCGCGCGAGAGGTCCACCTCGACGGTGACGACCGCGTCGGTGCCGCCCGTGATCGCGTCGACGTGGTAGGAGTCGAGCTCGAAGGCGACGCCGTCGGCGGTCGAGTCGTCTCCGCTCCCGCCGTCGCCCGAAAGCGCCGTGCGGACCGCCTCCAGTCCCGCGTCGACCGGGCCCGCGCCGGTGCCGGAGGCGACCCGCTCGTCGTCGCCGACGCGGAGCCGGACCGAGGCGGTCGGCAGGTTCCCGCCGGAGGTCGCCGAGAGGTCGACGAGTTCGACGTGGCGCTCGCGCTCGCGGCCGCGAACGTCGTCGGCGATGGCGAGCAGGTCCGCGTCGGTGACGCGCTTGCCGCGCTCGCCGAGCTCCTTGACGCGGGCGACGACGTCGCGGAGCTCGTCCTCGTCGACCGCCACGTCGTGTTCGGCGAGCGCCGCCTTCACCCCGGCGCGGCCCGCGTGCTTGCCGAGGACGAGCCGGCGCTCCCGCCCGACCGTCTCCGGCGGGTACGGCTCGTACATCGTCCCGTCCTTGAGGGTGCCGTCGGTGTGGATGCCGGACTCGTGGGCGAAGGCGTTGGCCCCGCAGACGGCCTTGTTCGGCGGGAGCGCGACCCCGGTCGCCTCCGAGACGGTCCGGCAGAGCCGGTAGAGCCGTTCGAGCTCGACGGTGTCGACGTCGTACGACCGGGCGAGCGCGACCGCGACCTCTTCGAGCGCGACGTTGCCGGCGCGCTCGCCGACCCCGAGGACGGTGCCGTGGACGGTGTCGGCGCCCGCCTTCAGCCCGGCGTGGACGTTCGCCACGCCGAACCCGAGGTCGTCGTGCGTGTGGAGGCTCGTCGGCCCGAGGTCGGCGAGCCGCGAAACTACTTCGGCGGTGCGCTCGGGGTCGGCCGCGCCGACCGTGTCGCAGTAGCAGATCCGGTCCGCTCCCGCGTCGAGGCCGGCGCCGAGCAGGCGTTCGAGGTAGTCGAGGTCGGCCCGCGAGCCGTCCTCGCCGAGCACCTCGACCCACAGCCCGTGCTCCTTGGCGTACTCGACGAGTTCGACGGTCGTCCCGACGACCTCGTCGCGGGTCGACCCCACCTTCGTCTCGACGTGTTTGTCGGAGGCCGGGACGACGAGGTTGACGCCGTCGACGCCGCAGTCGAGCGCGTGGTCCACGTCGGCTTTCACGCCGCGGGCGAAGCTCGTCACGGTCGCCGAGAGCCCCTCCGCGGCGACCCGGCGGATCGCCTCGCGCTCGCCCGCGGAGGTACACGCCGACCCGGCCTCGATCAGGTGGACGCCGGCGGCGTCGAGCTCACGGGCGACCTCGACCTTCTCGCCGGGCGACAGCGAGACGCCCGGCATCTGTTCGCCGTCGCGCAGGGTGGTATCGAGTAGCTGTACCTCGTCGAGGTCGGTGAGTGGTGTTCGGGTCAAAAGGGAATCCGTCGGCTCGTCGGTGGTCTGGGGGTCGGTGCCGCCGCGGGGCGGTCGTGCCCCGGTGTCGTTATCGTCGGAGAATTTCGCGGCCAGCCGCCGTGAGGCGACTTCCTCTATCCTCCGAACGATCGCGAGTGTCTCGCGTCATTCGTACCCATGCGAACGACGGTCACACGGATAAACTGCCGGGTCGCGTCAGGAATGACCGACCGATCGTCGCCAGCCCCCGGGTCGAAGTGACGATCTCTCGACGGCGTCTCGGCCGAGTCCCGACGGAACCGCCGACAGCGTTAGGGAGCCACCTTCCGACCGGCCGGTATGGAGCGAGTCGCGATCGACGACGTCGACGTCGTCACGAACCCCATGGGCGTTCACGACCTCCGGAAGCCGGTCTCGCGCGCCCTCGGCACCGACCACGTCGCGATGAACTACTTCGAACTCGCGCCCGGCGACGCGTTCTCCGGCGGGCTTCACACCCACGGCGACCAGGAGGAGATATTCTACGTGCTCTCGGGCACCGCCACCTTCGAGGTCGGTCGCGAGCGCGAGCGGGTCGAGGTCGGCGCGGGCGAACTGATCCGCTTCGCGCCCGGCGAGTTCCAGTCCGGGTTCGTGCCCGAGGACGCCGACGAGGGGGCGGTCGCGTGGGCGGTCGGCGCGCCGGGCGCCGGCCACGACTGGGACCGGATCGAGTCGATCGTCGAGTGTCGCGACTGCGGCGAAGAACGAGTCCACGACACCGAACTCACCGACGAGGGGCGGTTCCGGTTCTCCTGTACCGACTGCGGAACGTCGTTCTCGCCGTAGCGGCCGGATCCGGGAACCGAGCGGCGCGATTCACCCCAAAAGCGACCGGAGGCTTCGGCGCTCGGTGCCACAGCCCGTCTGGTAGTCGCAGCTCTCACAGCGGCCGTCGTCGACCCGCGGCGGCGGGCCGTCGATCGACTGCGCCGCCCGGAGCGCCCGCCGGTAGGCCGCCTTCTTCCGCGTCGTGAGCCGGACCTCGCGGACCGCGCCGACCGCGGGATACTCGACGAGCGCCCGCCGCACCTCCCGCTCGCGCTCCCACGCCAGCGCCTTGGCGAGCGCGACCGCCCGGACCGCCTGCGGCTCCCACACGCCGTTCTCCGGTGGCTCCCCCGACGAGACGAGCGTCGGAATTGGCGCCGACGCGTCCGCGTCGCTCGGTTCCAGCACCTTGTGAACGGTGCCGTGACAGTCCTTCCCCGAGAGGAACCCGCGTTCGCTGACGGGGTCGACGAGGGCGTCGTAGTCGTCGCGCTCGCGAAGCCGCGTGAGGTTCCGACGGTACGCGGCCGGCGACCGGTGGAGCGGTAGCTGTCGCAGCGCCCGGTCCGGCGCGTCGGCCAGTTCGTCGTAGCGGAACGCCAGCCCGATCCGCTCGCGGGCCTTCGGCGGCACGCTCCGCTCCTCGTCGCGTCGGCGGTAGTAGAGCTGTCGGGGACAGTACGCGGCGCGGGCGACGTCGCTGAACGGGACGAGTGTCACGTGACCTCCTGGCCGCGGTTTCGGTGATAAGCGTCGGGTGGGGGCTCCGGTGATAAGCGTCCGGCGGCGTTCGGGCGTCTCAGAGAGACACGTCGGTCTCGATGTCCTCGGTCGCGTCGCGGAGCCCGTCCTCGCGGGCGTCGCTCGCGAGCGACCCCTCGATGTCGGCGTCGGTGAGGAGGTCGCGGAACGCGTCGCGGAAGCGGTCGTTCGCCTGCGTGGAGGTGAGGTCGACGCGCGCGACCGCGGCGTAGCGGGCGATCTGGTCGGGGCTCGCGTCGAGCGCCTCCGCGCACTCGACGATCGAGTTCCCCGCGCCGGTGAGTCGCTTCAGCTCCGCGTAGGCGAACGCGTCGTCGTCGACTTCGCGGTCGGACTCTCGCACGAGGTGGAGGTCGAGCCGCGCCCTGCGAACGGTCTCGCCGTCGACCGTGTCGGGCTCGACGGCGGGGTCGTCTCGCGCCTCCAGCGCGTCGCGGAGCGCCGCGGCGATCGTCTCATCGTCCGCCTCCTCGAACCGGCCGCGGGCGACGAGGACGTACGCGTCGTCGTCGAGGTCCGTCGAGAAGCCGTACCGCTCGCGCATCGCGGCGACGACCTCGCGACACCGCGCGTCCACGGCGTCGTCGTCGGGGTCCGAGAGGGTCCCCCGCGCCGCGTCCTGCCGCTCGGTGACCGACTCGGACCCGGTGGCGTCGACGAACAGATCGCGGAGCTCGGCGGTTTTCTCGTCCATACGCGCGTGGATACGCGGGCACGGTACAAAAGCCTCGTGTCGGGTCGACGGCGCGGCCCTCCGGAACCGGGCCGACCGGGCGTTCCGGCCCTCCTCACACCAGGCCCCCGACGGTGAACACGACGTAACAGCACGCCACCAGCGTCCCCGAGTGGAGGAGCGCGGCGTACCGCCCGCGGGCCGCCGTGCCGGCGAACCACCCGGACGCGAGCATCGTCGCCTGCGTCACGACGTACAGCCGGAACCGCTCCAGTTCGGGGTGGACCGCCTCCGGCTCCGTGACCGCCTCGCTCGCGGCGGCGATCTCGGCGAGCCGCGCGGCGTCGACCACCTGCGTGTTCACGACCGCGACCACCGCGGCGACGAGGACCGCCGCGGCCCAGCCGACCGCGATGTACGGCTGCATCGACGAGCGGAGCGCGCGCTGCTCGCTGTAGAGCCGCCCGACCTCGATGCGGAGCGTCTCGAAGACGGCGTCGGCGTCGCTGCCGGCGTTCAACGCGCCCGTGACGAGCCCGAGCGTGCCGGCCGCGAGCGGGGTCCCCACGCGGTCGACGAACCGCTCGA
Organism: Halorubrum ejinorense; assembly: GCF_039522565.1. Classification (GTDB taxonomy): domain Archaea; phylum Halobacteriota; class Halobacteria; order Halobacteriales; family Haloferacaceae; genus Halorubrum; species Halorubrum ejinorense. The sequence goes on along the minus strand of NZ_BAAADQ010000013.1, from coordinate 228,279 downwards.
TGGCGGCTGCGCGGACGTGGACTGGCCCCTCGCTCTCGTCGGCTCCCGAGTCCGTCCCCCCGGTCGCCGTCGTCGACCGCAGCGCGAACGCGAGGTCGGCCACGTCGTCGTCGAGAACGCCGAGTTCGACCTCGCGAGCGACCGCGTCCACCGCGTCGGGGAGCGGTCGCCCCTGCGCGACGTGACCCGAGACGGCGTGAACGAAGTCGGCGAGCTCGCGGTCCTTCGCGTCGTCGATCCGCCTGCGCCGCGCCGCGACCAGCCCCACCGGCACCGCGAACGCGGCGTACCCGAGGAGGACGACGTTGACGAGCGTGTACCCGGCGAGCGCGAGCCAGCCCGCCAGCGCGGCGGCCGGCGGCGCACAGACGACCGCCGTGCCGGCCGGGTTTCGCCCGGCGGTCGCGAGGATCGCCCGCGGACTCGCGGGGACGTCGTAGCTCGCCCGCTGGCTCGGCGGGCGGAGCGTCCCGACCGCGACCGCGGCCGCGAGTCCGAACGCGACGAGGAACGCGACGGCGCCGTAGAGGACGACCGCCCGCGTCGGGACCACGCCGACCGGCGTCGCCACCGGCGGGAGAAGCTCGGGGATCACGACCGACAGCGCGGTCGCGCCGATGACGACGAGCGCCGGCAACACCAGCACGGCGACGAACAGCTCCGTGAGCAGTTCGAGGAACCGGCGCGCCCGCTTCCGGGCCCGGTCCTGCCGGTGAGCGAGCATCCGGCGCTCGGTCGCGAGGAACTCGGAGAGCGCCTCGTCGCCGGTCGCGGCGTGCTTGCGGAACTTCAGGAGGAACGGCGCGAGCAGTTCCCGCGAGGGCGTGTCCCGCGCGACCCGCCGAAGCCCCTCGTCGAGGCTGCCGGCGAGCCGGGCGGCGTTGAGCGCCTTTCGCAGCGAGGTCGCGGTGGCGCCGTACGCGTCGCCGTCGGCCGCCTTCCGGAGCATAGACCGCGGGTCGTCGCTCCCAGCGGCAAGCAGTTCGAGGTACCGCACCGCGCCGGGGAGGGTGCGCTCGATGTCGGTCCGGCGCGTCGCGACCACCCACCGGAGGTGGAGCCCCGCGGCCGCCACGGTCGCCCGCTTCGCGAGGAGCGCGACCGCGACGGCGACGACTAGCGCGGCCCGGTCCGTGCGCAGCGGGCCGACCGACTCCGGCGTCGGCGCAGGGACCGTCGTCGACCCCGCGGAGAGCAGCGCCGCGCCGAACCGCGCCTCCACCGCGGCCGCGACCGCGGGAGCGGCGCCGGTCGCGAGGACTAACGCCGGGAGGAAGGCGACGGCCGCGACGATCCACGAGAGCCCGTACGCCCGCGAGAGGTACGTCTCGAAGCCGGTGTCGAGCGCGCTCCCGCGATACCGCTTCCGGTCGGCGTCGTGGCGGCGGTCGCTCGCGTGCCGCGCGAACAGCGCGTAGCAGACGCGGTCGACGACCGCGAACCGGCGCTCGACGGACGGTCGATCGGTCGCGGTAGCTCCGGTCGCGTCGGCCGCGGTCGCGGTAGCTCCGGTCGCGTCGACCTCACCGGAATCGGCCGCGGTCGCGTCCGTTTCGCTCGCCGCCGTCGCTCGGCGCCGGCTCACGACCGCCCCCGTCCCGCGCGTTCGCCGCGTTCGTCGCGGCCCTCTCCGCCGTCGGTCTCGGCGGCACCGCCGGCGTCACGGTCCATCGTCCGGGCGGCGCGCTCGACGGTCGCCGCCTCGTCCGTGCGCAGGTCGGCGAGGAACTCGAAGAGGGCGTCGGGGTCGTCGACCCCGTCGCGCACGAGGTACTCCACGTACCGTCGCTTCGAGGCGAACTCGGCCGCGACCGCTTCGGGGTCCCGATCGGTCCGACTCGCGATCCGGTCGAAGACGCGGAAGCGCGCCCCGTTGCCGGACCCGCCGGCCGCCACCGTTCCCCCTCCGTCAGTGGTGCTGCCGTCCGTATCGTCGCCGGCATCGCCGCCCGGAACGCCGGGGAACCGGAACGTTCCGTCGCCGTCGCGCCAGGCGACCGTGTTGTAGCGGACCGACTCCTCGTCGGCCTCGACGAGCCCCGCCCCGCCGCGTTTCGGGTCGCCGGTCGGGCTCCGCTTCGCCGCCGGGTCGAGGCCGTCGTAGGCGGCCTCGGAGAGCGGTTCGATCGCCCGGGAGACGTAGCGCTCGCCGTCGACCTGCCGGGGGAAGACGACGAGGTCCACCTCCCGCAGCAGCCGCGCCGGCAGGCCCCGTTCGCGCAGGCGGTTCGACAGCGCCTCGACGTCTTCGGCGTGGGTTGTGCCGATCACCCCGTGGCCGGTGTTGAGGCTCTCGGCGAACGTCTCGAAGCTCTCGGGGGTGTTGATCTCGGCTATCACCTCCACGTCGGGGTTCAGGTAGTTCGCTTCGGTCATCAGCTCCGCCATGCCCACCGACTTGTAGGCGTCTTCGTGGTCGCGGGTGGTGAGCGAGACGCCCGTCTCGTGGGGGAGCCGCACCTCGCGAGACCCCTCGTCGACCGAGACCGGGCGGGCGTCGAACGGGATGAAGGGGGCGTGGGCGTTGAGCAGCGTCGTCTTGCCCACGCCGGTCGGCCCGGCGAAGAGGACGACGCCGCGGTGTTCGTACAGCAGCCACAGGAGCGTGACCAGTTCGACCGACAGCGTCCCGCGCTCGATCAGGTCGACCGGTGTCAACGCGTTCGCGCGCTGCTTCCGGATCGAGACGTGCGGGCCGCCCTCGGAGATCACCGGTAGCGCCACCGCACACCGGATCGTCTGCGGCACGCCGTCGAGTTCGAGGTTCACCTTCGCGGCGGGCGTCGAGGCGTTGAGTTCCGTCCCGTCGCGGGCGGCGATCCCCGTGACCACGTCGACGAACGTCGTCTCGTCCTCGAACGCGAGGTTCGTCGGAACGCGGGCGCCGGCTACGGGGGCGTCGCCGTCGCGTCCGGTCTCGCCGCTGCGGCCGGCCTCGTCGTCGCGCCCGCCCGCTCCGCCTCCGCCGTCCGCCCCGGAAAGCACCGACGCACGGGGGACGACCTTCACGCGCTCGCCGACGCGGTTCGCCTCCACGTCCTCGAGGTGCGGGTCCCGGATCGGGACCGTGAGGATGCCCTCGCCGACGAAGTCGCGCAACACGTAGTACGCGAGGTCGTCGAGCCGGTCGCTGGCGTACCGCGAGTCGACCGGCGGCGCGACGAGTCCCCGCTCGGCGAGCGCGGTCTTCGCCCGGTGGGCCGCGGCGTCGAGCCACGCCCGGGTGTTCCGCGCGGTGAGCCGCCGGGAGAGGAACCGCCGGGCGCGGGCGGCGACGAACGACTCGCGGTCGCCGACCACGTCGCTCACCGTCGTCTCCCAGATCCGCGATTTACACTCCTCGATGAGCGCCTCGTCGCCGGGGAGCAGGTCCGGCTCTAACACGGCGTACTTCGTCTCGAACGCGTCGGAGCCGAGCAGTCGCTCGCGGTAGATCACCACGTCGACGGAGAGCCCGGCGAACGCCACGTCGTACTGCGCGAGCCGCTCGGCGGCCACGCGCTCGACGTAGTCGGCGTCCGCGTCGATTCCGGTCTCCAGCGGCGCGAACGTCTCCGTGTGGACGACCAGTTCGCGGTCGTCGCCCACGTCGGCGACGTCGATCCGGTCGTCCAAGGCGATCGGAGTGAGGTCGCCGAGCAGGCGGAACTCCCGCAGCGCGTGGTAGTCGATCCGCCGCCGCGCCGCCGCGCTCGCGTCGACCAGTCGGGAGAGCGCCTCCGCGTACTTCGGTCCGAACCCGCGTTCCGCGCGCTCGACGACCCCGACTCGCGTCAGCGGGCGGCGGTGCCGAACCGCCGAGAAGTGGTCGCGGACGCGGTCGAGGCCCCGCTCGTCGGCGGGCGACAGCGGCGGTTCGCGCACGTCGTAGCCGAACCGGCCGCCGTCGCGCTCGCGGATCGTCGCGACCACGCCGGGCGAGACCTCGTACTGGGCGCGCACGTCCGGCGCGTACCACGCCTCCGGGTCGTCCGGCGGCACCGGCGCGGGGACCGCCTCGCCCGGGTCGCCGTCCGGCTCGTCGACGATCCGGAGGGTCGCTCCCTCGCTCATCGACCTCGCCCTCGCGTCGCTCGGCACGTCGTGGCGCTCCCGTCCCGTCTCCGCGTCATCGTTCGATCGGCGGGTGACCGATGAGCCGATTTAAGCGTTCTTTTCTATCATCGGAGTAATGTTTCAGCGTCCATGAACGAACCCGGACACCGGCCGTCATCGTGGCCGAATTGTCGATGATAATCCATGCGAGTTATCAGCGATGACAACTAATTTATGCGGCTCTCCGTAACCGGCAGTCCACGACTCAATGAGCAATTCACTGTCCGACGGCGCACAGCGGATCTTCCTCCGGTACCAGCACGTTCTGGTCTTCCTCGCTCCGATCGCCTTCGTCGCCGGGGTGTACGGCTTCGCGCCGACGCCGACCGACGCCGGCGTGGAATACTGGACCGAATACTGGTGGCTGTTCATCGCCTTCGTGACCGGCGCCGTCATCGTCAACACCGTCGGGATCAGCGGCTCGGCGCTTTTCGTCCCGTTCCTCATCTTCGTCTTCCCGCTCGTCGCGTACCCGCTGGAACCGACGACGCTGGTGAAGATCGGGCTCATCAGCGAGTCGTTCGGGCTGTCGAGCTCGTCGCTCGCGTTCATTCAGTACGGGCTCGTCGACCGCCGCCTCTCCCTGTCGCTCGTGTTGGGCGGCGTCCCCTTCGTCGTCGGCGGAGCCCTCCTCTCCTTTGTCATCCCCGAACCGCTGTTCCACGCGCTGTTGGGGATCGCGCTGCTCGCGGCATCGTACCTGCTGTTTAACGCTAACTTGGGGCACGACGACCCGACGTCGGACGGGGACGGCGAGGAGGCCGCGACGGACGGCGGTTCGTCCGGCGACCTCCCTGACGACGCGAACAAGCTCGGGCCCGCCGGCGTCGAGACGGACGACTCCGGCACGGTCACCCGGGTCGACCGCGACGGCGACGACTACGTCTACTCGCGCGGCGGCTACCTCGAACGGTTCGCGAACTACAGCATCGGCGGGGTGTTCCAGGGACTCGCCGGGTTCGGGATCGGCGAACTCGGGATCATCTCGATGCTCCGCACGCAGGTCCCGGTCCGCGTGGCGATCGGCACGAACCACATCGTCGTCGCCACGACCGCCGTCCTGGCCTCCGTCGTCCACGTGTTCGGCGGCGGACTGGTCGGCGGCCACTCCATCGACCTGGCGACGACGCCGTGGAACATGGTCGTCTGGACCGTCCCGGCGACGACGCTCGGCGGCCAGATCGCGCCGTACGTCTCGACGGCGCTGAACACGGACACGATCAAGGCCGGCGTCGGCGGCCTGTTCGCGATCATCTCCGTCGCGCTGTTCGCGATGGCCAGCGGCGCCGTCTGACGAGGCCGCCCGCGGCAGCGAGGCGCCGTGCGGATCCCCGGAACCGTGCGTTTCTTACACGGTTCGCTCCGAGAACTCATGTATGTCCGACACCATGCGAGCCGCGGTCGTTCCGGAGCCGGGAGCCGACTTCGAGATCGTGGAGCGCGACGTGCCCGAGCCCGGTCCCGAGGAGGTCCGGGTCGCGGTCGAGGCCTGCGGGATCTGCCGCAGCGACGAGTTCGTCGTCGAGGGCGGCTACCCGGGCGTGAACTACCCCCGCGTCCCCGGCCACGAGATCGCCGGCACCGTCGACGCGGTCGGCGAGGACGTCGAGGCGTGGGAATCGGGCGAGCGCGTCGGCGCCGGCTGGCACGGCGGCCACTGTTTCACCTGTGAGCCGTGTCGCCGCGGGCAGTTCCTCCAGTGCGAGAACGCCGAGATCACCGGGCTCACGTTCGACGGCGGGTACGCCGAGTTCGCGACGGTCCCCGCCGAGGCGCTGGCGGCGATCCCGGACAACCTCGACGCGGTCGACGCCGCGCCGCTGCTGTGTGCGGGGATCACCACCTACAACGCGCTGCGAAACTCCGACGCGCGCGCCGGCGACCTCGTCGCCGTGGTCGGCGTCGGCGGCCTCGGTCACCTCGGCGTCCAGTACGCCCACGCGGCCGGCTACGAGACGGTCGCGATCTCGAGGAGCCCGGACAAGGAGTCGCTCGCGCGCGACCTCGGCGCCGACCACTTCGTCAACGCCGCGGAGGCGGACCCGGCCGAGCGGCTCCGAGAACTCGGCGGCGCGAGCGTCGTCCTCACGACCGCCCCCGCGAGCGACGCGATCGAGTCGGTCGTCGGCGGACTCGGGACCGACGGCTCGGTGATCGTCGCGGGCATTCCGGGCGAGCCGGTGTCGGTCGACGCTCAGCAGCTGGTCGGCACCCGCGGCGCCGTCGAGGGGTGGGGGTCGGGCCACGCCCGCGACTCGCAGGACACCCTGGAGTTCAGCGCCCTGCGCGACATCACGCCCGAGATAGAGACGTTCGACCTCGCCGACGTCGAGGCTGCCTACGAGCGCATGGCCGCCAACGAGGCGCGGTTCCGCGTCGTGCTGGAGCCGTAACCCGCCGCCGGGACCCGCGGCCTTTTGTTCCGGCCGCCAGTAGCCGATCGCATGCGCGCAGCCGTCTTCAACGGACCCGGCGAGATCGGCGTCGAAGAGCGACCCCGGCCCGAGATCGAGGCCCCGACGGACGCGATCGTCCGCGTCACCCACACCGCTATCTGCGGCTCGGATCTCTGGTTCTACCGCGGCGACAGCGACCGCGACCCGGGATCGCCGGTCGGCCACGAGCCGATGGGGATCGTCGAGGAGGTCGGCGACGACGTGACCTCGGTCGACCCCGGCGACCGCGTCCTCGCCCCCTTCGCCATCTCCTGTGGCGAGTGCGAGTTCTGCCGGAAGGGGCTCCACACCTCCTGTGAGAACGGCGACTCGTGGGGCGGCGACAACGGCGGCGGCCAGGGCGAGTACGTCCGGTCGACCCACGCCGACGGCACCCTCGTCCGCGTGCCGGACCGCCACGCCGACGACGAGGACACCCTCCGCTCGCTTTTACCCCTGACCGACGTGATGGGGACCGGCCACCACGCGGCCGTCAGCGCGGGCGTCGAGGCGGGCTCGACCGTGGCCGTCATCGGCGACGGGGCGGTCGGGCTCTGCGGCGTCCTCGCGGCCCGGCGGCTCGGCGCCGAGCGGATCATCGCGGTGGGCCATCACGAGGACCGCCTCGAACTCGCCGAGGAGTTCGGCGCCACCGAGACCGTCTCCGAACGCGGTGAGGAAGCGGTCGAGCGCATTCAAGCGCTCACCTACGGCGGGCCGAACCACGTGATGGAGTGCGTCGGCGCCGCGAGCGCGATGAACACCGCGGTCGACGTCGTCCGCCCGGGGGGGACGATCGGGTACGTCGGCGTCCCCTACGGCGTCGAGGACGAGGGGCTCGACGTGTTCGGCATGTTCGGCGACAACGTCACGCTCGCCGGGGGCGTCGCGCCCGTCCGCGCGTACGCCGAGGAACTGATGGCCGACGTGCTTCAGGGCACCCTCGATCCCGCGCCGATCTTCTCCGAGACCATCGGTCTCGACGCGGTCGACGAGGGGTACCGCATGATGGACGAACGCGAGGCGATCAAGGTGCTGGTCAAACCGCACGACGACGCGTAGGAGGCGTCGTACACCGCGATTTCGGTCGATACGGCGTAACTTTTAGAAGCGTCCAGTCCATGTGGGTAGTTGTCATGTGCCACCATTACGACGAGGCGATGACCTGGGAGGAGGTTCAGGCGCGCCACCGGGCAGACGAGACGGACGAACCAGTCGACGAGATCCCCGACGCCGACGCGGTCGACGAGCCGGCGGGCGACGCGGAGGAGTCCGAGCCCCCGGCGGAGCCCCGCGCCCCGGCCGACGACTGACGCGGTCGGGCACGACCCCGTCTCGAACCCCGATTTTCTATCGCGCGTCCACCGCGGAGCCGCGGCCGCGGCGCCCCCGAACGAAATATTTTCAATCGGAATTCGCGAACGTCCGTCCGTGTCTTCCGCCCTCCCTCCCCTCCGAACTGTCGCGATCGCGTCCCTGATTCTCGTCGGCGTCGCGCTCAGCTTCGCCTTCCACGCGACGGCCGGCGACGCGGAACTCACCTACGAGGCGACGGCCGTCGAACCCGGCGAGGACTCGGGCTTGGTCGCACGCGCGGCGTCCAACGTCACCGACCTCGACGAGCGACTCTCGGACACGCCCGACCAGTACCGAGAACCGATTCGCACCGCCGCCGCGACCGGATCCTTCGACGGCACGCTCTCACCGGAACTCCACATCGCGCTCGACGACGTCGAGACGCCGTACGTGCGGTACGACGAGCGCTACTACGAGTGGACGTTCTCGACGCGCGGCGAGACGACGAACGCGACGATCGAGATGCGACCGACCGACCCCGAGTCGGTGTTCGCGGCCGTCGCCCGTCCGGCGTCCGCGGCACCGTCGGGCGTTCGGACGGCGATCGACGAGGGGACCGCGAACGAATCGGGCGTCCGGTCGGGGCTGTACCGCCTTGACGGGGCGTACTACGCCGTCGCGCCCGAAAGCGAGGCCGCCGTCTTCGCCCAGTTCGCGGGCGCCATCGCGGGGTTCGCGCTCACGCCGGTCGGCCGGGGGTACGCCGCAGTCGGACTCGGACTGCTCGCGTACCGGTATCGGGAGCCGACCCGCGACCGACTCCTCACCGTTCGCCGGGCCGTCGCGGTCGCCGCGCTCGCGCTTCCGGTCGCGCTCGTCGCCACCGCCCTCTTCGAGACCGGATCGCTTTCCCGCTTCGTGACCGGCCCCGCGACCGCTGCGGTCGTCGCGTCGGGCGTCGTCGCCGGCGTGTGCGTCGCCCAGAGTCGGTGGCGCTCGCTCGCTGGCGTGACGGTCGGGGTCGGGCTGCTCGCGACGGCCGCGATCACGGCCGCCATCGGTCCGACCGGCCTCGTCTTCGGGCCGCTCGCCGCGATCCTCGGCTTCGTGACCGGGCTCGTCCCGTTCGGGTACGGCTACTGGTTCGCGCGGACCGGACCGGGACCGACGACCGGCTAGCGGGGTCGGCGCTGACTCTCCCTGACGCTCGACCGTTGAGCCGCCGTCATGGCCCGAGGTTCTGGCATGTCCTGAACTCTCATTCGGGACCGTTCAGGGGGATCCCGAACTCGTTCAGCCGGTGAAATACGAAGTCGGTCGGGGTACGCACTCCGACACCTCCGGCACGGAGCGGTTCACATGTCCACGCGACCGACTACCACACGACCCGGCAACCAGCGCACGACGGTGATCGACCGATGAGGCGACGGGCGGTCCAGACGGCAGCGATCGCCGTGTTCGTGGCGTCGATACTCGCGGTCGGCGTCGGCTTCGCAGGGACCGCGGCGATTCAAGACGACGGCGGGGAGGTCTTCGTCGACGAGGACGGTGAGGTCGTCTCGAACGATCGACCGACCGGCGGCGATGTCTCGATCGGCGAGCCGGGGCTGATATCGCTCCGGACGCTCGGCGCGGTCGGCGTCGCGATCGCGGTGGCGCTCCTCGTCGTCGCCGCGGTCCGACGCGCCGACCGCTAACCGTCCGGCTCGGGCGGGTTGGTCGCGGTCGGCACGACCCACCGCCGCGACGACGCAGCCCTGCTATTTACTCGTATTCAAGTTAGTGAAAATACCCCCGCGTGAGGTATCTTTATTTTCATAGAAAAGCGTGATAGACTCGCTACATGACCGACGTGACACTTCGCCGCACGCAGCTCGCGACGCCGGCGAGCGACGAGAAGATGATGCGCTCGGCGGCCGACAGCGACGCCGACGAGGTGTTCTTGGACCTCGAAGACTCCGTCGCCCCGAACGCGAAGCCCGACGCCCGCGAGCCGCTGATCGCCGCGGCCCGCGAGGAGGACTGGAGTGACAAGGTGTTGAGCTTCCGAATGAACGGCATCGACACCAAGTGGTGGTACGACGACCTGATCACCGTCGTCGGCGAGGCCGGCGAGCACATCGACGACGTGATCGTTCCGAAAGTGAAGTCCGCGAGCGACGTTCACACCGTCGAGAACCTGCTCGAACAGGTCGAGGCGAACAACGACCTGGAGGTCGGTCGGATCGGCATCGAGCCGCAGATCGAGGACGGCGAGGGGATCCACAACGTCCACAAGATCGCGCACGCGTCCGACCGGCTGTCGTCGATCATCTTCGGGCCCGGCGACTACTCCGCCGCGATGGGGACCCCCGGCCTCGACATCGGCCAGTTCCCGGAGTACCCCGGCCACTACTGGCACCACGCGCTCTCGGAGTGTAACTCCGCGGCGAAGTCGGCGGGGCTGCCGTGTCTCGACGGTCCGTACGCCGACATCGAGGACGCAGACGGGTTCCGCGAGTCCGCCGAGAACGCCAATATGATCGGCTGCGACGGCAAGTGGGCGATCCACCCCTCGCAGATCGAGATCGGCAACGAGGTGTTCGCGCCGGACCCGGAGACCGCCGAGCGCGCCAAGCGCATCGTCGACGCCTACGCCGAGGCGATGGAGGAGGGCAAAGGCGCGGTCAGCGTCGACGGCCAGATGGTCGACGAGGCGACCAACAAGATGGCCCAAGACATCGTCGAGACGGCCGAGGCCGCCGGCATCCTGTAGGCGGTCACGGATCGTCTCGTCCGGCTTCGGTCACCCGTTTTCTTTCCAGCGTCCGACCGCTCAGAGCGGCTCGATCAGCTCCACCACGTGCCCGTCCGGGTCCTTCACGAACGCGGTGCGCGCGCCGGCCTCGGGCTGGTCGCCCGGCTCCTTCACGGCCCCGTGGTGGTCGATCTGGGCGAACGCCGCGTCCACGTCCTCGACGCCGACGGCGACGTGGTCGTAGCGGTCCCCGTCAGCGCTCGGCGTCTCGCCGTCGGTGTCCGACAGCTGGAACTCGACGCCCGCGTCGTCGGCGACGTACACGTTCCGCGTGTCGCCGTCCGCGGTCGCGAACTCCCACGACCGCTCGAACCCCAGCTCCTCGACGTACCAGTCGGCGGTCCGGTCCGCGTCGGCGACGTTCAGACAGGTGTGGAGTATCTCCATGTCCCGGCGTGTGCCGGCGGCGTAATAAATCCCGACTGCCGGCTCGAGGCGCACGGCCGCTCGCAAAACCTTCATGAACAAAGGTTTTATTCTCGCTTCGCCACGGTGATACGGTATGGCAAGCGAGCCCACGGCAGGGAGTGACGTGCCCGTCCAGGGGACCCAGTCGGCCGCACTCGGCCACGACCGGCCGGACGTCCCCGCCTACCGATCGCTCGCGGCCGACCTCCGCGAGCGCGTCGCCGGTGAGGTCCAGTTCGACGAGTACGCCCAGGTGTTGTACGCCACCGACGGCAGCGTCTACCAGGCGCGGCCGGCGGGCGTCGTCACCCCGCGCTCGGTCGCCGACGTACGAGCGGCGATGCGGGTCGCGGCCGACCACGGCGTCCCCGTGATCCCGCGGGGCGCGGGGTCGTCGTTGGCCGGTCAGACCGTCGGCCCCGGCTGCGTCGTCCTCGACTTCTCGAAGCACATGGACGAGATCCTCGAGGTGCGTCCCGACGACCGGCGCGCCGTGGTCCAGCCGGGCGTCGTCCAAGACCACCTCGACGACCGGCTGGCCGAGGACGGGCTGAAGTTCGCGCCCGACCCCGCCTCCTCGGCGCGGGCCACGGTCGTCGGCGGGATCGGCAACAACTCCACGGGCGCCCACTCCGTGCGGTACGGGATCACCGACGCGTACACGGAGCGGCTGAAAGTCGTGCTCGCGGACGGGTCGCTGATCGAGACCCGGGAGGTCGTCCTCGACTCGCCGGAGTACGAGGCGATAGTCGAGGGCGACGACCGGGAGGCGGCGCTGTACGAGGCGGCCCGGCGGCTCGTCGAGGAGAACGAGGCCGCGATCGACGAGAAGTACCCGAACCTCAAGCGATCGGTGTCCGGTTACAACCTCCACAAGGCCATCTACGAGAACGACGACGGCGAGCGCGTGATCAACCTCACGAAGCTGTTCGTCGGCGCGGAGGGCACGCTCGGGACGATCGTCGAGGCCGAGGTGTCGCTCGTCACCCGCCCCGAGGAGACGGCGCTGGCGCTGTACACCTTCGACTCGCTCGGCGACGCGATGCGGGCGGTGCCCGAGGCGCTTGAGTTCCCCGTGAGCGCGGTCGAGCTGATGGACGACGAGGTGTTCGCGCTCGCGGCCGGCTCACAGGAGTTCGCGCAGTACGCCGAGCCGATCCCGGAGCGGGCGGCCGCGGCGCTCATGCTGGAGTGGGACTCCGAGCTCGTCGACGACTTCGAGGCGGCGATCGCGGACACGACGGCGCACTTCGTCGATGCCGGCGACGCCTTCGACGTGTTAGCGGCGTACACGCCCGCCGCCCAGGACGACCTCTGGAAGCTGCGAAAGGCGGCCATCCCCCTCCTGATGAGCATGGAGGGGGACGCGAAGCCGTACCCGTTCATCGAGGACGCGACGGTGCCGCCCGAGGAGCTCGCGGAGTACGTCGGCCAGTTCGAGGCGGTCCTCGACGACCACGACACCTCGGCCGCCTACTTCGCGCACGCCGGGTCCGGCACGCTCCACATCCGCCCGATCCTCTCGCTGAAGGAGGAGGGGGGCGTCGAGAAGATGCACTCGATCGCCGACGACGTCACCGACCTCGTCTTGGAGCACCACGGCGCGTTCTCCGGCGAGCACGGCGACGGGCTCGCGCGCACCGAGTTCAACCCGAAGATGTACGGAGAAGACCTCTGGTCGGCGTTCCAGGAGCTCAAATCGACGTTCGACCCCGACTGGCGGATGAACCCCGGCAAGGTCGTCTACGTCGACGGCGACACCGCCGCCGAGCGCGGCTACCCCGACACCGCGGCCGACACTGACATGCGCGAGAACCTCCGGTACGGGCCGGAGTACCAGTCGATCGAGCCGCAGACAGAGCTGGACTTCTCGGAGGAGGGCGGCTTCTCGCACCTGGTCGAGCTGTGTAACGGCTGCGGCACCTGCCGGGAGACCGACTCCGGCGTGATGTGCCCCACCTACCGCGCCTCCGAGGAGGAGATCCAGGCGACCCGCGGCCGGGCGAACATGCTGCGGGCCGCGATCAGCGGCGAGCTGGACGACGACGAGATCCACTCCGACCGGTTCCAAGAGGAGGTGCTCGGGCTCTGCGTCGGCTGTAAGGGGTGTAAAAGCGACTGCCCGACCGGCGTCGACCTCGCGAAGCTGAAGGCCGAGGTGAAACACGAGCACCACGAGGAGGAGGGCGCCGGGCTCCGCGAGCGGCTCTTCCGGGACATCGACCGGCTGTCGGCGCTCGGCAGCGCGCTCGCGCCGGTGTCGAACGCGGCCTCGAAGATCCCGGGCGCCCGGCGGGTGATGGACACGGTCGCGGGGATCGCGCCCGACCGGGAGCTGCCGCCGTTCCGGTCGACGAGCTTCGAGGCGTGGTTCGACGCGCGGGGCGGCCCGGCGGTCGCGCCAGACGAGGCGGTCGACACCGTCGCGCTGTTCCCCGACACGTACACCAACTACAGCTACCCGGCCGCCGGGAAGGCCGCGGTGCGCGTCCTGGAGGCCGCGAACGTCCGCGTCGAGGTGCCCGACGACCTCGCGCCCTCCGGCCGCGCGGCGTTCTCCACCGGCTTCCTCGACGACGCCCGCGAGCGCGCCGCGACCAACGTCGAGCGGCTGGCGCCCCGCGTCCGCGACGGCCACTCCGTCGTCTTCGTCGAGCCCTCCGACGCCGTGATGTTCCAGGACGAGTACCTCGACCTCCTCGACGGGCCCGACGTCGAGGCCGTCTCCGCGGCCGCGTTCGGCGTCCTGGAGTACCTCGACGCCGGCCGCGTCGACGAGCGGCTGGCGTTCGACGCGCCCGCCGAGACGCTCACCTACCACGGCCACTGTAACCAGAAGGCGACGAACAAGGACCACCACGCGGTCGGGGTCCTGCGCCGCGCGGGCTACGACGTGGACCCGCTCGACTCCTCGTGTTGCGGGATGGCGGGTTCGTTCGGCTACGAGTCCGAGCACTACGACCTCTCGCAGGCGATCGGCCGGATCCTCTTCGACCAGGTCGAAGACAGCGACGGCGACGTGGTGACCGCGCCCGGTGGCTCCTGTCGGTCGCAGCTGGGCGACCGCGATGGCGCGACGAACCCGCCGCACCCAATCGAGAAGGTCGCGGCCGCGGCGACAGGGCCCGCGCCCGACGCCGGCGCCGACCCGACCGACGCCGGCGCGGGCGATGTCGACGCGACGACGCCGTCGCCTGCGGACGACTGAGGCGGGATCGCCGCCCGTCTTCGGCCGTCTCTACCTTCGGGATCTGTCACGGTCGGATCCGAACCCTCCGACTGCGCTGTCTCCGCGGATGATCGTGAGGTGACCATAATCATTGTTTCCAGCAGATTTAATTGATGAGATTGAGACGCCCCAGATATGCCACTTCGTGGCAGGCTCAAGGCACGGGTTCACAGGCGGGTGAGCCCTTGGGGTATCGCGAGTCGGGATGACGACTGCGGCGTCCGTGTCGGAGGTGGTGTCCGTGGCTGACCCGCTGCTCATTCTGCTGGCGCTGTTGCCGCTCGCGGCGATCGCGATCATCATGGTCGCGCTCTACCAGCCGGCGACGATCACGATGCCCATCGCGTGGGCCATCGCGGCCGGGGCCGCGTACGTCGGCTGGGAGATGACGCCGACGTTGATCGTGGCGGCCTCCATCCGGGGGGCGCTGACGGCGACGCGGATCCTCGTCATCGTCTTCGGCGCGATACTGCTCCTGTACACGCTCAAGCAGTCGGGCGCGTTCGAGGTCATCAACGCGGGCTTCTCCTCGATCAGCGACGACAGGCGCGTGCAGGTCGTCCTGCTCGTGTTCCTCATGGGGTCGTTCATCGAGGGCGCGGCCGGGTTCGGGACGCCGGCAGCCATCGTCGGCCCGCTGCTGGTCGGACTCGGCTTCCCGCCGCTGGCCGCGGTGGTGGTCGCCCTGACCGGGAACATCCTCGCGATCACCTTCGGCGCGGTCGGGACGCCGCTCATCATCGGGTTCGAGGACGTCGTCTTCGGGCAGGACCCGATGGAGGCCGGCACGGCGGCGTACCAGGTCGTCCAGAACGGCGGCTTCGAGAGCGTCGGCGCCTACGTCGCCCAGATCGGGCTGTGGGCGGCCGTCATCCACGCCGTCGTAGGCGTCGCGATCCCGTTCATCGGGGTCGCGATGATGACCCGCTTCTTCGGCGAGGAGCGCTCGCTCAAGCCCGCCATCGAAGTGCTCCCGCTCACGCTGTTCGCGTGGGCCTCCTTCGTGGTTCCGTACCTCCTGACGGCGTACTTCCTCGGGCCGACGTTCCCGGGGCTGCTGGGCGCGATGGTCGGCCTGCTCGTCGTCGGTTCGACGCTGCGCGCGGGCTACTTCCTCCCGGACGAGGAGTGGGACTTCGGGCCGCAAGAGCAGTGGCCCGACCACTGGATCGGCAAGATCGAGCCAGGAGCGGGCATGGGTAACGTCGACTCCGACCAGAAGATAGCGGCCGACGGCGGCACGAGCCGCTTCGAGGAGATGCACGGCCAGGACATGTCGCTCGGCATGGCGTGGGCTCCCTACATCCTCGTCGCCGCCCTGCTGATCGTGACGCGGGTCGTCGGTCCCGTACAGAGCTTCCTGTCGTCGACCGGCGTCATCACGTGGAACAACATCCTCGGAACGCCGTTCTCCGAGGGAGTCGAGATGCTCTACCTCCCGGGGTCGCTGTTCGTGCTGGTCGCGGTCGTGACGTACGGGCTCCACGGCATGGACGCGGAGGGGATCAAAGACTCGTGGGGAGAAGCCGTCTCGAACATCATCCCGGCGGTCATCGCGCTGTGGTTCGCCGTCGCGACGGTGATGATCATGCAAAAGACCGGCGCCGACATCGTGGTCAACAGCGTCGAAACCGTCGACATGGGGATGCTGCAGCTGCTGTCCGCCGAAACGGCGTCCCTCACCGGAGCGGCGTTCCCGTTCTTCTCGGGCTTCATCGGCGCGTTCGGCGCGTTCATCGCCGGCTCGAACACGGTCAGCGACATCCTGTTCGGCCTCTTCCAGTTCGAGGCGGCCCAGCAGATCGGTGCGCCGACCCAGATCGTCGTCGCCGCGCAGGCGGTCGGCGGCGCGATCGGGAACCTCATCGCCATCCACAACGTCGTCGCCGCGCTCACGGTCGTCGGCCTCATCGGCGAGGAGGGGCGCGTCATCCGGCTAGAACTGATACCGGTGCTGTACTACGGCGTCGCCACCGGCATCATCACCCTGCTCCTCGCGTACGTGGTGGTCCCCGCGACCTTCTGAGGGCCGCGGACCCGTCTCCCTCGCTCGCGGCGCTTTCCGCGGCCGCCGTCCGCCCGAGGAATCATGCCGCTCGCGCCCCTGCTACCCGTATGGACCGAAACGAGGTGCGCCGCGCGTGGGACGAGGTGGCCGAGACGTACGCCGCCCGGCGCGACCCCGACGGCTCGGACGCGGCGCTGATCGACGACCTGCTCGCCTCGCTGGCGGGCGACCCCGCCGTCGACGGCGACCCGCGTGTCCTCGACGTGGGCTGCGGCGACGGCGCCCGCACCCTCGCGAACCTCCCGCCCGGCAGCGTCGGGCTGGACGTCTCTCGGCGCGGGCTGGACCTCGCCCGCGAGACCGTCTCTGCCGCCCGGCTCGTTCACGGCGAGCTGACGGCGCTCCCGTTCGGCGACGACCGCTTCGACGCGGTCACGGCGTACCACGCGGTGTTTCACGTCGAGCGCGAGCGCCACCCCGAGGCGTACGCGGAGTTCGCTCGCGTCCTCCGGCCGGGCGGCCGACTCCTGATGACGCTCCCGGGCGGCCGCTTCGAGACGGTGCGGCGCGGCTGGATGGGCGGCCGGATGTTCTTCTCCGCCCCGGGGGGCGACCGGACGCTCGATCAGCTCCGCGCGGCCGGGTTCACGGACGTCGAGACGACGACCGCGATCGATCCGCTGGGCAGCAGCACGGAGTTCGTCTTCGCGACGCTGGGCGGCGACCGAACCGACGACCCGCAAAGCCGGCCGTGACCCGCTCGGACGAGGTACCCCACGACGTGCGCGCGAGCCTCGAACAGCTCCTCGCGGCGGCGGAATCGGCGGCCGCCGACGGCGACGACGAGACCGCGCGGGCGGCGCTCGACACCGCCGAGACGGTCGCGACGAACAAGCTCCCGGCCGGCGAGCGCCGCGACCGCGTCCGGTGGGGCTGTGCGGCGGCGGCCGACGCGCTCCCGAACGGCGACCTCGCGGCCGCGTACGCGACGGCGACCGCGAGCGTCGTCGGGGCCTCGGACCCCCAACTTTAGTCGGCCGAGCGCTTCGAGTCGAGCATGCGCGTCGCCTCCCTGCTCCCCTCCGCCACGGAAACGCTGTTCGCGCTCGGCGTCGAGCCGGTCGGCGTCTCCCACAGCTGTGACCACCCGCCGGCCGCCCGCGAGCTGCCGAGGCTGACGAGCACCGTCGTCGACCACGAGGACCGGTCGGCGGCCGACATCGACGCCCAGATGCGTTCGGTCGACGGTGCGGTCTACGACCTCGACGAGGACCGACTCGCCGCCGTAGAGCCCGACCTCCTCGTCACGCAGGCGACCTGCGACGTCTGCGCGGTCGACGCGAGCGAGGTCCGCGCGGCCGCCGACCGCCTCGACCCGGAACCCGACGTGCTCGCCTGTGACCCCCACTCGTTCGCCGACGCGCTCGACGACGTCGTGCGGATCGGCGAGGCGGTCGGCGAGGAGGCCGCCGCGAGCGAGCTCCGGGCCGGCCTCAGCGAGCGCGTCGACGCGGTCCGCGAGCGGGCCGAGCGCGCGGTCGCCGACGAGGGGCGCCCCCGGACCGCGGTCCTCGACTGGACGGACCCGCCGATCCGGGCGGGCCACTGGGTGCGCGACATGGTCGAACTCGCCGGCGGCGACCCGTCCTTCCAGCCCGACGGCCCCTCCGAGCCGGTCGCGTGGGAGGACGTGTGCGCGCGCGACCCCGAGGCGCTCGTCGTCGCGCCCTGCGGGTTCGACCGCCAGCGCGCCGAGCGGGCGGTCGACGACCTCGCGGAACGACCCGGGTTCGACGACCTCGCGGCGGTCGCGAACGGTCGCGTCTACGCGGTCGACGGCAACGGTCTGTTCAACCGGCCGAGCCACCGCCTCGTCGACTCGCTGGAGGCGCTGTTCGCCTGTCTCCATCCCGACCACGCCGCGACGCCGCCGGCCGGGCACGACCGGATCGCCCGCGTCGACGCGGCCGTGACGCCTTCGGTGCGCGCCGACGGCGGGTGAGGCCGATCTCCCCGGTGACTTGCCCCTGGTGGCGATCTCCGGGGTCGATACGTACTGTTCACCCCCGCCGAAGCGTTTACCAATATGAATATGATATGAATATGTATGAGTAACGGCGAACGCCGAAAGATCGGGGAGCGAGGGCAGGTGACGATCCCCAAGGAACTCCGAGAACGGTTCGGAATCGAGAGCGGAGAAGAAGTCGTGATCCGCGAAGAGGCGGGAAAAATCGTTATCGGGCGATCGGTCACCCGAGAAGAGTTGGCCGAGGGATACCGTCAGCGAGCCCAACGGGACGCCGACCTCGCCGACGAACTGGAGACCGTCTCGGCGGAGGCGAACGACCGCCTCGGCGATCCTCCGGAGTGGTAGCGGATGGCCGTGTCCGTCCGTCGAGGCGACGTCGTCATCGTCGAACTCGACCCGACACAAGGGTCCGAACAGCGGGGAACGCGGCCGTGTCTCGTCGTCCAGAACGACGTCGGGAACGCGAACGCGCCAACGACGATCGTCGTGCCGTTTACCACTTCGTTCGGCGAACAACTGTATCCGTTCGAGGTGTTCGTCCCGGCCGAGGAGAGCGCGCTTCGGGACGACTCGGTCGCGCTCTGTAGCCAGATTCGGACCGTATCCATCGAGCATCGGGTCACGGAGAATCTCGGACCGATTCCGCAAGAGCGGCTGGACGAGGTCGACACCGCCCTCGAATACAGCCTCGGACTCACGATGATCTGAACGGAGGCGGCCGTCTCTACCGACCCGTCAGGTCTCCGACCGCTCGCGCAGCCCCGACAGCGTCGCCGCCTCGCGGAGGTCGTCGACCGTACAGTACCACGCGCCGCGCACGCCGTTCAGATCGTTCTCGACGGGACTATCTAGAGGGACCAGCTCGTCGAACTCGAAGACGACCACGACGCGCTCCTCCGAGAACGGGTCGATGAGCGCCTCCCAATCTTCCTCGTCCATCGGGCCGGGCTCGCCGCGCGCCTGCTCGGTGCGAGCGGTGACGCGGGCGTAATGAGTGATCGCCGACACCGGCGCGGTCCGGTAGAAGGCCATGTACTCGAAGTCGGCGCGGGTGCGGTCGTACGAGCGCGGCGCGGGGTAAAACCCCTCGCGACAGCGCTCGAAGGTGTCCGGCCGGGTCGCGACGACGCAGACTCGGGCGCCGCCGGGCGCGTCGTCGGCGGGCGCGTCCGCCGCGAACCGGTCGAGGTCCATGTCCGCGCTGGGGGGCGAGCGCGGATATATCCCCGCTCGGCTCGTACCCATGGCAATGGCACGGAGCGCGGCGAGCGCGAGCGGTGGTCCCCGCGAGCGCGACGAGACCCGGAGCGCGGACGACGACGCGTCCCTCGGCGAGCCGACCGGCCCGCCCGCCCTCTCGGTTGAGCGGCTCACGAAGCGGTTCGGCGAGGGCGACGACGCGGTGACCGCGGTCGACGACGTGAGCCTCACCGTCGAGCGCGGGTCGGTCGTCGGCCTGCTCGGTCCCAACGGCGCGGGGAAGACGACGCTGATCAAGTGCGCGCTCGGCATCGTCATCCCCGACGCGGGCTCGGTGCGGGTGTTCGGCAACGACGTGCGCGACGGCCGGCGGGCGGCCTACGCCGACGTGGACGCGATGTTGGAGGGCGCGCGCAACGACTACTGGCGGCTCACGGTCAGAGAGAACCTGCGCTACTTCGCGACGATAAGCGGGGTCGACCCCGACTCCGTGGCGGCGCGTCACGACCGCCTGCTCGACCGGCTCGACCTCGCAGACAAGGCGGACACGCCGGTCCGGGAGCTCTCGCGGGGCATGAAACAGAAGGTGTCGCTGGCGAGCGTGCTGGCGGGCGGCGCGGAGCTGGTCTTCTTAGACGAGCCGACGCTCGGGCTCGACGTGGAGAGCGCGCGGACGCTCCGGGCGGAGCTGCGCCGCCTCGCGGTCGAGGAGGGGCTCACCATCGTCGTCAGCAGCCACGACATGACGACGATCGAGGCGGTGTGCGACCGCGTCGTCATGCTGTCGAACGGCCGAATCGTCGCCGACGACACCGTCGAGGCGCTGCTCGGCGGGACGGACCGCGACGTCGTCCGCGTGGCGAGCCCGGACCTCGACGCGGAGACGGTCGCGGGGCTCCGCGAGTCGTTCGACGTGCGGGCGGTCGACCGCGAGTCGCGCCCGCCCGCGGTGACGGTCGTCGCCGGCGGTGACCGGCTGTACGACCTGATGGACGCGCTACGGGCCGCGGGCGTCACCGTCTCCGACCTCCGGACCGTCCAGCCCGACCTCGAGGACGTGTTCCTCGAACGCACGGGCGTCGCGGGCGACGGCGGACTCGGGGGTGCGTCGCGGTGAGCGCGGACGCGTCGCGCTCGGACGGACCGACCGGTAACGGCCACGCGGCCGTCGATGAGGAGCCGCGTCCGGCCACCTACTACCACCTGGCGCGAGCCGTGTTGTACCGGGAGTACCTCATCTTCGTGCGCTATCCGGCCAACGCGATCGGGGGGATCGTGGTCTCGCTGTTCTTCTTCGCCGCGCTGTTCCTCGGCGGGCAGCTGCTCGCGGGGCAGGCGCTGACGGACTCGATCGAGGGGATCGTCGTCGGCTACTTCCTGTGGACGCTGTCGGTCGGCGCGTACTCGTCGGTCTCCAACGACATCGGCAGCGAAGTCCAGTGGGGCACCTTAGAGCGCCACATCACCACCCCGTTCGGCTTCGCGCCGGTCGCGCTGTTGAAGGGGATCGCGAAGGTGGTGCGGACGTTCCTCACGAGCGCCGTCATCCTCGCGCTCATGCTCGTCATCACGGGGACGCAGCTCAGCCTCGCGCCGCTGACGGTGGTCGTCGTCGCCGGACTGTCGATCACCTCCGTCCTCGGGCTCGGCTTCGCCGCCGGCGGCGTGACGGTCCTCTACAAGCAGATCGGCAACTGGCTCAACCTCCTCCAGTTCGGGTTCGTCGCGCTGATCTCGGCGCCGGTCTTCGACCTGCCGTGGACGCGGGTGCTCCCGCTGGCGCACGGCAGCGCGATGCTCCAGCGCGTGATGGTCGACGGCGTCCGGCTCTGGGAGTTCCCGCTCGTCGATCTGGCGCTGCTCGTCGCGGTCGCCGTCGGCTACCTGATCGGCGGCTACCTCGTGTTCGAGTACGCGACGGCGCGGGCGCGGCGGCTCGGCGTGCTCGGCGACTACTGACTCACACTTCCCGCCCCGCGGGGCGGCATCTTCACGAACGAGCGCGATCGCGCCGGCACGCTCGACGTGCCTCACTCTCCGACTGACGCAGCGGGGGACGCTCGCGACTGCGAGAGGCGCCGCCTCGAACGACGAGGCGATCGGCGTTCGAGCACGGACCGCTCGCACGCCCTGCCCGCGCTCGCCCCTCTAAACTCACCGCCGCACGATCACTCCGAGCCCGCGGGACTCCGATCACTCGACCGGTTCCGGGAGGAACGGCGCCGGATCGTCGTGGACGAACCGCACGGTGTCGTCGTTCAACCGACGGCAGAAGAGGCGCACGGTCCCCGCCTCTCTGATCGATTCGATCGTCTCCGCCGCCTGGCTCGGATCGTAGTACGCGGGGACGAAGACGGCCGTTTCGCTCTCGGGCGCGACCTCGACGACCAGCACGTAGAGCAGTTCGTCTCCCTCCGCCCGGAACACCTCGACGTCTCGAAACCGTCGGTCGTCGACGAGCGACTCTAGCTCCTCGAACTCCGGGCCGGGGAGGACGACGTCGAGGCCGGTCCGACGGTCCGAGTCGACCAGGACCGAATCGCCGGGATGGAGTTCGAGCGTCGTCCACCCGCGCTCTCGGTACTCCGCCGCGGTCGCTTCCATGTCCTCGATGACGGCGGACCACCCGTCTCCCGCCCGTACGTTCGTGGGCACGTCGTCGCCTGCGGGTTCGCTCATACCAGCAGACGCTCGGGTAGTCGTATAAATGGTTCCACTGTCCCCAAGATATATTTCCGTAAGGCGCGCTACCGCCGACAGTGACCGATCTGCTCTCGCTTTCGGCGCTCCGGACTCAGTTCAGAACCGAACGGGGCGCGGTCAAGGCCGTCGACGGTATCGACCTCTCGATCGAGCACGGCGAGACCGTCGGCCTCGTGGGTGAGTCGGGTTCCGGAAAGAGCGTCACCGCCCTCTCTGCGATGGACCTCGTCGACGACCCCGGCGACGTCGTCGGTGGCCGGATCACCCTCGCGGATCCGGCGCTCGCCACCGCCCTCCTCGACGAGTTCGACGACGCGTACGTTCCGTACCCGTCCGGACTGATCGACGCGATCGCGGCCGTGAGCAGCGGCCTCCGCGCCGGACGGCGCGTTCCCGACACCCCGGCCGAGCTCCGCGGAATGGTCGACGACCTCGCCGCCGAAGCGGACCCGGAAGACCTCGCCAGCGACCTCAGGGCCGCCGCAGATCGCCTCGAAGCCGACGCCGACCCGAAGACCGTCGGCGACGACCTCGAGGCCGCACTCGCCGACGCCGTCGACGGCTTCGTCTTCCTCGACGCCGACGCCCGCGAGCGGATCCGCGCCGGCGCGGCGCCGAGCGACGTCGACGTCGACGAGGGGATCATCGACGTGACGGCAGCTCCCGAGGCGGCCGTCCGCCGGGTCCGCGGCGGCGAGATGGGGATGATCTTCCAGGACCCGATGACCTCGCTCAACCCGGCGGTCACCGTCGGCGAGCAGATCGCCGAGTCCCTGCGGCTCCACCGGTACGGCGGTCAAAAGCACGACTCGTGGTTCAACGGGGTCCGCGAGATCCTCCCGAAAGTCGGGGGTCGAGACGGTGACGAGGAGGTGATGGACGAAGTCGTCAGAATGCTTCAGGCGGTCGGCATTCCGGAAGCGAAACAGCGCCTGGACGACTACCCACACGAGTTCTCGGGGGGGATGCGCCAGCGCGTGCTCGTCGCCATCGCGCTCGCCTGCCGGCCGAACCTCCTCATCGCCGACGAACCGACGACCGCGCTCGACGTGACGATTCAGGCGCAGATCCTCGATCTGATCGACGACCTCCAAGAGGAGTTCGGGATGTCAGTCCTGATGATCACTCACGACCTCGGCGTCGTGGCCGAGACCTGTGACCGCGTGGCCGTGATGTACGCCGGCGAGATCGTCGAGGAAGGCCCAGTCGAAGAGATCTTCTCCAACCCCAGCCACCCCTACACCTACACGCTGCTCGAATCGATCCCCACCGAGAAAAAAGAGCGGCTGACCCCGATCGAGGGGAACGTCCCCGACCTGATCGACATGCCCGACGGGTGCCACTTCGCGCCGCGCTGTCCCTGGGCCGAACCCCAGTGCCGCGAGGGGGAGATCCCGTTCCTCCAGCACGGCCCGGACGACGTCGACCACCGGTCGAAATGCGTCCACGACGAGTTCGACAAGGACATGTACGGGACCGACGCGCCCGCCGCTGGTGCCAGGTCCGCCATCGGCGACCCGCTCGTCGAGGTCCGCGAGATGCGGAAGTACTACCAACAGGAGGCCGGCGCGCTCGACCGCGTGTTCGGCGGCGGCGACCCGAGCGTCAGGGCCGTCGACGGGATCGATCTCGACGTCCACGAGCGGGAGACGCTGGGGCTCGTCGGCGAGTCCGGCTGCGGGAAGTCCACGGCGGGACGGGCGATCCTCCACCTGGACCCGCCGACCGACGGGAAGGTCGTGTTCGCCGGTGAGGACCTCGGCTCGCTCTCGAAGTCGGACCTCCGCAAGCGCCGGAAAGACATGCAGATGGTGTTCCAGGACCCGATGTCGAGCCTCGACCCGCGGATGACGGCCGGCCAGACGATCATGGAACCGCTGAAGATTCACGACCTCGCCGAGGGACGCCGCCGCGAGCGCGTCTTCGAGCTGATGGACGCGGTCGGGTTAGAGCGCGGCCAGTTCGGCCGATACCCGCACGAGCTCTCCGGCGGTCAGCGTCAGCGGGTCGGCATCGCGCGGGCCCTTGCGGTGGACCCCGACTTCATCGTCGCCGACGAGCCGGTGTCGGCGCTCGACGTCTCCGTTCAGGCGCAGATCATCAACCTGCTGGAGGACCTCCAAGAGGAGTTCGGGCTCACCTTCCTGTTCATCGCCCACGACCTGAGCGTCGTCCGCCACATCTCCGACCGGGTGGCGGTGATGTACCTCGGCGAGATAGTCGAGGTCGCCGAGACGGGCGAGCTGTTCGAGACGCCGAAACACCCGTACACCAGAGCGCTCCTGTCCGCGATCCCGGAGCCCGACCCCCTCGCCAACACGGACGATCGAACGATCCTCAAGGGGGATGTCCCGTCACCGATCAACCCGCCCTCCGGCTGCCGGTTCCGCACCCGCTGTCCCTCGATCATTCCGCCGGACAACCTCGACATCGACCAGGAGCGCTATCGCGAGGTGATGTTCTACCGACAGCGGTTAGAGGCGAGAGACGTCGACCTCGACGCCATCGAGTCGGAGGTCCGCATCGAAGACGAGTCGGCGCGGACCGCCGTCGCCGACGGCGGCGAACATCCGACGCTCTTCGAGTACTTCTTCGACGGTCCGCTCTCGGGGGAGGCGCGAGCGGTCGTGGCCGAGTCCTTCGAACACATCAAACACGACCGGTGGGCGGAGGCAGAGGCCACGCTCCGCGAGACGTTCGAGAGCGTCTGTGAACGAGACAACCCCGAACTCGGCGAGAGCGGCCACCCCGCCGCGTGCCACCTGTACGACGAGTGACCTACCGGCGAGTGATTACAGGACCACTCGGCCGGGTCTTATGACGCGATTGTGTCCTGTCTCTCCACCAGAATTATTTAGGTAGCTCATATATGCCGGTGTATGTGTCCTGATACCACAGGAACGTCACGACGCAGCTTCTTACAACGAGCGGGCGGCGCGACGGTAGCGACGGCATCGGTCGCCTCTCTCGCCGGATGCGGCGGCGACGGCGGCGACGGTGGTGACGGCGGCGACGGCGGTGACGGTGGCGACGGCGACGACGGGATGGACGGTGACGACGGCGGTGACGGCGCGGCGTCTCTCCGCTACGGCCGCGGGGCTCACTCCAGTACCCTCGACCCGCAGAACACGACCAGCGGTGAGGTCGCGAAGGTCACCAATCAGGCGTACGAAGGCCTGATCGCCTTCCAGCCGGGCGAGGCGTCGCTCGTCGAGTCGCTCGCCACCGACTGGTCGCTCGAGGGGGATTCGGTGACGCTCACGCTGCGAGAGGGCGTGAGCTTCCACGACGGGTCGGAGTTCACGGCCGACGACTTCATCGCCACGTACCGGCGGTTCGTCGACGACGACTACGAGTACAACTTCGAGGACGCCTCCGTGTACGGGCCGTTCACGCTCGGTAACTGGATCGACAGCATCGAGGCGCCGAGCGACTACGAGCTCTCGATCACGCTCACCCAGACGTACGCGCCGTTCCTGCGCAACCTCGCGATGTTCGCGGCCGTCGTCATCTCTCAGGACGCGATCGAGGGCGACACGAACCTCGGGGAGGAGATGGTCGGCACCGGCCCGTTCCAGCTCGACACCCTCGACGACGCCAACAACCGCATCCGGCTCACCACCTTCGACGACTACTGGGGCGAGACCCCGAACGTCGACGAGGTGTTGTTCCTCACCCGCGGTCAGAACTCCACGCGTGCCCAGGCGCTCGTCGAGGAGGAGCTCGACATCATCGACGGGCTCGACCCCGACAGCATGCAGATCATCGACGGGTCCGACACCGCGGAGAGCCGGACGGCGACGGGGATCAACATCGGCTACATGGCGTTCAACCTCTCGCGCGTCGAGGCGTTCCGCGACCGCCGGGTCCGCCGCGCGATCAGCTACGCCATCGACACGCAGGCCATCGTCGAGAACATCTACTCGGGGATCGCCACGCAGGCCGACCAGCCGATCCCGCCCGCGCTGTTCGGCCACAACGACGACATCAGCCCCTACGAGTACGACCCCGAACAGGCCCAGAGCCTCCTCGAAGAGGCCGGTTACGGCGACGGGTTCTCCTTCTCGCTGACGACGTTCCAGAACCCCCGCGGCTACAACCCGGCGCCGCTGCCGACCGCGGAAACGATCCGGTCGAACCTCGCCGAGGTCGGCATCGAGGTGTCGATCGACGACCGACAGTTCTCCGACTACCTCACGTACACCAGTCAGGGCAGTCACGACGCGACGCTCGCCGGCTGGTACACCGACAACGCCGACCCCGACAACTTCTGTTACGTCCTCTTGCACCCGCAGACCGACGTGCCGGAGGGACAGGATTGGGTCTCTTGGGACACCGAGGGGTTCAACACCTCGAACAACGCCGCGTGGGCCAACAGCGAGTACATGAGCGTCGTCGAAGAGGCTCAACGGACCACGAACCAAGAGGATCGGGCCGAGCTGTACCGGGAGGCCGCTCAGATCGCACACGACGAGGCGCCGTGGGTGTTCATCGACTACGCCGACGAGGTCCGCGGCGTGTCCAACCGCGTGAGCAACTACACCGTCGCGGCGATCGGCGGACCGTTCCTCGAAGCGGTCGAACTCGAGTAGCTCGCACCGAACACAGACTTTTTGACCGTCCCGCGCACCCGTTCCCCTGAATGGTCTCGAAACGCTTCGTTTTCAAACGGCTGCTCATGCTTATCCCCGTGCTGTTCGGGGTCGCGACGGTGGTCTTTGCCATTCTCCACCTCTCCCCGGGCGATCCCGCCGTGGTCATCGCCGGCGAGCGAGCCAGCCAGGAGTTCGTTGACCAGGTGCGATCCGACCTGGGGCTCGACGACCCCCTCTGGCAGCAGTACGTCCGCTTCCTCGGTGAGGTCGTGACCTTCGACTTCGGTCAGTCCTACCAGGTGAACCGAGGCACGCCGGTGAGCCAGATCCTCACGGACCGGCTTCCGATCACGATCGAACTCGCGCTGCTCGGGCAGTTCGCCGGTCTCCTGTTCGGGCTCCCGCTGGGGATCCTCAGCGCGGTCAAGCAGGACACGTGGACCGATCACCTCACCCGAATCGGCGCGCTGAGCGGAATCAGCGTCCCGATCTACTGGAGCGGCCCGCTGCTCATCCTGCTTTTCGCGCAGTTCCTCGGTCTCCTCCCGACCAGCGGTCGAATCGGCTCCGAGTACTTCGTCGAACCGGTCACGGGACTCATCCTCGTCGACACGCTGTTAGCGGGGAACATCGCGGCGTTCCAGTCCGCGGCCGTCCATCTGCTCTTGCCCGTGGTGGTGCTCGGCATCTATCAGATGGCGCTGCTCTCGCGGATGATGCGCTCGTCGATGGTCGAAGTGCTCCGTCAAGACTACATGCGGACCGCTCGGGCGAAGGGGCAGGGATCGAAGATCACCGTCATGAAACACGGGCTTCGCAACGCCTTCATCCCCGTCATCACCGTGATCGGCATCCAGTTCGGATCGCTGCTCGGCGGTGCGGTGCTCACCGAAACCGTCTTCGAGATCAACGGCATCGGAACGCTCCTCGTCGACGCGATCAACCGTAGCGACTACCCCGTCGTCCAGGGAACCGTCCTCGTCTTCGCCGTGTTGTACACGCTGGTCAACTTGGGCGTCGACCTCACCTACTCGGTCCTCGATCCACGCATCGAACAATGAGCACGGAGACACAGACCGGAACCGTCGACCGAAGCATCGCCGAGCGGCTGCGCGCGAGCCCGTTCCTCTCGCAGCTCCTCTCGAACCGACTCGCGATCACCGGGATCGTCATCATCGTGGCCGTCGTTCTCGTCGCGGTCTACGCGCGGTTCACCTACGACCTCAGCGAACTCATGGCGACCCAGTTCGGGACGAATCCGGCTGAGTCGCCGCCCAGCTCGGAGTACCTCTTCGGAACGGACGGGCAGGCCCGCGACATCTTCCCGCGCGTGATGTACGGGGCTTGGTACGCGGTCCTCTACGGCACGGTCACCGTCGTCGCCTCGACGTTCCTCGGGGTGAGTCTCGGAATCGTCGCGGCGTACTACGGCGATCTGACCGACAACGTCATCATGCGGACGATGGACGTCCTGCTGTCGTTCCCGTCCCTACTGTTAGCGCTCGCGCTCGTCACCATCTTCCCCGAAGAGCTGGGGCTGTGGCGTGCCGTCGGGGCGCTGACGCTGGTCTACACCCCTCGGTTCGCCCGCGTCGTCCGCGGAGCCGCGCTGAAGGTGCTCGAAGACGAGTACACCGACGCCACGAAAGCGCTCGGCGCGACGGACCCGCGGCTGCTCGTTCGCCACGTCCTCCCGAACTGCCTCGCGCCGATAACGGTCCAGTCGACGCTCAACTACGGGCTCGCGATCATCGACATCGCCGCGCTGTCGTTCCTCGGGTTCGGCGCCAGCCCGGGGGAGCCGACGTGGGGCATGATGCTCTCGAACGGCGTCGAGTTCGGGCTGTTCTCCGGGGCGTGGTGGTGGTCCTTCTTCCCCGGTCTGCTGCTCGCGCTGACGGTGCTCGGGTTCAACCTCCTCGGTGACGGGATGCGCGACGCGCTCGACCCCCGGATGCGAGAGACCGTTGACTGACCGCGACGGACGGCCGTCCGGACGGACGGTCGCGCGGTGGGTCGGCATCGGCAGCCTCCTCGGGGTCGTCGTCGCGGGCGCGCTCTTCCCGTTCGCCGGGGCGCGGCGAGCGACCGACACCTCGTTCGCGCTCGGCGTGCTGCTGTTCGGCTTCGGCGTCGCGACGTGGGGCGGCTCGGTCGGGTTCGGCGACTCGATGTCGGCGGTTCAGCGCCATCTCGGTGGCGAGTCCGCGTGGAGCCGCGAGGGCGCGCGACAGGCGTTCGCCGTGTTGACTTGGGTCGGCGCGGGCTGGGCGGGGACCGCGGTTGCGGCGTCGATACTGCTCGTCGGCCTGTGAACGGGGCGCACTCCGGCACCCCGTCTCGGCGGGACCGCTCCGCCGTCGCGAGAGGGCACGAACCATCGGGTCACAGCGGCTCGACCGGCTTCACTACGTTCCCGTCCTCGCGACCCCGGAGTCTGCGCCGGCCCGACCTGTCGCCTGGCCGTCTCACCGCGCTCCGGCGCTCGGTCGGCGCGGCGGCCTCGCCGACGTCGTCCGTCCCGACCGCGAGGAGGCGCCGAGCCTTCGCCGCACCCGATCGAGAGCATCGAAGCGGTGACGCCCGACGCGGCGGCTGGACACACCGAACCCGTCCCGCCCGGTTCGCCCGAGTTCCGCCCCATCGCTTCTCGCGGACCGTCACCGGTCCTCGTCCGGCTCCGCGGCGAGCGCCTCGTCGCGGAGTTCTCGGCAGCGCTCGCCCGTGACCTCGAGTTCAGGGACCGGCGTCGGGCTCCCGTCGGCGTCTACGGCGACGAACACGAAGTACGACTCCGTGGTGAGTTCGCGCTCGCCCGTGCGCGGCGACTCGCGGTACGCGCGGATCCGCGTCCGGAGGCTCGTGCGCCCGACCGCGTACACGTACGACTCGATGACGCAGGTGTCGCCCTGCGGGACCGGTCGCTTGAAGTCGAGCCCGTTGATCTTGGCCGTGACGCAGGTCTCGCCGGCGGCGCGCATCGCGGACATCGCGCCGATCTCGTCCATCCACTTGACGACGTTCCCCCCGTGTGCGGACGCGTAGTTGTTCGTGTGGGTCGGCTGGACGCGCTGGCGGTTCTCGATGTACGTGTCGCTGACACTCGGCATGGTCGTGGGTAGCGCGGCCGGGGGAAAAGCCCGATCCCCGGTTCGACTCCCCGTCGCGGCTCGGGAGCGATCGAACGCCACGGACGGTCGCGTTCGGTGTTCTCGGAGCCGGTCGGGGACGCTCTCGGACCGATCAAATTATCGTCTCGTATAATTCGGTCTGTACTCCTAAGTAGGGCGTCTCGTTCCTCTCAGATAACACGTATGTTGGACGCGATCACCACGCGGTACGGTCGCCGGGTCGGCGCCTCCGTCATCCTGACGCTCGCCGTGACGCTCGGGTTCGTCGCCCTCTTCGCGGGACACGTGGCGACGGCCGGGACGGCGGCGGCCGCGACGGCGGCGCTGGTCTCGGTCGGCGTCGTCGTCACGCTGAACCTCGGACTGTTGGGCATCGTCCTGGTCGGGAACGTCGCGGTCGAACTCCGCCGGCTGACGGAGACGGCCGAGGCGGTCGGTCGCGGGGAGTTCGACGCGAGCGCGACCTCCGACCGGCCGGACGAGATCGGCCGGCTCTTCGAGGCCTTCGACGAGACGCGGCGGTCGCTCCGGGACGCGGTCGCCGAGTCCGAGCGCGCGCAAAGCGAGGCGGAGGCGGCCCGCGAGGAGGCGGAGTCCATGTCGGAGACGCTGTTAGCGCGCGCCGACGAGATCGGCGGCGCCATGGAGGACGCCGCCGACGGCGACCTCACTCACCGGCTCGACGAGGAGAGCGACGTCGACGCGATAGAGCGCATCACGGCCGCGTACAACGAGATGACGGGCGGGCTCTCGACCACCGTCGAGGACATCCAGTCGTTCGCGGGCGACGTGGAGGCGACGAGCGAGGAGATGGCGGCCGAGGCCGACGACGTGGCGGCGATGAACCAGGAGGTGGCCGCCGAGATGCGGGGGCTGGCCGACGAGTTGGATGAACAGACCGACCGGCTGCGCGAGACGGCCGCCGACACGGACGACTTCTCGGCGACCGTCGAGGAGATCGCGTCGACGACCGACGAGGTGGCGGGCGACGCGTCCGCCGCGGCCGAGCTCGGCACCGAGGGCGAACGGCGGGCGACCGAGGCGATCGAGGCGATCGTCGCCATCGGCGACCTCCTCGACGAGCTCGACGACCTGGTCGCCGGGCTCGACGACCGGATGGACGGGGTCGCGGAGACGACCGACGTGATCGCGGACATCGCCGAGCAGACCAACATCCTCGCGCTGAACGCCTCGATCGAGGCGTCGCGGGCGGGCGGCGACGGCGACGGGTTCGCCGTCGTCGCGGACGAGGTGAAGGGGCTCGCCGAGGAGACGCGCGAGTCGACGACGGAGATCGAAGCGACCATCGGCGAGGTGACCGAGGACGTGTCGGCGGTCGCCGGCGAGATGGACCGCACGATGACGGAGTTAGACGAGACGACCGCGGCCGTGCGCGCGGCCGGCGACGCGATCGAGGAGCTCACCGGCACCGTCGAGGACGTCGACGTGGCGATGGGCGACATCGCGCGGGCGACCGACGAGGGCGCCGAGGGGATCGAGTCGGTCGCGGCGCGCGTCGAGGCGGTCCACGGCTCCGCCACCGACGCCGCGGACCGCGCCCGGGCGCTCGCGGAGACCGCGGACGACACCGCCGAGACGGTCGGCGACCTCGCGGCAACGGCGACGGCGCTCTCGGACCGGACCGCCTCGCTCACCGAGCGACTCGACCAGTTCGAGACGCGGAGCGAGGGCGACGGTGCGGTCGACGGTGCGACCGGGGTCGCCGCGAGTCCGACCGCCGGCGACGCGGGGGTGAGCGCCGATGATTGAGCCGTCGGTGGTGCGCTTCACCTCCGCGGGGATCTACGCGGTCTCCGCCGTGGTGTTGCTCGCGCTCGCGAGCCGCAAGCCCGCGAGCCTCCGGCGCTACTGTTACCCGTTCGTGGCCGTCGTCGCGCTCGCGGGGCTCGGCGTCGGCCTCTGGGGCGCCGGCATCGGGGCGTTCTCGGTCGCGAACGGCACGCTGGAGGGCGGGCAGCTGATCATCGACTACACCGGCTACCCGTTCCTGTTCGGGTTCGCGGCGTTCGTCGCCGGGGCGAGCCGGCGGTACGTCGGCGGCGTGGTCGCGATCACGGTCGCGATGCGGCTGGGCTACGACTTCGCCGCCGTGTTCGAGGGGCCGCTCGCGCTGGCGGGCACCGGGAGCATCCTCGTCGGCTACGTGGTCCTGCTCGCGCTGTTCTTCGGGCCGCTCGCGACGGCGGCGGCGCGGCAGTCGCCCGCCCGCGAGCTGTTCTACAAGAAGACGCGGAACCTCGCGCTGTTCGCGTTCGGCGTCCTGATCGCGTGGGCGATGTTCCAGATCGCCGGGCTGCTGGACACCTTCACGGGCACGGTCACGCTGGAGTACCTCGACATCCTGCTCCGGGTCGGGTTCGCGGGCTTCGTCTTCGCGAACGTGGAGACGCTGGCGGCGGAGGCGGAGTCTGGAATCGGTGAGGAGGTCGGTGATGCGGGGCCGGGCGCAAGCGCGACGGTGTCGGCGTCGAGTGGGGACTGAGTCGGCGCAGTCGGCTCTTCTCACGGATCCAATCATCTCGTGACTTGCTGCCACGAAACCCGATGAAACGACTGCCCGAACGCCGTGGTTACTGAGGCTTATTCCGCGTCCATCTCAAGAGCGCGTTCGTACAGCGCATCTGAGATCCAAAAGCCAGCCTCACGAAGCGCGTTGAGTTCCGCTTCGAGATCGATCTCTCCCTGACTCGACGCCCGGAGGAGAATTCCCACGACCCCGGTCACCGGCACGTCGTGACGCGTGGCAGTCGCACGGCCTTCTCGCTCGTCAATGAGTACTCGGTCCGCGTCGATATCGATGGCGTGCGCGATAGCCGCGGCCTCGCCGCGATCGAGTTCGCGTTCGAACTCGGTTCGCAACTCCGTCGGCTCCGGCGAGACCACCCGCATCCCGCCTCGATCGCGGAACGCCTCGATGCGGTCGCGGCCGTCGAACCCGGCCGTGAGTTCGTTCCAGACCGCCGTCGGAACGACGACCTCACTGAACTGGGCTTCGACCAGCTGGAGCCGCTCGATGAGTGCCAGGTTCAACAGCGGCGACGTGTTCGAGACGACTGTCATTCCCGAGCGTACTCGACGTCGAGCGCGAGGTCCTCCGCGGTGTAGTGACGCTCGACCTCCCGCTCGCCAAGCAGCTGATGGAACTCCGCCTTCGAGAGGCCGGCCAGCTCTCGTGCCTTCCCGAAGGAGAGATACTCCTCTCGGTACAGCGAGACGGCGAGCTCCTGCCTGACGATGGGCTCGCGATCGTCCGGCGGTGCCGCGATCGCATCTAACACCCCGGCCGGCAGATCGATGCTGCTCATATCCCTTTGTTCGACGCCGCGGGACTTAATATCGCCGCCCAAGGGGGTCGACCGCAAGCTCGGGGTGCGATACGAAGATCTCCACTGGTTCGAGCGCTTCCAGCAGGAAGTCGCACAGTGGATTCGAGACCGCGACTCGTCGTTTTCTCGCACTGAGTACCTGGTGTATTGAAACACAGTGTTGACCGAGTGGGGCGCAGACAGGACCGCCAGATCACACGACGAGCGTGAGGACGAGTCCGCCGGCGATCGCGATCCCGCCGAGGGCGTAACACACCGTCGCGAACGGCACCCGCTCGACGACGCGCATGAGCGCGTCGATCGTCAGGTAGCCGACGACGGCGCTCACGCCGAGTGCGACCGCCGCGGGCACTGGTGCGATGCCGGGAAGCCCGCCCGCGCTGGCGAGGGTGAGCGCGGCCGCGCCAACCGATGCGGGAATTGACAGCAGAAAGGAGAGTCGAAACGCAGTCGGCGGGTCGTAGCTGCGGAACAACAGCGTGCTCGCGGTCACGCCCGACCGAGAGATGCCGGGGAGGATGGCGAACCCCTGGGCGCTGCCGACGAGGATCGAGTCGACGAGTGACGGCGTCTCGCGGCCGCCCATGCTGACGCTGTCCGACGCCCGCTGGAGGAGACCGGTGATCACGAGGAGGACCCCGATGGCGGCGATGAAGACGCCGCCCGTGAGGTCGCTGACGAGATCCACGGCGAGGATATACAATGGAATCCCGACGAGCCCGGTGAACAGCGACGCCACGACGACGTACGTCGCGATCGCGTGGTCGGCGTCGTACGCGTTCGCGGGACGCCATCCGGGAAGTGTTCTGAGGATGGTCGCGATCTCCGCGCGGTAGTAGGTCGCGGCCGACAGCGTCGTGCCCAACTGGAGGAACAAGGCGAGCTGGACCGCGACGGCGGGATCCGTGCCGACGAGCGTGAGCACGAGCGAGAGG
Organism: Halorubrum ejinorense; assembly: GCF_039522565.1. GTDB lineage: Archaea > Halobacteriota > Halobacteria > Halobacteriales > Haloferacaceae > Halorubrum > Halorubrum ejinorense. The sequence continues at coordinate 194,071 of NZ_BAAADQ010000013.1, read as the reverse complement.
TTCCCCTGACTCGAGACGGGGAGCCACTCGACGACCCCCTGAACGATCCCGGCGAGTATCGCAACGAGCAGCTCCGTGGTGGTCACTACCGACATCGGATGGCGGACGGAAGCTAAAAGGCCCCGGTTGCGGGCTCGCGATCGGGTGTCTGCCCGTCAGTGCTGCTTCTCAGTTGGGTCGGAATCGGGGTCGTCGGGATCGCCTGAGAGAGTGTTGTGCGTGTCTTCAGTTTGCTCTCCTTCTGGCTCCGACTCCGCTGGCGGCTCTGGGGGCTCCAGTGCGGCAACCAGGAGTTCGACCGGTCGGGTTTCGCGGAGCTCCGCCCAACTCCGGCGTTCACGGGTTGCGATCACGCCTGCGATAACGAGCCCGACCGCGAGGCCGAGCCGTGTCGTGCCGAGGGTTCCGGCCGCGACGCTCCCGAGCGCGAGGAGGAGCCCGACTGCGAGGACGGCGAGGCCAGCCACGACTGCTGGCGCCGCAAGTGTGTACGAAGCACCTGCGCGGGCCGCCGTGGCGATCCGCGAGTCCTCGAGTGCGGGAATGAGGCGATCCAAGACCGCATCCAGCAGTCGGATGAACGGACCGACCGTCCACGTCTCCCGGAGGTCGATCACGATCACCTCCGGATCCGGCTCCGCGGTGAGCCACCGGTACAGGAAAGAACTGCGCACAACTCCCGCCGTCCGCCTCCACAGGCGGCCGAGACGCGACTCGCGGGCTGCCCGCCGCACAACGCTTCCGGTTGGCGTGCCCGCCTCCGTCTCGTCACTCATCTACATAGATTTCCGGGTGAGCGCTCATGTGTGTTGTGACTGGGGCAGGCCGGCGATCCGGTCACCGGCCCACAGAGACGACCGTCGCCTCCACGGTGGCCGTGCCCAGATCCAGGGTGACTGTCGACCCTTGGCGAATCTGGTCGCCCTTGAACGCGAGCCCGGCCGGTGTCTCTCGCAGTTGGAGGTCCGCGGTGATCGTCACCTCGCGGTCCACCGGGTGGTCGACGACGTTGACGCTGCCGTCATCACCGGTCGCGATGATGAGCGAGGGTTCCGTCTCGACGCCGGTGACCCGGGCGACCGTGGTGTCGCCGGCGCGTTCGACCATCCCCGGCTCGATGGCGTCCGCGAAGTCCTCGCGGACCTCCTCCATCCGGAGGGTGACCGTACGGGTCGTGGTCGCACCGAGGCTGATGTCGCCGCCGACCTGCTCGATTTGCGCGTCGAGCGTGTAGTCGCTCGTGGGTAGCGTTACCGTCTGACCGCGTCTAACCGGTGTGCCGCCGAACCGGAGCCGGTCCTGCTGGCGGTGCCCGGTGAGCGTCGCCTCGACGAGGAGTTGGCGTTGGGTGGGTCGGTCGGTCGTGTAGGTGGTGACGTTGTTAATGCGAGCGACCGTGCGGTCGCTGAGCCGAATCTCGTCGCCGGGGGTTACATCTGTGGCGGTGCCCGCGTCGACCTGACTCGAGAGCAGCACGCGCTGTTGTTCGGTGGTCAGCGCGTCGCTGTCGCCTACGGCACGAATCTGGCCACCGATCTGGTAGCGGTCGGTGGTGATGTCGAGCGTCCGGCCGAGCCGCGGCGGGGCGCCCCCGTAGATGAGGCTGTCTTGGTCGTTGAGCTCGCCTTCGAGCGCCACGCGGAGGACGACGCGCGTCTGATCGCCCTGTGGCGTGAGGTGAACGTCCGTGATGCGGAGATCAGATGAACCGTCGGGGCTGTGGGTGTCGCCTTCCTCGATCGCGTCGACGATGTACGGCGAGACGGTGCCGACGTCGAGCGTCGCGTAGGCGGTGTCCGTTTCCGGCGCCGGCGCCGGCTCCGGATCGTCTGCGAAGACGAACGCGGCGCCTGCGACGACGACGGCAGCGATCAGCAACACGACCAGCGCGTCGATGACGTTGACGCGGCCGAACAGCCGCCCCTCGTCGTCGATCAACTCCATGGAGGTCCCTCCGAGCGCAGCATTATCAGCGACGACCGGCGCGCGGGTAAAAAGCGTACCCGTTTGGCGGCTCGGGATCGTGGTCCGAACCCGCAGGCTTTTGTCGATCCTGTGGGAGTGCGGACACAATGAGTCGCTTGCGGCTGCCACTCGTTCCGCGCTCGCTCCGACTGGCAGGGGTTCTCGCGGTCGCGGCGACGATTCTCTACTTCTCGGTGTTCACGCCACCAGGCAGTGGAGTGATTCAGACCGGGCCGCTCGGCGTCCTCCCGTACAGCACGTGGCTCCACGGGCTGGCGTACGCCGGGCTCGCGGTGACGCTCGCGTACGCGCTTCAAGACTCGGCGTGGCGCGACCGGACTGTGTTGGCCGTCGTGTTCCTCATTGCGGTCGGGTACGGTGGCAGCATCGAACTGCTCCAGTCGACGCTGGACGCGCGGACCGCCGACTTCGGCGACCTGCTCGTGAACGCGGTCGGGGCCGCCGTCGCCGCCGTGTGTTGGCGCGTGCTGACGCGGTGGGTCCGGTTCTACCGAGTGCGGCAGGTGGAAGACGTCGAGATGCCACTTTGATATCGACAGTACAGACAGTAGAGGATTCTTCGACAGTGCCCTGTCCCTCGCCTCGACTATTGGACTTCTAACACTAGTGTCCGCTACACCTGATCAAAAAGAGGGCCCACGGCGTCAACCGTGGGAGAACGTTGCGTCGCGGGTCCGCTCGGGATACTCGCCGATATCGCATCTCGCGAACAGTAGTCTTCGTGTGTGTTTGGTGGTATCTCGCCGGTAAATCCAAGTTTACCACCAACGAGCATGTCATCTATATGACTGAGTACTGTACACAGCAAAACGAGCTTCCGGACGCCATCCGAGGGTATGTCGTCGATGCGCTTAGCGAGGCCGAGACGTTCCGCGCCGCCGTCAAAACAACGACCGGTGGACTGACGCAAACCGTGTGGCTGGCTGTCACCTCTGACAACCTCTTTGTCGTCGTGTCTAAGCTGATCGATGCCACCCTGGTGTCCGTGCCGCTGACGACCGTTACGTCGATTGAAGTCGATCGCGTCGATCTCCCGGGTGAGCGCCGTCGGGAGATTTCACTCGAAACTGTCGACGACTCGTTCACGTACGAACTACACGATCCGGACGGAGAGTTCACCGATACCGTCCAGACAGCAGTTGCCGGGGTTCCGGACCCAGAACTCACTGACCCAACCCACCCGACTGATATCGACCACGCCATCCAGAACTGTGAGGACGTCGTCGAAGCTGCCGCGAGTGCCCGCAGCGAGGGATCGCTTGACGAGGCGAGCGACCAGTATGAGACCGCGATCACTGGGTACCGAACGGTCCTCGAGCGACTCTCGACCGGTGATGACCGCCGCGACGCAATCGAAGAGGCACTAACTGATATTCAGGCTGCTCGACAACAGCTCTCGGAGCTACAAGAACGCCGCGAAACGGTTAAAACCCGTCTCACAGCCGCCGAGAACAGCTTCCAAACGGCCGTGCGAGCACACGCAAACGGGGAACAGACCGTCGCCAAGATCCGGTACCGGCAGGCTCGTGATGGGTTTGAGGACGCACTTGAGCTGATCGACGGCGATCTCTCTGTCTTCGCGAAGCCGATCCGCATCTCGCCTGACGCTGACACCCTCGCCGTCTCCGGACCGCTTGCGGAATTCTCGCGGTTGTCGACCGCCAGCATCGAGGCCCTTTTCGACGACGAAATCGCCACCGTCGCCGATCTCCAAGGCCGAGCGGCAGGTCCCACGGCCGTCGACACTGCTGGCTCCGAGCCAACGCCGACTGTTGGGGACCTCTCCGAGTCGGCGGCGATCGATCGGGCCGACGTCCCGGTTCTTTTGGCCCTCTCTTGGCAGCGGACAGAGCCGATTTCATTCGCGGCCCGAAGCGATGTCGAACACCGTCTCGATCAAGCTACGTCCGGGTACGACGAGACGGTCTGACCGCTATTGGGTGGTACTGATCGGAGCGCCGCGACCTCTCGGGGATCGCCACTCTTCGCCGCCAAGACGACGTATCTCGGAGACCGCGGCGGCCGTGTCGTCGCGGTTCGTAGCATCGTCGATCCGGGTGACCGCTACCAGGTGAGTCCCTCGTAGGTGAGGCCGTCGCGCCGCTCGATGACGCGGCGCCCGTCGACGATGACCGGATTCGCCATCGCGTCGAACTCGGCGTCGAGCGCGGCGAACTCGTCCCAGTCGGTACAGACGACGCACGCGCTCGCACCGTCGAGCGCGGCCGCCGCCGAGTCGGCGTACTCGACGTCCGGGAAGTGCGCGCGCATGTTCTCCGTGGCCACCGGATCGTACGCGACCACGGTCGCGCCGCGTGCCTGAAGCCCGTCGACGACGGGAATCACCCGAGAGTTCCGGATGTCGTCGGTGCCCGGGTTAAACGAGAGTCCGAGGACGGCGACGCGCTCGCCGCGCACGTCGACGTGGTCGTGTATAAGCGTGAGCAGCTGCTCCGGCTCTGTGCGTGAGATTTTCCCGCGGACGGCAGAACGACCCCGCAAACGCCGCCACGGTAGCGCCCGTTGTCGTCGTCCTAGGCGTCAGACTCGACGACTGTCCCGGTATCCTCGTCGGCGTCGTCCCCCTGGAGTCGACGCTCTGCTTCGTCGCGGTCCTCGGGGTAACCGACGTCGATGCGCCACCCGTCGAGGCCGATGGCGTCGATGGTGCGGCCGGACTGGATGAGCAGATCGATCGCGTCGCTGATCTCGTACTCGTCGCGGTTCGACGGCTGAACGAGGTGACAGGCATGGAAGATCGCTGGCGAGAAGGTGTAGAAGCCGGTCATCACGAGGTTGCTCGGCGGGTCCTCGGGCTTCTCGACGACGTCGGTGATCTCGCCGTACTGGTTGGTGTCACAGACGCCGTAGCGGGAGGCCTCTTCCCAGGGGACCTCCTCGACGAGGAAGGCCGCGTCCGCGCGCTCCTCGCGCTGGCGCCGGACGACGTCCTTGAGGTTCGCCTGGAAGACGTTGTCGCCGAGGATGAGCATAAAGTCGTCGTCGACGTGTTCCTCGACCGTGAGGAGCGCGTGCGCGAGCCCGTTCTGCTCGCGCTGGTGGGTGTAGGTGATCGGGACGCCCTCGTAGGCGTCGCCGTAGTGGTCGATGATCTGCTCTTTCATGTACCCGACGACGACGATGAGTTCGTCCGCGCCGAGCTCGATGAGTTGGTCAAAGCAGTGGGTGATAAGGGGTTTGCCGTCGACCTCGACCATCCCCTTCGGCTTGTCGTCGGTGAGCGGGCGGAGGCGCGTGCCCTTGCCGGCCGCGAGTACGACTGCTTGCATGATTCGAGAATTCTGGTCAGGCAATCATAAGGATTCTGCCTTTCCGAGTCGGCTGATCGTACTGTCCACACGACTTGTAGTGGGTGACTGGCGCCGATGGAGTTGATGCTGTACTGGAACTTATGTACTCTACAGAAAGTATTTATTATAGGTCTCGGCACACGCTATCATGAATCTCCGAACGGTGGTCAGAAAGCCACACACTCGGTGAGACGGTCCGTGCGACCGCCCTTCCGGGGCCGTAGTGGGCTGTACTCCGGTGTGTGCCAACCCATGGACAACGATGAACTCATCCGTCGAGAACTGCGCAGCGCTCGTGAAGAACTTGTCCGCAAACGCGCACGACAGTCGGATGACCTGCCAGCATCGACGAGTCAGCTTCCGTTGATGCCGGAGCGGGACGACGCGTTCCTTCGTCTCGCTCTGATGAGCGTCGAAGACCTTGAAACGCACATCGATCGACTCGAACGCGATCTCACCGACTTGGAAGACGGTATCGACCGGCCGGATGCGGAGCTCGAATGAGCACGTTGAACGCGTATGAACCTCACTGAAAACACAATTTACCAGCACGACGAACTCGGAGAAGTACTCGTGGTCGGTGTCCACCACGTCTTCGAAACGTACGATCCGGACTCGGGGGACGGTCGTCTTCGATCGCGAGTCGTCCGCTACACTGCGGAGTGGGACGACTATGGTCCGATGCCCTCCAGTGTCCGTACCACGCCGGTCGATGAGTTTCGGACGGTCGTCGGCGACGCCGTTCGAACGTGGGAGGGCGTTGAGTGGCCACCGAACGGTGATACCTGACCCTTCACACCATTCTGCTACTAACCGATGAAAGTCTATCCAAAGATCCCACGATACGATCACCCCGTCGTCCCCGAGTCGTTCTTCGATGCTGAGGATTTGGTGGTCCTTGAGAAGTTTGACGGGGGCTCGTTCCGATTCACACTCTATGACGAGCGCCACGCGTCGTCTTATCCAGATCCTGTGATAAACGCCGCTGACGGAGATGGAAGTCTCGTCTTCGGAACACGGCGTTCCATCATGGGATCTCATCGTGACGATCTCGAGGACATTGACGGGGCGCTCCACCGCGCCGTCCGGTGTCTCCGCGACGGAATCGACGTGGACGCCCTCCGTCGAGCCCACAATGAACATAGTGGCCCGCTCATCGTGTACGCAGAGAATTTCGTGTACTCGACGCTAGACTACGGATACACCGAACGCGACCTTCCCGCTCTCGTCGGCTTTGATGTCCTTCCGTATGCGGCTATTGACTCGATGACGCCACCGGGCAGTCCGTACGCAGAGACTTTCGGGGGATTTCTCTCGACTGAGGCGGCTTGGGGCGTCTTCGACCGGATCCGATTCGAGAACGTGTCGCCTGATCGCGCGTTCGTTCCCGCAACGATCATCGCCAAGCCGACCGAGTTTGATCCAGAGACCTACACCGTTCCACAGTCATCGCTCGCCAGTGATGTCCGTGCGGAAGGCGTCGTCGTCCGTAGCGACAGCCAAGCCCGCCGCGTGAAAGTGGTCCGCGACGCGTTCGAGGAGTTGAATCGCGAACAGTTCGGTCAAGACCCGGATGACGCAGAGACGGGTGCTGAACAGCTTGTCGCGATGTACTGTACGTCTGCCCGGATCCGTAAGACGGTTCGCTCGCTGGTTATCGAAGAGTGTCACGAGTTCGGAGTTCACCTTGTGGAAGATCTGTATCCCCGCGTCGTCGAAGATATCTGGGCCGAACACTGGCAAGAGATCATGCGGCTTGAGTTCGAGTTCGCGCCTGCGGACGTCTATCCGCTTGTCGCCAAGCGGTGCGTCACAGAACTTCGAAAGATGGAGACAAACGCCGAGCTAAACGACGCCGACCCGATAACGATTTGGCAACATCTCTCGTGAGCTGCTACGGACTAAGCCCTGAGGAATTCACCTTGAACGGCCTGTAGATGTCCAACTTCTTGTGTTAGACACGCCGGATATATTTGTCTCTCCTAGGGGGTTTTGTCCATTGAGGTCGGCGACACGCTGTTCTGAACCGTTACCGAGACTAGGATCTTTCTGTTGAGATCGTCCGATAGTGCTGCGGCACATTCGAAGATGAAAACCTACAGGCCCCGATGGGTTGTAACGGGGTCCAAACTCACGGCCGTCCGTAGGGATGGTCCAAAATTCACAGAGGACGTTCGAATGGTAATCGTAGTCCTCGGTTCGAACATTCTGATCGACTATCTGAATACAAGGAGCGATGTTCCAGGGGGAATCCCACCTCTGTTGGCGACAGCTACCTACCGCAGCATCGGCAGCAGCACATCGCTCTACCTCGAGTCACCAGCGGCAGTTTCCTGCTAAATCCCCGGACGGGGTGGTTACAGCAGCACCAGTTACCGACTGAGATAGTAGTTGTCGTCAGCATAGTAAGTGCGCCGGGGGCTGTGAGAAAGACAGGAGGGACCCAACGAACGTCCGAATCGAAACGAATTGCCCGCCCGGGACGAAGGGACACAGCCACCGGCGGCTGAAGCGCACTGAACACCCCTCGTTTCAGATTGGATCCGGACTGCCGACGGCCACCAGCAGTCCACCCCCATCACCATGACTCGACGACGACACCTGTTGACGGGATACTGAATACAGTCAGACTCACAAACCCGTAACCGGAGTCACGCACACTGAACGGACACTACTGTTCACTACGAACTCGAAATCCGTCCCCGACTGCGGGTCAAGCCGACTGGCTTGTCCTGAGACTCGGTAGTCCGGGGCCGAAGTTGTCATGCGCTCATCTGGACTGAGGGTCCCACGCAGACGCACCTGTTCTGCGAAGATCCTCACCAGTCTCCATCCATGATGCGAACTGGATCGACACGACGGGGACCGATGGTGCCGCAACTATCGGTCTCTGACGAGTGCGGTGCGACACGACCCTACTAGTTATCCTGGCCCCCCGGCTGTCGGTCGGGACTCGATCCCAGTATCGACGCTACCACCGTTGTCTCGCGACGGCGTCCGAGCGGCCACACTGCTTACTCTTCCATCCCAAGATTATATCAGAAAATAGGTATATCTGGTTGGGATGCGGCCTATTGAGCATCCACTCTACCATCCCGGTTGGAGCCCAGTATGCGGCCGCGTCTCACCATCGATAGCTCTCTTTCCACAGCGGCCGCCAGTCGGTTACTGATTCTTGGGTCCCTCCCTGAGTTGGTAGTCATACGCAGTGCGTTCTGACCGCTGTATTTGGGAACCACATCTACTATATTAGTCGGAATCTGCTGCTGCTGTGTCGCCGCCTGCGTGCGATTTGTGGTGCTGCTGGTGCGGTAGCAAGTACTGCCGAACAGAGTGCTGCTGCTGGTGGTGCGGTCCGACTACTGGCGGCTCTGTGGGGGGTTATTATGTATTGTTCACTGCCCCTCAAGACCCCGACGGAACCGGTCTAGGGTGGGGCCGCTCGTTCGGGGTTGCTGCTGGTCGCACACGGGCCCTGCTGGCTCTGTGTTTCAGTTCTGATCTTGTAACAGGAAACAGACATTTTGGGGGCGGCGCCCCCGTCAGTCATACACTCGCCGGTGGGGGTGATGGTTACTCTGACCCGGAGGGCGGATACCGCCACTGGCGACGATCGTTGATGTGGTAGTCGACGTGCTCGCGATCAAGATCGAACTCGAGCCCGTAGGGATCAATTGTTCGCACCCAGGTACAGAGCCGCGGAAACACCTGGTCGATCCCAAGCGGATCAGCGTCCGTTGTGACGGTGTACTCGTCGAGAAATCGGTCGACGACTGCCTCGGTAAATGACGGCGACCGATACCGGGGATTATGTTCTGTCACCCACGTTGGGTGGTGACGATACTCTTTGAATCCACGGGTCGTTGGCGTCAAGATCGTTCCATGATACAGCCCGGTTGCGAGAAACGCCGGCGCAACGGGCGCTGGAAGTGGCGCCCACGAGGCTGCGAGGTCGTCTGCTGTTTGAAACTCCGTGCGATGGTCGCCGTCGGCATCACGGACGACGTACGTATCGTCACCACGGCGACTGGTCGGGAGCGAGGCGACGAGCGTCTCGGCTGTCCACGGCTGGGTCCACTCTCTGAGCCGCTCTTTACCGCTGTACAACTCGAGCGCGCCGTCAGGCCGGAGCCACCACGTCGGCGGGCCAGCTGACCGAGGGAACATTGCCATTGTTCCATCGGCTTTGAGCGGCTCTGCGGTCGTATACAGCCGCGCTCGCTCCGGCCTTGTCTCACGAACCGGCTGGGCCAACAGTCTGGCGACGCGGGCGGCCGTCTTGTCGGTGTCGGTAACGATGTACGCGGTCGTCTCCTTACAGGCGGCGGCACTGACAAGCGCAATGAGATCCCCGGCAGCGAGTGTCTCGTCGGTGACGATACTGACTGGCCGTGCGAGGCCCGGGCGGACAAGTTCGACCGTGGCAGCAGGGAACCAGCGCGGATCTTGAAGCTTTCCCCGTGTGTGTAACCACGTGACTGCGGTTTTAGTGTGGTCGTCGGTGGCGTCGATATCGAGCGAATCGAGTGGGTCGGGTGTCGGTGTCGTTCGATCCGCCGTTGCTCCGGGGACCGTCCCCGGTGCCTCGCGGAGCACGGATTCAATACTGTAGGTGAACGGCTCCCAGCCAGCGCGTCGTGGCCATCGATCCCGGTCGTAGTAGGCGGGTACGTGCGCGAGAAACGCTGGCAGCGTCTCGGCATCGACTGTCAGCCATGGATCGACGTTGAGGGAGCTGTATGCGCGCTGTCGGGACGGGCTTGGCGTTCGGTCCCGCAAGACATCGAACGCCTCGGAACTGCGGGCGAGTCGGCGGCGGCTGTCCGGCCGGCGGGTCTCGTCACGCCCGAGTCCACGGAGTTTGTCGGTGTCGACATACAGCCGCGGCGTCTCATGGGTCTCGCCGAGCACGGGCGCGTCTGCCGATATACTCCACGTTCCGTCAATCGGCAGGCGCCATGACGACGTGATCGCGTCGTCGGTGAAATACGTCGCCGGATCGATGGTGCCGTCATCGAGCGTGGCGGCGTAGTCGCTGCCGCTCACCCACTGGCGGTCGGGGTCGTATACTGCTGCCCGGAGTGTTACTTCTCGTTTGGAGCCCGCGTTCCGGACGAGAATCCGAATCACGTGTGCGAGCTCGGTGTCGATGAGCGTCTCAAGATACCCCTGGAGCGCCGTTCGTGGCGGGGATAGCTCCGGGTTGCGGGTGGAGCGAGTCGTTTCTGTGTCTGTCGTGTCCGGGCCGAGGAGACACGCCGTTAGTGCGGGAGCGACTCCCAGTTTGGTTGTATCAACGATCTCAAACCCAATCTCTTGTGGGAGCTCATCTTGGGCGGCCCGGATGACCGGATAGTTCGCTTCGAGTGTTCGGTCCCCTGCCGCCAGCAGCAGCTCTTGTGATTGTGCGCCGGTGTGGATGGTCACCTCGACGAGATCATCCGGTTGGCGGGTCGCGGTGTACACCGCCCGGGCGAGGTCATCACGCAGTGGTGTCGTGCGTCGCTCATCGGCAATATCAACACCCGGCCAGCGAAGTCGCAGGAAGGTTCGTTCTAACGACATGCTTAAAAATCGGTGCCAGCGGTTACAGCGAGAGGTCAGCGTCGGCGTCGACACCAGCGAGATGCGGCGAGACGAGCCCGCGGGGGAACACCCACTTATAGCCAACGAGCATTTTCTTTCCTCCGGACGTGTCGTCCCGGTCGATGTCGGGTAATCCTCCACCGAATCTGGCCGTGTCTGGGGCGTCTTTGCTAGTACACCACTGGTAGACTCCCATCATTGTCGAGTGACACTTATCGGTGGTGAGCTCGGTGTCAGGAGTCTCGGTGAGGAACGTGTCTTTGACCTCGCTTCCGAACTCCTTGTACCGGTCCATCTTGCCCCCGGCGCGTTCCCACTCGGGTGTGGCATTATATTCCACGAAGTCATCGCTGTCTTCGCTTTCCGCACCCGTCTCGTACATGATCGTCACGTACTGGAGATAGCTGATGTCGATCGGGACGTGAGGCGTTGTGACCCGGCTCCACTCTCGTTTGAACGCAGTTCTGCTCTCGTAGGTCAGCGTCTCACCGTCACGGGTGGTGACGATGTATTTACCGTCTTCTTTCTGCGCCGTCGCACAGCCGTGGTCGACCTCGGTGAGATCCGCGTCAGCCGGACACCGGGTGACGATCTCGCCGTCGATGACGTAGACGAGCATCCCATCGGGTGTGAGACACCACGTTGACTCCGATTCGGCTGTGACGAGCATTTGCCCGTCGATTTCGGGGAGTGCGCCTCCCTGATACGTTTGGACGCCGTGTTCAGTTTGCTCGTTATACGTCGCATAGACGATATCGTAGACGCGGTCAGCGGCCGATTCGCTTTTACAGACGAGGACGACGTGCCGGTCCGCAGCGATCGCGCGTTCGACGTTCGTGAGAATGTTCGCCGGCTTGGACTCGTTTTTGTACTCCGGTTCAACGTTAACCACGTCGCTGTCGACCTGCTTTTCGAGGGTATTGATGTAGCCCTCGTCTGGGGTGAGCTCCTGATCCGGCAGCGAATCCCCATCTTGTTCGACACGACTGATCTCGTCGCCGCGAGCACGCGCGAATGTGATGAACCTGTCGCCGAGTTTTAGGTGGGCGTCAGTTCCGTCGGTCTGATGTCGCTGTTCAGCGTCGACGGTCGGTCCCGGCGTCTCCCAGTCTGTTTGGATGTCGATATCGCGTACCGAACGCGGCGTGAACTCCGGCGCTTCTCGGACCGGCGAATACGTCCACGGATCGATGTCGTAGTAGTGCGCGTACCGTTTCGTGAAGTAGCTAATTGCCGCCGGCGGGATCCAGAATCGGCCGTAGTACCCGTGATCTTCTGCCGCTTGTTTCCAGCCTGTTGAGCCGTTGAGCAGTCGTCGGAAATCAGGATGGCCCAGTACAACTTCTTTTAACTTCTCGATTTTGCGCCGGTGTTGGAATTTCGTATCGTACCGTTTTCGCATCGCATCTCTGATAGTGACCGTGTGGGCGGTCTGTCCATTGACCTGCTGGTCGTATTTGATATGAAGGTAGTCTTCGATGTCGATGTTGTAATTCGACGTGAGGCCGATCGATTTAAACAGCCGACCGAAGTCCTCGGATGCCCCCTCTTTGACGAGTCGGGCGAGTCCACGATCCCCTTGGTATGTGTGGTCGGACGATAGTGCTGCGAGCCGAGACGTGATGTAGTTTTTCCCGTCATCGGGTTCAGCGATGAGCTGGTGAACGAACGGCTCACGCGCGTGCGTGAGTGCGTCGTAGGTCTGCTCCATCATCTCCGCATTGACTTTGCCAACGCCAGCGAGTTCTTCGGCGTCCTCGTTGACAAGCCGGCACGTGGCGGTCGGTCCACCGGTCGCGATCGGGTCAAGATCGAGATCGCCCACCTCGACATTGTACACGTCGGGGAAGCTATCGGCGATTTTCTCGTGGGCGACGTCGAGGACGTTTTGCAGCACCCGCTCGTTGAAGTCAGTGATGTCAGCTTGGATCGCGCGGCCATCGACGAAATGCGGACTGATATGGAACGCATGACACAGCACCGCCGCAGTATCCACATCTGTACGCGATACCGGCCGCGGGTACGTTAGTACTTCAATCGGCGCGTCTATCTTTTCGATGAGTTCTGTGATTGCCTCCGCGATTTCATCACCCGTCTCGTGTACGAGCTTGTCTCTGTACTCGGGATCGACCGGCGGTGTCACGTGAACCGTATTCTGTCTCACGCGCCCGCTTTGGAGTTCGCCGATCCACAGTTCCGGGCGCGTTTCATGCCGATTGAATAACTGTTCAACGGTACCCGTCGAGAGTGTTTGCTGGCTCATACGGGCCACCTCCACTGTGACGGTGAGTTGGTTCGTCGTGCCGTGGTGTGTCCACGACAGGTTGGTGGTTCGTACATCCTGCGCTGGGCACTGACGGGGGGATTATGAAAATCGATTTCTCGAATTCGAAAGTCGAATCTCCGAAAGATGTATATTGAATTAGGCAGCTAGTTCTCAGAATTGATATCTTCACCGAGGGTATCTTATTACCATCAGTGGGAACACACTCGCGATGGGTGCCGTCTCAGAGACGGGACGCGAGCGAGAGGACTGTCCCTCCTCTGTCGAAGCGATACAAGCTGCTATCAGTCGTGACGACCGGATTGGATCTGATCAGCAACCGGTTTCTCGGGTGAAATCCCGGGCGAAAGAGATTGTTGAGATCATTTATTCGCCGGGAGACGACTGTCGTCGGGAGCTGACCGACCAGCAGGCACGAACAGTCTGTGTTCAGGAGTTGGCCGACTGCGAGGCGTTTGCTGTGACAGAAGACACGCTGCGTAGGGACTTGGATACACTCGCTGAGTACGGCTATCTTGATGCCGATACGACTGGACGACCGTACTGGTACAGTATCGCCGACTCTTGGGTCACCGCGACGACGACTGATGTCGCTGTCGAAGATTCTGGTGCCGATTTACAACAGTCGGAACTCGATGGTCCGACAGCGATCCACGAGACTGATCACGCCGAACCGGATGATCCAGTCAAAAATTATCAGCGGGTCCTGACGTTGTTTACGGCGGCTTACGCGAATCTCACGTCCGCACAGCAGACTGCTGCTTCTCTTTTCGGAATCGGTGGGGTCGTGTTCGGGTTGCTTGGAGTGAGCCTCGTCGTTAGCGGACTGTCTGTCGACCCCCAGCTTGCTGCTGTGAGCGACTCCAGCCTCCGCGCAGGCGTGGTGTCTCTGTTCGGGTGGGCATGGGCCCACTTTGTCGGCTTGGTGAATGCTGTCTCGGAGGACGATGTCACGCTCTCCTCGCAAGCCCCTACTTCTGGGGCAGTGACCCACGACTGAAGTCGTTGGCTTCCTCCCCAACCTCAAGGGTCGGGGCATCCGGCTCGTCCACCTGTGAATCGATCACCCTCCGCAAGACTAAGGTATTACGGAAAGTATTACTACGTATGAGTAAGTCTACTCGTGTCACAGAGAAGGGCCAGGCGACGATCCCCCACGAACTCCGCGAGAAGTACGACCTAAAGCCCGGTGACGAGGTCGTCTGGATGGACACCGATGAGGGGATCGTGGTGAAAAAACGTACTCGTACCGGCGGACGCGGGATGCTCGTTCCTGACGACACCTCGGATGCGAAGCGTGAGGAGATCGCCGAGGAGTTGGGACAGCGCGTCCGAGATCGCCGCGATCGGAACTACGAGGAAGCCTGAGATGGCAGCATACACTGCTGACGCTGTCTCGCTGCTGGTCTATCTCGTCGACGCGCTCCCGCGAGAGGCTGACCAGGTGTTCGCCGAAGCTGAAGCTGGGGAAACGGTCATCGAGACACCGAGTACGGCGATCGCTGAAGTGCTGTACTCGGTCTCCCGCGACAAGGACGTTCGGGGGGTCTCCCTCACGGGGACGCCAGAGGACGCCCGTCAGGCGCTGGTTGGAAACGGGCCGATCTCGGTCGCGCCCGTCGGTGATGCGGAGCTGGCAGAATACGCCCAACTGCTTGGTGAGTTCAGCATCCACGACGGCCTGATCGTCGCTAGTCACCGGGCACAGGAGACTGATGCGATCCTCACGACTGACGGTGTTATCGGTGACGCCGGTTACAAGACGATCTGGGACTGATGACATCGAGTTTCCGGGAATGGAAGACCGGCTTGTTGAGTTTTGGGCGAGCGCGGACGAGTACTGGGAGGCTGTCGGCGGCGACCCGCCTCGACCACACTGACCCACCACCACCCGACTCACCGATACCCTGACCATGACCACGCTCCACATCACCGTCGGCGACCGAGAACAGCTCCGGCAAGACACGCTCCAGTTTGTCCAAGATGCTGACGCAGATGAGCTTGACAGCGAGGATGGAAACGCGACGCTCCAGTTCGGAACCTACGACGACTTCGTCGACAGCTTCACCCCACTTCGTCTCGAACTCATCCGGGCGATCGCAAAAGAAACCCCCGAGAGCATGCGCGAGGCAGCTCGCCTCGTTGATCGCGACGTCTCGGATGTCCACTCGGATTTGAAGCAGCTCGACGTCCTGGGTATCCTCACTCTCGACGAAGGCGGCCCCAGCGGCGCGATCCAACCCGTCGTCCCGTTCGATCGGATTGAGGTTCATAGCGGAAACAGCGCGGAAACCCACCCCTTCAGGGGTGGGAGGAAGCGCGCACGCTCCGTGCAACAATCCACCGACTACGACAGGGGCCGACTCCCCAATAGTTTTGAATTATCGGCAATACATATGATGTATGGAGAAGCGGCGCACTGTTCCGGTGAAACTCGCCGTGGATAGTGACGACGCCGCACTCCTCGAAGACACCGTCGACGAGTTCTTGTGGGCCGCTAACTACGTGACTCGCCACGCCTTCGAAGGCGAATACGTCACCACGAGCAAAACCACGCTCCACGACGACACCTACGAAGACGTGCGCGACGAGACGGCGTTACACAGCAACCACGTCCAAGCCGCCCGGAACAAGGCCGCTGACGCCTGCAAGAGCGTGGTCGAGAAGTGGAAACAGGGGAAGAAGGGGTCGATGCCGCACTTCACCAGTCCACACGTCGTCTACGACCACCGCACCGCCACCTTCCACGACGAGTACGTCAGTCTCGCCACCACAGACGGACGGATTGAAGCCGACTACGTGCTTCCTGACGACGAACAAGACACGCCCCACGCGGAATACCTCTTCTCAGATGAGTACGAGACGACAGGGGCGGAGTTGCACTACCGGGACGGCAACTGGATGCTTCATATCCACTGCAAGAAGGAAGTGGAGTCTGACACGTCGGAGCAGACAGCCACCGAGAACGGAACGGTTCTCGGGGTTGACCTCGGCGTGAACAGTCTTGCAGTTGCCTCGACTGGCACGTTCTGGACGGGTGACGAGTTCGACCACTGGCGGCGCGAATACGAGCAACGGCATGGTGACTTACAGGAACACGGCACGCGGTGGGCGCATGAGAACATCCAATCGGTCGGTCGGAAAGAGGAACGTCGGTTCAAAATCACGCTCCACCGCATCTCGAACGAGTTGGTAGCTGAAGCCCGCGAGTACGGCTGTTCGGTGATAGCGTTCGAGGACTTGACCGACATCCGTGAGCGCACTGGTGCGTCGTGGGGCCACAAGTGGGCATTCAACCGCCTGTTCGAGTACGTCGAGTACAAAGCAGCCGAGTACGGCATCGACGTGGAGCAGATTGACCCGGAGAACACGTCACGGCGGTGTTCGACGTGTGGGTTCACGCACCCCGACAACCGTAACGGCGAGGAGTTCGAGTGCCTGAAATGCGGGTACGAGAACCACGCCGACTACAACGCCGCCAAGAACATCGGCTTGCGGTATCTCCGCCGGAACCAAACTGGCTCCGGTGGAGGCGCACCCGTAGGCGTGCGCTTGAACAGCGGGACGCTGAACGCGAATGGAGAGTATGACCCTCCTGCCGAAATGTCGGCCAGAGCGGGAGTCCACGCTGAAAGCCCACGGCTTTAGCCGTGGGTTAGCTTACATTGACTACCCGCTTATCGACTTCGGCGACGCCGATAGCGCCTCCATGAGTGCGTAGCGGGAGCCTCCCTAGTCGTTCCAGGGGGTCGCGATCCGCCCTTCGATCTTGTCGAGGACGAGCGACAGCACGTCGCGATGATCGGTCGGCCAAGAAGCGTCGTTACGGTACCGATGGGTGTCTCGACTGACTCAGCCATTATGATCCACTCGCTTGAACGGCAAAGAAACTATGTGTGTGTAGATTCTACACATAGTGTGATGGCTGAGGAAAAAACACGCGTCGATTTTAACGCCCCCAAGTCCCTCGTCGAGCGCGCCGATAGCGCGATTGA
This sequence comes from Halorubrum ejinorense, assembly GCF_039522565.1. Lineage (GTDB taxonomy): Archaea > Halobacteriota > Halobacteria > Halobacteriales > Haloferacaceae > Halorubrum > Halorubrum ejinorense. The sequence goes on along the minus strand of NZ_BAAADQ010000013.1, from coordinate 176,909 downwards.
AATCCTCGATATCTCTCGTACCCGTCTCATCATCGACGCACTTGAGGACGAACTCGAAGAGCTTGTAAACGACGAGGAGTTCCAGCGACGGCTGAGCGACGCCTACTACGACGGCCGGGTCGATTACGACACCGTCGAAGCAATTCTGGGCCGTGAGGAGGCAATGCGATTGAAACTCCTCCGAGAGTCGATCGATCGGACGCCCGCTATACCCACACTCGAGGATGGGCTCCCGAGTGACGATACCTTCTACGACGGCGAGATTTCCGAATGGACGGACTCAAATTCAGCTGATTCTGATGACGAGTCGCGTGCCTGATAATGTCGGAGCACGCCGTTGCCGTCGTTGATACGAATGTGCTGTTGAATCTCGCTACGCCGGTCGTTGACGGGCGGCCGAAGGCTCCCTCTGGCGGGGACCCACTCAAAACACTCCTCACCGGGTACGACGTCCACGTACCAGCGAGTGTTCTCGGCGAGGTCACCGATGCCACGGGGGATGATGACCTCCTAGCTGCCGCCGCGGATCTCACCCTCCAAGCTGCCCATCATATAACAACACACGATGTCGACAACCGAGCCGACGAGCCGATCGACTATGGGCTTGATCAAGGAGAGGCCGAAGGTGTCTGGCTGGCCAACGAGTTGGAGGCAGAGCTCTTCATCACGGACGAATTCAACACTACCAACTACCTTTTCATTAATCTCGCTCTTGACGACCGGAACACACTATTCACGACACCACATCTGCTCTGTATCCTCGCAACTCACAAGATTCTGCCCATAGAATACGTCGACGCTGTGCTCAGCTACTACGTTGAAACCAAAGGCTGGGATACACAATATGTGGCGCAATTGCGCCAAAAGTATCTCCACGGTTGATTTCCTCCCCGCACTAGGGCGCGAGCGAGTGGTGCCCGGTGGGAGATGGATTCTAGCGCGCTGCGTCCGACAAGGGACATCGACGCGCTCGACACCGCAATCCGTCAGACTGAAGCGGCCGACTCTGGCTCCTCGCCCCCCGATAGGCCCAACTCGACCTCGATGCTGACTGTGTTGTAGGGAACGAACGGTTTCTTCGCACCGTCTTCTTCACGGAAGTGGACGATTCGATACTCGTTCAGAATCTGGAGATCGTCGTGGACCTGGCGAACGTCCCGGTCGAGCCGCTCGGCGAGGTCACGCATGCTCTCCGCTGGCGCGTCCATCAGGCTCCGTACCAGCTCCAGGCGTCGAGGGGTGAGGAGTCGCTGGAGGCGGGTGGCGTCCTGAAAGTTGACGACGTGTGGCACCTCTTCACCGTGCTCCCAGCGGTCCGCACGGTCGAGGACGCTCTCCTTGTGTTCTTCGAACGGCTTCGACGTGATGTGAAGCGTCGAAGGGTAGTCGACGTCCTCTGGCGGCTCGTGGGCGTGGTTAGGCGAATTCTTGCTCATGGATGGTTTCGACCTCCTCGAGGAATTTCTGGATGTGTGACCGAAGGCCCTCGAACTCGATACCTTCGACCTCGTCGCGGGTATGGCGGTGGTGTCGCCCAACGTCGTGGCCGTCGTTCGCGTTGTCGTACCGGAGGATCTCTTCGTCGGCCGGACCAAGGTACTGAAAGCTGTACTTCAGCCCCTCCGGGAACTCTTCGCTTGTAGGGACGTCTCGTGATGACAAGAGAGTAGAGTGGGGTAGTTCACGGCGCGGCAGTGGCCGTGTCACCAGTTTCTGGATCGAATGGGAGAGTAATGACGAGTTCGTCGAACCAGACGATCGGGCGCTTACGCTGTCCATCTTCCTCGAAGAAGATGATGCCCAGCTGGGCGAGCCGACTGAGTTCCTCGTGAACGTTCTTCACGTCCCGGTCAACGACCCGTGCGGTCTCGTTGATGCTGGCTGGCTCCTCCCGACGGATAGCTTCAATTAGCTCGAGGGCTCGCGGCGTCAACGTTTCCATCAGATCATCATAGCTGGTGAACGAGAGCGTCGGCGTGGAATCTACTGTGTCTGTCTGTTCGAGCGTCTTGATCCCGTCAGTGATGTCGTCGTGGAACTCACTGGACGACTTCACGGTCACGACGAGGGTTGATTCGGTCCGAAGCTGTTCGCGCTCCATCGGGTGTAGCGGCGGCGTGGTATCGGTCATGGTATCACTGTGGTATGATGGCCTCACTTGACCTCGAAGGCGGATTTTGGGATCTCGCTCCAGAACCGTTCCCAGAGTTCAACCATCCCGGGGAACGTGATACTATCTGGGTCGGGGCCCGGTGCGACGTGTCGTTCGTGCCCTTTCGTGTCCTCATGCGAGTTGTCGTACCGACGAATCGTCCCATCGTCAAGCGTGTGGGGCGGGTTCGGCTCTGTTGCGCCGTAGTGAAGCTTGTAGGCCCATCCAGACGGGTATGCGTCACGGTCCGTCCGCATACAGAACACACGGACGACAGTCCCGTCGGGGTACTTTCGCCCCTCGCTCACGCCATCAAGGTCGTCGCCGGTCAGTGAGGCCATCCTCATCTATTGGTACTCAGGCCAATAGTATTATACTATTGGTTAGAAGAACAATAGTAATCGTCGCGGCGATGTTCAGCGCCTACCCGAACTCGTAGTCGCTGTCGGCGGCCTTAACGTACGCGTCGTTACCCGTTCGGTCCGGCACGTAACACGGACCGTGATCCGCTATGTGGAAGACAGGGGCTTCGATATCGAGACCGCTTCGACGGTGGACTAGTAGTGGTAATCGGTCACGCAAGTCGTGGATGAACGGTTCCCGCCGTACGTGGAGCGTTCCACTCGGCGGCCGGCGTTCAGTCAGCGGTGAGAGTTGGCCTTTGTAGAGATCCTGTTCAGTTATAATCCGCACGTCGAGGAGCTGTGCCAACTGCCACGCACTCGCACTGACACGGCGCGCGACAGCGAGTACGGGCATTGCTCGCGTGAGCGCGGCCCGCAGCGCGACTGCTTCGACGGCGTCCCGCTGAACCGGGACTTGGTGCCAGTCCTTACACTTGACGACGGGAAATCGGTTGGCTTGTCACTATTGTGCTCGACCCACACCATCAGTACTCTTGCGGTCACAAATATAGCGCAATAATTTGCGTGGGAGTAGAATTATTACTGTCGAGGCGGTACAACCACGTATGTCACCTTCAGAACCTCCTGATAACGCTGATTGGATGGAGACCTGGAAAGAACACGCATCGGCGTTTGATCGAGTCAAGTCGGTGACGATGACGCTCTCGGAGCCCCGATCCGCACCGTGGATCGCAGAGCAAGCAGCCGTGTCCCCGAATACGGCACGGGATCACCTCCGCCGACTCGTTGACCTCGGTGTCGTGGCGGAAAGCGACGATAGTGGGGCCCGGCACTACTATCCGGATCCACTGTACACTCGACTCCGCGATATTCGTGAATTACTTGAAGGGACGACGAAACAAGAACTCTCGGAGCAGGCCGCAGCATTAAAAGACGATATCGCGGTTTGGAAAACAGAATACGATGCTGACACGCCGGATATACTCCGGGAACGAGCGGCTGCAGAGACTGTCTCTGCCGAGCACGCACATGAACTCACGCAGGTCGCAAGCGACTGGGAACTCGCCCGGTATCACCTCTCTCTCGTCCAAGATGCGATCACAAACTACGATACGTGGTCCGCTGACCAGTCGTCGCTCACCGTATGACCGATGAGTCGGATGCGCCGGACATCCAGTCTCCACGTCACCAATCTGCTGATTCTCAGTCCCAGGTAGACGGTGTCCGTTTCGATGGCGGAACCACGTCAGGACGGGACCGACATCGTATCCTTCGCGAGTTGCGTGGCGAGTTGGCGCGACATCCCGCCGTGCTGTCGGTTACAGGTGAGCCACCGAGTGAATACCGAGAACTACAGGCTGCGCTTGATCCGTCTTGGTTCGGTCGTTCGGGATCGACTGCCTCCCTCCGACTCACGTGGCTTCCAGACCCGTCACCCGGGCCAGAGGACGCTGATCGCACGAGTGACACGTGGATGCGAACGCCGATTCAGGCATACTATACACTTCATTACAGCGAATCATCCGGCTTCGATTGTGGCTTCCACTGTGAACCGAATCCCCACATCGACGGCCTGCTTCACTTTCAGGAACGAGAAGACGTGAATGAGCCATACACGTACGAACCAGCCTCATTCGACGCAGGTTCGGTGTCTGGACTTCTGTGGGAGATGTTGGACGCCCTCGCTACTCGCCTCACTATGCGGGATGGTTCGTGATCCCTCCAGCACCCGTTCCTAGCCGAACTCGTAGTCGGTGTCGCGAGCGTTGACGTACTCGTCGTTCCCCGCTCGATCTGGCACGTAACACGGCCCTTGGCCACTAGCAAAGAACACCGGCACCTCAAATCAGTACGTCTCGCAGCTACACCGAGAGTGTGCGTCAGCGAACTCTACGAGATATTGGTGGATATTCTCTGCTAACTCATACATCGCCATTGCGAAGTCTCGGCCAGGTCGATCAATATCGTAGTAGAATCGTGAGCGGTGCTCGGAGCGGAACGCGTCGATCCGACTCGCAATTCCCTCATCAGAGAAGATATTTTGTGCGGCGATGTCATCGAACACTTCCGCATGATTTTGTTGACATTTTCCTCCGCCTGAAGGCGGAGGAATCCCGAGCGTTGGGATATTAGGGTTTGCAGTCTCCCTGCTCTCTCGGTGTGAACCGTCCGCTCTCGCGGTCGAACAGGAAGACTCCGGGCTGTGCCAACCAGCCGTTACTCATATCCCCCGTCGGGGGACTCTGAGTTATCTTTCGCCGGATGTTCACCGCACCATTCACGTCCGCGTTCATTGTCGTCTCGCACGACTCACAGACGTATAGACCACGCTCCACACGGTTGCTATCTCGAATCTGCCCGCAATACGAACACATCTTCGAGGTGTTCTCCTCGTCTACACGATCAACGAGGATACCGTGTTCCTCGGCCTTGTATTCAAGGAGGCGGGCGAATCGGTCGAACTCCCAGCCGTGTAACTTCTTGTTCCCCGACGCACCCCAGCTCCGCGAGTCACCGTCCTCATCCTCGCGGATGTCACTAAGATCGCCAACCGCTATCTTCTCCACGCCCTCTTCGACACACCGCTGAACGATGTGTTTGCTGAGGGTGTGGAGGAAGTGGTCTTTGCGTCGAGAGAGTTTCTTCCGAGCCTTCCGCGCTCGCTTTGACGGGCCATTCTCACCTTCAGTCTGGTACTCCTCACGAGTGAAGTAGTGTTTGTCCTCTTTCAGCGTGTTCCCCGGATACAACTCACCCGCGCCGTCTTCGTAGTCGATGGCGAGATAGTTGCTGATTCCGAGGTCGATACCCGCTGTCTTGTCACCGGGGACGTCCTCGACGGGGATCTCTTTCTTACAGACGAGGTGGAGTTCCCAGCGGTCGCCGTTGTAGACGGCACGCACCTGCTGGATGTTCTCAACTTCTACGTCAGGGCGGGTTTCGTACTCGGCGAGGATGAAGTCAGACCGACTCTCTTTCAGGTTGAAACCTTTTGAGAGCCGAAGTTGGTCGTGTTTGTCGTCGTGCTTGATGGCTCGTTTCTTCCATGTGGCGGTCGAGCGTGGATGGTCGTCGCCACGTTTCCGGTAGCCCGGTGGGTTGTTGCTGTCGTCAGAGTTGTACCAGCCCGTGAACGCCTCAGCAAGTTCTTCGAGAACTCGCTGACTTGACTGAGAATGCAGGTCACTGTAGCGTTCGTGGTCTTTCAACTCCGACTTCAGCTCGGCTTCGTCGGGTATCTCACCGTCATCTTCCCACCGTTGTTGGATGTAGTAGCGGCCGACGTTCCACAGTTTGGATGCAGAGAACCCGCACTGGTCAAGGTCGTCACGAACCTGTGAGTGGTTCGTGATTCGGGCGACGTAGGTGCGGGTTGTCTCCAGCATCGAACTGACTTCATAATACATTATGAAAGAGTCCTGATTAAGACTAACGACCGCGTGGAATATCCGACTGGAATGTCGCCGGTGGATTGTCGGTCAAAATGTCGGATTCATCCTGCGCCTAAAGGCGCGGGTATTCTCCTTGCTCTCTATAATCCGTCGATTCTGCGGCCGTCATATCGACGAGGTAGAACTGAAATGACCGCTCTATCGCGTTGAATGAGAGTTCGACGATACTAACGTAGTTGTTCGTTCCCTCTCGAAGCTGCCGACACGTCCCTAGCATCGCACATGCCTTCCCAAGCTGGATGTCAGCATCGTCACTACCTCGTTGTCAAGAAAGCGAATCCTGTGCCGGCCCTGTTTCACCGTCTTCCACGAGCCGTTCAACGCGTTCAAGCGTGTTGACGACCTCGTTAAGACCCATTGTGGAACACTTCCTGTTTCACTGTACGGAGTGCTGGTGAGCCGCGAAGCGTCAGTCCTTCAGTGAGTATCTCTCCGATTCGATCGTGGCTCCCTGCTGACGTGCTGGGTTCGACAATGATGTGTGCCTCATACCGATCGCCATCAATCGACGTGTTGGCAATCTCACGTTCAATGCGGTGAGCCTCACGCTGGGCCTGTCTTCGATTTTCATCGACAACAACGAACAAGTCAATGTCACTTGTCCGATCAGCGGTGCCTCGCGCCACGCTCCCAAACAGAACGATACCGATATCTTGACTAAGCTGTTCGTTGAGTTCCGTAGCAATTGTTCTGACTGGTGCGTGATACTCTGCTTGTGGGATCGTTGTTATCGGATCGTCTGCTTTGACGAGCATTGCCGGATCGATTTGAACTCCATTTGCTCGGCCAGATCGGTCGACACGGATTATTCCAAGTGACTCAAGAACATCAACAGCAGCATTCACACCACTCAGTCCTCGGTCTGTTACTCGGTGAAGTTCACGGTTTGTGAACTCTCGATCTGGATTATCAACAAGGAGGTGTACGATATCAGCCGTTGCTCCGTATCGGAATGCGTCGGGGTCTCCAAGGGGAACAGGGAGCCGAACATATGTCCCCTCTGATTGAACTGTTTCAGAATTCATGATTTGTTAGACGGTTCAATTATGGAAAAGTCTTGGTGTCTTGTCTTGCTACCCAGCTCTCCCCCCCGTTCTTACCCGAACTCGTAGTCGCTGTCGGCGGCCTTAACGTACTCGTCGTTGCCCTTTCGGTCCGGCACGTAACACGGACCGTGATCCGCTATGTGGAAGACAGGGGCTTCGATATCGAGGATGCTTCGACGGTGGACTAGTAGTGGTAATCGGTCACGCAAGTCGTGGATGAACGGTTCCCGCCGTACGTGGAGCGTTCCACTCGGCGGCCGGCGTTCGGTCAGCGGCGGGAGTTGGCCTTTGTCGAGATCCTGTTCGGTGACGATCCGCACGTCGAGCAACTGTGCTAACTGCCACGCACTCGCACTGACACGGCGCGCGACAGCGAGTACGGGCATTGCCCGCATGAGCGCGGCCCGCAGCGCGACTGCTTCGACGGCGTCCCGCTGGACCGGGACTTGGTGCCAGTCTTTCCACTCGGCGATGAGAAGGTCGGTTGGTTCGCCATGGAGCTATTCCCGGCGGGCGATCACGTCGGCTTCGAGTTTAAAGAGTCACTTGTTGCCAAAACATAATTACCAAAATTGAGGCGAGAATGCTCCTTCCTCCACGAGCGAGTACCGCGAGCGAGTAGGGAGGGGATGAATCGCCGCACACCAGTACAAACCATTAAATCGACATATCTCTAATCAAGAGACAGCGATGGAGTACAGTCACCGCTACCACGCCTACCCAACACAAGAGGTAGCGGAGCGGCTTGACTACCACATCGATGTTCATCGCCAAGCGTACAACTATACCCTCTACGAGTACGAGAACGTGGACGCCGACGACATCGGCTCTGCGTACAAGCACCACTCTCGACTTCCCGACTGGAAAGACGAGTTTCCCATCTTCTCGGACGTCAATTCGAAGGCTCTCCAACGAACCGTCACGCGGTTCTATCAGAACCTCACCGGACTCTCCGAACAGAAGCAAAATGGGAACACGGTCGGGAAACTCACGTGGAAATCACCCAGAGACTACCAGAGCATGACGTACTCGCAGTCCGGCTTCGAGCTCAAAAACACGAGTGGCCGCACCGCGACACTCTGGCTCTCCAAAATCGGAGATATCGAGATCCGCCACCATCGCGAGATCCCCGACGAGGCAATCATCAAAGAAGTCACGGTGAAACAGGAAACGACCAGCGAGTGGTTCGTCTCCTTCGGCCTCGAAACTGACACGGCAGATCTGCCTGAGAAACCCGACGTGGAGACGCTCGATACGAGCAACAGTATCGGGATTGACCTCGGCATTCTGAACTACATCCACACGTCGGACGGCACGACCGTGGACTGGATCGATCTTGAAGACGAATACGAGCGTCTGTGCCGTGAACAACGCAAACTCTCACGGAAAGTACACGGGTCAAACAACTACGAGAAGCAACGCCGGGAAGTGGCGAAGGTCAAGCGCCACATTCGGCGGAAAGTACTGGACTACCAGCACAAAATCACGACGTGGCTCGTCCGTGAGTACGACGCAGTATTCGTGGAAGACTTGGACGTGAAGGGGATGTTAGAGCAGTCGCACAACGCTCGCAACAAGCAAGATGCGGCGTGGCGACAGTTCATCACCCTACTCGAATATAAAGCAGAGTTGTACGGCACTCACGTCGTACAGATTGACGCGGCAGGAACGACCAAAGAGTGCGCCTCGTGCGGTGTGGAGACAGCGAAACCCATCTGGGTACGTGAACACTCCTGTCCGAGTTGTGGGTTCGAGTGTGACCGTGATGCGAACGCGGCGATGAACGTACTGCAACGCGGTTTTTCTGAACTAGGGCTGGGATGGCCCGAATCTACGCCTGTGGAGACTGCACTCGCTACGGACACCACTCAGGTGTCTGCAAAGCGCGTCATCGAAACAGGAAGCCCCACCCTCAACGAAGCGGCGTCAGCCGCTGAGTAGGGTGGGGTAGTTCACCCAGCGCAGTCGTAGACACCCTATGGCAACCGAAGACATCTCAACTCGACTCGCGCAGCTCAAGCCGAAACTTGAGCAGGAGTATCCGATCAGCGAGTTGGGTATCTTCGGATCGTATGCGCGTGGTGAACAAGAATCCGATAGTGATCTCGACGTACTCGTCGCGTTCGACAAGCCAGTAACGTTGTTCGATCTCGTTCGATTGGAAAACGAACTGACGGAGAAGCTTGGTATTGAAGCCGACCTCGTGACGAAAAACTCGTTGAAGCCACGGATTGAGACTCGTGTCCGCGACGATCTCGTCACCGTATGACCGCGGTTTTGGACTATGTGATCCGACCGTTAGGAAACGTGCGTGATCGTGATCTCGGGAAGCGAGTGTGCTGCCGGCTCAAATTCTGCGAAGGACTCGTCGTTCGTCAAAATAGTTGGTTGGCGGTCACGATGCTCAAACGCTAACACAAGGATTGGAACGTCTTTCGGCTGGACCCCACAGACGCGAGCCAGTGTTCGTACTGTGGGCGCCGACCGTTGTTCTCGAAGGAGCGCATCACTCGCATCACGACTTGATGGCGCTTCGATGAGGCCCGTCATCCGGGTGAGTCGTGTCACAAAATTGGTTTTGACGGTGTCTTGTTCTGTCGCAGAGAGGCCCTTGGTGCGATCAAATGCGGCTAACGCCTCTTGGAGCATGTACGCGCTGATCGCCGATGTTGTCTCACCGCGATCGATTGCTGTGAGCAATTCGGTTGCCCGTTCGTTGGTTCGTAGTGTCCCGAATACCCACAGATTCGTGTCAAGGATCTTCACGAATCAGATCCGTACACTTGTGTGGCCGTTTCCTCACGGGCCTCTTCGACGGCCCGTTCAACGTCGTCTGCATCGACTTTCTCGCCGAGTGCTGTGAGATCGGCGTCGATCTCGGTATCTGATTGGTGGCTCTGCTCAGCCTGTGCGAGTAGTTGCTCTAGCCGAAGCGCGGTGATTGCTGCGTCGTCATTAAGTTCGCGAAGATGCGACCGGCAGGCTTCCTTGATGAACTCGCTTTTATTGGTGTAAATACCCGTCTCATCAAGGAACCGCTCAATCTCAGTGTCCAGCTCAACCGGGAATTTGACACTGACACTTGCGTACTTCATAGTAGTACGATGGTATTACAATTAAATAAGTCTATGGCACCGATGGGGTGTGACCTCCCCAGCGTCCGCTCTTACCCGAAGTCGTAGTCGCTGTCGGCGGCCTTGACGTACTCGTCGTTGCCCGTTCGGTCCGGCACGTAACACGGACCGTGATCCGCGATGTGGAAGACAGGGGCTTCGATATCGAGACCGCTTCGACGGTGGACTAGAAGCGGGAGCCGGTCACGCAAGTCGTGGATGAACGGTTCCCGCCGTACGTGGAGCGTTCCACTCGGAGGCCGGCGTTCGGTCAGCGGCGGGAGTTGGCCTTTGTCGAGATCCTGTTCGGTCATAATCCGAACGTCGAGTAGTTGGGCTAACCGCCACGCGCTCTCAGTTACGCGGCGCGCGACAGCGAGGACGGGCATTGCCCGCATGAGCGCGGCCCGCAGCGCGACTGCTTCGACGGCGTCCCGCTGGACCGGCACTTGGTGCCAGTCTTTACACTCGACGACGAGAAAATCATCAGGGTCACCACGGAGATCGTCTCGGCGGGCGATCACGTCGGTTTCGAGCCCGAAGCAGTACTCGTTGCGGGCTGTCCTGTATCCCCACTGCTCGAGTGTCTCGGCGACCCGAGTCTCGAGCCAGCGACCGTTGGTTGGATCGTGGTCCGGATCCTCGCCGTCGGGGGTGCCCACGGTGTCAATTTCGGCCGTGAAATCGGTACTGTCGTCACTCATCGGTCGGGTCCTCGAGCGTGTCTGCGGCGGCTGCCTGCTGGGCTGCCTGTTCGAGGGCTGTCGCGATCGTTTGGGCTTCTGTCGGCGTGAGGACGGCGAAGGTGACCTCGCGGTCATCGCCGAAGCCGAGGAGGACACGCGACCCCTCAGTGACGTCGGTGCTGTCGGTGCTGACCTGAATACTTCCGTCCGTCGCTGTCGGGCGATCGCGTCTGATGACGGTCTCTAGGTCGAGTGTTTGGTCGCTCATTACTGCTCACCCCCGTTCGAGAGCCGTGTTTGTGGGGTCGCGACTGCTGTCGTGGGGTGTGGTGTCGGAGTCATGGTGTCGTGTGGGTGGTCTCGGGTGTCTGTGATCTGGTGAGCGTGGCTGTTCGGCTGTCGGCTTGTGCTGGTGGTCGTCATTGGACGTATGGTGTAATCGGCGTCGCCGCTGGGGGTGGGGATCGAGATCGGTGGCTGTCTGTCCCACCCACCGCGATCGTCTCTCCCGGTGCGGTCTGGGGGAGGACTGTTCGGCCCGGTGGGTGTGGTTGACTGTCGATGCGTCACCAGCGGCGGCACGGGCTGATCGCTGGTCGCCGGGAGCCACGCCGTCACTGGCGGTGTCTTCGGGTGTGGCGTCGGCGTCGTCGTGGTCCACCGGCGGTGGCCTCCCTGCTGGACGGGCGTGACGCGATCGAGATCGCGGACATCGCTGAGCCGTCGGTCATAACTGCTCGCGGAGATGTCTGCTTGCTCGATTAGCTCCGAGCGGCCGAGTGGACCGTCGGCTCGCAGCAGGGTGGCGTACAGCTTCGTCGCTGTCGGTGTGAGATCGGGGCGGAAACGCTCCGGTGGGAGCGTAGCCGCTGCGCGCTCGACCGCGGCCAGCGTCGGCGTTCGAGACTCGTTCAGCGCCCGTAGGAGGCTCACCACGACGTCGTACGGACACGCCTGTTTGGTGTCCGCCGGGCCGAACGAGCGTAGACAGAACCGCACGAGCCGCTGGCGCTCGCGGGGTGTCCACTGGGCGTCGTGGGTCATCGCGATCTCGTCGATCACCTGCCGGATGGCGGGGTAAGTCGTCCCGTCGACGACCGGAATTTCGAGTGTCGGTGCGCGTTCAGTGCCGTCGGCGATCGCTTCCCGGACCGTCGTGAGTTCCCTCGAGAGGGTATCGGTGATCTCGTCGTGGAGTTCCGTGATCGTCGGGCCGGCAACCACCCACGACATCGTGAGATCCATCCTCGCGTCGTGGTCCGTTTCGGCGGGAAGTCGCCGGCACAGCTTTGCGGGCCGGTCTTCGAACAGCATGCGGTAGCCCGAGTGAATCCCGTAGACGGACTGTTTGGGAGCTGTTTTGGCGAGGAACTCACAGAGGTCCTGGAGGTGGGTAGTGTTGCGTACGAGTGCGTCGGTATCGGGCACTCTAAGGGTGGTCGTGAGATCGATACCGGCTGCGTGATACAGCTGGGTGGCTGAGGCGATCAGCCCGTGGAGATCTTCGAATAGTTCACTGCGGGCCGCCGTGTCGTCGCTGGTTGTGAGTTCGGCAACCTGCGCGAGGAGGCGGTCTCGAACCGTTGTGGTTCGCTCGCGCCACGCTCCGTAGGTGGTTTCGGCGTCGCTGTACCAGCCGACTTGGTGGCCACGACGGAGGATACGGTCGACGGGATACGCCTGGGTGCCGTCATCGATCGCTTCGAACTCCTGGCCAAGTCGTTCGGGGGTGAGGATGTTGGAGAGTGCTTTCTTGCTGAGTAAGGCGCCCGCGAGACGTCCCAACGTGGCGAGGGGGCCGCCCCACTGGAGCACGACGAGGGTTTCGTCGTTGGTGTGACTGAGGTAGGCGACTCGGCCGTCTTCGAACGAGTCTGGCTGGTCGTCGACGAGTGTGATGGCGTCGTCATGGGCGACGGTGCTGAATCGCTCGTGGAGCTGGTCTGGGCTGTTTGTAGGGTCCGTGAGCCACTGGACGTAGTCGTCGTCTGCGTCTGGGTTCCCAGTTGTCGCCACTCGCTCGTCGAGGGTGGGTGTTTCCCTGCCTGCCCGGCGGGGCGACACTGTACTTGTGGATTCTTGAGGGGCCCCAGTAAGACGCTCATCGAGTCGGCGCTGGTCCGGGTGGACGAGATTATAATCGTCGTCGAGACACCGTTGGACGGCGAACTGGCCCAGATCGGTGAGTTGGACCGTGTTGTGTTGGCCACGACGACCAATCGTGACTAACTCGCGCGTTTCAAGATCGAGGACGTAGCGGCTGACGGTGCCGTCGGCGATATCGATCGTGGGATCGGTACTGAGATCGCGGTAGCGTCGGGCATCGTCGGCGTTGAGGTGTCCGAGCAAGCGTCGCTTTCCTGGCTCGGTGTCGAGGTCACGAATGGCCTCCCACGCGGCGTCGACGGTGTGCGTGGAATGGTTGTGGGGGGACCGATCCCGGCTGGCAGTAAGATCAAGGTGACACTCGGTCCAGTTGGGATACCGCTTTGAGAGGTGTCGGTGGACCGCCGGGGACGCGACGATCCGCACATCGAACCCGTCGGCGAGGACGGTGATCGCCGCGAGTGCGCGGACGCCCGTCCGCCGATCCGTGAGCGAGGTCCACGCGTCGCCGTCCAACAGGAGTGTGAGGACTTCGGGTTGGTCCTCGAGTTCTCGATGGAGCGCGACCGGGCCGTTCGCGAGTGCGCCGAGGTCTCCGTTGACTGGGCCGCGCCCCGTGCCGATGGTGGTGACCGTATCGGTTAGGTTGACGTGTCGCTGTTGGTGGTACGTACTGAGTGCGTCGACGTCGGTGTCTGTATAGGTCAGCGCAAGGGTCGTGATAGCGCGGGTGTACGCGACGGCTTCAGCGACATCGTCGGTCCATTTTTTGTCTATGGTCTGCCACTCAGGCAGGGTTTCTGCGAGGAGCTGTGTGCTAGCGCGCCACGGATCTGTAGCGGTACAATTGCGGATAGCCCGTTCGGTGTGCGGCTTGAGTTCGGCGAGGAGGTCTGGAATCCACTCAGTTACTCGCGGTGAGACCGCAGTACAGACGATCCCTTCTGTGGAGAGGGCGGTCTCGTGGCTGATGAGTCGGATCCCTCGCTCGCGGGCCGCAGGCTGGCGTGGTCCCACGAGCGATCACCGGTGGGTGAGTTGGTGGGTCACGACAGCCGGGATCATTCTGTCCCCTCCGGTGGGGAGCCACCATCAGAGCGGGCGTATTCGCGAACCGCAGTAAGAAGCGGCGTGGGCTCCTGTGGTGTCGGGTGGGTTGGGCTCCGTGGTGTTGGGGCGTCCGGGTGGACGTGTAGATTTGTAGTCGTCGTGGGACTCGTGACGACTACAGTCGGATCAAGGAGGACGAACGTTGTGGATTGCGTTCGGGTGTCTGAACACGTCCCGATGTGGCCCGTGAGGACGTACTCGCGAACACCGCGGGTGAAGACGGTCGGGTGTTCGTGAGTATCTGCTCCACACATGATGTAGCCGATCGCGTACGCGGGTTCGCCGGCCGCGCGGTAGGCGTAGGTAGTGATGTCGTCGCCTTCGTGGAGGGGTTGGCCGCAGACTTGGCAGATCGGGTGGTTGGTGTCGAGCGAGATGCGTGTGAGTTGGGCGAGATCTGCGGCTTGTGGGTCGCTGGAAGGTCGCGTCATTCCTGTCCTCCCTCAGCGTTGTGAGTGCCAGCTTGCCACGCTTGCCGCGCGGAGAGAGCGCGGCGGGCCGACTCGGTGAGTCGATACTCGGGCGTGTCGTGGGTTTGTTTGGTAACGAGGTCGCGTTCGATGAGCTCCTTGAGTGTATCACAGACTTGGGCTTGGTCGATACCGTCGGTGTAGTAGTCGTTGAGCGCGTGGTGGAGTCGGCCGCCCTCGCTGGGGCCAGTCTGAGAGAGTACCCAGAGCAGATCGCGGTGGGTGGCTGAGAGATCGGCAAGTGAGGGGGCGTCGGTCTCGATGGGACTAGACATTGTGCCCCTCCACGGTGTCCTCGTCGACGCTGCGTGTCGTAGCGCACGTGCTACAGAGTTGGCCGTCGAAGGTAGTGTCGTAGCCGTCGGCTGGGTTGGGACACAAACTACAGCCGGAGTTGTTACTGTTCGATTCGTCAGTCGTCTCGCAGGGCTTAAGCCCCATAGTTGCCAGCATTAGCATGGTTCTGTGTTCGGGCACAGAACCCGTCCCGGTCGGGTGCTCCAACACCGCGGCCGGGGTTTCTACATTTCTCGCGAGCCGAGGGTTCGTCACTCGGGTTCCGTGACTAGACACATACGCGCTTGTCTTATTAATATTACGGTGACTAACTGAATAGCTACAAGATATTGAGGGTGCGATCCGACCGTAATATAGACCTTGGAACAACAGAGTGCCCTATGAGATATGCGGGTAGTTGGATGACTGCGGCAGATGACCGTATCCTTGAGTATCTATCTGAACATAAATCCGGTTCTCCCACCAAAATGAAGCGAGAAGGCCCGATCCGATATTCACGCCAACAGGTGGATCGGAGATGTAAGAAATTAGCCGAAAAGGGATTAGTTGATCACCTTGGAAATGGTGTGTATGTGATTACTGAAGACGGCGAGTTATACCTCGAGGGGCGTTTGGACACCGAAGATTGGCAGTATATTGAGGAGGAAGTAAGTGAAAACACCAACAATGATTCGACTGAAGATGCTGTTACTGACAACTGAACGGTGATTTTCTGAATCGGCGTGTGTTTCTCATCATCACAGCTATTATTTACCCAACATCGGGCAATCTGAGAGCGTCTGTTGGTTAAACAAGATGTGTGACTAACCCGAACCGGTACGTTTGTACGCGGGCGTCGGGTACGAGCCGGTAATGCGAATTCTCCGTGTCGCGCCGTTGATCTATCCCGACACGAAGGGGGGCGGGGATTCCCACGTCCACGCGATGTCACGAGACCAGGCCGTGATGGGCCACGACGTGACCGTGCTCACGACGCGGGAAGACGAGTCGCTGCCGCAGATCAAGTCGATACAGGATCGAAACAGCGGTGATGTGAGAAAATGACGGGCGAATCTGAGTCGATCCTTGTCGTAACGCAGTACTTCCCGCCTGAGACGGGAGCCTCCCAGACGAGATGGGATGAGCTGTCCAAGCGGTGGTCAGACGACGCTTCTGTGACCGTGTTGACCTCTGCGCCGGACTATCCGGAGGGTGAGGTCTACGATGGGTACGATAATCAATGGTTGCGACACGAGAAACGGGATGACGTGGATGTCTTCTATACGAAAACGATTACGTCGCCAAGTGGGAATCTTGCCCGCCGTAGTCTGAAGTTCGTTTGGTTTATGCTCATCTCAATAGTTGTCGGGCTACTGTACGTTTCTCCGTCGGTCGTGGTTGCGACGTCGCCGCAACCGCTCACCGGAGTCTCCGCTTGGGTCATCGCTCGGGTCAAGCGGGCGACGTTCGTGTTCGAGGTTCGTGACCTATGGCCCGAATCCATCTTGGCGGTTAGTGACTTTGACAACAGGCTCGTGATCTGGCTGCTTGAAGCGACTGTAACATTCCTCTATCGACGCTCAGACCATCTCATCGTCGTCTCGAAGGCGTTCATTGAGCCTATCGTGGACTGTGGTGTCGATCGATCGAAGATTGCGTTCCATCCGAACGGAATTGATCTGGCGTTTTACGATGTTGAAGGAGATAACTCGCCAGTCTTGAACGACCTCAGTGACGAGTTAACGATCTCGTACGTCGGGACGATCGGGCGAGCACATGGTCTGTCGGTCGTGTTGGAGGCAGCTCCAGAACTCGACGACGTTCAGTTCGTGATCGTCGGTGACGGAGCAGAACGTGAAGCATTGGAGACTCAAGCAGCCGATCTGGACAACGTGACGTTCACCGGTCGGCGGCCGAAAGAGGAGGTTCCGTACATCCTTCGCGAGTCGGATGTTGCCCTTGTCCATCTGAAGCCCCGCGAGATATTCGAGACCGTGATCCCCTCAAAACTCCTTGAGTCGATGGCGGCTGGTCTTCCGGTGATTCTCGGCGTTCGAGGTGAAGCGAAACGGATTCTAACAGATGCTGGCGCCGGAATCCCTATTGAACCTAGTCAACGCGACGAACTGGTTTCGGCAACTAGACGGCTCCGTGATAACTCAGAGGAGCGGCAAGCCTTCGCGGTATCGGGGCAGAAGTACGTCAACGCTCACTTCGACTGGGACTCGATCAGCGAGGAGTATCTCGCGACGATCACTGAACGCGACGATCATTCCAACGAATAACGAATACGAGCTTTTAACTCCGACCTTCGGATTCTTCAATACAACAAACCCACACGATGTCCTCTACGCTCAGTTTCGTCTTGGGAACACGACCGGAGATAATCAAGCTCTCTCCAGTCATCCGCGCTTGCCAGCGACGAGACGTGCCGTTCTCAATCGTTCATACAGGTCAGCATTACTCGGAAGATCTTGACTCGGTGTTCTTCGAGCAACTCGATCTTCCGACGCCAGATTACAATCTCGCAGTTGGATCGAGTAGCCACGGGGAACAGACCGGAAAGATGATCGCCGAGATCGAATCCGTTCTGGAATCTGAACGTCCTGAGGTCGTAATCGTCCAAGGCGACACTAACTCGGTCCTTGCAGGAACCATTGCGGCGACGAAGATGGCCGATATCGAGGTCGGGCATGTGGAGGCAGGGCTCCGGAGCTTCGATCGGGATATGCCAGAAGAGATCAATCGGCGAGTATCAGATCACGCTGCCGATTACCTGTTTGCGCCGACCAATACCTCAGGGGATCAGTTGCGGCAGGAGGGACTCTCTGACGAATGGATCACCGTCACCGGAAACACGGTCGTCGACGCGGTTCACCAGAACGTCGAGATAGCTCACGAACGTAGTAGCGTCCTGTCGGATATGAATCTCGATGAGCGATTTGCGCTACTGACGGCTCACCGGGCGGAGAACGTCGACGACAGAGAGCGATTTGAGAGATTGCTCGACAGCGTGGCGAAGGCAACAGATGAACACGATCTCTCGGTCGTGTATCCGATCCATCCGCGGGCAGAAAAGCGAATCTCTGAGTTCGGGATCAATGTCCCGGATACCATACAGTTAGTGGAGCCGCAGGACTTCCTCGATTTCCTCGTGTTAGAAGATGAGGCGACGATCGTGTTTACCGACTCAGGGGGCGTTCAAGAGGAGAGTTGTATCCTTCGGACTCCCTGTGTAACGCTGCGCGACAATACGGAGCGTCCCGAGACAGTCGATGTCGGAGCGAATCTGGTCGTGGGCGTGGCTCCCGATGATGTTAGCGAGGGCGTTCGCAAGATGCTCACGAGAGACCGAAACTGGGAGAATCCGTTTGGGGACGGCACGGCGGCTGACCAGATCCTCGATACCTTGGGATACGAATGACTGAGACAGAACCACGCATCTGTGTTCACGGGCTCGGATACGTCGGCCTCCCGATGGCCGCAGTCCTCGCGAACTCCGGCTACGAAGTGTACGGATTTGATGTCGACCCAGCACACCGGTCCGACCTTACGGAGGGGTCCTTCGACCTCGAAGAGCCGGATTTAGATCGGTTCGTGAGGCGAGCACTCGAAGACGGCTTAACTATCGTCTCTCAACCGCAGGAGGCAGAGTTTCATATCATTTGTGTCCCAACGCCGTACGATAAAGACCTCGACCGGACGGACCTCTCCTACGTCGAGGCGGCAGGCAAGACGGTCGCCGAGCAGCTTCGTGAGGGCGATACGGTAATCCTTTCGTCGACGGTTCCTCCCGGGACGACCGCGGGTCGATTGCGGGAGGTGTTGGAGGAATCGGGACTCTCCGCGAGCGAGGACATCACTCTCGGATACAGTCCGGAGACAGTGCTTCCCGGAAACACTCTCACGGAGCTGCGGGAGAACGACCGGATCATCGGCACGGTGGCAGGAGGTCCGACCGACCGGATCGTCGCGCTGTACGACTCGTTCGTCTCCGGCGACGTTAGGACAGCGGATGCCACAACGGCGGAGTTCGTGAAACTGATCCAGAATGCGTACCGGGACACGAACATTGCGTTCGCAAACGAGATCGCGAAGCTGGCTCACGAGTTTGAGATCGACTCACGGGAGGCTATCGCAATGGCAAACGAACATCCGCGGGTAGAGATACTTCGTCCGGGTCCGGGCGTCGGTGGCCACTGTATCCCGATCGATCCGCTGTTCTTGAACCACGGAAACGATATCCCAATGCTGATCGAGACGGCTCGCCGAGTCAATGACGGGATGCCGGAGTTCGTGATAAAGTTGCTCTCGGCGGCGCTTAGTGACTTAGAGGGATCGAGGGTAGCGCTACTTGGCGTCGCCTACAAGGGTGGAGTGTCCGACGTTCGAGAAACTCCGTCGCTTGTGATCGCTGAGGAGTTGTTGGAGAGAGGTGTCGACGAACTTCGATTGACGGACCCGTATGTGGAAAGCGATGACATCGACTATGAGCTCTCGTCGCTTGAGGAGAGCCTCAACGATGTTGATGCTGCTGTACTGGTGACGGACCACCCTGAATACGGCGCACTCTCCCCGAAAACCTTCGTCGATCGTATGCGAGGTAACGTGATCATCGACACGCGGGCTATGTTGGATGAAGATCGCTGGGAAACAGCTGGGATCAATATGTATCAAGTGTAGTTGGTGAATGATGACGGATTATTTGACCCTTGCTGGAACCGCACTCAATAAACAACCGAGACAGCTTTTCGGAATCGCGACTCGCACACTCAAGTCATCGGTCTTACCACGACTACCGATCGATATTGATAGACGATACGAGCGGCAGGTCCCAGAGGAATTCACTCCGCGTATTAAGCCGATACGCGATAACACGATTCGTCTTCAAAAGAGCACTCTCAACAAACGAGAGATATACGAGCGAGACGTAACAGCCGTCCTCAACGGAAACCTCAGCTTCCTAAACGAAACTGTATCCTTTGAAGATGGAGAGTCCATCTCTGTGGATGTGCCGAGAGTGATAGAACAGTCGCTTCACTGGAAACTGAAGTGCTGGGGATTCGAACATCTTAAACCTATCTGGCTCACGGCTCACGAGCCTTCAGAGATTTCGGACAAGGAAATCGCGATCCATCGTTCTTGGCTCGATGACTGGATAGAAGATCATCCGATTGCAACCGATAGCCAGTACTTGAGACGATACTGGATGCCACATTCGGTCTGTCTTCGGATCCTGAATTGGGCACGGTACGATTCTCTATTTGCGTCGCAGCTCGATGAGACGTTTCGAAGGAATATCCGACGATTTGTCTACAAGAACGCAGTGTTCCTCTCCGACAATGTTGAACACGGTGTGGGCGGTAATCACCTTATTGAGAACGCGGTTGCACTCGTCGTAGCAGGGATCTATGCTAACGAACCGGCGTGGTTACGCCAGGGACAGCAGATCTTCGAACAGGCGGGTGAGGAACAATTCTTCGAAGATGGAGGTCATATCGAACGAAGCCCGATGTATCACCTGATCGTCTGTCAGCGCTTCCTCACAGCAGTTGATCTGTTAGAATCCATCAGCGAGGGGTCCAAATCCCTTCGAGAGACCGCAACTGATGGAGTTCACTTTATCGAACGTCTCCGGCCACCGGACGATCAGATTCCACTTCTAAATGACTCTGTCTTTGGAGAAGCACTACCACTAACATCCTGTCTCGAATACGCGCAATCTATCGGTATTGAGACGAATCTACATTCCGAGCCGGATCCTTATAGATCACTGCCTGAGTCGGGATTTTTCTGGCTTGGAACCGACGATAGCCAGCTTCTCATCACAGCACACGAAATAACGGTCCCTCATCTTCCAGCACACGCACACGTACATCCGGGGCAGGTCTGTTTGTGGATCGGCGGAAAACGGATATTGACTGACACCGGTGTATTCGAATACTCTGCCGGGACAACTCGCCAGCGTGATCGAAGCATTCAGAGCCACAACACTGTCCAAGTCGGTACTCTTGAACCGGTTCGTTTGGCCTCCTCGTTTTGGATGTGGGGAACGCTTGATCCAGAAGTCGAATTTAGCGAAGGTTCCCCTCTTCGAATGGCTTACGATGTGAACGGGATCGGACATCCAACATATACACACGAAAGAACGGTCGAACGAGTCTCCGATGGATGGCAAATCACGGATCAGGTGGAGTGTAAGAACGAATCTGCTCTGAGCCGTTTTCATGTTCATCCCGAATATAGCGCTACCCTCAACAGCACCGACCAATACGTGACGATCGAAGATAATGAAGGAATACCAACCGCAGAGTTAGAAGCGCTTGAGGGTAACAAAATGACCCTTGGAACGGCGCCATATCATCCAGAATACGGTAAAGAACAATCCAGGGCTGTGGTTACCCTCCATCGAGAAGATTCGGGAATGCTTGGAGTGATCCTTCGTGAACTCAACTGACGATCGCGAAAAGTACTCATTGAGACCTCTAATCGATACCAGAATGATAACACAAAAACCAGAGAAGACGAAAGTGAGTCCATAATGCGGCAGCTTCAACAAAACTTCGATAGTGGGGAACTGGAACTCGTCGACGTTCCGGAACCACGCACTTCTTCGAACGGAGTTCTCGTCGATACACGCCATTCTCTCGTTAGTGCTGGAACCGAACAAGCGCTGATCGATCTAGCAAAAAAGAGCCTATTGGGGAAAGCCAAGGAACGACCAGACCTCGTGAAACAGGTCATCGAAAAGACAAGAAATGATGGGATCCAAGCCACGTATCGTTCGGTAAAGTCTCGCCTCGATAAGCCCCTTCCTCTGGGATACAGCTGTTCTGGAGAAGTGCTCGAGGTAGGTGAGGACGTCACCAACATCTCAGTCGGGGATCGTGTCGCTTGTGGGGGTGCTGAGTATGCGACACATGCCGAGGTAAACCACGTTCCAGAGAACCTTTGCGTCCCGATTCCTGACTCGGTAGACTCGCGCGATGCCGCTTTCACGACGGTTGGTTCGATCGCATTACAGGGGATCCGACGACTCGATCCAACACCTGGGGAACGAATCGCAGTGATCGGTCTCGGTTTGGTTGGTCGACTTACGACGAAGCTCCTGTCCGCGTACGGTTATCCAGTATTAGGGATCGATATTGACCCGTCCAAGGTTGGGGACGCAACAGAGATCTCAGTGGGAGCCGTAATCGGAGATGATAACATTGAGCACATAGCTGAATCATTCAGTGGCGGGCCGGGAGTCGATGGTGTGATTATCACCGCCGCTACGGATTCTGATCAGCCGGTCGAAATGGCTGGGAACATCACACGCGAGCAGGGGCGCGTGTCCGTTGTCGGCGATGTCGGTATGGATATTCCCCGGGAACAGTACTACGAGAAAGAACTCGACTTCCGTCTTTCTAGATCGTACGGTCCTGGCCGGTACGATCGGGCGTACGAGGAAAAAGGAAACGAGTACCCCATCGGGTACGTCCGCTGGACAGAAAATCGGAATATGGGTGAGTTCCTCAGATTACTCGACACAGGAGAACTCAATCTCGACGATCTGATCTCGCATATGTTCCCGTTCGATGACGCGCTCGAAGCGTACGACCTGATCCTTGAGGGTGGAGATTACACCGGAATTGTGTTAGAATACGATTCCAACGAGACAGATCGAACGCGGCGGATCGAACTCGAATCCGGTTCGAAACGATCCGTTAATGGCCAACTCTCCGTCGGAATGGTCGGGGCCGGAAACTTCGCGACTAGCACACTGTTACCGACGATCTCGGGGATCGATGAGTTGGCTATCACGGCTATCGCTTCGGCGACAGGGGTAAGTAGCAAAACGGTTGGAGAAAAGTATGATGCCGAGTATGTCACCACGGACTACGAGGAGATACTGGAGGATGAGGCGCTTGACCTTGTAGTTGTGGCAACGCGACACAATCTCCACGCAGAGATCGCTGTGAAGGCTCTTGAAGCCGGGAAGGATGTACACGTTGAAAAGCCACTTGCGCTCGATCGAGAGGAGTTACAGGCTGTTGTCGACGCCGAGCAAGCATCCGACAGTAGGTTAATGATCGGATACAACCGTCGGTTCTCTGAACCAGCGAGGACGATCAAGAATGAATTATCCGGGCGAAACTCTCCCTTTATGGCACAGTACCGGATCAACGCCGGGACGGTTCCCTCAGATCACTGGACGATCGACCCAGAAGAGGGTGGGGGACGAATCGTCGGCGAGGTCTGTCACTTTGTAGATCTGCTTCAATTCTTTTCAGAATCTTCTCCACAAGAAGTGTACACGATCGGACCGAAAATCCCAGAGAAGTCTCCGACACAACAAAATATTCAGGCAGTCATCCAGTTTGAGGACAATTCAACGGGAACGATAACGTATACGACGTTGGGCGATGATTCCCAAAGCAAAGAATCACTTGAAGTATTCTATGGCGATCGTGTGTACCGGATAAATGATTTCAAGACTGGACGGCTCGGAATGAGGAAATCGAAAGGGTTCGAAACCGAATTTCGAGAGTTTGTCGAGACGATTCAGAACGGTACGTCGGCACCAATTTCGATGCGAGATATCGTCGAGACCTCGCTCTCGACGTTTGCGATCCGAGATTCGCTCTCGGCCAACGAACGCATAAGAATTGATGACGTATTGTAAATTGTTTAGATCTATACTCACTTTAAGTCATTATTTAATCACAGTTGACATATAATTCGTACTAGTGTGTGGTATAGCCGTAGGTAGTTCTATGCTATGCTTCAGAATGATAGAGTCTGTCTGTCGTCTTCGTCTCGGTTGTAGGACCTGGAAGGTCTGTACAGACCACTGCTTAGAAGGTAGTTCGACGATCTCTCGGCAAGGAATTGTGTTGGGTCCTCGTTTAGGCTGCCCCGACTCAAAATCTGTCTACAGGTGGGAGGGGCTTATGTTCGCAGGGAACGTATCATTTACTGTTAGCTTGTTGGATTTTGTGTACACCAGGGAGCAGACGTTCTAACTAATAGAATTAGTGAGACACTGAGTTTGATATGTACTAGATACATCCCTCTTGAAATTCCGAAGAAATAACACGCAAAGACTGAGTACGACACACTTATGGATAGAAGTGATATTGAATCGGCCTTGGACACCGTAATCGAAGAGTTTCCATTTGGAAGACAGTATGTCGCCGGAAAACGAGAATGGATTCACACTATAATCAAACAAATTGATTCACACACATCAATTGGCGATTCTATTTTATCTGTAGGGTGTGGACCGTGCGATATTGAAGCTGTATTGTCCCAGTTAGGGTATGATGTTACGGCCGTTGATGACTTGAATGACCAGTGGCATCTTATCGGTAATAATCAAACCCGGATACGTGAATTCGCTGATAAGATGGGAATAGATTTAATTGTTGCCTCTGCTGGAGAGGGTTTACCGAGTGATGACTACGACCTCGTCACTGCGATTGAAGTCTTGGAGCACGTTGACTCACCACGAGTGTTTCTAAATGATTGTGTTAATTCTCTAGCAACTGGTGGTACAATTTTGGTTACAACCCCGAATTCAGTTCGCTTGACGAATCGAATTCGAACTTTGTTTGGCCGCTCAACTGGGGTTGGTGCTGGATTTATTTATTGGAATATTGGAAAGTTTCGGAGTCACATTAAAGAATATACTCCTTCTGAACTTGAACAAATAGCCGAGTATACTGGGCTGACTAATATTAATATTGAATTAAAAACATTAACTCCGAAAAAGGCTCAAGAGCAAACTGATAGCTATCTCATAAAAATGTTACTCACCCTATATCAGGTTGTAACTCGAATTCGACCGACGTTTCGTGATAAACAAATTCTCACTGGAAAAAAACCCGTGACATGGAAATCAACAGAAGCATCGATCGAACAGTTTTCTCGATACTATCCTCATATGGCTAATTATAATCTTGATAATGTGAATGACGACGAAATCAAAGATGCGATTTTTTCTGCACATAAGAATGAGGATTCCTGATGGAATCCTCTCAGTTTACCAATAACTGAATTTAGATCGTGCTCTCCAAACTTTGGTAATTAGTAGTCTGGTAGCCACTAATCCGTATGTAATCAGCTCATCTGAACACTACCGATATAAGAGAAGATAGCTTCATATAGCTTTAGGGGTTGGGCTGAAACAGAATGAAGAAATTGGACTGGCCCATACTTGATAAGCCAGAAATGCTAGTTCTTCTCCTCCTGGTGGCCTCAGTCCTGTCACTCACAGGAGTCGGCAACACACGAGTGACAGATGTAGTAATACTGGCA